>CAWBDW010000047.1:0-4092 GCA_963787545.1 uncultured Acidobacteriaceae bacterium
GAGTTGGGTGTCAAACGGTGGGCTGGCGTAGCCTGACGCGGAAGGGCGCACCGGCCCAGGCGAGAAGATAAGCGGTTTTCACCTCTAGTGTCGCCCTGGAACTCGAGGCGTTTTGTTACTATTCCCTTAATTGCGATCGACTCTAGGAAATTAAGTAGTCTCCAGGTTTATTGAGTCCGCCGCGAGTTCTACACAAGAATTAATGTACAAAGAAATTACTGAGTGCCGCGTATGCGGAAACTCTTATCTGGATCCAGTCGTGGATCTGGGAATGCAGGCCCTGACAGGTGTCTTTCCGCGACCGGGCGAGGCAGTCGCGAAAGGCCCACTGGAACTCGTCAAATGCCGGGAAAACGGCTCTGATTGCTGCGGTCTGGTGCAGTTAAGGCATTCATTCAAGGCCGATCAGATGTATGGAGAAAACTACGGCTACCGCTCGGGACTCAACCGCTCGATGGTATCGCACCTCGAAGGGATCAGTCGTGCCGCAAAGGCTGCTGTTTCGCTTACACCGGACGAGATCATACTGGATATCGGCAGCAATGACAGCACGCTTCTTCAAGCCATGTATGAACCAGGCATTACCGCCGTGGGAATGGATCCAACGGGCAGCAAATTCAAGGCGTTTTATCCCGATCACATCCAACTAATTCCAGAGTTCTTCTCGGCAGCTGCGTTCTTCAGGCAACTCGGATCGAAACGCGCCAAAATTGTCTCTTCTATCGCGATGTTCTACGACCTTGAAGCGCCAATGGAATTCATGAGCCAAGTTCGCGAGGTTCTGGCTGAAGATGGCATATGGATCTTCGAGCAGAGCTATTTGCCGGTCATGATGGAAAGGAACTCCTATGACACTATCTGCCACGAACATCTTGAATACTATGCCCTCAAGCAGATCGTCTGGATGGCAGAACGCGTCGGCTTCGAAATCTTGGACGTAGAGTTGAACGCCGCAAACGGCGGCAGTTTCCGAATACTGGCAGGTCATTCAGGCGTCGCACGAAATATAACCTCGGATAAAATAGCCGCAATGTTAAAGGGCGAGGAAGCGCGGGGGCTCGGCGCTAGTGACGTGTACTCTGCATTTAAGCGTCGGATCGTCTGCCATCGAGACGATCTGCGTAGGCTCCTCGACCGAGCTCAGCACGAGCGGAAAACGGTTTTGGGCTATGGGGCCTCTACTAAGGGTAACGTCTTGCTCCAGTTCTGCAGTCTCGGGCCGGAAGATCTCCCTTGCATTGCTGAAGTGAACGCCGACAAGTTTGGCCGGCTTACGCCGGGCACATCGATTCCAATTGTCTCCGAAGAAGAGGCTCTAAAGCGGGGACCGGAGGCATTTTTTGTGCTTCCATGGCATTTTCGCGACGACTTCATAGCCCGCGCGCAGAAGTATTTGACCAGGGGCGGAGCGTTTATCTTCCCATTGCCTGAAATCGAGATTTATCGATATGCCCAAGGCGATAGTAATCGGCTCTAAAGGTCAGGATGGCTCCTATTTATTGGAATTCCTTTCGAGTAAAGCATACAATCTAATTGCTATCACTCGATTTGGTATTGAGGGTCCTCTGGCAGATCGGTACCCGTTCCTTTCTCTAAAGTACTCAGAGCTTTCCACATTGCTTTCGGCGGAACAGCCGGATGAGATTTATTATCTCGCCGCTTTTCACAAGTCTTCAGAAGATTCTTCGATTGAGGAGCTTGAACTCCTCCAAAGATCTTTCGAAACAAACACCCACGGTTTAACTGAAATTCTGTGTTCGATCAACAAACACTGTCCCAAAACGCGGCTGTTTTATGCCGCTTCCTCCCATGTTTTTGGGCAGCCGTCCTCGCCGATACAAGATGAGAACACGCCGATGAACCCTGTGAACGCCTACGGGATCTCAAAAGCCGCCGGGGTGCACCTCTGCAGATATTTTCGGAAGCAGCATAATGTGTACGCGAGCGCGGGTATTCTGTACAACCACGAGTCCCCCAGACGCTCGGCGCGCTTTCTGTCTAGAAAAGTTGTCCAGGCCGTGGTGAAGATCAAACGCGGACAACAGGATCGCTTGGTTTTGGGCCGCCTAAGCACCCTCGTCGATTGGGGCTTTGCAGGCGATTACGTACGCGCGATGTGGAGCATTCTGCAATTGGACGAAGCCGACGATTTCGTGATCGCCACCGGAGTTCTACACTCCATCCGCGACTTCGTCGCAACCGCATTTGAGGTGCTAGACTTGGACTGGTCCAAATACGTCATAGAGCAGGAAGACATTCTTACCAAAGTACCGGTAACGCTTTGCGGCAATTCAACCAAGCTGCGGCGGACCGCCCATTGGCACCCCGAAAGTACATTTGAGGATCTTATACGTACGATGATCTGCGCGGAGTTGAAAATTGCGTCTTGAACGCTCACTACTGATTCTCATACCAACTTACAATGAGGCGGAAAACGTCGAGCCGCTTCTTCACGAAATCCGAAAGCTTGGTCTTAATGCGGACATTCTGTTCGTCAATGATCACTCAACAGATGGAACGGACGAGATCGTGGCTCGTCTCGCTAACGAGTATTCGTGGGTGTATCTGCTGCAGCGAGAGAGCAAGCAGGGAATAGGCAGCGCTCATGATGCCGGCATCGATTGGGCTTACGGCCGCGGCTACCAGCTACTTCTTACAATGGACGCGGACTTTACGCACTCTCCCGCATGCATTCCCGCATTCCTGGAGAAAGCGCAAGACTTCGATATAGTCATCGCTTCAAGATTTCTCGATAAGAATAGCCTTCCGGGATGGAATCTTTTCCGACGATTCCTCACTTACCTCGGTCATTTCATGACGGTCCTGCTGCTCCAGATGCCGTTGGATGCAACCGGTGCGTTTCGTCTCTATCGTCTCGATCGTATTCCGCCGCAAATCTTCAAGTTAGTTCGTTCGCGCGGATACTCGTTTTTCTTCGAAAGTCTGTTCATTCTTTGGTTGAACGGTGCTTCCATCGGCGAAATCCCCGTCGTGCTGCCAGCTCGGATTCAGGGGCACTCGAAAATGGTCGTTTCGGATGCAATTCAAAGCCTCCGCTTCTTGCTGGGATTGTTTCGCCGGAAGATATTCGCGCGAAACACGCTGCGCTATCCCATACCGGGACAGCTCAACATAGAACATAGAGCAACTGACGCCTCATTTCCGGTCGCGACGAGCAGCGGTCACGAAAGGGATATATGAAAAGGGCTTTGATAACCGGCATTACTGGACAGGACGGCTCGTATCTCGCGGAGCTTCTGATTAACAAGGGTTACGAAGTTCATGGCATTAAGCGCCGATCCAGTAGCTTCAACACGGGCCGGCTCGATCAAATCTACGAGGACTGGCATGACGAGACAAGCCGGATCTTTTTGCATTTCGCAGATCTGTCCGAATCGAGCAGCGTTTGGAAGCTGCTGTACGATGTGCAGCCAGACGAAATCTACAATCTTGCGGCTCAAAGTCATGTCCGTACAAGTTTCGACATCCCGGAATACACGTGCGACATTACCGCCAACGGCACGCTCAGGCTGCTCGAGGGCATTCGCCACCTCGGCCTAAAGACACGGTTCTATCAAGCTTCATCGAGCGAAATGTTTGGCCCGCCCCAGCGCCTCAGAATGAAAATACTACGTTTCATCCCCGTAGCCCGTACGCCTGTGCAAAACTTTTTGCTCACAGCATCACCACTAATTATCGGGAAAGCTACAATCTTTTTGCTTGTTGCGGAATTCTTTTCAACCATGAATCGCCTCGTCGAGGTGAGACGTTTGTTACGCGCAAGATCGCGCGTGCGGCAGCTCGGATCAAACTAGGCATCGATAACAGGCTTTATTTGGGAAATTTGGACGCCCGCCGTGATTGGGGATATGCCCCGGAGTACGTCGAGGTGATGTGGAGGATGCTGCAGCAGGATGAGCCGCGAGATTATGTAATCGGTACAGGTCAAAACCATTCTGTCCGGGATTTCCTGAAGTTAGCTTTTGGCCGCGTGGACCTCGATTGGAATGAATATGTAAGGATCGATCCTCGCTACTATCGCCCTGCTGAGGTGGAAAATTTGAGAGCCGATGCAACGCTCGCACGTCACGA
>CAWBDW010000048.1:0-24059 GCA_963787545.1 uncultured Acidobacteriaceae bacterium
TTCGCATTTCGGAACGTGTCAGATGGAATGTTGGATACGAGTATTACGGCTATCACGAGGATTTTTCGAGCGGCGAAAACTACCTCGCCCACACGGGGTACACAAGTATTCTTTGGAGCTTTTGAGTTCGGGCAGGTCCAGAGATGGCGGCAAAACCTCTCATTCTCGCGGATGCCAGGTGGTTTGGTGCGCATGGCATCGGGCGTTTCGCTCGCAATGTTTTGAGCCGTTTGCCAGACTGTACGCAACTTAAGTCGGGGCCAAAGCCGCTGTCGATTGCCGATCCCTTGTGGCTGAGCTATCAGATCATGGCCAAGCGTCCCTCCGTGTTTTTCTCGCCGGGCTTTAATCCACCTGCCTTGAGCACTACGCCGCTGGTCATTACGATTCACGATCTCGCCCACATCCAACTGCCGGTGTTTGCAACTTGTAGCCGCCGCCTCTACTACCGATTTTTAGTCAGACCTGCATTAAACCGGGCCTATCGTGTGGTAACCGTCTCGGAATACTCCCGGATGGAAATTTTGAAATGGACGGGATTGCCTGAAGGCTGTGTCGTGAATGTGGGCAACGGAGTTGATCCGATGTTTAAGCCTGAAGGAGCAAGCTATAACCCGGGCTTTCCGTACATTCTGTTTGTCGGCGCTCTTCGCCCGCACAAGAACTAGGACGCCTGTTCTCTGCATTCGAGCGTATCGACTGCGCCAATCTGCATCTTCTCCTCACTGGCAAGAGAACCCGCGAAGTAGAACTTCAACTGCAGGGGCGCACGATCGAAAAGCGGGTTCGATTCATGGGTTGCGTAAGGGACGAAGATCTTCCGGCGCTTTATCGCGGTGCCATTTGTCTTGTTCTGCCGAGTCTTATAGAGGAGCTTCGGATTGCCCCCTTTGGAGGCGATGGCCTGCGGCACACCCGTGATCGTCTCGCGCACAACAGCCTTGCCTAGGTGGTTGCCGATGCGGGCCTCCTGGTCGATCCCTTAGACGTCAACGACATCCGGCGCGCTATCGAACGCATGCTGGGCGATGCCGGTTTGCGCCAGAAGTCGCTTGAGGCAGGCCTGTTACGTGCGCAGCTCTTCTGCTGGAACACGGTCGCGGCAAAAGTTCGCAGGGTCATTCAAGAGGCGGCGGATAGCGATGGGTAGCGATTCTTCTCTCTCCGAAACAACTGGCCCTGCTGCAAAAGGGCACTTTCGATTTCAGCCCGCTACCAAAGTATGCTGGCCGATTGTTTGGTTGTGGACTCTTCCATCAGCCAGTACTGCTATCGGTACGTCTTCAAGTCAACGACCCAAGCACATCCCACCAGTACAACGCCACGCCGGCCGTCCTCAGCGCGCTCAAGTATGCGGTTTTTCTTATCTTTTGGTTATATGCACTGATCCGCTTTGTGCATCGCCCGATTGTCGTTCGCAAGGGTCTTGTTACGCCCTCTATCCTGACACTCCTTTCTCTTTTTGCGCTATTGCTGGTTTATCTAATCAGAGTTGCGTTTATGCCTGGCGACCTCATCGACACCACTATATGTGGCGCCGAACTGCTTCCCTGGATGTCTTCCGTTTTCCTGGTTTTCCTAATCTTCCAAAAGGACCATAGTCTGACTCGCACGCTCATGACATTTGAGCGGCTGATTTTCTGGATAGCGTTCCCGTTTTGGGCGATGACAATTGCACTTGCCGCCGCGGGTATCCGATACCCTGCTCTCAGTTATCCAGGCCTGCTTGTCAGGTTCGGCGGTATCTTAGACGACCCAAACGGTTATGCCTGCCTGGCTTTGTTTTTGCTGACTCTGTCGACCACTATTCGAAATGCAGCCTGGAGGGTTCGCTCTCTGATTTATGTGTTCATGCTGATTGGCACTTTGTCGCTTACCGGCTATACGACTGCGCTCATTATGTTATTGCTATGTGGGCTTTTGCGGTTTCTGAAAAACAGTCCATCTGGTAGCCTTCGTAAACGGCCCATAACCGCTTGGCCGATTTGCATTCTCATAGGTCTTGTTCTCACGGTACTGATGGGATACGGAGCAAGAGACCCTATTACTGATTTCGCCAGCTCCTTATATTCAGCTAAAACCAACAGCGCGTCTGTTCACTTCTTGAGCCTCGTTCCAGAAGACAGCATGCTTGATATATCGTTTCCACTGACATTTTTGTTCGGGGACGGGGGCTTTTCAGAAAGCTTTTACTGGCGGCTCCTCATCAATTTCGGCTGGATAGGATTGTCGGTTGTTGGCAGCGTGTTGCTTCTATGGCTTTACTACTCCCTGCGTGGTGCGGCACGTTGGCGGCATTCAATTGCTCCCTGGGCGATTGCTGTGCTCATCGGATCCAACGGAATCGCCTACTTACTTACGTTTCCATTGAATCTAATCTTTTGGTCCACGCTGGCATTGGTGGTACAAGAAAAGGAGTCTGACAAAAGACCGGGTCTAGCACTTCCTGCCGAAGCAAGTCACACTGTAATGCGCTCCTGGCTCGGGAAATAGCCAAATATCCTTGAGACCGGCGGAATCAAGAGCATCATAGAGATTCCTTATAGAATACGGATTAATTTGCATCAGCGGCTCCTCGATTGCCTTGTTCTGCAATAGGTTCCAGATACACCTCGTCGCTGGAAAAGCATGCTTGCTAACGTAAGCGACCCTTTTCATCGCGGAAACATCCGTGTCGATCGGCACATGTAGGGCGCAGACGCCGCCAGGGGCTAAACGGGCGGCGAGATGTTTCGCAATCGCCAAGCCGCGTCTGACAGGAATATGCTGTAACGTGATGAAAGAGTGTACTAGCTGAACGCCAAAGGAAACCCGTGAGACCACGTCATCTGAAAGCACGAACTCCACGTTTGAAATTCCAAATTTAACACAATTGTTCGCCGCTTCTTTCAACATCTCCGCGGAAATGTCCACGCCAATGACTTTCCGGAAGCGTCTGGCTAATGGAATTGTCAAGCGCGCAACGCCACAGCCAAAGTCGACGGCGGTATCGAGGGACAGCTCGGGGTAGAGAAGCTTTAGTTTTCGAAGAAGCGATTCCGAATACAGCTCTCCTGACTCGAAAAAGCTGCTAACATGCTTCTCGAGAGAAGCTCTTTTGTACTTTTCCTCGAAGAGAACAGCACGGTAGGGATCAAAGCGGCCCCACCTTTTCCAATGGGCATCTGTGCTTTCCATAAGCTTTTCAACTGCGAATACGATTCGGACTCCTTAGGGCATTTCCGGTTTTGTACAAATGGCTGAATGGCGCCTGACGCATGAGCTAACAAACGACGCCTCTCCTGTTGGCGCGCTCCATACTGGTAAACCGTGGAGCCGAAGCATAACAGCCATCGCCCCCACCATAAACATGGCGAGCACGACAGATGCCGCGGCAGCGCCCTCCGCCTCAAACAGAGAAGCGAGTAAAAGGGTCAGTGGAATGCCCGCGGCGGCGCTCACCAGCATAATGCGGCTTATTATCTTATCCATTTCGAAGACCAACATGGTTTGTGTTCCGAAGACGCTTATCAATCCGAACAGCAGCGGCAAAGGCGAAAGCCACTTCAAAACGTAAATAGAATGAACAAAGTACTGGCCCAAGAATAAGGAACAAACAGGCCGCGCCAATGTGAACGTCGCAATCGAGGCGAAGAGCGAGATTAGGCCGATTGAGACGAGGCTCTTGCGGATTAGCTGTAAAGCTGAGAACGGTGATCGCGCCTTTGTAGCCGTAATGTGGGGATACAAGGCTTGGCTGACCGGACCGAGTAAAGAAATGACCGCTTTGATTAGCTTGTCTGCAGCGCTGAAGTAGCCGATTTCGCTTCTAGTACCTACGAGGCCGAGGATGACTGTAGTGCTCGATGTGGAGAGATACAGTGCAGACCCGGAGATAAACAGGGGCCACCCTTGTTTGAAGGTATCCGCGATATCGCTAAGTTTCGGTGGATACCAACTCAGTTCGCGCCGTTTCCAAAGCGCAGGAGCAATCAGAATAGTAGCTGTCAGTTGAACGCTTGCTTGGATCGCAGCGGCTCGCAGGTAATCCTGCTCGTGCCGCACCAATAGAAATAGCGCCGGCACCGTCAGAAGACGTGCGACGCCGAACGCAACCGCGGCAGTTTTCATTTGCTCCAACCCCTGAAAAAGCCACACTGGAAAGAATGCTGTACCGATAACGTACAGAAAACTCGCGGCATAGAGCTCAGGTGTTTGGCGAAATTTCGGTATCGAAGCAACCAGCAGCGCCAGCGCCATGCCGCTGGCAAACATCAAAATCGCTTTTGCATAAATAGTCGACCAGAATATTCGCGAAACGGATCCCGGATTGTGGCGGTTGGAGGCTACGGCCCTGGTCGCGCTGAAATTGAATCCGTAATCTGTGAGGAGATCGAAGTAAAGGACTACGCCCTGCGCGAAGGATAGAAGGCCGAACTGAGCCGGCTCGAGTACACGGACCAGATACGGAACGGTCAGCAACGGCGCGCCATAGCTTAAAACCTGCAACAGAGTGAGTGCGGCGATGTTTTCCTGCAAACATTGGCGGGGAGTCATGAGTGGCGGTGCGGAACGGCGTCAGCTCTCGTTCAGTTGTGAACGAGCCGTGAACAAGATCCAGAAGCTGGTCACCAGAAGCGCCAGAATCGCGGCCGAGATCGTCAGAACAGCCCGTGGCGGCCAACTCTTTCTCTCCGGCGCTACGGCACGATCAATCACCTGAACCAGTGGAGACGCTTTCGCTTCGTCCAGCCGAGCGGCTTCGTATTGTTTCGACAGAATTTCAAACAGCGCCTCGTGATATTTGACGTCGCGATAACGCCGTAAATATAGAAGCCCCACCTCTGGGAGTTGACCGGCAGGAACTTCGGACGTTCCCGGAACGTGCTTGCCCTGCTCGAGCTGTTCTAATTTAGACTGCAGCGCACTTACTTCGCGCTCAGCCATTCGCAAACGCGGATTATCGTCTCCCGCGTATGTTTTCATTGCCTCCAGTTGGGCCTGTCGCGTGAGGATCTCAGCGTGCATCTGCGATACCGCTCGGATAAGGCCTTCCGCTTGCCCCGTAGGCGCTACTAATCCGGTCGATTGTTGTGTGTCCCGCAGCGCGATTTCAGCATCGGCCAGCGCATCTTTTTCTTTGACAAGCTGATTCTCAAAAAATACTCGGCGTTGTGATGCCTCTGTCAGCGCGAAGTGAGAGTTCTGTTCTGCCAGTTCATCCACATACGCATTGGCCAGCCGCGCAGCTCGGTTCGGATCCCGATCCTCTACACGGATGTGAATGAGCGTGTCCTTGCTTCCTTTGATGCTTGTGTTGCGCGCCAATTGCTTGCGCGCTGTGTAGTAATCTTTATCGCGGTAGACCTGTTTCAGTTTGAATTTATCGATCAGACTGTCGGCAATTGTGCGACTCTCGAGAATGCCGACATAAAGATCGGACGGATTCCGAAATCCAAAGCCAGACAAAACACTTAGGCCGGATAAACCCGCCGCTGGCCCGAGGCCCGCTAACTGTGCCATCGCCGATAAAGAGGATTGTGCCTGTTGGGGTGTAAGAATAACCGCTTCCGCCGTATACTTGGCTGGTATTAAAAGCGCGATGGCAGCTGCAACCGCAGCTGTAACGATTACTGACCGGCCCAGCGTCGATTTACGCCCGGATAATACTCGGAAAATCTCTGGCAAAGAGACTTCGGACGGATTAGACGAAACTTCGGGGTCAACTAGTATTTGGGATTCGCTGTCGGACGTCACGTTCCCTCCTGTCAATGCAGAATGTTTACCGCAGCCGCGCCCAAGGCCAGGTTGCTAAAGATTTGTGACCAGTCCATCAGACCTCGCACAAAGGTGGTTCTGTTTACGTAGGTCGGCACCACCAACGTGTCTCCGGGATGCATGGGGAGTGCATCAAAACTTCGTGCAAAGAGCACTGCGCCCGTGCTGCGGCTCACCACCGAGCCATCCGCACGAACCACAAACATGTGGCCTCGGTCCGCCGAACGGGAGGGGCCACCGGCCTTCTTCAGGTAATCGCTTACCCGCAGGTCTTCTTCATACAAGAAAGTCGCTTGTTCGAATACGGTTCCGATGACATTAACCGTTGAGGGGCGGCTCGGCACATAAAATCGATCGCCGTTCTCAAGAGGCAAGTCGGGCAATGCATTTAGTCCTCGACTGTTCGGATCCAGATCCATAACGATCCGGCCGTCCATCGGCACTTTTCTTAAGCGATCGAGCAAATCGCGCTGCGCAGCCACGGAGGTCTGAGCCGTGGCAGCTTGCTGCGGTGAGATGACGCGACTGGAAAGATTGGCGGCGCCCTCATTCATATCGCGTTCGAGTTGGCCGAGAAAATCGTCGTAGCGTTTCTGTTGTTCGCGCCGGGTCGATTCGCGGGTAAACTGTGCTCCATACAAATAAGCGCTTTGTGTCAGGCCGCCGGCTCTGGTTACCAGTTGACGTAGGGTCTCACCTGGCCGCAGGGTGTACACGCCCGCCATCGCGACTTCGCCTTCGATCCGCACCTGCTTCGCCTGCTGGGCTCGCGGAACGGAAAAATCGGCTTTTGAGAAAATCGTGACAACATCGCCCGGCTCGAGCGGCTGATCTTGCGATGAATCGTGCCGAAGGACTAGGTCGCCTAGTTTGAAAGGAACAATCCGCGTGGCTAATGTCTCTCTGTCCATCCGTTCGATAGCGGCGTATTCCCAGTTGATCTCCGGAGCGGAGGGTTGAATGATGTTACGCGGTATAAAGTCTCGTAGCGGAGGAACGTTATCAGCCTCCATCGCCGCGCCCAACGAAGTATCTGCCTGTAAGTTGCGTGGCTGTTCGCGAAAAGCGACCTGAACGGGCTGACTTCGATCCGCAGTTGACGCGGGCGGGTCAGCCGGAACTGTAGAGTCCTGTCCGTTTTCCGCCACAGCGAATTGCTGTTTGCTGTCGCCCGGGAAATCCGTTCCGATGTTCGGCTCGCCGACCGCGGTCAGGCGATTGCGCTCTTTCCAGTAATCGCGCGTCAGTAGAGATTCCTTATTCGGAATCAGATCGCTTAAGCGCATGCCCGCGTGCCACGGAAATCTACCCGGATCGGCAACGTTCCCGCGGAGCGTGACCGCATTCTCAAACCGGGGCACGATGCGCTGCAGCCGGACAATATCGCCGTTCCGAAGCTCGATTCCCAGACCTTGCTTCGTCAATGGAATTCGCTGCACTTCCAATGTAGCTCCATCCGACACGCGTTCCAGAACAGCCTGCTGCACAGCGGCGAGGGGAGACAAGCCGTCCGCCACCCGGAGGATGTCGCCTAATGTCGTATTCTCTTTAAGCTCATAGATGCCCGGATGCTCGACGCTGCCGGCGACTGCAACGCGGGGACCCGCGGAGGGGATTAGAATAACGTCCCCAGACGATAGCCGTGAATCGTTCGATTTGTCGCCGCGCAGGAGCAAATCGTAAAGGTCAAATCCGCAAATCGTTTTGCCATTGCGCTTCAACTGAATGTCGCGCATTGACCCGCGAGAGGATGGGCCGCCGGAGGCAAATATCGCATTGATCAAAGTGCTGAACGAGCTGACCGTATAAGAGCCTGGCCGGCGCGCTTCACCCACGACGAAGATCTGAATGGAATGAAGGCGGCCGAAGGTGACACTTAATTCGAAATTTTTGTAGGTGTGCGACATCGCCGACTTGATAACCGCGGCAGCTTGCGATTCGTTGAGGCCCGTTACCTGGATTGGCCCCGCGTCCGGAAGAATAATTTCGCCCGTCCGGTCCACAAGAAAGCGGTGCGAGAAATTCAGTTGGCCCCAGACGCTCAACTGCAGTTCATCGCCAGGCCCGATCACGTAATCCGGGCTGACCGGGATTCGATCGACGGGCGCGAAGGTTGCCGGTACGCGCTCAAACAACGATGCTCCAAAAATTGGCAGAATCTGGCCGGTTGACGCTGCTACATAGCGCTGAAACTCCGTGGGCGGCTCTTTGATGTAATACGCGGGCCTGGTTTCGGACTGCTGCGTTGCTCCCATTTGATTACTAATTGCCGGGTAAGCTGGTGAAGAAAATTGCGAAGGATAGGCGTTCTGCTGCGAAAACGACGGACTGAACCCGCTCATGTCGCTATATGGGCTATAAAGCGCTCCGGCATTGGGTTGAATGCACTCGGCGTAGGGATCGCCGTATTCGGCTGGAGTGCACACCGGATATCCGGCTTGCCGCTGCGGCGATAAGAATGGTATGAGTTGGTCCGGGCGCGTTGGAGAGGAAGGGATCTGTTCCGGAACTTGTGCAAACAGCCCTGCCGCTGTAGTAATCCCAAGGAAAATCAGTAACGGGAATGCCCAATAACCTGTTGCGGTATTGTGAATCACTATTTGTTGCCTGTCAGTCATTGTGTGACGACCAATCGCTCTTTTCCAGTCCTGAATGGAGGTAATTGCTTGTTTTTACAACCGTTTTACAAGTCTGCAATCTGTTTCGGTGCTTTCGGCGGTTCCGGAGCGAGTATCTACTCAGGTAACGCGAACAGGTAAGCAATGAGCGCATTTTCCTCTGCAGAAGAGAAGCGATAGGGAGGCATGATTGAGCCTGGAGTGAATTTTTGCGGCGATACGAAATGCGCTTCGACCCATTCTCTCTTGCGCCGGTCTGCCAGTCCATTTAATGGAGGACCGATGCCGCCGCCAGATCCGTTGACTTTGTGACAGCTTCCACACCCACTTACGACATAAGTTTGCGCGCCCGCTACAAAGTTCGGCGGTATAGTTTCTAGTTTCGACGCCGTTTCGGGTGTCAGACTCTCAATAAACAACGCCAACGCATTGAGTTGCGGTAACGAAAAATGTGTTGCAGTAGCCTGACTGTCCGGAAGGCCCTGGCTTGGATCTTTGAAGTGTTGAATCAGCCAGGCGCGGGGATGGTGCACTTCGGAACTCGTCAAAGTTGGGCCTGGTTTCGGATTTCCAACCAGCAGGTTGTGACATGTCTCGCAACGCGCGGAATGGAAATAGCCGACTCCTGCAATCTGTTCCGGTGAGAGTTGTGCCCATTCGGTAGCGGGCGCTGAAGCCAGGAGGAGAGAGGAGCCGGGAGGCGAGCTCACTACCGCTGCGGCTGTCAAAGCGCCCCATCCTGCGAACACAAGGACAACAACAGCGCTCGAAAGAATCCGGCGACTTACCTTGTGGAATTGATTGCGATCGATAAACGGAACAGCGAAAAGCGCTATAACGGCCAACGTAGGCAGTACCACCGTCCCGAGCGGCTCCAGCGATCCTTGAAAGAGTTTTAGAAGTTGGAACAGAAACAGGAAGTACCACTCCGGCCTGGGCACATAAGTCGTGTCCGTTGGATCGGCCAGCCGCTCGAGCGGAACCTCCAGCAGCGCGGCCGCTGCAAAAAGAATCGCGAACGTGACAAATATGCCGACGATGTCTCGAAAAACCTGCCGCGGATAGAATTTCTGCGCTGCGCCGGATTCGAGCCGGTTGGGTGTGATCCCATGCCGGCGCACCAGATAAACATGCAACGTTATGAGAGTAACGGCCGTGGCTGGTAGCACCATGGTATGAAAAGCATAGAATCGTGAGAATGTAACTACTCCGATACCATTGCCTGCCCCAAGCAGGCGCACAAGAAAATCGCCTACGAACGGCGCCGTCGCGACGATTCTGGTGGTCACCATCGTTCCCCAATACGCCCGGTTATCCCAGGGCAGCAGGTATCCGGTCAGTCCAAACGCCAAAACGAGCAGTAAGAGAGCGGCGCCCGCTATCCATGTAGCCTCTCTAGGCTTTTTGTACGCACCGTAAACAAACACCTGCGCCATGTGAATGAACACCACGATAATCATCAGGCTGGCGCCCCAATGGTGCAGGCCGTGGATCATTCTTCCGGCTGCGACTCTTTGAATGATGTAAACCAGGCTTTCGTATGCCTCGCCCGGCGTCGGAGCGTAGTTGAACGCGAGGAGAATCCCGGTTACGGCCTGGGTTACAAAAAGGAATAGCGCGATACTGCCAAAAATGTGCGGCCAGCCCGCGGATCCCGGGATTTCTTCGAGAAGAAATTTCCGAAGCGCTGTTTCGAAACCCGTGCGGTGATCGATCCAACCAACAGTTGAACGGATCCGATCTTTCATCGCTAGGAATTTCGCCCCGCCTGAATCGGCCCGAGCCACAACCTCGAGCCTTCCATCTTGATTTCATAGCGATCCAACGGCCGCGCAGCGGGACCCGACAGGACAGCACCCGTCTGCGAAAACGATGAGCCATGACAAGGACACGAAAACTGTTTCCGCTTAGGCTCCCATTGATAGGCGCACCCGAGGTGAGTGCATAAAGGCGAGAATGCCGTCAGCGTGCCATCACCATTCAGCACGACCCAAGCATTTGCCTTTTCGCTTCGGATTTTCCAGCCATCTACGCGGGTGCGATCGAATGTAATCTCCTGGGGATATCCAGGATGCAGCTCGGGCGCATCACCAGCGTCCGCCCATTGGTTTTGGCTTTGCTCTCGTGGTTTCCCAAAGAGGTAAGCCCCAGCCGATCCCCCCAGTGCCACGGTAATCATAGATGTAAGTGCATAGATCGATCCGGCCAAAAAGCTCCGGCGTTTGAGAGTCGTTTCGCAGTGATCACTCATAGACAAGACCATGCTACTTAGAAACAAGAGTGTTGCTGTTATGGCGCTGTAAAACTTAGGTAACTGCTAGAGATCTAACGTCAGGCCCGCCGCAATCTGCAACCACCTGCGTCTATTTACAGATTCTTTACAGAATCTGGACGGCTCCCCTGCATGACTGCGTCACGATGCCTGAAGGAGCATTCGAGCAGGTGTGCGTACCCCGATTTCGCTTGGACATATCGACGTTCGCCCTTTTGGGATGCTTGCTCATCACCGCGATGTGTCCACCTCCGCTCGCGGCAGAAGAGCGCCGGTCGGATTCCGCGCGAGGATCTGCATACGTTCCGCTCGATAGCTGGGTCTATCCTGTCTTGAAGCGACTGGCCGCTATGGGCTACGCTCCCGATGAAGAGAGTTTAGCGGCACCCTGGACCAGACAACAATGCCTCACGCTGGTCGCGGAGGCCGACGATATTGCATCGCGGCGGTCTACCAAGGTTTCAGCAGGCATGATGAACAACGAAGCATTACGCCTGATCTCCGTGCTCAAGACCGAATTCAGTAGCGAGAATGAGGCCTCCGATACCCTCCGAATCGAATCTCTTTACACGCGCTTCATTCAGATCGCAGGCACCCCTTTGCGCGATAGCTACCATTTCGGACAAACCATTGCGGACGATTATGGACGCCCATACGCCGAGGGTGCTAACAATGTGGACGGATTTTCAGCTTACGGAAACTCGGGCCGGTTCTCAGCCTATTTTCGCGGCGAGTATCAGACGTCTCCGACCGGAGCGCCATACAATCTGCAGACCCGAAACTTTATTGCTGCCGTGGATCAAATCCCGGTTCCAGCGGCATCCGGAACGCCTGCTATAAGCCGATTCGACCCCCTCGAAATGTACGTTGGCGCGCAACTGGGCGATTTCAACGTCACCATTGGAAAGCAAAGCATTTGGTGGGGGCCCGGTGAAGACAGCGCCTTCCATTTCAGCAACAACGCAGAGCCGATGTATATGGTCCGTGCCTCTCAGATAACCCCGATTCTCTTGCCTGGCCCTTTTCGACTGCTCGGCCGGATTCGTACTCAGTTCCTGTTGGGCCGGATGTCCGAACATGAGTTTCCGCCTCGTCCTTGGATGAATGCTCAGAAAATCACGTTTCAGCTTACTCGGGATTTTGAACTTGGATTCACCCGAAGCGCAATTTTTGGAGGAGTTGGGCATCCGCTGACCGTTCGCAGCTTCGTGCGGAGTTTCGTCAGCCTTTCGAGTACGGGCAGCACGACGTTTGGCTCCGCCAGTGATCCAGGCGACCGGCGCAGCGGCTTCGATTTCAGGTGGCATCTGCCGAAACTGCGCCGATATGTGACCATTTATTCGGATTCCCTCGCCGATGATGAGCCGAATCCCCTGGACGCTCCGCGCCGCTCGGCCTGGGGTCCTGGCATTTATCTGACGCAATTGCCGCGGCTGCAAAAGCTCGATTTACGCTTTGAGACTTACTCGACTTGGCTATACCGCAAGGATTATGGAGGGTCATTTATATATTGGAATAATCAATATCACGATGCTTACACGAACAATGGCGAGGTGCTGGGAAGCTGGGTGGGACGTGACGCTCGCACTTATGCGGCCTCCTCCACCTATTGGGTATCGGCCAAAGATAAACTCACCGCCGGGTTTCGCCAGACGAAGACGGGCAGCAACTTTGTTCCGGGAGGCGGCACTCAGACCGACGTTGCTTTAAATGCGCAATGGCAGATACGGCCGGAGTGGCTGCTTACCGCATCTGGCCAGTATGAACGCTATTTCATTCCCATCCTGGGAAGACCTCAACGCGATATTACGGCCGGGGTGCAAGTGACCTTTTATCCCACAAGCTGGAAACTACAACGCTGATCGAATGTCACTGCTGAGCAATCAATGCACTGCGAACCGGAGCAGGTATGGGAACGCCAGGTTTCAAAGCACTCCAAAGAATCCGATTCATTTCATCCGGGTCTGCGCGATCATAGCCGGAAAGATCCAAGCGTAACGACGCCTCAGCGCCAGGTCCTTTTGCCGGATTCTTCGCAAATAGATCCGTCTGCGGCGGCAGGTTGCCGTATGGTGTGTAATCGGGCTTCGCCGTAAAGGCTCTGTACATTGGTGTTGCGGCCCGGTCGAATTGTGTCATGGGCGGAAGTCCGAGTATCAATTCCATGGTGTGAATCATCGACGCTGTCGTATACATCGTGCTGTCCACCACTGCACGCTTGATATAAGGCGAGATGGCTAGACCAACCGTCCTCCTGCAGTCGACATGATCCGGTCCGTCTTGAGCATCGTCTTCGATCACAAAGATTGCGGTTTCTGGCCAGAATCGCGTGTGAGAAACGGCTTCGACAATCTCACCGAGCGCCTGATCGTTAGAGGCAACCATTGCGACGGGAGTGTAGTGCCCAGGCCGCAATGCATGTGTATGATCTTCGCCGAGCGACATGACCATGAACCTCGGCCAATGGCCGTTTTTCTCCGCTTCCTGCAATTCGCGTATAAAGATTTTCGCCAGATCGGGATCGCGTCCTTTGGTGGGGTCTGTCCAGCCACTGGACGCGATTTTGAGCCAGGCTAAACTGGCATGTCCTTCGAGCCCCTTGGCTACGAAGCGCGGTCCCTCGTTGGGTCCAGAGTGAAAATAGGCGAATTCTCCGTAGGTTCGGAATGTCAATCCATGGCGTGCGCAATTGTCCCACAAGTATCCGGCTGGCGACGAACGCAGCCTTTCGTCGGCGCCCAATTCGCTTTCGCTCGCTTTGGGCTCTGGCCGGCCACTATAACTTTGTAGCCATGCTTGGGACGTAAATGCTGTCGCGTATGCCCCATCGCTCCATTGATGCCCATTTTCCGAGACTTCACCATTTACAAACAGATTATCGAGTAACACCCATTCGCGCGCCATGCGGTGGGCATTTGGGGTCACCTGCTCTCCGAACAGTGTAAGTGAGGAATCGCCATTTCCCTTTCTTAAATCCCCCAGTACCTGGTCATAAGTGCGATTCTCTCGGATAATGTAAAGAACATGCCGGATGCGCGGAAAGACATTTCTGCGAATCTTTTCCGCATTCGCGATCTCTTCCGTGTTGTGCTCCGCAACAGGAAAATTGTGAATTACCTGCTGAGTGAATGTTTCCAGCTGCCGTTCGTTGGGGACTTTCAGGACGGATATGTAGCCGGCAAGCGTGTCGCCGACAAAATCGTAAGAATTTCTGCCGTCGGGTTCCTTTCGCGCTGCGGTGCCCAAGGCAGGAACATTGGCCCGGGATCGAAGCCCTTTCGCAACTCCAACGTACAGTGTCTTACCGCCGGGCGCCAATGCCAAGGCAGATGGGTACCAGCCGGTTGGCAGAAATCCCTCCAGCTCCGAATGGCCCGAATGAGTGATATCGATGACGGCTACATCGTTGTTATCTGCATTCGCCACATATAGGCGCTTGCCGGCGGAATCAACAGCCACCGCATCGGGCGTCGAGCCGACAGGATCCGCTGGATGAAGAGAAGTCTTGATTGTTTCGACAACTCGCTGTCCTTCCAAGACACTCACGCTGTTTGAGCCGGCATTTGCGACAAACAACCGTCCGTCGGGCCCAAACGCGAGATCGGTCGGATGAATGCCGGTTGGAATTCGCGCAATTAGCTTGAGCTTCGCGGCGCTGAACAGGTTGACGGATTCATCACCCCAATTTGATACCGCGAGAACATCTCCGGCGGGTGAAAGCGCGGCACGGTAAGATCCATAGGCGGAGGCGGCGCTTGCTTCCACCATATAAGTATGCGGTGAAAGCCTGTACACCGTATCGTTGTTCATATTCACAACGAAGAGTGCACCCTCACGTCCGATCGCGATACCAGTGACGTACTGATCTTTGCGCGCCAGACCTGGAATCCGAATTGGCGTCTCCATCGAAAGCCCGTTCCGCAGAACCTTTGCTCGCAATAGCGCTGCATCGAAGGCCGTCGAAGAGAGTTCGTCTTTATGCAGGAGTAATTTATTTAGCAGGCCGGACGCATTGACCGCACCCCCGCCGGTAATAAACAGCCGCCCCGAGCCATTCTCAAGCGCCATATCACCATACGCCTCACCGAGATTTGCGCTCGAAAGTACGGTACGCGAATAGGCGTCAATTACCGTGACACCCTGATGATGAAATCCGGACGTTAGTACAAAAAGCCGCGTACCATCTTTTGTTACAACGATTCTGGATGGGAAATCACCCATTAAGGCGATATGCTTGCCAACAGGCGTTATATGCCAGCCGTTGGGGAGCAGTTCTGCGTGCGCTGGCACGTAAAAAGCCGTGGTCCAAAGCGCACAAACGCTTAGCAACACCAGAGTGCTAATCCGAAGGACACGCCACTGCATCAGTACAGTATGAAATAGAGGACAGTCGCAGGTTGTCGCTGCAGCGTGAATCTTCTGTAAACATGGCTCCGAAGTAAAAAAGCGGGCGCAGCGTATTATGACTGCGCCCGTGGGAGGAGAGGCGACAATGCCCTCAGGGTCCAGGCCAAGAGCGATCTCTTATCTGCCGGGAGGAATGCCGATGCGCGCGGGCAGACAGCTAGGCGTTGCTGTCGCTCTTTCGATTCCTCGACAAATCGAAGAAACGCCGCCGGACAATGAACAAGACACCACAGCCTAAGCCAACGAAGCCCAGCAGGAACACAGGTTTAGGCTCCGGAACGGGCGCAAGCGATCCAAACAGCCCATGGTCTTCGATGGCATCGGGACCTGGGATACCCGCAGTGAAGTAGAGCGTGTCCAATCCTTCGCCTTGTGCGCCATTACCAAAGCTGAGCCCCCATAAGCCGCCGATACCAATGGGTGAACCGCTGGCATCGTCCAGAGATCCCAAAAAGTTACCATTATTCGGATCGTAGGCATTAATAGTCCCATCTCCAAAGTTGCCAATGAGCAAGTCGCCGGAAAATGCGCCAAACGCGGAGGGCGCCAGCGCCAGTCCCCAAGGAGAATTGAGCGCACCGTGAGCACTCAAGCGCTGCAGCAGATGACCGTTCGTGTCAAAAACGTCAACAAATCCGTTACCGGGTCCCGCCACGTCATCGTGATGCGCGGTATCCTGCATCGCGTAAGTAACGTACAGGTTCCCATTGATGTTCTCGATGTTAAACGGTGCAAAGCCAGCCGGAATATTACTGTCCTGGAAGCCACCCGGGACAGTCGTTAGGTTGAAATTACCGTCGAACACGTCAATTCGGTCATTACCAAAATTAGTCGCATAGAGAAGATTGCCCGATCCGTTATTTCCTATCGCCAAGCCTTTGTAAACGGAGCCCACGCTAGACGGTACTTCGGCCACGGCGCTTGTCCCCGAGCTCCAGGCCGCAATAGTACCGTTTTCCGTCGCGAAAATAAAGTGCGAACCTCCGAAACTTGTCCCCGAATTGAAAACGACGCCCGTAGGAGCGCCACCGCCTGCAGGCGGTATGGTCACTACGAGGGGTACCGCCGTGCCCGAGCCGTTGTAGAGCGTGGACAAGCCGCTGCCGTTATCGCTGATCCAAAAGGGAGTCGTTGGACCCGCAACAATGCCCCAGGGATTCACCAGATTGCCGTCTTGATGTGCCGCAACATTGGGCAGGTCCGACACAAGGTTTGTTTGAACGTACCGGTCCAATGAATCTGCCGGCGCGAATACCGCTCCCACAATCATCACCGCCGCAGCGGTAAAGAAAGCTTTTGTCATGTAGTTCTCCTTCACGTATGGGTAGATCACTGCACCCACGTGTGAGATGGAATTGCCGGTTAATCTCATGTAAACGTTTTGTAAAAGGCGTCCGAACAATAGTTCGGCTTTCCCATCTGACATATTCAGCCGCTTTTTACACATTAGTTCCTATTTCTTTGCATCTCCCGATCACTTCGGCGGATATGCTCCCAGTTGAGCCCGCGACTAATCATCCATGACCAAAGCCACTGAAATAGAACACGTCAACCCCGACCCGCTTCGGGCGTCTATCCCTCTGCCCTTTCACCACGTCCTGTTCCCGTATGGTTTCCCTGTTTACGTAAAGGCAAACGACATTACAATAATCAGAGCTGCTGAACTAAGTTGGGGCTCCTTCAGGCAGCGTTATCGTGAAACTCCGATCGAGATACGTTTTATCGTTTCTGATGTTTCCTCCAGGAGGCGGCCTCCGGTCCCGAGTTTTCGTGCGCAAGCAAACCTTCTTGTCTTAGTTGCCGACGCGCATAACTTCGGCTGTTGTGATTTGATTGCCGGCTTTGGTTTCGCCTCGGTGACCAAGGCGGCCGTGTCCAACAGAGACTATGTTCGTTATCACTTTCTCGATGCGATGGTCTATACGCTGCTCGACGCGCGACATCTGGTCGCTGTGCACGCCGCGTGTGTGGCGAAAGATCGCCGGGGCGTGCTGTTCGTTGGCGATTCTGGCGCCGGCAAATCATCGCTGGCCTATGCGTGCGCACGCCGACATTGGACTTATGTATCGGATGACGCCACAGCGCTTATCCGCCGCAAAGCCGGCCGCGCGGTTGTCGGAAATCCCCAAAGCTTTCGATTTCGCCCTGCAACTGCCGTTCTATTTCCCGAACTGCGGGCGCCCAGCAAATTGCGGAATGGGAAGCCGACGATTGAAATCAGGACAGAAGATCTACCCGGCATTCGAACAAGCGATGAATGCGTGGTTCAGTTCGTCATCTTTCTAAATCGTCTCGATTGCGACGTAGAGGTTCCAAGTCTTGTTCCGGTTCCACGGCGCGAAGCTCTTCGCCGCCTTTCTCAAGACCCCTGGCCAACCGAACTACTCATACAAGAAGAACGGGTTCAAGCACTCGAGCGCCTGCTGGAAGCTGAGTGTCTCGAGCTGACGTATAGACAGTTCGATCCAGCTATCGATCTTCTGGAAACGCTTGTACAAAGAGGTAAATCGTGAAAATTGCGTTTGTCGCTTTAGCCGCCTGTTCGGTCCTTCTTGGACAGGTCTCATCCGGAACATTCTATGGGCAAGTGCAGGATCAGTCCGGCGGTGTTCTTTCTCATGTTCAGGTTACTGTCAAAGAAGAAAAGACCGGCTTTATTCGCGGCACTATCACGGACGAGTCTGGATCCTATCGCGTTCCCGATCTGTTACCCGGCATTTATTCCGTCAGCGCCACACGATCCGGCTTTCGAACCTTTGTTGCCTCGCACGTCGCGCTCGAGATCAATCAACGCGCCCGACTCGATCTAGAACTTGAGCTCGGCTCAGCTCATGAATCGGTCAATGTCTCGGAATCGGTGTCGCCGGTACAGACAGACGATGCATCGGAAGGGTACCGTTTCAGCTCGGGAATGGCCACGGAGCTGCCGCTCGATGGCCGGAATGTTTTCTCGCTCGTGACGGTTGGGCCCGGAGCGATTCCGCGTCAGCTTGGCGGCTTCACCCATGACTTGGATAACGACGTGCAGGAAAGCTCGCGTGGATCGGTTGCCTTAAACCCGCCCATCAACGGAGCGCGGGCTTCAATGAATACCTACCTGATTGATGGTGCTTACAATACCGATCGAAATACTTTTAGCGCCGAGATCATTCCGCCCTTAGACTCAGTTCAGGAATTTCGCGTGCAATCGTCGCTCGCCGACGCAGCCTTCTCCCAAGCGGGAGGAGGTGTTATCGACGTTGTAACCAAATCCGGATCGCATGAATTCCACGGCGGCGCATTTGAGTTCTTGCGAAACGAAGCAACGGACGCTCACAATTTCTTCGACGACCCCACATTGCCGCGGCCCATCTTCCGCCGCAACCAGTTTGGCGGCAGCTTGGGAGGCCCGCTGCCGTTGCCCTCCACGTTCTTCTTTGTCGCTTATGAAGGTTTGTGGTCGAAATCAGCCAAATCTTCTGTGCAACTGGTCCCGGACGCAACAGTCCGTTCCGGCGATTTCCAGGGAGGCAATACGATTTACGATCCGCTCGCGCTCGATCCCATAACAGGAGCACGCATTCCCTTCACCGGGAACATAATCCCTCAAACGCGTATCGACCCCATCGCCAGTAAGTACCTCTCTTTGTACGAGCCTCTTCCCAATCGATCGGGGGATTCATCGAACAACTATCTCGATTCGACGCCCAGTACAAGCAATAACGACAGCATCTCTGGTCGTATCGACCATCAATTTCGCAGCGCTGGACTGTTATTCGGCCGTTACACCATTAATGACGAGCGCGGCGACTTCGCCGGCAGTTTCCCTTTACGGGCAACTTCCGAGCGCCTACGTGCCCAGCAAATTGTCCTCGGACACACCTTCGCGCGATCTGACTGGGTCAACGAACTCCGCACGTCTTTTACGCGCTTCCGCCTGCTAGACGTTCCACTCAGCGCATTTCAAACAAACGTGGCAGCGGCTCTAGGCATCGACAATCCGCCAACCGATCCGTTTGCGTTCGGTCTCCCTTATTTCTTTTTGACCGACTATTCCACCGTCACCGACGATCCGACTCTTCCACAAACGCAACGCGACAACACCTGGAACATTTCGGATGGCCTATCGCTGATACGAGGACGCCATACCTGGAAAATCGGTTTTGAGTGGACGGATTTTCAGTTCAATTACCAGCAGAGTAACTTGATTCGTGGAAAGTACACTTATAATGGATCGTTTACCTCGAGTCCGTTAGATCCAAACAGTGGAGACGCTCTCGCGGATTTTCTTCTTGGTTATCCGGAGCAAACACAGCGCGCGGTTGGCTCCCCCTTGGCGTACTTGCGGCAAACTGGCTATGCGGCTTTTGTGGACCAGGACTGGCAAGTTACACCTCGTTTGTCGCTGACCTTCGGCCTGCGCTATGAATATGATTCTCCGTTTACCGAGGCACGCAACAAGCTGCTGAATTTGGACTATTCCGCGCTTCCAGCGCCTCCGAGCCTGGTAGCCGTGCAAAATGCGTCCGATCCAAATCGAAAGAACTTTGCACCTCGCGCGGGGCTGGCCTGGCGTCTTCCGGGCTTTTTGTCGCGCGGCGGGGAAACCGTATTTCGCGCTGGTTACGGCGTTTACTTCAATCCCGAAATCGCGGTCGAGGCCTACGATCTGGTTTTGAATGGAATCTCGACGCAAATCAACGAGACGAACGGCGCTGCTCTTCCCGTGCTGACGACGCGCGATGGCTTCCCAACGACCTCTAGCACGGGCCTTCCAAGCTATTTCGGACTCGACCAGCATGCGCCCACGCCTTACGTTCAGCAGTGGAACGGTGGTTTCCAGCGCGAGCTGCCGACTGGCATTCTATTCGAAGCTAGCTATATCGGTTCAAAAGGAACTCATCTCGGCATCTTTCGCCGCTTCAACACGCCGCTGCATACCGAAACAGGCGAAGATCTAAGTCCCCGGCCCGGCGACTTGCAGTCCCTGCGTACTTTTCCGGAACTCGGCACTATTTTTCAACGCCAGCACATCGGGAACTCGTCCTATCAATCGCTGCAGTTGAAAGTACAGAAGCGCGCGGGGAAATCGTTGACATTGCTCGCAAGCTTCGTGTGGTCAAAATCGATTGACGACGGAGATGCCGTTCTCGATGGCCTGTTTGACGGTGCCGGCGCTCAGAACGAAAACAATCTGGCCCTCGAACGGGGTCTATCCTTCTTCAACGTTCCGCGCAGGCTGAGCGCGGCATTCATTTATAACCTTCCAAACGGCCATATAGTTCCCCGTTTGCTGAACCATTGGCAGATCAGCGGCCTCATTACCCTACAGGATGGAACGCCACTGAATCCGTTCTATATCGCGACGGATTTTGCAAACACCGGCACCCCCAATCGCCCGAACATTGTGCCTGGGCAGAGCATTAGTCTCCCTTCGAGTAAACGCAGCGCAGATCATTGGTTCAACACCGCCGCATTCAGCGATCCGGCTCCATTTACTTTTGGAGACGCGGGCCGCGACATAATCCCCGGACCGGGCAACGAAGTCACCGATATAGCGCTGCACCGCCGGTTCGCGATAACCGAGCGCTCCAGTCTCGAAATTCGCGCGGAGGGTTTCAATATTCTCAACCATCCGAATTACGGTATCCCCGGCCCATATCCCGATCTCGGCCCATCCTTCGGCAAGATCCTTTCAACCGGTGATCCTCGCCGCTTCCAGTTCGGCACTCGCTTCGATTTCTGACTCCCGGCATCTTTTCAAAGTGTTCAAAGGGAAATCTATCCCGCGGTATGGTATCGCTCTGCTCGAAGGGTTGCGCTTTCGAGAGCGGCTCGATCGCCATTCGAATTTTTAGAAGAAAATGACTGGAAAAAACTGCTGCAGTTCTGTGATACCGCCCAGCTCACATTGATCGTCGGCCATATCTGCCGGCCGTCGCTTCCGGAATGGGTTCGGACTCGCATCGATAAAAATTATCGGGACAACGCGGAACGCTATGCCCATCTGAAAGCAGCATTCCTCGAAATGGCAAGCTTCTTCAACTCGCGGCAAATCGATTTCGCGTTACTCAAGGGCTTTGCCCACGCGCCGGATTTTACGCCTGATCCGCTCCTCCGCGCGCAAGGCGATATCGATCTGTGGTGCTTGCCGCGCACAATATTTCAGGCCCGCGATGCTCTGGCCGAGCTGGGCTATCGCCCCAGCGGGCATACAAAAGGCAGACATCTGCCGCCCATGGCGCGAGAGACGCAATGGGAGTGGCGCGGCGATTACTTCGCTGTGGATCTGCCCATCCCCGTAGATCTGCATTACAAGCTCTGGGACGAAGAAATGGAATCGATCGCCGGACCGCCGGAACACGAGTTCTGGAGCAGAAGATCTTTCGTCGAAGTGGACGGCCGGACAATCCCCGTGCTGTGCCTTCCAGATGCGCTGGCATTTTCGACTCTGCATCTGCTGATGCATCTTCTGCACGGCGATCTCCGCTTGCAACGCGCCTGGGAGATCGCTCATTTTCTCGACACCCGCGCCGCTGACGATGATTTCTGGCGTTGCTGGGCAGGTTTGCACTCCGAAGACCTACGGCGACTCGAAGTAGTCATTTTTAATCTGGCAGCGACGTGGTTCGGCTGCCGTTTGCCGGGATTTATCGAAGAAGAGATAGAGAGATTACCCGCGGACATTAGGCTTTGGATACAACATTACGGCCTCTCTCCCATCGAGGCACTATTCAGCGCGAATAAAGATGAGCTCTGGCTGAACATCTGTTTGTTGAAATCGGCGCGCGACAAGCGGCGCATCTTCTTCCGCCGCTTGCTTCCGCTTCCTGCCGGACAACTGAATACGAAAAGCGAAGTCCGCCCGAGATTTCTATTCGGCCGAGTCCTCCATCACGCCCGCGCGTTTGTACCAAGCTGTGTGGGTGCTTTGAAGTGGTGGTGGGTTCGTCAACAGCTCAGCCGCGAATTCCTGCAGTTTCTGTTCGCCTCTGTTTTGTTCGATGTCGGAGAGTTCATCTTCTTTCTCCTGTACAACCTTTATTTACTCGATCGAGGCTATGACGAAAGAATCCGGGACGCGTCGCGAGCGCGTTAACAGCCGGCACCTTCGTCGGGGTAATTCCAGCCGCTGCGATCGCCGCCGCTTCGGGCTACGCGGCGCGGTTATAACGGCGATTATTGGGACCACGGCCGCAACCGCCCTGCGCGCCCTCGTTCTGCAACAGCCTGCTCTCTTGGGCTCCGCGTTTTTGAATGGACTTTTCATGTCGCTCTGGGCCGTCTCATTGCCGCCGGCTGTTGCCGGGTTTACGACGGAACGGAACCGGCCGCTCGCCTTCAGTTTGATAACGTCCATGGGGATTGGCACTGGGGTGTTGGCCGGTTACGTCGGCGGGCACCTTCCCGTTTGGCTTATTCATCTCCATCTGTCGATGAGCGAAATCGCAGCCAAACGCGCCGCTCTGCTGATCGGCTCCGCCATTGCCGCACTCGCTATCGTTCCCGCCAGCACTTTGCAATTTCGTCCTCTGGGAACAGTATCTATACAGAAGCGAATTTATCCCCGAGGCAAATTTATCTGCGGCTTTCTCTTGGCTTTCTTTATTTGGAGTCTCGGAACAGGCGGCTTCAATCCGTTCTTCAACGCCTACTTCGCGCAGCATCTTCACTTCAGCCTCGAGCACATTGGAGGCGTCTTCTCCTACGCCCAATTAACGCAGGTCTTCGTGATTCTCCTCGCACCGGCGGTTCTCAGAAAAATGGGTGAAGCTGCGCAGCATCGCGGCAATGCAGATTGCGACGGCAGCGATGCTAGCACGTGATTGCCATAGTGCCGAATCCGGTCGCCGCTACATTCGTCTACACCGCCTATATGTCATTTCCAATCGATGAGCGAGCCCTGCCTGCTGAATATGCTGATGAATCACGTCTCCCCATCCGAACAGAGCGGCGCCTCCGCACTGAATTTTTTGATTGCCTCGTTAGCCGGTATCATCGCAGCGACCACTGCAGGAGTGGCGATCACAAACTTCGGATATCCCGTCACTGCTGGCTGCGTGCGCAATGGTCACCTGCGCAGCCGGGTTGCTGTTTTCGACGCTCGTGCGCGACGGATGAAAATCGCCCGAATCTAAATGCAAAGATAATCGGCGAGATAACTATCCTCGAACTCGACAACGTGCTTCTGATGCACGCTATAGCGATGCCGCTCCAGAAACTCGAAAATCTGTTCGACCTTTTGGGATCGCGGCAGCCAATATGGATGGACGCCCACAATCAAGGCCGGATGAAATTCCTCGAGTCAATCGCTCAGCACCCCGCAAGTACTAATAGCTCAGCGCCTTCGACATCGATTTTGATGAGATCGGGAATCACGCGAGATTCGGAAGCAGAAGCAATCCAGGGTAAGAGAGCGCACCTCAAAACGCATCTTTTGGGAGGGCGTAATGTATGGCGTATCCTCAGGGCCAATCGTGAGTGAATTCCGGAAGCTGAGCCCTTCGTTCACCAGATAGAACACAACAGCCTCGCTGTCCTTATCCGATATCTGCGTTTGGCACAATTCGAATCTGATCCAACCGGTTAACCCGCTTGTGGTAAGAAAGCACGTCAAGCAAGACCGGCGAAGCCTCGAACGCAATTACGCGTCCGGACGATCCCACCAGTTTCGCGGCCGCAAGTGACATCCAACCGTAATGCGCGCCGACATCGAAGAACGTGCCTCCAGGGGTCAGCCGCTCTGAGATCCAGCGGATTACGTGCGGCTCGGGAGCCTCCGTCCTTAGCAGGCGAAGAGACGTCCACACCGTCCGGCTCGGCAATTCGCCTCGGAATAGGCACTGCAACATATGCTCACCCGGCGCATTCACACGCGCAAGAGCTGAGCGCGGCGCTTTACATACTATTTACAGCTTGCCCCGTGCAAGCCGGAACAGGAAGACGAACTCAGGAATGCGCATTGTGCGCTAGCACGGCGCTTGGAATGCAGAGTTGCCGGAGAAAGAGGACGCCCGATCCGGTCG
>CAWBDW010000049.1:0-22970 GCA_963787545.1 uncultured Acidobacteriaceae bacterium
TTGAAATTTTGCGCGGAGAATAGGGCAGTTGAGAGAATATACACGGGGAATCCGATGACGCACTTGACGATTCAACTTCCAGATGAACTCGCGCGTGGGCTGGAAGGATTGCTGTGGCGCAGAAGAAGACTGTAGAGCAGGTGGCTCTGGAGCGTTTGCGATCTCTCGTTGACAGGGCGAGTTCACCTGAAGCCGTTTTGAAGGCGATTCGGGAATTACCTCGTCCGAGTTCTTCGGCCGTGGATGACCTCGAGAAGTCGATCTCCAGCTCACGATTGCCAGTACGCGATCAAGGCCCCTTCGACAAGTGGCCAATTGAATGATTTATCTGCTGGACACAAATGCGATTAGCGACCTGATGAGGAGGGGTTCGCGAATCGAAGAATGGATAACGGGTTGGATCACGAGGATCGCGTGGTCACATGCACTATTGTTAGGGGCGAAGTACGTTTCGGCATCGCGAAGTTGCCGGAGGGGAGGCGACGTACGGAGTTGGAAGAGATCGGCCGCCGTTTTCTAGCCGGTTTGCTCTGCGAACCGATCCCGGAGCGAGCGGGCGATTTTTATGTGACAAGAGGATCCGCCTGGCCCCGCAGGATACCGATCACCCTAATTACACAGTGGGAACGGTAGAGGACGAGGACGGTTCGGAATCCGGTGGGTCTGCTTTCGGTTGGCACTGAGGCTCCAGCGCCGTATAACCCGCGACAACTGCGAGAGGAAGTGATCCGTGACGGAACCGACGATACTTGTGGCGACGTGGGGCGATGGGCTGTTCGCAATTACCGGCGATAGGCGCACGCAAGAGATTGGGAACCAGCCCGTCAGAGGTCTCGCACCGGATGGACGCGGCGGTGCGCTCGCCATTGCCGGCCGACATTCGCTGCGCAGGCGTGCACCAAGCGGCGAATGGGCAACCGTCGCTACGAGCGAGTTTGAGCTTTCGTGCTGTATGGCTGTTAGAGACGCCATCTACGTAGGAACCGACGATGCACGCATGCTGCGGCTGAGCGATGGGAGCGGTGTGCTCGATCCTATCGATAGTTTTGATCACATCGCGGGGCGGGATGGCTGGTTTGCCGGTTCGGCAATTGTTAATGGGCAGCGTCTCGGGCCACCGCTAGGCATTCGCTCGGTTGCGGCCAACTCGAACGGGAGCATACTGTTTGCCAACGTTCACGTGGGAGGCATTCCGCGTTCCATGGATGGCGGAAGAACCTGGCAGCCCACCATAGATATCAACAGCGATGTTCATGAGGTGCGCGCGCACCAGACAGATCCGGACATTGTCGTCGCGGCGTCCGCTATCGGCCTTTGCATTAGCCGCGACGCAGGAGCAACGTGGAGCATAGAACGGGACGGCCTACACGCATCGTACTGCTCCGCGGTAGCGTTCTCGGGCGATGACATTCTGGTCTCCGCGTCGACAGATCACTTTGCGGCCCAGGGAAGAATTTATCGCCGGCCGATCAGGCCGGATGGAGAGATAGTGGCCGTCGAAAATGGCCTGCCTACATGGCTCAACGGAATCGCCGACACAGATTGCATCGCCACAAACGGCTCAACGATTGTGGTGGTTGACAGAGCTGGCACCGTGTACCTGTCAACTCAGTTCGGGCTGGCTTGGTCGCGGAGCAGCAGCGAACTACCAGGCCCGAGTTCGGTTCTAATCTGCTGACTAAAATCGGGTTGCGAAGCGATTCCGTTGTGCAATACATTTCGTAACACGGAAATGGAGGAACCTGGATCAGCGACGTGTTGTTGCACAAATGCTGGATGCTGTTGAAAAACTCCGATCGCGCACGCCCTTCCCGCCAATTTCCGTGTAATCCGTAACGAGGCGCTGAAGAAGGTGTCTGGCGCCCTGTTTGCTACAGCCAGTTCATTGGCCGAGCCTCGGACAGACGCGCTTCTGTGCCCTCGTGTAATAAACGAGACGTTAATCTGCTGGTCAAGAGCCGTTTAGAATGCAGCGAAAACCGATGCTCGTACTCCGGTGCCGTCGGGGGGCACTGCCCTTAGCGGAAACGCGGTTTAGTCTCGCAGTAAAACTCCATGCGCCACCTCGCAACACTTGGTTCTGTAAATCGGGATCAGCCGATTTACTCCCCTGATTTTGTTGGGCAGGCCCTGGAAAGACGGTATCGGTCCACTCCCAAACGTTCCCTAGCGTATCGTACAGATTCCAACGGTTCGGCGTCTTTTCCCCGACACGGTGTGGCTGCGCACCACTGTTATACAAAAGTTCTCCATAGTCCTTCGGATCTGATCTCATAATCGCCTCGCCATAAAACGGAGCAGTCCCGCTGTCATCGGAGTACCACGCTATTGATCTGATCTCGCCGTATCTCGCCGCTGTGCTTCCAGCGCGAGCTGCATACTCCCATTCGGATTCGGTCGGCAGGCGGCCACCTGCCCAACTGCAGAAAGCCTGTGCCTCACTCCACGTCACGTTCATCGTCGGTTGCTCCGAGTCGTGCCACCCAGGATTGAGAGAACGATCCAACCATCGGGGCTCTGGAGGCATTTTCTTGCCCGTCTTTTGGACAAAATGCTTATACGCGCCAACCGTGACCTCGGTTTGTCCGATCCAGAAACCCTTTGACAGAACTACTTTTCGAGCGGGCTTCTCAACGGAATCGCATTCAGAGTCGCCAACCGAACACCCCATCTCGAAACTGCCCTTCGGAACCCAAACGTATCGCACAATGTGGCGCGGTCCAAGCTCAGCGTCACCTGGTTTGCGAGACCCGCAGGAGATTAAGAAACCAAAGCATAGGACATACAGGGCACTTGCAAGAAGGCAAACATCAATTCTGCGAGTCAATCAAGCAGTATATGCCTCACCGTCAGTGAACTATAACTCCTCAGTCTGCAAAACCCGAACGTGGAAGCGATCAGCAAGCTTACAAACTCGAACGCACGGAACAATTCTCTTTTTGAATGTTTTGGCGACCTTTTGCGATGCCGCAGACGTCTCAGGGCCGCACGAAAAGATCGAATACGGAACCGGTTCGGCCACTTCGCCCACGAGAGTTTTTCAACAGCATCGCTGGTTTGGGCAAGCAATGGTTATACGATCTAATGTCGATTATTCTTGTACGTGGAAACGGTCCATCAGTGCCTAACGCCCCGACTAGAAAAGCTGCCGGAACCCGCCTCCTCTACGCGCTGCTGTTCCTATACGCCGGCATCGCGGGCACCTACGAAGTTGTAAATTCCATCTCAACGATCATTGGTAATTTTAATCTCCGCAACCAAGTACAAGCACCCTTTCAACTCTATGGAAATTTAATCTACAGTCCCGCGGCGGCGGCCACGCATGCCGGAATTGCAAAGGGCGATACGGTGCTCGCTATCAACCGATTGCCCTTTACCGGAATGGCGCTGTGGCAGCGCATTCGCTGGTACGCTCGCCCGGGCGACACAATCACTCTTCTGGTCCGAAAACAGAACGGGACCGCTCTTACTGCGATGATTCCTCTCGAGGGATATCCGAAAGGCTGGTCAGTGGAGGACCCGCCAGTCAGGACCACGCTGCCGGACCATATTTTTGTCCTGATTGTTGTGCTCGTAGTTCCGCTTTTCTGCGTGGGACTGGGCGTTTGGGTTGCATTTGCCCGCCCTTCCGATCCCAACGCCTGGTTCCTCCTGCTTCTTCTGACGTTGCCGCAGTCGTTCAATCCCGGGGCGTTTCGCTGGTGGATTCCAGCCTGGCTGGGCCTCCGACTTTACTGGCACCTCGCGATTCAATTTGTTGCGCCGCCCGCTTTGTTTCTTCTCGGCTTGCTTTTTCCGGAGCGATCGCGCTTCGATAGACGGCTTCCTTGGCTGAAGTGGCTGGTTATCGCATTGACCGGAGCGAGCGTGCTTGCTGCCTTCGTTTCGGAATACAACGGTTGGTACGACATTTCTCTGCTGCCGCGCGTCGATACTATCGACCGATTCTTAAACCCGGTCTTCGTGTGGTCTGCGATCTTCTACATTGCACTGTACTGGGTTCTGCTCCTCGACAAGTTGCGAACCGCTTCTTCGCCGGACGCTCGACGGCGCCTTCAAGTCTTGTTGGCGGGCTCCGTTGTGGGCCTCGGTAGCATTCTTATCATCTGGGGATTATTGCCGTTTTTAGGAATCGCCGACCCGAACGATATCCGATGGCTCGCCTTCCTCGCGATCGTCCTGATGCTCTTCTTCCCGCTCACGCTCGCCTATGTCGTGATCGTCCAGCGTGCCATGGACGTACCCATACTTTTGCGCATGGGGAGCAAGTACTTGCTCGCCAGTACTACGGTGAAGGTCTTCCGCATTGCCGGAATCGCGGCTCTTATGTGGCTTATCGCGATCCCGCTTTTCACTCACCGTCACGGTCCGCTAAAAACTGCGTTGTTGGCTGCGGTGCTCGTGCTTTTCGGTTTTCTGTTCCTCAAGAAAAGGTCGCCTACCGACCTGATGCAACATTGGGTCGACCGCCAATTCTTCCGGGAAGCGTATGACGCCGAAGTGATGCTGAGCCAGCTTGCGAAGACCGCGCAGACAATTTCGGATCCGGCAGCGCTGATCCGAACGGTTTCGGATCGCATCTCGCAGGTCCTGCATGTTGAGCGGCTAACGGTGCTGCTGCGCAGGAACGGCGGCTTCGAGCCTGCTTACGCGATCGGCCCGGCGCTTGCTGCGCCAGTCCGCGTGCTCGACCAGGCCCGCTCATCGACACCGATTTTTAATAGCGCGAGTGACGGCCGCACACTCGACCCGGAGTCACCCGAATTGCTGATTCCATTGTCTGGACGCACGCAATTGCTGGGTGCGATGGCGCTCGGTCCGAAACGTTCCGAAGCACCGTACACGCCTTCCGATCTGCGTCTGCTGGAATCGGTGAGTCTACAGACAGGCCTCGGACTCGAACTCAGCGAAGCGGCTGCTTCACTGGCAAGTGCGGCGGTGGAACGCGCACACATCGCGCGTGAAATGGAGATTGCGCGCGAAGTTCAGGAGCGGCTGTTTCCGCAGCGTCTACCTGCGATAGAAGGCATCAGCCTTGCCGGAGCGTGCCGCACCGTATTTGGGGTTGGCGGCGACTACTATGATGCCATCGAAATCGGCGGGGGCCGTCTCGGGCTGGCGATCGGCGATGTTTCGGGGAAAGGTATTTCGGCTGCGCTTTTGATGGCGAGCCTGCGCGCCTGCCTCCGCACCATGACACTCACCACTTCAGGGGACCTCACGCAACTGATGGGGCACATGAACCGCCTGATCTATGAAGCTTCAGCGATCAATCGTTACGCCACCTTCTTCTTCGGCATCTTCGACCCGGCCGCGAACAGGTTTAATTACGTCAATGCCGGCCACAATCCGCCGGTGCTGCTCCGCAAGTCGGCGGCCGGCTACGAGTGGCTTCGCCTCGATTGCGGCGGACCGGTGATCGGGCTCCTCCCGGAAGCATCCTATGAGCAAGGTTCTCTCCTGCTGCATCCGGGCGATCTGTTGCTCGCTTATACGGACGGTATAAGCGAAGCCATGAACTCCGCTGAAGAAGAATGGGGCGAAGAGGCCATGATTTTGGCTACCCAGCAAACTTTGGGCGGAACCACCGAAGATATTGTCAAGGCGGTCTTCGCCGCCGCCGATGCTTTTGCCGGAAACGCATCGCAGCACGACGACATGACCGTTCTGGTAATGGAAGTGTCGCCGGTTTCGGGACAAGTCTTACTCGTGTACTTACTAAGTGTCTCTTGTAGTCGACAGATCACCTTGCGGCTCAGGGAAGAATTTATCGCCGGCCGATCAGACCGCCAGGTGCCCGGCTATGTAGTCGAGCACGCGATTAACCCGGTCCTGGTGGCGGCAATTGGGGCTGCTTCGAGCCATGCGGATAGACGAGCGGTATGAGCATATCAGCCTAGCTCCGATGCCGGGTGACAGCAACGATGGCAGCGAACAACTGTGACGGGATGCTTGTGTTTGAAACATGCCACTTTGAAGGACGCGGGTGGTGGGTCGCTGGTTCCTGCGGATAGAGGTCCGTGCACAGCGTCCAGATGCCGCTCTCAAGGCCCGCTACGATTCGCATCGCTGGTTTGCACTTCGCGAGGCAGTCGCTAAGGGCGAAATCGCGCCCGCGTCCTTTTACAAGGCGGCGGTCGAGACTGCTTTTCATCAGGATGAGCGCGCGAAAATCGACGTCAAGCAATACATCGCCTCCCACCCCGCATGGACATGCTGGTGGAAGCACGGGAACTTCTGCTTGGCATGGAGTACCGGAGCGCACATTATCAAGCCGCGCTTCTTGAGGCTCAACAAATTCTCGCCATCAAGCCTGATGCGAAGGACGTTGCCAACTTTCTTCCCACTCTCAAGCTGTTGACTCCATTTGTGCGTCAGACCGTAGTGTCCCGTGGGGCATCGACGTCAGATTCGAGCTTGTCGATCAGAATCTCGCTTGCCGGTATCAATTGATGGAGCCACCGTCAACTATATCCTCGATAACGGGTTCAGCCTTTCGGGGATGACCGAGTCCGAAGCGAAACGGCTGAAGCTTTCCGTTCATATGGTTTCCACAGAGATCGACACCATGAGTGGTGCTCGGGTCAACATCCGTATCGCGATCGTTCACGATCTTGTCGTGGGTCGTGTACACCTCAAGAATGTCGCCTTCTACGTCCTTCCTGACGATCAGCCTCCATTCAATCAGCGTGCTCCGGGACACCGCGGAATTCTTGGTCTCCCGGTGGTTGTTGCACTTGGGCACTTCGCTTGGCAACCCGCCTCTCGAACGTTCCGAATTTTCTCAAACTCTTCGGAAAGGCTTGCGCCGGGAGCGAATCTCGCCTTTGATGGATCAAACGTTTTTACACAACTGATATTCCGCGGAACAACGCTCGATCTAAACCTCGACCTCGGGGCTCAGAACACGGTTCTCTATCCTTCGTTCGCCAAGCAGTTTCCCGATATTCAGGAGCGCAGCACAACGGAACAGCATCGCGTCACCGGCGTTGGCGGTTCCGCCTCGATAAAATCGTTGACTTCGCCTTCGCTCTCGTTCCAGCTCGGCGGCGTTGACTTGGCTCTTAAGCCCGCTACCGTTCTTCTCGAAGAGAACAACAGCACAAGCACCTGGTCTAAAGGCAATCTTGGAATGGACCTACTGAACCAAGCCCACACGGTGGACGTGGATTTTGGCTCGATGACACTCAGTCTCAAAGAAACAGGCCCCCATTAGGTCGCTTACGCTTCCGGCTCGGTTTGAGCGGTCTCAAACGGAGTTGCAATGCGTCGTGTCCCGAACAGTTTTCATCGCCTTCGATGTGCGATCCGTTCATCGATACAGTTCTCAAATGAGGGTATTCCGATAGCCAAAGCCTTCGACATGCATGGCAGGTCCGGAACACATGAAAAGACTCCGTCATGGCCCTGCTGCGGCACGCGGTCTGGTAGGCAGCACCTAGCGCGAGCCGTCGGACCGCAACCGGTATTTCGAAATTTCCTTCAGATCTTTGTATCCGCGCGGCTTGAAATCGGCGTGTCCCGGAACCTGTCGTACGGCGCTAACTGCATCCACGGCCACGAGCGCGAGTTGCTTCGCCATCCGCACTCCAGAAGTTTCTTGCAGGTCATAGCCGCCCATGCCGGAGTCGTAGATCAGCCCGCCGCCGGCCCCCGGGGCAGTATAGTAGAGGGCATTCGGAGGGTTATGATTCACTTGAAGACGCTCACCACCGCAATTCTGCCGTTTGCGCTTTTCGGCATCGCGACGCAGGCCAAAGCCAGCCTCATCACTTACCAGGTCACCTGGACTGCCTACTTCGAGCACCAGCAACGCTCACGCGACAGGACTGGTCACCATCGACTCAGCATTGTTGCCAAATCCTTCCAGCCACCATCCTATTAACTGGGTTCCGATCTCACCGTTGATTCAGGATCTGGTGATCACGGTCACGGGCGCCAGCGAGGGTAACGGTTTGGTTTGATCTTTCGTATTACGATCAGTTCCTCTGGAGCACAGGCTTTCCACCCGCCATACTCGATTTGACCGAGGAACTGGTTGGGCAACCAACTCCGTCGAGGCTTTGGTTTCCTCACGAACCGGCGAAGGAATAGCCGGGGAATTCAACTTCAACGCTATCTGCTCTCATCCCGTTCTGCTTTGGAATGGCGCCAGCTGGAATCGATACTTTCACCATCGCGCCGATGGGCGGAGAGGATAGGGACGACAGAATGCTTGTGACCAGTATTCTGCCTATCAGTATTAATGCCGCATTAATGCCGCCGTTCCGGAGCCGAGGGCCGCAGCGCTGATGGGCGCGGGCTTGATGCTGCTTTTCGGGCTTGCGCGGCTGCGGCCGTATGCGCCGGCGTTCTTCGGGCGTTGCCGGTGTTTGCGCTACATCGATCGTCAATTTTTACGATTGCCGCGTGCATTCACTCACTCTTGAACAAAATAGACTGGAGCCGTTTGTTCCGCAAAACCAATGCAGTCCAGATCACGACGGCAAATAAGAGGGGAAACGCAACATTAAACAAGGGAGTGGCAGCGCGTACATTGCTCGCCACCGCGCCGCCTAAATAACCTGTCAGCAAGATGGCGCCCAGTACGGCGGTACGCGGTATCACGTATAAGAGCGAACAAACGAGCAATACCACGCCGATGCCCACGATTTTGGACTCGGGATAGCCCAATTGCGCGGTTGCTTGCACGACAAAGGGTGGCTTGAAAAGTTTCATCCCGCCGTCCATAAGCAAGAAGAGGCCGGCCAGCACGGTCAAAATGCGGCTTATCCAAAGTCTCGGTTTAGAAACGGTAGTAACTCCGGCTTCGGCGAGATGGTTCATTGAGTTGTTCTCCTTTAAAGATTAAAACTTCGAGGTGAGGGAAAACTCATCGGTGCGTCTGCAAATTTTTTGATCCTGAACGGCGCGGTCAGGAGGAAAACGTGAACGGCAGATCGAATTTGGGGAACAGGGCTTCGGTGTCCAGGAACGAATTAATTCCAGCGATCCGATCACCCGATAATTCCAGGACGATCAACGCCCATGCTTTGTGCCCAACTTGCGGATCTGGCCGGTATTGCGCGAACGCCGGCCAACCAGATGCAGCGGTCGCGACGAGGCGCGATCCCCGGCACCCGGACCCTAAACCAAGCATCCAGGTGCGAACCTCGTCGGGCCCTTGCAGCAGAGCGAATAAGGAGGCATACAAAACGTTGCATCCTGACGCATGAGAGAGGTCAGTTCCTGAACGTCGTAGTTTTCGAAGGCGGCGAGGTATTTGTTCAGCATGCGCTGCTGCGATTCAGAAAGCGTCAACTGGTTCTTGCTCGCTGCGCTTGGCAAGCGTGACACGGGCCCTTTGCAAAGCGCTGTTCACCGCCGTAACGGATGTGTCCAGCATTTCCGCAACTTCGGCAACCGAGTAACCCAGCACTTCCGCCAAAAGCAGCGAAGCGCGTTGCTTCGGCGCGAGTTTTTGCAGAGCGGCGACGAATGCCAGACGTATGCTTTGACGCAGCGTGGCTCGTTCTGCCGGGTTGGCTTCCGAAGGGAGCACGTGCGCATCCAGAATCGGTTCGATCCAATGCGTGCCCGGACGCGTGGAAAGGGCTCCAATGGCGGAGCTCCAGATGAAGGCGAGCCCTCCTCAATGGGACGTGCCCGCCGTTCTCTGGCCTTCAACTCATCCAAACATACGTTGGTGGCGATACGGTACAACCAAGTCTGCAGCGAGGCTTGACCGTCGAACCGATCCAGGCTCCGCCAGGCACGAAGCATGGTCTCCTGGACGGCATCATCCGCATCGAAGACCGAGCCCAACATACGGTAACAGTGCCCCTTAACAGCGGCGCGATGAGCTTCAAGGCGGGCGAGGTCTCCAGGCATCTCGTCACTACAGATTGTAGCCGCTCATTTTTGGCTTCGGGACGCCACAGAAAAGAAACCGCGGGGCGGGGACACGCCTGCTAATTGGACTCGGGCAGGTTCTCTGAGCTTGGGCGGGGTGTCACCGAAGTGGGTTTGTCGAACGATGGAAGAAGAAGCAAAGTGGCTTTATCGAACTATGGAACAAGAAGTCGCGCAGCTTGCATCAGAAGGTAATTGCGCTCGGGGAGATTCCCTGTTTTGCCGGCTGCCGCGCGGTAGTATGTTGCCGCAGCTTGCGAATCGCCGGCCATTTCCAGCAGATGTGCGCGAACGGCATCCATGCGGTGGTGTCCGGCAATTCGCGGATCTTCCGCCAGGGCGTCCAACAGAGTTAAACCCTCTTTCGGGCCATACACCATCGCCGCCGCGATGGCGCGATTCAAGATCACCATCGGATTGTCCGACATTCGCTTCAGCAAGTCGTACAACGCCAGTATCTGAGGCCAATCCGTATCTTCGGGGCGCGCGGCTTCATCGTGAACAGCGGCTATCGCCGCTTGCAATTGATAGGGCCCGACGGAGCCTCTCGGCAGTGCGGCCGAGAGCAGCGCGACGCCTTCTGCGATCTGCCCTCGATCCCAAAGCGCCCGATTCTGCTGCGCGAGCGGAATCAATTCATCGTTCGAGCCGGTTCGGGCCTGCCTGCGCGCGTCGGTCAACAGCATCAGCGCAAGCAGGCCGGTGATTTCGGTATTCTCCGGTTGCAGACGGAGGGCCATGCGCGTCAGACGTATCCCCTCCCGAGAGAGATCGGCGCGACGCAGGTGTGGTCCTGAGGTGGCCGTATATCCCTCGTTGAAGATTAAGTACAAAACGTGCAGCACCGAGCGCAGACGCCCGCCATGCTCTTCGGTATTCGGTAATTGGAATGGGATACCCGATTCCTTGATGGTCTGCTTCGCCCGGCTGATTCGCTGCGCCATAGTCGTTTCCGGAACCAAGAAAGCATTGGCGATCTCAGCCGTAGTTAGACCGCCGACGGCGCGGAGGGTTAAAGCAATGGCGGAAGCAGGCGTAAGTGCCGGATGGCAGCACATGAAGAGAAGCACGAGCGTGTCGTCTTCCTCCGGGCCAGCATCCAAGGCGGTATCGGGCGCACGCGCCGCCTCCTCCGCAACTTCCGTCTCGCGCTGCCGCCGGGCAGATTCGCTGCGGATATGGTCCGCCATTTTTCGAAATGCAACCTGCGCCAGCCACGCGCGCGGATTCCCGGGAACACCGTCGCGCGGCCATTGCATGACTGCCGCGATCGAAGCTTCTTGAACCGCATCCTCGGCCGCGGCGAAGTCATGAAATCGCCGCACCACGATCCCGAGCACCTGCGGCGTCAGTTCTCGCAACAGGTGCCCAATCGGAAGATCGGATGGTGCTTCGCTCAATGCCACAGTTCGATGGTCAGCCTCAAAATCCCAAATCGGTGTGGCTACTGAGCACTTGCCGTACTTCAATCGGCATATTTGCCGGATTGCCGCCGGGCCCGGGCGCGGCGGATGCACGAGCAGCAAGCTTGTAGGCCTGCTCGGGACTGTCGACGTCGATTACCCAGTATCCCGCAAGGAACTCCTTCGATTCCGGAAATACGCCATCGGTAACGGGCTCTCCGTTCTTCCCCGCGCGGACGATCTTCGCCTCTTGCGGCCAGGCCAGCCCTTTCGTGTCGACGAAAACACCGGCATCGTGAAGTTCCTGGTTGAAGCTCTGCATAAACGCGATGTTCCGCTGCAGATCCTCTTTCGACCACCTGGCGTATTCATCCCAGCCGGCCTTGTTGCCATGCATCATCAAAATGTATTTCATAAACCTTGCTCCTTCCGACTGTTCCGGTAATCTTGCATTCTCTACGATTGCGGAGCGCGGAACGCGAACTGCCGAACTTCGATTGGCATATTAGTTGGTATTCCTCCGGGCCCCTGCGCGGCTGAAATCCGGCCGGCAATTTCATAGGCCCGCTCCGGCGTCGCTACGTCCACGATCCAGTAGCCCAGCAGAAACTCCTTGGATTCGGGAAAAATGCCATCCGTGATGGGCATCCCGTCTTTCAAGCCGCACACCAGCTTCGCCTCATGCGGGGCTGCCAAACCTTGTGTGGCGACGAACTCGCCCGATTCCGTGAGCTCGCGGTTGATGCCGGCCAAAACGGCCATATGCGCATCAATGTCCTTTTTACTCCAGGCGCGGTATGAGTCTACCCCCACCTTTGTTCCCGACATCAACAAAATGTATTTCACGTCTTTTACCCCTTTCTGTTTCACGCGGCCTTTGGCGCGTTCATACGGTAGTCGGAGCAGCTTTCCGGTTTCTCGACATGTTCCCGACAAATTCCATGCGAAAAAATTGGCGGTCCGACGTCGATTTCGAGCCGCACGCGCCGACATAACTGTGGAGGTGCAAAGATGATTACCGATTCCGTGGTAGTGGACGTCAGCGAGGACTGGGCGGTGGCCTGCGATCTGCAAGAACGATTCATGGAAGTCCCGTATGCGAAAACCCAGAGGCTCACGTACAGCGCCCGCTGCCGGCAGATGCGCGCTCTTGGCGGTGATTGCTTCACTGTCCTGCCGCTATCCGGCCGCCGCATGGCGCTCGCGGTTGCCGATGCGTCGGGTAAGGGGCTTCCCGCGGCGCTCCTGATCGCGAACGTCCAGTCTTCTCTGCGCACTGCCGCTTTGTTCGCCCCCGATGACGTGACCGCAGTAGTGACAGCAGTGAACCGCCAATTGCACGCATGCTCGCCCGCGGATCGGTACGCCACCTTATTTTATGGCGTCTTCGACGAAAATACGCGCACACTGCAGTATGTGAATGCAGGCCACAATCCCGCCATGGTCATCCGCTCAGACGGCGCAATCACCTGGCTCAAAGCCGGCGCGCCACCCGTGGGATTTTTTGCGGACACGGTCTACGAAGCGCGGGCGGTTCAGTTGCATGCGGGCGATCTCATCCTTGCGTACACCGACGGCATCGTTGAAGCGAATAACACGGCAGGCGAAGAGTGGGGTGGGCTCGGCCTTCTTGCCGCGGTAACCTGCTGTCAGACGCGGCAGCCGGACAGGATTGTCGACACTGCATTTGCGGCGCTCGACGAGTTTTCAGACGGTAACCAAACCGACGACGCAACGATACTCGCGGCGCTCGTCAACTGACGGCAATACACAGGCATGTAAAAAATGTTTGACACGTATTAGCGGATGGCGCTATATTACAGATGTCAAATATTTTTGACAATGGAGCGATTCGCCATGACAAGCCTTTCTTACCGGGAGAAGACTCTTTACGCCTCGCTTGCGGCGGAGCTGGTTGTGTACGGACCGTATTTCTTCCTGCACCGGCAAAACACCGTGAACAGGGTCGCGGGCATGATTATTGCCATTATCGTGCTGCAGATAATCCTGCAGTCGGTGATTGCCGCACTGACACGGAAGCGTATAACAGATGAGCGCGATCGCTTGATCGAGCTGCGAGGATATCGTGCCGGCTATGTAGCGCTCGCCTCATTGATGGTGCTCGGGCTGGGCATGTTGTGGTTTCACGCGACCGTCGGCCATCTTCGGTTGGACAGCCGGATGGTAGGACTTCATTTTCTGAACGTCTTCTTCGGGATGTTGGTCGTTGCGGATATCACGAAAACCGCCACCCAGCTTGTGGCTTACCGGAAGGCGTTCTGATGCCCGCCATACGCAATCAGATTCGAGAACTCCGGGCGCTCCGCGAGATGACGCAGCAGGAACTCGCCGATCAAGTGGGCGTCACACGGCAGACGGTGATAGCGATCGAACAAGACAAGTATTCGCCTTCGCTTCAGACTGCGTTCAAGGTGGCAATCGCGCTTGGCGTGCCGCTTGAGCAGTGCTTCCAGTATGACTCTCGCGGTAAGCGCTAACCCGGCCGGGCGAACTCGGTTAGCGCTATGCGCACAATGACTGTATGAAGGGATACACGGTCATTGAATCCGCAATAGAGGTTCAGAAAAAATGCGAATCGACTATTCGCCTGCGTGGGCGCCAAGCGCTCGTTCCGCTGATCACGGCGGCTCTTGCTCTGGTGACGATCGCGCATCCGGTCTTTGGTCAAGCGCCATCAATACTCGACGCGGTCCATCCTGTGGACGGCTCGATTCAAGCCCTCAACCTTCAAGAGCTCGGCGCCCCCAGCGCGAACACTCCAGAAGATTCGGCGGCTTCCGGTGATCCAGGCGATCCTCAACAATCACAATCACCAGGGCCGGTGCACCGTGGCGCCCGACGACTGTTGCACGATCAAAAGGAACTTTATCGCGCTCCATTTCAGCGCTCTAACTTTAAATGGGATGCGATCGTGCTGGCGGGAACCGGGGCGCTGCTCGCGACCGACCGGCACATCGAGAGACATCTTCCGGGAGGGAACGTCGATATCTACGGAAATTTTTCCAATGTCGCTCTAGGCGGTACCGCGGCCGCTCTCGCGCTTTCCTGGGGCTACGGGATCAAGACGCATAACGAGCATCTGAAGGAGATGGGAACACTCGCGACAGAAGCCTTGGTGAACACTTTTCTGGTTTATACGCCAATGCAATTCATCGCGGGACGCCAGCGCCCGGGCGAGGGAAACGGTTATGGCGATTTCGGGCGTCACCACAACATAGATACGTCATTTCCTGCCGGTCATCCGATGTTCACGATCGCGATGGCCAGCGTGGTCGCCCATGAATACCCGAAGCCATGGGTGGAAGTGTTAGCGTATGGCGCAGCGGCGTCGGTGATGGGCGGACGCCTTCTTGGCCGCGACCACTGGTCTTCGGATGTATTCGTGGGTTCGGCGCTTGGGTATTTTATTGGATCGCGTATTTTCCATTTGCATTGCAACCCAAAGTTCAGTGACGCTTGCCATTCGCGATAGCGGAGTTTGCTCATCCATCATTGCGAGCATTTGCGGGCAGCTCGCAAGATTGCCTCTATGCTCTGGTCCACATCTTCGTCTGTTGTTGACCAGTTGCTCACGCTGACGCGCATGGCGGTACGGTTTTGCCAAACCGTGCCTCCGCACCAGCAGGTTCCGTCTTCCTGGATTGCGGCGATGGTGCGCTGCGTTTGTTCCGGAGTACCGAAAGAGACGAGGACCTGGTTGAGCACGACATCATTGAGCACTTCATATCCGGCGGCGCGGAACGCATCGGCAAAGCGCTGTGCCTGACGGCAGTTTCGCTCGACTAGTTCGGCAATTCCCGGGCGGCCGAGAGATCGCAGCACTGCGTAGACCGGGATTGCGCGGGCGCGGCGGGATTCTTCGGGTACAAACTCGTGAGGGTCGCGCTCACTCGTGGTTGCGACGATATAGGCCGCGGCCAGCGACATCGCGCTGCGATGCGCAGCTTCATCCGCACAGAAGACGATGCCGCAATCGTAAGGAACGTTGAGCCATTTATGCGCGTCGGTCGCGATGGAATCGGCCATTTCGACGCCCCGCACGAGCGCCGCCCGCTGCGGGGAAGCGGCGGCCCAAAGGCCAAACGCGCCGTCGACGTGTAACCACGCTTTGCGGTTCTTTGCCAATTCGGCGATTTCGCTGAGAGGATCGACTGCACCGGTGTTCACGTTGCCGGCCTGTGCGCAAACGATGCAGGGCCCCTGGGTGGCATGGAGGGCCCCAGAGAGAGCATCGGCGCGCATGCGGCCCTGATTGTCTGTAGGGATTTTTCGAACCCGATTGGCTCCGAGTCCCAGCAGCCGCAACGCCATTGCGATGGTGTAGTGCGCTTCTTCGTTCACCACTACTTCTATAGGTGGAGCTCCGAAAAGGCCGTTGGCCTCTACATCCCATCCAGCATCGCTCAGGACGCGATGGCGCGCGGCTGCCAGTGCGGTAAAGTTTGCCATTTGACAGCCGGTGACAAAGCCAAAACTCATGGTTGCGGGAAGCCCGGCGAGTTCCCGCAGCCAGGATCCGGTGATCTGTTCGATGACAGAGACCAGAGGAGACAAGGCGTAGATACCGCCGTTCTGATCCCAGGCGGACACAAGCCAATCCGCCGCGAGTGCGGCTGGAAGACTGCCTCCCACGACGAACCCGAAATAGCGAGGCCCGGCGGAGGCTACTGTGCCGCGCATGCCAATGTCGGCCAGAATTTGGGTAACGGTTTCCGGAGGTGTGGCTTCAGCGGGGAGCGGGCCTCCGAGGGCGTTGCGCAGGTCTTCTGTGGTAAGTGTCGCGCGTACTGGGCGGGTGTTAAGTGATGTCGAACCATGTTGCGGCGTGGTGCTGGACGTTCGCGAGCAGATTGGAAATGTTTTCCGGCATTTTTGATTTTTGTGTAGTGGGATTTCAGAATCGACTATAGACTACGGCATGCATGGGGGCGGATTGGCGGACGCTTAGCGGTTTATCGGGAGTAATCTGCCCAGTTTGGGCCACATGTATGCTACCCTCCAACACGAATGCGCAAAGTAGCCTTGATGGCATTGCTTGTAACATCGAGTGCGGCTGGGGCACATCAGCAAGCTGGTAAGCCGGACCGAGCGAACGCCGCCTTTGCGATGGCTCTCGCGTACAAAGTAGTCCCCGACAATATCAACGTCGACATTCCTCTGCCCGGGCGCGTCGACACGAGCTGCTACAGTTCTGGCTCGTGGTCTTTTTCTACGATCACGTGTAGCAGCTATGTCACGCCACCGACAAACGTACAGTTTTCCATACCCAGGTCGGTCGTATACAACCAAATAGCCGTCGATGGAGACATAGTGACCACGCGTTGTGTCTCGCATCGAGTGAACGGAGGTTGCCGTTGGCTGGAGCCAAATGCGTATTACCGAGTCGCGCTTGGTGGTTCTAGAGTGGACATTGAGACGTTCCCGCATGGCGGACAAGCGGAAGCAAAATGGGTGTCATTCGAAGTGGTTGACCGTCGTAGCGCGCCGCTGCAGAAGGGTACCGTCAGCAAGGATGGCTGGTGCTTCAAGGAGTTGAAGGACGCACTCGTGTTGTACAGAGGCCTGCAAACCAATGGCGTCGCATTCGCAAAGAGCCAAGCGCAGTCCCTGGTCGACCGTCATGAAGTGATTCCGTTGATTGTCGGTGATTCGGTGATCGTTGGGAGCATCACTTCCGACTTTTCACGGATCATGCCGCCGAACTCAAACGTTCCGTTCTGCTATTTTGACACGAGGTCTTTGAGTGTGACCCAATAGGAATCTTCTTCGACGCGGAGATCTGCTCCTGAGTAAACAGACGTTAAGCCCGAAAAGGCGTGTCTCTTCCAGGAGTTTACTTCCTCCGTCCGGATTTGGCCGCCTTCAAACAATGGATGGCTGCATTCTGGCGCGTTTAGCGGGAGTAACCTGACTCGTGTTTACTGCTCAGATCTAGCAGCCTGCGTTTTGATGATTTAGTTCGTGTCGTTCGATGAGGCATAAGCGCTCTCGACCTTTGAAACACAAGGTTGTTCGAGCGTTCAGTCCAACCAGCGTTACACTAGGCGGAGAGCTATGGCCTGGTGTTTCCCTGAAGATGACCCGCCCACGCTTGAGCAGCATCTTTATGCAATTGAGAAGATTTCATCCAGGGCCGCGAATTTCTGGAGTAGAGCTCATGGCTGGGCTCCGAAGAATGCCGCCGAGCTGCTGTCCGGCTCTAGGCTGGACTGGCTATCTTCATTCGCCGCAACCTTGAGGCTGCGAGTGACAGAGGTAATGGCCTATTCTTCCGAGCCCGCGGTTTTGATCCTGGCCTGGGTGCACCTGCGCACATTGGTGGAAGGCCAATTGAAACTTTTCCTTTGTGTATTTCTGGGGAATTATCTCGCCGACGATCATGCACCTAAGAATAGGCGGCGGACCGTCGTCCCAGATGTCCTCTCTTACGAAGGGATGAGACAATTCCTTGTCAGGAGGAATTTACTGACTCAACATCACACTTTTATTGAGGTTATTCAGCAACGCGGCAACGCTATTCATGCATTCGCCGATCGGGACATTGGAACAGCCGAGGAGTTTCTCGCTGTCATACCGGTTTATCGCGGCTTCCTGGAAGGCATAGATAGTAGCCTGCCTACACCAGACCCGATGTGACTAGGGAAAAAGCGGACGGAGCCGGTTAAGTCCGAAAAGGCGTATCTCTTCCAGGAGTTTACTTCCTCCGTCGGCATTCGCCCCGTGAAACCACCGGGTCGGGCTCAGTCTCCGGAAACAATTTCGGCGGCCCGCTGACGTCGCGTGTCGGAAGGCCATCCAACGGCTTGTAATCACTCGTGTGCGGAATTGGGGTTCCGCAGTTGGATGAGGTTATCGGCCCTTGCTGTTCGCTGCCGGGGCGCAAGGCTCTGGATGGTTATTCGTTCAGCTTTGTTCAGCTCCATCAACATCGAGTTCAAGTCAGTGTTCCAAACGAGGGGTATTTCGAGGATGAGAGGTTGCAGCTTGCCGTACCTGATTGGTCCTTGTTTGAGGAGTTCGAGCAGGCGCTGTTGTGCTTGTTTGAGGCGATGTGCTCGTTCTGATTGGATCGTGTTGGAGAGCTCGTTCGGCGGTTCAAACCCGAGCTCTGTTTGTCTGGTCTTCGTTTCCCTGTGTGCCCGTTGTGCGGCCGCTCGTACTTTGTCCTGTTCTTTAAGGGTTTGCTTTTCGACCTCGCGGAACTCAAGGATGCCTTTTGGGTTTCTAGTGGCATAAATGAGGTAAAAGTAAGCGCGGTCGTGTAGCGGCTTGAGGATGCGCGTTGATGTCACGAAGGTGTAAGCGCCTGTGGTACGGAGTTGTTCCTTGTAGAGGTCGACGCTGGCGTTTTCTCGGTCCGCGATGTTGCGGATCTTGCGCCAATCGCTAGTCCCGAAGAACTTATCGAGTGATTGCTCGTTTGCCGGATCGGGGTAGTTGATGAAGCGATTGATGAAGTCGTACATGAAGTTCACCATGACCTCACCTGGCTGGTGTCGTAGGATCGCTCTGATGTGGTCCATGGCAAATCCCGTCCAACCTCTGGGGTCGATGAAGAAGAATGCGAACTTCTTCCCGACTTGATTGAGGATGGCCGGGATTTTGTCTTCGAACGTGCCGGCGAGTGCCGCGGTGTCGATTGCACGGCGGTGTTGTTCGAGGGCGGCTTCAAGGGACCGGAAGGCCGATGGGTCTTTCTCGATGAAAATCGCTCGGATATTGGCGTACCGTTGTTTGCTCGCCAGGGCTTCGCGGACGTAGTTGAGTTTGTCCAGTGCGATTCTGATTGACGTGTCGGCGAGTTCTTCGTCCGCGGAGCGCCATGGGCCTGAGAAGCAGTCTACGTAGACGAATTCCTGGTGTGTGTAGCCGATGTGGAACGCGACCGTTTCGAGATAACGTTCAAGAAAGAAGTGCTTGAGGTACGTTTGTTCTTTTCCCTCATAGTAAGCCGCAGGTTTCACCGGTAGCCCAGTTCTAGGCGACGATCGTTCGACGCGTGATTTGTACGAGGGGATTGTTGTGAAACTGCCTTGCGGCGGATGCCAGATGGTTGATTAAGCTTTCTCGGTCGCCGCGTCCCAGGGGCTTGTGTCTCGATAAATCTGGCATGGCATCATAGGTTTTCCCGTTGAGACGACGGCCGTTTTTCGCTTTTTGAACGCCGCCCCATTGCTTGAAGAAAAAGAGCGTGCCGCGAGCGTCGCACTGTCGCTTAACCGCTTGAACCCATGCTGGTTGCATGGGCCGTGCGCCAGGACCGCTTTCGCCGCCAACGATGACCCATTCAATGCCATCGAGGTTGAGCGGGCCGAGGTCTTCCAGCAGCGGCTCGATGCTTAGAAAGCGGACGGCTGCTGGTGCGCGTTGGAGGTGTGCGATGCGCGGGACGCCATACTTCTTATCTTCGACGCTTACGCCCCACCAGATGTGGGGTGCTTGTGCGACATCGCGGAGTGTCGTCGTCAGCAGTCGATTAAGCCGGTCTGCACGTTTGGTGAGGACTTGGTACGTGTGCCAGTTTGCTGCAAGCATGACTGTCGCGACGGTCTTGATGTATTCGTCCGGTACGACGTCTTGGAACAGATCGCTCATGCTGTTCACGAAGACCGCCTTTGGAGTCGACCACCGGAGTGGCTCAGCCAGCTTTTCTGGGACGAGCCGGGGGTCGAACCCGTCTTCGTAGGGGTGGCCGGGTACGTTGCGAAATCGTTCGGCGAAGGTGTCGGCATAGCAATGTTTGCAGCCGGGACTGATCTTCTGGCAACCGCGGACTGGATTCCACGTTGCCTCAGTCCATTCGATTTTGGATTGCAGGCTCACGATCGCTCAATTCTTACATTTTTACACAGAATTGTTTTACTACATCGGAGCGAGTCTCAGATGTTCGGAAGGAGTCGGAACCACCAATCGCCTTCTGGGGTGCGACGTAAAAATCGAGTTTATATCATTAGTAAAACCGGTGGAATGATGTTCCAGGACCTTCGTTACGGCTTGCGGTTTTGGGCTAAGAGTCCAGGGTTCACGGCCATGGCGGTCTTGAGTCTGGCACTCGCGATCGGTGCTAACACGGCAATTTTCAGCCTGGTTTCGGCGGTGCTGCTTCGTCCACTGCCGTACCCGAATCCTGAACAGCTTGTCGGTCTCGGGCAGTGGCGCAATCAGAAGGGTGAAGGCTACATCCAGACAGGCGTTTCGGCCCCTAATATCGCCGATATCGCGAAAAGCGGCGTGTTCGAGTATGTCGCCTATTACCGCTGGTCCCGGTTCAACATTACGGAAGGCGACAGGCCCGAGAGCATACAGGGCATCAAGGCTTCAGCCGAGCTGCTCCCGCTGTTCGGTGTTCGGCCGCTGCTTGGCCGTGTCCTGACCAGCAGCGAAACGGAGTCCGGCAAGGACCAGGTGGCCGTCATCGGTTATCGTCTCTGGCAAACACGCTACGGCGGCGACTCCTCCATTCTGGGCAAGTCCATCGACCTCGACCAGCGGAGTTACACCATCGTTGGCGTGATGCCGGCATCTTTCCGCTTCACCTGGGACCAGGAGATGGATGTTTTCGTTCCACTCGTGCTTACGCCGGAAGAGCGGAGCGAATTGGGTCGCGGCACGTCGCGAGATCTGCAGACACAAGCGCGCCTGAAGGCGGGGGTGACGATCGCCCAGGCACAATCCGCGATGAACGCTTTGGCGGACAATCTGGCGCGGGAATATCCGGACGCCAATAAAGGCTGGGGCATCAAAGTGGAGCCGCTTCACGCGGCCTACCATCGCCACATGGAGAAGCCGCTCTTCATCATGCTGGGCGCGGTCCTGTTCGTCTTGTTGATAGCCTGCCTGAACGTATCGAATCTGCTTTTGTCGCGCGCTACTGCTCGTAAGCGCGAGGTTGCCATCCGGGTCGCGATCGGAGCCAGCCGCCCACGGTTGATCCAGCAACTGCTCACCGAGAGCCTTTTATTGGTTACGTGCGCCGGCGCGGCCGGCATTGCGCTGGCGTTCGCCGGGGATCGCCTGCTCACGCTGGCGATGGCTCGCTATCATCTCGCGCTCCCGAATGCCAAGACCATCGATATCGATTGGCGCGTACTGATATTCACCGCCTTACTTACGCTTGCGACGGGGCTCATTTTCGGTCTGGCGCCTTCCTGGATGACGGCCAGTTCGGCGGCAAATGACGCGCTGAAAGAGGGCGCCTTGAGCACAACTTCCGAATTGGGCGGACGCCGTTTGAGGAACGTGTTGATCGTCAGCGAGACCGCGCTGGCTTTGGTTTTGCTGATCGGCGCAGGCCTGCTGGTCCGTACGTTCGTTAAGCTCGTCAAGGTCGATCTTGGTATCGACCCCTCGAACGCCGTAACGATGGGAATCAGCTTACCGGCTTACAAATATGCATCCCCTGTTCAGCAGGTCGAATTCTATCGGACCGTTCTGCAGCGGATGGAGGCTCTACCCGGAGTCAAAAGCGCCGGCGCCGATGCTGGGGGCGCGAACGTTTTCTTTCAACCGCAGGGCCAGCCTCCCGCAACGCCAGGACAGGAACCGACGGCTGCTTTGAAAATCATTACGCCGGATTTCCTGAAGGCAATTGGAACGCACCTGATAGCGGGGCGCGCCTTCAGCGAGCACGATAATCAAAGCGCAGCACCGGTTGCCATCATCAGCGAAACCGTTGCGCGCCGTTATTGGCCGAAGTCGAGTCCGATCGGCAGCCACATTACGATTCTGGCCCGAGTCTATTCCGGGAGAACATTCCGGGACCTCGCGGTTTCTGCGAATAGTTGGGCGTGGCGCAGGACGTTCGAAACGATGATCTGTGGCGGCCGGAAGCGGCTATCTACGTGCCGTTCGCCCAAAGCCCGGCGCCCTCGGCATTTCTAGTTGTGCGAACTGCCGTGCCACCGATGAAAGTTGTGCCGGAACTGCGCCAGGCTGTGCTGGGGGTCGACAGGCAGCAGCCTATAAACGGGATTCGTAGCATGGACGAAATGGTGTCACAAAGCTATGGCGCCATCCGTTTCCCCATGACGCTGCTTTGGATCTTTTCGGGGATGGCCCTTATTCTCTCTGCCGTCGGTATCTTCGGCGTGATGTCCTACACGGTGACCCGACGTACACGCGAACTTGCCGTCCGAATGGCGCTTGGAGCAAGTCGTCAGGACGTTCTCGGTCTGGTGCTGCGCGAAGGGCTTTGGGTGACGTTGTTTGGAGTGGCTGTGGGCTTGGTGGGCGCGCTAGGATTGAGCCGCGTCATGGCGCAGTACCTATATGGCATCAGTTCGACTGACCCGCTCACGCTCGCATCGGCATCTGTGCTGCTCATTTCTCGTGGCCGTGCTGGCCGCCTACATGCCTGCGCGCAGGGCGGCTAAAGTCGATCCCTTGGTGGCGCTACGCTACGAGTGATCAACCGGCAGAATCGGCCTCTGATTATCCTTGCCTGAAGAGTTGGGGTTAATGTAAGTCGAGCGAGAAGCGCGTTCTGTAGAAAAAGTTGAACTCAACGGGGGGCGTTGATTCAGAAAACAACCATGGAGGCTTCTCAGCAGATAGGCAACCGCTTGTTGCGCGTCCACTACGGTTCTCGCGTGGTTACGGACCGTGTTTGCGCCAATACCCAAGCCCAAAATCAGAACCGCCAGCGATGCGAAACCA
>CAWBDW010000050.1:0-15729 GCA_963787545.1 uncultured Acidobacteriaceae bacterium
TTGGGCACTTTTGAGAACGACTTGCAAAACTCACGCGGCCTGGGCTTGACAGGGGAGATTTTTTGCGGACGTGAGCGGTTGGCGTGGGGCAGAGGCGGTTGTGGGCGGAGACAGCAGGGAAACGCGCACGCCGCGACGGCGCCGTTGCCGGCGCGCTCCGATTTCCAGCAAGCAAGGGCCGCCTAGCCGGTGAATTTGAGGAGTTGATCGACGGTGAGCGCAACAACTCCGAACATCAGGTGCGCCATGATTTTGCGGGCGCCGCGTACGCCAATCACGCGAGCCCCGAACTGGTCTTTGAGGCGGCCAAAACACGCTCGACCATGGTGCAGGCGGAACTGGGCGCGCGCTTGTTGTTCGGCAAAGCGGTCCTGCTCGGCCCTCCACACAACATTACGCAAAGATCACTCCAACGAAACTGATGAAGTCCTAAGCCAAGGCGGGATACTTTGAGCGGAGTGTGCGAGCGATCGAAGTGCTCATCGATCAGGATGTCGTTCTACAAGGTGTGGGTGGCAAAGAACCGTGGAAGTTCTTTGATCTCGGGCACGGTTTTTGCACGTACGATTTCTTTGATTAGTGCCCGCATCGCATGGCTTGCGGGAAGGTTCGTTTTATCTCCCAAAGGAATCTTCACGTGCTCAGATGTTGGAGGCTAAATCCAACCTGGTCCATTTACAGCAAACGATTCCGTTAACGGAGCCGGAACTGGCCGCGATTGATGAAGGTGTTGCGGCATATGACAGGCTCGTGGAGTCTCTTCAGGACGTCGGTACGCCGTCCGGCGATACGCCGCGCGAACTAAGCACCGCCATTGAAAACTAAAGCGTAAGCACATTCAACTTTTATGGTGATGTAGCGGTTCTCCGCTCAACACTCAAGCCGGACCCGGCCTTCACTATATGTTTGTCGGCCTGAGGCTCAGTCTTTAGTGTGCTGACGAGGAACTGCTGATCGTCGCCTCCACGATCCAATAAGCTGGCGGATACGGCTCGTTGGGATCACGAGGATCGGACGGCAGACGCGCGAATTGGATACTCAGTGTGAATGACTCGCCGTCGAGCCACGCCGATTGACGCCTAGGCCCGGCGATTTGAATACCCCTTGCATCGAAAGCCCCTGGCGGTGCTTGATCTCTTGCCGCCATCGCCGCACGAAGTGAAGAAAGGTCAAATACAAGAAAGCGAGGCTGGTGCGTGACATATGTTCGTATCAAATCGCACTTTTTGAATCTGCCATTCGCGAGCTTCTCAAGCTCGATGCTATTGTCCGCGGGATTTCGGACACTGTCGAGCATCTCCGGCGTGATTTGTGAACAAGTGCGCGCGAGATCGAGAATATAAGCGCTCTCTGGTGCAAAACTCTGTGGATGGAGCTGCCAATGAGCGGCTGCTCGTCTTAAAAACTCGGGGAACGCCGCGGCGAACTGTTCGGCAGTCCCCGCGAACCTGCGATCCTCGGGTGCAATATCGGCTGGTGTTGGTTTGGGGCGCTCAGCTTGCAGCGGGTCGGGAAACCTACGCCTGTAATCCGTGTATCCCTGTGAGAGGTCGTCATACGGGGCCAAGCCGAAACGCCCATCTGCAAGCTTTACGAGATCTACGCTGCCTCTGCCGACTCCGACGGTGACGAGCAGCCGCGCTCGTGGATCCTGACCCGGGGCAGCGACAATGAATCTCGGCTTGCTGGTTTCTATAGCTGCACATTCCGTTCTTCCAGGCAAAATCGCCGCCGATTTAAATGCCGCTGCGTAATCCCTTTCGTCCTGTCGCGCCCTCGGGTCATAATCGTACCAACGCCGCGCCTGTTTTATGACAATCTCTTTCGCCTCCTCCTCAGTCACGGGAACGAATCTCGCGCCAGCAGCCGGAATGAGCCAGCGATCGCCGAGCACCGCCGTGATTCCCGGAGGTAGGGCGGAGCTGAAAGCGGGACCTCCACTGATGAAGGTCTTCTTGATCATAGGATAAGCAGCCTCGCAGTGCGCTGCGAATTTTTGAAAGTCGGGATCGTCATGCGGCGTGATCCGCACAACCGGAGTGTCACCGCTAGCGAGCGGCAACTCCAGTCGGATCAGCCGGGCGTTGTACAGCTCGTCGATGGTTCCGGCCGACGCACCGCTCGCGAATAGGCGCAGCAGAGGAGTCACATCGTGGCTTCCTTGCGGTCCGCGCATGTCCGCCATTGCCTGACCTGGCGAAAGCTCCGAGAAAAGTAAGATGGCTTCATTGACATGATCCGTCTGCGCGGAAATCGCTTTCACGGGCGTATCGCCGATCCTTATGCGCATGTTCACGCGGGGCTTGGGAATGTTGATCTGGTTAAAATTCACAGAAGGATCGGGCTGGACTTGCTGGAATCCCATATTCTTGTCTGTGTCGGAAACATAGACGAAGTCCAGCTTTACAACCTCCGCAGCGCAGGTCGCGGTTACCTCAACCATTCCGCTTCTTCCGTTGCTACTGACGCGAGTGTGCAGAACGGCCTTGAGGCTTTTCGTGTCGTCCATCTGGTCGACCTTCTCTTGAAATGCCCAATGATCGGGGGACTGGGCGTTCAGCAAATCGGCACCTACCTCAATCAAAAGAAAAGCTACGGAAACTGCCACTAGACCCTTTCGCCGGTTCATGTTGGTTTAGCCTATCAGGACCCGTAAGCCAGTGTTGCCATCATTCTGGCTGACGAATGCGACATTGCTTTCCTGGATTTATTGTCTAAAAGACGGACCCCGCGGAAAATGCTTGAGCGATGCAGCTGCAACCGTGGAAAATACGGAGTCATGGAAAGCAAACTCACTTTCCACGGTCCTTGTATGGGGAAAGTACCCATGCTGTCCGTTTTACTTCACGCCGAAGTCGAACATCAGCATACCGTTGGCCACCACGTATTGGCCTTCCTTTAGGGGCTCCTTGGGAGTAACCTCAACGAAACCATGCGAAAGACGCTTCACATTAGTGCCGAGAGTTTTGTTCGCCGGAAACAGGAGATTTCCACCCGGGTTATTTCGGTCAGTTATGAACTTCTCAACTTCGCGATCGTTTTTCTTGACGGTCAATACCCCAATGATATAGTCGCCTCGGGCGTTGGCTGTGGCTGGGAAACAAAAACGTGGACTCTGTACTAACGTAATAGGTGCAGAGGCCCCCTCAAACATGAAGACGTTCGCCTTACCTCCCATTGCGTTGTACGGATTCAGACTCCTTCTGAAAGAAACGTCGCGTTTCTTGCCGGATTCAACGGCCATAGTCATTGGTTTCCAGGCGGACCCGTCCCAGTAACTGGCCATCGAACCGGCTGGACACGCTGAATCAGTCGGGGGTTGCGACGAAGACGGTGGGACAGTAGCCGGAGGCTGCGATTGCGAGCTGCCTGCCCGGGTGAAGTTCAATGCTACGGACTTACCTTGATTCCAGGTTCCCGAAAGCGAGTTCCCATCTTCGCTCAAGAACCCCGCCCAAGCTCCTTTGATCATAGGCACTGAGAAGCTCAAACTTTGTCCGCTCACGCGGACATCTGAGAGGGGCAACCCCGCCATGCCGAAGTCTGGGCTGTCGACTGTACCGCCAAGAGAGTCACTGGACTCAACCAGGTGCAGCTTAACGTGTATCGGACCTGAGACGGCCAGATAATCTCCAGCGAACTTCCTAACTTCCTGGGCCGTTCCGGATGTGATGAGGATGACCAAGAGGAAGAGGCCTATCAGCAGGTTTCTGGTGAATCGCACAACGGATACCCTCTTTGCGGCGTTATACAGCAGGACCATTATCTCCACTTCTCAGCCAGCGGTACAACGATCAATCCGGCTACGCCTGTGGAAATGGCGGACTGATGGAAAGCAAACTGCGCTTTCCACAGTCCTTAGAAATCGCTTCGCGATTCCCACATTCCACACAGCGCGACGGCGAAGCGGACGGAAAAGTGGAAAACCGAACGCAGGTTTCCCACTTTTCCACCGCACGGCTCTCTTTCTCAAAACAAAAAAACCAGGATTCACCCCGTTTTGAGGGCCCATCAGTGCGGAGAGCTTCCACATATTCCACATAACTGGTATGTACATTTGCGATTCTCCTTTTCTCGCCCCTCTGTCGGGCACCCGAAAGCGAGTGGGGTCCGCTCCCCGATCTCGGCTTGAATTGCCCGGTACGGGATATCGACCTCGGCGCGGAGCGCGAGACTAGCAAGACGGGAAAGCGCTTGGCTTGCGGAATTTGCGTGCAGCGTTGAGATGGAACCGGAATGACCAGTGTTGAGCGCGTCTAGCAGGTCGAAGGCTTCGCCGCCCCGGACCTCTAATGAGCCGATCCGGCCTGTGCCGGAGAGTCGCTTTCACCAGATCCCGAATGGGTGACTGCTGGCGTCGTTATGTTTCCAGCTCCGTCGCACAGTTCCTTTCGCGCTCGAAACGAAAGACATTCGGGTGATCGATTTCAGCTCCATCGTGTCTTCATCATGCCCAAGGCGCTCCGCCTGTGGAATGAAGTCAAGCAAGGCTTTCGTACCGTGGTTTTGCCAGTATCTGTGCCGCCGCTGACGAGAATGGTTTGGAGATCCCGCACCACATGGGCCAGCCCTTCGGTGGCGGAACCAAGAAGCGCATCCGCTTCTACAAGCTCCTGAAGCGTAAACAGTGCGGCCGGAATTTCGAAGCGTAAGAGTAAGGCGGTCAAAAGAGCAAGGAAAGCAGCTGCGATGTCGGAGCCGGTTCCGGCTCAGGGGGAAACTACGGAGAGAGTTCGCGCGCTTGTTTCATTACCCACCAGACACACTATTCGCTGGATAAGTTATTGATTCTATTAGTATAAGCTGGCGGAGAGAGTGGGATTCGAACCCACGTTAGAGTTTCCCCTAAACACGCTTTCCAAGCGTGCGCCTTCAACCACTCGGCCATCTCTCCGGATTAAAACTGCCGCTACGCCAGATCGAACTTCTCATGGTGCAGCGCCGCGTCGCCGCTCACCAGCACAGGTCGCCCGAGAATCTCTTCAAGCTCCTCCAGATAGTGATTACTGCTGGCCTTCAGGACTTTCGCGACATCGGGGTGAACGCGCAGCACCACATTTTTGCCCTCAATCGCGCGCGCAATCTTCTGCGCTTCCACGAGGATTTCGCCAACCACCGTCTGCACACTTTTTACATAGCCGGCGCCTTCACAATACGGGCACGGCGCGCACAGCGTCCGTTCCAAACTCTGCTTCACGCGTTTGCGCGTGATGGCAACCAAGCCGAAATCGTTGAATTGCAGAATTTTGTAAGGAGCGCGATCGGAGCGCATGGCTTCTTCGAGCGTCTGCATCACCTTTTGCCGGTTCTTGCGCTCGTCCATGTCGATGAAATCGACGACGATGATGCCGCCCAGGTCGCGCAGCCGGATCTGGCGCACAATCTCCTTCACCGCTTCGGTGTTGGTCTTCACGATGGTGTCTTCGAGGCGATTGGACTTGCCGACGTATTTGCCGGTATTGATGTCGATGGCGACCAGCGCCTCGGTTTGATTGATAACGATATAGCCGCCCGATTTGAGCCAAACCTTCGGCCGCAGCGCCTTCTCTAATTCTTGCGTGATGTTGAATGCGTCGAAGACCGGCGCCTGGCGCGTGTACATCTTCACGCGATTGACTAGCGCGGGTTGAAAGCGCTGCATGAAATTCAGCACGTTTTCATACATTTCTTCGCTGTCGACCCAGATAGCTTTGAATTCATCCGTGACCTGATCGCGCAGAATGCGCTGTACGATGTCGAGGTCGTAGTGCAACAGCGCGGGCGCGGGTTTCTTCTCGGCTTTCTCGCGGATGTCGAGCCACAGGCTGTACAGCGAATTCATGTCGGCCGCGATCTCGTCTTCCGGAACGCCTTCCCCGGCGGTACGGACGATGAAACCGCCGGTGGTTCCAGCGCGATGCGCCTGCAGAATGCGTTTCAGCCGCTGCCGTTCCTCATCGCTGGCGATCCGGCGCGAAACGCCCATGTGGGTTACGCTGGGCATGAAAACGACGTAACGGCCGGGCAGAGCGACGTGCGAAGTGATGCGCGCTCCTTTTTGCCCCAGCGGCTCTTTGGCGATCTGGACGATGATTTCTTGCCCCGCCTTGAGCAGCTCCGAGATGGACGGTATCGCGCGCTCCGGCCGTTCCGCCGAGCGCTCTTCGTAATTCTCGCGGCGAGCTTCCGGTTGCATCGCAGTTGCCGTTCCCGCGGCTGCGCCAGCCGAAGAAGGAGCTGCGAGATCGGCGGGTTGCCCAAAGCGGTTACCGCCGCGCCGGCGTCTCATGCGCCGCGAAGTGCGGTGCAGATATGGGCCGCCTTGTTCGCGAACCGTAGCGGTTTGCGGCTGCTCCGCTTCGGGGGCTTCCGGAGCTTCTTCTCCGCTCAAGAACTCCTCCCGCTGGTCGCGGCTCAGTTCGATGGCGTCTTCGTCGCCGGTCTCGATCTCGTCTACTTCAACCGCGCCGCCTTCGGGCTCATCGTCTAAGCTCGATTCGCTTAGATCGGCGGCCGAGATTCCTTCTTCGGGCTCGTTAACCGGCGGCGGAGGAACAGGCTGATCCTGCTTAACCTCTTCGATTCTTTCTTCAACGTCAGCGGTCGATTCGTCGTCGTCGCGATGGCCGAAAACTTTCTCGGCCAGCTCCAGTTCGCCGGCTTCGTCTTCTATGGCCTCGTCCTCTTCCGGACTGATTGGCTCGAGTTCCGTTTCCTCTTGGTTCGATTCACGTGCGGCAGCGCTCTCGCGCTCGGAATCGCGGTTGCGATATTTTGCCAGTGTCTCGCCGGGCAGAATGAGGACATCGGAGGCATTCTCCGGAGCCGTATTCTCCGGGCGTACAGGCTCGGAGCGTGAAAGTTCGGCGCCGGCCTGCGGTGCATTTAGCGGTTGGGCGTACTTGTTCTCGGGGAATCCGCGGCCGCGCTGCCGGCGGCGGCGGGAGCGTCTGCCGCGCCGGTCGTCAAACCGCTCCGAGGGCCGCTGGTCTGGCGCTTGCGGGCTGGTGTTTGCGACCGGAACCGCGGCAGCGGGCGCGCCGCTTTCCTCTTGTTGAAGAGTCTGCGATTCCGCGAGCGGGGGCTCGACTTGCGCTGGACGCGGCCCACGTTCGCGTGAATTGCCGCGGTCGCCACGCTCTCCCCGATCGTTTCGGTCGCGGCGGACCGGCTTCTCATCGCCGACCGTATCGATGTCCTCGTTCTCCTCGAAGAAGTCCGTGACATAGAGGAACGTGTCCCGTTCGAGACCTAAATCGACGAACGCCGATTGCATGCCGGGCAGTACGCGCGTCACTCGCCCTTTATGGATGCTGCCCGCGAGAGAATACTCGTTCTCGCGCTGAAAATAGATCTCGACGAGCTGATCGTCTTCGAGAATCGCTACTTTCGTCTCATGGCGATTGGACCCAATCACCAGTTCCTTACTCATTACTCACCGCCTTCGGATCTGTAACGAGCGAACTTAAAAACCCCGGACCTGCTTGCCATGCCTGCCGTCTTTTATGCCAAGACCGCAAGCAAAAATCGTTGCTAGGCGCGAATGGAGACTATGCTCACCAACACCCGCGCCATAGATTCGTTTACAAAACTCAGTAACTCGAAAATCACGGCAATCCGAACTTTTCGGTTCTACTCATTCGACCCGTTCGTTGTCGAACTCCGCTCCCTCACGGTCGCGGTTCAGTTTACAAATCTTCTTAACCTGACGCCGTTCACCAGACCCAGCATCAAAAATATCGACCACGTGTTCGAGCCTCCCGAACTCATCAACGGAAGCGGAATGCCCGTGATCGGCATCCGGCCAACCACCATTCCGACGTTGACGAACACGTGAAACAATAACAGCGCGGCGACGCCCATGCAGATGAAAAGACCTGCCTGGTCCGGCGCCGTTTGGGCGTTCTGCACTATCTGCATAATCAACAGAAAATACAGAACCAGCGCGATCACAATCCCCACGAACCCGTGCTCTTCCGCAAAGGAAGAAAAAATGAAATCGGTTTGCGGTACCGGCAGAAAGCCCAAATGCGTCTGTGAGCTTTGCTTGGCGCCGCGGCCCCACATTCCTCCGTTTCCCACCGCAATTTTCGATTGAATCACCTGAAAACCCGTTCCCTTCGGATCGCGGTCGGGATAGATGAAGCTCACCAGGCGATCCTTTTGGTACGGCTTAAGAAAATGATATCCAATCGGTAAACTAACCACGAGTATCCCCGTGATTATTAACAGATACTTCCATCGTAACCCGGCCATCAGAACGCCGCAAATCAAAATCGGGATGTAAGTCAGGGCAGTGCCCAGATCGGGCTCTTTTATCACCAGGAGCATCGGCACGCCCACCAGAGCGCCGAGCTTGGCGAGATCCTTCCAATCGAGCGTTTCCGTTTTCCGGCTGATAAGGTACTTGGCGACCAGCAGGATCAATACGATTTTGACGAACTCCGAGGTTTGGAGAGTAAATCCGGCCACCCGGATCCAGCGCGTCGACCCGAAAACCTTGTTCCCGATGACCAGCGTCGCAACCAGCGCCGCTAAGGCCGCGACGTAAAGATAGACGATCCGCCCCAGCAGCGAATGGTAGTCGATCAGCGCCACGACCCACATCATTGCCACGCCGGTTGCGATCCAAACGAGCTGTTTCCACCAGGCGTCCTCCCATTTGGTGCCCTGGGTCGCGCTATAAATCTGGAGCACACCGAGCGTACATAGGGCCAGCGTGACGACGAAGAGCGGCCAGTCCAGATCGCGGAACGAACGGTAGACGGGCACTAGCGGGAAAAGCCCTTCGGCAACGGAAGATTTAACGTTGCAAACGATTTCACGGGCTGGCTGAAGAGCGTGGGCGGGCGAAACTGCGCGCTTTGGCTTTGTAACTTCGCCAGGCGTGCTTTCTTATCGAAGTAAGCTTTCAAAATATCGCGCACTATGGGAACCGCGTTGTAGCTCTCGACGCCGTGTTCGTATAACGCTACCACCGCGATTTCGGGCGCGTCCATGGGAGCGTAGCCGACAAACCAGACATTGTTGGCCAGTGCGTTATTCAATTTCGCGCCCTTGGTCCGCTCGGTCGCTGCAACCTGCGCGGTTCCGGTTTTTCCGCAGACTTGGATACCCGGCAAATAGGCGGCGCGTCCGGTGCCATTCTCGTTGACCACGCCGTACATCCCCGAGATCACATCCTGCAGGTTTTCAGGATTAAAATCGGCCTTGCGGAGCAGGACCGGGGCTTTGCCTTTCACCAGATGCGGTTTATACCATTTCGCTCCTTCTCCCAACCCGCCTAGAGCGGAAACGATTTGCAGTGGCGAAACCGTGACGGCGCCTTGCCCGATTCCGACCGATATGGTTTCTCCGGCGTACCATTTTTGCCGGAACATGCGCATTTTCCATCGGGTGGACGGCATGGTTCCCTGCGTTTCGTTGGGAAGATCGATGCCGGTTTTATGGCCGACGCCCGTCATCTCGGCATATTTTGCAATGCGGTCGATGCCTAGCCGATAGGCGACGTTGTAGAAAAAAACGTCGCAGGATTCGACGATGGCCCGGTGCACTCTGATGTCCCCGTGACCGCGCTTTATATGGCAAGCGAAGTAGTGACCGTAGAAGCTGGCTCCGCCCGAACAGTGAAACTGTGTCTTGTCGTCTATGGCGCCCGTTTCGAGACCCGCGATAGCCATAATGGGCTTGAAAGTCGATCCCGGCGCGAGCTGAGCTTGAATGGCGCGATTCATGAGCGGTTTGTAGGGGTCGCCCGCAATCTGATCCCAATCCGTGCGGCTGATGCGGCCCGTAAACTTGTTGGGATCGAAAGTTGGACGGCTCACCATGGCAAGTACTTCACCGTTGCGCGGATCGAGCGCTACCACCGCGCCGCGCTTGCCGTCCATGGCCAGCTCCGCCACAGCTTGCAGATCGAGATCGAGCGTGGTCCGCAGATCTTTGCCGGGTACCGCTTCCTGCGCGTCCAAAGTTTGGCGCTCGCGGCCCATATTGTCCACCAGCACGCGCTGCTGGCCATCGATGCCGCGAAGGGTTGCATCATACTGGCGCTCCAGGCCGTCTTTGCCGATGATGTCGCCCTGCTGGTAGTCGATAAATTGCGGTGAATCCAGCTCCGATTCGCTGATTTCACCGACGTACCCGATGACGTGCGCGGCGAAGCCATCCTGCGGATACTGGCGGCGCCAGGCTCTGATCAACTGCATCTCCGGATAAGTGTCAACGTCCTGGTGCGATTCGACCCAGGCCATCTCGTCTCGGGTCAACTGGTCTTTGATAATGATCTGCGGGCTGGATCCCATGCGATGGATCTTGTTCACCAGATCGCCATAATCGAGCTGCAGCGCGTCGGCAATTGCGGGAAGATGTTCGGGCTTGATCTCGTCGCGGTTGAGCAGCAGCGAATAAGATGCTTTGTTGTCGACGATCACACGCCCGTCGCGATCGAGGATTTTGCCCCGGGGCGCCAGGATGGGGATGCTCTTGATCCGGTTGCGCGCCGCGGCTTCGCTGTAAACGTCGCCGTTTTGGACCTGCAGCTTCCAGAATCCGGATACCAGAAAAACGAAAACCGCGACCGTCAAGTATTGAAAAATCGCGATCTTGCCCGCGGATGTCTTCGGGGCGTCGCCTAGCAGGCGCTCCGGCGACACCGCGTCGCCGCGCCCGTGTTCACTTTCAACGATGGCCACTTTTAGACTTCCGGATCACGACAATGAAGATCAGTGTGACCCGGATAACCTCATTCTATCCAGGATTGCGAACAACGGTATGGCGATCAACGCATTCAGCGCGCCGTGAACAAAGGTCTCCTGCGGATCGAACGGCACGATTTGTCCTAAGAGCGCGCGGCGCATAATCCAATAAAAAAAAGCGTGGAAAAAATAAAAAAAGAAGCACAGCACCGCGCGGATCAGCGAGCTTTCCACGTTAAAGCGCATACTGACGGACGCGGCAAAATAGCCAACCAGCGTTTTGGTAATTCCGTACATTCCGATGGGCAGGTTGGCCGGCGAGAGAGAATCTTCCGCCAAACCGACGAACGCTCCGAAGAGCAGGGACGCGATCTGCCCGTGTCCCATCAATCCAAAATAGATGGTGAGCAGCAGCGGCAGTTCCAGCCACTCGGTATGTGGAAGCAGGCGCGGGAGATAAAACTTTCCAATAATGGCGACCAGAGTGAGCGCCGCGAGCGCGACAACCTGAAAGCGGTTGAACCAACTTTCTCTGGCGGGGCGCTCGAGCAGCAGCCGATCTGTAGTTTCGTTCATTGCTGAGGCGGCTGCGTGGAAGTCGCGGTGGAGGTTGCGGGTTTGCGGCGAGGAGCGCCCAGCGGAAGAACGGGCCCGGTGTTGGTGTTCGCCGGCTGCACGGGCGCGGCCGGTTTAGGCGCGGTGGATTTAGCATCGGCCGCATTCGGAGCGGCAGCGGGCGTAGCCGCAGCGGGGTTCGACTGCTGGGGCGGAGGATTGAAGTTTGGAATGTTCGAGGTGTAGCCGCCGTATACGTGGCCTTCCTGCTTGCCGATTTCGTCGTATTTCTGCAGGATTTTATCGGCTTCGGTCTGCGGCTTGGCGGCCGGAGCGCTGGCACCGGAATCGGCCGGCGGCGGAGGTAATTTGACGTCCGCTTCTTCCGCCACGGGCGGGGTGGTAGGGATGGCCTGATGGACGCCGTGCAGCACCACCAAAACCTGCTCCACGGCACTGGGAGTTCCGGTCAGGTGCAGCGTGATATTTTTCGAGCCTTGCCCGGCGGCGACCGAGGTGACGGTTCCAACGGGAAAACCTTTGGGGAAAATGCGATCCTCACCGGAGGTGAAAAACCACTCGCCCGGATCGACCCGTTCTTCGTTCTGAATCTGCTCCACCACGCAGGCGCCGCTGCCGCAATCCAGAATGCCGTGTACGTGGCCTTTTTGCGATTCCACGCCGACTTTGAAGGTTGGATCGGTCACCAGGAGGACTTGCGAGACGAGCGGATACACCGCCACAACTTTGCCGACAATGCCTTCCGGAATGACGACGGCCATGCCGTTTTCGATGCCGGAAGTTGAGCCGCGGTCGATGAAAACGGCTTTGGCGGTGGCTACCGTGCTGTTGCCGATGACGCGCGAGGCCACGGTTTTGGACGGCGATTGCGCCTGGAACAGAATGAGGGCGCGAGCGTGTTCGGCGGTTGCAAGCTGGTTTCGGTAATAGACGTTTTCCATTCGAAGCTGGTCGTTATCGGCCTTCAGCTTGCGGTTTTGCTCCCGGACATCGAGCAGAATGAAATAGTCCTCCAGGAAACCGATGGTGTTACGGCGGACTGCTTCCACCACTCCGGCCATGGGGGTGACGGCGGTAACGGCCCAGACGCGCAGCAGCCGCTCGTTTTGACTGTTATTGCTTTTGACCTGATAAGCCAGCAGACAGGAGCTGCGCGACTACCACGATCAGCAGAACCGTGAGGTTGCGGTAGCGGCTCAGCAGGACTTCCATTGACTTCTTTTTCTACTCTAAGAGCTATTATCGGGCGTGCCAACTATTCACTTCACTCGATCGCGATCCGGCGCAGAAGTTTGAAGTCGGTCAGCATCTTACCGGTACCTAGAACGACGGAAGCGAGCGGGTCTTCGGCGATGGAAACCGGCAATCCGGTCTCCTCGCGAATACGGCGGTCGAGATTCTTGATAAGCGCGCCGCCGCCGGTCAGCACGATACCGCGATCGCTGATATCGGCACTCAATTCGGGTGGAGTGCGCTCGAGCGCCACGCGGATTGCGTTGAGAATGGTTGCGACGCAATCGGAAAGCGCTTCCCGGATCTCGCTGTCTTCGATGGTGACGGTTTTGGGCACGCCTTCAATCAGGTTGCGGCCCTTGATCTCCATGGTGAGCGGCTTATCAAGAGGATAGGCCGAGCCGATCTGGATTTTGATCTGTTCGGCGGTGCGCTCTCCGATCAGCAAATTGTATTTGCGCTTGAGGTAGTTCATGATGGCGTCGTCCATTTCGTTGCCGGCGACGCGCACCGAGCGCGAATAAACGATACCGGAGAGCGAGATGACGGCGACATCGGTGGTGCCGCCGCCGATATCGACCACCATATTGCCGGAGGGTTCGGTGATGGGCAGACCAGCGCCGATAGCGGCAACCATGGCCTGTTCTACGAGATGAACCTCGCTGGCTTTGGCGCGGTAAGCCGATTCGCTGACGGCGCGCTTTTCCACTTGCGTAATCTCACTGGGAACGCCGATGACGATGCGCGGATGCACCAGCATTTTGCGGCCGTGCGCCTTCAGAATGAAGTAGTTCAACATGCGCTCAGTCACTTTGAAATCGGCGATTACGCCGTCTTTCATGGGGCGGATGGCGACGATGTTGCCGGGAGTGCGGCCCACCATGTCCTTGGCTTCGCGGCCCACCGCCTCGATTTCGCCGTTGTTTTTGTTGATGGCGACGATGGAAGGCTCATTGACCACGATGCCTTTGCCTTTGGCGTAGACAAGCGTGTTGGCGGTTCCCAGGTCGATGGCAAGATCCGAGGAGAAGAGGCTGAAAACGGACCTGAATTTCATGAATTGGCGGCTAGCGGTGCGGTGAGAACCCTCAGGGTAACATGGGCCATACACTATATAGTCAGTGGGGGTAGAAGGGTTTATTTCTAATTCTTTGTGAACAGGAAACGCATGACGCGGCGCGAGTGGATGGCTTTGAGCGCGCTGCTGATTTCGAGTGGCTGCGGACCCAAGCGCGGCACAGGATACGCGGGTTATGCGCTGATTGCGACTTCCGGCGACGACAGCCTGGGGGTGGTGGATCTGAACGCATTCCGGGTTCTGGATCCGATTCCGCTGGGTGCGCGGCCGACGGCAGTTGTGCCAGGTAACCCTGCCACGCATAGCTATATCCTCACTCCCGAAACAGGCAGCGTGCATGTGCTGGATGGAACGCTGCGGGTGGCTCGATCGCAGAAACTCGGGGAGGAGCTGTCGGAGATTCGGATTACTCCGGACGGCGGGCGTTTGCTTGCTATTTCGGCTACAGGCCGCGAGCTGATCGAAGCGGATTCGAGTTCGCTGAAAGTGCTTCGACGGCACAAATTGGCAGGTGAACCGGTGAGCCTGGACGTGGCGCAGGGGTCGCTTGCCGCCGTTTCGACGGGCGAAGCGGGCATCGTGCAGCTTTTCGACTTGACGCGCGGCAGGTATGGGCAAGCCGGAATGTCCGGGCCGATTGGCGCGGTGCGGTTTCGGGCGGACGGCCAGCGGCTGCTGGTTGCGAATCTGCACGATTGGGGCCTGACGGCGCTGACCGTGCCGTCGCTCGAGAGCATCGCGGAGTTGCCTTTGGCGATGCAGCCGCAGAATCTTTGCTTCAATGCCGATGCAGGGCAGCTCTTCGTTTCGGGCGCGGGCATGGACGGAGTGGCGATCGTGTTTCCGTACACTCCGCTGGAGGTGGAGCAAACGGTGCTGGCGGGCCGGGACCCGGGAGTGATGGCGTGTTCGGCCGAACCGGCGCTTCTGTTTGTGGGGAGCAACAGCGGCTCCGATGTTTGTATTTTGAGCATCGATACACGCAAGGTAATTGGGTTCGTGGACGTGGGGCAGCAGCCTACCTATATAACGATCACGCCGGACAACCAATATGCGCTGCTGCTGGACAGGGCAGCGGGCGTCATGGCGGTGATTCGCATTCCGGCGATTTCGGTGGACCCTTCGATTGTTCGAAGAGTGGAAAGACCGCCGGCGGCGCTATTTACGATGTTGCAAGTGGGAGATCAGCCGGTGCATGCGGCGGTTGTGCCGTTCGCGTAGGGTTCGAAATCCGCTTGCTTGAAAAACCGGCCGCCTGAAGGCGGCTGCAGCCAGGATTGGCTGCCCCACGCGTGATCCTTACTTTTGCCAGGCGGCCTGGAGGATGGCTAGCGCCGCTAGTGCGGCGGTTTCGGCGCGCAGTACGGTTTGCGCGAGCGAACATGGCTGCCAGCCGGCGTTTTGCGCTTGGGTGCGCTCTTCTTCGGTCCAACCTCCTTCCGGACCTAATAATAAAGCGACGCGATCTGTTGCAGTCCTCTCGTTCGGCAGAAGTTGAAGAATCGGCGGGACATCCGGATTTTCGTCGAGCAGTAACCGGAGGTTTGCGGCGGCTTCGAGCGCTTTTTCCAAACGAACCGGCGGGTCGATGGCGGGCAGGTGGGCGCGGCGGGATTGCTGGCTGGCTTCGAGCGCGATTTTCTGCCAACGGGCGAGGCGTTTTGGTGCGGCTTGGGCCAAACCGCGTTCGGTGCGGGCGGTTTCGATGGGTTGAATGCTTGAGACGCCGAGTTCGGTGGCCTTTTCGACGAGCCATTCGAAGCGGTCGAATTTGATCAGGGCGGGGAAGAGCGAGATGTGGACGGCGGGCGGGGGTGGGGCGAGCTTTTCGGTAATGCGGAACGAGACGAGCGACTTGCGGGCAGCTTCGATTTCGGCCAGATAGAGGTTTTGATTGTCGGAGATTTCGAAGACCTGGCCGGGTTCGACGCGCAGGACGCGGACCAGGTGCTCGGCATCGGGGCCGGTTAGTTCGGCCAGGCCGCGGCGGATTTCGGGAACGAAGAAGCGGCGGCGCGACATGGGGACAGGGTCAATTTACCAAACGAACCCGCGGGGGCGAGGCGCCGTGGCGGATTACCAAACGAACCAAAATTGGTTGTAGTGCCATGTTTTCAGAGGCTTGCGGCGATTTTACGAAACGAACCCGAGGATTGGGTTCGTTTT
>CAWBDW010000051.1:0-16772 GCA_963787545.1 uncultured Acidobacteriaceae bacterium
CTCCCGCAGAATGCGCCTGCATCTCACCCTGATAGCGGTCGCTACGGTAACATGACACCGCGGGCCGGCCTGCAGATATTCATGCCGGATGTGGATGAAATCCCGCAAAACAAGACTGCAGAAAGCATCAGCATCGATTGGATTAAGAATCGCAATTTGCCGGCCCCCAGCAGTGTCAAGAAGCACTGAGGGCGCGGTGTTCAAAGAGCTCTAGCGGCTGGAATTCCCGACGACCGCCAAACCAGCCTGGCGAAGCTGCTGGTTGAGCGCTGGGAGCGTTTTCTGCTGGAACGCATTCCACTCCGCCAGGCGCGTTTTCAGTGTTTTGTCCGACTCCTGGTACAGCGCGATTGCTTGCGAAGGCGGCGTGCGGTCGGCTCCTTCCATCGCGCTAAGAGCGCTGGTGAAAGCCCGGCCAAGAGATTCCAGGCCGGTTCCCGTTGAGTTTGCCCCTCCGGTAAGAAACCCCCCGCAGGTTTGGTTGGCCGCTTCGAGCGCCCTATGGAGATCGGCTTGCGTACCGGAGACCGCGTTCAGGTCTTTCGCAATTTGAATTCGCAGGACGCGGATCTCGTCATTGGCCGTTTTGGCCAGGACCATATCGTTAAAGGCGCGCTCGGCCCATTGGAACTGTTCGAGCAAAACCGCGCTCCCAACGTGCCCGCGCGGATCCATAACGATCTCAAGCGGCTGCACGAATGCGTGCCCATTCACCGTGAGTTTCGCTTTGTAGCCGCCCGGCAAGGCCAGCGGTCCAAGGAACGTTTCGATCCCAGTGTCTTCCACATCGGCGCTCGAATTTTCATTGGCGCGTCCACAACGCAGGTCCCAAATGAAGCGATGCATGCCTGCCTCTTCACTCAATTCCTGCGGCTTCGGAAACCAGCGGGGGGCGATGGGGGCGTTCCCGCTGGCAGGCGTCGCGGGTTTTTCGCGGCTTGAAAAATGGCGGATGGTTTTGCCCGAAGTCTCCAAGATGTCCAACGTGACTTCGCCGGCGGCCGGATCGTGTAAGTAGTAATCGATATAGGCACCGCGCGGCGGATTTTTCGCTTGCGGCTCTTCGGGTGGAAGCGGCGTTCCGCTGAAAATATCGCTGGTCATGCGAATTGCCGGCGCTGGTTTGTACAAATAGACACCCTTACCGGCGGCTGCCTCCGCGATCTGGCGCAGCGGCGTGATATCGTCCAGTATCCAAAATGCGCGCCCATGCGTCGCGGCGATCAGATCGTCTCCGTGAACGGCTAAGTCCCGTATCGATGTAACGGGCAGATTGAGTTCCAGCAGCTGCCAGCGATCACCATCGTCGAAAGAGACGTAGGGGCCGAATTCGGTGCCTGCAAACAGCAATCCCTTGTGCTTCGGATCTTCTCGAATGGCACGTAGGAAGGAATGCTCCGGAATTCCATCTACAATGGGCTGCCACGTCTTGCCGAAATCGCGCGTGCGATAGAGATAGGGGCGCATGTCGTCGAGGCGGTGGCGATCGACCGCGGCGTACGCTTCCCCCGGAGAGAAGTGAGAGCATTCAATGAATGTGATTTTGCTCCACGGAGAAAGTCCGCTGGGAGTGACGTTGGTCCACGCCTTGCCGGCATCGCGGGTGAGGTGAATCAGACCCGTATCGCTTCCGGCCCAGATTTCGGGTGCACTAAGCGGAGAAGGCGCAATGGTGTAGACGACTCCGTAGCCGCGCTCCCGGGCGTCCTCCGTCGTAATGGCTCCTTCCGGCTTCGCGCCGGTTTTCTTTTCCGCGCCGGTCAGATCGGGACTGATGGTCTGCCAATGTAAACCACCGTCGATAGTCTTCATCACGTATTGCGTTCCGAGGTAGAGCGCATTCGGTTGGGCGGCCGAAGAAACGAGCACCGGCGTCCACGGATCGCGGTACTTGCGCGCCGGCATCTCGCTTTCGATTCCGTTGGGCACCGGAGAGGGCGCAATGTTTTGGGTCTGGCCCGTGCGCCGGTCGAAGCGGCCGACGCTACCGTAGGTGCCGCTGATGTAAAAAATATTCGGATCCTTCGGGTCCGGCACAATATAGCCGCTTTCGCTGCCGCCCACGGTGAACCAATCGCGGGCGTCGATTTCACCATGATCGGTTTGGCTGGCCGTCGCCGCGGTTCCGCTATCCTGCTGCGATCCGTAGACATGATAGGGAAATGCGTTATCGGTAACGACGTGATAGAACTGCGCAGTCGGCTGGTTGTACCAGGTGCTCCAGGTAGCGCCGCCGTCGAGAGTGACGGTTGTGCCTTGATCGGTGCCAAGCACCATATGCTGCGAATTCGCCGGATCGATCCAGATCTGGTGGTAATCGTCGCCGCCGGGCGCGCCGCGAACGATGCTGAGCTTCGTGCCCCCCGCGCTGAGCTTATACAGCGCAACATTCGGAATGTAAACAACGCCCGGATCGCTCGGATCGGCAGTAAGGGAGCTGAAATACCAGGCGCGGCTGGTAATGCGCGGGTCCTGATTGACGCGCGTCCAGCTATCACCGCCGTCGTCGCTGCGGTACAAACCTGCATCTTTCGCGTCGATAGAGGCATAGATGCGCTGGCCATGCATTCCGGGCGCGACCGCGATGCCTACCCGCCCCCAATCGCCCGAAGGGAGGCCATTGCCCGTAAGTTGTTGCCACGTATCGCCCGCATCTTTCGAGCGATAGAGGCCGCTGCCCGCGCCGGCGAGGGGAGCATACGTGCTCCACGGCGGCCGGTGCGCTTCCCACATAGCGGCGAATAGGATATTCGGCTGATCTATGGCCATCGCCAGATCGGCGGCGCCGGTTTGCGAGCCGCGATCCAGCACCTTTTGCCAGGTTTGCCCGCCGTCCATGGAGCGGAACACGCCTCGCTCGGCGTTCGGCGCGTAAGCATGACCTAACGCCGCCACATACACAACATTCGGGTCGCGCGGATTGACTACGATCCGGCTGATTTGGCGCGTCTCCTTGAGGCCGACGTTGGCCCAGGTCTTGCCCGCATCGGTCGACTTATATACACCATCTCCAGTGGCGAGATCTGAACGAATGTCCGATTCGCCCGTGCCGGCATAGATCACGTTCGGGTCGGAGGGCGCAACTTCCAGCGCGCCAATGGACGCGACGGGTTGGCCGTCGAAGATGGGAGTCCAAACCGTTCCGGCGTCGTCCGTTTTCCAGATGCCGCCATCGACCGCTCCGAAGTAGAACGTGGAGCCGCCGCCGGGAATGCCGCTCGCCGCGACAGCGCGGCCGCCGCGAAATGGCCCGATGAGACGCCATTTCAGGCCGTTGAACAGCTCCGGAGAAATTTGCTGCGCTGCGGCAAACGTGCAAAATAACAGAGCAAATAGGAAAGAAGAAATGCGTCGCATCAAATTCACAACTCTACCGCAGCCAGGCCGTTTCATTCGGCTAACATTCACATTTTGATCCCCAACGAAGTGTTCCCACGCGAGGACCTGTATATTCCCGCGTATGCATGCAGACGAGGGCTCAAACGTGCAAATCAACCGCCGCGATGCCATTGGGGCGAGCGCGTTAGTTGCGGCCTTGTCAGCCGCCGACCTCAATGCACAAACGAAGCCGCCCACAAGGAGAGCACCAATGACGATAACCTGTATCATCCGCTACCAAATCGATCCCTTCCAGCTCGAAGGCTTTAAAAAGTACGCGGAAAATTGGGGGCGCATCATCCCTCGCTGCGGCGGACACCTGGTCGGGTATTTCCTTCCGCACGAAGGGACAAACGATATAGCATGGGGGCTGATCGGATTCGACAGCCTTGCTTCATACGAGCGCTATAAAACGCGTCTGCGGACGGATTCCGAGGCGCGTGAAAACTTCCTGATGGCTCAGAACAAACGTCTGATTCTGCGGGAAGAAAGGACTTTCGTTCAGGTTGTCGATGGAACGTTCAACATTGTTTCATCTTTATCGGAATGATCCCGCATGATTTCGCCCCTGGTATGTCGATTTCGCTCCGCCTCGTTCGACTTAATAGCAGAACGAATTCACACAGAAAGAGGAAAGAAACATCATGACCACCGTTACGTCGAAGAACCAGACCACGGCCGAACAAATCGATAAAGATAAGTCCGCCATTCTCGCTTTCATTCAAAGCGCCGGGAAGGCGCGTTACGACAAGGACGTCCAGGCGATAGCTGCAACCTACGCGCCGGACGCGGCCATCTTCAATCTGGCCCCGCCGCTCGTGCATCACGGAATCGATATCGCCGAGACACAGGCATGGCTCGACAGTTGGGACGGGCCCGTCGAGATCGAATCTCGCGGCTTCAACATCACCGTCGCCGGCGATAATGCCTTTTGCCACGGTTATATGCGCATGACTGGAAACAAAAAGGGTGTCGACCAGTCCATCAGTTTCTGGATGCGCGAGACCCTGTGCCTGCAGCGTGATGGAAACACCTGGCAAGTCGTTCACGAGCACACATCGGTCCCCTTCTATATGGATGGCAACCTGCGCCCGGCGTTTGATCTTCAGCCTTAACGACGGAACTAGGAGGTGAAAGGAAGAACAACTATGAAACTATATACCCAGTTGAATTTCGGTGGAAATTGCGAACAGGCCTTCCGCTTCTACGAACAGCACCTTGGCGGAAAGATCACGATCATGATGAGGCAGCGTGACGCACCGGGTCCAAGCAACGCTCCCCCCGGTTGGGAGGAGAACGCTATCATTCATGCTCATATGACCATCGGAGAGACGGACCTAGTCGGGAACGACGTTCCGCCGCAGACGTTCAAGCCAATCCGAAGCTCGTATCTTGTGCTCTCTGTGGATACCTCGCAGGAGGCTGAGCGAGTACATGCCGTGCTTGCCGACGGCGGTCAGATATTCATGCCGCTCGAGGAGACGTTTTTTGCGTTTCGCTTCAGTATGCTGCGCGATAGGTTTGGAACGCTATGGACGATTCTTCACCCTCGTCCAATGTAGCGGCTTCGGCGCTTGCGGCAGACCTCATATTCGAAGATCGAATCTAGCGAGCATTTCCCGGCGGCCCAGAGCGGTAATGTCCAGGGCTCTGCTGTCGAGATCCTGAGTCATCCATTTCCTTTTTAGTGCGATTCTGAGGATCGCTGCGCCCAAAGCCCCGCCGAGATGAGGGCGGCGCTCGCTCCAATCCAAACATGCGTAAGCAAATCGGCGGCGCAGCAGGCGGGTCGATTCAACATCAACGCCAAGAGCCGCGAACCTTTTGATTCCGCTTGGCGTAAGGTCATATGTAAGTTCGCTGTCTGTCGAGTCAGCCGATAGCAAACTGAGGGCTTTAAAGCGATCGTGAAGCGATACTCCAACTGTGCCGGCGAGGTGATCGTAACAAGTCCGTGCAACACGGAGGCGGCTGGGCGTGCTGGGCACGAACGTGCCGCGAGAACCGCCAGTGAGGACGCTCAATCCTTCCAGCGCGCCGGCCACGTCCGGCCCTCCGAGAGTGTAGTAGCGATGCTTGCCCTGAACGAGCATTTGAACCAGCTTTTCCTGTTTCAGCCGATTCAAGTGCGCGCTGGCGGTTGATGGACTAACGTCGGCCGCGATCGCAAGCTCAGTGCTTGTCCGTGCATGGCCGTCCAGCAAGTAGTAGAGCATCCGAACTCGTGCCGGCTCACCGATTGCTGCCGCAATACCCGCGACTGCGATATCGGCGTGATCCTCAGCAGCCATACTTTGTATTAAACGAAATGTCCATGTAGGTCAACACCGGATTCGTGCCAGTGGAGACATCATGTCGGCGCAAATGTCCTCGACAGACCGAAAACTTTGCATTCATGGGCCGCCCGCCTCCCGCAGGCGCTCGATCGAGGGGACGAAGTAATAAGCACCCGTGAGCGGCCGCGTGTAGTGCGTAAGCGCGTCGCGTACGCCGGTGATCAGACCCGCCATGCTCTCCAGCATCGTGGAAAGACGCCGCTGGTCCGCGCTGAAGCCAACGAACATGGTTCCGTGATTGGTGGCGATCCCATACGGCATATTCCTGCGGAAAATTTTCCCAAACTGATCTTGATCGGTGCTCGCGACGTGTGAATCCGGAGCTTTGTTATTCAATTCGACGCTGTTCAGCTTTATCCGCCCTATCACCCGCTCTTGATCCTCGATCGAAAGCGACTCCCACTCAGCCGTGTTGTGTGCCCATTTCTGCAATAGCAGGATCGTTCCGCCCGCACCCGGCTCTCCTTCTGGAATAAGCGCCACTTCCGGGGCATCCACCAGAGTGGGATTCTCTGTCCCATCGATGAAGCCGGTGAGGTCGCGATCATGCCGGTAGGGCCAGCTCGAGGTCTCTTCTGCAACCGACGCCAGTCTTTTTAGATCGGACATCGTTTGATGAGCCACGTCGAAGATTACGTCATATGAGCTTCCCGAGAGCCAAAGCACGGCATCGTGCTGCGTGGCCGGCATGATGAAACCGTCTATACCAATGACACTTCTATTGAAGCCTTGGATCCCTGCGGGCGCATCCTCACGCACCGTTTTGCTCCAGAGTTCAGGCCGGAAACCGGACACCAGGTTGACCCCGCCCATAGTTGTCTTGGGCTCACGTAACGAAGAAATCGCGGTGACAAGCGCTTGCCCATTTTGTTCATCCAGGAGATCGAATTCCAGGTACGCGTGGGATGCGGTTCCGAGAGCAAATATTCCGGCCTGAGAAGTCTTCATCCGGGTATCATATCGGGCCGATGACCTCGACCCTCGTCCGCGGCAATTGATCAGCGCGAAGACAGGCGCTGGGCGACGAGAGGAGGAAACGGCAGGCAGCCGGATCCTACAAACGCCCCGCGTGCATCCGTAAGCGTTCTCAAAGGCCGCAACGAACTTTCCCAGCGAAATGGAAAGTATTATCGGATGTGAGGTAACCATCCTGCAAGGAGGTCCGCAAAATGAGATGTCGCTCCGCATCCCGGCTTTCCGGGTTCGGTAGGTTTCTGCAAATCCTGGTTCTGGTCTGCGCGGCAACTATGGTCGATCAGAATGCGTCAGCCGCTGACGATGACGCGACCACAGTCATCCGCGACGTAACGGTAATCTCCGCGGAACGACCGGCTCCCCTAGAGCACGCCTACGTTCGGATCGAAGGAGGACGCATCGCCGAAGTCAGCCGTAGGCCACTCAAGGGCGGTGTGCAAATCGATGGCCGAGGCAAGTTCCTGATCCCCGGGTTGATCGACACCCACGTGCACTTGACTCAAGTTCCCGGCATGGCAGCTCCTCAGCGCTTGGCACACCCGGACCTCGCCGCCCTGGCGGTGGCGCAGGAACCACGCAGCTATCTGTATTTCGGTTTCACCACGGTGCTTTCTCTCGGCGATGCAAGTGCCCCGTTCATCGAGCAATGGAACGCTCTTGCTGTGCGGCCGGACGCGTATTTCTGTGGCGGTGCGCCGATAGTGAGCGGCTACTCATTCGCGGGTTTTACCGCGAGCCCGTATTTTCTGTTCAACGCCGATCAGGCTGGAACCATTCCGGCTTCGGTCGACAAGATGCGGCACACACCCGAGGCTGTGGTGCAACAGATGTCACGCGATGGGGCCATTTGCGTGAAATCTTATCGGGAAAGCGGGTTTGGGGATCAGGTGGGACGCTTGCCGGTTCCGGCCGTCGAGTTGATGCGGGCCTTAGTTGCCGCCGCGCATGCCCGTGGGATGCCCGTGTTTCTGCACGCAAATTCAAAGGATGCCCAGGAGTTCGCGGTCCAGGCCGGCGTCGATGTCATTGCCCACGGCATGTGGAACGGGCATCAATCGACGGCCACGGTTCTCGACAAAAGTGTTGAGCCGATCCTGCAGGAGATTGTGAAACGCGGCATAGGCTACCAGCCGACGGCGCAGGTGATTCGCGGTCTGGGCGCGGAGCTCGACGACCAATTCTTCGCGGACCCGTTGCTCTCCCGTGTTTATCCGCCACAGTTGATCGCGTGGTATCGCTCGCCGGAAGGGAGCTGGTTCCGCAAAGAGCTTGGCGACGCGCCCCCCGGTCTATACGATCGCGTGGCCGCTCCCGGAGATGCCGTGACCGCATATCTCGCACGGAACCATGCCCGGCTCCTGTTCGGCACGGACACACCCTCCGCGCCGATCTACACCAACCCGCCCGGCCTCAACGGCCTTTACGAAATGCGAAGGTGGATCGCCGCTGGTGTAAGCACCAGGCAATTGTTTCAGGCCCTCACGTTGGATAACGCGCGCATTCTGCACCGGGACCGCGACATAGGCAGCATCGAGAAAGGTAAGCGCGCACACCTTCTACTTCTAAGAGCCAACCCCCTCGATAATGTTGAAGCCTACAAGATGATAGAAACCGTGTTCCTTTCCGGGAAGGCAATCCCACGCGAGAAGCTGGCCGCGCCCGCGCAATTAGTAAAGCCGCTGTCTAACGGGCTGACGCGGACCGCTTCGGTGAGGCCTGATAAACGCGCCAGGTTCGGTGATCCACGTTAAGTATTTGTCGGCGTTCCGTTGATTGAAGTGGGCGCTTCTGCTTCGATTTGCTAGACTTCACTCCCCCAGGTTGAAGCTTCACGGAGTCGGCCTTAGGATATGGATGGAGCCCCTTCTAGGAAATGACCGCCCCCGAGATCGCTTTTCACAGGTACTTCCAATCTCCCGTCTACCAAGCAAGATTTCATTACTTCGGAAGACAGCCATTAGAGGAACTCGCTCAGCAGTCCGAAGAAGTTCTCGCACGGGACATGAAGGATATCCGGGACCATCTCAATCAAGGTTCGCGGAAACCTCTCGGCGAGTATTAGCTAATGGCAAGACTCCTAATATCTATTGCGACTACGCCAAACCGGGCGAAAACTCGAAGTAGCCTATTAACGCACACGCCTTCCATGATGGTGAGTGGTACTTTCTGGCCCTCACCACGCCGCTTGTCATCCGTATGTCCGAATGTGCTGGTCAGTTAGCAAAGTCTCCTCACATTAGAAGTGCTTTCAACATTCCCCTTGGAGATGACAAGCTAAAGGATAAACGGCGAGCGGACATTCTTTATCGCCTCTTCTTTGGACATCAACTGAACACCCTTTTCGGACACGAGTTAGGACATCACGTTCTCGGGCATACGTTTGAGGACAGCAATCCCTTCGAGCATGAGTTTGCAATTGAGCCATTCGCGACGAAGACCCACGGAAGGGTAACAGAGCAAGCGAACGAAATTCAGGCGGATACGTATGCTGCAGAGTATTTGCTCACTGGCCTTTTTCGAGGGTCCAATTCGAAACTACAGCCTCGCACATCTGGGCCGCGAGACGTCGGATAAGGAAGGACGGGAGCTCTTGATTGGCATCTATGTGGTGGCGGTCACAAGTGTCTTGTTCGCTATACCTGATTCCACATTCAGCGAAGACCAGCTCCTTGAGAGACGTCACCCATTGAAGGCTGCAAGGCTGAATAACCTGATAACGAGAACGCGCTCATATCTCGGCAGAGTAGCGCCCGATTTAGTCGATTGGCTCGATCTCGACAAGTTCAATGCTTTAGTTTACCGAGTTAGGTCGTCACTTCCGCCTATTTCTTCGGCGTGGGACAACGAGACTTCCTTTCTGACATCAAAATCGGGAGCGGACTATTACAAAAGCCTGATCGAAGAGGTCGTATGTCCAGATAAGATAGCCGGTCCTCACCGCTGGGTACCTGTGGCAGGACACGATGCGCTCTGATGTTCACCTTCGGCAATTGTTGACCGACCGAATGGCCACTCGATACTATCGGATTCGATTGCTGTCCTGCAGGACCTTAGCACTGATTTGTTGTCAACTGCAGTAGCGTCGAGCGGGGATGGCGGTCAGACTGACCCACTATCTCTCGCACATCGGTTGCCAGACAAACGATATCCAGAACTCGATCAAAAAAGAATGCGGAGCGTCTGCCGCGTGGGCGCTTCGTTCAAACGGCGCAGTCTGCAGGAATCCACTTGACATAACGTCGGCTATCCGTAGATTGACACCGGAACGCATTAAAGTCGGGATAAATCGCTAACCCACGATCGTTGCCGGCCCTCTTTGTACACCGCGAGCGGTTAATATATCTACGCTTGGCGACTGGGGGAGGATCCTTTTGAGGCAGTTGTTGAAGAGCGGCGACAACGCGTGCGGACGGCCGTTCCGGCTGCCTAAATGCGTATTACTATTAGCTGTCGGTATCTTTTTTCATTGCGGATTTATCATGCGGAGAACGTTTCTTACTTCAGGCATAGCCGTCATCCTGACAGCTCAGTTCCTCTCAGCCGCCTCAATCTATGACTATGACCTCACCACAATCGATTACGGGAGGCTGCATCTGCGCGATTTTAAAGGTAAGGTCCTAATGATCGTCAATGTTGCGAGCCACTGTGGGTACACTCCCCAATATGCTGGCCTTCAGAAGCTCTACCTTACACACAAGGACCAGGGATTTGTCATCGTCGGCATTCCCTCCGATGATTTCGGGCAAGGAGAACCTGGCTCAGATCCAGAGATCAAGCAGTTTTGTAGGCGCAAATACGACGTCACCTTCCCGATGATGTCTAAGGTATTCATCAACGCTAATCCACGTCTGCCGCTTTACGAATACCTGACCGACGAGCACCAGAATCCGAAGACGGGCGGAGAAATTCGCTGGAACTTTACGAAGTTCCTCATCGGTCGAGATGGCACAATTCTGGCTCGTTTTGAGCCGGGCGTCGCACCCGAAGATCCGTCACTGGTGAAGGCAGTAGAGAACGCTTTGCAATAATAACCACCGTCTCGTGCGCATCTTCCCCAATGGTGCATATTGATTATCCCGTAGCACGCTGATCTTCGACAGCAGCGCCGGTAACCGCAAGAAGACCACTGAGAAATGGTTTTTGAGACTAGGAACCCAGCAACATCCTGAAAATCGCCTTACGTGGAACTGCCACGCAGCGGTCGTTTACGCACCACAGATTTTCGGCGACTTTGTGCCCGACGCTATCGAACCGGATAGACGGCCGTTAATGATTTCTTGCATGATCCTGTTTGCCGAATTGCGGACGCTGGGCAGTTTCCAAATGGAGCGCTTGAGCGCCCGCCAAGCGAAGCGTTCGAACATCTCGCATGGGAGGCTGGCCGAAGAAACGGCTATACTCGCGGCTGAACTGGCTTACGCTCTCATAGCCGACCTCATATGCTGCATTTGTCGCATCAATCCCATCCGTCAGCATTCGCTGGCGGGCTGCCTGTAACCTAAGCTGCTTCTGGTATTGAAGCGGGCTCATCGCGGTTAACGCACGGAACTGATGATGAAACGTGGACACTCCCATTCGTGCGATCCCGGCAAGTTCCTCCATCCGGAGCGGCTTGGTGTAATTCGCCCGGAGCCAGGCGATTGCTCTCACCGTTTTGTTACTCAGATCGCCTCTCGTCGCGATCGCACGAAGGCGCTCTCCCTGTGGAGTTCTGAGAATGCGATACGCAATTTCACGCTGGACCAAAGGCGCAAGAAACGGAATATCTTCGGGACTATCGAGAAGTTCTAAAAGCCGGCTGGTCGCGGTGAGCAGTCCGACGGTTGTTTCACCAACCGCCAATCCGCGCCCCTGCGACGATGCTTTTTCCAACCGCGCACAACCGGCGCCAAACGCCGTGCGCGGTTCGGGTTCGGGCAAATCTTCCCGGCTCAGAACCTCCTGTAGCGCGGTCATGTCAAGCCTCAGACGCATCGCGAGGAAAGGCACCGCTTCCGAGGCTTCAAGAATCTGACTTTGAATGGGAACATCAATGGACGAGACGAGAAACGACGATCCATCGCACAGGTACTCCGTCCCTGCGAGATTGATAAGTTTTCGTCCCTGCACGAATATCGAAAAGCTTGGCTCGCACATTGCCGCGTGGCAAGCACTCGGGACGGTATGACGGAAAAGGACCAGGCCGCTGATGGCCGTCGGATGTTCTCCTTCCGAGTGCGTATGGGCGGCAAATTTACGGGCGAGCGCCTGTCGCATCTCCATCGCTGCCAGTCCGGGCACCGCCAGTTCGGGATGTCCGTGCTCTTGATTATGCTTCGCCAATTTCATCGAAGTCCGCTCTTCTTCACGTTAGCGCGGCGATTTATTCCGTATGTACAAAATCTATCCATCAAGCAGGATTAGGCAAGAAATTGGCAGGATCGGGAAAGCGAGCGGGCCGCAATCCCCGCTAGCTTTGGAAGTGAGTGGTGCCGAGGATTGCGCCGAGAATCAACTTCAGAAACCGCGAGCACGCCAACACTCAGCAGAGGATTCCTTGATGAATTTGTCTTTTGAGAAAAAAGTGGCCCTCGTGACCGGAGCAGCCTCCGGAATGGGGCTGGCGACCGCGCAGGCGTTCACCGCGGCAGGCGCGGCGGTCGTGATGGCCGACTTCAGGGAGGACGCCGTAAAGACGGAAGCCCAGAAGCTCTCCGCTGCCGGTCACAAGGTGATCGCCTTGCGCTGCGATGTGAGCGACGAAACACAGGTGGAGCAGATGGTGGACCGCACCGTCTTCGAATTCGGCCGGCTCGACGCTGCCTTCAACAACGCGGGGGTAATGGCCCGTATCGCCCCGACCGCCGACAGTACCCGCGAAGACTGGGACCGCGTGATCGGGATCAACTTGCGCGGCGTGTGGAGCTGCCTGCAGCACGAACTGCGGCAGATGGAACGGCAGGGCAGCGGCGCGATCGTCAACAATGCGTCGGTCGGCGCGTTAACCGGCAACCCAGGTATAGGTTCCTACATTGCCTCGAAGCACGGCGTGGTCGGCCTGACGCGGACGGCCGCTCTCGAATACATCAAGCACGGCATCCGCGTGAACGCGATCAATCCCGGCCTGATCGACACACGGATCGCCCGCGATGTCGTCAGCGGGGACGAGCAGGCGTACCACGAGACAGCGAAGCACGTACCCATCGGCCGTGCGGGCAGGCCCGAGGAGATCGCCTCGGCCGTGCTGTGGCTTTGCAGTCCCGGAGCGAGCTACGTAGTGGGTCACGCCCTCACCGTGGATGGTGGAATGACTGTGGTGTGATCGCGGCCTGACACTCCGCAAATAAATTAGGAGATCGCAAAATGCAAGGAACTATGATTTACGGCCCGCGTGACATTCGTTTCGAGGATCGGCCAGAGCCCACAATAGCGAAGCCGACCGATGCCGTCCTCCGCCTCTCGGCTACATGTGTTTGCGGATCGGACCTATGGCCCTATCGCGGCATTGCGGAAATAGCAAAACCGACCCCTATGGGTCACGAGTACTGCGGCGTCGTGGAAGAGGTCGGTAAAGACGTCCGAAACATCAAGCGCGGCCAGTTCGTTGTCGGCTCATTTGCAACCTCTGACAATACTTGCATTATCTGCCGGGACGGCTATCAGTCCTCGTGCGTGCAACGCGAGTTCATGAGCGGCGCGCAAGCTCCGCTCTTGCGAGTTCCTCTTGCTGAAGGCACGTTGGTCGCAACACGCGATCTGCCTTCCAAAGAACTGATCCCGAGTCTGCTGGCGACATCTGACGTTCTGGGCACGGGCTGGTTTGCCGCCGATGCAGCGAATGTAAAGCCGGGCAAAACGGCCGTGGTCGTGGGTGATGGCGCTGTCGGCCTGCTGGCTGTGCTTTCCGCCAAGCAGATGGGTGCTGAACGGATCATTGCAATGAGCCGCCACGAATCGCGGCAGAAGCTCGCGCGCGAATTCGGCGCAACCGACATCGTAACTGAACGTGGTGAGGAAGGCATTGCGCGAATCAAAGACCTAACGAAGGGGATCGGCGCTGATTCCGTGCTGGAGTGCGTTGGCACGCAAGAATCCATGATGCAGGCCATTCGATCCGCACGTCCCGGCGGGTTCGTGAGCTACGTTGGCGTTCCGCACGGGGTTGAACTCGACGGGACAGGGCTGTTCTTTGCCGAAGTGCATCTGCACGGCGGCCCAGCTCCGGTTCGCCGCTACCTCCCTGAGTTGATCGACCTTGTGCTGAACGAGAAGATCAATCCCGGAAAAGTCTTCGATTTGATTCTGCCGCTGGATCAGGTGGCTGAAGGGTACCGTGCAATGGACGAGCGCCGCGCAATCAAGGCGCTACTGCGCCCCTGAGGAGAAAGAAGGAGATACTAACGCCTCACGTAATCGTGAAGTTATGGCCGGGAAAATCGGAACAGCAGAAGACTCGTCTCGCCGAAGCAATCACAAAAGACGTCATGGACATTCTGAATTACGGGGAAGAGTCGGTTTCCGTCGCAATGGAAGAAATCAAATCTCAGGATTGGGCCGAAAAAGTGTACAAACCTGACATTCAAAATAACCAGAACAACCTTTACAAGAAGCCCAGATAGGACGTTAATGATCTATGAGCAGAATGAAACCGATGCAGATACTAAACGACACCAAGACAGTCGCCCCGGCACTTGATAAGTACGTGCAAGGGCCTATCGCCGAACTATGGAAACGCCCTGGGCTCACGCCGCGGGATCGCAGCATCGTTACCGTCGCAGCTTTGATCGCCCGCAATCAGACGATCGAGATGCCCTATTACATCAACACCGCACTCGACAACGGCATTAAACCACGTGAGATTTCCGAGATCATCACCCATCTCGCGTTTTACTCCGGCTGGGCAAATGCCATTTCGGCAGTGGCGGTCGCGAAAAATGTCTTTGCCGAGCAAAAAGTTGGAGCCGATCAGCTACCCACCGCTTCGCCCACTCTTCTTCCCCTCGATAAGAATGCCGAGGAGAAACGCGCAACGGGGGTTGCACAGCAGTTCGGCAACGTCGCTCCCGGAATCGTGCAATACACCACGGATGTTCTGTTCCGTGATCTTTGGCTCCGTCCCGATCTTGCTCCCCGAGACCGAAGTCTGGTGACGGTCAGCGCGCTGATTGCTTCCGGCCAGGTCGCGCAGATTCCCTACCATCTCAACAGGGCGATGGATAACGGACTGACTCGGGCGCAGGCAGGAGAGGTGATCACGCACTTGGCGTTCTACGTAGGGTGGCCGAAGGCCTTCTCAGCACTGCCGGTCACAAAGGAAGTTTTCGACAAACGCCCCCAGTAGCGTGCCGGGCAGTTTGCTCGACTCGATCGACGCGCACGGCCTGGCACACGCATTATTACGGCAGGCTACGGCTGGGTCCAGCGCCAAGGCGGACTGATCAAGGAGATTCGTCCCGGCGCGATGTTGTCCGGTTTCCGCCCAGTGAAAAGTACTGGCACGGGGCAACGCCGAGTACGACCTTCGATAAGGAGCGATGAAGAGGAGACTTTATGCAGAAGCGCACACTCGGAAAAAACGGGCTGGAGGTCTCGGGCTTAGGGCTCGGCTGCATGGGCATGAGCTGGTCCTACGGGCCGCCGAAAGACAGAGCGGAGATGATCGCTCTGATCCGTGCCGCCGTGGAGCGAGGCGTCACGTTCTTCGACACGGCGGAAGTGTACGGCCCGTTTTCGAACGAAGAACTCGTAGGTGAGGCACTTGCTCCATTTCGGGGCGACGTGGTGATCGCGACCAAGTTCGGGTGGGAAGCGGATCTCAATAACGGCGGTAAGTGGACCGCCCTCAATAGCCGGCCGGAACACATCAGGCAGGTTGCTGAAGCTTCGCTCAAGCGTCTGAAGATTGATGCGATCGACCTCTTTTACCAACATCGCGTTGACATAAACGTACCCATTGAAGAAGTCGCCGGGGCAGTAAAGGATTTAATTCAGCAGGGCAAAGTGAAGCACTTCGGTCTTTCGGAAGCAGCTGCGCAGACCATTCGTCGCGCCAATGCCGTGCAGGCGGTGGCCGCGCTGCAAAGCGAGTACTCGCTGTTTTGGCGACAGCCTGAACAGGAGATTCTTCCCACGCTTGAAGAACTCGGGATCGGCTTCGTTCCGTTTAGTCCGCTCGGCAAAGGCTTTCTCACCGGCAAGATCACCGCGGAAACGAAGTTCGACAGCACGGATTTCCGCAGCACTGTGCCTCGTTTCAAGGAAGAGAATCGGAAGGCGAACCAGGCGTTGGTGAACCTGCTGAAGAAATTCGCGGAGCAAAAAAAAGCCACACCCGCTCAACTGGCGCTCGCCTGGCTGCTTGCGAAGAAGCCGTGGATTGTTCCGATCCCGGGGACGACCAAGCTGGAGCGCCTTGAGGAGAATCTCGGGGCACTGAAGGTTGAACTGACGCCTGAAGATCTCAATGCGATTGAAAACGCCTCCGCACAGATCAAGCTCGAAGGGGCTCGCTATCCGGAGTTTCACGAGAAGCTGGTTGGCCGCTAACGGGCACGTGGAGATCGCTGTGAAGATAATTCGCATTGGAATGCTCGCCGTCCTTGTATGGCTGAATGCTTTTTCACAGCCACAGTCACACTCCACAGAGAAGGACCATGCAGCCACGGGTTCATACAGGGAGAAGCTGATCGGTGCGTGGCGCCTGGTCTCGATCACAGCACCGGGTCCGGATGGCAAAACGACGGTGAGCCATCCGGCCGGCATGCTGATCTACACGAGCGATGGCCACATGTCGGTGCAGCTCATGTACCCTAAATCCGCCGGCGCTGTATCGAATGAGTACGTCCTGAACGGATATGAGGCTTCCTTCGGGAGTTACGACGTAAACGAAGCGACTCAGACGGTGACGCATCACGTGCAGGGATCGATAACGCGCGACCTGCTGGTGGGCAAGAACCTGCCGCGCGCGTATCAGATCACCACCGGCGGGCAGTTGATTATCAGGTCAACTCGGCCGGACGAACACTGGTCGGTCAACTGGAAGCATTACTGACCTGGAAGCTTTCGAATGAAAGAAACATCGGGTACTTCATCTTCGAGCCGCGT
>CAWBDW010000052.1:0-19156 GCA_963787545.1 uncultured Acidobacteriaceae bacterium
CCGGCGCGGCGTTCCGTCTCGATTGTCTCGAGCCATTTCTCGGGAGTCATGCGCTGGATGCCCAGGCCGCCGTAGCGGCGGATATTTTTGTCGTTAGTAGTGAAGTAATACTCGCGGGGAACGCCGTGGGGGAAATTCATGCGGCGGTAGACCAGTTCCGGCGGCGGGTCCATTTTGTAACCCTCCTCAATCAGCTCTTCGTTGGAGGGATACAACTCGGTAACGGTTTTACCGTCGACGATTGTGATCTCGATCCACTGATCGAGTATGGGTATTTTGCGTTGGTTCTTTTTTGCGTTTTGTCCGTTGAAGATCATGGGCCTGGGTTTCTTGGGCCGATGTGCTCGGCGCCTTTTTCGCGTTCTATGATGGCGAGCCATTCGTCGAAAAGCAGCTCCTGGCCGGGGTCTGTCTTGTCGCCAAGTTCGCTTTTGTACCACTCGTATTCGGGCGGGATGCCGTTTTGGAAGGTTATGTTTCGATAGATCAGTTGGGGCGGAGGGTCCATGGTGGTGCTCTGCTGGAGGATTTCTTCGTTGGAGGGGCCGATATCGGAAATGGTTTTGCCGTCTATGACTTCGACGTCGATGTATTGCATGATGGCGGGGATTACGGGCGAGGTGCCGAGGACGATTTTCTCGGGCGGTGGCGGGGCTTGCTTGGCTTCGCGCTTCGATTTAGCCACGCGTGGTTCGGAGAGGCGGCGCTCTTTGGCCCAGGCGAGTTCGAGCTGTTGGCGGCGATGGGCTTCGAGCAAACGATTTTTGCGGGTTTGTTCGACCTGGTTGCGGGCGCGCTGAAAGCTGCGTTCGGCGCTGGTTTTATAGCGGGTAAAGCGCTCGATGGCGTGGTGATCTTCCGGGGTCCAGTCTGCGGGCTCAAGGTTGCGGGCGTAGATGGATTTCAAGGCGCCGTGGTAGGCGCGCAGATTGCGATTGAGAATCCATTCGGCTTCGGCGGCCTGGCGGACCAGCGATAGGAAATTGGCGTTATCGGGCTTGAATTCGTCGAACCAATCCTGTTCGAGCCGAATCCATTCTTCTTCCGATTCGCCGGGCAGGATTAGTTTTTTGGAAGTGCAGCCGTGTTGGAGGGCGTTCGCGCTGGGATCGCTTTTTTCTTCCGGGATGTATGGGTCGTCGGGCATGCTTTGTGCATGAGTGTCGGATGGCGGCGCGCGCGATGGGATGGGGGGATGGGTGGAAGTTGGTGAGATTGCAGGTGTAAGGATTATTTTGACGAGTTGTGATTCGGATCCGCTTGCTGACGCGCGCGGTTCAGAAAAATCAACTTTAGGCGAAGAGATGGCGCATTTTGCGAAACGGATTTGGGATTGGGTTTGGTTTTTGGGGATTGGGAAGCTCAGTGCACTTCGGCTAGTTGTTACGTTGCGCTAACTGCAGTCCCCAGAACAGCAATGTCGAAATCTGGGTCGAATGTGAAGTTGGGAATCGATCTCTTCAGCCTGCGGTCACAGAAGTGCACAGCATTGCAATATCTGGACTACTGCGCGGAGCGCAAGGTCCATGGGCCGTGGGAATGTCGATATCGATTCGTACGTGCGTAAGTACGTCGAACTCTGTCCTCGGCTGAGGAATCCGGTCGAAGGCGATCACGATTCCGGAGCGAAGGCGATCAGGATTCCGGCGGGAAGCCGATCACCCATTCCGGAGCCAAGCCGATCAGTGATTCCAGGGTGAAGGCGATCAGTAATCGCCCCCGAGCGGAATGGTGATCGGCTTCAGCGGAATGTTTTCCACAGGCGTATAGAGCGAGCGGCGCTGGACATCACGCGGCAGGTTAGCCTCCCACCGGGAGGTGAGCTTGCCAGCCAGGAGATTGTCCATGCGCAGGATCAAAGAAGTCTTACGTTTGAAGTATGAGTTGGGGCTCGGGCAGCGGCAGATTGCCCGGAGCTGCTCCATCGGGCGATCTCACCAGCACCGCTCCCTTCCTCGATGGCGTGGATGGAGTTGACGATTCCCTCAAAGAGAGCATGTAATCCCTGGTGGTGGGACAGCTTGACGTTGTTCACCCGACCCCGCAAATTGAGGAGCATGATAAGTTCCAGACAATTGTCTCTCACGGTCTGGGTTCTTGCGCAGCTTCCTCCTCAAAAGTTGCGTTGCGATTTGAGTTCCACGCATTGTCCAGGTTTTAGCTGCGCGCCCGCTGCAAGAGAGGAAAGGCCGGCAGCCCAGATCTCCCGGGACCGCGTCGATCACTACATCAGGGTTCTGTCGGAGGAGATCCAGGCCATACCGCTCAAGCAGTTCCCCACCACGACCGACACGGCAAGAGATCTACTGACCAAACTCCGCGGCATTAGGTAGCTGTACCACTTGTTGGAATAGCTGCCCGGCTATAGCTTGAACCTCAGTATCCGCATTACTGTCCAGTTTGCCAGAAAACCGGTCGCGTTCCTGCGCGCTTGCAGATTTCTATCTGCCTTTTCGTTTTGGTCGCGGCGCAATGGTTGTGAGGAGCTAAATTAATTATCAAATTGCTCAACCCACAGAGTTTTTTCCGGCAGAAGAATGCCGAACTCAAGGGCGGTAGGACGGCAGGTTTGGTCTGAGTAAAACGGACGGGAGAAGCAGAACGTACCAGGATTTCCTGCGCAGTAGCGTTCCATCTGACGATAAATTTTGCCCTGTGCGGACCATCCTCTGTTGATGTGGCGCAACTGGGAAAACAGGTTGATTTCAAACCCGTCCACGCGGCCGCCGATGGTGTGGGCGATGAAATGGCCCTTGTCTTGCCCGCGGCCGAGGTAGCGCTCTGTCGCGCCAATCCATGAGCGAAGACGAGACACTTCGCGCATGCCCATATCCGGTTTACTCGTACCGAATGCCGCTATAAGCCTGCCGTCGATCGGCTTGCCATCGTCTGCCAATTCGAAACAGGACTGGCCGTAGTCGTCGAATGTATATGTGAAGCTGTCGAGCACGATCTCTACCGCCGTGATCGGGTGAGGCGTCGCGTCTCGGTACTCTGTCAGGAACTTGTATTTCAATTCCTGCGCTAGATATTCAATGGCGGCGGTCAACTCACATCGTTGCGTCACTTCCGCGAACTCTTTGTACTCCATACGCCGTTGCATTTCGGTCGCGGCGATCACCGATTATGTTGCGAGTGGGCGCGGCCTTTGCGGTGCCCGGTCAACATAGAAGACCGGAATCGGTAGGCACTGCCACAATCTATGAGACCACGGTGTCGACGTTTATTCGCACGGTTTCATCTTAACGACATTCAAGCCGCGCACTACTTTGGCGCAGAATTCTGAAGAGCCATCGTAACCCGCGAAGGCGTGAGGAATGCATGCATTGTTGCGTAAGGTTGTGGGCGGCTTACGGGCAACCTGGACAGTGGGCACTTCCGACCCGTCCTTAGGACCAATTGACGGATTTCCGACCATGCAGGAGTTGCAGATGAAGACAACCCAAACGCACACATCACTAGATGCGATGAGTATGCCTCCCAAGTATGCCCTCTGAGGACGATGAAAGATTGTCCCTTCGCGCAATCGCCGCCTTCTACGATCTGACTCACAAACCACCCGGCACGATCGAGTGGGAATAACCGATCAGCGCCTTCTTGCATTCCGAAATTTAGCGCTTTGCCGCTTCTGCCATTCCGCATCCATCTCGATTGCCGTGTGCGCCACGAACGGCGAATAAAGCGCCGCCACCCATTGCGGATTCCCCCATTGCGGCAGGGCTTTCGCTGCATAATCCAACCGTTCCAGTGCCTTTTCGTCGCGATGAGCCTGCCAGCTTGCGATTGCCATGCCCGCCACGGGCGAGTTCCACGGTGGTTCCGCTGAAGCCGATTCGAAGAGACGAATCGCATTCTCGAATTGATGCTGCTCAATGTCGATCCACCCTTGCATGAGTTGCAATCCGGGATCTCCCGGCCGCATCTGGACGCCATCGTGCACGACTGCGGCGCAGCCGTTGTAATTGCCGGCCCGGTAATACCACCACCCCAAGCGCCCCAACAGCTCTGGCGCGACCACGCCTTGATTCGATCGAGCTTGTTCCACGATCGCCTTCGCGAGCGCTTCATCCCCGTTCAAAACATGCAGGCCGGCATCTTCGACGCGCATCTGCACCGCAAATGGCTCGGAAGGCGCATGCACTCCAGCCATCCAGGCTTCAAAATCGCGTGCCATCGCAGGGCTTCGGCCCGTCGATGCCAGAGCATCCGTGTAGCTGCGCAGTATGGAAATACCGGAGGCGTCCTGGTCGAGCAGCTTCCTGTAAACCGGCGCTGCGGCTGAAAAATTCGCAAGCGCAAATTGCGCATTCCCCAACACGAGCAGGATCTCACGTTGATCCGGCCTCAACCCAATCGATTCACTCGCCAGGCTCGCCGCATCCTGATAGCGCCCTTGCCCAAATCGCGTAGTTGTCGCCTGGTTCAAGTAATCGAGTACTTCTTCTGTTGTCTCCGGGTACATATTCCGCAGCTTGCGGATAGCTTCATCGCCGTCCCGGACATCCACCAGTGCGAACTGCGCCTCGGCCAGAATCTTCAATGCGTCTCGCTCACTAGGCTGAAGCTCTAAGGCGTAGCTCGCCATCTTGACAGCCTGAGCGTAATGCTCCGCCGCAAACGCGCTCTGTGCCAGCGCATCTACGCGCGTTCGGATATCGTCGGCAAACGCCGGAAATTGCGGCAAAAGGGTGTGGTACATGGCAGCCGCGCCCGTGAAATCGTGCACCCCGAGATCCGCAATCGCGATAATCTCCATCGCTCGTGGCTGCTTCGGGACCAAAGCCAGCGATTGCGATGCCAGCTTGATCGCTTCGTTGTACTGCTTCTTGCGCTCCGGTTCCCGTTCGCGTTTGTCCTTCGGGGTCATCCACGTATACGGCGCTGCTTCTGCGGATTCGAGGCACTCGAGCGCGCGCTCCGTCAAAAAAACATAAGCGACCGCCAACGGCTTCGTGCTTCGCCAATCGGGCAATTGATCGCTCTCAATCAGTTTGCGTATCTGATCGATTCTTTCTTCATTCAACGGATGCGAGCGGAAGTAACCGTTCAAAGCGTCGCTCGCAATTCCCGCAACCTCCTCGACAGGCGATCTTGCGCCAGCCCGTTTTTGTGGTTCGAAACGCTCGAATGCCTGAAACATTTCAATCGCTCCTTGCGGCGAATATCCTGCGGCAGCCGCCAGCCTCGTGCCTTCGCGATCCGCCTCCAGCTCTTGCGATTTGCTGTATCCCATTACAAAAATCTCTACCGGGATCCCAACCAGCTCACCCAAGGGCACGCGCCGCAACGCAGCTTCGATCTGGACACGTTCTGCACAGTGATAATGATCGACGTGCTCGATTTCATGCCCCAGGACCGCAGCCAACTCATCTTCTGTCGTCATCAATGAGATCAGTCCGCCGCCGATGAAAACCGCGCCACCGGGAAGCGCAAATGCGTTCACAAATCGGAGCCCGGGAATGTAATGAAACCGGTACGGCAGCCTGCGATGAGCATGTGCCGCAACACGCGCCCCAACCTTCTGAACATAGTTTTCAACGTAACTTTGTATGGCGCGATCTTCACCCGACGGCTGCCAGAAATTGCCGTACTGCTGCTCCAGCTCCTTTCCAATCTTGATTTCCTCGGAATCGGGAAGCGGTGCAAACGCGACCGGCAATTGCATCAGCTCGTGCTCGCTATCCGCGATAAGGTTCACGATCGGTTGGGCTCCGACAGGCGCAATGGGCTTTTTAACCTGGCTCCAGATCAGCGCAGCCGTTAAAAGCAGCACCGTAATTGAAAACGCGACCCAGCTTTTCATAGGTATTGCCTGAGCACTTCGCGGTAGCGCGTGTAGAGATACGAAACTCCCAGCAGCGCCGATCCCAGGACGATGAACGTCAAATAACGATCGCGCGGTGCGAGGCGCCAGACATCCCGGACAACGATCTTCGCAATACACAGCAGAAGCAGTCCCAGCGCCGACAACCGATAGCTCCGCTCCTTGACCCAGATTGCAAGCGCGAACACCGCGAACGCCTCGACACCCCAGGCGAGCGTCACCATTCCGCTCGGCATCTCAAGAGCAAGCAGCATCGTCAACAACACGAATGGAATGAAAAAGAAGACCTGGTCGGGACGCCGATCCAATGCATGACACACGGTCGCGAACCAACGGCGGCTTTCGCTCTCAGCTTTCGGCAGCCGAAGCGCGCGAGCAAAGGGCAACGCAACAAACAGCAGCACAATGGCAGTTCCCAGCGTTGTCGCGCGGCCATGTCCGAAAGGCGCCGGGAAATAACTGCGCTCGTAGAGATTATGAAAAATGCCACGCAGCAGGAGACCGAAGCCGATAAGTATGCCCTGATCGAGAAAGATTCTTCGGCCGGTTTTCCAGGCAATCGCGAGCAGCAGTAGAATCAGCGCCGCCCAGCCTACAACGATCAGGTCAGCATCCAGCTCGAACCTCAGCAACGCGGCCAAGGCAAGCGTGCCAAAGAAGCAGTGAGCCTCGGCAATCCTGAGCTTTCGCTCAACCCGGAGTGAATCATTCGAATCTGTCGTCAATCGCGCGTATACGTAATAAAACGCGAGCGCGAGCGGGACGGTCGCATAACCTTTCGCATTCCCTACAGCATTCAGGTTCAAGACGAAGATGCGCAAGAAACTCGCTGCAAAACCGGCGTACGCTTGCAATCGCAAATCTGTCGATCCGCGCTTCAATCCGATCTCTAAAAGCATCACCGCCGCGAGCGACCATCCGAGTGCAACCGCAACCGCCTGCAACTCATACCAGGCAAGCAATCCCATCAAAACGGCCGCTGCCCATGTATATCCTGCTGAGACGCGCTTCGCGTCCACCATCCAAAACGCGTGCGTCCAGCGTGTGCTTATATACAGCAGAGCAACAACCAGCGCCATCGTAAGCAGGCGTTCGCTCAACCAATACAACGAGAAGACCGCAGCTTTGCCGTACAAATTGACGAACAGAACGCGCAGCACCGCAGCCGACGCGCAGATCGCCCCGTGTTCGACGAGTTCCCTCGCATCCCAGCGGCGCGCCGAATAGGCAAGTGCAACCGCCAGTGACGCCCACGCGACGGCTGTCCAAACTCCAGGCCACGCGATCCATGCGCCGATCAAACCCAGTGTGCCCGCGATATGCGCGAGCCGGCTGAAACACAACCGGTCTAGTTGATCGCGGATCGCTTCAGGCCAGCGGCGAGGAATGTATTGCGAATCGACATAAAACGTCAGAGCAGCCACAGCAAATAGCAGCGCCAACCCGGGCTGTCCCGCCCGATTAATTCCGTACGTGCGCTCGCCCAATACCCACGCAGCATCCTTCCCGACCATTTGTATCCACGCCGCCAGCGCAACCAGCAGCCCGAGCCGCCGGAACACGATCTCCCGCAGGAACACGCCCGCCAGCAACAGGCACTCCGCGATCGCAAGCCAACTAGCCGATAACGTTTCTTCCGAATACCGGAACGGAAACGCCGCAACCAGGAAACAACAGCCGAGCGTTGTCAAAACGATGAATGCGGCGCGCCGCCTGCGTGTAAGTGGCAATTGCCCGAGAGTGAATTCGACGACGCCCACGACCAGCAAAAATTGAAACGCCAGTTCGGGGTGCACGAACTGGTAACCCATTACCCACCCGAACAGGCCGACGTTCAAAACGGCAGCGATGGTCGAAACTATTTCGCCGCGCCTGTCCGGAACTGATCGCAGTATGTAAGAACCGCGGAAGATCAGCCAATATCCGTAAAGCAGTGCGGCACTCGCTACGTAACCGGGAAATACATGAACATGGCCGTGCATGGGCTCGATAAGTGGCCGCAGCCACAAATAGTGGTTCACATAAGCAGCCACCATCCCGGCGATTTCCATCTCGAACCAGCGCCGCCGCACTGCAATGCCAGCCAAAGCCGCCGCAAGAATCGCGCTCGCGATCAAGCTAGAGGCGTTGCCCCGACTGAGATTGATGGTCGTGAACGCCAGTAGAAACGCCAGTCCGGTCACCACTTGAGAGGCGTAGCGTAACGTGTGCGCCACCATGCCCGCCGCCACCAGCAACAGCAGAGCCAGATCCAGGCTTTCCGAAGAGAGAACACGCGCTGCAGGCACGTGGTACATCGCGTAAGTGGTGAAGTAAAGCAGGGACCATCCGCCCGCGATTCCCGCGCGCGCCAGCACACGCCATTGCTTGCGCCGCTCGAAGAAAATTCCCGCGCCCAGCATGGCGCCACAAACCAGGTATCCGACCAGAACCTTTCCAGCCGGCCCCAGCTCGCGCACTTCGTACGCAAGAAACAGCGCAACTCCAATTACGAGAATGACGATGCCCAGCTTATTCAGCCAGTTCGTGCCCAATGTTTCTTCAACATTGAGTAAGTCGCGAAAGGAGAAGCGTCGTCGTGGCTCTTCGAAACGCGGAGGACTTACTCGCGTCTGAGCCGCGAGGTTTGCCAGTTCAGGCGCCGGCGGCGGAACGTGCTCGATCCGTTCCACCACAGGAACAGGAGCAGGGTGTTGCACCATTACTGGCGGCGGGAGCGGCGGCGGCTCGATTACGGCAGTCCGAAACTTTTTAAATTCTTGTTCGAGGCTGTAAAGCCGGGATGTCAGCTCCGCAACCCGCGATTCGTTCCGGGCAACCCAAATTGCAACCAGCACCGCGACCACAAACAAGAACGCCGTCATGAACTAGAAAATTGTACTAAGAAATCGGCGAAATTGCAGCGCTCAGCGCCTTTAGGCAAACGAATTGAAGGCGTGCGCAAGACGCCCTGCGCTAAGGCTGATTACCTTCGAAAAGGGCAATTGTCGAAGGTAAACCGCCGCTCGCGGCCTACTTCGAAGGCGCCAATGTCCGGATGGCCGACCAGAACAAGACACGATTGGAAACCAGCACGCTCTCGATCGCGTATTCCTGTCGACGCAGACTTCGCTGAGGTATAACCAGATTCGTGGATTACACTGTGGTTCGTCTGTTCAATCGGGAATGAACCGGCATGGCGCGCACTCTCTAACACCAAGGCCGAAACAGACGTTTTATTGCTAAAACGCAGTCTACGCCGGCTCTGTAATTCAGATATGCTAGTGGGACCAGCAGGCTGGGAGACCGGTTACGATGCGTGTAGCTTTCCGGTTTTTGTGGGTGATCACGACGTTAACGGCAGGCGGTCGGGCGGAGCAGTTGCCGATTCACGCGTACACGACGGCCGACGGGCTCGCACATAATCACATCAACTGCATTCGCCAAGACTCCAGGGGATTCCTGTGGTTCTGCACCGACGAAGGGCTCACCCGCTTCGATGGCTATCAACTCACCAGTTTCACTACGCGGGAGGGACTGCCCCACCCGTGGATCAACGATCTGATTGAAAGCCGTGATGGCACGCTTTGGATCGCCAGCGATGGCGGTGTTAGCCGGTTTAATCCCAAACGGTCCTCCGCAGCCGAGCCGGCATTCGTCACTTATCTGCCCGACCAGCATCCGGACGCGCGCCGCGTGAATGCGTTGGCCGAAGATGCATCGGGCGCGATCTGGTGCGCGACATATAACGGGCTGTATCGGCTCGATCGAGTAGGAAGCAATGTCAGATTCTCGTGGGTGGATATTGGGCTGCCGGACGAAGTCAACAAAGGCCGGCTCATCAATAAGCTTGCCTTGGACCAGCACGGCACGCTTTGGCTCACCGCGCGTACGGGGCTCTACCGCCGCTTGGCGGCCGGCCGGGGAGAGCGCTACACAATGCGCAATGGGCTGCCCGATAACTTCACCGGAGACCTACTTCAGGACCGCAATGGTTCGTGGTGGGTAGCGACTCGGCTCGGAGGATTTTGCCGAATCGTGGCAAACCCTGATCCCAGCCGCCGCATCGTCGAACGCTGCTACTCGACCGCGGACGGTCTTCCCCACAATGACGTAAGGTCCATGTTCCAATCGTCGGATGACAGAATCTGGATTGGCACGATTCTCGGGCTAAGCGAATTCATTCCGAAAGCCTCCAAGGGCAAGGTCTTCCGTAACTACACTATTGCCAATGGTCTAAGCGAAGCGCAGATTTTTAAGATTGCCGGGGACAGAGACGGCAATCTCTGGGTCGGTACCCGGCGCAGTGGAGTCATGAAAATGCCTCTTCGCGGATTCGTCAGTTATGGAGCGGCGGATGGGTTCCGTTCCGGCACTACTCATCATGCCGTCTTCGAAACCACCAGCGGGAAGGTAAGCGTCCTCACGGGCACGGGCTCCGGTGCCTTGGTGCAGCAGCTTGAAACGAACAAATTCGTTGCGACTAAACTTAACTTGCCGCGCCCCGGTACAGAAAACGTCTTTATTGAACAAGGATTTCAGGCTCGCACAGGGGAGTGGTGGCTGGGCACACGCCAGGGGCTGATCCGCTTTCCCAAAACGAAGCACGTCCAGGAGCTCGCACGCGTTCGCCCGAAAGTCTACACCGTCGCGGATGGGTTAATCACGGACCTTATTGATGACATCTATGAGGACAGGCACGGCGGGATTTGGGTCGCGACTACGCACGAACCTTTGCAATTGAAGCGATGGGATAGCACCGCGGGCAAGTTGCGCCTGTATGCGGCGGATGTGGCAGGCGCTCGGCCTGCAAAGAGCGGACCGGTGACGGCAATTGCAGAAGATAGCTCCGGCGACCTCTGGCTTGGATTCCGCAATTGTTTAGCCCGTTGCCGCGAGGGGCGCTTCGAATGGTTTTTCACCGCTCCGGGCGCGATGCGTGGGCCGGTTCATGCTCTTCACCTCGACCGCATGGGTCGCCTTTGGATCGCTTCCGCGCAGGGCGGCCTGTACCGCATGGATGAGGCGGCGTCTGCCCATCCGCACCTCATTCGGTACGCCATTACTGAAGGGCTCTCCACAAATGAGATCCTCTGTCTTGCGGAAGACAAATGGGGGCGCATTTACGCTGGCAGCAATCGCGGCGTGGATCGGCTCGATCCGGGATCCGGCTTAGTTCAGCACTACACCGCGGCAGACGGATTATCGCGCGGTGCCGTAGCGCTTGCCTATCACGATCATGAGGGCGCGTTGTGGTTTGTTACTGACCAGGGCGTCTCACGTTTGATTCCGACTCGCGATGCCGACCCGATTCCCCCAGCGATCCTGATAACGGGCTTGCGGATTCTGGGCGTGTCGCAACCCGTTTCCCCGGCCGGTCAGGTGCAGGTAGAGAGTCTGACATTGGCGCCAAACCATAATCAATTGCAAATCGATTTCGTAGGTCTGAACTTTCGGCCCGGCACGGCGCTGCGCTATCAATACAAGCTTGATGGTGCGGATCGCGATTGGAGCGCGCCAACGGGCGAGCGGTCGCTGAATTATGCGAACATCGCTCCCGGCCCGTATCGTTTCCTGGTCCGAGCGATTAGCTCGGACGGACTTGTCAGCCGCCAGCCGGCGGTCGTGGTGTTTACTGTACTGCCTCCGCTATGGCGGCGTTGGTGGTTTTTGGCTGTATGTTCGTTTCTAGCCAGTCTTGCGATCTACAGAGTGTACCGGTCCCGTGTGCTCCGCCTACTGGCAGTGGAGAGAATACGAACGCGTATCGCAACGGACTTGCACGATGACATTGGCGCGAGCCTGTCGCATATTGCAGTGCTCAGCGAGGTGGTCGCCGGCCGGATCGCACGGCTGGGGGTAACTCCGGATGGACAGCCGGTGTATGAATCCCTGTCGCGAATCGGCTCGGTATCGCGGGAACTTATCGACTCGATGAGTGATATCGTTTGGGCCGTCAGTCCCTGCAAGGATCAAGTTTGTAGCCTGACCCAGCGCATGCACGAATTCGCTGCCGAGGTGTTGGGCGCACGTCGCATAGAGTTCCGCCTCGATGCCGTTCCTAGCGATCAGGAAATGAAGCTCGACCCCGAAGTGCGGCGTCAGGTCTTTTTGATTTTCAAAGAATGCGTTAACAACATATTGCGCCACTCCGGGTCGACAAGTGTCATTTGCAATTTTCGGCTCGAGCAAGGATATCTCAGCTTGCGGCTGAGCGATAACGGCTGCGGATTCGCTACCAGGGCCAACGGTTCCGACGGTACAGGCCAGGGGCTGGTGAGCATCAGGTCACGAGCCGAGGCACTGAGCGGAGAACTCGTGGTCGCGGCGGAACAAAATGTTGGTGCAAACATAAGTCTCCGAGTTCCTCTCCGCCGGCGTTCGCGGTGGTCCTCATCACATCACCTGAACAGGTGAGGGTGCAGCCAGCCTTCCTGGTTTAAAGTAACAGCGGGGTGTGGCAAACAATATCAGAGCACTCGGAGGTCCGATTCGGGTCGCGATTGTTGAGGATCATCGCGAATTTCGCGATGCATTGGCCTTCCTGATCGACGGCAGCGATGGCTTCCGCTGCACACATCGCTTTAGCGCTGTTGAAGAGCTTTTGCATTCGCTGCGCTACGACTCGCCGGGCGTACCGCTGCCCAACATAGTACTCATGGATATCGGCCTGCCAGGGATATCTGGCATCGAGGGCACGCACCTGCTCAAGGAGCGGTATCCGTACTTGCCGGTGTTGATGCTAACGGTCTACAACGACGACGAGCGGATTTTCGAGGCCATGTGTGCGGGAGCCTGTGGTTATGTACTCAAGAAGACTCCGACAACGCGTGTATTGGAATACGTCCAGGAAGTGTTAGATGGAGGCGCGCCCATGTCGCCCGAGGTAGCGCGACGCGTAGTCGGGCTCTTTCGGCAGTTTCGCCCGCCTCAGGGCGCTGCTCATCAGCTCACAGCACAGGAATTGCGTCTGCTGGCGCTATTAGGCGAAGGGCATCAGTATAAAACCGCCGCTGCAGAGCTTGGCATCACCATCAATACGGTGTCTTCTCACATGCGCCATATTTACGAGAAGCTGCACGTCCACTCCAAATCGGAAGCCGTAGCTAAAGCGCTGCGGCAAGGCCTGATCCGTTGAAGCTGGCTAACACTAGTTCCCTGGTAGATCACATGAACTGGTGATAGACAACCCATGACGCCGGGCTGATACTGAATTTGCCTTTTAAACCAGAACCACAAGGAGGATCAACAAATGGCAGTGCCATATGAGGGCGATTCAACTAGCACTGTTCCCGCCGGACTGACAGGCAGAAACACGTCATCGAATGGCAATGGAATCGGGGTTCTCGCGACTTCAGCTAGCGGCGAAGGCGTACACGCCGAGACCAACTCGACCACATTCGCCGCCGTCGCGGGAATCGAACTGAATGCGAGCAGTAACATTGCCGCCGTGTATTGCGAGCAACGGGGCAACGGTCCGGGAGTATTTGGGATTGCTAAAGGAAACGGCGCCGGAGTCTTCGGGACCTCGGCGGGCTATGAGGGGGTACATGGTGAGACCACTGCCACCAATGGTTCCGCAGCAATAGGCGCGATCAACAAGGGCAATGGCGCCGCGTTTTACGGCATATCGCAGCAGGGCGAGGGCGTCCACGGCGAGACCAGTTCGACGACATTCGCAGCGGTCGCCGGAATTATGCTCAACCCGAGCGGAACCGGCGCGGGTGTGTACGGCGAAAGCAGAGGGCAAGGTCCGGCTGGATTTTTCAAAGGCAATGTTATGGTGACCGGTGACATCCTGCTCCTGAATGCCGATTGCGCCGAGGATTTCGACATGGCGATGCCGGAAGCCACCGCGCCCGGGACTGTAATGGCACTGGATCCCGAGGGACGGCTCCGTCCCGCTTCACATGCCTACGACAAAAAAGTGGTCGGAATTGTGTCGGGCGCGGGAGGCTACAAGCCAGGCATCATCCTTGACAGAGCATCTTCCACGGGACACCGCCTGCCCGTCGCTCTGCTGGGGAAAGTCTACGCCAAGGTCGATGCGGACTTCGGCCCGATTGAAGTGGGTGACCTTCTGACCAGCTCTCCTACCAGGGGTCATGCTATGAAGGCATCGGATCAGGCGCGTGCTTTCGGCTCGGTAATTGGCAAAGCACTCGCATCCCTATCCTGTGGGCAAGGACTAATCCCGGTTCTGATTGCCTTGCAGTGACAGTCGGGTGGCCACACACAAGTAACAGAAAGGCTGGAGAGCTATGGGAAATGGCAATGGAAGTGGGGACGGCGGAACCGCCGGAGGATCGGGGCTGGGCTCTGGGTTATCACTTGCGGACCAGGTGAAGGCTACGGTCCAAGCGATTGAAGCGGTCGTCAGCGCCGGTGAGGCGGTTATTGGTTGGACGCAGCGATCCGTCGTGTGCGAGATTGACAACGTCTGCGGACATGCACTGAACTACGATACAGACACTTTTTCGCATGGCGGGTTTGCGGGGACTGTCCCGCCGCCGACAATTCCCGACAAAGGCAATGGCCTGTGGGGCGCCGCAAGCACCGGTGTTTTTGTTGGCGTAGAAGGATATGTCACGTATGACATTGATGACGGCGCTGGAAGCAAGTTCATCGTCCACTTTGACAATCCGGAGGTTGGCGGGAACAGCAGTGACTCCAGCGTCATCAATACCGCTATATCGAACGTCTATTGGACAAAATCGATAGCCGGGAGTGGTAACAACGGAGCCCAAATGCGATTCATCCTCGGCCGCTTTAATCCGCCGTTCAGTCTGCGGACTTACCTGCACAACACTAACGCGCCGAGTGGCAGCCTCAGGGGCCTTGGGGTCACGAGCGTGAAGGGATTCATGAAGGTATAAAGTAGCTGCTGTTCCCGGGATTCACGCCTAACACTCTAAAACAAACTTAGCTGTCGTCGAGTTCCCGAAAATCTCGCGGCACGGAAAGGAATCCGCTCAGATTGCGCTCGCGTGGCTGCTCGCCCAGAAGCCTTGCATCGTTCCCATTCCGGGCGCACAAACGCCCGACGACGAAAGATGGTATGAGCCAAGTGCAGCGCGTCGATGCTGCCCAGCTTTTCTGGTCCAATGGACGACGGTCCGGGCACAAACGCTGATGACGTGTTTCCTACTGCGATCTGGGCGAAGACACCGACGAATCTTTGACAGCTAAGATCGCCGACGTAGGCCATCGAGCAAAGACATTTGCTGCCTTTGGACAAAACTCGTCCCGTCCTGTCAGTTCCGTCCGCCTCAGCGGGAGTTTTTCAGTTCCACCCGGATCGCTCTGAGAGGCTTGGTGGTCTCCACGTTCTCCATTTGATGCGGCGGACCGATGGGCAGGAATACGACCCCGCCGTCCTCTTTCCGAGGATGGTCAACAGCCGCTATGCCAGGCGAGTATTCCTTCATATGCGCAGCTGAGATGTAATAGAGAACACTCGGATATGGGTGGGCGTGGAGCGGTTGGCGGACGCCGGGCTGAACAGTCACTTCGAGCACTCTCACCTCGTCGTTTTCAAACAGAAGCTTCTGATTTGTGGGGCTGCGGCCAAAGCGTCATTTTCAGGAGTCCACCACTTGTCGAAGTTACCTCTGGTCTGTCCGAGCAAGAAACCGCCGCTAAGAGCGCCGACCACACCAACTAACTGTCGGACCTCTCGACATTATAATTGGCCCCTAGCGCTGCCATATACGGACCCTCGGTAGATTGGACGGATGACGCACTGCAGCTACCGTCCACGGATGCCGATGGTGTCTGCTCGATCCCGTGCCCAACGATCAAGAGGCAATGTCTGCCGAACTGGGTTGGCTACCGCTCTGAGGAAGCAATGCGCAAAAATCCGGAACGATCCGCGCTCTACGTTTGCCCACGTGACTCGGTCCGGGGATTGCTCCTGGATCACGGGCCATCCGGACACTGAGCGCACACCCGCCGCATAGATCTCCGGTTACGGCGTAGCGTTTACGTTCGGGTGCGCAGGTCGGACCCTTTGGCCACTCGGAAGTTGAGATGATCCTCATTTTCAGGCCGAAGCGCTATTCGCACTCCGGGACCTCAGTGTGCTGAGGCGGGGCAAGGGACTGCTGCCCCTTGCCCCACACCCCCATCCTCGCCACGGCCATCCTTCCTTCGCTTCGCTCCGGACAGATTCCACTTGACGATTCCGATCAGTCTTGGCAACATCGAAGTGCCAGCGTCACTTCGCTCCGACGCCTGATCGGTTTCGTCCCGGAACCGTGATCGCCTTCGCTCCGGAATCGTGATCGCCTTCAGCGGAATCCTCACCGGGCAAGGCGCTGTCGCTCGAGTCAATCGTATTCGGTCCGAAAATTCCGCCATATCGCGAGCCAGCGTTTTGGGACGGATACCGTAGCACGCCGGCATGGGAGTTCGAGCGCTACCTGGAGATCGCCGAGCGAGGCAAGCCTTATAAGGATGAACCCTGGGAGACCGCTGACGAAGCGGGACGCGAACGCGCCGCTTTAGACGAAAGCCTGGATTACACGAAAGAGCTTTTGGGCGTGGCCTAGACCGCAGCCCGCTTATAGTCCTTCGGCACTGATCAACGTGAGCGGTTCTTTCAGAGCGTGGTCGATGATGAGGATTTGGCCGTTCTCGACTTTGATGTCATCCACCTTTGTGAAGCCGTTGGGCACGTGAGCGTAGAAAAGTAAGAACCGAGTCTTGACGCTTGATTTAGCCGGCAGCCATCGATATAGCGGCGTATTGAACATGGTCCCTGTCGTGACCACTTCTCGACGGGGCAGATCGAAAGGCTGAGTGCTGAATTCCATGCCACGCGCCATCTTCTGAGTGGGTGGATAGAAGCCCCAATACTGGACCCAGGAATAATCGGCTCGTCTGAATACATATCCAAGAATCAGCCGCTTGTTTGGATTGATTGCGGTGACCCACTCCAATTTACGGTTAGGATCAGTCAACGTGGCTGCGTGGTCCAGGAAATGCGGATTGAGGGGCGTTTGGCGAAGATCGACGGTTGTCCCATTCAGACCTGGCGCTAGCGGCCATTGAAAATCCTGGCCGGACTTGAGCCGGCGCTGAACTTCCCCGCCCTCGGCGGAGGTATATGGACGGGTATGTGAGCGGGACCCGGAAACGTCGACTACGGTGACACCCGGCTCAAGAAATGGCGAGCCGATGGTTGCGTGCTCGGCCCAGTTGATCGGCCGGTCGAAACCCAAGAGGCTGTCGAGATCGCTTTCTACATGGATTACATTTTCGCTGTCTATTACGCGAAAGGTGCGCGTGAATTTTTCTTGCGTGATGGGAAGCGTGGCGGTTAGCGTCACAATTGTGCTGGAGCCTCGACGCGCGGAGTGCACGGCAAATAGTTCTGTATGCGCCTCTCCGTGAAAGGGCAGCCCAGCCGCTTTTTCCTCGGCGGAGGGCGAGCCAAAGCCATCCACGCAGACGAAATGCCCGGCGCCCCCATCGTAGGCTGCCGGGCGTCCAAGTTCGCGCGCCATGCGCATCGGATTCCAGAACGGACTCAGTTTTTCTGGGTCGTCCGTGAGCGTTACGCTCGCTAGCGTACTGCCTTTCTTCATGATCGTGAGTTGCAGCTTGGCGGTGGATACCACGACTGCCGGGTATCCTTCAAAGCTTCCGTTCTGGATGGGCTCTTGCGACCGGCCGATTGCCAGAGCCAGAAAAACCGCAGCAAACTTCAATTTGTGCACGGGGTTGAGCATACTATATGCTGTCGCCGCGTGTTTTCTGTGCCTCTTGATATCGTCGATTGGAGATGAAAGTCACCGTTTACAGCTTGGCGTGTGCGCTTCTGATGCTGACCAGCATGATCTTTTTGGAGCGCGTTCACGCCGCCTCGGGCTCTATACCTGTTTGGGCTTACGGTACCGATCCCGCGGCCGCTAAGCCAAGAACTAAAACTCAGCCCGACAATCGTGTTAAGCACTTGCCGGGAAGCAGTCGCTCCTTTACCGAGGCGCAAATTCAGGATCTTTTCGGTCCGGCGGATTGGTTTCCAAACGATCATCCCGCGATGCCTGGCATCGTCGCACACGGCCGCAAGCCGGTCATCTGGGCCTGCTCTTTATGCCATTACCCGAACGGTAAGGGAAGGCCGGAGAATGCAAGTGTTGTTGGCTTTCCGGCTTCTTACTTCGTTGAACAAATGCGCGAGTTCAGAGATGGGCAGCGCCGGTCGGCCGACGGCAGAAAGAAAAACACGGCGTTGATGAGCGCGTTCGCGAAAGCCATGACCGACCAGGAGATTCAGGCCGCAGCCGACTACTTTTGCGCTATGCATTGGACGCCGTGGATCAAGGTAGTAGAAACGGAGATGGTGCCGAAGACGCGCACCTCGGCGGGTATGTATCTGCCGCTTCCGGGTGACGGCACTGAACAACTTGGTCAACGAATCATTGAGGTGCCAGTCGATCCTGAAGCTACTGAAGTGCTTCGCGACTCGCACTCAGGATTCATCGCCTACGTGCCTGTGGGAAGTGTTCAAAAAGGCAAAGAGTTGGTCACGAGCGCCGGCACGCGAACGAGCCCGTGCGGTGTTTGTCACGGCGCCGATTTGAAAGGACTCGGCCCGGTTCCCGGCATAGCGGGGCGTTCGCCGAGTTATCTCGTGCGGCAACTGTACGACATGCAGCAAGGTACGCGAAACGGAACCTGGACTGAGTTAATGAAGCCTGTCGTCAAGAACTTAAGCAACGAAGACATGTTGAACATTGCGGCGTATACGTCTTCGCTGCGGCCCTAGTTGCGTGTTTCAGAACTTGCTTTAGCGATCAGTCCTTTGAAACTCATGCTGCCAAGACGAGCTTTGTGGACGGGGGACACGCCTGCTAGTCGGACTCGGGCAGGTTGTCTGATCTTGCCCGGGGTGTCCCCAAGTGGCTTTGTCGAACTGATCCGTCAAGAAACTTCGGAAACATCACACTAGTTGCGTACTCTATCCAGGAATTATCGGGTCGGCGCTTGGGCGAGGGTCATTCAGTGATTCATCTCTGCGCCGATTCCTGATATATTTGCAGCGCGACACCTAAGCGCCGCACATCCAGTGCGGCGGTAAGGAGAAGGCTGATATGGCGTCCGGATCTCAAGTATCGGAATTCATGAAGAAAGCGAAGACGGATAAAAAGCTCATCGAGAAAATTTTCCACGTGCTAGAAAAACATGGAAAAGCCCAAGCGGAAGAGATCCTCAGTCTCGCTCGCGAGGAGGGATTTTCTTTCACGAGCGCCGAATTTGAAGAGGCCGCATTGAAGAACGTGGATCAACAGTTCAGCGCGACCAGTGAAACAGCAGCTCAGCCCGCTGCGAAGCCCAAACAAGTGCAAC
>CAWBDW010000053.1:0-5253 GCA_963787545.1 uncultured Acidobacteriaceae bacterium
GGCGCCTAACCAACTGCCCTTCCCATTTCGAGGCGATGGCTTGGGTCAATGTGCTGCTTTGCGTTGATACTTGTCCTGTTCCAGAATTGGAGCAGCCGCCCGTCATGAGGAGAACGCCTAAAAACAAAACACACAATATAGATGAGCGAAACATAAATGCCCGGATCGCAAAATCGACGCTTAGCTATTGGCGACCATATACTCGTAGATCTTCTCCGCCTGCGCATCCCAGTTGCTGTACTGAGAGCGTACCTGTTCAGCCGCTCGTTGTGTAATATTCTTTCGCAAGGTTCGATCGCGTAGGCCTCGTTCGATTACTTGCGTCAGGGCGCCGGGACTTGTTTGCGAAAGCAAGCAATTTTGTTCGTGTTCCAATAGCCACCGCGTGTACCGGTTCTCGTTCGTGATCACGAGGGATCCGCAGGCCATCAATTCCAAAGGCAAATAAGATGGATGATGAGTCATCATCATTACTACCCCGACGTCACACGTCCGATACAGAGCGCCTGTAGCCGAATACCCGAGAAGCCCTAAATTCTCGATTATGCCCTTTAGGCCATAATCGGAAGGATCCCATTCGGCACCAGCACTGTAAATTCGAACATCATCGCCCATTCGCTGCTTGAGCCTCTTTAAGGCTTCTCCGAGCAACTCGAAGCAATTTCTGGGGTGTCCCGGCCGGGCATAGCAGAAGAGCCTTAAGGGATACGATTCGTCGCGAGGTTGCTCGGATTCGAAGAAGTATTCACCATCTATGCAGGGGTCAAAGTATTCTGCCTCGCCGCCGAATTCCCGATACATTTCGGCGACTGACCGGGTGTTGCAGATGCCGTAATAACCAAAGCGGTAGGTCGCTTCCACGAGGGCGTAAATAGATCCGGCAGGATAGAAGAGTGACTCGTAATCTTGAACGAAATAGAACTTACGTCGAGTCGCCCTGAAACGCAGAGCGGCGTAAGCGGTGGTCCAAAGGGTGGATATCGAAGCGTCGGATGGTCGCACCCGATCCCAGTCTGTCTCGCTACGAAGCTGGGTTACTCGAGCGCTTGCGATTAGATTGGGAAAGGCGCGAGCCAATCGAGATTGCATGATCTTCTCTGGGACCATGCCAGGGAAGACGAACTCCGACTCGACATTATGACGGCGATGGAAGTAATCGGCAAACCTGAGAATCGTATACACGCCGCCGTAGAACGCGTGGTGGAACTCCGGGAGTATCCAGGTGAGACGATTGATAACGTGTTCTCGAGGACCGCTGCTTCCGGTCTTCGAAATTTCAATAATTTCCGGCGCGGCATCGAATCCCGCAACGAGGGCACGAGATTCCGCGGCATAATCATTCTGCGCGAGGGCGCCTTTGTTCGATGAGAACAGAACTTTGCCTGAGCGGCTTTCAAGCCGCTTGTGAAAAAATGGATCACCTGCCGGAAAGCACGCACGAATATAACCGGCGCCCGTGCGCGGTCCGTTCGGTGATAGCCACAGTTCCAGCAACGAATCCTTGCTTTGGAAGAATTTTGCAAACGGATTGTAGAAAACTCGATATCCGAATTGCACCCCGATTCGGAGACAGAGATCAACATCGTGTCGAGGATAATCGGGATGCTCGCGAAACCCGCCCACGCTCTCGAACGTTTCACGACGGATCGCGAAACAGGCTCCAGCGACAGCCGACCAGTCTCTATACCATACAGCCGGTCCGAACTGCTCACATACATGCTCGGGTTCGTGTGACAGTATGTAGTCCAAAGCTCCATCGGCGTTAAATACCAAGCCAGCGTGACGCAGTGTTGAATCACGAGAATCGAGGAGCTTCGCGCCGACAATACCCACGGCCGACTGTTCAAGCGGCCCAACTAATTCCCGTAACCAGTCGCTCTGACGAATATCGACGGATTCATCCAAAAATACGAGATATTCTCCGCTGGTGGCTTCGACGGCGCGATTTAAGCGCACGGCGACTGAATCGCTCTCATCTGACGGACTGGAACGTATTCGCTCGCGTGAATCAGAGTAGTTCCAGCCGGGAGCCACTATCTCGACGCGTGGCCACTCAGTGGTATCGTCGATCTGTAGGATCCAGTCCCGCAGAAGATCAGCATTAAAAGATGACGAGACCAGAATAATGCCGACGGAATGGTCCTCAGCACCGGTCCAGTTCATTTTGAAGGTGCCGTTTGCTTCGATGCTTCCCCTGGCGCGGAGCCCGAGTCTTTCCGCATGGTCGTCCACAGCGCGTATCTGGGCTTTGGAAGCGTAGGGTTTTGCCCTGAGCCCGGAGAAAGCGACAGAGGTCGAGATAATTCGCCAGTGGTAGAGTACGCCGGGTACGAATACGATACGGGCGCCATGATCCGCCGCGCGAAGAAAGATGTCCCAATCTTGCGCGCCGTCGGTTTCGGATCTCCAACCTCCAATCGCGCGAACGATATCGGTTCGCATAACCGATAGATGGGTTAGATAGTTTGCCGAAAGCAAAATATCGGGAGACCAGGCCGGCTTGAACAATGGCCGTACGCGCCGGCCATCTTCCGTCAAGGTGTCTTTATCAGAGTAGAAGAAATCTGCACCGGGTTGTTCGTTTAGGGCAATTGCGATCTCGAATAAGGCGAATGGCGCCAGAGTGTCGTCATGGTCCAGCAGCGCAACGAATTCGCCCTGAACGCTTCTCAAAGCTACATTAGAATTGCTGGATATTCCTTCATTCGTTTCGAGCAGTTGCACTTTTACCCGCGAGTCCTGGGCAGCCACGAAGGTAAGATATTCACGACCCTTTACGTCGGAAGGATATGCATGAACCATGCATAGCTCCCAGTTGGGATAACTCTGGGCGAGGACAGACTCGATTAACTCCTGCAGAACTTCCAGTGGCACATCATATACGGGCACTAATACGCTAATTAGCGGCTGGAGGTGCAAGTTGAGTGAAATCGCGTGCTGTAGCTCCAACAATTCCGGCGTGGGCTCGTTTTCGGCGAACCAGTTCTCATACGCACTTTTGGGAGCTTCGGACAGAGCAGATTCCGGATTCGTAATCTCAATCGGTACAATCGCCGTGTTTACAGAGTAAACAGTTGCCGGTGTACTATCGGCCGGTATCTCCGCGGGTCTGGCCAATATCGGCTGGGCCGCAGAAAGCCGTGCTTTCCGTATCAACCATTTTGCAGACTTATCGTACAGCCGGAGCAACCGGGAAGTAGCACGCCGGCTTTCTATCCACGCTCGATATCGGAGAGTAAATTGCCATGCAGCGCTCCGGCCGATATGCGCGAGTTCCTCCTGAAGGCGATTTGTCTCGAGCTCGGTTTCGACAGCTCTGTTCTGCGCCTCGCCAGCACTTTTCTCCGCTTCGATTCTTCGCGCGTGAACCGCTGTCAGCTCACGCAGCATCAGTCCGCGCTCGCGCTGAAGCGTCGCGACGTCCCTGCGGATTTGGCCGTCGCTCCTTTGTAATGTGAAGAGTTCGGCGCACATTTGCTTATGCCGGTCCTGCAGAACCTGCAGTTCGCGAGATACTCTTTGGTATTCGTTAATAGCCTTACTCAGCTCATTGAACAGTTCTTCGTTCTTATCACGATACGCAAGTAATTCGCCGGATACTCGCCTATGTTCTTCCCGAATAGCCAGCAGTTCAGCGGTGGCTCGATTGTGCTCCTCACGTGAAGGGGCAAGATCAATGATTTTTTGATTTAGATTACCGATACGCTGCTCTCGCTCGACCAATGCGCACTTTAACCGCGTCTTTTCGCTGAACAGAGCGAGAATATCTTCGGAAGAAGGCTGCTGCTGTTTGCGTAGCAACATAGCGTGGGGCGCAACGAAAGAAGCATCAAAGACGCAATCCGGCGAGAAACCCGCCTCTGCGAAGAGCTTCAGCCAGCCAATCACTGGCCGAACATTAAAATGAGTGGCTTCAGTTACATCGGTAGGAGACGAGGAGAATAGAATCGTGTCAGTTATCGCGGCAAGATTCCCAATAACTGCTTCGGTTTCTTCGGGCAACAGATGCTCGAGAACCTCGATGCAAGTGACGAGATCGTAGCGCCCTTCGATTGGATCGACCAGCGACCCTTCACGGCAGTGCCGCTGTACATCCCGGCGGACCTGCGAGATGGCGAATGATGAAACATCGACGCCGTATGCCTCGACACCCCGATCCCACAGGGACTCCACCAAGAAACCCATCGCGCATCCGGCGTCGAAAACAGTTTGGGGTTTCAGTGATCGAATGATCTCATCTGCGATGGCCCCGAAAAAATTCAACCAGTGATCGTTGCGTTCGTACGGAAATCCTAAACCCGTCCGATAATAGTTGGCATCGAACAAATTGCTAAGATCTTCGTTTGGCGATACTGTTCGCTGCATTCAGGGAAAACGTTAGGGACTCACGATCATAACACGTGATCTTTATTGTCCTGCTACTGCCCAGACCAACATTGTGGCTGCGTGGCGTGGACGTGCACGTCAGGCGACTCGGGATCATTCTAGCCAGTAATTCTCGAACTGTTAAGGGACAACAATGTAGGGTCAGCGGCCGTTATCTGTCGCGATTCGATTTCGGCGCGCATCGCGTTCTCATTTCGGAGCGGCTGGCAGAGCAACTGCCGCGCCGCCTGAACCCCGTCGGCGTGCATATTTTCTGGAAGCCGCCGCCTTCGAGCAAACCGGTACTCTAGGAGGTAAATCGCCGTGGCTGCCGACGCGCGCGCCATAACCGATGAGCAAGCGCCGTTCACAATTTACGCGCCGTATTGGGAATGGCCGCCTTGGGAAGTGGCTTTGGTCGTGCGAACTGCCGGATCGCCTCGTGCGGTCGCCGCGGGCATGCAGGCTCTGATCCGGCGGCTCGACTTGGACATCGCAATCCCGCACGCGGAAACCATGCACGAAATGTTGAGCGAAGCTGTCGCGCCGCGCAGATTTAACCCGCGAGTTCGGCATCCGGATAGCAGTCGGCGCGCAAGCGGGCCAGATCTTCGCCGGGATGATTTCACAAGCACTCAAGCGGGCCGCCATCGGTCTGGCCTGTAGAGTCGTGTTCGCCTAGATGGTAACTCGCTTGTTGACCGCATTTCTTTACGAAGTGAGCCGGGCGACCCGCTGACCTTCGCAGCCGTGTGCGCCGGGTTGCTCCTCGTGGCGCTCGCCGGCTACGCACCTGCCCGCCGCGCCACCAGAGTCGATCCCGTGATCGCGCTCAAATGGGAATGATTTGCCACGGAATCGTTAGCTTTGGCGGTGCCGTCACTCATC
>CAWBDW010000054.1:0-22405 GCA_963787545.1 uncultured Acidobacteriaceae bacterium
CGAACCCAATCCTCGGGTTCGTTTCGTAAAATCGCCACAAGGCTCCCAAAACATTGCACTACAACCAATTTGGGTTCGTTTGGTAATCCCCCACGGCGCCTCGCCCCCGCGGGTTCGTTTGGTAAATTGGGCCTGTCCGCATGGCGCGCCGCCGCTTCTTCGTTCCCGAAATCCGCCGCGGCCTAGCCGAACTAACCGGCCCCGATGCCGAGCACCTGGTCCGCGTCCTGCGCGTCGAACCCGGCCAGGTCTTCGAAATCTCCGACAATCAAAACCTCTATCTGGCCGAAATCGAAGCTGCCCGCAAGTCGCTCGTCTCGTTCCGCATTACCGAAAAGCTCGCCCCACCCCCGCCCGCCGTCCACATCTCGCTCTTCCCCGCCCTGATCAAATTCGACCGCTTCGAATGGCTCGTCGAAAAGGCCACCGAACTCGGCGTCTCAAGCATGCAACCCATCGAAACCGCCCGCACCGAACGCGGGTTGGCCCAAGCCGCAGCGAAACGCCTCGCGCGTTGGCAGAAAATCGCGCTCGAAGCCAGCCAGCAATCCCGCCGCGCCCACCTGCCCGCCATCGACCCGCCGGTTCGTTTGGAAAAAGCGCTCGAAGCCGCCGCAAACCTCCGGTTACTGCTCGACGAAAATCCGGATGTCCCGCCGATTCTTCAACTTCTGCCGAACGAGAGGACTGGAACAGATCGCGTCGCTTTATTATTAGGTCCGGAAGGAGGTTGGACCGAAGAAGAGCGCACCCAAGCGCAAAACGCCGGCTGGCAGCCATGTTCGCTCGCGCAAACCGTACTGCGCGCCGAAACCGCCGCACTAGCGGCGCTAGCCATCCTCCAGGCCGCCTGGCAAAAGTAAGGATCACGCGTGGGGCAGCCAATCCTGGCTGCAGCCGCCTTCAGGCGTCCGGTTTTTCAAGCAAGCGGATTTCGAACCCTACGCGAACGGCACAACCGCCGCATGTACCGGCTGATCCCCCACTTGCAACATCGTAAACAGCGCCGCCGGCGGTCTTTCCACTCTTCGAACAATCGAAGGGTCCACCGAAATCGCCGGAATGCGAATCACCGCCATGACGCCCGCTGCCCTGTCCAGCAGCAGCGCATATTGGTTGTCCGGCGTGATCGTTATATAGGTAGGCTGCTGCCCCACGTCCACGAACCCAATTACCTTGCGTGTATCGATGCTCAAAATACAAACATCGGAGCCGCTGTTGCTCCCCACAAACAGAAGCGCCGGTTCGGCCGAACACGCCATCACTCCCGGGTCCCGGCCCGCCAGCACCGTTTGCTCCACCTCCAGCGGAGTGTACGGAAACACGATCGCCACTCCGTCCATGCCCGCGCCCGAAACGAAGAGCTGCCCTGCATCGGCATTGAAGCAAAGATTCTGCGGCTGCATCGCCAAAGGCAACTCCGCGATGCTCTCGAGCGACGGCACGGTCAGCGCCGTCAGGCCCCAATCGTGCAGATTCGCAACCAGCAGCCGCTGGCCGTCCGCCCGAAACCGCACCGCGCCAATCGGCCCGGACATTCCGGCTTGCCCATACCTGCCGCGCGTCAAGTCGAAAAGCTGCACGATGCCCGCTTCGCCCGTCGAAACGGCGGCAAGCGACCCCTGCGCCACGTCCAGGCTCACCGGTTCACCTGCCAATTTGTGCCGTCGAAGCACTTTCAGCGAACTCGAATCCGCTTCGATCAGCTCGCGGCCTGTAGCCGAAATAGCAAGCAAACGCCCGCCGTCCGGAGTAATCCGAATCTCCGACAGCTCCTCCCCGAGTTTCTGCGATCGAGCCACCCGCAGCGTTCCATCCAGCACATGCACGCTGCCTGTTTCGGGAGTGAGGGTATAGCTATGCGTGGCAGGTATACCTGGCACAACTGCCGTCGGCCGCGCACCCAGCGGAATCGGATCCAGAACCCGGAATGCGTTCAGATCCACCACCCCCAGGCTGTCGTCGCCGGAAGTCGCAATCAGCGCATAACCCGCGTATCCTGTGCCGCGCTTGGGTCCGCAGCCACTCGAAATCAGCAGCGCGCTCAAGGCCATCCACTCGCGCCGCGTCATGCGTTTCCTGTTCACAAAGAATTAGAAATAAACCCTTCTACCCCCACTGACTATATAGTGTATGGCCCATGTTACCCTGAGGGTTCTCACCGCACCGCTAGCCGCCAATTCATGAAATTCAGGTCCGTTTTCAGCCTCTTCTCCTCGGATCTTGCCATCGACCTGGGAACCGCCAACACGCTTGTCTACGCCAAAGGCAAAGGCATCGTGGTCAATGAGCCTTCCATCGTCGCCATCAACAAAAACAACGGCGAAATCGAGGCGGTGGGCCGCGAAGCCAAGGACATGGTGGGCCGCACTCCCGGCAACATCGTCGCCATCCGCCCCATGAAAGACGGCGTCATCGCCGATTTCAAAGTGACTGAGCGCATGTTGAACTACTTCATTCTGAAGGCGCACGGCCGCAAAATGCTGGTGCATCCGCGCATCGTCATCGGCGTTCCCAGTGAGATTACGCAAGTGGAAAAGCGCGCCGTCAGCGAATCGGCTTACCGCGCCAAGGCCAGCGAGGTTCATCTCGTAGAACAGGCCATGGTTGCCGCTATCGGCGCTGGTCTGCCCATCACCGAACCCTCCGGCAATATGGTGGTTGATATCGGCGGCGGCACCACCGACGTCGCCGTTATCTCGCTCTCCGGTATCGTTTACTCGCGTTCGGTCCGAGTCGCCGGCAATGAAATGGACGACGCCATCATGAATTACCTCAAGCGCAAATACAATTTGCTGATCGGAGAGCGAACCGCCGAACAGATCAAAATCCAGATCGGCTCGGCTTATCCTCTTGATAAGCCGCTCACCATGGAGATCAAGGGCCGCAACCTGATTGAAGGCGTGCCCAAAACCGTCACCATCGAAGACAGCGAGATCCGGGAAGCGCTTTCCGATTGCGTCGCAACCATCCTTAACGCCATCCGCGTGGCGCTCGAGCGCACTCCACCCGAATTGAGCGCCGATATCAGCGATCGCGGCATCGTGCTGACCGGCGGTGGCGCGCTTATTAAGAATCTCGACCGCCGTATTCGCGAAGAAACCGGATTGCCGGTTTCCATCGCCGAAGACCCGCTCGCTTCCGTCGTTCTAGGTACCGGTAAGATGCTGACCGACTTCAAACTTCTGCGCCGGATCGCGATCGAGTGAAGTGAATAGTTGGCACGCCCGATAATAGCTCTTAGAGTAGAAAAAGAAGTCAATGGAAGTCCTGCTGAGCCGCTACCGCAACCTCACGGTTCTGCTGATCGTGGTAGTCGCGCAGCTCCTGTTGCTGGCATACCAGGTCAAGAGCAATAACAGTCAAAACGAGCGGCTGCTTCGCGTCTGGGCGGTCACCGCCGTCACGCCCATGGCCGGAGTGGTGGAAGGAGTCCGCCGTAACACCATCGGTTTCCTGGAGGACTATTTCATTCTGCTCGATGTCCGGGAGCAAAACCGCAAGCTGAAGGCCGATAACGACCAGCTTCGAATGGAAAACGTCTATTATCGAAACCAGCTTGCAACCGCTGAACACGCTCGCGCCCTCATTCTGTTCCAGGCGCAATCGCCGTCCAAAACCGTGGCCTCGCGCGTCATCGGCAACAGCACGGTAGCCACCGCCAAAGCCGTTTTCATCGACCGCGGCTCAACCTCCGGTATCGAAAAGGGCATGGCGGTGGTCATTCCGGAAGGCATTGTCGGCAAGGTTGTGGCGGTGTATCCGCTCGTCTCGCAAGTCCTCCTGGTGACCGATCCAACCTTTAAAGTCGGCGTCGAATCGCAAAAAGGACACGTACACGGGATCCTCGATTGCGGCAGCGGCGCCTGCGTGGTGGAGCAGATTCAGAACGAAGAGCGGGTCGATCCGGGCGAGTGGTTTTTCACCTCCGGTGAGGATCGCATTTTCCCCAAAGGTTTCCCCGTTGGAACCGTCACCTCGGTCGCCGCCGGGCAAGGCTCGAAAAGCATCACGCTGCACCTGACCGGAACTCCCAGTGCCGTGGAGCAGGTTTTGGTGGTGCTGCACGGCGTCCATCAGGCCATCCCCACCACCCCGCCCGTGGCGGAAGAAGCGGACGTCAAATTACCTCCGCCGCCGGCCGATTCCGGTGCCAGCGCTCCGGCCGCCAAGCCGCAGACCGAAGCCGATAAAATCCTGCAGAAATACGACGATATCGGCAAGCAGGAAGGCCACGTCTACGGCGGCTACACCTCGAACATTCCAAACTTCAACCCTGCGCCCGAGCAGTCGAAGCCCGCTGCCGCTACGCCCGCTGCCGCTCCGAATGCAGCCGATGGCAAATCCACCGCGCCTAAACCTGCCGCGCCCGTGCAGCCGGCGAACACCAACACCGGGCCCGTGCTTCCGCTGGGCGCTCCTCGCCGCAAACCCGCAACCTCCACCGCGACTTCCACGCAGCCGCCTCAGCAATGAACGAAACTACAGATCGGCTGCTGCTCGAGCGCCCCGCCAGAGAAAGTTGGTTCAACCGCTTTCAGGTTGTCGCGCTCGCGGCCCTCACTCTGGTCGCCATTATCGGAAAGTTTTATCTCCCGCGCCTGCTTCCACATACCGAGTGGCTGGAACTGCCGCTGCTGCTCACCATCTATTTTGGATTGATGGGACACGGGCAGATCGCGTCCCTGCTCTTCGGAGCGTTCGTCGGTTTGGCGGAAGATTCTCTTTCCCCGGCCAACCTGCCCATCGGAATGTACGGAATTACCAAAACGCTCGTTGGCTATTTTGCCGCGTCCGTCAGTATGCGCTTTAACGTGGAAAGCTCGCTGATTCGCGCGGTGCTGTGCTTCTTTTTTTATTTTTTCCACGCTTTTTTTTATTGGATTATGCGCCGCGCGCTCTTAGGACAAATCGTGCCGTTCGATCCGCAGGAGACCTTCGTTCACGGCGCGCTGAATGCCTTAATCGCCATACCGTTGTTCGCAATCCTGGATAGAATGAGGTTGTCTGGGTCACACTGATCTTTATTGCCGTGATCCGGAAGTCTAAAAGTGGCCATCGTTGAAAGTGAACACGGGCGCGGCGACGCGGTGTCGCCGGAGCGCCTGCTAGGGGACGCCCCGAAGACATCCGCGGGCAAGATCGCGATCTTTCAATACTTGACGGTCGCGGTTTTCGTTTTCCTGGTATCCGGATTCTGGAAGCTGCAGGTCCAAAACGGCGACGTTTACAGCGAAGCCGCGGCGCGCAACCGGATCAAGAGCATCCCCATCCTGGCGCCCCGGGGCAAAATCCTCGATCGCGACGGGCGCGTGATCGTCGACAACAAAGCATCTTATTCGCTGCTGCTCAACCGCGACGAAATCAAGCCCGAACATCTTCCCGCGATCGCCGACGCGCTGCAGCTCGATTATGGCGACCTGGTGAACAAGATCCATCGCATGGGCTCCAGCCCGCAGATCATTATTAAAGACCAGTTGACCCGAGACGAGATGGCCTGGGTAGAGTCGCACCAGGACGTTGACACGTATCCGGAGATGCAGTTGATCAGAGCCTGGCGCCGCCAGTATCCGCAGGATGGCTTCGCCGCGCACGTCATCGGGTACGTCGGTGAAATCAGCGAATCGGAGCTGGATTCACCGCAATTTATCGATTACCAGCAGGGCGACATCATCGGTAAAGACGGCCTGGAGCGCCAGTACGATGCAACCCTCCGCGGCGTCGATGGCCAGCAGCGGGTGCTGGTGGACAACATGGGCCGCGAGCGCCAAACTTTGGACGCGCAGGAAGCGGTTCCCGGCAAAGATCTGCGGACCACGCTCGATCTCGATCTGCAAGCTGTGGCGGAGCTGGCCATGGACGGCAAGCGCGGCGCGGTGGTGGCGCTCGATCCGCGCAACGGCGAAGTGCTTGCCATGGTGAGCCGTCCAACTTTCGATCCCAACAAATTCACGGGCCGCATCAGCCGCACGGATTGGGATCAGATTGCCGGCGACCCCTACAAACCGCTCATGAATCGCGCCATTCAAGCTCAGCTCGCGCCGGGATCGACTTTCAAGCCCATTATGGCCATCGCGGGTCTCGAAACGGGCGCCATAGACGACAAGACACAATTTCACTGTTCGGGCGGGGCCAGCTTCTACGGTCACTACTTCGCCTGCCATATAAAGCGTGGTCATGGAGATATCAGAGTGCACCGGGCCATCGTCGAATCCTGCGACGTTTTTTTCTACAACGTCGCCTATCGGCTAGGCATCGACCGCATTGCAAAATATGCCGAGATGACCGGCATCGGCCATAAAACGGGCATCGATCTCCCCAACGAAACACAGGGAACCATGCCGTCCACGAGATGGAAAATGCGGATGTTCCGGCAAAAATGGTACGCCGGAGAAACCATATCGGTCGGAATCGGGCAAGGCGCCGTCACGGTTTCGCCACTGCAAATCGTTTCCGCTCTAGGCGGGTTGGGAGAAGGAGCGAAATGGTATAAACCGCATCTGGTGAAAGGCAAAGCCCCGGTCCTGCTCCGCAAGGCCGATTTTAATCCTGAGAACCTGCAGGATGTGATCTCGGGGATGTACGGCGTGGTCAACGAGAATGGCACCGGACGCGCCGCCTATTTGCCGGGTGTCCAAGTCTGCGGAAAAACCGGAACCGCGCAGGTTGCAGCGACTGAGCGGACCAAGGGCGCGAAATTGAATAACGCCCTGGCCAACAATGTCTGGTTTGTCGGCTACGCTCCCATGGACGCGCCCGAAATCGCGGTGGTAGCGTTATACGAACACGGCGTCGAGAGCTACAACGCAGTTCCCATCGTGCGCGATATTTTGAAAGCTTACTTCGATAAGAAAGCGCGCATAGCGAAGTTACAAAGCCAAAGCGCGCAGTTCCGCCCGCCCACGCTCTTCAGCCAGCCGGTGAAATCGTTTGCAACGTTAAATCTTCCGTTGCCGAAGGGCTTTTCCCGCTAGTGCCCGTCTACCGTTCGTTCCGCGACCTGGACTGGCCGCTCTTCGTGGTCACGCTGGCCCTATGTACGCTCGGTGTGCTCCAGATTTATAGCGCGACCCAGGGCACCAAATGGGAGGACGCCTGGTGGAAACAGCTCGTTTGGATCGCAACCGGCGTGGCGATGATGTGGGTCGTGGCGCTGATCGACTACCATTCGCTGCTGGGGCGGATCTTCTATCTCTACGTCGCGGCGCTAGCGGCGCTGGTTGCGACGCTGGTCATCGGGAACAAGGTTTTCGGATCGACGCGCTGGATCCGGGTGGCCGGATTTACTCTCCAAACCTCGGAGTTCGTCAAAATCGTATTGATCCTGCTGGTCGCCAAGTACCTTATCAGCCGGAAGACGGAAACGCTCGATTGGAAGGATCTCGCCAAGCTCGGCGCTCTGGTGGGCGTGCCGATGCTCCTGGTGATAAAAGAGCCGGATCTGGGCACTGCCCTGACTTACATCCCGATTTTGATTTGCGGCGTTCTGATGGCCGGGTTACGATGGAAGTATCTGTTAATAATCACGGGGATACTCGTGGTTAGTTTACCGATTGGATATCATTTCCTTAAGCCGTACCAAAAGGATCGCCTGGTGAGCTTCATCTATCCCGACCGCGATCCGAAGGGAACGGGTTTTCAGGTGATTCAATCGAAAATTGCGGTGGGAAACGGAGGAATGTGGGGCCGCGGCGCCAAGCAAAGCTCACAGACGCATTTGGGCTTTCTGCCGGTACCGCAAACCGATTTCATTTTTTCTTCCTTTGCGGAAGAGCACGGGTTCGTAGGGATTGTGATCGCGCTGGTTCTGTATTTTCTGTTGATTATGCAGATAGTGCAGAACGCCCAAACGGCGCCGGACCAGGCAGGTCTTTTCATCTGCATGGGCGTCGCCGCGCTGTTGTTGTTTCACGTGTTCGTCAACGTCGGAATGGTGGTTGGCCGGATGCCGATCACGGGCATTCCGCTTCCCTTGATGAGCTCGGGAGGCTCGAACACGTGGTCGATATTTTTGATGCTGGGTCTGGTGAACGGCGTCAGGTTAAGAAGATTTGTAAACTGAACCGCCACCCCGCTCAGCGGGGGAGCGGAGTTCGACAACGAACGGGTCGAATGAGTAGAACCAAAGAGTTCGGATTGCCGTGATTTTCGAGTTACTGAGTCTTGTAAACGAATCTATGGCGCGGGTGTTGGTGAGCATAGTCTCCATTCGCGCCTAGCAACGATTTTTGCTTGCGGTCTTGGGATAAAAGACGGCAGGCATGGCAAGCAGGTCCGGGGTTTTAAGTTCGCTCGTTACAGATCCGAAGGCGGTGTGTAATGAGTAAGGAACTGGTGATTGGGTCCAATCGCCATGAGACGAAAGTAGCGATTCTCGAAGACGATCAGCTCGTCGAGATCTATTTTCAGCGCGAGAACGAGTATTCTCTCGCGGGCAGCATCCATAAAGGGCGAGTGACGCGCGTACTGCCCGGCATGCAATCGGCGTTCGTCGATTTAGGCCTCGAACGGGACACGTTCCTCTATGTCACGGACTTCTTCGAGGAGAACGAGGACATCGATACGGTCGGCGATGAGAAGCCGGTCCGCCGCGACCGAAACGATCGGGTAGAGCGTGGCGACCGCGGCAATTCGCGCGAACGTGGGCCGCGTCCAGCGCAAGTCGAGCCCCCGCTCGCGGAATCGCAGACTCCTCAACAAGAGGAAAGCGGCGCGCCCGCTGCAGCGGTTCCGGCCGCAAACACCAGCCCGCAAGCGCCAGACCAGCGGCCCTCGGAACGGTTTGACGACCGGCGCGGCAGACGTTCCCGCCGCCGCCGGCAGCGCGGCCGCGGATTCCCGGAGAACAAGTACGCCCAACCCCTAAATGCGCCGCAGGCCGGCGCCGAGCCTTCGCGCTCCGAGCCTGTGCGCCCGGAGAATACGGCTCCGGAGAATCCCTCCGATGTCCTTATTCTGCCCGGCGAGACACTGGCAAAATATCGCAACCGCGATTCCGCGGAGCGCGAGAGCGCTGCCGCACGCGAATCGAACCAAGAGGAAACGGAACTCGAGCCAATCAGTCCGGAAGAGGACGAGGCCATAGAAGACGAAGCCGGCGAACTGGAGCTGGCCGAGAAAGTCTTCGGCCATCGCGACGACGACGAATCGACCGCCGACGTCGAAGAAAGAATCGAAGACGTTAAGCAGGATCAGCCTGTTCCCCCGCCGCCGGTTAACGAGCCCGAAGAAGGAATCTCGGCCGCCGATCTAAGCGAATCGAGCTTAGACGATGAGCCGGAAGGCGGAGCCGTTGAAGTCGACGAGATCGAGACCGGCGACGAAGACGCCATCGAACTGAGCCGCGATCAACGGGAGGAATTCCTCAACGGGGAGGAAGCTCCGGAAGTCGCCCCGGAAGCCGAACAGCCGCAAACCGCTACTGTTCGTGAGCAAGGCGGCCCCTATCTGCACCGCACTTCGCGGCGCATGAGACGCCGGCGCGGCGGTAACCGCTTTGGGCAACCCGCCGATCTCGCAGCTCCTTCTTCGGCTGGTGGAGGCGCGGGAACGGCAACTGCGATGCAACCGGAGGCTCGCCGCGAGAATTATGAAGAGCGCTCGTCGGAACGGCCGGAGCGCGCGATACCGTCCATCTCGGAACTGCTCAAGGCGGGGCAAGAAATCATCGTCCAGATCGCCAAAGAGCCGCTAGGGCAAAAAGGAGCGCGCATCACGTCGCACGTCGCTCTCCCCGGGCGTTACGTCGTTTTCATGCCCAGCGTAACCCACATGGGCGTTTCGCGGCGGATCGCCAGCGATGAGGAGCGGCAGCGGCTGAAACGGATTCTGCAGGCGCATCGCGCTGGAACCACCGGCGGTTTTATTGTCCGTACCGCTGGCGAAGGCGTTCCGGAAGACGAGATCGCGGCCGACATGAATTCGCTCTATAGCCTGTGGCTCGACATCCGCGAGAAAGCCGAGAAAAAACCCGCGCCCGCCTTGTTGCACTACGACCTAGACATCGTACAGCGCATTCTGCGCGATCAGGTCACCGATGAATTCAAAGCCATTTGGGTCGACAGCGAAGAGATGTATGAAAACGTGCTGAATTTCATGCAGCGCTTTCAACCCGCGCTGGTCAATCGCGTGAAGATGTACACGCGCCAGGCGCCGGTCTTCGACGCATTCAACATCACGCAAGAATTAGAGAAGGCGCTGCGGCCGAAGGTTTGGCTCAAATCGGGCGGCTATATCGTTATCAATCAAACCGAGGCGCTGGTCGCGATCGACATCAACACGGGCAAATACGTCGGCAAGTCCAATCGCCTCGAAGACACCATCGTGAAGACCAACACCGAAGCGGTGAAGGAGATTGTGCGCCAGATCCGGCTGCGCGACCTGGGCGGCATCATCGTCGTCGATTTCATCGACATGGACGAGCGCAAGAACCGGCAAAAGGTGATGCAGACGCTCGAAGAAGCGATGCGCTCTGATCGCGCTCCTTACAAAATTCTGCAATTCAACGACTTCGGCTTGGTTGCCATCACTCGCAAACGCGTGAAGCAGAGTTTGGAACGGACGCTGTGCGCGCCGTGTCCGTATTGTGAAGGCGCCGGCTATGTAAAGAGCGTGCAGACGGTGGTGGGCGAAATCCTCGTGGAAGCGCAGAAGATCGCGCGCGCGATTGAGGGCAAAAATGTGGTGCTGCGCGTTCACCCCGATGTCGCCAAGGTTCTGAAGGCCAGCAGTAATCACTATTTAGAGGAGCTTGAAGAGATTCTCGGGCGACCTGTGCTGGTGAGCGGCGACGCGGCGCTGCACCATGAGAAGTTCGATCTGGCGTAGCGGCAGTTTTAATCCGGAGAGATGGCCGAGTGGTTGAAGGCGCACGCTTGGAAAGCGTGTTTAGGGGAAACTCTAACGTGGGTTCGAATCCCACTCTCTCCGCCACTTTAGAATCAATAACTTAGCTCGCCGTGGGCAATTTTGGTGGGCAATGGTGGGCAATGAATGTTACAATCGAGCCGCCATTATGCCGCTCAATCTGTATCGCCGGCATTTCCGGACGCCAGGAAAATGCACCGCCGGATACGAGCCGGATTTCCGCAATTACGAGGCCGACGAGCTGCGCCGCGGCTGGAAAAAGTGCCGCTGTCCGATCTATGCGGCTGGCACTTTAGGGCGAAAGTTTAACCGCAAAAACACGAAGAAGATCACCTGGGCGGAAGCGAAGGCGGTCGTCGCCCAATGGGAAGCTGCAGGCAAGTGGAACGACGAAGGAGCGCCGGCGTTCCCATCGCTGCCCACACCGACACCAGCTTCAGAACCCAATGGAATCACCATCGAGCGTGCAGTGTCAGCCTTTCTCGCTGAGCATGCAGAATCCTTAGCTCGAAACACGCAAAGGAAATACCGGACGATCCTGAAGAAATTCGAGGAGCACTCCTCGATCAAAGGGTACGTGATGATCGATCAGTGGACGCCCATTGACGTGCGCGAATTCCGGACTTCGTGGGGAGTAAGCCACGCGACTGCCAGCAAGAACATGAGTTCCGTAAAGGCATTCTTCGAGTTTGCGCTGAGTAACGAATGGATCGATCGCAATCCCGCTCGCCTGGTTCGAAACCCGCGCAGCCGGGCGAACGCTGATCCGCGCAATGAAGAGCGGATTCCATTCAGCGACGAAGAATTGAAGCGGATGTTTGAGGCGTGTGAAACGCAATACGGGAAGAGGCCGACGCGATGGTCTCCCAAAGTGCATCACCGCCGAGCGGAGCCGGGATTGGTGGTTGATTACAGATACCGGTGGACCGGCCAAGATCTCGCAGACTTTATCTCTGTTTCCGTATATACCGGGCTGCGGATTTCCGACGTAAGCACTTTTCATATAGATCGGCTGAGAAGCAACGGGGAATGTCATATCCGAACCACCAAGAGCGGACGCAAAGTGTACACGTGGGTGCCCGAGTGGTTGCAGGAACGCATTCGTGCTCGTGTGGAACAATTTGGTCCTTTCATTTTCGGAGCGCACTCAACAACGGACACGAATGTCATCACGGACATATGGCGCCGAAAGCTTAACCGCTTGTGGAAGTTGTGCGGCCCCTGGCCAGAGAAGCCCAGCGCACATCGTTTCCGCCACACTTTTGCTCGAATTCTTCTACAACGCCCAAACGTGACCGTGCGCGATGTCGCGGAGCTGCTCGGAAACACCGAGGAGATGGTTCGCAAGCATTATGCCGCCTGGGTATCGGAGCGCCAAGAGCGATTAACCAGCGTGCTAAAAGAGGCATTCAGTGAAAAGCCAAAACCAAAGGTTGTCGCGTTCCCGAAGAAGACTGGCTAACTGGTACTGATTCGCGTTAATCAGGCGTCCGCGTGCTGGCGAGTCCGTTGTTCGTACCGTTTGGGGCGGGATCGATGAGAGATTGTGTGCCTAGAGGTCAGGAATGCTCAACCTCAGCCGGCCGATTGTCAAGGCACGCGCCCAAAAGGAGGGTGGTCAAGCAGCCACGACGGTCATCTCTGCTTCGACCGTGTCAGCGTCGGTCTCGACGTCGACGCCCTCTTCGGGAACCGAGCCGATATAGGGTGCTTTTCCGGTCGCGTGCTCGATGAGCTGGAGAAGGCGCTTCTGGCGATCGGCCATGAACGCCTCGAACTTGTCGGCGCGAAGCAGCGCCGGGTCGATCAGATGGGATGAAATATAGCCATCCAGCCGGTCAGACGGAATCGGTGGTGTCGCCGGGTTGCCACTTTCGAGCGCGCCAATGTAAATGGAGGGTGCGTCCCCGCCGATGATCCGGTTGGTGCGGTATGAGAGCGGCGTCTTATTGATAATGGAGTCGAAGATCTCCGGCTTGATGCCATGGTCCTTGCACCACTTCTGCGGGAAGATGTGATGGATATCGACATTCTCGCCAAAAAAGACCGTGTGATCGAACTTCTGTCCTGATCGGAAATCCTGTGCGCCTTCCTTCATGAGGAGAGCATTAACGCCCTTATACGCGGCTGAGAGGCGCATTCGCATGGTTTTCAGACGATCCGAGTTGAAGATGGTTTCGCTGACGGTGGACGGCTCGGGGCCTCCCTGCAGCCAGGCAGGCACTTCCATAAAATCACGGGCGATACGCGTTTCCACTGCAGAGCCATAGAGCTCGCCGAAGACGCCGTTCCAGTACCAGCGGACAAGCTTCTCCCGGTTAGCGTCGTGCTCCGCGGCCTCGCCGATATCCGCTAGGATCGCGGCGAGAGGCACGATTTGCGATTGATAGGGGAGATCGAAAATCCGATAGATGTGGAGCGTGTGAAGGAACTTCGCGGCCTGGATAAAGCCCTTTTCCACTTGCGCCTCATAGCGTTTGTATTCGGCGAGGGGCAAATTCAAAAGGGCTTGTCGGTTGCCAGTCACAGGCGGCAGTTCCTTGCCTTGCTTCCCGGCCTTCTCCACCGCGCGGCGCCGGTCACGGGTATGGAACAGCGAAATAGTCTCGAGAAAATCGGTATTGGAAACTTCTGCGATGATGCCACTCTCCTGACCGGCCAGCGGGAAGGTTTCCGAAAAGCGGCGATGCCGCCCCTTGGTGCCGTCATCGCCATACCAGTCCTTGCGCAATTGATGGCCTTCGGCAGCATACATCGCAGTCACAAGCTCGAAGGCATCGAGCGGTTTGCCGCCTGTATTCACCTTCTCGAAAACAACGCAGACCGCTTCTTTGGAGGTTGATCGATCAAGGGCGATGACTGGAACGTCGTAAGATTTGAAGTTGTCCAGTACCTGTTTTTTGAAGGTTCGGAATTCCTTCCGGACACCCTCGTTCTCATCGCCGCGCCAATGATCGTTGAACCCGTCCTGCCAGTCGTCCCATTCGAATACCTGCGCTACCGGGTACATCAGCTCCGCGTATTCCTTCTCGGGCGACGAAAGGTCCAGTTCGATTTTTCGACCGAAATCACTGCGAACAACGCGATCCTCCGGCACGCCGATGATTGCTTCCTCGCGATCAACGGAAGGATCAAGAGCCTTGCGGATATCGACGTAGAACCAGCGCTTGACCTTCTTGTTCTTGGGCGTAACCGTTTCGACGACTTTGTTGCGCAGCGTGACTTGATAGAGCGATGTCATTCGCTGCTGGCCGTCGAGCAAAAGGGACTGAGGGTGCGAGTGTTTTGCAGCGTCGGGTGCGCCCTCGATCGGCCGGGGCTTAAAATTCACAGCGCCGCCCGTCTCAAGCGTCATCAACGCCCCGACCGGAAACGCCCGTGATATCGATGCGATCAGGCTCTTGATGCGGTCCTCGTCCCAGACCCAACTGCGCTGAAAATCCGGCAGCTGTATAATCCCGTCGCGGCAATTTTCGAGGAGTTTGTTCAGGTCAACAGGATTTGTCTGGAATGTCGATCCGGCCATGGCGCAGCACTTCTCCCTTAAACGTGAACGCTTATCATAGCGTGCTTAAACATACGCTGCCATTGCCGCGGATTGCCCGGAACGGCTCATGCATAGGGTCATATGGCAATCGGCCGAACTTGGCGAGTCTAACGCCTAAACGCCTTTTCGAATGCCGTGATGACTGGATTTATTTCCGCAAGCATGGCCTCCACATCCCATCCGCGATCGTGGTCATGACGCAATCGAGTGCAATGCTGCAGGTATTTGGAAATCAGCTCGAAATACTTGGCATCGAGGGCCTGGGCGGGGCCCTGATGACAGCGATTTCTTCGGGTGTCATTTCGCGGCCTGACCATGCGCGTGCTTCCGCCGTACTGAGGTCGTCGGGTCGATGCTTTTCCCCACTGAAGATGCGGATGAGGTTCCTGTAGTGAAGCAGGAAGGCTTCGAGATAGACATACATGTCTTGCTTGGTCGCATGCTTCTGCGTCCTAAGAGCTTGGGCACAGAAGCCGAGCATGTCTGCCTCGTAGGCGATGGTGTCGCGATGCGATTCCTTGGGTGGGCGTGAGTACATTGTTTTAGAAGGGCTGGTCGCGGCGGCGTCGACGTGGAGCCGCGCAGAAGTTCGGCGCGGAACTTCGGATCACGTTCTGCGCGAGCGCGGATGGTTTCTTTAAAATCGCGGGTTAGCGCCATGGTTAATCCTGCGCCTTCTACGTTGCCCTTCAGTTTCCTGCGAGCAGGGCAGGGTTGCAAGTGTTAAGAAAAACCGCTATAGTTTTTCTTAATCCACAGGGCGGGTTTATCAATGCAAACAATGCGTGATCAAATAGTTGCGCGGATCGAGCGGCTGGGTAAGGGAAAGGCCTTTTCGGCCAAGGATTTTCTCGATATCGCCAGCCGGACGACGATTGACGTGACCCTCGCAGAGCTGACGCTCGATGGAACCATTCGCCGTGTGCGGCGCGGCCTCTACGACATGCCGAGGGTTAACCCGGCCCTCGGCGGAGAGCTGAGCCCGGATATCGACGAGGCGGCGCGCGCCATTGCCCGAAAGCAAAAATGGAATATAGTGCCCGAGGGTGCTTGGGCGGCAAACCTGCTGGGCCTCTCGACCCAGGTACCAGCCAAAATCATCTATCTCACAGACGGCCCGAACAATGAAGTGCCGATCGGCCGCCGCAGCATCTATTTCAAGCACGCCCGCCCCAAAGCCTGGCCGGGCTTGAGGGCAAATTCGCTCTGGTGGTCCAGGCGCTCCGCCACCTCGGCAAGGAGGCTGTCGGTCCGCGCGAGATCGCGATGCTGAAAGCCACCCTCTCTCCGGCGGAAAAACGCAAACTCGTGAAAGACACGCGGTTCGGCGTGGACTGGATCTACGAAGTGGCAAAACGGATCGCGGAGAAGGCGGCTTGAACAGCATCGCGCGGATGGCCGCCGCCGAACGCGCCGAGATCTTCGCCGAAACAGCGGCACGCAAGGGATTACCGGAAGCCATTATCGAAAAGGACTTCTGGGTGTGCTGGGTGCTGAAACACCTCTTCTCGATCGAGGTGCTTTCGGGTCGGCTCCTCTTTAAGGGCGGCACATCGCTGTCGAAGATATTTCCATGCCATAAACCGGTTCTCCGAAGATATCGATCTCGCCGTCGACTACGCGGCGCTTGGCTTCACGGGCGCGCGGGACCCACGGAAGGAAGAGATTTCGAAAAACAAACGGACCGCTATCCTCGGCGAGATGATGGCCGCATGTGAGCAGTACATCGGCGGCGAATTCATCGACGCGCTGAGGGGACGATGCGAGGAGATGCTCGGGCCAGCCGGGCCGTGGAGCGTCAATGTCAGCGATCAAGACCCGAACGTGGTTCGGTTTCGCTATCCCACGGCCATTACCAAGAGCCTTGGTTACATTATCTCCCCAAGTGGTGCTCGAGCTAGGAACCCATGCAGAATTCGTGCCGCGCGGTCGCTTCACGATCCGCTCCTTCGTCGCCGAAGAATTTCCCAATGTGGTGACCAACGTCGATGTTGACGTCGTCGCGCTCCTCGCCAAACGCACCTTTTGGGAGAAGGCGACTATCCTCCACGCCGAGTACTACCGACCTCCAGAAAGCCTCTCCTGGAGCGATACTCGCGCCACTATTATGACGTTGCCATGCTGGCGCAGGGGTCGATCCGGGCCGAGGCCCTCGCAGACATGCCGTTGCTCTCCCAGGTTGTGAGGCACAAGGAGACGTTCTATCCTTCCGCCTGGGCTGAATATGCCCGCGCGAGGCCCGGAAGCCTCCGCCTCCTGCCGGCGGAAACCCGCCGGGCCGCATTGGAAAGGGACTACAGAAGTATGGGCGTAATGATTTTTGGCGAGCCGCCGCCGTTCGGAACGATTATTGAAGCGCTGGCGGCGCTTGAACAGGACGTAAACAAGTGAACGTCATCGCGCCAAAGGGCCGGGTTGAGGCTGATCGAAGATGACGACGCTACCAGAAATTAACGGACTGTCGCGCGGTGCCCGATTCTTTCGCGCCGATCTCCATATTCACAGCGCAGCTGGCAGCCATGACGTCAAAGATCCTGCAGCCACACCGGAAGCGATTGTCACTACGGCTGCTCAGGAGGGACTGAAGATCATTGCGATTACCGACCACAATGAAATACACGGCGTGGCAGCGGCATTAGCGGCCGCCGTGACGGCTGACATATTTGTGGTTCCTGCGGTTGAGCTTTCGACATCCGAAGGGCACTTGCTTTGTTATCTACCTACACCTGAAAGCCTCCAGCGGTTTCACGGACAACTCACAATCGTGGATCGGGGAATGCCAACCTCGCGATGCCAAAATTCAATTCTTGATTGCTTGGAAAAACTTATCGTGCTCGACGGTTTCGCCGTGCTGGCCCATGTGGATACTCAGGGCGGATTTGAAACCGAGGTTCCGGGCGCCTCTCCGCATAAGGCTGATGTTTTGTGCCATCGTGCGCTGCTTGGCCTTGAGCTAAAGAACGCTAGGTCGTCGATTAGCTACAGTGATGAAGATCCCGATGCCGGTCGTGTCCGTATGGGCCAGGAACGGGTGCGCCGTCTGGGGCTCGGTACGCATCAAAGGCTTGCTCGAGTCCTCAACTCGGACGCCCATAGCCTGCAGGCGCTAGGCCGGAATGCAAGCGGCGATCGCAGAGTCACCAGGTTCAAGATGAATGCCTTGAGCTTCGAAAGCCTGCGTATTGCTCTCGACGATGCTGGCGCACGCGTTCGGATTGAGGACGAGATCCCGGTTGCCGTACCCTACATCAAAGGTATACGCATGTCCGGCGGATTTCTTGACGAGCAATGCATCCATTTCGGTCCGAATCTCAACTGCATCATCGGCGGCCGAGGGACGGGAAAATGAACCACATTTGAAGCGATCCGTTGCCTCACGGGTCAGCCCAGCGAAACCACCGTGATCGATTCCGACGTATGGCCCAATCAAATCGATCTCCTGATCGAGGATCAAGCCGGGCAGGTACACCACCTCACGCGCCCGCGTGGTGGGGATGTCGAGAACGCGGCAAATCCGTTTGATGGTCCGGTTTCATTTCCCCTGGAGTGTTACGGTCAGGGAGAAACACAGCAGATTAGCCAGCGGGCGCAGACCGATCCCTCAGCGCTGCTCGATTATCTTGACCGTTTTGTCGATGTCCGAGAAGAGGCGAAACGCGAAGAAGAACTGCGCCAGACGCTCCTAGAGCTTCAGACGAAGATCGAGGACGCTATTCGCAAAGTGGATTTGATCCCGCAATATGAACGGGACCTTGCGCTCGCGCAATCGCAGATTCAAGCGCTGGAGAAGGCTAAAGCAAAAGAAATTATTGGCCTTCAACGAAAGGTCGAGGGGGAACGACAAGTCCGTCAAGTGATTTCAACGGCTGCCCAGGCGATTGCGCGCGGTACGTCACAGCAGGATTTGAAAACCAATATTGCGACGCTGAAAACAGCCGCCGATCCCAAGCTTCTTGTGGTTGGGGGTGCCGAGTTTTCCGCAATTGCGGCCCAGGCTGTCGTCTTCGAGGCAGCTATTGCGAGCGTAGAGGCCGCCGTCAAAGGCGGAGCCACGACGCTATCCACGGTCATCACGGCTCAGCTTGCCGCCTGGAGGATGAAGGAACAAGGCATCATTAAACAGATCGAGGACAAGAAACGCGAGCTCGAAAGTCAGGGCATCCGCGTTGACATGGCTTACATCCAAAAACTCGCCACCGATGAGGCGAAGCTGAAGCAAGAGGTCGCGAACTTGAAGACGTGGAAACCGCACCTCGATGACCTTTGGAAGCAACGAAAAGAAACGCTCCGAGAGCGCTGGACGGTCCATTCGCGCGTCGCCGATGAAGCGATCGGCCTTCGGTAGCAAGGCCAGTGCGGCGTTGCGTGCGGCGCTGGCAGATTTGAACGTAACCTTGAAGTTCGACGAAAGCGGTTACTCGCCAGAAGCGAACGAGATTATCGTTGAAGCCATGGGGTGGCGGACCCAGCAAGTGCCAAGGGCAACCGCAATCACTGAAAAACTGACGGTTCCTAAATTGCTCGACGCTATTGCGCGCAAGGATACTGCGCCGCTTCAGGCGCTGACGACCGACGAGGGCGTAACGATTTTCAGCAAGGCAGATACCGCCCTCGTATTGGAGAAACTCTCGCCGAACGCGGTTCGATTCAGGCTTGAAAGAGCCGAGGTATTTGACCGACCCCGATTGACAGTCACAAAACTCGTAACCGATCGCGACGGAAAGAAACATCCCAGAATGCGGGATTTTCGCCAGTTATCGCTCGGACAACAACAATCCGTACTGCTGGCTGTGATGCTGTCGGCGGACACCAATACGCCACTGATCATCGACCAGCCGGAGGATAACCTCGATGGCGAATTCATCTATCAAAGCATCATCCCCGTTCTCCGACGGGTCAAGGAACGACGGCAGGTAATTGTCGTTACGCACAATGCGAATATCGCGGTACTTGGGGATGCCGAGCAGATTGTTGTCTTACGCGCCTCCAACGAACAGGGCGTGATCGTCTCGCGGGGTTCAATTGACGATCCGGGAACTCGGGCGTCAGCCTGTGCGCTTCTGGAAGGATCGCGCGAGGCGTTTCAACGGCGAGCCCGAATCTACGGCGGCGGTGCGTCAGAGGCCGCATGGAGCAGTCCACCAAGCGCTATCTCTCTGACGGGCAAGAAGGCCGGTGGATAAAGGCCGCCTCCATAGTGGCCTGAGTATATGAAAAATGACTAGAAGCCTAAAACACGGACAAACGAAGTAGCAGCATGAACAAGAAAGACCTTAGCGAACGCGACATCTGCTCAAAGTTCATTGGCCCGGCCGTCAAACGCGCGGGCTGGGATGGCATGATGCAGATCCGCGAGGAGGTCGCTTTCACAAAGGGCCGCATCATCGTTCGCGGAAAACTGGTGACACGCGGGAAAGCAAAGCGCGCGGATTATATTCTTTACTACAAGCCCAACATTCCGATCGCGATCATCGAAGCCAAGGACAATAACCACAGCGTCGGCGACGGCATGCAGCAGGCTCTTGACTATGCCGCCACGCTCAACATCCCGTTTGTTTTCTCTTCCAATGGCGACGGATTTGTCTTCCATGACCGCACCGGCCTGAGCCCCAGAAAGAAGCCCGCCTGACGCTGGACCAGTTTCCGTCGCCCGACGAGCTGTGGGCAAAATATCGGACCTGGAAGGGACTGACGCCGGACGAGGAACAGATTGTTCTGCAGGACTACTTTGATGATGCCAGTGGCAAGGCTCCGCGGTACTACCAGATCAACGCAGTCAATGCCGCCGTGGAGGCGATCGCAAAGGGCCAGAATCGCGTGCTTCTCGTCATGGCTACCGGTACGGGCAAGACCTACACCGCGTTTCAGATCATTTGGCGATTGTGGAAAGCCGGGCGCAAGAAACGCATCCTCTTTCTTGCCGACCGCAACGTCCTCGTCGACCAGACGATGGTGAACGACTTTCGGCCGTTCGGCGCCGCGATGGCAAAACTCAGCACCGGCGCGAAAACCATCGAACGGGAAGATGGCACTGAAGTCGAACTCACGACAGCTATCGATAGGAAGCGGCGCATTGATACTGCTTACGAGGTTTACCTCGGACTTATCAGGCCATCACCGGGCCAGAGGAACGCCAAAAACTGTTCCGGGAGTTTTCGCCGGGCTTCTTCGATCTGATCGTCATCGACGAGTGTCACCGTGGTAGCGCGGCCGAGGATTCGGCATGGCGCGAAATTCTGGAATATTTCTCCGGGGCCACCCAGATCGGCCTTACGGCGACGCCAAAGGAAACCAACTACGTTTCCAACATCCATTACTTCGGCAAGCCGGTTTACTCATATTCGTTGAAGCAAGGCATTCAGGACGGTTTCCTGGCGCCCTACAAGGTGATCAAGGTCCACGTTGATGTGGATGTCCAGGGCTACCGCCCGGAAAGGGGGGAGACCGACCGTTACGGCAACGAGATCGAGGACCGAATCTACAACACAAAGGATTTCGACCGCGTTCTCGTCATCGACGACCGCACAAAGCTGGTCGCAAAGAAGGTTTCAGAGTTCCTCAAGGAAAGCGGTGACCGCTTCCAGAAAACCATCGTGTTTTGCGTGGATGAGGAACACGCCGCGCGCATGCGGCAGGCCCTCATCAATGAGAACAAGGATCTCTGCGACAACAATCAGCGCTACGTGATGCGTATTACCGGCAGTGACGCCGAGGGCCAGGCCCAGCTCGGAAATTTCATCGACCCCGAAGCGAAATATCCCGTTCTCGTTACTACCTCGCGGCTGCTCTCCACCGGGGTGGATGCGCAGACCTGTCGGCTTATTGTCCTTGACCGCGCGGTTGGCTCCATGACGGAGTTCAAGCAGATCGTCGGGCGCGGCACGCGCGTTCACGAGGATACGAAGAAATTCTATTTCACCCTCATCGATTTTCGGGGAGCGACCAGTCACTTCGCCGACCCAGAGTTTGACGGTGAACCCGTCCAGATTTATGAGCCGGGCGCGAATGATCCGATTAACCCGCCGGACGACGTGCCGCCAACCGGCGATGATGAGGAACCCATTCCGCCAACCCCCGGCGGCGATGAAGTGATCATCGATGGCGAGCCGCCCGACATAACGATCAACACCGGTGAGGAAAGGCCGCGCAAAGTCTATGTCGATGGAGTAGGGGCCACCATTGTCGCGGAGCGCGTGGAATATCTCGACGAGAACGGCAAGCTCATCACGGAAAGCTTGCGAGATTTCACCAAGAAGGCCCTGAAAAAGCACTTTGCCAGCCTTGATGAATTCCTTAGGCGATGGAAATCAGCCGAGCGCAAGCAGGCCATCATCGAAGAATTCGAAAACGAGGGGCTGTCCCTCGAGCCGCTCGCTGACGAGGTGGGTAAAGACCTCGATCCGTTCGACCTCATCTGCCATGTTGTTTTCGATCAGCCGCCGTTGACCAGACGAGAGCGCGCAGATGATGTCCGAAAGCGGGATGTGTTTACCAAGTACGGCGCGCAGGCGCGCGCCGTGCTTGAAGCGCTACTGCAAAAGTATCAGGATCAGGGCGTGATCGATCTTGGTGATCCGCGGGTGCTTCAAATTTCACCGTTCGACGCGATGGGTACACCTTACCAGCTGATTAAACAATTTGGAACCCGCGCAGATTTCCTGTTCGCCGTTAACGAACTGCAATCCGCCATTTACCAAAGGGCAACCTAAACCATGTCCGTTCGAAACACTGTCAAATCAATCCAAGACATAATGCGCCAGGATAGCGGTGTAGATGGCGATGCCCAGCGTATCTCGCAACTCTGCTGGATGTTTTTTCTCAAGATCATTGACGATCAGGATCAGGAGCTTGAGTTGATGCAGGATAGCTACCGCTCGCCCGTGCCAGAGAAACTCCGGTGGCGATCTTGGGCGGCTGATCCCGAGGGCATAACCGGCGACGAACTTCTCTCCTTTGTCAACCTGCAACTCTTCCCGCAGCTCAAGGAACTCT
>CAWBDW010000055.1:0-9683 GCA_963787545.1 uncultured Acidobacteriaceae bacterium
GTCTGATTGGAGCATGGGCACCCCAAACCCACGGCTCGAACACGGAGGACCGGGCCCACGTCCACCAAACGTAATATGATGTTCGGAGCGCATATTACATTTTGATGCCCCGTGCACTGAGGATCGGGCTCGCGCTTCTAGCCGCGATGCCCGTCATCGGAACGCCCGAGCCGGCTCCGGATCGTTCCTTCATTCTTGAAACCACCAGCACGCAGCCGTATGCGCCCTCCTCTCTCGGCAACGGCGTAATCAGCCTGGTGACATCGCCGCTCGCCACCGAACCTGCGCGATCTTTCCTCGCGGGCGTATACGATCACACGCCAGGCGACGTTCCGCGCATCGCAAGCGCTCCCGCCTGGAATGAGTTCGGCATCTTGGATTCCCACGCGGCCGTCGAACACTACCGCCAGACGCTGGACATGTACAACGGCGTCCTCCGCACCGGCTATATCTCGGTTACTGGAGAGAAGAGGATGGGCATCCAGGTCGAGCAATTCGTCTCGCGCGATAATCCGGAGCTCGCCGCCGCTCGTCTAACCGTCACGCCCCAATTTCAGGGCCGGCTCACGCTTCGGCTGCCGTTGCGCAACTGGCCTCCGCCCCACCGCTACGCCCTGGAACAGATCCAAACCCTGACCGGCGAAGCCAGAACAAATCCTTGGGCTATCTGGTATCCCGGACAACTGAATGTAAGCGTCATTCGCATTGAACACGCGGTACTCTCATTGCTCGCCACTGCGCCCGGAACTGGGTTGCGAACTGGCGAGGCAGTCGCTCTCCAATGGACCGGCAGTCCGCAAGTCGAAACACGCCAGGACGCAAATTCCGCCGAAGCCGACCTTACTATCGACCTGTTGCCAGGCCGAACCTACCAATTCACGAAATACGTTGCCTTCGTGAACTCGCCCGCCAATCGCCAAGCGGCCGTCCAGTCGGCCACAGCGGCTCGCGCAATGGGTTGGGACGCTCTGCTTTTCAAAAGCACCCAGGCTTGGCACAAATTGTGGGAGGCCGACATTCTCGTCGAAGGTGATCCGAAGCTGCAGCGGGCACTGCATTCCATGCTCTTCTATCTGATCGAAAGCACTCGCGCCGATCTCAACGCGAGCCTCGGTCCCATGGGACTGAGTTCAGCCGGATACTACGGTCACATCTTCTGGGATGCCGACACTTTCATGTTCCCAGCGCTCCTCGTCTTGCATCCTGAACTGGCGCGGCCCATCGTCGCGTTCCGCTCGCGTACACTCCAAATGGCGCGTGAAAATGCCGCCAAACACGCATATCGGGGAGCCATGTATCCGTGGGAGGCCGGCCCGGATGGCGCCGAGACCACGCCACGCTTCGCAGCTCAAAACGCGAGTTCTGAAAACCACGTCAATGGCGATATCGCGCTCGCGTCGTGGCAGTACTGGCAGGCCACAGCCGATCGGGATTGGCTGCGGAACCAGTGCTGGCCCATCCTGCGCGATACGGCGGATTTCTGGGTGAGCCGCGTCCATTACAACGCTCAGCGCGGGCGATACGAAATCTCCGGTTTAGTCGCGGTGAATGAGTCTGAGGTCGGCGTGAGCAACGATCCGTACACGAATGCAATCGCAAAAAAGAATCTCGAGCTCGCAATTGCTGCCGCCGCCGCGCTGCATCTTGAGGCGCATCCTAAATGGAAGGAGGTCGCCGGCAAGATGTACGTGCCCGACAGCAACTCAGCGCTTTTGTGGTATCCCCTCGACCGCTCGTACTCTGCGCAGCAAACCCGTCAAGCCATCGAAGCCATGTTGTCCCGCGTCCGGAATCAACGCTCAGGCGCAATGATGGGCACGGAATTTTATCCCATTTTAGCCGCGCAAATCGGCGATCGATCGGCAATCGGCCAATTGCTCGGCCCGCTCTGTTTTCCATATCTCCGCCCTCCCTTCCAGGTAATCGCGGAAACACCGCGGAATGAGAATACGAATTTCCTTACGGGTGCGGGTGCGTTCTTGCAGCAGTTTATTTTTGGCTATACCGGGCTTCGGCTCGGGTCAAACGGATTAGAGCGGAAGTTTCGGCCTACGTTGCCGCCCGGCCTCCGCCGCGTCGTCTTGAAGAACATTACCGTTCGCGGCAGGCGCGAGACATTGACGTTTGATCCGAATTCGAAATGAACATCTCTACAGTTGCTTCTCTGGTGCTCTGTGGCACGACACTGGCATTTTCACAGCCCTCCAGACAAACCATCGACCTCGATGGAAACTGGGACATTGCGGATTCGCTCTCGCCCGCCGAAATACCGTCTACCTATTCGCATAAAGGTCCGGTACCCGGCCTCGCCCATTCCGCGGTCCCGGCCTTCAACAATGTCGATCTCTTTGACAGCAGGGAACTGATCCTCAATCGCATCGGACGTCATCAGATGTCCGCCCATACTCTCGACCATCTGGCGACACCGGCAGGCAATCCGCATCAGAACAGAAACTATTTCTGGTATCGCACCACCTTCCCTGCGCCGGCCCGGCGCGCACGAGCGGAGCTAACAATTAACAAGGCGCAGTTCGGAGCGGCTGTCTGGCTGAACGGAAAGAAGCTTGGAGAGCACATGCCGTGCTTCTCGGCGGCGATTTTCGATATCTCCGGTGCGATTCGATGGTCGGATACCAACGAACTCGTTGTCAGAATCGGAGCTCACCCCGGTGTGTTGCCCGCGGACATGTGCCCGGAGCTGACACTGCGGCCAAATCAAGAAGACTCGTTCGACAAGCGGTAGTCGGGTACCGTAAGGCGAATTGGGCAGTTGACTGTATTGGAGTGGAGCATCTCTGGGATCGATTCGGCAGGTGAGACGTCGATTTGCTTCGTCAGGAAGAACCAGTGCGAACGCTTACAGTGAGAACGCTGTGGAGCTTAGAAAGAAGCCGCTTTATTGAGATATCGGCCGCGCCCACATGTTGGCAGAACGGGCTAGCCGTCCCAATGTCAGCAATGCCGACTATGCGTCCATGTGGCAGGACATCCGGTTCGCGAGTCATTCCGTGAATTTGGCCCCGCAACGAACAACGGCGCTATAAAGAGGCTTATTCTCCATTTAACTTACGATAGAAGTATGACCGGCGAAATTACCAGCCTGCTGGTGCGCTGGAGTGCGGGTGACCGAGACGCGCTGCAAGCGCTAATGCCGCTGGTATATCCCCGGCTGCGAGCCATCGCCGGGTCGGTTTTTCGGGGAAGCTTCGATGATACAACGATTCAGCCGACCGTCCTGGTACATGAGACTTACCTGCGTTTGTTGAGCCAGAACTCGATCAGTTTGACGGATCGCGAGCACTTCTTCTGTTTCGCGGCACAATGCATGCGGCGAATTCTCGTGAGTCATTTTCGGGCCCGGGCGCCGAGAAACGCGGGGGCATAGCGATTCACTTACCTTTGCATGCCGAAGTACCATGGATAACAGTCGACAGCAAGCAGATGCTGGCAGTGGACCAAGCGCTGGATAAGCTCAGGGAGATCGACGGGCGCAAGGTGCGGCTGGTTGAGTTGCGGTATTTCCTGGGGTGCTCGACGGATGAGACTGCTGAGCTTGCGGGATTGTCGAAAGCTACCGTGAATCGCGAGTTGCGCGTGGCTCGGGCGTGGCTGTTCCAGAGATTGCGGGGCGAAACTCTTGCTCAGCCGGATCCACTTTGAGAACCTGCTCGCGCCCGAACGCAATCAAACATGGATGCTGCTTGCGGCGAGTTCGATGGACGCGAGCCTGTCGACCGAACCCATCCGGCGTGCGAAGTTCACTGCGGACGTTAGTTGAGCGGAAGCGCCACAACAACCCGAAAGCCCCCAGCCCCAATCCGGGCAAGACAAGGTCGAGGCTGGTACCGGTGACGACGGTTCCTGCGGATAGCTGGCTCAGCGAGCGAGGCCGCAAAATACGGGGCACCTGCAGGGTGATAGCGGATCCATAAAAGAAGCCGCAGCGTCGTGGTGTTGAGCGAACGAAGGTGACCGGCGTTGTTGCCGTGCTTGGCCCAGGTCCCGCATTCAAGAAGCACGCGTTCAACTTTAGGGGACCGGAGGCGCCGGTTGCAAGAAGCTGGAGATTGTGTCAATGTTTCGCAGCGCCAGGTTGGCAAATGTTTAGCCCGTATACAGACATTGAAAAGGGACGCTGGTTCTTTGAACCGCCCATTAGAGCGCGCCGGAATTGTTCACCAACAACGTACGTTCCCTCCGGAACCCGGTCAGTCCATCAAGGTCGCTGCGCCGGTAGCGGGTTGATCGAATAGAGGTTGTGAGGCACCCGCTGCATTAGAAACAGACACTGTTCGTCGATCCGAAGCCTGCCTGGTTCAGGTTGTATGACGTAGGTGCGCTTGTGAAAGGCTGGTCGACGGATTGATCTGAAGCAAGTCGATGAAAGGGACGTCGTCTCCAAACAGGTTGTCATGGGATACGCAAGGGTTGAGCTTGGATTCTGCGGTGGCCGTAGGTGGGTGTATACCCCCGTATTGAGGTCCACTGTGCCAATTGCGTTACCGCCAGCCAATGCGTAAGCGAGCGTGTCCGCCTGCAAAGCGCCAGGCGTCAAAGTGATGCCTGCCGTCGAGACGAAACAGGCGAAGAGCGCGATTTTCTGTGATTTATTAGTATCCATGTAATTCTCCAAAGGATTTCAGTGGTGTCGAGAGACGCAGACTCGCCCCGGATTGATCCACTACCCTGAACACGCAATTCGTGCTTCGAACGGCTCACCCGATCGTTGGAAATTGAGTACTGAGAGTACCTGGGCGATATTGAGTAGCCCGTTTTGCAGCCTGGTTTGCGCCGCCGGGTAGAGAATGATGTATCACTTGAATGGACCGAAAGGTGGTTACGTCAGAACGCTGGCGACAGATAGAAGAGATTCTTGTTGCTTCCTGGGAAATTGACCCCGAACTCAGGGATGAATTCCTGAGAGAGCGCTGCGGGAACGATTCTGAGCTGCTGCGGGAATTGCGCGGACTGGATGTGGCAGATTCCGCCACCGGCCAATGGACCGTACCCCAGGCCAGACGGCTCCGCCCATGCAGAAACTGAGCCATTATGAACTGGAACGGCTGATTGGCCGCGGTGGAATGGGCGCTGTTTATCTCGCGCATCGAGCCGACGGGGAGTTCGAGCAGCAGGTGGCGATCAAGATCATCGGATTGCCATTCGAGCTGGACGAAATTCGTGACCGCTTCCGGCGTGAACGCCAGATCCTGGCAGGATTGAAGCATCCGAACATTACGCGCTTGCTGGATGGCGGGATTACCGGAGACGGACAGTTGTATCTGGTCATGGAGTACGTGGAGGGCGTGCCCATCAACCAGTTTCCGGCGGATCTTGACAAGAAATTCGATTTGTTTCTGAGCGTATGCGGAGCGGTGCAGTATGCGCATCAGAACTTGATCGTGCATCGCGACATCAAGCCATCGAATATTTTGGTAGATCGCGACGGCAACGCGAAGCTGCTGGATTTCGGCGCGGCTAAGCTGCTGGATGATTCGGAGGCGACTCGAACCGGATTCAATATGGCCACGGTCGCTTACGCGAGTCCCGAGCAGTTGCGTGGCGAGAAGGCATCCACGCTGAGCGACGTGTTTTGCTTGGGCGCGCTGTTGTATGAGTTGCTGAGCGGCAAGAAAGCTTTCGGCGACGACTTAGTATCGCGGCTGGGGGCCGGTAAAGCCGCTGAAGTGAAACTGCCCAAGCAATTCGCGGGCGACCTGGATACCATCGTCTACAAAGCTCTTGCGCTTTCACCGTCCGAGCGATATCAGTCGGTGGAGCAACTTGCTGAGGATGTGCGCCGCTACCGCACCGGCGAACCGGTGATGGCGCATGCGCCTTCATTTCGCTATCGGGCCGGCAAGTTCGCCCGCCGCAACAAAGTGGCGTTCGGCGCCGGCGTGTTGCTCTTGCTGACGCTACTGGCGGGAATTGGCGGCGTTCTCTGGCAATACCGGAACGCCATCGAGGAACGCCGGAAGGCCGAGGCGCGCTCCGAAGACTTGCGGAAGCTAAGCGCTAGCCTGTTGACGGAAATCGATGACGCCATTCAAAAACTTCCGGGGTCGACACCAGCGCAAAAGCTGCTGGTGTCGACCGTTTTGGAGCACTTGGATAGAACCATTAAAGATTCCGCTGGAGATCCACAACTAGAAGTTGATGCCGCGAATGCATACATCCGGTTGGGGAATGTCCAAAGTAGCCCTTACCACCAGAACATTGGCGATACGACGGGAGCATTGGCGAGCCTGGACAAGGCTCTTTCCATCGCAATCGTAGTGACCCGGAAAGACCCGGAAAACACGGCGGCGAAGCAGGCGCTCGGTTTGGCCCATAAGTCCCGCAGCGAATGTTTATTTGGCATCGCTCAGACACAGGAAGCAGTAGTTGAAATGCGGTCCGCGATAACAACTTTCGAAGAATTGGCATCGGTGGGCGGCGTGACGCCTGATGCAAAAGTGGACGCCCTGTTGAACGTCGGCGGAGCGTACATGCACCTGGGTGACGAATTTGGCATGGCCGGTTGGCCGAGCCTCAGCGATTTCCCATCCGCTCTGGGTGCGTATCGAACGGGCGGGAAGGCCTACGAGCGCGCTGCGCAAATTGAACCGGCAAATCCGAGCGTCTTGCGAGGGATTGTCGACATTCACAGAAGGGTGGGAGCGATCGAGCTTCATACCGATCCGGCCGGGGCCGTGTCTGAATTACAAAATGCCATTAAAGGAATGGACGCGCTGCACGAACAAGCAAAACAGTCGATGGAATTCAGGCGTCTCGAGGCGGGTGTGCTTGGACCGTACGCGGGGGCATTGACGGAGATTGGCCAATACCGGCAGGCACTGGCTATTTTGGAACAGGGGCGAGCCATTCAAGAGGCGCTGCTAGCTGCGGACCCCAAAGATCTTCGCTCCATTCAAGATCTGTATGCCGGATTGAGCAGGGAAGCGGAATGCTACCAGGAACGCGCTGCCGGCATTTTTGCGGAACAGGGCAGTGACCGGACCGCGGATGCCGCGAACGCTTTGCGGGTCTTGTTGAAAGAACGGTTCCTTCTCGAAGAGATTGTCCGGATTGAACCAAATGATTCGGTTTGGCCAGCCAAGCTTGGTTTGGTGCTGATTGACATAGCACGGCAGCAACGCGCGCTGCAGCGGCCGGAGGGTTCGCTGGCCTTGGCCCAAAAAGGACTCTCCATGTTGAAGGATGTGGGGCGGCGGCACTATACAAAAGCCTTTCAGCTTGATGACGTTACGACCGGCCTGATCACCGTCGAGCCCGCCACTCTGCGCGAGCCGCAATTGGCTGTGACATATGCTGAGCGCTCGGTAGAAATGAGTGGCCGTCACAATGCTGAATTTCTGTTGACGCTGGCCCGCGCCTACCGCGCTGCCGGGCAAGGTTCGAAAGCCGGCGCTGCGGCCCAAGAGGGGCTGGCGCTTCTTCCACCCGAAACGGAGGCCACGGTTCCATGCCGAGTGCGAAAACTGCTGCAGGCCGAGATTCAGCGGGGCACAAGCAAGTAACTTGAGTAAGTGAGATAGTCAGGAGTTGAAGGGCCAAGTTCAGACTCTTACACTTCTTTCGGCCCTTTTGGTCACTTGGCCGGGAAACGGGTTTCTCGCGGATTGATTTGCGCTGAAGGAACCCAGTCGGCATCACGGACTGGAAGCGCGTTTAGATGGATCCGGCATCGGTCGTTCCGAACCCTGCAGTCGGTCAGACAAGTTGAGCTGGTGAGCGACGTCTGCCGCTTTGCTCATGGATGCTTCAAGAATCTCAAGTAGAACGCCGCGAACACCAAGACGATTCCACGTTCACCATCAGCCGCTGCCAGAACCGGTTCCTGAAGAACAGGACGTCGATGGCGACCACGACGGCTATCAGCGCGAGCACGTAAAGGACTGTGGTTGCGTGTCTTCCCATCCTTCCTTTCTACTACGTGAAGATCCAGCGTCATCGCAACCTGCAATCCTAATAGACATCCCTCTGTGTGAGATTGCCTAAACGGGCATCGAGGACATGACGAATGCTGTTTGCACCGAACCGGGTTCAATCCTCTTCATGAAGTCGCAAGTTGCTGACGGGATGAGCTTTAGTCCTCACAGACGGAGAGGGACCGATAAAGCGATAGGTTCTTATCGGAAGTGCAAGGCGGAGAAAGCTACGGCGTAGCGAGTGCTCGGGGCACGTTCGATAGGATCGTTTGAAGTAACCGCTTGCGTTTCGGGGACGCGGCCAGTTATGGGATTTGTAACGTTCTGACCGTGAAAAGAGTGGATGCAAGTGCGTCCGTTTGCTGACGGCATGGTCATAGGGATGAACGGTGCGGGCATTTGAGAATCGAGCCGGGACTGTCGACGACGTTGCTTGAGGCATTTAAGGGACTGGCAGATGAGATTAGTTCCACTGAACACTGCTTACGCCGAGTGCTGGTCGTTCAATGAGATCTACGATGGTCATTTCCGCGGGAACAGCCATTGAGAGTCGAGACCTACTGCTGTCCTTTGATATAGCGAAGTGTCTGAATAGGGGTGAGCTTTTGCACAACGAGCACTCTGCTGGAACCACCACGGGAACGGCTACCTTGTTTTGGCCTGTAGAGATGGGGGTTTCTTCCTCACGGAGGGGGGACTTATTCTTCGGCGATTAACTACCTACATAGTGCAATCAACTGATGTGCGATGTCGGCCACTTCTCTTAGCAAGGAAGCCAAAGTGCCGAATGCGTACGAAGCCTCCGGGGAGTACATGCAGGAGAAAGCGGCGCAAGAACTCATCGGCGGAAACGGTCATCTTCCATTTCTTATTGCCGTGTACGTAATCCTTCCAGCGGAAGGTCACGTCTTTGCCGTCAAAGCTCAGCAGCCGATGGTTGCTGATTGCAATGCGATGGGTATAGCGAGCGAGATAGTGCAGGACGTGTTCCGGTCCGCCGAATGGCGGCTTCGCATATACGCCCAATCCTCCCGACGCAGCTGGTTGAGAAATCGTCGAAACTGATTCGTATCGCTGAGATATTGCAAGCTACCACAGAAGACGAGCTTGCGTTGCTGAAAAGCGACTTTCAAGCCTTCCCTGAACTTGCCGCGGAATACACGACTGAGTACGCGGACAGGAAGGAGAAAGTTAGGCCGCCGTGTCCTTTTCCAAGAGGATCGGTCCAGTGCCAAACCGCCGGCGGGAACTACACAATGGACATGCGGATGATGGAGCAGGTTCTGTCCCCAGGTGTGAAGAACACTAAGAAACCCGATGTGTGCTCCGAGATGCTTCCGGTCAGCGGCGACCTCAAGCAGGGTTTCGGCGCTGGCACGGAACAGTATCGTAGAGCAAGCGTTGTTCGCAGAGCGAGGGCGAAACTCTGCGGAAGCGTGAACACCACATGGAAGTACCGCACTGGAAGCAGTTCATCTGCGCGGGCTGCAAGCCATTGATCGCGAGCGTTGGTCTGACACTTCGGGCAATGCCGATTGCGACGCGATTGAAGCGGGATGGCGCAATGGCCGCATTGAGAACAGGAGTCGATATGGCCGCCCAACGCGGCTGTACGGCAGTGCTCAATGGCACGCAGAACCTTTAGGTGCTGCCAAGTTAGCCAGCGACGGCTCTTCTCAACAAAGTCTTTGCCGGCTGCGCGGAAGATATCGGCCACCTCGAGAGGTGGCCGGTTCACCTCTTCTGCCGTTT
>CAWBDW010000056.1:0-19816 GCA_963787545.1 uncultured Acidobacteriaceae bacterium
GAACAGCGGACGAGTCATGGAGATGGCCGAGGGCAAAGATCCGAGACGCTAAGGGCGGATCTCAGCTTCCCGTTCCAGCACCCTGGAAATCACTCCGAAAGCTTCAACGGGAAAGTTGTTCGACTGATGCTCAACGGTTTTCCCGAGTTGAGCGATAACATCGGCTCCACGCGCTCGCCTCAACGGATCACGGTCTCACACCACTCCGCTGCTACATCAAAAACTTCTCGGGTGCCGATTTTGTGAAGTTCGAACACAGCGTCCCACGGGGCATGGTCGTCGTAATCACCCTCTAGGGTCCGAGCGAAAAGCTGCTGAATGTCTTCGGCACTCACAATCAGGAGTGTATCGATTCAGTTGGTGAGTGCGGCTTTCGATATGCATCCTGTTTGGGAAAGCGGCTGTTGGGAGTCAAGCCCGCAAAGTTCTGTAAATTGAATCTCCCAAGTTAATCAATCCTAGTTCCTTATTCGATTCGCTGCCGGAGTGGAGGGCGAAGCCCGGAACGGAGGCAGTGAATCAGGCCGCCGCTTGGCCCGGCTCGGCCGGGGACATGTCTGTGACCACCTCCATATTGAGATAAATGCGTTCCATCCATTCCTGATTGAGCTCCATCATCAGGGTGCTGACCAGGCGCACGCAGGCCTGTTCGTTAGGGAAGATGCGGATCACTCGCGTGCGGCGTTTGATCTCCTGATTGACTCGCTCCAGCATGTTAGTCGAGCGCATCCGTTTCCGATGCGCTTCGGGTAACTGGTACACGGCTAAGATCTCTTCCCCGCAGGCCTCCAGCACAGCCGCCGCTTTCGGCCCCCGTCGGCCGAGCACCTCGACTGCTTCGGCCAGCGCTTGGCGTGCCGCTACCAACGTCGGAGCTTCGGTGATCGCCTTCAGCAGTCCCAGTACAAACGCCTTTTCACGCCTCGCCGTGTGATTCAGAATATTGCGCACGAAATGCACCTGGCAGCGCTGCCACAGCACTCCTTGGAAGTGTCGATCAATGGCTCTGCGCATCCCCTGGTGATCGTCGGAAACCACGTAGCGCACCCCGCGCAGCCCACGCCGGCTCAGATCGCTGAACACCTCGCCCCAACTCGCCTCGCTCTCTGAGTCCGCCACCCACACCCCCAGCACCTCGCGTAATCCTTCCGCGCTGATACCCACCGCAAGCAGCACGCCCTGGCTGATCACCTCACCGCCGCGCCGCACTTTTTCATAGCGTGCATCGATCATCAGGTATGGATAGCTGTTCTCGATGGCACGCTCGCGCCATTGCTGGATCTCCTCGTCCAGCTTCTGCGCCAGAGCCGAAACCTGGCTCTTGCCGATCTCCAGCCCGCACAGCGCTTCGGTGATGTCGCGCACCTTGCGTGTCGAGACTCCTTCCACGTACATCTGCACGATCGCCAGCACCAGCGCTTTCTCACTGCGCTGATAGCGTTCGAATAGCTCGGTCTGAAACTCGCCATCCCGGTCTTTCGGAACTAGCAGTTCCAGTTCGCCCACGCGCGTCTTCAGCAGCCGCGGCTTGTAGCCGTTCCGGTATCCCCGCCGCCCCGGCGTACGTTCATAACTCTCGGCCGCCAGAAAGCTGCTCATCTCCGCCTCGAGCACCTGTTGCACCACCCGCTGCACCAAGGCGCGCATGCCGTCATCGCCCGATGCCGCCGCTGCTTGCCATGTCTGTCTCAGTTCGCTATCGTTGCTCTTGCGAGCCATTCGGTTCTCTCCTTTCGAAACGTTTTCGTCAAAAACATTTTAAGGAGATTCTGTTTGGCTCGCTCTGCCTCGCCCCTCGGGCTCGGCAGCACTCGCCTATTTACAGAAGTTTACGGGCATAATCCTGTTGGGTGTGGCCTGAGTGTAGAATGAATAATTTCAGGCATCATCTAAGTACCAGCGTCGCTTCGCTCCGACTTTATTCACATCGTCGGAACGCTTCATTCACATCATCGAATACGCAGTATGCAGTGTTGTAAATGAAAGGATGGTTGAAAGAGGTGGTCTTATGCGGTCAGTACTCGTAGGCTTATTGCAGAAGGGGACTTGCATTTCGGCAATCTTCTGTCTCTTTCTGAATACTGCGGCGGCGAGTGGCTCGGATCTCGACGCGCAAGAGCAATGTGATCGCTTAGCCGGGCCCATCCCACTCATCGATCCAGCCACGCAAGGCAGGGGAGTGGACTTTAACAGGATCAACGTTGCGGAAGCTCTTCCGATGTGCAAGCGGGCGGCGCAGCACAGTTCCGATCCGCGCTACTTAGCGCTCTATAGCCTGGTGCTCAGGGCCGGTCGCAACTATCCTGAAGCGATCAAGCAAGCGGAAAAGGCGGCGGACCAAGGCTCGACTCTGGCCATGATCAACCTCGGCGAAGCTTATGAACACGGCCAAGGCGTGCCTCAAAGCAGCGTGGACTCGCTTAACTGGTATCGCAAAGCGGCAGACCAAGGAAACGCGTTTGCGATGAGTGTCGTCGGCGAAAAGTATATGAGTGGTGAAGGGGTAGCGCAAAGCGATGCCGAGGCAGCAGTCTGGCTTGGCAAGGCTGCCGATAGCGGGCTTCCCAATGCAATGGTCAACCTCGGCTATCTCTATGAATTAGGCCGGGGTGTTCCTCAAAGCTATGAGAAAGCGGAGGACTGGTATCGCAAGGCGGCACTTCTTCGCATTCAGCCCGCGGCTGGAAGCGCGTGGGCACACCTGGGCTATCTGTTCGAGACCGGCCACGGTGTTCAGCAGAGCGATCGGGAGGCGGCAGCCTGGTATCTCAGGGCGGCGCAGTCCGGGAACGGGCCGAGCATGTTCAATCTGGCCATTCATTACCAGACCGGGCGGGGTGTGTCACAGGACTTCGGACAGGCCGCAGTGTGGTATCAGAGAGCGGCCGATCAGCATGTCGACCAGGCGAAACTGTTTCTGGGAGTTCTCTACCAAAATGGCTGGGGCGTCAGGCGGGACTTCCATCAAGCTGAGGCCTTGTTTGAATCGGCGGCATCGAGCAGCAACCCGGAGGTTCGATCGGCGGCGCCAAGATTCCAAGAACTTCTCAAGCAAGCCAAGGCCGAAGATGCGAGGGCAATCGTACAGCAGCTGGTGATGTTAGGTATTTTTGTCGGCGCCGGCCTAGCCAATGTGCAACAGCACAGCAACGGCAGCGACAATGGAATCTGCGCGGCCCATACTCTTGCCGGTAAAGGCAACAGCGCCTTTCTCGATGCCAAGGCGCAGGCAGCGGGCTGTCCGTTCCCTTAGCGTACTGATCTCAAACCCTGAAAACACACGTGACGATTAAGGAGAGTGTGACGTTTTCGCCAGCATCCCTACCTTTACCACTCGTGAAGTCGTGAATGGATATGGCGCTTAACTCCATCTATTCCTGAGTTAAAGTGGCGGAATTAAAGCGCTCTGCCGAATCGGGGCGGTGATTTGAGGTAGATCGTGGTGGGGCGAACCCAACGCGCAGAACTGTTCTATATGGTTGCGGGCGCGGATAGCTCGACGTTCCAGGGCAAGAGCTCCGCAATCTGGTTGATAGGATCGTCCGCGACGCGTGCGAGCACGTGGCTCAGATACGCTTCCGGATCAAGGCCATTGAGCTTGGCAGAACCAAGCAAGCTATATATGGGTGCGGCGCGCTCGCCACCGCGATCGCGTTCAGACCCGTGAATCCGCGCCGCAGATCCGTTACACCAGCCGCAATCCAGATCCGTGCCCCCGCTGGCAGCGAGATCATGGCGCCAGACGCTCCAGCACGGTTAGTACCGTCGCGCAGTCAGCACTTTCGATGCGCACACGGGCATGGTGAATTCAAGATGAATGGTTACGGACCGCGTCCCTTTATACAGCTGCGTCGGATGCAGCCCGTGCGCTTCTGCTACCGCTCTCACCGAAGCTCCCGGTTTGAATGATGCCTCTACAATCCGTTTCTTCTCGCTCGCCGAACGTTTTTGGCGCCGCTTCTCCGGCACACTCGTTTCATCCGAACCGCTAAGCTCGCCGCTCCTCTGCCCGAGTCTACTCATCCATCCCTCCCGAGGCCCAATCGGCACTCTCTTGAAGGATGGCTCTCGCTGTAGCTACGCGCTAGACGGCCAAAACCCGACGCTTACCCGAAAGACGGGCGCCTGGAACCAAAAAACGGCCGGGGCTCGCAGCTCAGCGGCAAGCTGTAGGGTTTGCCGTGAAGACGTTCGAGATCAGCGAACGAAGAGCCTGCGAGCTGATGGATGTGTGGCGCTCGAGCTGCCGGTATCAGCAGAAAGCGGATCGCAACGAGGCGTTACGCGAGCGGCTTGTGGAATTGGCCAGCGAACGGCCGCGGTTTGGATACCGACGCTTGGGTGTGCTGTTAGCGCGGCAAGGCGAAGGCGTGAATCACAAGCGATTATTCCGCGTGTACCGCGAAGCGGGGCTGAGCGTAAAGCGCACGCGTCGCAAGAAACTGCTGCGTGTTGGCGTCGCGCAACCCGTTTTGTCACAGCCGAATCAGGAGTGGTCCTTGGACTTCGTGTGCGATGCGCTCGGCACGGACCGCGCCGTCCGGGTTTTAAGCATTGTCGATAACTTCACCCGCGAATGCTTGGCGCTGGAAACCGATACGTCGTTCGCGAGCCCGCGCGTAACGCGCGTTTTGGATGACGTCATCGCTCAACGCGGAGTTCCGAAAGCTCTCCGGATGGACAACGGTCCCGAACGGACCTCGCGGTATTTTCTGGCTTGGTGCATGGAGCGGAAAATCGCCATGCATCACATTCAGCCCGGCAAGCCAATGCAGAACGGCCACGTCGAAAGCTTCAACGGCCGACTTCGGGACGAATGCCTGAATGCGAACTGGTTCCGCAATCTATTCGACGCACGGCACAAGATCGCTGTCTGGCGGGACGATTACAACGGCGCCCGTCCCCACAGCAGTTTGGCATACCGGACTCCGGGCGAGTTTGCAGCTCAGTGGCAGCGCCCTTCGTCCTCCGCCATTTCAATACCGCAGCCGGAACCGTCCGTCAAGGCTACCCTTACGGCGCGCTTACGCGCGGCCTAGACAGACGAACCCGGCTGCAGTGAGCAACCTGATATGAGGACGAAGGGATATCCCGAAGGGCCACCTTCGTGATATTTTCATGTTTCTAAGTGGACCAGCAACTGGGGGCAGGTCAGGGCCTCACGTAAGTTTTACGTAAGATGGATCAGCGGAATGAGCGGAATCATCGGTCTAGTCGGAATGCAGAATCAGTAACTTGCCTGCTCTCAACACCCCGACCCGGCACAACTCCCGCCGCCTTCACCACAATTCCCGTTCTTTCAGTCATGTACCATCCCGCTTGCAGCCAGATTAACTTTATGTACGAGCGAGCTGCACTGAACACGTCACCGAAGTGCTACCTCGAATACTCACTGGAAGGACCGCAGTTGGGACGCATGTTTCTCAATCTCGGCGACAAAAGCGCGATCCGCCCTAAATGTCAAGGTACCCGTCGAGATTTTTGGAAACCGTCTCCAATATGGGGAGGTGATCGGCGTAGACATGCTCCGCGACGACAGTTTGAATGTCGACGAGGTGGAGCAACATTTTTGCACAAAGTAATCTATCACCAGCCGCGCCAGAGATTGTTACTTTCATCGGGCCTTCCGATAGGTGGAGGTATTGCCTGGCGTGCCGCGGGTTTATGTGAGCCACGTCGCTGAGTATCCGTAGAGACGCCCGGCGAGAGGCATTAATTTCGAAAGTCTTCTGACTGCCCGTGGCGCTGTTACGGACTCCAATTCTTCGGGTGTCTTAGCTTGATGTGAAGCATAAATCCAGGCGACCTGCTCAAGTAGCGCACGGGCGATAACACACGGGCGATAACAAAGGATTCGGCCCCATGCCCAAGCTTTAAGAGAATCCTGCAGGCACGCAAGGTGCTTTTCGACCTCATTAAAGTCAAGGTCGTGAACACAAGGCCAAGATCGCCTGGCTTGTCTGGAATATCTACGATACGATTGACTATCTTATCTGCGTATTTAGTCGCGGTCAGAAGTGCTTCTGCAACAGGTTTTCTCTGCCCGAGTTGCTGCGCTTTTTCTTCATCTTTGTCCTCGACATACCGTTTCAAGGTATAGTCAATGAAAGCTAACCCCATTTTCCAATTTATTGCTGCGGCCCAGACGCGGGCGCTTCAGTTCGGTTGGAGAATCGAACGGCAACGCGACACAGTAGGGGTATACGCCCATACTGTCAAAGTCGCCATGGTCCAAGTCATGAGGCTCACCCAGCATGTCCGCCCATTCGGACTTCCACCAATAGCTCATGTATCAGTTCTCCATCCTCGTTCTGAGGAATGCAGGGTGCACTTGAGGAACACCTCGACCCCACCGAACTCCTGCCGCGTCTACCAATGAAAGCACGCTGCAGTAAAGGGAGATACATCGTGTGTTCACCGTATGAATCAGGCCATAATTGATAGGACGCCTTGCTAATGACGCTGGTCCTGCCGCTGGAACCGCAAGACGAGGCTAAGCTCATTGCTGTGGCCCGGGGACGAAGGTGTATCGGCCGATCAACTTGTACGAGAGGCGATCCATACGATCCTGGCTGAAGCTCCGCAACCGGCAGAAGGGAGGGAACCGACCCGCTCCTTGCATGGGCTGCTCGCCAATATGGGGTCGCTCCGTCTGCAGAAGAGATCGACGAAAATCGCGCAGAGATGTTGGCAATTTCCCGCGTTCTGATTTTTGATGATCGTCGCCATCGCCGACACCCACCCTCGACCGACCACTTGCGGCCCTTTGGTCTTAGTGCCTCTGAGTTCGTGCCGCTCTGAGCTGATCCATCCATCCCCAAACTGAGTCCAGCACCCTCTGCTCTCCACAAAGTCGAGACGGCTTTTGCCGGACGCTTACGGTTCACCGGAGCCCTTCCATGTGAATCCGTTTCACAAAGTCTGGATCGGAATTCGAAGTCTGCAGCGCAGTCGTCCCATGTGGCTTGCCGTGGCCATGTCTCCTAATTCTGGTTCCTCGGCCCCTGCTGGAGAACTCCGTGCTGGCGAGCACACGGCCGGCTTTCTAACTGCCGCGCTGGCCGCCGACATCGGCGCCGGCACCACGTCGCCGATTCGGTCTGGAGTACCAAACGTTTGGCGAGGCTTTGCCGGAATGCACGGGCCTGGATTCAGGTGAGTGGAAGCGGTTCTGCCCAGACTGGTAGACTGAACTTTCGGGCCGTGGCGCAGCCTGGCTAGCGCGCTTGCTTGGGGTGCAAGAGGTCCCGGGTTCAAATCCCGGCGGCCCGACCAAAGACGTCAAACGGTTACAGATTCCCCCTTACTATTCCTTTTGTCACGATTGAGAAATCGGTCTGATTTTCTCTGGACCTCTCTCTCCCTCAGAAAACCCGACAATTTGGATGTAAGCAGTTGATCTGAAAGAAACGAGTGTTGCCGGGTACGTGCCGTCGAAAGTTGGCGCGAATTCCAAAATAGTGAATGAAACCGAGCTGTGGCCGTTCTTTTTGGCGTGTTGTCCGTTGAAGATCATGTGCCTGGGTTCCTGGGGCCGATGTGTTCGGCGCCGTTTTCGCGTTCTATGATGACGAGCCATTCGTCGAAAGGCAGCTCCTGGCAGGGGGCTCTTGTGTCGCCCAGTTCGAGTTTGACCCACTGGTATTCGGGCGGGATGGTGCCGTTTTGGAAGTTCAGGTTGCGATAGATCAGTTGGGGCGGAGGGTCCATGGTGGTGCTCTGCTGGAGGATTTCTTCGTTGGAGGGGCCGATATCGGAAATGGTTTTGCCGTTTTCTACTTCGACGTCGATGTATTGCATGATGGCGGGGATCGGGGGCGTTTTGTCGAGGACGATTTTCGGGGACGGCGGCGGGGCTTGCTTGGGTTCGCGCTTTGATTTAGCAACGCGTGGTTCGGAGAGGCGGCGCTCTTTGGCCCAGGCGAGTTCGAGCTGTTGGCGGCGATGGGCTTCGAGCAAACGATTTTTGCGGGTTTGTTCGACCTGGTTGCGGGCGCGCTGAAAGCTGCGTTCGGCGCTGGTTTTATAGCGGGTAAAGCACTCGATGGCGTGGTGATCTTCCGGGGTCCAGCGTTCGGGCTCAAGGTTGCGGGCGTAGATGGATTTCAAGGCGCCGTGGTAGGCGCGCAGATTGCGATTGAGAATCCATTCGGCTTCGGCGGCCTGGCGGACCAGCGACAGGAAATTGGCGTTATCGGGCTTGAATTCGTCGAACCAATCCTGTTCGAGCCGAATCCATTCTTCTTCCGATTCGCCGGGCAGGATTAGTTTTTTGGAAGTGCAGCCGTGTTGGAGGGCGTTCGCGCTGGGATCGCTTTTTTATTCCGGGATGTATGGGTCGTCGGGCACGCTTTGTGCACGAGTGTCGGATGGCGGCGCGCGCGATGGGATGGGGGGATGGGTGGAAGTTGGTGAGATTGCAGGTGTAAGGATTATTTTGGCGAATTGTGATTCGGATCCGCTTGCTGACGCGCGCGGTTCAGAAAAATCAACTTTAGGCGAAGAGATGGCGCATTTTGCGAAACGGATTTACTCGGTATCCGGGATACTTTCCAGCGTTCCGCGCGACAGGGGAAGAAGAGTCAGATGTTGGCGCAAGAACTCGAAGAGGGTGTCTTAAAAACTGTGTAAACGTTCTTCGAGAGACTAAAGGAGAACGAAATGGCAGTAGACCAGAAGTTGATAGCGGAGCTGATCAAAGGCTATAAGAAGCCGGAAGACATGATTGGCGAGAACGGGTTGCTGAAGCAGATTACGAAGGCGGTGCTGGAAGCGGCGATGCAGGCCGAGATGCAAGAGCATCTCGGGTATGAGAAACACGATCCAGCCGGTAAGAACAGCGGCAACTCGCGTAACGGGGTTTCGACCAAAACGCTGAAGGGCGAGTTCGGCGAGATCGAACTGGAAACGCCGCGGGATCGCAACGGCGAGTTTGAGCCGAAACTGGTCAAGAAACACCAGACACGTTGGACGGGCTTCGATGAGAAGATCCTGTCGATGTACGCGCTGGGGATGACCACCCGCGACATCCAACTGCACTTGCAAGAGATGTACGGCGTGGAGGTGAGCCCCGGGCTGATCAGCGAAGTGACCGATCAGGTGATGGAGCAAGCGCGCGGCTGGCAGAACCGGCCACTGGAGCCAATCTACCCGATCGTGTTTCTGGATGCGATGTTCGTGAAGATGCGGCATGAAGGGCGTGTGGAGAACCGCGCGGTATACGTGGCGATCGGCATCACGCTAGACGGCGCGAAAGATGTGCTGGGCCTGTGGACCGGGGCGAGCGAAGGCGCCAAGTTCTGGCTGTCGGTGCTGACGGAGTTAGGCAACCGCGGGGTGAAAGACATTCTGCTGGCGTGCGTGGACGGATTGAAGGGCTTTCCGCAAGCGATTGAAACGGTGTATCCGCAAGCACAGGTGCAACTCTGCATTGTGCACTTGGTGCGTGCGAGTTTGAACTATGTGACGTGGAAAGACCGCAAGCAAGCGGTGACGGATCTGAAGCCGGTCTATCGGGCGGCCACGGCCGAGCAAGCCGCGCACGAGCTGACGGAATTTACAACGAAGTGGGCGAAGTATCCGGCCATAGGCCGGCTGTGGCGGGATAACTGGGAGCGCGTGATCCCGTTCTTTTCGTTTCCCCCTGAGGTGCGCCGCATCACTTACACCACCAACGCTGTCGAGTCGCTGCACAGCAGTTTACGCAAAGCGGTGAAGACGCGCGGCTCGTTTCCGAGCGAAGAGGCAGCGCTGAAGCTACTCTATCTGGCAGTGCAGAATACAATTGCCAAGTGGCAGACGGTGCAGTTCTGGAGAGAAGCCTTGAACTGTTTTCAGATGCTCTGGGGCGAGCGCATCCAAGCAGCGCTGGCGAGCCGCTAAAAAGCAACACGCTCGGGGACTCACCAGCAGGATGGAGCACGCTCATCCCGGCGAACCCGCCCGTCGAGGAAAGCCGACGCCAGTGCCACAACGGTGCTCGGGTGGCAAGGGTTCGCTGCGCCGCGCTTCCGCGCGCCCTTGCACCCTCCGCTCCGTTCTGGCAAGATGAGAGCGCGACGGGCGGCTCCGGCGGGATGAGCTTTTCGGACTTTGCTAGTCGGGTCGCCAAAGCAAAATCGAAAACACCGAAGACGTTTACACAGAATCCCGGACACTACCACCTCGAACCGATCGAAGCGGGCCTGCGCGTTAAGCGCATGGCCGCTTTCATAGAACTTGACCTCCTTAGGGCCTGAGCTCATCGCGAAATAGTCCTTCGCATCCTTGAGCGGAACCCATTCCTCGTCCCGAAGACCATATTGAAAGAGAGCAGGTGCTGGTCCAAGATGCGCAGCGTAGGATCCTGGATCGGCCCACGCGTTCGTTTGCATAGTCTGCTCGACCTTCGTCAGATCCATGCGCTTACGAGCTGAAATCATGCGTGGTGAGTCGGAGAAGAGAAGGTATTGACGGGTTGACTGTGGTCCTCCCATGAAGACGAAAGCTGCGATACGCTTATCGACTGCATCGAGGATGGCGCCGATGCCGGCGTCCCAGCTGTGCCCAACGTAGGCGATGCGTTTTGCGTCGACATCAGGACGTGAGAGGAGCAAATCTAGGGCGCGGCGCAGATCGATGACTTGCTGCGCAATCAGCGCCGGACTGGGAGCCGGCTGCCGTTGCGTCATAGCCGAAATGCTCCGCATTGGGGGTGATGGATTCTTGAGGAAATGCGCTCCTAAGTGAGGCCATGATGAATGCAACTGCGACAAGTGTCTTCAACAGGTATCCGGCTGAACAGATCCGCATATCGACATCTTATATGCGAAAACATTAATGGATTCATGTGGCTCATGAATCGCCGTGAATTCGTTGCGCTAACTGCAGTCCCCATAACAGCAATGCCGAAATCCGCCTCGAATGTGAAGTTGGGAATCGATCTCTTCAGCCTGCGGTCACAGAAGTGGACACCATTGCAATATCTGGACTACTGCGCGGAGCGCAAGGTCCAGGTGGTGCACTTCTCAGAGATCAGGTTTCTTGGCAGTCTTGAAGGTGCCAATCTAGTTGCGGTTCGGCGGCATGCCGCTGAGCGGGGCCTCCAGATTGAGATCGGTATGACGTCCATCTGCCCGGCTTCGAAGATGTTCAATGCCGCGCTTGGGCCTGCTGAGCAGCAATTGACAAAGATGATTGCTGGGGCGAAGACGATTGGGTCGCCCATCGTGCGAGCCGTTCTGGGAAGCGCAGACGACCGGACGAACGGGGCCATCGAAGCACGCATCGATGAGGTTGTCCAAGTTCTGCGCAAGGTTCGATCCAGGGCCTTGGACGCAGGCATAAAGATCGCGATCGAGAATCATGCCGGCGATATGCAAGCTCGCGAGTTGAAGGGTTTGGTCGAGAAGGCGGGATCGGAGTTTGTCGGCGTTTGCCTCGATTCGGGCAATCCGCTTTGGACAATCGAGGACCCGCACTTGACGCTCGAGGTTCTTCATCCCTACGTTCTCACCAGCCATGTCCGCGACAGCAGGGTCTGGAACGTGCCGCAAGGAGCAGCGGTGACCTGGGTGCAAATGGGCCGTGGGAATGTCGATATCGATTCGTATGTGCGTAAGTACGTCGAACTCTGTCCGGGCAAGGCGCTGTCGCTCGAGTCAATCGTATTCGGTCCGAAAATTCTGCCCTATCGCGAGCCGGCGTTTTGGGACGCATACCGTAGCACCCCGGCATGGGAATTCGAGCGCTACCTGGAGATCGCCGAGCGAGGCAAGCCTTATAAGGATGAACCCTGGGAGACGGCTGACGAAGCGGCACGTGAACGCGCCGCTTTAGACGAAAGCCTGGATTACACGAAAGAGCTTGTGGGCGTGGCCTAGACCGCAGCCCGTTTATAGTCCTTCGGCACTGATCAAAGTGAGCGGTTCTTTCAGAGCATGGTCGATGATAAGGATTTGGCCGTTCTCGACTTTGATGTCATCCACCTTTGTGAAGCCGTTGGGCACGTGAGCGTAGAAAAGTAAGAACCGAGTCTTGACGCTTGATTTGGCCGGCAGCCATCGATATAGCGGCGTGTTGAACATGGTCCCTGTCGTGACGACTTCTCGACGGGGCAGATCGAAAGGCTGAGTGCTGAATTCCATGCCACGCGCCATCTTCCGCGTGGGTGGATAGAAGCCCCAATACTGGACCCAGGAATAATCGGCTCGCCTGAATACGTATCCAAGAATCAGTCGCTTGTTTGGATTGATTGCGGTGACCCACTCCAATTTACGGTTAGGGTCAGTCAGCGTGGCTGCGTGGTCCAGGAAATGCGGATTGAGGGGCGTTTGGCGAAGATCGACGGTTGTCCCATTCAGACCTGGCGCCAGCGGCCATTGAAAATCCTGGCCGGACTTGAGCCGGCGCTGAACTTCCCCGCCCTGGGTGGACGTATATGGACGAGTATGTGAGCGGGACCCGGAAACGTCGACTACGGTGACACCCGGCTCAAGAAATGGCGAGCCGATGGTTGCGTGCTCGGCCCAGTTGATCGGCCTGTCGAAACCCAAGAGGCTGTCGAGATCGCTTTCTACATGGATGACATTTTCGCTGTCTATTACGCGAAAGGTGCGCGTGAATTTTTCTTGCGTGATGGGAAGCGTGGCGGTTAGCGTCACAACCGTGCTGGAGCCTCGACGCGCGGAGTGCACGGCAAATAGTTCCGTATGCGCCTCTCCGTGAAAGGGCAGCCCAGCCGCTTTTTCCTCGGCGGAGGGCGAGCCAAAGCCATCCACGCAGACGAAATGTCCGGCGCCCCCATCGTAGGCAGCCGGGCGTCCAAGTTCGCGCGCCATGCGCATCGGATTCCAGAACGGACTCAGTTTTTCAGGGTCGTCACTGAGCCTTACGCTCGCTAGCGTACTGCCTTTCTTCATGATCGTGAGTTGCAGCTTGGCGGTGGATACCACGACTGCCGGGTATCCTTCAAAGCTTCCGTTCTGAATGGGCTCTTGCGACCGGCCGATTGCCAGAGCCAGGAAAACCGCAGCAAACTTCAATTTGTGCACGGGGTTGAGCATACTATATGCTCTTGGCGCGTGTTTTTTGTGCCTCTTGATATCGTCGATTGGAGATGAAAGTCACGGTATACAGCTTGGCGTGTGCGCTTCTGATGCTGACCAGCATGATCTTTTTGCGGCGCGTTCACGCCGCCTCGGGCTCTATACCTGTTTGGGCTTACGGTACCGATCGCGCGGCCGCTACGCCAAGGGCTAAAACTCAACCCGACAATCGTGTTAAGCACCTGCCGGGAAGCAGTCGCTCCTTTACCGAGGCGCAAATTCAGGATCCTTTCGGTCCGGCGGATTGGTTTCCAAACGATCATCCCGCGATGCCTGGCATCGTCGCACAGGGCCGCAAGCCGGTCATCTGGGCCTGCTCTTTATGCCATTACCCGAACGGTAAGGGAAGGCCGGAGAATGCAAGTGTCGTTGGCTTTCCGGCTTCTTACTTCGTGGAACAAATACGCGAGTTCAGAGATGGGCAGCGCCGGTCGGCCGACGGTAGAAAGAAAAACACGGCGTTGATGAGCGCGTTCGCGAAAGCCATGACCGACCAGGAGATTCAGGCCGCAGCCGACTACTTCTGTGCTATGCGTTGGACGCCGTGGATCAAGGTAGTAGAAACGGAGATGGTGCCGAAGACGCGCACCTCGGCGGGTATGTATCTGCCGCTTCCGGGTGCCGGCACTGAGCAACTTGGTCAACGAATCATTGAGGTGCCGGTCGATCCTGAAGCTACTGAAGTACTTCGCGACCCGCAATCAGGGTTCATCGCCTACGTGCCTGTGGGAAGTGTTCAAAAAGGCAAAGAGTTGGTCACGAGCGGCGGCACGCGAACGAGTCCCTGCGGTGTTTGTCACGGCACCGATTTGAAGGGGCTCGGCCCCGTTCCCGGCATAGCGGGGCGTTCGCCGAGTTATCTCGTGCGGCAACTGTACGACATGCAGCAAGGTACGCGAAACGGAACCTGGACTGAGTTAATGAAGCCTGTCGTCAAGAACTTAAGCAACGAAGACATGTTGAACATTGCGGCGTATACGTCTTCGCTGCGGCCCTAGTTGCGTACTCTATGCCGGGGATTATCGGGTCGGCGCTTGGGCGTGGGCCATTCAGGGATTCATCTCTGCGCCGATTCGTGATATATTTGCATCCGACATTCAAGCGCTGCACACCCAGGCGGCGGTAAGGAGAAGGGCTGATATGGCGTCCGGATCTCAAGTATCGGAGTTCATGAAGAAAGCGAAGACAGATAAAAAGCTCATCGAAAAAATTTTCCACGTACTAGAAAAACATGGAAAAGCCCAAGCGCAAGAGATCCTCAGTCTCGCTCGCGAGGAGGGATTTTCTTTCACGAGCGCCGAATTTGAAGAGGCCGCATTGAAGAACGTGGATCAACAGTTCAGCGCGGCCAGTGAAACAGCAGCTCAGCCCGCCGCGAAGCGCCAAACCCCCGCAGAGTTCATGTGCGCGGGGCTGCCTGAGCTGGACAAGAAATTACTGTCCAATCGAACGGCTGTAGTTCTGCCCAGCAGACTAAGAACAGAACGATGCTGAGTTGCTCGCGCGAAGTAATGTTTGAAGCGCGAAATGGCTGAACCTGAGCATTGCCAACCGCTATGAGGGCCGTGAAAGACGATTGGGTTCAGAGCATCGCTCTTCGAGCTACGCCGCTGTGGGATCGACCTGCGCTTCCGGTTACTGACACCATCGACGAACATCGGGCGCGAGCGCGCTGGAGACGCTGGTGTATTGCATTAAACGGCGAAGAAGCGCTGGAAAAAAGACTGCTTGCAACAGGCTCTTCGTCCGTGAAGATACAGAGACTTTTGGGCGCGTCATGGTCTGGCATTCGACAGCAAATACCAAGATGGGCGCAGACTTTGGATGAAGTTCGCAGGGTATCTCACGAGATATCGGGCGCGACAAGCGAAATTTTGGAGGACCGGTGTCTAGACACGGCACACGCTGTACCGTTCCAAGAGGTGCTGATCCCTTTTGTCGCGCACGCCCGGAAATCGTTCGCCCAAAAGAGCGGTACTGCAAAAAACGTTTTAGGTGAGACCGCGATAACCGGACTCGAGCGGCAACTGCTGACTCATCTGAGCTTCATCGCTAACTTAGCGATCGGCCGAGAGTTCTACGAATTCCGTTTCAGAAGCGCGCCCGCCGCGGTGTTCGAGTTTCTTTGGGACCGCAAGACGCCGGGACGGGCGATCTACGCAGAGTTTGTTCGCCATATGCGTTGCGGCGGTTTCGACGCATTCTTCGAGAAATACCCGGTACTGGCGCGGCTTTGTTGTCAGAGTGTCGATCAATGGACAGACGCGGCCGCCAACTTATGCCGCCGTTTTCTTGACGATTTCGCCGAATTGCGAGATCTGCTGGGGTGGCAGCTTGACAGCGCGATAGGAGCTATCGCCGCGGTAAGAACGGATTTGTCCGATCGGCACAACGCCGGACAGACCGTAATCGAGTGTTTCTTGCGCACGCAGGATCGCGTGGTTTACAAGCCGCGCAGCGTGCAGCCCGAGATCCAGTTCTACAAGTTCGTAAATTGGGTCAATTCCCGGAAGCTGTCGTTGGATATGAAAGAACTGTACGCTCTTGACCGAGGTGAGTACGGTTGGGTTCAGCACGCAGCATTTAAATGCTGCCAATCAGAGGGTGAGGTCCGAAATTTCTATGCAAGAACGGGTATGCTGTTGTGTGTTCTTTATGCTTTGAGTAGCACGGACATGCATCATCAGAACGTTATCGCGAACGGCGAGTATCCGGTCGCGGTAGACCTGGAGACGATGCTTTGCAGCCACCATCCACTCAGAGGTAAAGGCAATGAGGCAGCGATCCTGAACATCGGCCTGCTCCCGCGTACGGTGGACAGTCCAGCGATTCCGGATCTAAGCGGCCTGGGGGCAGATACAAAGCAGACGGAGGATGCTCCTGTCCCGCAGTGGCATTCGATCAACACGGATGCAATGAAACTGACGTTCAGCACGCCGGTTTCGATTTCAGCAACTCACCGTCCACACCTGCGAGAGATAGCTCAGCCGCCGCTAGAGTTCCTTCCGGCTCTTGTGGCCGGTTTTGAGGAGGCGTATTCTTGCCTGCTCTCGAATCGACGGGAGATTCTCGCCAACGAGGAATTGCTGAACGGTTTTGACAGCTTGGAACTGCGGGTGCTAGTGCGCGATTCCGCGACATATAGTGCGATACATCTGCGACTGCTGTATCCGGAGTTTCTGACGGATGGACTCGACCGCAGCATCGAACTGGATTGGCTCGCTCGTCCCCTGAGCGCGAGGGCCAAACCGCAGAAAGCCCGGCTGGAACTTTATGAGCGCGAAAGAGCCGCAATGGAGAATCTCGATATCCCACATTTCGGAACGTCTATGTGGAAGAGTCTGGAGAACTTTCTTCCGCGAGAGATGCTTTGATGCCTAATGGCCGGCGAGATTCTACGGTTCTGAAGGAACGTCTGGAGATTTTGAGCGCCCAAGATTGTGAATCACAACTGGCCGCGTTGACGGCCTCGATTAGAAGCCGGTTTGATCCGGATTATGTTCCCCCGCGCGAGCGCGTGAAGGAGAAATTGGTAACAATCCACGCTGCCCCGATTTAATTAGCTAGCGTCGTGTTTCAGAGCTTGCTTTAGCGATCAGTCGTTTGAAACTCATGCTGTCAAGACGAGCTTTGTGGACGGGGGACACGCCTGCTACTCAGACTCGGGCAGGTTGTCTGATCTTGCCCGGGGTGTCCCCAAGTGGCCTTATCGGACTGATCCGTCAAGAAACTTCGGAAACATCAAGCTGAGCTAGAACGAGACTTCTCGTGAGACACTGATGAAATGCCTCAGCGTCCTGGCAGCGTGGGAAGCGCAATTCTCTGGATGTTCCTGCTCTCGGTTCTGTTGTTTTGGCTTCCGATTTTGGGGCCCCTGATTGCAGGATTCGTAGGTGGCCGAAAAGCCGGCAGCGTCGGAAACGCAATTTTGGCTGTCGTTCTGCCGGCAATCGCTTTCGGCGTGGTCCTTTTCCTTTTTGCCTCTGTTCTCACGGCTCTTCCGGTAGTGGGTTTTGCCGCCGGGGCTGGGGGTGTCGTGCTTGCTCTCGCTCACGTGGGACCGCTTCTTATCGGCGCGATTATCGGTGCGATTCTCTAGTCGAGGACGCTAACGAGATCACGGCTTTCAGGACCTCTTTGTCCAGGCTCAGATCGGCAACCAAGTGCTTTAATCGCCGGTTCTCATCCTCCAGGCTCTTCAGGCGCTGCGCTTCGCTTACCTCCATGCCGCCGTACTTGCCCTTCCAGGTGTAGATCGTGGCCTCGCTGATGCCATGCTCCCGCGCCAACTCGGTCACCTTCTGCCCGGCTTCATGCCGCTTCAAAATCCCGATGATCTGCTCTTCGCTGAATCGTCCCTTCTTCATACCCCGCTCTCCTTGTCCGAAATCCTAACTTAACTTCGGACCAGTTTTCGGGGTTCAGGTCAGCCCCTAGGCGGGGACCTCGTCTTGCGATGTCGCCTGCGTCTCAGGACTACCGGACCGGTCCAACACACCGATCCTGTCCGCCTTGAGCTCGACAAACAAGCTGTTGATTTGCGTGCTCGATGGATTCTTTGCCATTCGGCACCTGGATTGTGAGATCGTGTTCGCCGGTAGTCAGCTCACGTTGCACAACTACGTGAGTGCCTTTTGTGAGGCGCGCCGCAGTCTGCGCGAAGATTTGGCCGAATGCAACGACGTTGTGCCATTGGGTATTGTCCTTCCACTCGCCTTGTGTCGTCCTTCCAGAATCTGGTCGTCGCGAACAAGAATTTGGTCACTGGGGTGCCTTTTCGGCAGTTGTTTGGTCTCGGCGTTCGCGCCGATTAATCCAATAATCGTGAGCTGATTGAAGTTTCATGAGTGTTTTTCGCTTTCTGTCCGTTTTGCCTGTGGGCCAATCATGGCTTAAGCCGAGCTGCTCTCCAAGCTTGAGACGAACGCTCGATAGAGGACCGACGCGGCGAACGACAGTGGCCTTCCTGCGGGCGCGTGCGTTGACCAGAACTCAGCAGCGCCCAACCAAAACGATCGGGTATAGTGGACGGCCAAGGCGAAATGCACCTTGCCAAGACCGAATTGGGCAAGGTGTTCACTGCCATGTACAACCATGTGTCCGTCGTTTGCCGGCGCTAGGTCGCGACGTTCAAGACAAGGCGATTGTCGGGAGTTTGGTTTCCTCGACGCCGGTTTCGGGATAAGCACCGCGCATTACTCGTGAGAAGGGTTGTTATCACTCCTTGAACAACTAGAAATGAACGTTGACGGAAACACACTGGCCAACACCATTGTTTATTCACTCGGAACCCGCTGGTAGACGCGGACGTAATCGACATCGTGAAATTGAGGGAAGACGGTGGTGTCATCAGGATTGCCCGGCCACTTACCGCCGACGGCCGTGTTCAGGATCAGGTAATGCGGCGTATGCGGGATGCCAATGACCGTTGTGTGGATGAGCTTGTCGTCCACATACCAGCGAATTGCGTCAGGTTCCCATTCCAACGCATAAACATGGAAGTCCCTGGTGTAGTCATCGTCGCCGCGCCAAGTGCCGGAGCTTGATTTCTTTTCGCCCTTGAACGTGTAGTAGTGCAGCGTGCCGTAAATCACGTTCGTCTCATGGCCGAGGAATTCCATGATGTCGATCTCGCTGTACCACGGCCGTTCTTCTGGAATCAGGGCCTCATTGCCCGCGGCAATAGTTTCTGCCATGAGCCGCTCCATGGCCCAGTCCCGGTTCTGCGGATACAACCAGTACGCGGGCCACATTCCCTTGCCACCTGGCAGTTTTGCGCGAATCTCGAAACGGCCGTAGGTCGCCGCGAACTTGTGGCTCGTGTCCACGCGGCCGCTGGTGTAATGCATGCCGCCGTAGTCACGCTTACGGCTGCGCAGCCGGAGACAGCCGTGCTCGATATACACTTCGTCGCGGACGTAATACTGCAACTCGTCGTGCTTACTCTGCTCGCGGACCACGACGTTCCACTTCGCGGGATCGAGACGCTTTCCTTCGAATTCATCGCTCCATACAAGCCGCCAGCCGGGACGCGTCGACGCACCGCCGGTCTTCGGTGTGGCATCGTTCTTCGTGCCCACCGGGATCTTGCGGGAAGATTTCGATTTCTGTTCGGCGGAGAGAGTCCCGCCGATCAGGAGGACAACGAAGGCGAGTGCGACAGCGCGACACAGCGCAAGCATACAAACTCCTTTGTCAGGTCGATGACCGTTCTCAAACCGAGTAGAAATGAACGCGAGAGAGATGTCGAGTATGGCGACAAGTGAGAAGATATCTGAACGCCGTATGCCGCACTGTGCGCGATGATTGGTGTGAAATCCCCTTCGCACAATCTAACGCCCAGGAAGATCCCTTCTGGGAATCTCGCCGTTGCACTCTGACGCGCCAAGGTCCCGAGAAACGCCCATGTCGTCAACGTGCTTCTTGGAGACGCGCCGCCTTCCTCAGACAGTCCGATCCGCGATCTCAACGCCCGGGCACGCGCGGACTTCTTAACGAGAGCCCGGGCCGCGGATCTGCATTCCAAGAGTTACTAGTGCTAACCGCGAGTGAGCGCTCGCGGGAGGATAGAGAGCGTACAAGCGTCGGCTTTGACCTGCGACGTTGCCTCGGAGAAAGGTTAAACATTGTGACACGAACCGAGAACTTCTCACCATCAGTTCAAGAACTTAGCGCAGGAAAATCGCATAGACCGCTCCGAACTTCGCAGTGCAAAGTGCTTTTGGTCGTGG
>CAWBDW010000057.1:0-14152 GCA_963787545.1 uncultured Acidobacteriaceae bacterium
GCCTGGGGTCCTGGCATTTATCTGACGCAATTGCCGCGGCTGCAAAAGCTCGATTTACGCTTTGAGACTTACTCGACTTGGCTATACCGCAAGGATTATGGAGGGTCATTTATATATTGGAATAATCAATATCACGATGCTTACACGAACAATGGCGAGGTGCTGGGAAGCTGGGTGGGACGTGACGCTCGCACTTATGCGGCCTCCTCCACCTATTGGGTATCGGCCAAAGATAAACTCACCGCCGGGTTTCGCCAGACGAAGACGGGCAGCAACTTTGTTCCGGGAGGCGGCACTAGAACGACGTTGCTTTAAATGCGCAATGGCAGATACGGCCGGAGTGGCTGCTTACCGCATCTGGCCAGTATGAACGCTACTCATTCCCATCCTGGGAAGACCTCAACGCGATATTACGGCCGGGGTGCAAGTGACCTTTTATCCCACAAGCTGGAAACTACAACGCTGATCAATGTCACTGCTGAGCAATCAATGCACTGCGAACCGGAGCAGGTATGGGAACGCCAGGTTTCAAAGCACTCCAAAGAATCCGATTCATTTCATCCGGGTCTGCGCGATCATAGCCGGAAAGATCCAAGCGTAACGACGCCTCAGCGCCAGGTCCTTTTGCCGGATTCTTCGCAAATAGATCCGTCTGCGGCGGCAGGTTGCCGTATGGTGTGTAATCGGGCTTCGCCGTAAAGGCTCTGTACATTGGTGTTGCGGCCCGGTCGAATTGTGTCATGGGCGGAAGTCCGAGTATCAATTCCATGGTGTGAATCATCGACGCTGTCGTATACATCGTGCTGTCCACCACTGCACGCTTGATATAAGGCGAGATGGCTAGACCAACCGTCCTCCTGCAGTCGACATGATCCGGTCCGTCTTCAGCATCGTCTTCGATCACAAAGATTGCGGTTTCTGGCCAGAATCGCGTGTGAGAAACAACTCGACAATCTCACCGAGCGCCTGATCGTTCGAGGCAACCATTGCGACGGGAGTGTAGTGCCCAGGCCGCAATGCATGTTATGATCTTCGCCGAGCGACATGACCATGAACCTCGGCCAATGGCCGTTTTTCTCCGCTTCCTGCAATTCGCGTATAAAGATTTTCGCCAGATCGGGATCGCGTCCTTTGGTGGGGGCTGTCCAGCCACTGGACGCGATTTTGAGCCAGGCTAAACTGGCATGTCCTTCGAGCCCCTTGGCTACGAAGCGCGGTCCCTCGTTGGGTCCAGAGTGAAAATAGGCGAATTCTCCGTAGGTTCGGAATGTCAATCCATGTCGTGCGCAATTGTCCCACAAGTATCCGGCTGGCGACGAACGCAGCCTTTCGTCGGCGCCCAATTCGCTTTCGCTCGCTTTGGGCTCTGGCCGGCCACTATAACTTTGTAGCCATGCTTGGGACGTAAATGCTGTCGCGTATGCCCCATCGCTCCATTGATGCCCATTTCCGAGACTTCACCATTTACAAACAGATTATCGAGTAACACCCATTCGCGCGCCATGCGGTGGGCATTTGGGGTCACCTGTTCTCCGAACAGTGTAAGTGAGATATCGCCATTTCCCTTCCTTAAATCCCCGAGTACCTGGTCATAAGTGCGATTCTCTCGGATAATGTAAAGAACATGCCGGATGCGCGGAAAGACATTTCTGCGAATCTTTTCCGCATTCGCGATCTCTTCCGTGTTGTGCTCCGCGACAGGAAAATTGTGAATTACCTGCTGAGTGAATGTTTCCAGCTGCCGTTCGTTGGGACTTTCAGGACGGATATGTAGCCGGCAAGCGTGTCGCCGACAAAATCGTAAGAATTTCTGCCGTCGGGTTCCTTTCGCGCTGCGGTGCCCAAGGCAGGAACATTGGCCCGGGATCGAAGCCCTTTCGCAACTCCAACGTACAGTGTCTTACCGCCGGGCGCCAATGCCAAGGCAGATGGGTGCCAGCCGGTTGGCAGAAATCCCTCCAGCTCCGAATGGCCCGAATCAGTGATATCGATGACGGCTACATCGTTGTTATCTGCATTCGCCACATATAGGCGCTTGCCGGCGGAATCAACAGCCACCGCATCGGGCGTCGAGCCGACAGGATCCGCTGGATGAAGAGAAGTCTTGATTGTTTCGACAACTCGCTGTCCTTCCAAGACACTCACGCTGTTTGAGCCGGCATTTGCGACAAACAACCGTCCGTCGGGCCCAAACGCGAGATCGGTCGGATGAATGCCGGTTGGAATTCGCGCAATTAGCTTGAGCTTCGCGGCGCTGAACAGGTTGACGGATTCATCACCCCAATTTGATACCGCGAGAACATCTCCGGCGGGTGAAAGCGCGGCACGGTAAGATCCATAGGCGGAGGCGGCGCTTGCTTCCACCATATAAGTATGCGGTGAAAGCCTGTACACCGTATCGTTGTTCATATTCACAACGAAGAGTGCACCCTCACGTCCGATCGCGATACCAGTGACGTACTGATCTTTGCGCGCCAGACCTGGAATCCGAATTGGCGTCTCCATCGAAAGCCCGTTCCGCAGAACCTTTGCTCGCAATAGCGCTGCATCGAAGGCCGTCGAAGAGAGTTCGTCTTTATGCAGGAGTAATTTATTTAGCAGGCCGGACGCATTGACCGCACCCCCGCCGGTAATAAACAGCCGCCCCGAGCCATTCTCAAGCGCCATATCACCATACGCCTCACCGAGATTTGCGCTCGAAAGTACGGTACGCGAATAGGCGTCAATTACCGTGACACCCTGATGATGAAATCCGGACGTTAGTACAAAAAGCCGCGTACCATCTTTTGTTACAACGATTCTGGATGGGAAATCACCCATTAAGGCGATATGCTTGCCAACAGGCGTTATATGCCAGCCGTTGGGGAGCAGTTCTGCGTGCGCTGGCACGTAAAAAGCCGTGGTCCAAAGCGCACAAACGCTTAGCAACACCAGAGTGCTAATCCGAAGGACACGCCACTGCATCAGTACAGTATGAAATAGAGGACAGTCGCAGGTTGTCGCTGCAGCGTGAATCTTCTGTAAACATGGCTCCGAAGTAAAAAAGCGGGCGCAGCGTATTATGACTGCGCCCGTGGGAGGAGAGGCGACAATGCCCTCAGGGTCCAGGCCAAGAGCGATCTCTTATCTGCCGGGAGGAATGCCGATGCGCGCGGGCAGACAGCTAGGCGTTGCTGTCGCTCTTTCGATTCCTCGACAAATCGAAGAAACGCCGCCGGACAATGAACAAGACACCACAGCCTAAGCCAACGAAGCCCAGCAGGAACACAGGTTTAGGCTCCGGAACGGGCGCAAGCGATCCAAACAGCCCATGGTCTTCGATGGCATCGGGACCTGGGATACCCGCAGTGAAGTAGAGCGTGTCCAATCCTTCGCCTTGTGCGCCATTACCAAAGCTGAGCCCCCATAAGCCGCCGATACCAATGGGTGAACCGCTGGCATCGTCCAGAGATCCCAAAAAGTTACCATTATTCGGATCGTAGGCATTAATAGTCCCATCTCCAAAGTTGCCAATGAGCAAGTCGCCGGAAAATGCGCCAAACGCGGAGGGCGCCAGCGCCAGTCCCCAAGGAGAATTGAGCGCACCGTGAGCACTCAAGCGCTGCAGCAGATGACCGTTCGTGTCAAAAACGTCAACAAATCCGTTACCGGGTCCCGCCACGTCATCGTGATGCGCGGTATCCTGCATCGCGTAAGTAACGTACAGGTTCCCATTGATGTTCTCGATGTTAAACGGTGCAAAGCCAGCCGGAATATTACTGTCCTGGAAGCCACCCGGGACAGTCGTTAGGTTGAAATTACCGTCGAACACGTCAATTCGGTCATTACCAAAATTAGTCGCATAGAGAAGATTGCCCGATCCGTTATTTCCTATCGCCAAGCCTTTGTAAACGGAGCCCACGCTAGACGGTACTTCGGCCACGGCGCTTGTCCCCGAGCTCCAGGCCGCAATAGTACCGTTTTCCGTCGCGAAAATAAAGTGCGAACCTCCGAAACTTGTCCCCGAATTGAAAACGACGCCCGTAGGAGCGCCACCGCCTGCAGGCGGTATGGTCACTACGAGGGGTACCGCCGTGCCCGAGCCGTTGTAGAGCGTGGACAAGCCGCTGCCGTTATCGCTGATCCAAAAGGGAGTCGTTGGACCCGCAACAATGCCCCAGGGATTCACCAGATTGCCGTCTTGATGTGCCGCAACATTGGGCAGGTCCGACACAAGGTTTGTTTGAACGTACCGGTCCAATGAATCTGCCGGCGCGAATACCGCTCCCACAATCATCACCGCCGCAGCGGTAAAGAAAGCTTTAGTCATGTAGTTCTCCTTCACGTATGGGTAGATCACTGCACCCACGTGTGAGATGGAATTGCCGGTTAATCTCATGTAAACGTTTTGTAAAAGGCGTCCGAACAATAGTTCGGCTTTCCCATCTGACATATTCAGCCGCTTTTTACACATTAGTTCCTATTTCTTTGCATCTCCCGATCACTTCGGCGGATATGCTCCCAGTTGAGCCCGCGACTAATCATCCATGACCAAAGCCACTGAAATAGAACACGTCAACCCCGACCCGCTTCGGGCGTCTATCCCTCTGCCCTTTCACCACGTCCTGTTCCCGTATGGTTTCCCTGTTTACGTAAAGGCAAACGACATTACAATAATCAGAGCTGCTGAACTAAGTTGGGGCTCCTTCAGGCAGCGTTATCGTGAAACTCCGATCGAGATACGTTTTATCGTTTCTGATGTTTCCTCCAGGAGGCGGCCTCCGGTCCCGAGTTTTCGTGCGCAAGCAAACCTTCTTGTCTTAGTTGCCGACGCGCATAACTTCGGCTGTTGTGATTTGATTGCCGGCTTTGGTTTCGCCTCGGTGACCAAGGCGGCCGTGTCCAACAGAGACTATGTTCGTTATCACTTTCTCGATGCGATGGTCTATACGCTGCTCGACGCGCGACATCTGGTCGCTGTGCACGCCGCGTGTGTGGCGAAAGATCGCCGGGGCGTGCTGTTCGTTGGCGATTCTGGCGCCGGCAAATCATCGCTGGCCTATGCGTGCGCACGCCGACATTGGACTTATGTATCGGATGACGCCACAGCGCTTATCCGCCGCAAAGCCGGCCGCGCGGTTCTCGGAAATCCCCAAAGCTTTCGATTTCGCCCTGCAACTGCCGTTCTATTTCCCGAACTGCGGGCGCCCAGCAAATTGCGGAATGGGAAGCCGACGATTGAAATCAGGACAGAAGATCTACCCGGCATTCGAACAAGCGATGAATGCGTGGTTCAGTTCGTCATCTTTCTAAATCGTCTCGATTGCGACGTAGAGGTTCCAAGTCTTGTTCCGGTTCCACGGCGCGAAGCTCTTCGCCGCCTTTCTCAAGACCCCTGGCCAACCGAACTACTCATACAAGAAGAACGGGTTCAAGCACTCGAGCGCCTGCTGGAAGCTGAGTGTCTCGAGCTGACGTATAGACAGTTCGATCCAGCTATCGATCTTCTGGAAACGCTTGTACAAAGAGGTAAATCGTGAAAATTGCGTTTGTCGCTTTAGCCGCCTGTTCGGTCCTTCTTGGACAGGTCTCATCCGGAACATTCTATGGGCAAGTGCAGGACCAGTCCGGCGGTGTTCTTTCTCATGTTCAGGTTACTGTCAAAGAAGAAAAGACCGGCTTTATTCGCGGCACTATCACGGACGAGTCTGGATCCTATCGCGTTCCCGATCTGTTACCCGGCATTTATTCCGTCAGCGCCACACGATCCGGCTTTCGAACCTTTGTTGCCTCGCACGTCGCGCTCGAGATCAATCAACGCGCCCGACTCGATCTAGAACTTGAGCTCGGCTCAGCTCATGAATCGGTCAATGTCTCGGAATCGGTGTCGCCGGTACAGACAGACGATGCATCGGAAGGGTACCGTTTCAGCTCGGGAATGGCCACGGAGCTGCCGCTCGATGGCCGGAATGTTTTCTCGCTCGTGACGGTTGGGCCCGGAGCGATTCCGCGTCAGCTTGGCGGCTTCACCCATGACTTGGATAACGACGTGCAGGAAAGCTCGCGTGGATCGGTTGCCTTAAACCCGCCCATCAACGGAGCGCGGGCTTCAATGAATACCTACCTGATTGATGGTGCTTACAATACCGATCGAAATACTTTTAGCGCCGAGATCATTCCGCCCTTAGACTCGGTTCAGGAATTTCGAGTTCAATCGTCGCTCGCCGACGCAGCCTTCTCCCAAGCGGGAGGAGGTGTTATCGACGTTGTAACCAAATCCGGATCGCATGAATTCCACGGCGGCGCATTTGAGTTCTTGCGAAACGAAGCAACGGACGCTCACAATTTCTTCGACGACCCCACATTGCCGCGGCCCATCTTCCGCCGCAACCAGTTTGGCGGCAGTTTGGGAGGCCCTCTGCCCGTTCCCTCTACGTTCTTCTTCGTCGCTTTTGAAGGTTTGTGGTCGAAATCAGCCAAGCCTTCTGTGCAACTGGTCCCGGATGCGACAGTCCGTTCTGGCGATTTCCAGGGCGGCAACACGATTTACGATCCGCTCGCGCTCGATCCCATAACAGGAGCACGCATTCCCTTCACCGGGAACATAATCCCTCAAACGCGTATCGACCCCATCGCCAGTAAGTACCTCTCTTTATACGAGCCTCTTCCCAATCGATCGGGAGACTCATCGAACAACTATCTCGATTCGACGCCCAGTACAAGCAATAACGACAGCATCTCTGGTCGTATCGACCATCAATTTCGCAGCGCTGGACTGTTATTCGGCCGCTACACCATTAATGACGAGCGCGGCGACTTCGCCGGCAGTTTCCCTTTACGGGCAACTTCAGAGCGCCTACGTGCCCAGCAAATTGTCCTCGGACACACCTTCGCGCGATCTGACTGGGTCAACGAACTCCGCACGTCTTTTACGCGCTTCCGCCTGCTAGACGTTCCACTCAGCGCATTTCAAACAAACGTGGCAGCGGCTCTAGGCATCGACAATCCGCCAACCGATCCGTTTGCGTTCGGTCTCCCTTATTTCTTTTTGACCGACTATTCCACCGTCACCGACGATCCGACTCTTCCACAAACGCAACGCGACAACACCTGGAACATTTCGGATGGCCTATCGCTGATACGAGGACGCCATACCTGGAAAATCGGTTTTGAGTGGACGGATTTTCAGTTCAATTACCAGCAGAGTAACTTGATTCGTGGAAAGTACACCTATAACGGATCGTTTACCTCGAGTCCGTTAGATCCAAACAGTGGAGACGCTCTCGCGGATTTTCTTCTTGGTTATCCGGAGCAAACACAGCGCGCGGTTGGCTCCCCCTTGGCGTACTTGCGGCAAACTGGTTATGCGGCTTTTGTTGACCAGGACTGGCAAGTTACACCGCGTTTGTCGCTGACCTTCGGCTTGCGCTATGAATATGATTCTCCGTTTACAGAGGCGCGCAACAAGCTGCTGAATTTGGACTATTCCGCGCTTCCAGCGCCCCCGAGCCTTGTAGCCGTACAAGATGCGTCCGATCCAAATCGAAAGAACTTTGCACCTCGCGCGGGGCTGGCCTGGCGTGTTCCGGGCTTTTTGTCGCACGGCGGGGAAACCGTATTTCGCGCTGGTTACGGCGTTTACTTTAATCCCGAAATCGCGGTCGAGGCCTACGATCTGGTTCTAAATGGAATCTCGACGCAAATCAACGAGACGAACGGCGCTGCTCTTCCCGTGCTGACGACGCGCGATGGCTTCCCAACGACCTCTAGCACGGGCCTTCCAAGCTATTTCGGACTCGACCAGCATGCGCCCACGCCTTACGTTCAGCAGTGGAACGGTGGTTTCCAGCGCGAGCTGCCGACTGGCATTCTATTCGAAGCTAGCTATATCGGTTCAAAAGGAACTCATCTCGGCATCTTTCGCCGCTTTAACACGCCGCTGCATACCGAAACAGGCGAAGATCTAAGTCCCCGGCCCGGCGACTTGCAGTCCCTGCGTACTTTTCCGGAACTCGGCACTATTTTTCAACGCCAGCACATCGGGAACTCGTCCTATCAATCGCTGCAGTTGAAAGTACAGAAGCGCGCGGGGAAATCGTTGACATTGCTCGCAAGCTTCGTGTGGTCAAAATCGATTGACGACGGAGATGCCGTTCTCGATGGCCTGTTTGACGGTGCCGGCGCTCAGAACGAAAACAATCTGGCCCTCGAACGGGGTCTATCCTTCTTCAATGTTCCGCGCAGGCTGAGCGCGGCATTCATTTATAACCTTCCAAACGGCCATATAGTTCCCCGTTTGCTGAACCATTGGCAGATCAGCGGCCTCATTACCCTACAGGATGGAACGCCACTGAATCCGTTCTATATCGCGACGGATTTTGCAAACACCGGCACCCCAAATCGCCCGAACATTGTGCCTGGGCAGAGCATTAGTCTCCCTTCGAGTAAACGCAGCGCAGATCATTGGTTCAACACCGCCGCATTCAGCGATCCGGCTCCATTTACTTTTGGAGACGCGGGCCGCGACATTATCCCTGGACCGGGCAACGAAGTCACCGATATAGCGCTGCACCGCCGGTTCGCGATAACCGAGCGCTCCAGTCTCGAAATTCGCGCGGAGGGTTTCAATATTCTCAACCATCCGAATTACGGTATCCCCGGCCCATATCCCGATCTCGGCCCGTCCTTCGGCAAGATCCTTTCAACCGGTGATCCTCGCCGCTTCCAGTTCGGCACTCGCTTCGATTTCTGACATTCCGGCATTCCTTCAAAGTGTTCAAAGGGAAATCTATCCCGCGGTATGGTATCGCCCTGCTCGAAGCCTTGCGCTTTCGAGATACGGCTCGCGCGCCATTCGAATTTTTAGAAGAAAATGACTGGAAAAAACTCCTCCACTTCTGTGATACCGCTCAGCTCACGTTGATCGTCGGCCATATCTGCCGGCCGTCGCTTCCGGAATGGGTTCGGGCTCGCATCGATAAAAATTATCGGGACAACGCGGAACGCTTTGCCCATCTGAAAGCAGCGTTCCTCGAAATGGCAAGCTGCTTCAACTCGCGGCAAATCGATTTCGCGTTGCTCAAGGGTTTTGCCCACGCGCCGGATTTTACGCCTGATCCACTCCTTCGCGCGCAAGGCGATATCGATCTGTGGTGCTTGCCGCCCACAATATTTCGGGCCCGCAATGCTCTGGCCGAGCTGGGCTATCGCCCCAGCGGGCATACAAAAGGCAGACATCTGCCGCCCATGGCGCGAGAGACGCAATGGGAGTGGCGCGGCGATTACTTCGCTGTGGATCTGCCCATCCCCGTAGATCTGCATTACAAGCTCTGGGACGAAGAAATGGAATCGATCGCCGGACCACCGGAACACGAGTTCTGCGAGCAGAAGATCTTTCGTCGAAGTGGACGGCCGGCAGATCCCCGTGCTGTGCCTTCCAGATGCGCTGGCATTTTCGACTCTGCATCTGCTGATGCATCTTCTGCACGGCGATCTCCGCTTGCAACGCGCCTGGGAGATCGCTCATTTCCTCAACACCCGCGCCGCTGACGATGATTTCTGGCGTTGCTGGGCAGGTTTGCACTCCGAAGACCTACGGCGACTCGAAGTACGTCATTTTCAATTTGGCGGCGACATGGTTCGGTTGCCGTTTGCCGGGGATCGTCGAGGAAGAGATAGGGAGATTGCCTGCGGATATTAGGCTTTGGATACAACATTACGGCCTCTCTCCCATCGAGGCACTATTCAGCCCGAATAAAGATGAGCTCTGGCTGAACATCTGTTTGTTGAAATCGGCGCGCGACAAGCGGCGCATCTTCTTCCGCCGCTTGCTTCCGCTTCCTGCCGGAGAACTGAATAGGAAAAGCGAACTCCGCCCTAGATTTCTATTCGGCCGAGTCCTCCATCACGCCCGCGCGTTTGTACCAAGCTGTGTGGGTGCTTTGAAATGGTGGTGGGTTCGTCAACAGCTCAGCCGCGAATTCCTGCAGTTTCTGTTCGCCTCTGTTTTGTTCGATGTCGGAGAGTTCATCTTCTTTCTCCTGTACAACCTTTATTTGCTCGACCGAGGCTATGACGAAAGAATTCTGGGCCGCGTCGCGAGTGCGTTAACAGCCGGCACCTTCGTCGGAGTAATTCCAGCCGCTGCGATCAGCCGCCGCTTCGGGCTACGCGGCGCGGTTATAACGGCAATTATTGGGACCACGGCCGCAACCGCCCTGCGCGCCCTTGTTCTGCAACAGCCTGCTCTCTTGGGCTCCGCGTTTTTGAATGGACTTTTCATGTCGCTCTGGGCCGTCTCATTGCCGCCGGCTGTTGCCGGGTTTACGACGGAACGGAACCGGCCGCTCGCCTTCAGTTTGATAACGTCCATGGGGATTGGCACTGGGGTCTTGGCTGGTTATGTCGGCGGGCACCTTCCCGTTTGGCTTATTCATCTCCATCTGTCCATGAGCGAAATCGCAGCCAAACGCGCCGCTCTGCTGATCGGCTCCGCCATTGCCGCACTCGCTATGCTTCCCGCCAGCACTTTGCGATTTCGTTCTCTTGAAAAAGTATCTACACAGAAACGGATTTATCCCCGAGGTAAATTTATTTCCGGCTTTCTTGCCGTATTTTTCATTTGGAGCCTCGGAACAGGCGGGTTCAATCCGTTCTTTAACGCCTATTTCGCGCAGCATCTTCACTTCAGCGTCGAGCGCATTGGAGGCGTCTTCTCCTACGCCCAACTGACGCAGGTTTTCGTAATTCTTCTCGCGCCCGCGGTTCTCAGAAAAATGGGCGAGCTGCGCAGCATCGCGGCAATGCAGATTGCGACGGCAGCTATGTTAGCACTGATTGCCATAGTCCCGAATCCGGTTGCCGCCACATTCGTCTACATCGCCTACATGTCATTTCAATCGATGAGCGAGCCTTGCCTGCTGAATATGCTGATGAATCACGTCTCCCCGTCAGAACAAAGCGGCGCCTCCGCATTGAACTTTTTGATTGCCTCCCTAGCCGGCATCTTCGCAGCGACCACTGCAGGAGTTGCGATCACGAACTTCGGATATCCCGTCACGCTGGCCGTGTGCGCAATCGTCACCTGCGCAGCCGGGTTGCTGTTTTCGACTCTTGTGCGGGACGGATGAAAATCGCCCGAATCTAAATGCAAAGATAATCGGCGAGATAACTATCCTCGAACTCGACAACGTGCTTCTGATGCACGCTATATCGATGCCGCTCCAGAAACTCGAAAATCTGTTCGACTTTTTGGGATCGCGGCAGCCAATATGGGTGGACGCCCACAATCAAGGCCGGATGAAATTCCTCGATCAATCGCTCAGCACCCCGAAGTACTAATAGCTCAGCGCCTTCGACATCGATTTTGATGAGATCGGGAATCACGCGAGATTCGGAAGAGAAGCAATCCAGTGTAAGAGAGCGTACCTCAAAACGCATCTTTTGGGATGGCGTAATGTATGGCGTATCCTCAGGGCCAATCGTGAGTGAATTCCGGAAGCTGAGCCCTTCGTTCACCAGATAGAAAATAACGGCATCGCTGTCCTTATCCGATATCGCGTTTGGCACAATTCGAATCTGATCCAACCGGTTAACCCGCTTGTGGTAGGAAAGCAGGTCGAGCAAGACCGGCGAAGCCTCGAACGCAATTACGCGCCCGGAAGGTCCTACCAGTTTCGCGGCCGCAAGTGACATCCAACCGTAATGCGCACCGACGTCGAAGAACGTGCCTCCAGGGGTCAGCCGCTCTGAGATCCAGCGGATTACGTGCGGCTCGGGAGCCTCCGTCCTTAGCAGGCGAAGAGACGTCCACACCGTGCGGCCAGCAATTCGTCGCGGAATAGGCACTTCAATACATGCTCACCCGGTGCATTCACAAGCGCAAGAGCTGAGCGCGGCGCTTTACATATTATTTACAGCTTGCCCCGTGCAAGCCGGAACAGGAAGACGAACCAGGAATGCGCATTATGCGCTAGCACGGCGCTTGGATGCAGAGTTGCCGGAGAAAGAGGACGCCCGATCCGGTCGTCCAGGGTGCTAGAGGGAAAAATGGTTGCTGATTGTTCATGCGGAGTTTGCGGCGCGCTGCTTCCACAACAATGCTGCTGGTATCAGGACGGCGGTTGCGGCCCGGAGGACGTGGCCCGCTTTCACGGCCGGTTCCACGAGCATGGCCTTGGAGCAGGAGCGACTTAGCGCCTGAATTTTAGGATCACGGCGAGAACGCTGAGCGTGAATCGAATTACACCCGAGTCAACCTGGTCGAGAACGTAAAAAAGCCGCCGGAGGACGACAGCGAGCGCATGTACATCCTCACCGTCGAGGAGGAACGGCGCTATTTTGAATTCCTTCGGGCCCACAGCATCAGTGAAAACGGCAATCTTCACGACGTGGGACGACTGATCATTAACCAGGGCTTCAGGCCTGATGAGGCCATGGCGCTCGAAAGGGCTGCCGTGGATTTGGACAACAGGATAGTGCGCGTGACGAAATCGAAAACCAAGAAGGGTCTGCGCCGCGTCAAGCTCACCGTTGAGAGCTGGCAGATTCTAGCCCACGTAACGAAATGAAGTGCCCCCACGACCGAGCACTTGAAAAACTCGGAATGAACTTCGTTCTTTACGACCTGAGGCACACTTTCGCGACCAGGATGATTGAAGCCGGGATCGATTTGCCAACGCTGAAAGACATCATGGGCCATAAAGAATATACGCACCACGATGCGGTATGTGCATGTGACGAAAGAACATCAACATCGCGCGATGGAGAAGTTCGAAGCGGAACGCTTGCGCGTCGAGAAGGAGTTCGAAGAAGCTCAGCGGCGACAGAAATCAACAGAGAATGCCGGTTCCGCCGAGCGCCCGAATTGACGGAACTTCTAAGCTCTTAAAAAATCGGATTCAGCCTCGCTTCGGCGAGGCTTTTCTTTGTCCAAAATCGAGCGGGAAAACGTGTGATTCAGCCTTTTCGACCAAGAACGAGAGTGATCGAAAATGACGGTCTAAGCTGCTGAAGGAATATAAGTTGTTGAAAAAAGTTGGAGGCGCGGGGCGGGATCGAACCGCCGAATAAAGGTTTTGCAGGGGTATTAGGGTTGTCGGTTAGTTAGTCGCCAGTTATAGTTGCGTGTATTGAAGTTCGCTTTGTGCAAATTTTGTGCAAGGTGGAAGGGCGATTCGGGGGACGAGCGGAGAACGTCGGTCAAAAGCCGTGAACAGGGTAAAGATCATCGTTCTGCCTTGTACGCAATCAAGGCGCACAGCTTGACGGTGCAGAGAGTCATGTACTATTTCAATGTGTACAGAGGCGAAAGCCCGCGGTCATGCCTAGATTAGCGGTTGAAGACAATAGCCGCATGTCCCTGCGGATTGCTCCCGAGGAGAAGACGATTCTTCTGCGGGCGGCGGCACTGAAGCGCACGGATCTCACGGATTTCGTCCGCCAGCACAGCTTGAAAGCGGCAAGGGCGGTAATCGAGGAAGCAGAACGCTTGGAACTTTCTGCGCGAGACAGCTTGCGGGTTATGGAGTTGCTGGAGAATCCGCCCAAGCCGAATGCGAAGCTGCTGGCTGCAGCGAAATCGCTGCCGAAGCGGAAGTGAGCGCTAACGCATGGCACGAGGAGCCGATCGCTAAAAGGCATGCCCGAGACGCCTTCGACTGCGGCGAAGCGGCCCTCAATGAATTCCTGCAACGGTATGCCCGAAAGAGCCATGAGCTAGGCGGTGCCAAAACGTTCGTCGCGATTAGTGATGCCGACAATGAAACGATTCTCGGCTACTACAGCCTGAGTCCCGCCTCGATCGCGTATGCCCGAACACCGGAGATTGTCCATCGAGGCCTTGCTCGCCACGAAGTGCCAGCATTTCGGCTGGCACGCTTGGCCGTGGATCTCAAGCTGCAAGGGCAGGGTCTAGGCGGGCAGCTTTTAATGGCCGCCGGTAAACGATGCTTGCTCGCAGCTGCCGAGGTGGGCGGTGTCGCGATGCTTATCGATGCCAAGAACGTCAGGGTTGCCGGTTGGTATCAGAGTTACGGCGCTCTGCCGCTACTGGATGCGCCGCTTTCTCTGCTGCTTCCGCTGACGACTGTTGAAGCCGCCCTCAAAACAGCGAAGAAATAAACAATCCTTTCGTTAACAGTTAGCCTAACGAAAGGATACCTCGTGTGCAAAT
>CAWBDW010000058.1:0-22352 GCA_963787545.1 uncultured Acidobacteriaceae bacterium
GAACCGAGTAAGGCGGGGCGCTCACCCTCGATGATGAAGGCACTTGCGGCGGGGGCAGCCAATCTTGGCTGCCGGATCTTGCCGGCACGTCTCAAAAGTTGAAACTGAGCGGGAAGCGTGTTTTCCCGTCGCGGAGTTGAGCGCTTTACCAACTGCCGTATCGGAGACTTTCTTCAAATAAATCGTGCGCGGAACTTCAACGGTTGTCCTCGCCTGTGCCGATCGCGTCAAATCGGTCTTGGAGCTCCGGTGCATAGCAGATGATGTCCTGGCGTAAACGCCGCAATGCCAGGTCCTTGGCTTTTGCTTCCAGCATTATGTCGAATTTCAGGTCCTGCGTCTCAAATGCAAAACGTGTGAAATCAAACGGGTGGATGTAATCGGCGTGCGCAGTCCACGTAGGCGGTTGAAGAACTGTTTTCTTCTTACCGGTTTTGCGATCTACACGAATGACTTGTCGCATCTGGGTGCGCGGGGAGGAGTAGTGAATTTTAGGACGGATCGCATCAGGCCACGTGTGCAGAAATCGTTCGAGTGTGGGCCGCCAAGGCAAGCGTTCCGGGTTGAGGCACTGATGATGTTGCATGTCGAAGACCAGCGGGACACCGGTTCTCTCGTGAATGCTCAAGACGTCGGCCGCGCTGAAACGGACGTCGTCGTTTTCAAGCACCAGTCGCCGCCGCGCCGGCTCCGGTAGATCTTTATGGCAGGCCACCCAACGATCGAGGGCCGCGCTCCTGTCATCGTAGACTCCTCCCACGTGAATCACTAGCACGGCCTCCGGTCCAAGATTCATCAGGTCCAGTATCTCCGCCTGGGCTGCCAAATCCCTCATGCTTTGGCGGCGCAGTGTTTTGTCGGGCGCATTCATGACAATGAACTGAGAAGGGTGAAAGGAAAGCCGCAGACCGATCTGGTTTGCCCTGCGCCCAAGTTCCGCCAACTCCGACCGGCTTTCTGCGATTTGGTGATGAAACTGGGGTAGTTCCGGATGGGTTAGATACGGAGCAATATCGGACGACATCCGGTACATTCGGATCTTCAATTTCTCCAAATAGGTGAAAATCGCATGAAGATACTCGATGGACACTCGAAGGTGAGGACCCGACTGCCACCGCCGTGAATCATTGCTTTTGAAGCCAACTTCACCAAGCACTTTTACCGCGAATCCAAGCCGCGCCGGCACGGATGGAGACTGGCCGTGTAAGGTCGTTTCTAGACGCCCTCCGATCCGTGCAGCTTTACCAGTTTGTTGTAAATCCCGAGAAGCAGAAAAGTGGGGGCCCACTGGCCGACGAACAGGGCTGCATGAGCCTTTTTGCTTATATTGAACGCGAGCGAACCTGCGATAGAGCCAAAAGCTGCCCAAAGAAATAAATCCGATGGAAGCTTTGCCGTCTGCTGCTCGATACTTCTCGCGACCACACCTTCACGATGCTGTTCCTTTGCTCCGCGCTCGGGTTCCGAGCTCACTAAATCTTCGTAATTCATTTGCTGTTTCTCCATTCGCTTGATGTAACCAACTTATATGCCTGCCGGCGAGTAACTTTCGTGCCTCCGCCGCTGGAGGGCCTTCCAGGACAGGGCTTCGTATATCGCGGCAACGCCTACCAGAATGTAAATGGCTGAGCTGACTGCCGAGGTCTCGCCATAGTGTCTGCCCACGATTGCGGCGACGAGATCGAAGTGGAAAATGCCGACTAACCCCCAGTTCAGACCTCCAACTACCAGCAGCACCCGGGCTAGGACGTCAAGTTTTTTCATGGTGAGTTCAATCCTTTCTCAATAAGCGGTCGCGATCTTCACGACCACATCTTGATCGTAGAGAAAAATAGATTTACTGTAAAGCAAAGCGACGCATCTGCTTTCCTTAGCCTCAAGATTTGCGGAAAAAGTTGATTCAAAGGAAAACGAAAAGAATGGAATCCGAGACGATTACACAAGGCTTAAAGCGGTATTCGATTGGTGAGAAACTACGGCGCTTGCGGCTGCGTAAGAGCATGGGATTGAGTGAACTCGGCAAGCACACGGGCCTTTCTCCGTCGTTGCTGTCGAAACTTGAACGCGACCTTATGCACCCGACCTTGCCTACTCTTTTGCGCATCGCACTCGTCTTCAGTGTCGGGCTGGAATATTTCTTCAATCCCGAGCCCAAACCTGTGGTCGAAGTGGTACGAAAGCGAGAGCGCCTGCGTTTTCCGGAAGCGCCGGACAGACGCCATCCTGCGTACCATTTTGAGAGCCTGGATTTTCTTGCGGAGAACCGGAAGCTGAACGCTTACTATGCGGAGTTCGAAGCAGCCGAGCGGTCGCATGCGAGCCGGCACCAACACGCCGGCGTTGAGTTTCTTTACGTTGTATCCGGCAAACTGGCGATCAAAATCGGCGAGGATGAAAGGGAGTTAGCGGAAGGGGACGCGATCTACTTTGAATCCGCAGTACCGCACGGCTACCGCAAAGTGGGATTGCGTCGGACGACTGCGCTGGTCGTAGTAGCGGGAACTTGATCTGCTGGAACGGTCGTTGAGACCGCAGCTTCGGTAAAGGTTCCGATATGCGCCCGGCACTGAACCGCCGGATATCCTCTAACAGCGACGTGAGTAAAGCCCCGCGAAGGCAGTTCGCGCCGCCGCCGCAGCGCGTCTACCACCCGTTTCGCCCAAGCGCGTTTACCGTCACCTATCGCGCGAAACTTTACCGATCGCGCTTGCATTTAATGACTTGCCGGCACAAGGCACGTGCTTTATAGCTCAAGCTGCTCCTGAAATGGGGTACACTTGGCGACCACAAACCGCCTCTCGCGGGTCCCTACTTAAACTCCATGCCTTCCGGGCCCTCTGACCGCGGGAGGTCGTTCTTCCGCGGTGAGTCAAAGAATCATTGAAATGCCATCTCGCCCTGGAACTATCGAGGGCAGCTTTTTACGCATAATTGTGTTCTTTAGCTTTTCTGCCTCACCTCAGCGCTTATGGAGCCATCCTCCAGGAGCTTAGGGCGAACGCATTCTTTCAAACGAACGATAGTCTTCTCTACGAGGCTGAACTCTTGGTAGCCCCCTTGCACTTCTACAGGAACTGACGTATAGTCTCTTGTAGAAGCATACAGGGAAATACCGTGGCGGACCCTCGAATTGACCTGCCGCAAGGCACACTAGACCTTTTGATCTTAAGGACGCTGGCGCTCGAGCCCCAGCACGGATGGGGTATCTCGGAGCGAATTCAACAGACGTCGCGCGACGCTTTGTGTGTGCAGCAGGGATCGTTGTATCCGGCTTTGCATCGTTTGGAGCGGCGGGGTTGGATCAAAGCGAAGTGGGGTACCTCGGACAACAATCGCCGCGCCAAATATTACGAACTAACGAAATCCGGCCGGCGGCAGCTCGATATTGAGACTCAGACCTGGAATAGGCTGACGGCGGCCGTCGCTGACGTACTTGGGACAGCATAGGAGCGCTTTCTCGTGTTGCGCGATTTAATCATTCGGTTGCGTTCCCTCCTGCGCCGTCGGACGGTCGAGCAGGAGTTGGACGAGGAACTGACGTTCCATCTTGAACGGCAATTTGAAAAAAATCTCAACGCGGGTTTAGAGGAGGAAGAAGCGAAGAGGCGTGTTCGACTCCAGTTCGGTGGAAACGAACAGGTGAAAGAAGAGTGCCGCAGGGCGCGAGGCGTACAGCCGTTCGAAAACTTCCTGCAGGACGTGCGTTATGGCGCGCGAGTTTTGCGCAAAGCGCCAGGTTTCACCATAACCGCGCTGCTGACCCTCGCACTCGGCATTGGCGCGAACACGGCACTGTTTTCGGCAGTATATGGTGTTCTGCTGCGCCCGCTGCCTTTTTCGGACGCATCGCGGCTAGTTGTCATGAATGAGACGACACCGAGGGTCGGTCGGGTGGCAGTGTCTTTTCCGAATTTCCTCGATTGGAGAGCACAGGCGCGCTCATTTTCTGCGATAGCCGCGGTGACGGGAGTAGGATTCGATCTGACCGGCGTCGATCGGCCCAGGAGTATCAGCGGACAGGCCGTAACTGCAAATTTTTTACCGATGCTCGGTGTCCATCCTTTGCTGGGGCGTAATTTCACGCCAAAAGAGGATCAGCCAGGTACGGCGCGCGTGGTGCTTCTGAGCTATCCACTGTGGCAATCGGAATTCGGCGCAAAGACCGATGTGGTGGGCCGAACACTCTCGCTCGACGGGCACGGTTATACCGTGATCGGTGTTTTGCCGCAGCAGTTTCGCTGGATAGACAAGGCTGAGGTGCTGGAGGCGATGGGCGCATGGGCCACCAACAACCCGGATTACCGGGACCGAGGTGACCGCGGAGATACGGCGGTAATCGGGCGATTGAAACCGCACGTCGAACTGCCGCAGGCCAGGGCAGAAATGGAGGGCATAGCCGCGCGCCTCGCTCGTTTGTATCCGGAGGCTAATGATCAGTTCGGAGTCGCGCTGCAGCCGATTCGCGATGTATTCGTTGGCGAGATTCGTCCGGCCGTTCTGGTGCTCTTTGCTGCCGCCGGCTTCGTACTGCTGATTGCCTGCGCAAATGTGGGGAACTTGTTTGTGATGCGCGGGATCAGTCGGGCGCGGGAACTATCGCTCCGCATGGCCGTGGGCGCAAGCGCTCAACGCATCATTGCTCAGATGATTGCGGAGAGTTTGCTGATCACCACCGTTGGGGGGCTCGCCGGCTTGGCCGTAGCGGCCGCGGCTATAGCTGGTCTCGTGAAACTGATTCCAGCGGACCTGCTGGCTGGGGCAACAGTGTCTCTGAATGGGCCCGCCCTCTTCTTCGCCATCGGCCTCGTAGCGGTTTGTGCTTTCGTTTTCGGACTCGCGCCCGCAATGCAGGCAAGAAGAAGGGATGTGCAATCGGAGTTGCAGGAACGCGGGCGATCGACGAGCGCCGGCGCACGCTCCACGCACTGGCGCGAGTTTCTTGTGGCAGGCGAAGTTGCGCTGGCGCTGATTCTGCTAATCGGGGCGGGGCTTATGACCAGGAGTCTCTCGCGGCTGCTTGCCGTCGACGCCGGCATTCGCACCGAGCATGTACTGACTATGCACATCAGTCTCCGGGAAGCGCAATATGACAAAGATCCTGTAATTTTGAACTTCTGGACTCAATTGCTCGGACGTATAAGCAATTTGCCTGGAATTGCAGCGACGGCTTTGGGCACTAATCTTCCACTCACCGACGATCATTCGCGCGACGACATCACCATTGAGGGAATGGCGCTGCCCAAGCCGGGCAGTTTTCCGCATCCGGATATGCATGCCGTGAGTTCCGGCTACGTGAAGACGCTAGGGATCGACCTTATCCAAGGGCGCTCGTTCACGGAGGCAGACAATGAGCATGCTCCGCTGGTCGCCATGATCAACTCACGGCTCGCTCAGCAGTACTTCGGCGGCAGCGGGGCACTGGGAAAGCGTATTATGCTGGGGCATTTGGCCACCGAACGTGCCCCGAAATGGATCACGATTGTGGGCGTGCTCCATGACACGAAGCTGTACGGACTCGCCAACCCATCCAGGTTGGAGGTTTATCTTCCGTTGCGGCAGAACGTAACTGGATCCATGACACTGGCCGTAAGGTCAACTCGTGATCCAAGTGCCGTTGCGTCCGATATTCGGAGCGTTGTCAGTTCTATCGACCGTGACCAGCCCATCACGGAATCGGCCACCATGCATCAGCTGTTGCAGGACTCGATTTGGAGCCAGCGCACCACGTTTACACTCCTCGGATTCTTCAGTGCTATCGCCGTGCTTCTGGCCGCAGTTGGTATTTACGGAGTAATCTCATACTCGGTGGCGCAGCGGACCCAGGAGATTGGTATTCGCCTCGCGTTGGGCGCGCAACCAGTCGATGTCTTAAAGATGGTGCTCGCCCAAGGCGCAAAGCTTTCCATTGCGGGGCTTGTGATCGGCTTGTTAGTGGGAGCAGGATTGACACGCCTGATATCGAAGCTTCTGTATTCCGTGAGTGCCCTAGACCCAGCGACATTTACGCTAATGACGATTACAGTTGCACTCGTTGCGTTGCTTGCCTGTTACATTCCGGCGCGGCGATCACTGCAGATTGAGCCGATGACCGCGCTGCGCTGCGAGTAACAGGTTTACTTCAAAAAAATTCAGGATGGCTTCTGCTCTAGAGAATGCCCCCGGGGCAGCGCAACGCTTACCGCCCACAAGAACGCGTGTAGAATAGCCGAGCGGCGATGCAGCTTTGATGGCAACGGACCTTCTCATATAAAACGCGCATTTAGTTTAGATCCGTCTGGAAATCTGACTCAACGAAGACCCTCATTGTCGCTGGTTCGGAAGTGTCGGCCAGATACGGAACGGAAAGTCCGCCTCCGTCCTGCAACCAAACAATAGGCCAATGGACCACAAACAGAATGAGAAGTTTCTGCTGCTCAGTCCCAGGTTCCAAAACGGCGAATGCAGGGCTGTGCGCAGCTAATTACCGTTGCTTCCGCTGCTGCTGCCGTTGGCGTTGGTATTCTTCCATCTGTTTCTGCACGAACGCGCCGAGTCCTGATGGGGCCCGGTCTATCATCAGCATCATTTCGCGGAATCCGGGCTGGTTCTTACCGCCGAAAGCGAATAGTGCCTTTTGCGCCGTCGGGAGTGGCGGGCCACCCGCGGTACCCGCCCGCGGAATCGGCGAGGGAAGACGAAAGGCATACATGCTGCCGCCCGCGATCGCTTGCCTGGGATATTGCAACAACCAGCCGCAGTTTTCCGCGTCGCGAATCATGTTCGAGGAGACGACTACCCACTGGCCGGCATCGGCATCCGAAGGGTTCTGGCAGTTCCAAACTACGGCCTGAGGCACGATCGGCTCGGGCTCAGAGGAGCCGTAATAGTCGAGAGGGACGCGCTGAAGGCCGTGGCTCCGTGCGAAGTCCTCTACTGCAAACAGGCCCTGATTCCAATCGGCGTTCGAATCGCTAAAGAGCTCATACGCCGGTCTGCCACCGCCGAGGAAATTCGCATACGGCATGTACCACGGATAGTGAAGCACTGCCGTTGCGATGCACGAAACAGCGAGTACGCCTGCGGTACCTCCGGCCACAAGAGCAATCCGTCGATGGAAACGACCCAACCGTAAAATCAATTTCGGCAGTGGCGCCAACAGCACGATCGACATGGCGATCGGAATGGTGAAGTGACGGATACTCACATCCAGGTGACTGACGAGGCAAACAGCGCTGTAGACGAGGACCGTGACACACCAAAACCGCCAATGCAGCGCGTACCGGGAAGGAATGATCGCCGATGCATCGGTCTTTTGGTTTTTTCGCCTGGCCCACAGCGCCAGCCCTCCGGTGACCGTCAGCAGTGCAAGGAATCCAGGCATCGATTTCAAAAAGAACAAGGTGGGGAAGAACAGCAACGTCCCGTGAGGGAAGGAATGCCCGAGCAGAAATGCAGCTGGCCGCGTTGGCGCGAGTACGAATAGCGCTCCCAAGCCGAAATTCACAAAAGGAACCAGCAGTCTGCGAATCACCAAGGCCGGTATTGAAGTACCCAGCCGCGCAAGTAAGTCAGTAGGTTGGTTCCAGGAGAGGATCAATCCAAAAACATACGCGAGAAGCCAGGCCATCATAACCGCACGGGCCGTAGCGACCCATCGCTGCCGGCGCCATTTGTCTCGCTCGCGGCGGTCGAGCGGTTGTCCGCTAGTTTGAGCGAGCTTGGGCGCCCATCGTGTCGTCAATGCGGCTATAACGATCGCAAACAGCACCACCAGCGACGAAAACTTTGTGAGGAACGCTCCAGCCAGGCACAACGTGAACCTCCAGAAGTTGGACCGCGTCGGAAATTGCCAGAGCGATGCAAACGTCCAGGCCGTCAGAACCGCAAACAGCGTGATCGGGACGTCTGTGAGAACCAAAGGGCCGAATGTCAGAAAAGTCGGCGTGCTTGCATAAATAGCAAGACACAGCAAGCCGGCCCACCGTCCCCCAAGCCGGTTCGCGAAGACATAAATACACCAACCGAGCAGCAGCGTCAGCAGTAACATGGGCAATCTCGCCCAAAAAATGACTTGATGTGGGTCGTTCCAGCGGAGAGTTACCCAATCACCGAACACCCACTCGCCCGTAAACGAAGCAAACGTACTCTCGCTTTGTATCCAGAGTGGCGAGCCGTAATCTGCCCGCACGCCTCCAGCAGCCATGGAAATTCCGCAGAGAACCTTCGCGAGCGGCGGATGTTCCGGGTTGAAGCGCGCGTCGAACTTATTAACGTAGGTGATGCTTGCCGCTATGTGCGCGATCTCGTCAAAGGTGGGCGACTCAAGAAACAGGGCCGGGCCGCCAGCGAGTACGGCCATTACCGCTAACACTCCAAGTGCGGTGACGGTTTGCCAGGATAGCAACGAACGTGTCCACGTTGTCGACTTCTTGAGCTTGGGGTCCTCGGTGAGTCTTTGCATGGGCATCCATCATATGACAAAGGCGAGAAAATCGCTGAAATGATCAGTCCCGGCAAGTCTTAGGTCAGTATCTGGAGCGATTCGGCAGTGTACACTTTCGCGAAGTGGATAAGGATCATTTGCCGAATCGCTTTTGATACTGGGACTTGAAGGAAGCCGCGACGAATGCTCCGGCTTATGGGTTTTCAAACACCGGATTCAACCTGTGAGCGGCGGGAGGCCTGAGAAGTGGGTGACTGAGATCAAAGTGAAATTCCCGTGCTGGGTGAATCGAGGCATAAAAGTCACACGTCGGGTAAACGCACAAACGTGCGACACGGATTGGATATGTGTGTAGCAAAAGGTCATGTGGACTTAGGCCGCCGTTGAGATGAGTAGCGGAGGAGCGCGGAAGCGAAGTTGTAAAGCGCTCCAGCGCTCCAGAATCAGCATCGGCCCATGGCAATGAGGGCACAACCAGGCAATGCGTGGCTGTGATGTTTGCCCAGTGCTCATAGCTGCCTTTTCCGGCACCACAGCGGTTGCGCCAAGCAGGCGAAAACACAAGGGCAGAAGCGTGGACCGTTTGCGTGTACTGAGGAAGCCGAAGTGGCGGATGCGCACAAAGCCCGGCGGCAGGACATGCAACAGGAAGCGTTGCAAGAATTCGTTCACGTGCAGAGTCATAACGCGCTTCTTATTGTGGTGTGCTGAATCGCGCCAACGGAAAATCACCTGATCGTTGGCAAACGACACCAGCCGATGGTTCGAGATAGCAACCCGATGCGTGTAGCAACCGAGATAACGGAGGGCCTATTCCGGTCCGCCAAACGGCCGCTTCGCATAGACAACCCATTTCTTACGAAAGGTCTGTCGTATGAGTTGCGCGAAGACTTTGGGCCGTCCGAGCGGCTTCATCAAACCGTGAAACCCGAGTTCGTCGTGCGCGAAGGCTTTCTTCAGCGCTTCGGTGAACTTACCGCGAAAGACTTCGGCCAATACGTCGACTGGGAGGAAGAACTTTTGCTGAGACGGGATCCAGTGCGTGCGATCTGGCGATAATCCGCCAGCCGGAACGACACAGTGGATGTGGGGATGGTGTTGGAGCTTCTGATTCCAAGTATGCAGCACACTGAAGAATCCTATGTCTGCGCCCAGATGCTGCGGATCGCGAGCGACCTCAAGCAATGTCTCGGCACTGATTCGAAAGAGTAAGTCGTAAACCACTTGCTTATTCTGCAAAGCGAGTGGCGCCAGTTCATGCGGCAGAGTGAAAACAACATGTACGTATCGTGTCGGTAGAAGTTCGCGTCGGCGCGCTGCTAGCCAACGATCGCGCGCATTCGCCTGACACTTGGGGCAGTGCCTGTTTCTGCAGGAATTAAATGAGATGACACGATGTCCACAGTGCATACACTCATCGAGATGACCGCCGAGCGCGGCGGTGCGGCAGCGCTCGATGGCGGTCAACACTTTTAAATGGAGCCGGTTCAGCCAGGAACGATTTCGTTCGATGAAGTTCCGGCCCGCACTGCGAACAAGATCGGCCATCTCGAGCGATGGCCGGTTCATCTATTCGTCGTCTTGGGCGAGAAAGGCGGCCAACTTCAGCTTGTCCAGAGGACTGGCTGTGGCGCTCATTCGAGCATTGGAAAGATGCAGGTACAGCGTGGTCTCTTCCAGATCGCGATGACCGAGCAGCAGTTGGATGGTGCGAAGATCGGCACCTGACTCGAGCAAATGAGTCGCGAAGCAGTGCCGAAGCGTGTGGGGATGGATCTCATCTCCGAGCCCCGCACGTGTCGCAGCGTGTCGGCAGGCGGACCAAATCACCTTCGTGCTGATCGGCATTTTGCCCGTGTGCCAACGGTTGCCGGGAAACAACCAGAGTTCCGGTTCCCTTCGCAGTCCGCCTAAGTAAGACTGAAGTTCGTCTAGAAGTTTCGGGCTGAGCATGACGTCACGGTCTTTGCGGCCCTTTCCACCTTTGACGTGAATGACCATGCGTTCACGATCTACGTCCGTCACTTTTAAATGCGCCAGTTCGGCGCGCCGCAATCCGGTTGCGTAGAGCGCCATCAAAAGAACCCGGTAGAACCTGCTTGGAGCGGCATCAATGAGTTTCGATACTTGCTCTACGCTCAGGATCTTGGGAAGCCGAAAAGTCTTTCGCGGATAGGGTGTTTCAGCAATGGTCCATGGTTTCTTCAGCGTTGCCACGAAGAAGAATCGAAGCGCAGCAGTTCGCTGATTGACTGTGTTGGCGGCCAGTTTGCGCTCACGGAATAGATAGGCCTGATACTCGCGAAGCTCGTCTGGGCCGAGTTGATCCGGTGGACGTTTGAAATAGCGCGCCAGGTCTCTGATTGTTCTGACGTAGGTGCGTACCGTACTCTGAGAGTAATTCCGACGCTCGAGTTCCTCGAGCATCATTTTTCGTAACTGGGTCACAAGGGACCTCCTTTGTGACCCAAACTATCCCAGCTTAGAAACCGCCGCTACAACGCCCACGCGTAGCGTCTGCCGCTTCGGCTTCGTTCAAGTCCGCCTCCATCCCCCGATGCACATCGCGACGGCAAACCGGCGGATCGCCGGGCACTCTAAGCTTCTGATTGAACTCGGCAACGGTGACGTACCCAATCTCCGTCATCGTCCGTTCCGATTGCCAAAAGACGCACATGCTCAGGTGGCCGTTCGTCATTACGTATTCCCAGATAGGCCTCTCAAACTGGCCATGCCTTATTTCTAGATGTCCGCTCGCGTTGACGTCATCACATTGACGCCCTAGTTCCCGCATCAACTCCGTAATCTTCTCTCTTATTTCAGGCTCGCCGGCCGCCGATATTGCTCGACTCCTTGCATGCTGGTAGGAGTCTTCGTTCTTCTGAATCTCCGCTCGCCTCACCGGAGTCATGGGCCTTAGTGCGCCCTTATTATCAAGAACACGCGCCTTGATTGCCCCGACAGCTCCCTCGATCCCGAATTCGTCAAGCTTGTAGTAGATGTGCGTTGGCGAAATCCATCCCGTCCGTCCCGGCCGGGTCTTCCTGTCGATTCGGATAGAAGAACACCTGCAAATGCTCTTGAAGTCTCGCCGCAAGAGCCCGAGCTGTGCCCACATCCCTCTGAAGAAATGAGATCGCAACGTCGTATTTAGGGTTCTTGACCATAGCTTTTTCGAAGGTATCTTTAAATAGATGACACCGTCGGCGCCAATTGCGGGGCTTCAGAGGATCACTACTCTTTATCACTATGACAATTTCCATCATGATCGACTCAGAGACATTCTGAAAGAGAACCGCGTTTATTGTTCGAACCCTTCAAGCTTCAACGACCCGTGGGATTGCCTTGCTTTGACCCTGATCTCGTGATGGATGCCGACACCCAGGTGGCAGAAGCCGAGCATTTTATCGCTGGTCAAGCAGGCGGTCCCAAGGGCGACGCTTATGACCAAGCTACATCGGGCTCGACGTACACAACAAGACGATCAGCTACTGCGTAAAGGATGCAAACGGACAGATTCGCAGCCGTGGATGGTAGCAATGGAAGCAGGGATCTTCACGGGCTGGGTCTATGATCGCCTGCTTCCACATGCCACACAGGTGTCGAGGGCTTCGACATTCACACTTCGATCTGCAACGAATTCCCGGCGGCCCATGAACGCTTACATTCTTAAAAGAGCGAGGTTCGGAAAGCAAGAGGCGCAATTTGCAGAGGAACTGGATGCCGTTTGTGTTGCTGGCTGCCGCGGTGGTTTTGCCGCCGGAGCGCGCGTTGGCGCAGTGGAAGACACCGTGGGATTACGAAGGGGCGCGCGGAGCCGAAAATTGGAGCGAGCTCGATCCGGCCTACGCTGCGTGCAGTACCGGGAAGGAACAATCTCCCATTGACATTCGAAATACGGAAAAGAGTGAACTTCCTGCCCTTCGATTCGAATACAAAAGCGGCCCGCTCAAGTACCTGATCAACAACGGTTACACAATCCGAGTGAACTACCACGATGCGCCGGGGACTGGGAACGTTCTGATTGTGGGAGGAGAACATTACCGTCTCATACAATTTCACTTTCACCGCCCGAGCGAGGAGTACGTCAACGGCAAGCCATACGATATGGTGCTTCATTTGATGCACCGAACAGATGACGGAAAGGTTGCCGGGGTGGCCGTTTTCTTACGGGCCGGGAGCGCTAACCACACGATCGAGCAGATTTGGAAATATATGCCCAAAAGAAAGAGTAAAGAGGAGGAGATTGCTGGAACCGAAATTAATCCCGCCGCGTTGCTACCTCACAATCTCGGCTACTACGTGTATATGGGATCGGTGACAGCTCCACCGTGCACTGAAGGCGTCACGTGGTTTGTGGTGAAGGCTCCCGTGGACATCTCTCCCGAACAGATCGATGCGTTCGCCAAGCTTTATCCGCATGACGTGCGGCCTGTTCAGCCACTAAACGGACGCGTGGTGAAAGAGAGCCGGTGAACCGTTCTGGCGGTATGGCACTACGCCTGATTGTAATTGCGATCCTGACAATTGAGGTTTTGGCGGGTTCAGCTATGGCCGGTTTGTGGCCGACCGACAATCCGGAAGGAACGGTACACGTTTCAGAAAGTCCAGGAGGACTTCCTCCAAAGCTGGTATTTGCAGCCGACCAGCCTGTTACACAACTCAGCTCCTTGCTCTCGCAGCCGGGTGTAATGGATGATCTACGAGAGTTGAAGGCAGGTATCGCGCTTTCACTTCCTGATCTGAGCACGGAGCGGGGCGACGTCGCTGACCAGTTGAATGAAGCCGGAATTCCGGTAACTGCGTGGCTGACGCTTCCCGGCAAACAAGGGTATTACTTGAATGCCGGAAACGAACCGGAGGTAGCAGCTCACTTTGCAGAGTTTGAGCGTTGGACCGCTAAACACAAGCTGCGTTGGGCAGCGATCGGACTGGATATCGAGCCGAATATTCAGGACTTTTCCGCTGTTCAAAGCAGCAAAGTACGCGTGGCCGCGAGGCTTGCCCGACGCTACTTCGAATCCGAGCGCGTGCAGCGCGCCAAGAAATCGTACGCGGCACTTATACGAACGATTCAGAGCCACGGGTATTTCGTGGAGACTTATCAATTCCCATTCATTGCCGATGAGCGCAAAATGCACTCAACACTGCTCGAGCGATTAGCGGGAATAGTGGATGTGAGAGGCGATCGTGAAGTGTTGATGCTATATACCAGCTTCAATCCGAAGATGGATTCAGCCTTGATATGGGTCTATGGGCCGGAAGCTCAAGCAATCGCGGTGGGCTCGACGGCCGGTTCAAATGCGGATAGCCGGTTTGTACCGCTGAACTGGAGGGAGTTTTCGCGCGACCTCATCGTGGCTCACCATTTCTCGAGCGAGATCGGTGTTTACAATCTGGCGGGATGCATTCAGCAGGGTTTTCTCACACGCCTCGTCACCCTGGATTGGCATCGGGAGATTATTATTCCGGCCGCATCGATCCGGAAAGCCATTCAGTTTCGCACGCGCGTCCAGAGGGCAATCTGGATCGGGTCGCATCTTGTCTATCTGGCGGCGGTCATGATTTTGGCTGGCGCTGCTGTTTTCTGGCGCCGCGGAAAGCGGCGGATACCGAGCGCGCTTCAAACTTGAAGCCCAAATCGAGTCAGCAACTCGCGCCGACCAAGACTCGTAATTCCTAGGGCTCTACTGTCCAGGTCCTGCACCAGCCATTTTCGTTGGAAAGCAATTTTCAGCAGGGCAGCCCCCAACGCGCCACCTAGATGAGGGCTCCTCTCACTCCAGTCCAGACAGCCGTAGGCAAACCGGCGACGCAGCCCTCGAGTTGCTTCGATGTCGATTCCAACTGACTCCAATGCTTTAGATCCCTTCGTAGTGAGGTCGTAGGCATTCTTAACGTCGTTTGAATCTGCAGATAACCAACCGAGCGCTCGAAAGCGGTCGTGGAGCAACACACCGGCCCGGCCCGCCAAATGGTCGTAGCAAGTACGCGCGTCACGAAGCCGGCCGGGCGTGGTAGGCACAAACTTCTTTGGCGAACCACCTCCCAAGACACTCAGCTCTTCAAGTGCGTTGGCTACGTCGAGGCCTTCTAAACTGTAGAACCGATGCTTTCCCTGGACAATTACTTTGATCAAGTGCGCCGACTTGAGGCGGTCGAGATGCACGCTCGCGGTGGATGGGCTCACGCCAGCCACTACCGAAAGCTCAGTACTGGTTCGTGCATGGCCGTCCATCAGGCAAAGCAGGATGCGAGATCGGGCCGGCTCGCCAATGGCCGCCGCAACTCTGCAAAGCGCAACGTCGGTGTCGCGTTCGACATCCATGCTTCTACAGTAAACGAATCGTGTTTGGAAGGCAATCTCCGGTGGCAGGTAGCAATACGCTGCCGCGCAATACGGCGCGAGAAACTCAGGTCTCAGCCCACGAATCTCCATCGAGCGAAGAAGCCTGCAATCAACCCCTAATTCCCTCTGCACCGCGCCACGACCACGGTAATATCATCGTGCTGTTCATGTGGACTGAACCGCCGGATGTCGTCTAACAGCGACGTCAATAAAGTCTTCGAAGATCCCCGAAACACCTTCGAAACCACGTTGCTTGAGAGGTTTACGCGCTAAACGGAGTCGGTGAACTTCAAAATGTTACCTCCGCAACCTTCCACCCGGAAGTCGCGGTTACCCCGCGCCTTTCGTGCGATCCCCTGACAAATTGCCGCACCGCGATTGTGTAGTTCGTCGTGGAGATCCTCGAGCTGGTGGGTGACGATAGGAACACCCGCGGGCTCAAACGCATTCAGAGCCGCAGCCTTGGTTGAACGCGCAGTATACGCATGGACGCGAGCCTCTCATTCGCGAGTCTTGCTTCTTGTCCGCATGCTAAGTTAGTTCACATTGTTTGCCTGAGAGTATGAAACCGATTTACGCCTGCAGTGAGAAATTGCTGTTCGGATTAGTGGTGCTTTTGTTTGTGGGAAGCGTCCGCGCGCCGTCTCTGTCGTCAAATGGGAAGAACTGACAGGACCGGATTTCATAGCAGCCATTAAGAAAGCGCAGAATACCTGCGTCCTGCCCTTCGGCATCCTGGAGAAGCACGGTCCGCACCTGCCGCTCGGCACCGATCTCATCAACGCGCGATACGCCGCCCTTCATGGAGCCGAACAAGAGTATGCCGTCGTGTTTCCCCAATACTACTTCGGACAGATCTTTGAGGCCAAGCACGAACCGGGCACGGTGGCCTACAGCGCCCACCTGCAGCTCGAACTATTGCAGGAGACCACGGACGAAATGGCCCGCAATGGATGTCAAAAGATTCTGATCGTGAACGGCCACGGAGGCAACGACAACCTGCTGCCGTACTTCGCTCAATCGCAATTGGCGACGCCTCATGCCTATGTTGTGTACGTCTACCTTCACCCCATTTACCCGCCAGATCGTCTGCCCCTTCACTCGAAAGTAGACATGCACGCCGGGGAGTCCGAAACAGCACACACGCTAGTGACTCGACCGGACCTCGTACACATGGATCGAGCGGGCAACGAGTCCGGTGCGGATCGCAACCGCCTCGATCTGCCGGACGGCGTGTACACAGGGATCTGGTGGTACGCCAGGTTCCCCGATCACTACGCTGGCAACGGGGCTCTCGCAACGAAGGACTTAGGCGAATTCGACAGGAACGCCTGGATCAAAGGGGTAGCCGCGGCGCTGCGAGCCATCAAGAGCGATCAAAATAGTCTGAAACTCCAGAACGAGTTCTATCAGAAGACCCAGCATCCGCTAGACACTCAGCAATAGTTGCGAACTGGGCGAGAACAGCGCTTCCGGACTGAACGGCGTTTTTCGGTCCTAATCCCGCCGGATACGCAGAACCTAAATCATTTCAGCGGCTTGCGCGCCTTGCGTCAAAGTGGCTCGAATGCACACGCCCTGGACCTTCGGACCTTCGATCTGATTGCGCTCGGGCTACTCAGAAAGAAGCCAGGCTTGTGCACGACAGGTGGCGTCTGTGATCATCGCCTGCGGACTCGTACAAGCCTGTTTACCGGCTAGAGGGCGAGAGGTGCAACTGCCTGCGACTATCCGTCTGTGCCATAAAGCCTAGTAGACCGAGCACAGGGCGCGCAGGCGCAGGTATTTCCAGTACAATGCACTTGTCGCAGTTGGGGAGGGGGTCGCATGTCCGAGCGTCAACGGCTGCCCGCAGCCATTTTGCTGGTTATCGCGAGCGCATGTCCCACGATGATGGACGCGTGCAGCACGGTTGTTGTCATCCCTCGCTGCGATCAGTCGTGGAGCGATGGCGAGGTGCTATTCCTGGGGAAAGCGGTCGCTCAACTCGGTGGGGAGACGCCGCTCGGTAACGGCTATGTACAGTGGACGGACTATGAATTCCATTTTGCGCCGGTGGAGATTTTCCGCGGCGCGAGCAAAGACGCGAAAGAGTTAGTTGTCTACACTGGCCACGGTGGGGGTGATTGCAGCGAACCTTTCCTTGTTGGAGCCAACTACCTTGTTTACGCCCGGACCATCGACGACCGCCTGAAAGCCTGGGGAGTGCCCGCGGCTATGGCGGGCGGCACGTTGAGGGAGTTGCGGGCCATTGCCAGGGGTGAGCGCGCGGACGACTTGTTTGGGACCATCGGGATTGGTTCAGAGTACGCGAGGATGGAAGATCGAATCAAGAGCAAGCCGCTCGTGAACGTTGTGGTTACGGCAGTCGGAAACCACGGCGCGCGTTTTTCCACCAGAACCGATGAACACGGGGCTTATGCCTTCGCTTCATTGCCGTCAGGGAAGTACCGGATCGAAGCAGATTCGTCTTCCGGGCTCATTCTGGGGGAGTTTCCGGCCTATGTAAAGGCCAAAAGAGGTGGGGGCACAGGGTGCCGCATCGACGCGTTTCGTCCTATTGCCAATGAAGGTTTTGTCAGAGACCCTGTACCGGGGACAGGTCGCTGACGGCCCAGTTCCAGCGTCCTAGAGGAACGGCGCTTATGGCTGGCGTGGGGAATGCAGGCGCCCAGCATCTTAGCGTCTTTAATATTCCGTTTCGTGAGGCGACCCCATAATGGTGTTTATCGTTCCGGGCAAGCTCCTTTCGGGCGGTTCTTCGAGAGTCCTGACGTTTTCTTACCACGTTATTGAGCGAGATGCGCATTCTCGGTCAATGTAATAGCCATTTCGTTTTACCGAATTTTCGTAACCGCCACTGGAAGGCCCTCCGCCTTGTGCTTGTTGTGTTTGTCGCGGGGCTGGATCCGGTGTGCCGCGCCGACCATCCAGACAGGGAACATCGGCCCGCTGGGAAGCCTGAAGAGATGCTCTCGGGCGTGTACATCAACTCTAATGCGTACCGTTCCCTCCGCAACGAGGAAGGACTTCCGTTCCTCAAAATGGTCTCGGCGTTGCGGTTAAACGTATTCGTACTGGGAAGTCCCGTTCACACCTGGAAGCGGTTGCCGAACACTCGGGGGTCTTAAGAGAGCTATCACAGATCTTCGCCGGGTTCCGTTTTCTAGTTGATCCGGGTTCAGTACACGCCGTACTCCTGACAGCTCGCATCATTCCTGTCTAGTTCTTTACACAGGTCTCACTGAACAACCCGCAATGTCTATGGTTTGACTAGGAGTTCAATAGAATGAATGATGAGAATGCATTGTCACGGCGTAATTTGGTCGCCGGACTTGGTGCAACTTTAGCCGCCGGTTCGGCTGCGCTGGGGCAGTCCGGCTCGACCACGACGAACACGGCTCAGCCGATCGAAGATCCGACCGCTAAGTACCCGAAGCCTCCTTATACGAGTCCCTTTCAGCCTTGGCCGGGACTCGCTAGCAAGATGGTTCCTCCTCCCGATCATGGTGAGAAGAGTTACAAGGGCTCCGGCCGCCTCGCTGGCCGAAAGGCGCTCATCACTGGTGGCGATTCCGGTATGGGACGCGCCGCTGCGATTGCGTATGCTCGCGAAGGCGCCGACGTCGCCATCAATTACCTACCTGCGGAGGAGCCCGATGCTCGGGAAGTGATTGCTCTCATCAAGGCCGCAGGTTGCAAGGGCGTTGCTATTCCCGGGGATCTCCGCAGCGAGCAGTTCTGTAACGAGCTCGTTGCCAGGGCTGTGTCGTCGCTTGGCGGACTTGACATCGTTGTCTCAAACGCGGGGCGGCAGCACCAGGTGGAATCGATACTCGACCTGACCACTGAGCTCTTCGATTGGACGATGAAGACCAACATCTATGCACCCTTCTGGATCATCAAAGCCGCCCTGCCGCATCTGAAGCCTGGCTCCTGTATTATTGGCACCACCTCCGAACAAGCCTACGATCCCTCTCCCAACCTTTACGATTACGCTCAGACCAAGGCGGCCACGATGAACTATGTCAAGTCGCTTGCGAAGCAGCTTGGCCCCAAGGGGATCCGCGTGAACGGCGTTGCTCCTGGCCCAATTTATACGCCGCTGCAAATCTCCGGTGGGGCGACTGAAGAGAAATGGCGCAATTTCGGCAAAGACTATCCCATGGGCCGTGCCGGTCAACCGGCGGAACTTGCGAGCATCTACGTACAACTTGCGGCCGGAGACGCCACTTACACGACCGGCAACATCTACGGTGCGGGCGGCGGGAAGGGCCAGCCGTAAGAGAAGCCTCTTCATACGCTCGGAAAGGAAACTGGACGGATTTCTCCCGATAAGTCCCGATGTCGTCTGACATGGGCGTTTGTAGCGCGGGCTAGCTATGATGTGCGAATTGATCCTTCACGGTTCCTTTGGCGAGGACAATAAGAAGGGTGCCGAGTTGCCCTCCCGGGCTTTTCACCAAGGCTACGTCTGTGCCATCAGGTACGTACCCCACGGCACTCTTTCCATGGAGTTCGGAGATTTCAGTGCCATCCGGGTCGCTAGCGGCGACTGAAATAACCGGTTCAGCAACGGAGGCAGCATAGAGTGCGAGGCTCTCGGTGCCCTGAAGATGCATGGGCGCACGAAGCCTAAGGGTGACGTTCGTGGCGCCGTAGCTGTGAGAAGTTTCGTTAAACGTCGCGAAGGTACCGCCGGACGAATCAACGAGATCTGCTTTATGTTTGGTCATTAGAAATTTTCCTCGATGGGCGATTTAACTGTGGAATCTAATCGGAAAGGCTCGGGCATTTGATACAGAACCCAAATGCGCGTATCATGCAGCTTTTGTTGTGCAACGTATTTACCAATTGACCACCAATCGATTTACTGGGGTTTTAGCGCTTCCCGCCGCAAAATTTCAGCTAATAGCCGTCCATTCGTAACCACTTGGATAACGGCACCGGCGAATTTATCGTCTTTTTGGCAGGCGATCGGGAAGACAGGTTGGATCAGTCCTGAAAAGTCTTAGGTCAGTATCAGGAGCGATTCGGCACGATACACCTGACGAAGTGGAGGAGCCACTTTGCCGAATCGCTTTTGATACTGGGACTTGAAGGAAGCCGCGACGGAAAGCCCACGCTATGGGTTTTCAATCTCGCGGTTCACGCTAAAAGTAGTGGGAGTGAGCAAGTGGACGGGAGTGGGGGAGAGCCTGCGGGGGGAAAGCAGGGCAGAATGACGGGAAGCGCACGTAGAGTAAGCGCACCAGAGTACGTTGCGAGATCGAGCTGTTGAACGAAAGATCATGCTGAGTTAGGCCGCTTTTGAGTTGAGTGTCGGAGGAGCGCGAAGGCGAAGTTGCAAAGCGCTCATCCGTTCCACAATCAGCATGGGCCCATTGCATTGAGGGCACAACCAAGTCATTGGTTGGTGTTGCTGAAAATCGTTGCTGGTCGCCGTTGTTGCGGCTACAGCATGTTCTCCCAGAAGACGGAAGCACAGTGGCAGAAGTGTGGAACGGTTACGCGTGCTGAGGAAGCCGAAGTGTCGAATGCGCACAAAGCGTGGCGGCAAGACATGGAGCAGAAACCGCCTCAGGAACTCATTCACATGCAAGGTCATCAAGCGTTGCTTATTTTGGTGGGCGGAGTCGCGCCAGCGGAAGGTCACCTGATCATTTTCAAGGGCGGTGAGGCGGTGATTGGAGATGGCGACTCGATGCGTGTAACAGCCGAGATAGCGGAGGGCATGCTCAGCGCCGCCAAAGGGCCGCTTGCAATAGACAATCCACTTCTTACGAAAAGTCTGTCGTAGGAGTTGTGCGAAGACCTTGGCTCGCCCGAGTGGTTTCAAGGAACCGTGGAACCCGAGTTCGTCGCGGGCAAACGCTTCCTTCAACGCTTCGGTGAACTTACCTCGGAAGACTTCTGCCAACACGTCGACAGGAAGGAAGAACTTTTGCTGAGATGGAATCCAACACGTGCGATCCGGCGACAGTCCGCCAGCCGGCACCACACAGTGGATATGGGGATGATGTTCGAGCTTTTGATTCCAACTATGCAGCACACTGAAAAAGCCTATGTCTGCTCCCAAGTGCTGTGGATCGCGAGCGATCTCGAGAAGCGTCTCCGCGCTGAGCCGAAAGAGTAAGTCGTACACAACCCGTTTATTCTGTAGAGCGACTGGTGCCAGTTCATGGGGCAGAGTGAAGACAACATGGACGTAGCGTGTGGGCAGAAGCTCGCGCTGTCGCGCCTGGAGCCAACGGTCGCGAGCGTTCGCCTGACACTTGGGGCAGTGTCTGTTTCGGCACGAGTTGAAGGAGATGGCACGATGTCCACAGCGCGCACACTCATCGAGATGACCGCCGAGCGCGGCGGTGCGGCAGCGCTCGATGGCGGTCAACACTTTTAAGTGGAGCCGGTTCAACCAGGAACGATTTCGTTCGATGAAGTTCCGGCCCGCACTGCGAACGATATCGGCCATCTCGAGCGATGGCCGGTTCATCTATTCGTCGTCTTGAGCTAGAAAGGCGGCTAACTTCAGCTTGTCCAGAGGACTGGCTGTGGCACTCATTCGGGCATTAGAAGATGCAGGTAGAGCGTAGTCTCTTCCAGATCGCGATGACCGAGCAGCAGTTGGATGGTGCGAAGATCGGCGCCGGATTCGAGCAGATGGGTAGCAAAACAGTGCCGCAAAGTATGAGGATGAACGTCATCTCCGAGGCCTGCCCGTGTCGCGGCTGCTCGGCAAGCCTCCCAAATAACTTTGGTAGTGATCGGTCTTTTGCCAGTGTGCCAGCGATTGCCAGGAAACAACCACAGTTCCGGTGGATGGCGAAGTCCGCGCAAGTAACACTCCAGTTCTTGCAGCAGTTTCGGGCTGAGCATGACATCGCGGTCCTTACGGCCCTTCCCACCTTTGACGTGAATGACCATTCGTTCACGATCTATGTCCTTGACTTTTAAATGCGCCAGTTCGGCGCGCCGCAACCCGGTTGCGTAGAGCGCCATTAAAAGAATCCGGTAGAACATGGTTGGAGCGGCATCGATAAGTTTCGATACTTGCTCTACGCTGAGGATCTTGGGAAGCCGAAAAGTCTTCCGCGGGTAGGGTGTTTCAGCAATGGTCCATGGTTTTTTCAGCGTCGCCACGAAGAAGAATCGAAGCGCGGCAGTTCGCTGGTTGACTGTGTTAGCAGCCAGTTTGCGTTCACGGAATAGATACGCTTGATATTCGCGAAGTTGATCCGGTCCGAGTTGATCCGGCGGCCGGTTGAAATAGCGCGCCAGGTCTCTGATTGTTCTGACGTAGGTGCGTACAGTACTCCGAGAGTAATTTCGACGCTCGAGTTCCTCGAGCATTATTTTTCGTAGCTGGGTCACAAGGACCTCCTTTGTGACCCAAACTATCCCAGCTTAGAAACCGCCGCTACTGCGCCCACGCGTAGCGTCTGCCGCTTCGGCTTCGTTCAAGTCGGCATAAGGCCAGTGTCCGGATTGCCCGTGATCCATCTCGGCAACGCGCTCTTTCTTACCAGTCCCGTCCGATTTTGGCCGCTAAGCTTGGATCTTTCTGAACAGCGGCGGACAGTG
>CAWBDW010000059.1:0-150061 GCA_963787545.1 uncultured Acidobacteriaceae bacterium
GGAGTTCCATCTTGCAATGTCGTATGTGAAAGCCGGTCAACCGGAATTGGGAAGAGAGTTGTTACGGAACGCGTTGAAGCAGGATCCAAATCTCCGCATGACTGAACAGGGCCAGTAAGCGGCACGGTGTAGCTGGATGCATGCCCGGAAATCCGCGCCAAGGTATCAGCGTCTCCTCAGGTGTCGTCCAGCCATGTTCTCCAGAGCCCGTCCGCTACCGTGGTGTTGAGCTTTCATTTCCGCACTGCGCCATTGCTGCTAGCACCGATTTACCCAAATTTTTGGCAGGTCACTTAGAAACGCTTTGCAATTTGCCGATTCTACGCCGTTCTAGCCAGGTCGCCCTCAGCCTCACGTTCCTCCGCCACTTCCCTGGCCCGTCGTCGGGCCGCCAGGTCATCCAGGAATGCGGCTTTTCGGGGATCGTCCCCCTCCGTTCGTCTGAGGTCATGGGTGTCTTGGCGCGAGCGGATATCCGTGCTGCCTATCCCGCCAATATAAATGGGCCGCGGTTTCCGCTCCCAGCCGGTCTTTGTATCAACTTTCATGCCACGACCCTAACCGGCCGGGCACGTGAAGCGACGATTAGATCCGCCTAAATAGCTGTAGCCGTAGAGAATAAAGATTTGAGAACACTCGTGACCGAACCCTCAGCATGGGACAAATCGAGAGACGGTACGGGTGCGCGGGTAAGTAAGCTAAGAGCCGATCAAAACTGAAAGTGAACACAATCTTGCGGCGCATCCGACAACAGCGCGAACGCTCGAACCTGCCGCAGTGATGCATAACTGTTGAGGATATTCTCGGAGTGCGTTACGTCCGTCTTGCTGCCCGTTGCAAAATGGATCTCGCTATCCGCCGCAATAGCCACGCTGTTTTCGCTGCTTTGATCGCCTGAGAGCATTTAGTCCAGCTGTTTCCCGCCGGAGATCTTCTTCGCCGGAGTCATCCAGCTCTCAGTGTTCTTTTATGTTCGCCCGTGTGACCTGCCCAATGGAAACTGGTCCGAGATTCGATAGGATTTCGGAACACTTGACCGGCCCCGGGAAAGTGGTCGAAGTGAAACTGAAAAATCGAAGGCGTTAAGGACCTCGCAGGTCCGTTTCCGGAGGATTTGGCTGGGAGGCAGGGACTCGAACCCCGATACGCAGATCCAGAGTCTGCAGTCTTACCATTAGACGACCTCCCAATGCGGGACAACCGCAGTATAACAACCGATTCCCGCCTGCCGCTTCAGTGCCAGATGCCCCGTTTTCTGGGCATTCGCGCCGTTGCGGCTTGTGTGTTGAATTTGCGCCTCGAATGAGATCTACCGGTTTGGAAAGCGCTGCGCGCGGCAGGCATCTCGCTGACCGTTACCTGCTTCGCTGCTGTCTGTTCGGGAACCGGCTCGGAAAACTTGGTCGATGGATTACTCGAGACTAACTTTGCTTCCACAATAAACCGTTTCGGCGCAGATCCGACATAGTAAAACGGATAGCAGGTAATCATCGTCAGCAGTTTCGCAGGTTCCCCTCCATCGGAAAGCTCGGCGGCGGGAATTAGTCCTCCGCCATCTGAACGAAGGACGCTGACATTAGAGGGAATTACAATCTTTGTTGCAAGTACTTGGTAAGTGTAGGTTTCGGCCGGCGATTTGAAGGTTACTAAGTCACCCTTCCGGATGTCTTTCAGGGCGCGAAAGAGGGTATCGCGATGCGCGGCAATCGCGAAGTTTCCAGTCTGGCCGGGCAAGGCGGTTGCCGGCACGTGGCCTACCGCCAGACTTAGCGTCCTGGCGTCTACTCCTTGACGCACCATCGCTGCTAAATTTAATCGCGCGATTTCCACTCTCCCCAAAACGGAGCCCTGAGCGGGAGGCGCGACATCCACGGGAGCCGAGGGCGACGGAGCGGGAACTGCCGTCCCTGGCTGCGAAGGCTTGCTTGCAGCTAGAAATCCGAACGGAGTGCGTTCCCGGACGTAATCCTCAAATGTCACTCCGCGGCGTCCCGCGATCTGCTGATCGAAAGCCCAGTTCTCGTAACCCTGATAAACGTATTGGTTGGCGAGGGTGTAGCCGTAATAACCAACGCCGCAAAGTCCTAGCACCAGCAGAAGCATGCGCACGCTGCGCAGAATATGCCAACCACCTGTGCGCGCCGAGAGCCGCGTTCGGTTGTGGCTATGGATGTCCCGGCTTTACATAGGAAGGCGTCTGGCTGCGCCTTACGATCAGAGGTCCATCGGCCATAGCCTATCGTTCTTGCTGTTGCATCCCCTTCTGGGCCTGTTTGGCGACCAGTTGTGAAAGCGGAGTGGTCACGTAGGTCGTCCGCGTACGAACCTGCAATTTGCGATTGTTCCCGGTCGCGATCACCTTAACACTACGAACGCTACGTCTGTCATGAATCTCATCCGGCACATAACCGATGGTATAGCGGTTCCTTATGTCTTTGGAAATCTTGTTAAAGATGGGGACGATGTCTTGCAAGCTGCCAGGTTCGAAAAATTCGCCGCCGCTGATGGCCGACATCTTGCGCAGCACGCCGGGATTCAGATCGCGCACTTCCGGATCGAATAGCCCGACGGTATAGATACTCGCGCGCGAGGCCTCAATTAGCTTTAACAGTTCCGGGAAGCTGATATGGCTCACGTTATCGCCGCCGTCACTTACCACAATCAGGGTTCTCTTGTCGCGGTGACTGTATTCGAGATGCTTCAGCGCGTACGCTACAGCATCGTACAGCGCAGTCTGCCCCACCGGTTGCCCATAATACAACGCGGACCTAAGAGTCTGCAGATTATCGGTAAAGAGCATGTCAGGAGGTAAACCGCGCGTCACCGAGTTATTGAAGTTCACGACGAAGAATTCATCTTCGGGATTGCTCTCCTTGGCAAATGCGAGGCCGGCGAGAATGACCTCCGGGCGCTTGAGAGACATGCTCCCGCTGTTATCCACAATCAAGCCCACGCTGACGGGCATATCGACGCTCGCGAATTGCGTGATCTCCCTTGGCTGCCCGTCTTCGAAAACCCGGAAATTGCCTTTTTGTAAGCCGGTCACATACCCGCCCCGCGGATCTTTGACACTCACGTCGAGGAGAACGAGATCGACATTATCGGAGATCGTGTAGACGCCGGGAGCGGCCGGCGCCGGAGGCGTTTTTTTTGTTGCCGCTACCAGCAGCGCCGCCATTACGAGAATCGCAAGCGTTCCAAAGAAGACTCGCCTCGAATTCGAACGTCGCTCCTTCATGGCCTGATCCCCAACCACACTCTTACATTAAATAAGACGCTCCTGAAAAAGGAACGACGCCTGGGTACTAGGACCAGGCGTCGCTCGTGTGCCGGAGTTGCTGGACTTCCGGCTCACATTCGTTTCGCGTTAGGCCTGCTTTGTGGCCAGCCCGATCAGCCCTGCAAGGCTCAGCGAAGCGAGACCCAGCAATCCAATCAAAGGATTGAAACTTCCGGTGTGCGGAAGCGATTGGGGCTGCGCGGGAGCCGGCGCGGGCGTGTTGTTCTGGACCGGTTGTTCAGGCTGCGGTTCAGGAGCAGGGGCGGGCTGCGCTTCCGGAACAGGAGCGGGCTGCGCGGCGGGAGCAGGCGTTGGCTCTGGCTCACGATAATTGTTGGGAAGGGGTACCGGAGCTGCAGACGCTAACTGCGCGACCAGCTTTTTCGGGTAAGCGAATTCCTGTCCATAGTTGTCGCCAGGATAAAACCATGCGCGCACTGCTTTCGGAACACCGGCCGGAGTTTCCCAAAACGAAAACTGCGTGTGGCCCGTTGGCTGTAACCGGTAATTTGGAATCGCCAGGATAGTCTCTTCCAGGTGTTTTTGATCTTTGTCGAAGATCTGCACAACGTGCCGGTCAGACGGCGAATCCATCAGCTTCCAAACATAAGTGCCGGGATCCAGAACCTTCTGCCCGGCAATAATCGGTTCATTGACCGTCACGATGGTCATTTTGTCCCAAGCGTCCGCGTGCGCTTTTGGCACGAACGAGAAGCCCAGTAGCCCGACCCCGGTGACTGCGAGAGCACCGATGTAAAAGGACCTAAGTTTACGACTCATTTTGAAATCCTCCAAATCGAATAGTTGCTTCTGTTGCGCGTAGTAACGATCTTACGCGAGCTTTCCTTGAGCACTCCTTTTGGAGCACTCGGCCCTGCTGCTAACTAAGCACCTCAAGTGCCAAAACTATCTACATTCCGAAGTATCAACACCTTGATGACGTTCGAGCCATCGGTAAGGATGCAAAAACTACAGGGCGGCCTTCGAACCCGTAAAAAGTCGTAAACGAGCTGCGAAGAAGCGGCGAAACACTCCTATTCGTTACAGTGTCGATATGCCTAAGCAGAAGCAAAATGTAACGACGCTCGCCATCGATATCGGAGGTACCGGTATAAAAGGATTACTTCTCAATACGCGCGGCAAGCCGGTCAGTGAGCGCGAACGCAGAGACACTCCCAACCCGGCGACACCCGCCGCAGTGATCAAGCTTATGGATGACATCGCGCAGCGGTTGGGCAGTTTCGACAGGGTATCGGTGGGATTCCCGGGCGTGGTGAAACAGGGCGCGACGCTAACGGCGCACAATCTTCATCCGAAATGGATCGGCTTCGACTTCGAAAACGTCCTGAGGAGGCGCTGGAAGAAGCCGGTCCGCATAGCAAACGACGCGGCGGTGCAGGGTTTCGGCGCCATTCACGGCAAAGGCGTCGAGCTGGTGATCACGCTCGGTACGGGTTTCGGATCATCGCTGTTTATAAACGGCCATCTGGTACCGGGCCTCGAATTAGCGCACCACCCGTGGCACAAGAACAGAACCTATGAGGACGATCTTGGCAGAGACGGACTGCAGAAACACGGGTGCAAGCATTGGAACCGGTTGCTGGAGCGTGCCATCGGACAGCTCGAGGCTCTGTTCAATTTCGATCACCTGTATATCGGCGGCGGGAACGCCACCAAGATCGATTTCGCTCTGCCGAAATATGTTACCCGTGTTCCGAACGAGGATGGCTTACTCGGCGGTGCAGCCTTGTGGCGGCACGACATCAATGCATGATCACAGTGTGCCGTACGCATCACCCAAACAGAACCGCGAGCGTTAGGAGCGGATTACGCAAAACTCGCCACCAGGTAACTACCGCGTGAGGAACGGCCACTTCGGTATGTAGTGGTAGTGATAATGATAGATCAGGATCGCGATCACGCCGGCGGCCAACAGAACGATCGCCAGCACGATGAGCGCGATCATACGCCAGGAGAACTTCTTCCCTTCGCGCTTCAGCACTAACAGATAGCTGGCGAAGACACCGACGAAGTACAACAGCACCATCGGGACAGCGAAGATCGTCATGTTGAAAACGTCGGGCGTGGGCGTGACCACGGCGGCGATTATGGTGATCGCAAGAATCGCGTAGCGGCTGTGGCGTATGAGAAAGCGCGGCGATGCCAGACGCAGCAGCGTCAGGAAAAAGATAATCACCGGCATCTCGAATACCAGACCGACTCCAAGCGTCACGTTGACGAACAGGTCGAAATATTCGCTGATGGAAACCATCGGCGTTACGTTCACACTCAGGCCGATGCCGAGCAGAAAATCCAGACCGTAGCGGAAGGCAACGAAATAGGCGAACAGCCCGCCTGTGATGAAAAGCCCGGCCGTACACAAGATGAACGGGACGGCCCATCGTTTTTCACGCTTGTACAGCCCTGGCGAAATAAACGCCCACACCTGATAGAGCACCCAGGGAGACCCGATGAAAAGCGAAACCAGCAGAGGCAATTTCAGATAGATGATGTTGAATTGCTCCATGGGCTTAATTGCCACAAGAGTCGGCGGATTGACGCCGAGGTGCTTCAATGCAGCTACCGCGGGCTCTTCGACTACTTCCCATAGTCTTTTGCAGAAAGTGATACTGACCAGGAAAGCGACCAGCACGCCGGCCATCGCCCGGATAATGCGCACGCGGAGCTCCTGCAGGTGCTCCATAAACGACATGCGCAGCATGCCGCGTTCTTCTTCATCGCCCGCGTCCTCGTCTTCGGAGGGAGGCGGCGGTGGAGGAATCTTGGCGGGAACCTGTGTGCCGGTACCTGTACCTGGAGTGTTCGGAGCGTGCCGCTCCTCTAGTTCGTCAGACATCAATACTTATGGCAATTAGACGGGATGTTCCTGCTTATCGGATATAGGAACAGGCTCGACCGGCTTGACGCCGTTGGTTCTCGGTACGGTATCGGCCACCAGCGCGTGTTCGGGACCGGCCTGGTCCACCTGCGCTTCCGATTCCTGTCCGGCGTGTGTAGCGGGAGCGGTTAGCTGCGGCGCAACGGCTCCATTTGGTTCGTACTCTGTTTCTGAAGAGGAATTATCCGAATCGTAATGATCGTACTCTTCATACGGATAGGAGTACCGCGAATGGGAATAATCCGGCGTGGTCGAAGAATTCAACTCCGGCAATCGCGTTTCGCGCTCCAGTTCCTGCAAGTGCGTTTCGAACGTACTCTTCAGCTCGTTTTTCGCGCGCCGGAATTCACTCAGAGCCCTGCCCAGCATTCGCCCCAGTTCCGGCAGCTTCTTGGGGCCAAACAGAACCAGAGCGATTACGAAGATCGCAATCATCTCTTGAACGCCGATGGGTCCCATAACTCTCCGTCTCCATGATATCCCAGTGATATCATCCGGCAGAACACATGAAACGATGCTGTGCAGCAGTTTTCATGCTCGCAACCGCGGGCATTTTGTTCGGGCAAGTCGATCTCACCAAGGCTGGAGACGACCACGTTTCCATTAGCATCAATGGCCAGCCGTTCTCGGATTTCTATATCGGAAAAACGTATGCGAAGCCCTTCTTGGCTCCCCTGCGCACCGCCGCCGGGCTGATCGTAACCCGCCGGTATCCTATGGAAAATGTCGAAGGCGAATCGCGCGATCATCCGCATCACCGCGGGTTGTGGATTGGCTATGGAGATGTCAGCAACGTTAATTTTTGGGAAAATGAGCCAAGCTCGCACACGAGCAAGGGGAACCCGGGCACGAAAGGAACGGTGGTCCTGCGCAGTCTCGACCGCCTGAGTTCAGGGAAGAAGTCGGGCACCCTTACAGCCACCTTTGAATGGGAAGCGCCCGGGCGCGGAGACATGATCGAGGAGCGCCGCGTCATGACGTTCTACGCGCAACCCGGCATTCGGACAATCGATATCGACGCGACACTCACCGCCAAGGTGGATGTGCATTTCGCCGATACGAAGGAAGGCTTTTTCGCCATTCGCGTGGCCGACAGCATGACCGAAAAAAACGGCGGGTTGATGACGAATTCCGAAGGCGCGCAGACGGAAAAGAAGATTTGGGGAAAGCGCGCGGATTGGGTAGATTACGACGGGACCGTCGATGGCCAGAAGGTCGGAATCGTGATTTTCGATAATCCGAGGAATTACAACCATCCGCCGCCGTGGCATGCGCGCGCTTATGGCTTGTTCGCGGTGAATCCGTTTGGCTCGAAAGCGTTCGATCACGCGGCGGCCGAAGGCGGACACACGCTGGCGGCCGGCCAATCGCTACGCTTCCGGTATCGCGTGATTGTTCATCCGGGCGATGTGCCGAAAAAAGAAATCGCCGCCTGGTATTCCGATTACACGAAGAGAATTAAATAAAGAAAGCTAAATAAAGTGCTGCGCATTGCCGTGTTGCTGACGCTGCTGGTGGGAGGCTCTTTGTACGCCGCTCCGGCGGCTCCGGTCATCCCGGCTGCGGCGCAGCCATCCAGCCATTTCGATGCGCGCGCCGCCACTGATGCGTGGCTCGCAACCGTGCCGCCAAACGCGAAAGCCCGGTCGGACGCCTACTTCGAAGGCGGATATTGGCTGATCCTCTGGGATTTTCTTTACAGCGTCGGCGTAATGCTAATTTTTCTCGAGACCGGGCTCTCGGCGAAGCTGCGCGACAGCGCCGAACGTCTGACCAGCATTCTCCGGATTCGAACCTTCCTCTATGCAGTGGCGTTCATCGTCATCACGGCCGTGCTCACGTTCCCGATGACCGTCTACGAGGATTTTTTCCGCGAGCACGAATACGGGCTTTCGAACCAGAATTTCGGGTCGTGGTTCCGCGATCAACTCGTCGGGTTGTGCGTGGCCATCATTCTAGGCGGTATCGTCCTGGTTGCTTTGTTTACGATTGTGCGCAAATTACCGCGCACCTGGCATATTTGGGGCGCTGCTGCGTGTGTCGTGTTCCTGATCGTCGCCATGTTGATCGGTCCGGTGTTCATTGCTCCGCTGTTTAATACCTATACTCCTCTTCAAAACACGCCCATCAAAGCAGAGATCCTGAGCCTGGCTCGCGAGAATGGCATTCCGGCGACCGATGTTTACCAGGTGAACGCGTCGCGCCAAAGCAAACGTGTGAGCGCAAACGTGAGCGGCGCGTTTGGAACCGAACGTATCACGCTGAATGACAATCTGCTGAATCGTTGCTCGCCTCAAGCGATCCTGTCCGTGATGGGCCATGAAATGGGGCATTACGTTCTGCATCACCTCTACAATGCTGTCTTCTTTTTCATCATCGTCATCGCGATCCTGTTCGGTGTGCTGCGCTGGGCGTTGAATTGGTCGCTCGCCCGCTGGGGTGCGCGCTGGCAAATTCGCGGCATCGGCGATGTCGCCGTTTTACCGTTGGCGGTCTTGATCCTGTCCGTCCTCGGTTTTCTTTTCACTCCCATCGGCAACACATACACGCGCACACAGGAATACGAAGCTGATATTTTCGGCCTGAACGCAGCGCGCCAGCCGGATGGCGAAGCGGAAGCCGATCTGCTGTTAGGCGAATACCGCAAGCTCGATCCCGGACCGATCGAGGAATTCGTTTTTTTCGATCATCCGAGCGGCCGGACGCGCATCTACGCCGCCATGCGCTGGAAAGCTGAAAATCTGTGTTTATTCGACACTTCGCTTCCGTGCGCGAATCAACCCGCGAGCGTCACGGCCGCTCCCAACGCCCCGTCTCGCCCGAGCGCAGCACCGCTTCGATAACCCGCATATTGTCGAGCGCATTCTCGAGTGGAACCGGAACTTCGCCGTCCTCCTGTATCGCCCGCGAAAACGCATCGCCTTGAATCGTGTATTGATCGACAGCCGGAAATTCTTCGACGCGAGCGCTTCGACCGGCCAATTCGCTCCCGCTATCGATAAAAATACGGCTAGGCTCGCCGGGCGGAATGTTATACGGAATTTCTATCTCGATGCGGCCCCGCGTGCCGAGGATCTGCATAGTTTGAAACGGTACGAGCTGTGTGCTGCACGTGAATGTCGCCTGTCCCGGTGCAAAATCGAGCATTGCCGAGCTAAGTCGATCGGTCCCCATATCGGGATCGCGTTCGATTAATCCCGCTACGCGCGCCGGTTCGCGCTCAAAGAGAAAACGCGACATCGTAATCGGATAGCAGCCGATATCCATCACGCCGCCGCCGCCGAATTCCGGAATATTCCGGATGTTGCGCGGATCGCGATTGAAATAGCTGAATGTGCTGGTGATGGCCCGTAGCTCGCCCACCTCTCCGCCCCGCACGAGCTCACGCGCGCGCAGCCATTGCGGATGAGTGCGCACCATGAACGCTTCGCCGATTTTTACGCGCGTAGCATCCCTGACCTTGATCAGCTCCATAGCTTCTTTTGCGGTCAGAGAAATAGGCTTTTCACACAGAACGTGCTTGCCGGCTTTGGCCGCCTCGACGGACCACGGAACGTGAAGCTGATTCGGTAACGGATTGTAAATCGCGTCCACGGCCGGATCTGCCAGAAGCTCTTCATAGGAGCCATAGGCGTTGGGAATATTCAATTGAGCCGCAGCTTGACGGGCACGGCTGAAATCGCGGGAAGCGATGGCGAAAATCTCTGTTCGCTCGCCTTTCTGCATGGCCGGGATCGACCTTTTTTGTCGCGATGTTGGCGACTCCCAGCACTCCCCAGCGGACCTTTTTGAACATGCTTCCAACTTAGCGCGCGCAAGCAGGCGTCAGATACGCCGCCTCTGCTACAGTGAACGCGTGAAGTTGTACGACATCGACCCAGGGCCGGATTGTCCGGAGATCGTTCGCGCCATTATCGAGATTCCGAGAAACTCTGTTAACAAATACGAGTACGATGGCGATCTCGGCGTATTTCGGCTCGACCGTGCCTTGTATTCGCCCATGCACTATCCGGGCGACTACGGCTTTATTCCGGGCACGCTGGCCGATGACGGCGATCCGCTGGATGTGCTGGTGATGGTCGATGAGCCGAGTTTCACCGGCTGCCTCATGGAAGTGCGGCCTGTCGGTCTCCTCAATATGGTGGACGAGCGGGAAAACGATCAAAAAATATTAGCGGTCCCGCATGAAAATCCGCGATTCGACAGCATCCACACAATCGACCAGGTCTTTCCGCATACCCGTAAAGAGATCGAATATTTCTTTTCGATCTACAAAGAGCTGCAAGGCGGCAAAACCAAAATGGAAGGATGGAGCGGCCCTCCGGAAGCACGCAAGGTCATTTCCAAGAGCCGCCAGACTTATTTGGATCGGAAGGCCACCGTCGTAGGTTAAGAGAAATCGGTTCCGCCGGAATTATCGTCGAAGCCGCCGCCGTCATCACCAAAGCTCGAGCCATCGTCCTGACCGGAGTCGTCAGATTGGCCGCCGGTATCTCCGGTATCTTGATAATCGTCGTGGCCGCTGTCCGTCGGGTTTTCGTAGTAGTTATTCACGACGGTTTCATCCACCGGCGCGCCGCCCGCCCAGGAAACCACCACCACCTCCGCCGAATAACCCACCACCGCCATACCCGTAGCCCGGATGCGAGAACAGCGACTGAATGCCTTCAAAAGCCAGCGCGCCTGCCGCTACTCCGGCCGCCGTTTGTGCTGCGCCACGCAGGAAGCTGGGCGCTCCGCTCGGATTCGATGGTTGAGGTGCAGCGTATTGCGGAGCACCGTATTGCGGCGGAGGCGGGGCAGAATACTGCTGCTGCTGCGCGCGGCCCTGCCCGCCTATGAAACTGCCCGAGCCGGCCGGAACTGGTTGGCCCGCGCGCTGTTGCAGTTCCTGAATCTGCTGTTGCGCGTGCTGCAGCGCCAGATTCTGGATCAGAACGGTTTGAGTCATCAGATACAAGGCATCGGGCCGATTACCAATGTGCGTGCGAATGAGCTCCTCGGCCTCTGCATCCTTCGGCGGTGGCGGGGTTTGCGCGATTTTGCCAGCCAGGTCGTTGAGCATGTTGCGTTCATCTGGGGTCATATCTATCCTTTGTCAGACAACTCATTAGACGTGATTGGCAGCCTGATTGTTCATCCCTTACACTTCCATTAGGAGAGCGAGCCCATGCTGGCCATGTCTACCCCGTCTGTCGAGCTGGAGATCAATCCGTGGGAATCCGCCGCGCATCGTTTCGATGAAGCAGCCGAGCTTTTGAAATTGGACGACGGCATGCGCAAGGTGTTGCGAACCCCCGCCATGGAACTCACGGTGAATTTCCCCGTGATGCTCGACGACGGCCGGATCGAGGTATTCACCGGTTATCGCGTGCAGCATTCCATTGCCCGAGGTCCAGCGAAGGGCGGCATCCGCTTCGCGCCCGATGTCTCACCGGATGAGGTGCGCGCGCTGGCAGCCTGGATGACCTGGAAATGCGCGGTCGTCAACATTCCCTTCGGCGGCGGCAAGGGCGGAGTAATTTGCGAGCCTCACCTGCTGAGCGAAGGCGAGCTGGAGCGAATTACACGCCGCTACACAGCCGAGATTTACGATTTTATAGGTCCGGAGCGCGACGTGCCCGCGCCCGACGTGAATACGAATGAGCAGACCATGGCCTGGATCATGGACACCTATTCCATGCACAAGCGGCATACCGTAACCGCGGTTGCCACCGGCAAGCCGCTGGAATTGGGCGGATCGCGCGGCCGCCCCGAGGCTACCGGACGCGGATGCATGATCGTCACGCTGGAGGCGCTGAAGCGCTTCGGCCTGGCGCCGGAAAATACGCGCGTTATTGTGCAGGGCTTCGGAAACGTTGGCGGCATGGCGGCGCGCCTGATGAGCCGCCGTGGGTTCAAAATTATTTCCATCCTTGAATACGACGGCGCGGTGTACAATCCGGGAGGCCTCGATATCGAAGCGCTGATGAAACATCGCTCCGACACCGGGTCGATCACCGGTTTCGCGGAAGCCGAGGACGTGGATAAAGCCGAAGCGATGCTGATGGATTGCGATGTGCTGATTCCGGCCGCGCGGGAGAACGTCATCACCTCCGCGAACGCCGACCGGATCAAAGCGAAAATCCTATGTGAGGGCGCGAATGGGCCGACGACCTTCCTCGCCGATTCGATTCTGGCGGAGAAAAAAGTGTTCATAATTCCCGACATCCTGGCGAATGCGGGCGGCGTCACGGTTTCCTATTTCGAATGGGTCCAGGACCGCCAAGGCTATTTCTGGAACGAAAAACGCGTCAACGATCAACTCGAAGAGGTCATGGTGACGAGCTTCAACGACGTCACCGGCTATGCCGAACGGCACATGGTAAATAATCGGACAGCAGCTTACATTCTGGCGCTGGACCGAGTCGCGAGTGCGATTCGCAAGAGGGGATTGTATGCGTGACGAGCGCGATAATCGTGGAGGATTACCGTCGTGAGCCTGGAAGAGTCGATCATCGAGGCAGTTCAGTGCCTGCCGCCGGATAAACAACAGGAGTTACTTGACCATGCGGAACGCCTCAAAGCGGAGATCCAGCCCAAGAAACCATTGAAAAATGTGAAGGGCCTATGGGCTGACCTAGGCATCTCGTTGTCGGCGGACGACATCGAGAAAGCACGCCGCGAAATGTGGAAGAACTTCCCGCGAGACGACTTCTAATGGCCGCCGTGGTGGTCGACACACATGCAATTGTGTGGTACCTCGCGGCCGATCCGAGACTTTCCCGAGTTGCTACGGCTGCCCTCGATGCTGCCGCAACGAACGGCGAAGCGATTTACGTTCCGTCGGTCTGCCTTGTGGAGTTAACCTATCTGGTAGAGAAAGGGCGAATCCCGCCCGTGGCAAGAGAACGGCTCGTCGCAGCGATCGATGATCCCGCGACGCCATGCCGACTCGTTCCGCTGGATCGGCAGGTTGTGAATGCGATCGGTTTAATCGAGAGGTCCAAAGTGCCCGATTTTCCCGATCGCATTATTGCCAGTACGGCTCTGGTGCTCCGTCTCGCGCTAATCAGCCGCGACAGCGCATACACTCTTCGCAGGTTCAGACGATCTGGTAAGTCCCGCCGCGCGCCGCGAAAGAAAATACGCACTGGTTGTTTCTCGTGTGTTGCATCACCGCAGCTAGATCGACGCCCCTTAAGCCGGCAGAAATTTATTCAGGGGATCGAAGAACGCCTGCACAAAAGAGACCGCCGTCTGCGTCGCCGCCCGCGTGTCTCCATCGTTCACGTTGACAACCACGCGCACCAGCGAAGTATCGCTGCGGTTGTGGCGAATCGAATCGAGAACCGTATAGATCTTGGCCGTGTACTCGCTCGCGACCACCCGGTTTTGCGCTTCGTACCAATACAGGACCAGGCTTTGGTTCTGACCGCGTGAAACAATGTACCGGTTCACGTCAATGGGCGCCGCACGGCCCGCAATCGGAATCTCCAGCGTGCCCGATTGCGTGGATACCCAGCCGCTTCCAGGCAAGCAGTTCTTGGGCGAATGCGGCGTCTTGCCGGTCCGCTGCGTTTTGAAATACGCCACAAACAGCGTGGCATCGTCTCCCGTCCGCGTGTTCTGGTATTCCCGCGAGAGCAGATCGTCCGCTTTCAGAACGTCCAGCGTATCTTGATCGATGGGTACGTTCTGGATCAGGTTCCAGTTTGTACCGTCGAGCGAAAACTGCTCGAGCGGTGTATGCGCCGGAATGTATTCGTGACGCGAAAATCCGTAAAACAGCGAGGCCTGCGCCAGCAGCACAACCGTGAGAATCACGCCTCTCCGCGAACTCAAAACCGGGGACATCCGCTTCACGCCTTTTTCCATTTTCTGGCCGCCAAACTCAAAATCCGATGGGTGACAATCAAAGCCACCAGCGCCACCAGGAAGACAATGTAGCCTTCGCCTTCATGATAGGCCCCTTGCGCGAGTTCCGTGTTGATCTGCGACAGCAAACCGGTGACCGCCACGCGAATTCCATTCGCGCCAATCGCGATCGGGACGGTGGCGATCAGCAGCGCCCATCTCATCCAAACCCGCTTGTCCATAAAATAGGCGTACACTAGCGATAAAAACGCGAGCGATAGCAGCGAGCGAATACCGCTGCACGCCTCCGCGATATCTAAGGTCTGGTTCGGCAGTTGCAGCGTGTTCCCGGCGCGCAAAACCGGAATTCCCATCCAGCCGATTAGGATCTCGCCTAGCTCGCTCGCCAGCATCTGCAGCTTCAACGTCAGCGCGGCATAGATGATTGCCGGTATCGGAATCATGAATAATAGCAGCAATAGGGGGAAGAGCAGCGCCTTAAACCATTCCTTGCCGCCCAAATAAAGGACCACGCCATAAAGCGCAATCACAAACGCCAGCCGCGCCGTAAACAGTTCGGCGCCGAGCGTTGCGATCACCGCCTGAAGCGCTCCCCACACTACCAACACCAATCCCCACCGGCTGGAACGGGCCGGGATTGTCATTAATACTTTGCGGCGCTGCCAGACGACGAAACCTGCAACTAGCGGCACGAAAAAGCCGTGCCCCATGTTCTCGTCAGTGGCCCATTGGTCCGCCATTCGATACAGAATCGGGGCGTAGCAGAGAATCAGCAGCGCACCGAACCATACGATCGGTTGCCAGGAAACTTTTCCGGCCGGCGCGGGAGCCTGGGTCGACGAAGCCGCAGGAACGGTTACCATGCAGAACAGGGGTTCCTTCCAGTTAATCACACTGTAACCCAGCAACCCAAGTCGCGGCGGCTGAGGCAGTTTGCGGTACCTTTAGCACCACTCCTCAGAAGTGCCTTCCGGCCCGGCTAGATCTCAATTTCCGATTCTATTCGCAGCGAAGCGAAATCAACGGATCGACGCAGGCCGCCCGGCGGGCCGGCACGTAGCTGGCCAGCATCGCGACCGCAATCAGCGCGGCGGAAACACCCGCAAACGTCGTCAGATCCAGCGCGCTCACGCCCCAGATCAGGCTCGCCAGCAAGCGCGCCAGCGCCACGGAGCAGACCAGTCCGATCAGCAAACCAGTCGCCGTGAGCACCGCCCCCCGGCGCAGAACCATCACGACGATATCGCCCGCTTTCGCGCCCAGCGCCATGCGAATGCCGATTTCGCGCGTTCGCTCCGTAACCGAATACGCCATTACGCCATACACCCCGACGCACGCCAAAGAAAGCGCCATAATGCCCAGCACCGTCATCATGACCGCCATGTAGGAAAGGCCCATCAACGATTCGCGAATCAATTGCGCATACGATTCTGCGTTGGAAATAGGAAGCTGCGGATCAAGCCTCGCGATCTTGGCCCGGACCGAAGGAATCAGCCTCTCCGGGTTCGCCGTGTGAAGCGCAATGTAGGTGAACGATTGCGGCTGCTGCGCGAACGGCACGTAGATCGTGAACGGAAGCCCGCGATCGAACCAATGATACCGGACATCGCCCACTACGCCCGCCACAGTCAACCAAGGCTCCTGCGAATCGGGACCGCCCAACTTCACGTGTCTGCCGATCGGGTCCTGTCCCGGCCAGTATCTGCGCGCCACAGTTTCGGAGATCAACGCAATTCTTGGAGCCTGCTCGCCATCGGCGGCTGTGATCAATCGGCCTTGCCGCAGCGAAATTCCAAGCAGCCGGAAAAACTCCGGACTCACAGTTTGCACAATCGCGTTGGTACCCGCGCCGCGCTCGCGCATCTGCCCCTGAATCGTAAACACGCGCGAATTGCTGATACTGGAATAGGGCAGCGTTGATGCGGCCGATACATCGCTGGCGCCTGGTATTTCAGACAAACTGGACAACACTCGCCCATAGAACTGCCGCACATCCGGGAGGGTCTTGTAGCGCGTGTCCGGCAGACTTACCAAAAACGTCAGCGTTTTATCCGGCTTATACGCGTCCGTGTTGCCCTGGAGCGCGTCCACGCCCCTCACCATCAATCCCGCGCCCACCAGCAGCATCAACGACAGCGCAATTTCGCCAACCAACAGAATGCTCTTGACCCGATGTTGCGATCGCGCCTGCGACGATCCGCGCCCGCCTTCCTTCAAAGTGGAGTTGAGATCGGGGCGCGACGAGCGCAGCGCCGGAAAAATTCCGGACATCACCCCGCATGCCAGCGCCACCGCCGCCGTAAACAGCAGCGCCCGCCAATCGAGGGAGATGTTCTCCCAATTGACCAAGTATCGGGCGACGTGGGCAGGCATGGCCGTGACCAGCATCCGGATCTCCGCATATCCAATTCCTAACCCGGCAATGAGCCCGGCGCCGGAAAGGACCACGCTCTCCGCCAGCAGTTGCCGCACCAGACGCCACCGGCCCGCGCCCAGCGCCACCCGCAGCGCAAGCTCCTTCTGCCGCGCCATGGACCGCGCCAGCAATACATTCGAAACGTTCGCGCATGCAATCAGCAGAACAAAACCCACCGCCACTAGCAGCATGCTGATGTATTGCGTGGTCAAAGTGCCGATCATGAACTCGCGCACCGGCATCAGCGCGACGCCCCAACCGTGATCTGTGTCCGGATACGCGGCGTCGAGGCGCTTCGCGATGGTCGCCATTTCCGCTCTCGCTTGCCCCGGCGAAACCGGCGGCCGCAGCCGCGCCATCACAAAGATAGAGCGCGTATCGCGAATTTGCTTTTCGTGCGAGTCAAAAGCGCGCGGCGCCCACATATCGATTCCCGAAGGAAACTCGAAATCCTTCGGCATCACCCCGACTACCGTGTATTTCTTCAAATCGAGTTCGATTGAGCGGCCCACGATTCCGCGATCTGAGTTGAAGCGAGTGCGCCAAAGCCGATTACTCAAGACCACAACGCGCTCCCGTCCCGGCTCATCTTCTTCGGGCAGGAACGTGCGCCCTAGCAGCGCATGCGCCCGCAACAGCGGAAAGAAATTTTTCGATACGCGCAGCGCCAGCAGGCTCTCCGGATATCCGCCGGAAGTCAGAGACATGCCCCAGAACTGAAAGCTGGCCATTTGCTCGAACGAGCGGCTTTGTGCCGCCCAATCGAAGTAATTCGCAGGTGAGACCGTGTTCATCAAATTCCCGCGGCCTGGAGGCGTTTCGGTCAAAACCACTACGCCGTGGTCGTCCGGCAAACTCAAAGGCTTGAAAAGAAGCGCGTCCGCCAGGCTGAAAATAGCCGTGGTTGCGCCAATGCCCAAGGCCAGCGCGATCACGCCCGCAGCGGTCAGGCCGGGCGCTTTGAACATGGTCCGGATGGCAAATCGAAAATCGCTCGGCGAGCTCATCAACGCTTCGGTGGTTACTGTCTATTCTACGGCGAATTCGAAAGTAGCTTTCAAGGTGGGTAAATTTGCCAGCGATGAAAGCGTGTGCCAGAAGCTTTGCGTCTCTGGCGTCAGATTCAGGAGAGAGGTTTTGTGTACCACCATCTAAAGAAACTCATGTATACGGTTCGAGTCGACACGCCCGATCCGGCTTTCGGTAAGATGCTGCTCGAGCAATTCGGCGGCGCAAACGGCGAATTGGCCGCCGCCATGCAGTATTCGATTCAGGGATTGAATTGCGAAGATCCTGCCCGCAAGGATCTACTCATGGATATCGGCACCGAGGAACTCAGTCATTTGGAAATAGTCGGCACGCTGGCGCGCATGCACTTGAAACCCATGAAGGGCGACCGGTCCGCGGCCGAAGCGGACCCATTAGTCGCGGTTGTCGGCGGCGGCGGAGTGTCGCTCAATAACTCCGCCGGAAATCCCTGGACCGCCGATTATCTCAAAATCAGCGGCCAGCTCGAAGTTGATCTGCGAAGTAACATCGCGGCCGAAGCGCGGGCCAAAATCACGTATGAAAATCTGATCCGCTTCGCCGAAGATCCTGGCACCATCGATGCCTTGAAATTCCTCATGACGCGCGAGATCACACACATGAAGGCGTTCAGCCTGGCCCTGGACAGCATGGGCCGCGCCCCATTCTCGATCGGCGAGTTGCCGCCCAATCCGCAGTGGGTTAACAAATACTTCAACGATTCCACAGGTACCAACGATTACGGCGAAACGGACGAACGCGGTCCGTGGAACGAAGGCGGCGATTGGGAGTACGTTGAATCGCCCGCCATAGAAGCGTTCACCTCGGCGGGGAATGGCTCCAGAAAAGCCTCGGCAGCCGCCGCCTCCACAGCCGGCCGTTCCAGCCATAGGAAGTAGTTTTCCGTAGCTAATTCGCATTAGTTTCGATATAATCGCTCCACTACTTTTGTAGGAACGGAGCAGATTATGAGCAAACGCATCGCGTTTTGTGCCGACGGCACCTGGGACAGCGCCAGCAAGCAGACGAACGTCTATAAACTTTATAAGGCGTTATTAACAACCGCGGATCAGATTCCGATGTACGACGACGGCGTCGGAGCGGAAACCGGACCCGTCGAGGCGATTGCCGGCGGCGCGTTCGGGACGGGTATCTGGAAAAAAATCAAAGAAGGCTACACCAAAATCTCCCACGTTTATGAGCAGGGCGATGAGGTCTTCCTATTCGGCTTCAGCCGCGGCGCATTTACCGCGCGCAGTCTTGCCGGCATGATAACAGCCTGCGGTCTCCCGACGAAGAACTTCACTGACAGCCTGGTAGATACGGCCTTCGACGCCTATCGCGACAAACAGAACCGGCAGGATAAGTTGAAGGCTTTGGCCAACTGCGACATGTACGATGCCGGCCTCACCATGGTCGGTGTCTGGGACACAGTAGGCTCGCTCGGAATTCCATCCTTGATCGGCGGCATCGACCCGATCGCCTACGGCTTTCTCGACACCAGTTTAAATCCGAAAATCAAGAACGCCTATCACGCGCTGGCGATCGATGAGCGACGCGCTCAGTTTCCACCGACTCTCTGGACCGGACAGCCCGCGCCCGGTCAGACACTCGAGCAGGTCTGGTTCACCGGCGCGCATAGCGACGTAGGCGGTGGGGAACCGAGCGATGGAGCCGGCACCACAACCCTCTCGGACATTCCGCTGAGTTGGATGATGGACAAGGCGAGCGCTCTCGGGCTGCAGTTTGATCCGATTGCCCGGAAGCAGTACGCCGCGCCGCTCGATCCGGAGTTTGCGCTCGACAAGTTTCACGAATCGTGGGCGGTGTATTGCGGTTTCCCGAAGAGACGATCGATCGACAAGAGCGCGTCGATTGCAAACAGCGTGCTGCTACGCTGCCAGGACGATTCGGCTTGGCGGCCGCAAAACCTTCTCTTCGAAAACGGCACGCTTGCGTCCGGATATCAAATCGTCAGCGTAGTGAGCCTCCCGGCCGCCGCTGCCGCGGGAGCTTCGGGCGCATAAGGGTTTCCGAAGTTTTTTGACGGATCAATTTGCGGCCCGATGAGTCAGATGTGCAGCAGAACCGTGCGCCTTCTTCTTCCATGGTTCGACAAAGCCACTTGGGGACACCCCAGGCAAGCTCAGACAACCTGCCCGAGTCCGAGTAGCAGGCGTGTCCCCATCCACAATGCTCTCCTTGGCAGCATGAGTTTCAAAGGAGCTGATCGCCAAAGCAAGTTCTGAAACGCGACCCTGGACTGCCATGCCGGTTTTCGAACCGGCATTCTGGGCGGAGCGTCTTCAACGCAGCGTTTGCCCCAAAATAATCCCAACTAACTCACGACGACACCCCGCCCGCATGTCCTGCCGCAACAGCGCCCAGTCGAGCCCCAGCCAGCGCTGCCCACGCAGTCTCAGGATGAATAATGTCGCTGTGCGCACCCGAAGGCGGGTTGCCGTTGACGATGACCTGATTGCCATCCAAGTTAATCCACTTACCCGCCTGAATGTCATACTGCGTCAGCACCGCTCCCAACTGCACGCTCGTGGCATTCACAGCTTGCGCGCCATCGTGCCCCATGCCCTCCCAGCGGTACATCAGGTCCGTTGCGTCGGAGGCATCTTGTCCGGCCACCACCGAAGCCGCCGGATACGCGCTGCCGACTGCCAGATCTTTAAGTGAATGCGTAGCCAGCAGCGGCCCATCGACGCGTGCCGCCATTCCTGCCAGATCGCCTTTGCGGTTGCTGTCGAAAGGCAGCGCATCCGCAAACGCGAAGTGAGAAAACGCGCCCTGAAGCAGCAACAGAGACTTAACCGGAGACCGGCCCTGTAGCGCGGAGCCCGGCAGCCCCGCCAGTGCATAAGAAACCAGCCGTGCGCCAAACGAGTGCCCTATCAAATGAACATTCAGATTCGGCGCCGTCGCATGAAGATCGCCGATGAGCGGGCCCAGCCCTTGCCTGCCGACTACGCCGCCGCGGTTTTTCATCTCCCAATATGTGGCAACTCGCAGAGCATTCTGCGCCCCGTTCCACAGCCGCCCAAAGAAGCTGCCGAGATCCGCGGCCCCGCCTTCCGATCCATCACCGGCCGGCTGTACGGAGAGTTGATCCAGAATTCGCAGCCAATCGTTATCGCTACTGACCGTGACCGCTTTGAGTTCCAGATCGTCTTGCGCGGGCGGCGCGGGGTCTTTGGTAACTAACGACGAAAGCTTGTCGCGAAACGCGATTAGCGCATCGTTATCCGGCGATTGATCCTTAATCATGTCTAACAGCTCTTGCAACGTTTGTTGCTGTTCGGGCGAATCGAAAACTTTCGGCAGCTCGGATTGGAGTGTCGCGGATGCAGCCATGGCATCCAAACTTGCGGCCCCGCCCGCGGTACTTGGAGCCGTATCGCCCGGGAAAAGAATGGATGGCCAAATCACGCCCGCCACCCCGATACGCGCATTCGGACGTATCTTATTGGCCGCATCGTCCACGATCTTTCCCATCTCGGTGAAAAAGCCCGTATACAGCGTCATGGCCGTCTGCCGGTCATTATTCCACCCGTGCGAAAAAATAAACAAGTCCGTCAAATTCGCTGCTGAAACATCTTGCAGAAAGCTGTCCTTCGCAGTAAGCAGCTTCGCTTGTTTGTCGAACTGAAGAGTCCAGAACGGAAATTTCCCGATCTTGTCCGCCATGCGAATCCTTTCAAATGGATTGAATCGCGCGCATCAAATCCACTAAACCCTGCCCCTCGAAATAGCGTTCGCGGCCGAGCGGCGTGGCCGTCTCAAGAAAAATTCTTTTTACGTCATCCGGGCGTTGGATGAACTCCCGGCGAATCGACAAGAATGCGGCAATCGCGCCCGACACATGCGGCGCCGCCATGCTGGTGCCCGAATCGTCAATGTAGCTGCGGCTGTCGTCGGGCGGACTCACTACCCCAAGCCGCTTCATCTGGCCGGCGGTCGATGCCGAGGTAATGCGTTCGCCCGGCGCGACCAGGTCCGGTTTCAACCGCCCATCGCCCGTCGGTCCTTTGGAAGAAAAGAAAGACACGCCATACATGTGTGGCGAATCGCGATGCGTGGATCCAACCGTGATCGCGAGCGCCGCATTTCCAGGATCGTTAATAGTGTTCGACAGCGCAACTTTGGTGGAACGCTCCAGCGTAGCCATCAAGGGCGTGTATCCGGTGTTCCCGGCTGCCACAACCACCACTACGCCGCTCTTTACCAAGCGGTCCACCTCAACGCACAGCGGGCTCTGACCACACGCAAACATCTCAGCATCGAATTCGTAGCCGAGGCTCAGATTCACGCCATGCACCCGCAGTATTTTTGGATCGTCATTCAGTTCCTCGCGGATATACCGAAGAGCAATCATAATGCCGCTGGTTGAGCCTCTGCCGCCCGGACCCAGCACTTTCAGGCTGACGATTTTGCAATCGGGCGCAACGCCGCGCAGCGCTTTCGGCTTCACGCTCCGGCTCTGAATCGTAACGATATGCGATTGCCCGTCCGGGGTCGGCTTGAACACCTGTTCATATACTCGAAAATCCTCATCTTCGGAAAGCTTCTCGTCGATTCCGCCGGCGATGATGCCTGCAACGTGCGTGCCATGGCCATACTCGTCGCTCAGAGCGGATTGAATGTTGCTCTCGAGATCTTTCGCATAAGTGGGCGAATTCGGGTCGGGAAGTGAACTCGTGAAATCGCGATGCAGCTTCGCGACCGCGGAATCAAAAAGCGTGTTGCAGAATTTGTTTTTCCCGGAACCATCCGCTCCAGGCCCGAAATGAACATGCTTCCCATCGACGCCGGAATCGATCACCGCCCAAACGATCTGAGAGCCAGTCGCCTCGAAGGCGCGAATCGCCGCGTCCGCCTTAATGGTGGTCGTGGACCGATCGATAAGAGCCTGGACCGGAAAATCGGGCCAGATCTTATAAATCGCCTGCTTCCGCTGATCGGCTGCCGCTTCATCCTTCGCGACAATCTCGCGAAGCTCCCGCGCGCTGATCGTGCATTTGTAATAGCTCTTCGAAACAAAAACCAGCGGCCGCTTGGAAGCTTCGCCGCCAACCACCTCCGCGTAGAGTTCTTTCAGCCGGCGTGCCGCTGCGTCCAGCCCGCCTGTATACGTCAGATTAAGCTCGACAATGTAGTCTCCCGGTTCCTCGTCGCTTTCCGGAAGCCCCCACTTTTCGTTTCTGGCCTTAGGGTCGTGCACAAATGGCGGAACCGTGAAACGTCCCAGCCGTTTTCGAAAATCGTCGTCAGCCACAATGACTCTACTAGTACTACAACGTTTTCAAATACTCGACCATCGCCTTCTTCTCATCCGGGCTGAGCTTGGTACCCCAGAGATGGCCGCCGTTGCCGTTTCCCGCCACGCTGGTGTCGTAGCGGAAGCCGATTCGCTCCGCATCCGCTCCATTCGATACAAAGCCCACCTTCTGCGGATCGATCACATCGTAGCCGCGATAGAAAAGCTTTGGCCGGTGCGCCGGCTCTTCCAGCAGATCGGCCAGACTCGGCACCGAGCCGTTGTGTAAATAAGGTCCTCGCAGCCACAACCCTTCCAGCGCCACATTGACGTACCCGTTCTGCTTCACGAAATGGGACAGTTTCCAGAAATGGCCGGCTCCGTAGTTGTTGTAAGCCGTCGCGGAGTTCTGCGTCCACATATCCATCCGGTGCCGGTCTGTCGCGAGCATCGGATTGTCGATCGGCTCCACTTTACCCGTGCGAGCCCCGCCGATTTCATGGCATTCCGCGCATTGCTGGGCATAGAGCACTCGCCCTCTTGCGGCAAGCGCCGCGTCCACCGGAAACGGGAATTTAGGCGGCTGCACGCGGCTGATGTAGTTCATAATCCGCTTGAGGCTCGATTCGCTATCCGATTTTTTCCAGTCTTTATCGACCCACTCCGGCGGCGTCCCGTCGCCAATTGCGGAGCTGATTACAACTTCCTGAAGATTCGTATTCAAGCCGTCCCAATGAAACGAGTAGCCCCGATGCGCGCCCAGATTCCAAAGCGGCACCATGTCCGAATTCCCAATGCTTCCATCCACAGGCTGATTTAGAACTCGATACTTCACCGGATTGAATGGATCGATGCGCCCGTAGCCCCACGGCGGATTCTTCTTCATCCAGCCATATTGCTGATACTCATTCTGTTGCCGGAGCAGCGTGATTTTAGTAAATGGAATCAGCGCGAACCGATACGTCAACCGGTCGAGCAGCGAGAGATGGTAGTTCCTTGCAATCTCGGCCATGATGGTCGACGAATTAAAGCGCGGATCAGCCGCGCACGCAAACAGAAATCGCAAATAATCTTGCGGGCTGGTCGTGTTACTGGCGGCGGCAGGCACAATAACCGGCTTATCGCTCGCTTGGATTCGATATGTCGCCGTGTGGCAAAACGCGCAATTGATGCCGACACGCTCGATGCCGATGGTCTGCTTCGAAAAACCGACCGGCAGCTCACGTCCTTCCTGTGCGACGATGCCCAGCGATTCGTAGCCGCCGGGATACGGAAGCTTATCGGGAAAGACTCGCGGCAGGACCAGCCAGATCCAATACGGCACTCCGGCTGTAGCCTCGGTGCCGATGGAGCCGTACATGAAATGCTCTTGGTCGGAGGCAAAGTAGGGCGGCGGCACGGTGCGGAAAAATTCGTAGTACGTCACCCCGGCGATCAGCACGACAAGCACGATGGCAATCCCGGCCAGACGCATTTTCCAAGTCCCTGCGCCGCTCGGCGGTAGGTTTGTCCCCGGTGTCGCATCGCCCACCGTGCGCCCGGCTGCGCCGCTTTGCGTAGACTTTTTCGCTTCTCGTACAGCCAGTGTCAGCAGAATCGCTTCCGGAATCAGAAAAATAAGATCGAACAACCCGAACAGGAAGTAATCGGTGTTAAAGAGGCAGAAGAAGATCACGCCCGCCAGCCGCGCCCCCACCGTCAGCCAGGAAGCGAGCGGATAGTAAAGCGGCCGTAGCGCCGCCGGAATATAAAACAGGCTCAGCAGGATCAACAGCAGCGCGGCAAAGCTCGGCCACATGCTGGGCGAAGCCGAAGGCAGCGAATACATCGCAAGCGTCTGGTCCGGCAGAAACAGCGTGGGCAGCGCCAGTGCGAAATTGGCGAGAATGCCGAGCCAGACCACTCGCCCGAACCACTTTGCGTATTCATTCATAAGGAGACCTACAGCGTCTTCATGTACTCGATCAGATCCTGTTTCTGATCGTCAGCAAGCTTTGTGCCCCACAGATGGCCGCCGTTGCCATTGCCTGGAAGGCTCGTGTCGTAGAGAGAACCTGCACTGCGAGCTTCGGGCGTATCGTACACGAACCCCACCTTCTGCTGGTTGTACACGTCATAGCCGCGCACAAACTCCTTCGGCCGGTTCGCCGGATCCTGCAGTAAATCCAGCAGTGTCGGCACTGAGCCGTTATGCAGATACGGCGCGCGCGCCCAGACCGCATCGAGCGGCTGGTTCGCATATCCATTCGTCTTGCTGAAATGCGTGAACCGGTATTGGCTCTCTGGATAGAGAGCGGCTTGATTCACCGCAAAAATGTACGTGTACGAATTCAGCCGGTAGGGATCGGTATTAACGGACGCAAGATTCTCAACGGTTCCGGTTTTGTTCCCGCCAAAGCTGTGGCATCCTGCGCATTCTCGATCGAAAATCGCTTTGCCGCGCGCGCTTCGTGCCGAATCGATCGCGAACGGATATTTGGGCGGCGGCAATGTCCAGATAAAGTCATGAATGCGTTGCAGGTTGGCGTGATCCACCGTGACGGGCGTGACGCCCGCGCCGAGCGAAGCGCTCAGATTTCGCTCATCCACGGAAGTGTTGTCGCCGTCCCAGTGCAGATGCATCCCCTCGCGCGGTTTCTGGTTCCAAAGAGACGGAAAATCCGACGCGCCGATCAGCTCGCCCGGCGGAAGATGCGTGAGGTCCCAATGAAACTGGATGGCTTTGTACGGATTGAATGTGTCGACACGCCCGCGCCCCCATGCCGGCAATGTTCCGCTGAATAGCGGGCCGATTCGATTCTGCAGTTCGAGCGTCTCAAGTTTCAGTCGTTGGATGAGCGCGGTGTAGAGCAGAACCTTCTGCATCAAGCTCACGTGCTCGCCCATTTCTTTGGCCTTCTGAATCACGTTCGCAGCGGTCAAGCGATCGTCGAGGCTACAGGACAGCTCAAACTCGAAGAAGCGCTCGAGATCGAGATCGTGGGCCGGCATGCCCAGCACGATCATCGGTTGGCTGCTCGCTGTTTCCCGCACTGTTCCCGTATGGCAAGCTGCGCAGTTCAGTCCCACCTGCTCGACACCCAGCCGCCAGCGCCGCGAAACCCCAATAGGCATGTCGTGCCCCGGTTCAAAAATCAGTCCCAGCGAAGCATAACCGCCCGGGAGTTTATCGGGGCAGACTTTGGGCAGCGTCTTAAAGACCAGGTACGGCGGAATAGTTCCGCCAACGGGCGTGAAGATAGTGCCGCCCGGCTCGCTGCCGATGGAGCCGTATTTGAATTGCTCTTGAATATCGGAATACTGTTTGGTGCGGTCGGAAGTGAAATACCAAACCAGATAAATCGCGATCAGCGCCACCACAGACCAGCGCGGCCAGCAGCGCCGCTCCACGCATGCGATGTTGCCACTCATCCACCGGGCTTGCATAGACTTCATCGATCAGTTTTCCTTCACCGGTCTTGATGACCATTTCATCGGACATCTTGTCAGCCCCTCACTGCGCCACAGCAGTCGAACCCGCGGACATGGCCGAACCCGCCGCTGCGGTCGAGAACTGCGATGGATGGTAGACTTCCATGATTTTGGCGATCATGGCATCGTGATCGCCTTCGAAACGCCGCACGTCGTAACATCCGAGCGGATTCGCGACGGCGTTCACCAGGCATCGGTTGCAGAACGAACACGGTTTCTCGGGCAGATCCAGCCCGGATTGCAAAATCTGCGGTAAGTCGCGATTCGCTATCAGCGGCCGTGCGATCGACACGGCATCCGTATATCCTCCCGAAATCACGCGCCGGATCACGCTCCCGTCCTGATATCCGCCCGTATTGATGATGGGAACGCTAACATTTTTTTTGACTTCTCTCGAATACTCGGAGCTGACGGCTTCAATCGGATGATCCTTTTTCGTTCGCGACCAGAAAAACGTGAAGATCGGCCGCAGAATTTTGAAATGGAACATCGTGTAGTTGAAGTAACCCAGAACGCCGCTCGAAATCATGGTGCCGTACCACCAATTCAGCTCGTCCGGCGGGAAACCGCCGGGAGGCAGCAGCGGATGAGGAAACATGCTCCCGATCGACACATGGATCGCGTCCACGCTCGCTTCTTCCGCCCATTTCGCTACCTGAATACCCTCTGCAAGCGTGTTGCCCTTCTTCTCCCATGGATAAAGAGCGTTTCCGAAATCAACCGCATTCAGCTTTGCCTGCAAATGGTAATCGCGTCCCACCTCTTTGCGAATCGCCTGGATAATTTCGAGCAGAAAAGCTGCGCGATTGCGCAGACTGCCACCATACTCATCTTTCCGGTCGTTAATGCCGGAGCTGAGAAATTGCGTAATCAGATATCCGTGCGAGGCGTGCAGCTCCACCCCATCCAAACCCGCTTCCCGCGCCCGCCGCGCGCCGTCCGCAAAGTGCCGGACCGTATCCTTGATCTGCTGCAACGTCATCGCTTCGCATAGCAATCCGTGGAACGTGTCCATCCGGCTCGTGGACGACATCCCTTTTTGCCTGAAATTTTCGACGCCCGGATTATCGCGCTGCCTTCCAGAGTGGCTCAATTGCAGAATGTACTTGCAATCGTGCCGGTGTACCGCCTCGCCGACGGCGCGCCAGAAGGGAATCGTGCCATCGCTATCGATCATGGCGTAGTTCGGCAGAATCCGCCCGCGCAGATGCACCGGAACGAATGAAGAAATAATCGCGCCCACTCCGCCGCGCGCGAACGACTCTTCCCAATTGATGCGCGCCTGCGTGCCGGAGCCGTCGTAGTTATCGAACCGTCCCGAGACATTCGAACGGAACAGCCGGTTCTTCACCGTCAGGTTACGGAACTTGAGTGGCTGAAAGATAACGTCGTCATTCATAGGAACTCCGCAGCCCACTGCTAATGTGAACGATGCCGGAACTGTATCGATGAACGGATCGCACATGGACGGCGATGAAAAATCTTCGGGACACGACGCATCGGACCTCCGTTTGAGACCGCTCAAACCGAGCCGGAAGCGTAAGCGACCTAATATGGGACTGTTTTTCGAGAGTGAGCCGTGACCAAAGGGAGCGGTCGGCTCGGCCAGGCGCTTTCGCCCAATGCCATTTACTTAAGAACCAAACCGGATCCGCGCTTACATTGCTAAATAATGAAATCCTTGACTCCGAGCCAGGGAGCGTAAGCGACCTCAGTGTGGCGCAAGCATTCCAGGACACGGACTTCGGGGAGTTTCTCAACAAGGTCATAGACCGTCCCTAAAACGTCTTCATGTATTCGATCAGCGCGCGCTTCTGATCGTCGGGTAATTCGGCGCCGAACGTGTGGCCATGGTCCTGAATGAAATCCGGAGCCTGATTCCTGGCCAGCAGGAACGGTACAAGTTTTTTCAACTCGTTATCGTATTGCCCCTGGTTCTTCAGCGCTTGCACCAGCCGCACCAGCAACTGCGGATTCTGGTTGAGTTGCTTCAGCGTGTCCAGTGCTTGGCCGGGTTGAAGCGCCGCATACACATTGATATTTGCCAGCAGGTCGATCGGCGTTCCCGCTGGGATGCGGATCTCGATATCCCGGATCTTCAGCGTCGAATCGGTACCGGTTACCCTGATGGTTGCCTTGCCTAGGCGCTTGTCCGGCCACAGCAGTTTCTCGGCGGCATCGTCATAGGCAGTCATGCGGCCCTTCACAGACGGATCTCCCGTGAACTTGCCGAGCAGATTATTGTGCAAGAACGGCGCCGTGGCCCAGACATTGATGAGCGAGGGAGTCCGATAATAACCGCCTCCGCCCTGCGGAATATCGAAATTGATCTTTTGCGTGCTATCGAATGGGTTCTCGAGCACCAGCCTGCCCGGACTCGGCAGTTGCTTGAAAGTTAACGACGAGAAGTTATTCCAAATGTGATCGAAATCGGGATTAGTCCCGAGCGTTCTCTCGGCATTGGTTCCAATCGCCATGCGCGGATCGCTCGAGACCAGCGGATAGCGCGCATCGTCGGAAAGAAAATTGGCGTCGAGAAAATCGCTGGATTTCACCAGCTTGACCCAGGCGGCTTTGGCTTGCGGAGAGTGCTTGTCTAAGCCGCCCTGGGTCACCTCCGAAGGCAACTTGCTCGAATGGCAGCGCGCGCATTCCTGGCCGAACACGGTCGCGCCTAAGTCCAGAACGGCGGCGTCCTTTGTGATGTAATCGCTGCCGCCCGGCGCGTCCTTCAGGTAATAGGGCCGGTTCGCGTCGAGAAAACTTGCCGCGTCGCCCATGCGCGCCGAGGTCAATTGCCAGTCCACACAATCCTTCTGCGCTTTAGCAAGATCGAATGGATGTTGCGCTGTAGGATTTTTCGCATGCGACTCCAAGGGGGGCGGCCTCAGTATCCCGGTGAAGCTGTCCTCCAGGCTGTAACGGTAGTCGGGACAGGTGCCAATGTTGACATACACGCGGAGAGCCGCGCCCGCGGCGCCAATCGAATCGGAGCCGTCCTTCAAAATGTGCGGCACTTCCTGCGTGGTTCCGTCATTCATTGTTTCTGCGTGTTTCGGCCGCGCGGAAAGAATATAGAAGATGGAATTAATCGCATTCGGATTGTTGATGAAATCCGTGCTGATGCGGCTGGTGTCGGACGTGCCGGGCGCCTGCGTTTCATACACCCAATACAAAAAGCTGCTACTGGTGAGCCGGCCTTTGAACATCTCGCCTTCGCGTATATATTGGTTGCCCAAAGCGCCCGCCAGATTTTCCCATTGCGGGTTTTCGGGATCGGCAGGCGGTTTGGCTGGATTGAACGCGATATGGCAAAGCCCGCAAGTCAAACCCGCTAAGTAGGGAGGTTCGACGGTGGAATCGAAATTCAAGAACTTATTCGCATCCCATTTAACCGGATTGAAGTCCGGGTTTGGATACAGCCGCAGCCCCATGATGCCGCTCGAATAAGGATCTGAGCACTCATCCAGCATCAGGCCGTACACGTCTGGCTTGCCGGTGGCTTTGCATCCCGGATCGTTAATCAAGCCCAGCTTTTCAAACCGCTGTGCCCGCGGCACGCTCGTTATATACCGCAGCATGCTGACGTCGATCGGAATATCGAGAATGTTATGAATGACCCAAAGCTTTTTCTCCGCCATGCGCCAGAATCGAGGATTGCCGCGTGCATTCTCGGGGCTGCCTTGCGTTCGCAGCGGATCGCCGCCCGGCCACAAATACCACGTGCAAGCGCCCGCTTTCTGCTGATCGGTGAGCGAGTAACCGTAGTGACTGGGAATATTGGTGCCCGGAATGCCGGCGCAATTTTCTGTGTAACTGGCAAAATGAGTCTTGGGATCTGGATATTTCGACGACGAACTCTTCTGATCGGGACAGGCAACGGCCAGAAAGCAAAAAAGGATCGTTACTGCCAAAAGACAACCCTGCAGCAAAGAATATTTATCGTTTTTCATAGATAGGCCCACCGAGGCCGCCCACGCATTCTAAGCGCTAATTAAAAACCAGTATTTTTCCTTAGAAGCGGATCATACATCAAAACACTAGCCCTAAGCAAGATAAAAGCCCCGTGACAAACAGAATCTACGCCGCGAACCAGCTACTCTGGTTAGGGGATAATGCCTGTGAAATCGATTATTTTCGCTATCCTTTTATTGATCCCGGCCGCCGCCTGCAGCCGTAAACCGGAGGTTCAGGCGGCGCAGCGCCATTATCAGCTCACCGGCAAAATCGTCTCGCTCGATGCCACTCATCAAACCGCCAGCATCGATGCAGCCGCCATCCCTCACTTCATGGGAGCGATGACAATGGACTACCCAATCCCGTCGAAAGCGGAGTTTGAATCTCTGCATCCCGGCGACAGGATCAAGGGAACATTGAACGTCAGCGCTTCGGGCGACGATTACAACTTAACCGGCATCCAGAAGCAGAATGCCGGAAGATAACTGTCGCGAAGCTCGAAAGTAGGTTTCCTAGAAAACTTGCTGTGTGCCCGAACTCCCCGTGGCCTAATCAAAAAGATATATGGAGAACGAACACCACGAGATTGGGCTCGAATACCTCGACGATCTATGTCTTCACGATCGCGAGATCGAGCGATCGAAAGCGCTTCATCTGGATATGTGCGATCTTATCGTCTCCACGGATGGCCGCAGGCGCCGCGAATGGGTTCCATCCAGCGAGTTGAGTCTTACGGAAAAATCGCGTTCTCAGTAGCCATAGCTGGCCTGCTCGTGCAATGCAGGCGTAGTTGCATCTGTATTCACCCATCGCGTGAACTCGAGCGCCAGCACAACCAGCGAAATCCAGAGGAGGTCCGCGACCAACAAATGGAAGAGCTGCATCTCCATGGGAGCCAACAGCGAAATATTGATCGCTCCTACTAACACTTGGAAAACAGCAAGTGCGATTACTCCCGTTGCCGCGCGCGCGAGCTGGCCGCCGTTGCGTCGCACAGTGCTCGCGGCCAAGACAATATACGCCACGCCGACAATCGCGATCGCTGGATGCAGCATTCGCAACCGTACCAGTTCGCTCGAAGCGCGCGAAAAATCCTGCGCCATACCGGCCCCTAGCGAGGAGGCGGGGGAAAGCGTGTCAGCCAGCGCTGCCAGCGCTCCGGTAACGCTGACGATTACCGCGATGCCCAAAGCGCCGAACAGCCTCGGCGGCACGCTTCGCCACCTCAGCGATGCGCGCTCTCTCATCGCCAGCCACGCCGTCGCCGTCAACGCCGCCAGCAGCAGCATCGTGTTCGTCAAGTGCGCCGACAAATACCAGGCGTGTGCGGCCGATTGAGGGTTCGCTACCGACGGCAGCAAAACCAGCCCCGCGCCCAACAGCGCTTCTATGAAAAGAAAGACCAGCGACAGCACCGCATACCACCGCACTGCGTGCTTGCGCGGAAACGCCAAGAAGGCCCACACGCACAATGCGATCACCGCGATAGTATCCACAGGCGTCATAGCGCGATGCGTGAATTCGATGGCCATCGCCCCACCCATGTGCTGCGGAATCACCATGCCGTTGCAGAACGGCCAGTGCGCGCCGCATCCGTTCCCCGAAGACGAAATGCGTACATACGCCCCCCACAAAATTACCGGGATGTTGTACGCCAACACGCCCCACGCAAATCGCGCGAACCATTTGCGCGAATCGTCCATACCGTTCATCTACTTCCTACTATTCCTCAACCACGCCACTCGCAAAATGGCCGCGACGCTGCATACTTCCGTGATCCTTCCATCGATCGCCATCCGCACCGCTTCGTCAAACGTCCGCCACTCGACGGTAATATCTTCTTCCGGATCGAGCCGCATCTCGGTAGCCGTCAGCGCCGTCGCAAGAAACAGCGTCTGCACATCGTCGGCGACCCCGTTGCACACATCTACCGGCCCCAGCATCTCCCAATGCCCCGCCAGCAATCCCGCTTCCTCCGCCAATTCCCGCTTCGCTACTTCGAGCATGTCGCTTTCGCCAGGATGCGATCCGCCGCGCGGAACTTCCCACGAATACCGGTTGACAGAGTAGCGCCATTGCCCAACCAGCACAATCTCGTCGCGATCGTTCAAGGCCACCACGCCGATGGATGGCCTGATCTCGACTACGCCGTAAATCCCCGGCCCGCCATCTGGCCGAGTTACGTTATCCTCGCGCACGCGAATCCAGGGATTCTCATAAACAACGCGCGACAGATTCGTTTTCCATGGATTGCGGGTCGTCGCGTTAAGCCGCTGCACTGCAAATCCCGCCCAGCACATCGAGATCGACATTGCCGCCCGAAAGAATAACCGCTACGGACCGCACATCGCGCGGTAATTTCCGGAAAAGAACCGCCGCCGCCGCAACTGCGCCGCTCGGCTCAACCAGCATCTTCATGCGCGTCAGCAGAAACCGCATTGTTGCCTTGATCTCTTCCTCCGATACCAGCGCCACGCCTTCGGCCATGCTTTGCACAATCGGAAACGTCAGCTTGCCGGGCGCCGGTGTGCGCAGCCCGTCGGCAATTGTTTCAGAAGGCGCGATCTCGACTGGAGCGCCGCGCTGCAACGACAAATACCAATCGTTTGCCAGCTCCGGCTCAACTCCAAAAACACGAAGACGCGGCCGAAGCGCCTTCACCGCCAGCAGCGTGCCCGAAAGCAATCCACCGCCGCCCAGCGGAACCGCTATCGCCTGCACGCTTTCCGGTATTTCCCGCAGTGCTTCCACCGCCGCTGTTCCCTGCCCGGCAATAATCCACGGGTGATCGTAAGAAGGCAAGATCAGCGCACCCGTTTCTTCCGCGATCCGCCGCGCTATTTTTTCCCGGTTGTCGCGCTGCCGATCGTAGAAAACGATCTTAGGTCGATACGCCTTCGTCGATTCGAGCTTCGCCTTCGGCGCATCGGCCGGCATCACAATCGTCGCGGCCACCTTCAGATGATCCGCCGCAATCGCCACCGCTTGCGCGTGATTGCCGGACGAGTACGTCACCACGCCGCGTTTGCGTTCCTCTTCGCTCAATGAAAATAAAAAATTGGCCGCTCCGCGAATCTTGAACGCGCCCCCGCGCTGCAAATTTTCGCACTTGAAAAATGTTTCCACGCCCGCCGCTTCATCATTGAAGAGGCGCGAGGTGTAAATCGGCGTCGTGCGTGCCAGCGGTTTCACTCGTTCGGCTGCCGCCGCGACATCCTCGAAAGTGACCGACTGTTCCGCGACTTCGCCCGCCAGGCTCATCAGTAACCCGCCCTTTTATCGACTACGTTCTGCAGTTCCTGCCCGTTTACATAACGCCAAAAATTTTCGACAAAACATTGCGCGCTCAGGTCCAGCCAGTCCGGGTCGTGCGTCCGGTCCGTGCAATGCGGTGAGATGAGCACGTTTTCCATTTCCCAGAACGGATGATCTTCCGGAAGCGGCTCTTTTTCGAAAACATCCAGCGCCGCTCCCGCGATCTGTTTTTCCCGGAGTGCCGCGATCAGCGCCGCCTCGTCGATCACCGGCCCTCGCCCCACATTCATCACAATGGCCGATCGCTTCATCGCCCCGAACTCCGCCGCCCCAATCATGTGCCGCGTCTCCGGAGTTAAAGGAGCGGCCGCCAGCACCACATCCACTTCCTTCAGCATCTCTCGTAGCGCCGTCGATGGAAACATGCGATCCACAACCGGATCGTTCGCCGATAGCTCCGGTTTTCGCCGCGTCGCATAAATATTCACTCCCAGGGCCTTCGCGAGAATGGCGCATTCCCGCCCGATCTCTCCATACCCGACTACGCCCATGGTCTTACCCCGGAGCCACTCGACCACGAAATCGTCCCAACGATGCGCTCGCTGGTTCTCCACCAGCCGCCGGATGCGTTTGTAGAAATACAGCATCCCGGCAATCACGAACTCGGCCAGCGAGCGCTTGAAAACTCCGCGCGCGTTCGTAACGATGACCGGACTCTCAATCAGCTCCGGAAAAAGGACTTTATCCACCCCGGCCGATAGCGAATGGATCCACTTCAATTTCCCGAATTGTGGCCAAAGCGGCTCGAGAGGCGGCGCCTTCCCCACGATTCCCGAATACAGTAGAATCTCGGCTTCGGGTGCATGCTGCGCGAGAGTGGCCGGGTCAGTTGTAGGATAAATGTAAGCTGCATTACTCAGCGGTTCCAGGTTTCTCAGGACGTAATGATCCGGCGGAATGATCGCCAGCACATTGGGTTTTCGCATCCAGGCTCACTTGCCATCTTAGCGGCACTTGAAAAAACGAACCCAAGACGAGCGCACAGGGCGTTTGGTGCCCGTTGTGCGCGATCCATATAGTTCGTTTGGTAAAAAGCGGTCCCGTCGCCCAGAGCTGGGTTCGTTTCGTAATTTGCTCTGGTACGCCGTAAACTAAAGATGTGCCCGAACGCTGTACCTGCGGCGCCATCCTGCCCGAAGATGCGCGCTTTTGCCACAAATGTGGAAAACCCCAACACGAAGAGGATGTTACCCGCCTCGCAGCCGAGCAGTCCGCGCCGCCCCCGGTTCGACCAGCCGCCTTGCCTCCTGCGGCCTCGTCCGCCCGCATCTCGTTCCGTAATTTGCGTGCCGTCTGGATCAGCATTCTGGTCGCTGCGCTCGCGCTCTTCGCGGTCGGGATTGCGGCCCGGCTCTCCCCGTACATGGCATTTCTCATACTGCCCGCGGCCGGGATGGTCGCGGTGAAGCTTTATAGGGGGCGCTCATCTGAGCCGCTGTCCGCCGTGGCCGGTGCGCGCCTCGGCTGGATGACCGGATTGTGGCTGTTCCTCATTATTCTGATTTCGGTTGCTGCTCTCAGCATGGTGATCGCTTCCCCGGAGGGCCGCGAAATGCTAAAGCAGGCGCCCGGCAGCGCGGATGCAATGAAGTTGCTGGCCAACCCTCACGATTTCATGATGACGCTGCCCATCGTGCTGTTCCAGCTGTTCCTGTTCGTGACGGTCTTGCCTGGCCTGGGCGGCATGTTGGGCGCCAAATTCCTGCAGAAACGGTCTTCCTAAAGGACGGCAGCTTAGCTTGCTACGCTAAAATTCCAGGCCCGAATGGCGAAATCCATCCTGACCCTCACCGTAAATCCAGCCCTGGATCGAATTGTTACCGTGGACCGGCTGGTCTTTGAAGACCGCGCGTATATCGATTCCACAACCGAAGCTGCCGGCGGCCGGGGCATCAACGCGGCTCGCGTGCTAACCAGCTTCGGAGCTCACGTGATCGCCATCACTACTTCCGGCCGCGACGTCGGACGCCGGTTTGAGGAGGTCTTGCAGCACGATCGATTCGGGAAAGAGATCGTCAAAATCCGCAGCAATATTCGGATCAACCACACCATCTCCGACCGCCAGGGCCTCTCGGTCAAGCTCAACGAGAAAGGCCCCAAGCTGAGCAAAGCGGAGCAGGAACGCATCATCAAAGCCGTCGAAGGCCTGCTGCCCCAAGCCTCGTGGCTGATGCTCTGCGGCAGTCTTCCGCCCGATGTGGACGCTCGGCTCTACAGCAAGCTCATACACCTTGCGGAAAGCCACAAGGTCGAAACTTTTCTCGACACCGACGACGACGCGTTGCTATATGGTCTTGAGGCCAAGCCCACCATAGTCAAGCCGAATCAATCGGAAGCCGAGCGCCTGCTGAACACCGCGCTGATCACGCGCTCGCAGCTCATCGATGCCGTGCAGCGCATCAAGGCGCTTGGCCCGAAATCGGTAGTGCTTTCGCTCGGGAGCCGCGGCGCGATCGCGGCCACCTCCACCGAAGGAGTGTTAGAGATTGTGCCGCCCGCGGTGGAATCGTTGTGCCCGATCGGCGCGGGCGATGCCATGTCCGCCGCCATCATCTGGGCGCTGGATCGCGGAGAATCTTTCAGCGACGCTTTGCGCTGGGGTGTCGCGGCCGGCACCGCTTCTTCCAAGCTGCCCGGCATCACCTTGGCCGATCTCGAGCAGACCAAAGAAATCTATCCGCAAGTCCGGATCACGAGAATCGTGGCCTGAGCCTCGGTCTGCTCAGTCGTACTTTTCGTAGATGATCTGCTTGCGGTCGAACCCGCGCTGCTTTAATTCTTTCCGAACATCGTCCACCATCGCCCGTAATCCGCAGATGTAAACATCGATGGTCGCCAATTCCTCGGGCGTGTGAAGCGCCAGCGCTTCATCCAGATGCTCCTGCACGCGGCCGGTCCGGCCCGTCCAGGATGCCGTAGGACGCGTGATGGTCGGCAAAAAGCGGAACGTATTGTATTGCCCCGCCAATTGCTCCAGCTCCTCACGATACAGCAGGCCTTCTTCATAACGAACGCCGAACAGCAGCGTGACTTCAGGGTGGGTCCGCGGCAAATGGTCGAGCAGCATGGAGCGGAACGGAGCGATACCGGTGCCTGTCGCCACAAAAACGGCGCGATGTCCCGGATGGCGCAGCGTGAAATACCCGAGCGGTTCCTGCACGTCCAGTTCGTCGCCTGGCTTCAACCTGAAGAGCCACGGAGACACGATGCCGTCCTCCACGCGGTTCAAGCAAAGCGCAAAGCGGTTTCCCCCGCGCGGCGAGGCGATGGAGTAGGCGCGCGTCACCTCTTTACCGTCGTCACGATCGACCACGGAAACGAATTGTCCGGGTGTAAATGCGAAGTTCTCGACGCCGGGGACCTCGAACTCGAAATGATGCACTTCCGGCGCAAGTTCTTTCCATTCAACCAGTCTGGCCTTCAGCGTCAATACCTCTCTTATAAAATGATGCTCGGCGCGCGCTCTTCGACTCCGGGCTTCGGCGCCATGCGGCGCAACACATCCAGGAACATACGGCCTCGCGGCCTGCCGTTCTGGTTTACTAATCCAACGCGGTGCAGAAAGACGAGAATGACCAGAATGTCGTTATCGCGAAAAGAGGAGAACGCGTCTCGTTCCGCTCTGGCCTTACGGTAATCGGCCAAGGAATCCGTAAAAGATTGCTGCACGGACGCCGCGATGCTATTGGCCGGACGCGTCTCGTACACCAGGCCAGAGTCAAGCGTGCGGTACGTGCGGATCAGCGCCTCGAGCGCGGCAACGATATCGGAATCGACGGCACCGGCCGTTTCAACCGCCGCTTCCACCAGCGAATTGATGCAGAACAAAAGCAACTCCTCGCGTTCCATCAGAAATTCTTCGGTAACCGGGATATCGCCGTTCGGAACCTTGCCGTCTGTCAGATCGATCGGCTTCTCGTGCCGATGCGCTTCCTGCAGCCATTCGCATTCGAGCGGACACGAAAGCGATACCTCGCGTTCGGTGCCGCAGCACAGTGTGCAGATATCGCCCTGCACCGCCGGACAGGCTCGGCGGGCCCGGCGTTTCCCGCAGATCTTGCATAGAACAGGTTCTTGCATGCTCGTACTCGTATTATCGGATCAGGTCAAATGAAGCGAGTCGATCTCTACATCAAAGTGCAAGTGGATTTGGAAGAAGACGAGAAGCCGGAACGGGTTGCCGGTGAGATCTGCCGTCAAATCGAGAAGCTATACTTCGTCCGCTCCGCCGAGTTATCAAACGCGGTTGTTCGCGAATAATTTCACTCGACAAGCTCGCCATGCAGACGCAGCAGGTAGGCGTCGGTCATGCCCGCGATGTAATCGCAGACCACGCGGTGAACTGGTTCGACCTCCAAGCGTTCCTGGTATCCGGGCGATATCCGCTCAGGATGCTCAAGCAGAAAGTTGAAAAGCTCGTTCATCTTTTCGACGGCGGCGCCGCGGGTCTGCGATCAGGTCGGCATGGGAGTATACTCGCTCCGCTAACAATGCTTTCATCTGGCGGCTGATTTCCGCCGCTTCCGGCGTGAGCTGCGCGATGCGGTAGTCAAGCGCGCGCACGTCTTCAAGGGTCGCGACTCCGGCATTCTGCGCCGCCCCAGTTGTTCCTTCGATCAACCCGCCAACCAGAATATTGATGACCTGGCGTTGGATTTCGCAGAATCGAATACGTTCCGATGCGCCCGGAAACTGCATGTCGACCTGTTCCGCCACTCTGGCCACTGCCGGGACCGCCTGGGCAACGTCGTCCAGCGACACGAGCCCCGCAAGATGAGCATCGTCGATATCGGCCGAGTTATAGGCGATTTCGTCCGCCAAATCCAAGAGCTGCGCCTCGATTGCAGGCCGCTGGCCGGGCAGAAACTCCTGCAAATCTGAATCGGCATCGGGGCCCACTTCGCGCGAATGCTTCAAAATTCCTTCGCGAACTTCAAATGTGAGATTGAGCCCGTCGAAGCGCGCGTATCGTTCTTCGAGAACATCCACAATGCGCAAGGCATGGCGATTGTGCTCGAAGGAAGCCGCCGAACCGTTGCATCTGCCGGTCCAATTCCTTCTCGCCCACATGCGCAAACGGAGGATGGCCCAGGTCGTGGGCTAGCGCCAGCGTCTCAGTGTACTCTTCATTCAGATCGAGAGCGGCCGCAACCGTACGCGCAACCTGCGAGACCTCGATGGTGTGCGTCAGACGGTTGCGAAAATGATCGCAAAGGCCGGGTGCGAAGACCTGCGTCTTGCCTTCGAGGCGCCGGAACGCGCGCGAGTGAATCACGCGATCGCGGTCGCGCTGAAAATCGTTCCGGTAGGGATGCGGCGCTTCTGGAAACCGGCGGCCGCGCAGGTGTTGTGGACCTAATCGAAGGCGGCCCAGCATCGCTTGCGCCGGATTATTTCGCCAATTGGGACGAGATTTCGTCCGCGGCCCTCGCAACGGCCGGATCTTCGGTCGGCGTCTTCAGCGCCTGAAGCATGCTTTTTGCCGCTTTTGGATTTGTGGTCGCGTCCAATCGCGCCAGTAGGATCTGCGCCTGCGCCTTCGAAACCAGATCGCTCGGTTTGGCAATCAGCGCGTTCAGCAGTTTTCGCGCTTCCGGAGTCCTGTTCTGCCCGGCGTAAAGCTGCGCCAAGGCAATTTTGGCGAGCGGCGCGCAATTGCTGCTTGAATTCGCAACGGCATTGAGATCCGCTTCGGCGCCCTTGACATCTCCATTCTGCGCCTTCAGCGTGCCCAGGTAGTACTGCGCGATCAGGCCTTGGCGGCTCCCCCCGTCTTTGACTACAACATCGGAGAGGGCCTTTATGGATGCCTGGCGCTTGGCCTGATCGGTAGGAAAGCTTTGCACGCCCGGGGTCGCCGGACCGACCGGCGCCTCGAGAACGGTGAAGGCAGCTTGCAAATCCTGCTGCCGCACCGAATTCTTGTAGGACGCGTACCAGAACGCGCCGCCGGCTATGACCAAGACGACCAGTAGTACGATGGTCCAGCGAATGACCATCTGGCGGTGCATTTGCGCGTAACCGAGCGCATCGGATACTGCATCGGTGAAATGGTCGTGCTGGAGCTGGTCCTTTAGTTCGTGGCGGGTCAAAACAAACTGCTACCTTTCTCAATATGTTAGCAGGGGCCGCGAAGTAGGGACGGAAGCTACGGTTGCAGGTCGGCCAAGTCGCGCTTTATGGCGAATTTCACCAGCCCGGCTACGTCGTGGATATCGAGTTTGCGCATGAGGCTGGAGCGGTAGGTATCGACCGTTTTGGGGCTAAGAGCAAGGCGCGCTGCAATCTCTTTGGCGCGAACGCCTTCAACAAGCAGCGAGAAAACCTGGAATTCGCGGCTGCTGAGCGTATCGAGCGGGTCTTGTCCATTGTGCCGGCCGCTATTCTCGCCGAACAGCGACATCACCTCGATCTGTGGTGATACGTAAATGCCGCCCTGCGTGAACTGGGTCAGCGCGTCGGCCATCTGATCGGCACTTGAACTCTTGAGCAGATAGCCGCAGGCGCCGGTCCGCAACACATCAAGCACGGTTTTCCGGTCTTTTCTAGTGGTAAAGACGGCACAGCGCGTGCGCAGTCCGTCATCGCGAACGCGCCGGATTACTTCGGTGGCTGCCAGATCGGACAACCCGAGGTCGAGCAGAGCGATGGCCGGTTCGAGGCGCTGGATTTCCGCCAATGCGGCGCCGGCCGAGCCGACCTGAGCCACCACCCGAAATCCGGAAATGGAATTACATAGCGCCGCCAGTCCCTCGCGCACCAGTGTCAATTCGTCGGCAAGAAGAATTTCGACCAGTCGCTCTTCGGGCGCGGAATAGACTACAGCCTGAGCCGCAGGTCCAGGCACGGGTCTTAATGAGGTGGAGGTTGACACGCTTGTATTGACAAAGTGCCTTCTCGGCAGCACTAATCTCACGAATCGTGTGCATTCTCTCCACCCGGACCGGCAGCATTAGTTTGCTAGTACTATTTGAAACTTCGAACCGCCTCCGCCTCGTCGTCGAAGGCTTCGAACACGGTATACAGCTTCGTGATCTGCAGCAAGTCCTTTACGCGCTTGGAGAGCCCCACCAGTTTCAATTGCCCTCCGTTGTTCGTCACCGTAGTAAATCCCGAGACCATTTCGCCGATCCCGGAGCTATCGATGTAGGAAACCTCGCTCAGGTTCAACAGCAGCTTCTTATTTCCTTTGGCCGCCAGATCGCGGATCATGTCACGGAATGCGCTGGCGCCTTCACCTAAAGTAATCCGCCCAGCCGCGTCGATCACCGTCACGTCCCCCACCTGGCGGGATGTCAATTTAACGCTCAACTTCTGCCTCCTCTCTGCGTAGAATCCGTGCAGGACGCGATTCTACGATTTCGCCAAATTCTTGACCAGACGAACTTCCGTACCACCGCCCGGCCGCGGATGAAGATCGAATTCGTCCATAAACGCGCGGATAAGCAAAATGCCGCGTCCCGACTGGCGCAACAGATTTTCCGGCGCCAGCGGGTCCGGAACCGAGCTCAGATCGAAGCCTTCCCCTTCATCGCCGATAACAAAGACCAGGGTTTCCTTCGAACGCTCGACATCCAGATGAACTTTCTTCTTGTTACTGTAACGATTCCCGTGAACCACGGCGTTCACCATGCATTCCCGTACGGCCATGCCGATTTGCGACTGCTCGTCTTCTTCAAAGCCTGCTTTGCCTGCCTCACGCTGCGCCAGCGCTTCGGCCTCGTCGACGCTCTCGAGTGTCGATTCGAAAGTTGTCTGCATTTTCTCGATCTTGCCGCTGTCGCGCGAGGCCATAGAACCTGATAGTCACGCTCTTTTGCAGCCGTGACACCGAACCGCCAAAATACCACGATTGCGCTTGGAGTTTCAGCGGTGATCCAGTTCACGGGGTACTACTCCGTGTGCCGCCATCGGATATGAGGCATCCTGAGGGAGATGTCTCAACCCGAGCCCTTCCGTTTTCACACGCGCATTCGCTTCATCGATACGGACGCCAGCGGGCGCATTCATTACACTGCTATGTTTCGATATTTTGAATCGGCCGAGACGGAGTTCATGCGCGGGATGGGGCTCATCTATGAAAAAGGCGGTTACGGGTTTCCGCGCGTGCATGTCGAATGCGACTTCATGCGGACCATAGGGCATGACGATCTGATCGAGATTGAAGTATGCTTGACGCAACTCGGCAAATCGTCCATGCGATTTGAATTTCGGACACTGAAAGCGGGCGAGTTGGCGGCGAAGGGCGCGGTTGTCGTCGTCTGCATCGACAAGAGCACACAGCGCGCGACGCCTATTCCGGACGCTTTACGCGTAAAGCTGGCGGCGGAACTGCAACAGGAGAAGTGAGATATGGGATTGTCTGAAGGCGTGCTTCCAAAAACGGCGGGCGGTGCATTTCTGATCGAAGATGCGCGTCCGGGCGACGTATTCACGTTTGAAGATTTAAGCGAGGAGCAGCGGGCGATTGCCCGCACGGCGGATGAATTCTGGTCGCAGGAAATAGAGCCGAACATCGAAGCGATCCGGCATCAGGAGCCCGGCGTGGCTGTGCGCGTGCTGCGCAAATCCGCCGAGTTGGGACTCACTGGAATTGCCATTCCGGAGAAGTTCGGGGGCATGGAACTCGATTTGGCCTCCGCGCTCGTGGCCGAGGAGCGCCTGGCCCGCGACGCTTCTTACATGGGCTGGTACGCCACACACAGCGGCATCGGCACGCTGCCGTTGCTGTATTTCGGCAGCGAGGAGCAAAAGCGCAAATATCTGCCGAAGCTGGCGAAAGTGGAGATGGTGGCGGCGTATGCGCTCACCGAGCCGCATGCCGGCTCCGATGCGCTGGCCGCTCGCACGCGTGCGGATTTGAACCGCGACGGCACGCATTACATTCTGAATGGCCAGAAAATGTGGATCACCAACGGCGGCGCGGCGGATCTTTTTACCGTTTTCGCCAAAGCAGGCGGCGAGAAGTTCACCGCTTTCCTGGTCGAGCGCGCATTCGGCGGCGTAACCAGTGGCCCGGAAGAACAAAAGATGGGCATTAAAGGCAGTTCTACGACCGCTGTGTATTTCGATAACGTGCCGGTGCCGGTGGAAAACGTGCTTGGCGAGATCGGCCGCGGCCACATTATCGCGTTCAACATTTTGAATATGGGGCGCCTGAAGCTGGGAGCTCTAGCTGTGGCAGGGGCTAAAGACGTCCTGGCGATCTGCCTCAAATATGCGAAACAGCGAAAGGCCTTCGGATCGGCAATTGCGGAATTCGGCGCGATTCAGCACAAGCTGGCCGAGATGGCGATTCGCACCTATGCCGCCGAATCGATCGTGTGGCGCGTGGTGGGCTTGATCGAAGGGTTTTCGGGCCCCACATTAAAAGCGCTCGAAGAATATGCGGTGGAATGCTCCATCATCAAGGTTTACGGCTCGGAAGCGCTCGATTATGTGGTGGACGAGGGCGTGCAGATCCACGGCGGATACGGTTTTCATCAGGATTATGCGGTCGAGCGGGCATACCGCGACTCGCGCATCAATCGCATTTTCGAGGGAACGAATGAAATCAACCGGCTGCTGATTACGGGAATGCTGCTCAAACGGGCCGCGCGCGGGCAATTGGCGCTGCAGCCCGCGGTGGAAGCGCTCACGGGCGAGTTGCAGAAAGGCGCGAGCGGCGGCGAGGCGGCTGACGAAGAAACGCGCTTGGTCCGAAACGCAAAAAAAATTGCACTGATGGCCATCGGCCTGGCAGTTCAGAAATATGGAACGGATCTCGAGAAGCAGCAGGAAATTTCGATGTACGTGGCGGATATCGTGATGGAAGTTTTCGCCATGGAATCAAGTCTGCTGCGAAGCAGGAAAGTTGCCAAGCGAACCAGCGCGACACTTGCGGCGGACGTCTGCGCCGTGTTTCTGCGCGACGCCATGGCGCGAATTGAAATTTCCGCGCGCAACGTTTTGGGAGCGTGCGCGAATCAGGGCGCACTGCGGTTGAACATGCAGGCACTGCGCCGGCTCGCGGTGTACGATCCCATCGATGCGGTCGCAGCACGGCGAAAGATCGCGGCGCGGCTTCTCGAAAAAGAACGGTACGGGCTGTAGGCTTATGAACGTCCCGCTGACGCCGATTCGCTGCCTGTACAGAGGCGTCGATCTTTATGGAAAGAAAGTCGGCGTGGTTTCTGGGGACTCGCGTTTCACTTACGCGCAGTTCGGGGAGCGATGCGAGCGGCTTGCGGCTGGCTTGCTTGCGGAAGGTATCCGCGCGGGAGATCGCGTCGCGTATCTAAGCTTCAACAATAATGAACTCCTGGAAGGCTATTACGGAGCGCCTTTGATTCGTGCTATCGTGATGCCGCTAAACGTGCGCTTGACGCCAGTGGAGCTGATCGAGATTTTGAATCACTCAGGCGCCCGCATGCTGATTTTCGAGAATGATTTCGCGCCGCTCGTCGATTCCATCCGCCGGGCGTGCCACGGCATCGAGCGGTACGTCACAATCGACGATCCCGTTCCGCAAGCGGATTTCACGTTCGAGGAACTGCTGTCGCGCGGCCGCATCGAACGGCCGGACGTATTCTCCTTCGATGAAAACGAGATTGCGGAGCTGTTTTACACCAGCGGCAGCACTGGGACGCCGAAAGGCGTAATGCTTTCGCATCGCACCCTCTATTTGCATGCCTTGGGCGTTACGAGCAGCGTCACGCAAAACGATACCTTTGTCGAATTGCATACCATCCCACTTTTTCATGCGAATGGCTGGGGGCGCCCCCAAACAGCAGTTCTGAATGGCATCAAGCAGGTGATGGTTCGCAGATTCGATCCGGCACTCGTGTTGCGGCTGATTCAGGAAGAGAGAGCTACCGGGATGTCGCTGGTGCCGGTAATGGCCAACGCTCTTTTGAATTGCGCGGAGCTTGGCCGCTTCGACGTTTCGAGCATGTTGGAGATTCATATCGGCGGCGCTGCCGCTTCGCCGGAATTAGTTGCGCGCATGGAGCAGGCATTTCGTTGCGACGTGATGGCGGGCTACGGACTGACTGAGACCTGCCCGGTCGCGACCTCCGCCTGCGATAAAGACACAGTGAACTATAGCGGCGAGGAAGATCGCGCGCGCCACAAAGCGGCGGCGGGCTGGCCGATCATCGGCAACGAAGTTCGCGTGGTGGATGCGCAGGGGCGAGATGTGCCGCGCGATATGGAGAGTATCGGCGAGGTTGTTATTCGCGGCGATAACGTGATGGACGGCTATTACAAGGAGCCGGAAGCGACCAGCAGCGCGATCGTCAATGGCTGGCTGCACACCGGCGACATGGCGGTCTGGGACGACGAAAATTACGTGCACATCGTCGACCGGAAAAAGGACATCATCATCAGCGGCGGCGAAAATATCTCGTCGATTGAGGTGGAGAAGGCCATCTTCGCGCATCCGGCCGTGCTCGAATGCGCAGTTGTCGCCGCACCCGATTCCAAATGGGGGGAGATTCCGGCAGCCATCGTGGTGCTCAAACCCGGCGGCCAACTGAGTTGTGAGGAACTGCTGGCCTTTCTCGGAACTAGATTGGCAAAATTCAAACTGCCCCGCCGCGATCGATTTCGTCGAGGGCCCGCTCCCGAAAACGGGAACCGGCAAAATCCTGAAACGCGAACTACGCGAACCTCTCTGGGCCGGCAAAGAACGACGCGTGCAAGGAATTTAACCGAAATCTCTACTCAGGGCGACCCGCGTTCTTATCGAAGCTCTCAAACGTCTGCCCGCTTTCGGCCAAGCGCTTCAGCAGCGGCGCTGGCGACCATAGATCCGAACCGTGCTGTTTTTCGAATTCTTGGATTCGGGCGAGCACCTGTTTTAGGCCGACGGTATCGGCGTAGAACATGGGACCGCCGCGCCAGGCCGGGAATCCGTAGCCGTAGATATAAGTAACGTCGATGTCGGAGGCGCGCAGCGCGATGCCGTCTTCGAGAATCCGCGCGCCTTCATTCACCAGAGCGTAGATGCAGCGGTCGACGATCTCTTCAGACCCAATCTGGCGGCGTTCGATGCCTGCCTCGCGCGCGGTGTTCTCAATGAGCGCTGCTACTTGCGCATCCGGAGATGGCTTGCGGTTCTCGTCGTATTTCGACCAGCCGCTGCCGGTTTTCTGACCGAAGCGTCGCATTTGATAGAGCTTGTCGGCTACCAGCGGCTGCCGTACTCCGGGCTTCTCGACGTGTTTGAATTCCTGGCGAATCGCGTAACCAACGTCGATGCCGGCGAGATCGTCCATGGCAAGCGGGCCCATCGCCATGCCGAAATCGTATAGCGCCTGATTCACCTGCTCTACCGAGGCGCCCTCCTCGACCAGAAATTGCGCTTCCCGCAGATATGGGATCACCATGCGATTGCCGATAAACCCGAAACAATTGCCCGCAAGCACGGCCACTTTCCCCAGTTTTTTGCCGAGCGCCATGCAGGAGGCGATCACTTCCGCGCCCGTCGCTTTGCCGCGCACCACTTCGAGCAGCCGCATCACGTTTGCGGGACTGAAAAAATGCGTTCCGATCACCATCTGCGGACGATTCGTAGCGGAAGCGATTTCGTCGATGTCGAGGCTGGATGTGTTGGTGGCCAGAATGCAATGCGGTCCGGCGATTTTGTCGATCTCCGAAAAAACTTGTTTCTTGACCGGCACGCTCTCGAAGACCGCTTCGACAACGATATCGGCGCGCTCAAAACCGTCATAAGTTAGTTGTGGCGTAATGAGCGCCAGCCTCTGATCCATGGCCGCTTGCGAAAGGCGCCCTTTGGCCACGGTCTTCGCGTAGTTCTTGCGAATCGTCGTCATGCCACGGTCCAGCGCATCCGGATCCGTTTCTTTCACGATTACGGGTATGCCCGCGTTTGCGTAAGTCATGGCGATGCCGCCGCCCATTGTCCCCGCCCCAACAATTGCGGCATGCCGGATGTCGAACCGTCTGGTCTCTTTCGAGATGCCGGGGATTTTCGAAACTGTCCGCTCCGCGAAGAAAGCATGAATCAACGCCTTCGATTCGGTCGAGAACAGGCATTTGTTGAAGAGTTCGGCTTCACGCTTGCAACCTTCCTCAAACGGCAACTGGGTGGCTGCCTCAACCGCATCAACCGCCGCGAAAGGTGCGGGCAATCCGCGAGCTCTCTTGCGCACTTGTTCACGGATTGCGGCGAAGAGTGCCGGACTCGCCTCGCGCAGCTTGGCATTACGTTCGCGAGTTTTCGGCCCCGGCTTATCGGCGACCTCGCGCGCGAACGCAAGGGCGGCTTCGAGCAGGTCGCCTTCGGCAATTCGATCCACAATGCCGAGCGCCAGCGCTTCAGGCGCCTGGACGGGCTCGCCCGAAGCGCACATCTCGGCCGCTTTCGCTGGTCCCGCAAGACGCGGTAGGCGCTGTGTTCCGCCCGCGCCCGGAATCAATCCTAACTTCACTTCGGGCTGTCCAACCTGCGCCCCCGGGGCGGCGATGCGGTAGTGGCCGCACATCGCGGTTTCCAAACCGCCGCCGAACGCGGTTCCATGAATAGCCACCACTATCGGCTTGGGAGAATCTTCGATGGCTTGCAAATACGGCAGCAGGCTCAAGCGGGGCCTTTCGCCGGAAACGATCTTTCCAAACTCGCGAATGTCCGCGCCCGCGATAAACGTCTGACCCGCGCCGATAAGAACGACCGCACGGATTTGCGGGTCCCCCGCACTGGCTCGAACTGCCGCCACGATTCCTTCCGGCACGCCCGGGCTGAGCGCATTCACCGGCGGATTGTCAATGGTGACGATCGCCACGTCATCCCGATGGGTAAGCTTCACAAGTTCGTCCATGGAGTCCTCATTTGTAGGTATATACTGTCGATGCTTGGCACTGAGAGAAGTTGTGGTGGTGGCCAGTTCGCGGACGGGGCTCGCGAAATCGTTTCGCGGCTCATTCAATATGACACGGCCCGAAGATCTGGCCGCGCATTGCGTAAGAGACGTTCTACGAAAATCTCCACAGCTGGATCCCAATGAAATCGAAGACGTGATTCTCGGCTGCGCTCAACCGCATGGGATGCAGGGCATGAACGTGGGACGCCGCACGGCTCTGCTCGCGGGATTGCCCGCTTCGGTTGCGGGCGCTACCATTAACCGGTTCTGCTCTTCGGGGCTGCAGGCCATTGTGATAGCGGCTCACGAAATTCTGGAAGGCGCGGATGCGGCCATTGGCGGAGGAGTCGAGAGCATCTCGCTGGTCGAGCGCGACGTGAACCCGCACCCGCTACAACTGGAGAAAACGCCCGGAGTTTATATGGTTATGGGCGTGACGGCGGAAGTGGTTGCCAAACGCTACGGGATCGGCCGGCAAGCGCAAGACGAATACGCGCTGGCGAGCCAGCAGAGAACGGCGCGCGCGCAGCGGGACGGTTTCTTCGACGCCGAAATCGCACCCATGACGGTGACGATGGCGGAGCTCGATAAAAAGACGGGAGAAAAGATCGGCACGCAAGAAGTGCGCTGCGATCGCGACGAATGCAACCGTCCGGACACGACGCTGGAAGGGCTGCTCTCGCTGAAGCCGTACTTCGACCCGACGAGCGGGCAGGGAACGGTGACGGCCGGCAATTCATCCCAACTCTCCGATGGCGCTTCGGCGACCTTGCTGATGTCGCGCCAGCGCGCGGACGAACTCGGCATTCCTTATAAACTGATCTACCGTGGATTCGCGGTGGCCGGCTGCGAGCCGGACGAGATGGGCATTGGCCCGGTGTTCGCCGTGCCCAAGCTGCTGAAACGCCACGGCCTCACTATTCAAGACATTGATTTATGGGAGCTGAACGAAGCGTTTGCGGTTCAGGTGATCTATTGCCGGGATCGCCTCGGTATTCCGATGGAGAAGCTCAACGTGAATGGCGGATCGATTTCGATTGGACACCCATTCGGAGTTACGGGCTCGCGAATGACCGGCACGCTGGCGAATGAAATGGCGCGGCGTCCGGGGTCGCGCTATGGCGTAGTGACGATGTGCGTCGGCGGGGGACAAGGCGCGGCGGGATTGTTTGAAGCGGTACACGCTTAAGCGTTGCTCCATAGTTTCAGGTTTTGAGAGCAGCGATTTCATGCGACTTGCTACGCGTCCACTCACGATTAACGATTTCGGCATTGCGCGAGAATTTTACAACCAGACATTCACGTCTTGTTTGTATTTGCGCCCAGTTTACATTGAGCGCGGGAAAGCTTTTAGCATGCCGGATTCGGTGAAAGACTGCTATAGAATTTTGGCTCACCTGATTGGGCCGGAGATGGAGCCGATCAGCGTTATTGATCGTGCAGAAGAGCATCGCCTGGTATTGGCGGCCAACTACGCCGCGGGTCATCCTCCTTGCCGAATCGCACGTTTACACCTTTGAGAAGGAGTTGCTTCGTACGATTCGCCCGGATCCCGCGTTGCCAGCCGACTTGCCGGACGGTTTTGTCCGGCTGGTCTATTGTCTCGGTTATGGCGAGCATCAAATTCTAGGCGGCCCCGCGTGCTGCGGTCGCAATACCGGCACGCCTCAGTTCTGAAAAGATTTTCTGAGTTGATCTCCAATTGCTGCTCAAAATAAAGATTTTGGGGCAGTTCAGGTCGCCCGAACTCCCTTACGAGAGCGCATTGCAAACAAAATATCCATTCTTGAAAAGCTGAAGGCTGCCGGAGTGTGGCTACTGGATGCGAGTATCGCAGCGTTGTATTTTCCGGCCCGGCCTAAGCTGGCCCCACGAATCATCGAGCATGTACTGCAGGCTAGCTGGGATGGTTATATCCGATCTGTCATTGCGGAAGCAGCGCCAGAAGCCCTTCTCTGCATTGGTCTTGGTGTAGCGCGTTCGTTGCGTTCTCGCTTAAATCAGGCTGGGGTTCCTTGGGCGGCCGTACCACAGCCCAACGCTCGGCTATCATCAACAACACACTTCCGCATTTTCCAGACGTACCGGAAGGTGTGTGCAGATCCACGCCACGTTCGTTCCGTTCCGGGCACATGGAGCTAGAGGTCCTAATTCCAGGTGGCGTGTGTACATCTAAGACCGCGCTTACGCCGTTCTAGGCCCGTGTATCTGCGCCGAAAAGCGGCTCAGCAATTCGTCTTCAAACGAAAAATCCGGTCGTGGAAATCCGCGCTTCTTAATGTAAGCGCGATAAGTCGTTTTCAGGCCGGCAGCGAAATCGGTCGGCTTAAATGCCAGCATGCGTTGTGCTTTAGTTACCACCTGCGTGATGGCCGGCACGTCATAGTACGAGCCGAAGTATAGCTTCTCTCCCATGACTTGACCGCCCGCGTGGTGAATCAATTCGCGGGGAATGGAAACGATGTGCGGCTCTTTCACGCCCGCCGCTCTGGCCAAATCGAGCACCAGTTCGTGCTGTGTAATCGCGCGTGGATTGGCGGTGTTGAAAGCGTGCCCCACCGCGTTTCGCAATTCCACTGCCTTCACGGCAAGATCGACCAGGTCTTTGACGTAGACGAATTGCATGAGCCGGTGACCTTCGCTGGGGAGAATGACGGGCCGGTTCGCGCGAAAGCGGTCCCAGAAAAAGGCCTCGCGATAAAACGGGTTGCGCGGTCCGTACACGAACGGCGGCCGTAACGTGACGATCGGAAAGCCGGATCGCTGGTGCATGCGGAACAGCGCTCGTTCGCTCATCGCCTTGTTGCGGGCGTAGGCGCTGGGATGATCGTCGGGGGCGAGCGCGTCTCCTTCGTGATGGTTCAGGCCATCGCCGTAAGCCGCGACGCTCGACATGAACACATAGCGCGCCACTTTTCCGTCGAAGATCTGCGCCGTAGCCTCTACCTGCGCGCCTGTGGTGCCGTGTTCCCAATCGTAGGCAATGTCGAAAACGGCGTCGAAGCGAGTCGCCCCCACTGCTTTGCGTACGCTCGCCGCATCGTTTCGATCCGCCACCAGGTTGCGTACGCGCTTTCCGAGAGAGTGCCGCGTTTTTCTGTGCAGAATGTGGATTTCGTGGCCGGCGCGCAGCAGATCGTGCACCAGCAGCCGCCCGATAAACTGCGTGCCTCCGATGACGAGGATTCTCTTCGATTCGAACTCGTCGAATCCGTTAACGTGTTTTTTGTGCGCGCTGCCGTGATCGTCCGAAGCTGCCCGGGACATTGTGATACCTACTTCATTAGACGTCCCAGACTCAGCGGCGTCTTAATCGTAGTATTCCAGCCCCAGATGCGTAATCAGGTCTTCGCCTTGCATCCAGCGAAGCGTATTCTTCAGTTTCATCAATTGAATGAAGATGTCGTGCTCGGGATAGAGCCCAGGCGCCGTCATAGGCCCTTTGAAATAGAACGAGAGCCACTCCTGGATGCCTTTCAAGCCCGCTCTTTGCGCCAGATCCAGGAAAAGCACTAAGTCGAGCACTAGCGGAGCGGCCAAAATGGAATCGCGACAGAGGAAATCGATCTTGATCTGCATCGGGTATCCGAGCCACCCGAAAATATCGATATTGTCCCAGCCTTCTTTGGCGTCGCCGCGCGGAGGATAGTAGTTGATGCGCACTGCGTGATACAGATCTTTGTAAAGCTCCGGATAAAGCTGTGGCTGCAGGATCTGGTCCAGAACGGAAAGTTTGGTCTCTTCCTTGGTTTTAAACGAGCCGGGATCTTCGAGCACCTCTCCATCGCGATTGCCCAAAATGTTCGTCGAAAACCAGCCGCGCACACCCAGCATGCGTGCTTTGAAGCCGGGCGCGAGTAGCGTCTTCATATAAGTCTGCCCGGTCTTGAAGTCCTTCCCGCAGATCGGCACTTCGTTCTCGCGCGCGAGATCGAGCAGCGCGGGGACGTCGGTCGTCAGATTCGGCGCGCCGTTGGCAAACGGCACCTTCAGCTTCAGAGCCGCATAGGCGTAGATCTGGCTGGGAGCGATCCCCGGATCGTCGTTGCGCAGCCCTTCTTCGAAAGCGGCTATGCTCTGGTGAACCGGCGCGGGCTTGTGATGGACCTCGGTAGATCCGCACCAGATCATCACCAGGCGCGTACATCCTTTTGTGCGCTTGAAGTTTCGGATGTCTTCCATCACTGCTTCGGCATAATCCATCTTGCTGCCGCCGCCTTTTACATTGGGCCCATCGATGCGCCGCACATAATTGTGATCGAAGACGGCCTTCATCGGCTCGATTGCGGAAAGCGGCTCTTTGAGCTGCTCCAACAGCGGAGCGTCGAGCACCTTCGCCTTCACAGCCGCTTGGTACGCGTTGTCCTGAAAAATGTCCCAGGTTCCGAACGACAAGCACTCCAGCGGCGTCAATGGAACGAAGTCCTTGATACGCGGCGTTCTGCCTTCGGTGCGTTTGCCGAGGCGGATCGTGCCAAGCTGCGTGAGCGACCCAATCGGCGCCCCGAGGCCTTGCTTTACCGCCTCGACGCCAGCGATAAAGGTGGACGTGACCGCACCCATTCCCGGAATCAAGATACCCAAACGGCCGTCAGCGGGCGCGATGGCCACATTACCTTGCTTTGACAATGCGAACTTCTCCAAAAGACGAACTTACAAGCACGCGGCGATGGAGGGATGCGCCCGGCCCGAGGAGGCTATCCTGCATCCTACGCTATACTAACATTCGATGTCGCACGGTGTGACGACAACCGTTCCGGCACTGATTGTGGACGACGAGCAACTCGCCCGCGACGAGCTGTCCTACCTGCTGAAAGACTTCCCCGAAATTGAGATTCTCGATTCCGCTTCGAATGGCATCGAAGCAGTGAAGCTGATTGAGCAACTCGAGCCCGAGCTGGTGTTTTTAGATGTCCAGATGCCGGGGTTAGATGGGCTGGGAGTGATTGGACAGCTTCGCGAAAAGGGCGGCCCTTTGCCGCATTTCGTCCTGACCACCGCGTTCGACAACTATGCAGTGGAGGCGTTCCGTCTGCAGGCACTCGATTATCTTTTGAAACCCATTGAGAAAGAACGGCTGGCGGAATCGATTGAGCGGATTCGAAAGACGATCGGTGAAAAGCAGCAATCGGAGGAAAAGCCGTCCGTCGCGCAGCCGCAGCCCAGCTCGCAGCGCACCAAGCTGTTGGTGAGGAATAACAATCGCAACTTGATTGTCGACGCGCGGGACATGATCTACGCGACTATCGACGATGGCCTGATTACTGTCGTCACGTCACAGTTCGAAGGGCAATCGAACTATCGCACCATCGAGGAGCTGCAGTCGAATCTGGATCCTAATGTGTTCTGGCGCGTTCACCGTTCGTTTCTTGTGAACATCAACAAGATTCGCGAAGTAATTCCGTGGTTCAAGTCTAGTTTTCAATTGAAAATGGATGATAAGAAGCAGACGGAGATACCAGTCAGCCGCATTCAGACCAAGCGGTTGCGAGCGCTGTTGAAGATCTAGGGTGCCTGGATTTAAGGATTTTGCTTCGGCGCTTGCTCTTTGGCCAGGCGCACGCGAGCGTTATCCAGCTTCTTTTGCACTTTTGCGACTTCGTCGGGCTCCATGTCTCCAGGCGCGGTGTTACTTGCGGCCTTTAAAGAGGACTGCCATTGCCCGATCGCTTCCCTGATTTTTCCCTCTTTGAAATACACATCACCCAGGTGATCGCGAATAGTCGGATCGTTTGAAGATAACTGCACCGATCGAGTTAGATTCCGCTCCGCTTGGTCGAGCTGATTTAACCGATAGTAAACCCATCCGAGGCTGTCGAGAAAGGCGTAATTATTCGGATCCAGCTTGACTGCCTTCTCAATCAGATCCTGCGCCTCCTGCAGGCGGACGTTGCGATCGGCCAGCATGTAGCCAAGATAGTTCAGCGTAGAGGCATAAATATTAGTGCCGGGAGTTTCGTTTTCGAGCGCCTGCCGAAAAGTTCTTTCGGCGATGTCGTACTTCTTCTGGCGCTCGTACATCGCTCCGCGCATGAACAGCACGTTGCCTTTATCTTCCTTACTGGTTGAGAGCTGGTCGGCTTTATCGAGAACCTTGTCCATCTCGCCCCAGTTCTTCGATTTCTGATACACGTCCGCCATGGACAGGTAGACTTCGCGGTCGTCCTTGCCATCCAGCAGCTTCTTCAGCTCGCCAATGGCCAGATCGCTCTTGCCTTCGTCGGCTAACAATTGTGCGCGGACTTCCCGGACGTAGCGGTCATTCGGGTACTTCTTTTCGGCTTCATCGCTGGCCTGCTGCGCTTTGGTGTATTCCTTCGCCATGCGATAGGTGTCGATGACCTGCGCTTCGGCGCGGGACGCAAGACTCGGATCGAGCCCGCCAATTTCGCGGAACTGCTCGACCGCTAGGTCGTATTGCTCATTTGTGCGATAAAGATCTCCGAGCTTCTCCAGCATGCGAGCGCGCACGTTGCGCTGCTCGGTGTCATAAGTGCTCTTCGCGGTCGCATCGACGATGGACTTAAGTGCGGTGATCGCCTCCGCCGTCTTGCCCTCATTCTGGAGCAAGAGAACTTCGTTATAGCGAACCTCGATATTGTCAGGATCCAAGCCCTTGGCTTTGTCGAGCATCTGGTGAGCCTGCGCGAAATCCTTGCGCTCCAGATAAATTTGGGCCATTCCGAGGTAGGGCTGCGCGTCCTGCGGATTCGAAGCCGCCACCTCCTGGTATGTCTTGAGTGCGTCGTCGTAATTTCCGGCCTGCGCCTGGTCCTGCGCCAGCGCGGCTTTCCATTCCTCGTGCGAGGGGTCCAGATCGAGCGCCTTCTTATACGCGTCCGCCGCGAGCGAGTACTCGTGCATGACCTCGTAGTTGTTCGCCAGGCTCAGATACGCGCGCGGAGACGGATTTTTCTGGGTCAGCTTCTCCAGCAGCGCAGATGCGCCTTTCGGATCGCCACGGTCCGAATAGACGCTCGCCAATCCCGTAACCGCATCCTCATTTTCGGGATCGGCGGCTAGCGCTTTCTTGAAAGACGCTTCGGCATCGACTGAATTGTCGAGCACGCGGTCGAGCCGCCCCAACATCACCAGGCTATCGACGTCTTTCGAATCTTTGGCGGTGATGATTTTGTACTGCTCCACGGCCCGCCGCGCCATGCCTTCATCAATATGGTTCGCCTGCGCATCTCCAATCTCCTGGGTGTAAATGCGGGCCAGCACGCGCCGGGCGTTCAGGTCGTCGGGATTGGTTTTGAGCGCATCCTGCGCCTCTTGCACGGCTTCGCGAATGCGGCCCGACACGCGATACAACTCGGCAATATCTTCGACTAAGAAAGACGCGCTGGGGTCTTCTTTCATCGCGAGGCGATAGTTCTCAATCGCCTTGTTGACGTAATCGCTGCGATTGCCATAGCTTCCGGCGAGTTCTTCGTAGAGGTTCCCCAGCGCGAAATGATAGTAAGCGGCGGCCTTGACCGAATTAGCTTGTTTGATGGGCGGAGCTGGGGCGGAAGCCGCGCTGCCCGGTTTATCGGCCGGAAGCTGCGCCGCATCTAGCGTTACGGTTGCCATAATCGATACAGCGGCCAACGCGGTGACAAACACGCAATGAGTACTGAAAAGGTTAGAATTTGGATGGGACATGCAACCGCTTCGAAATGAGTGAGTGAGCTACAACCCAAACGGGTTGGTTGCCCCCAGTATAACTCTGAGAGCGGCATTTTGCAGGCGCGCCGCGGCTGTTTGCAACCACTTTAGAACCCGCTGCGAGGTGTCCATTCAAGCCGGCTCTTCGAGTTCCGATCGTATGCCATTCCTGGTTGTACTGGGACCTACCGGAGCTGGGAAAAGCGAGCTCGGGTTGAGGCTGGCGGAGGCCTTCGATGGGGAGATCGTCAATTGCGATTCGATTCAGGTCTACCGCGGGCTGAATATAGGGTCGGCAAAACTAGCGGCCGGGGAAAGACGCGGAGTTCCGCATCATCTGATCGATATTCTCGACCGGGACGGGGAGCTTAGCGCCGGCGCTTATGCCCGGCTGGCCAGGGAAGCAATAGCGAATATTCAGCAGCGCGGCCGCATGGCAATCGTCGTGGGGGGCACGGGATTTTATCTGCGTGCGCTGCTCCATGGTCTTTCTCCGGCGCCCGGCCGGGATGAGAATCTGCGCGCGCGGTTGAGCGAGCTTGCCAGGCGGCGTCCAGCAGCGTTGCACCGTTTTCTGCGCAGATACGATCCCGCGGCGGCGGCGCGGATCCATTCCAACGATCGTCAAAAACTCATTCGCGCGATTGAAATCATCCGCCTGACTCGCCTGCCGGCGACGCAAATCCAGAAGCTGCCTCGCGATTGCATGCCAGGGGCGGCTCCTTTGAAAATCGGCCTGAATCCGGATAGAACTTCTCTATACAACCGCTTGAATGAGCGCTGCGCCTGGATGTTTCACAATGGCCTGCTGGAAGAAGTCCGAGCGCTCTTAGCGGATAATTGGCGGCCCGAGGCGAAGCCGCTGCAGTCGCTCGGCTACAAACAAGCTGTTCAAGTGTTGAATGCGCAACTCTCGTTCGAAGATGCTATCGAGGAATGTGGAACCCGAACCAGGCAATACGCGAAACGGCAGATGACCTGGTTTCGCAGCGAGCCGGATGTGCATTGGCTGAACGGCTTCGGCAACGAGGAAGCCATTGAACGCCGTGCCCTGGAACTGGTAAATAGCTTCTTTCCGGCACATCCGAAAAGCTAAATACCTAGTACCCACCGGTTAGGCGTGCGCCGGGAAGGCGTGCGGTTTGTTGGATTAGTTTACTAAAACGGGTAACATTCCACTACCCTGCATCCGTATATATAAACGGAAGCGCAATTTACGGGTGTGGCAAACAGGAGCGCGCCGCACTTTTAACTCGTTCGCGCGTCTAATCTGAAGGAGATTTTATATGAATATGACTAAGTTTGCACTTACGCTGGCCGCTCTCGGGGCCATGACCGCGACTGCCGCGACCTCTACTTTCAAGGTGTCTTTACTTGAGAATTCGATAGTAGACGGCAAGCAGGTCAAAGCGGGAGACTACAAGCTCGAATTTAAGGACAACAACACCGCGGTTCTGAAGCACGGCAAACAGACGGTGGCAGTGCCGGCGCGTGAAGAAACAGCGCCCACTAAATATGCGACGACTGAGATGCAGTACAACAATCAAAACAATCTTCAGGAAATCCACATTGGCGGCACTCATACGCGCATCGTATTTAGCCCCGCTACTGGCGGCGCCAGCGCCGGTGAGTAAGACCTAGGAAACCGGCTGATAGCATGGGAGGCGTGCACGGGTGCCGCCTCCTGCTTTTCTTTCTTGCCTGCTTCTGCTCCAGTGTGGCCAACGCGGCCACCGTTCTGGTGCTGCAGTATCACAACAACTCTCAATATCCCGATTTGAACTGGGTGGGCGCCAGCATTGCAGTAACGCTGGGCAATGAGTTCAGCGCGGAGAATCAGATTGTGCTCGATCGCGATTCAAGGGCAGAAGGGATGCGCCAGCTTTCCTTGCGCCCCGATGCGGAATTTACGAAAGCTACTCTGATCCGGCTCGGCCAGACATTAGATGCCGATTTTGTATGTTACGGCAGTTATGATGCCAGCTTGCCGTCTGGAGATACTGAACTTAAAAATAGCTCCATCCAGGTTACTGCTCACGTTCTGAATCTTAGAAAAATGCATGACGGGCCGGACATATCCGAGGCCGGAGCAATCTCGGAGTTGTCGCGTCTGGAAGAGCATCTCGCGTGGGGATTGCTGAAATACCTGGACCCATCGGCAAACCTGCCGGTTGACCAATTTCTGGCGCCGCAAAAGCTGATTCGGCTCGATGCTGAAGAAAGTTACAGCCGCGGCGTGCTGTCCTCGAATCCGGAGCAGCAGCAGAAGTGGTTTGCGCAGGCGGCGGCGCTCGATCCCAAGTTTTCCGCTCCTGCTTTCGAGCTGGGGAAACTCGCTTTGGATCGCAAACAGTACGGCGAGGCGACCGGCTGGTTCCAACATATTTCGGCTGACAATCCCCGCTATCCCGAGGCGCGGTTCAAAATGGGGATCAGCGCGTTCGGGGCGGGTGATTACAAGGCTTCCGCCAGTTACTTTCGAGAACTGCTGAAGACCTACCCGATGAGCGAGGTTTATAACAACCTGGGCGCTGCCGAGAGCGAGTTAGGGTTGCCGGTCGCAATCGACGATCTGCGGCACGCGTTGGAAGGCGATCCGAACGATCCGGTGTACCTGTTCAATCTGGGAGCGGCGTTATTGCGGAATAACTATTTCGACGAAGCGGCCAAACGGCTGCAGGGCGTGCTGGACCGTACACCGGACGATGCGGGCGCGAGTTCGTTACTCGACCAGGCGCAGCGCCGCGAGTCTACGCCTCCAGGCGTCAAATCGGTTGCTGTCCCGCGCCTGAAGCAGAATTTCAACGAAACCGCGTTTCGCCAGCTTAAAGCGATGATGCAGCCGAAACGTTCGGATTAGAGATCTCCCAGTTTAGGAGTGCTCCTCGTTATGCTGGTTCGTGATGATTCGCTTATTCCGGCGCTTCAAATAGGTTAAGAGCAGAACGGCGGCTGCCATCAGTACGATCACTTCGAATATCAAATTACCTCCACGGGAGATCACGTCTCTCTTGTCTCCTGATCGGCTGGAATGCTCCGCACAATAGCGCGACTGCGAATTCTGCTAGTTCGATCCGAACCCCGGCTCGAGCGCCACATTAATCCCCACGCGCTGCGGCGGTTATAATCGGAGAGCCTTTTATGCTAGAGGCTTTCGGCCTTTCCGATCCAGGCTGCGTTCGCTCCAATAATGAAGACTATTTCATCAGCGACGTAGCATCGGGGATTTTCATCCTCGCCGATGGTATGGGCGGCGCGAATGCGGGCGAACTTGCCGCTCAATTGAGCGCCAAGACCACCTACGATTTTCTCCTCCACGTTCCCAGTCCGGACGGCCTAGAGGCCCTGAAGCAAGCCTTCGCGGAAGCTAACCAGTGTGTCCGGCAAGCCGCCAAAGGCAAACCGGAACTGGAGGGCATGGGAACTACTTTACTAGTCGCGCGGCAAGTAGAAGAGGGACGCCTGGAGGTCGGAAGCGTTGGCGATAGCCGGGCGTATCTGTCGTCCAAAGAAGGCCTTTCGCTGATTACCCAGGATCAGACTTGGGTTGCGGAAGTAGGTTCGCGGCTGGGATTGAGCGACGAAGCCTTACGCAAGCACCCGATGCGGCACGTGTTGACAATGGCGGTCGGGACCGCGGACGACCTGCGGATCTACTCGCAGACGGTGCAAATGCGAGCCGGGGACCAGGTTTTGCTCTGTTCCGACGGGCTGCATGGGGTGCTCGAAGAAAAAACTTTACGGGGAGCTCTTGATTCAGAGAAATCTCTGCCGGACAAATGCCACTACCTTGTCGACGCCGCAAAGGAAAAAGGCGGGCCCGATAACGTAACGGTTGTTCTTATCCAGCTCGTCTAGCACCCCTGCGCGGCAATCGCAACGAGGCCGCCATGAAATTTGTCCCGCTCTCCCCTTTCATTTCTGTTGTTTTAGTGCCGATTTTGACTGTTTATCCGCTGTGGGCACAAGCGCCCGCGCAGGACGCCGCCGCTTCTCCGAATCTGCAGATCCGGGTGGTCGCGAGCGACAGCTCGCAGGCGCTCATCGGTTCGCAAACGGTGAATGGATTCACCATCCAAGTTGCCGATTCGGCGGGAGCTGCCGTCCCGGACGCGGCGGTTGCGTTCCGTTTGCCGGATAGCGGCCCGACCGGCACATTCGGCGATGGCGCCCACTCCGCAGTGGTGTACACCGATGCCACTGGGCGTGCGCGGGTCAGCGGCATCCATTGGACCGAAACGCCCGGCTTGGTTGCCGTGCGCGTAACGGCAACCAAGGGAAGCGGCCACGCCGGCATGCTGATCGAACAGAAGCTCGTGAGCAGCACTTCGACGACGACGGTTGTTTCAGTGCCGCCGCCGGCGCCCGCGCAGCTTGCCACCACGCAAACAGCCGCGAAGGCGCTTGTCCCTCCAGTGAGTACCGGCGCCGCCGCTCAGCCGCCTCCTGTGGAAACCGTCCCGTTGAAGCCGGAACCCGCGGTTTCGGTGAGCAGCACCCCGCCTGGCGAAGCGCCGCATAAGAGCCACAAGAAATGGCTGATCCTAGCCTTGGTCGCGGCAGGAGCGGGAGCCGGTGTTGCGATGGCCGGAAAAGGCAAATCGAGCGGCACGAGCACTCCGCAGAATCCTTCGCTCTCTATCGGAAGCCCGAGCATCAGCGTCGGGCATTAAGTAAAACGCACATGAGAGCGCGCGTTTTTTCGCTACTTCTGGTGTTCTGTCTGCCGGCATGGATGAGTGCCCAGGTAGACGCGCCGAAAATAGGCGCGGTCCGGTATTCGGATAAGAGTATCCATATTGTTTCCGGGCTGCACAACGATTTCATCGTTAACGCTCAAACGGCCGGCTCGGCCGATGCCGCCAGCTTTTCCGATTCGGGTGGCCTGCTGGCGAAAAACGGGCAGATCCAACTCCTGGGCCCGGACGCGACCGTTATCGCCGAATACGATTCGAACGAATCCGCGCCGCTACTAAATATAGATGGCGATTTGAGCACCGCGATCGCCTGGCTGCCCAATCATCACGCCCTGCTGCATTGGAACGGGAAATCGTTTGTCCTGGTCGAAATCCAGAGCGGTCTGCTCACGCGCGTCAGCTCCGTGCGCCTTCAGGATTCGAAAACAGCGGAGCTGTTGATAACCGAGCCCGGCGGCGTGGTTTCCTCTGCCATTGTTTCGCTCGACACCGGCGATGTCGTCTCGCTCCATCTTTTGCCGGGTGTTCACGGGCCGGCGTTCCGGCAGCTCTCTTACGTTGTCTTTCACGATGAGCGCGGACTCGAGATCGCATCCGCAAACGGGGCGGTGCGAACTCTGCCTCTAACTGCACCGGATCTCACTTTCGAGCGCATCTCGTCCGACTGGCTGCATCTCGCTTCGCCGACGACACAACAGAACTGGATACTCCACCTGAACGACACCACGCTCGAGCTATCGGAGCTTCCCGGACCGCCATCAGCAGTGCAGCAGGAGGTCCACAAGTGAAAATCTTAGTATTGTCGCTGCTCTTTAGCGCATTTTCGTATGCGCAGAGTCCAGCGCTCAACTTCTACATCGACACCTCGAACGGCCAGCAGCCCACCAGTGAGCTGACTCCGCTGCCATCTACATATCAGTTTCCCGATACGCCGGTTGGCAGTTCCTCCAGCATCGCAATTCGTGTTGTAAACGGCTCGGCGGCGGGCGTTGCCATCAGTGTCGTTTTTGTCGGTGCATCCGCGAACTCCGCTGTCGCGACCCCGAATTTCACCATCACGGGATTGGACCTGAGCGCCACGCTCGCGCCGCAGGCTTGGAAACTCTTTACCTTAAACTTCACGCCTACCGTTACAGGGGCTGCCTCGGGCTATTTGCAGGCGCAATTGGCCGGGACTACACCTCTCAACGCACCGCCGCCATTTGCCGTGTCTACGGTTCAGGGCAACGGAACCGGAGCAGCGGGAAATACGCCAGGGGTGACACTCATGTGTTCCAGCATCACCGCCCCTCAGCCGTTATCGCTCTGCAATGGAAACGTGATGCTGCCGACGAGGGCCTTTCCGATTAACGTGGGCAATGTCCCTATAACATCCGAGGCTGTAATCAACCTTGTGCTTGTCAATAATGGCAGCATAGCGGTCAACCCTCAAACGTTTGTAACCCTCCCGCCTCTGACGAACAATGCGAATCCGCCGTTCGCGCTGGGTCCATTACCGGCAACACTGACGCCCAATTCGTCAGTTAGTTTCACCGTCACCTATGCTCCCGGAACGGCCTCAAGCGGAGATCAGGCAACTCTTGTGATCGGCCAGAACACGTACCTATTGCAAGGCGTGGCAACTGGATCTCTCGCGGTTTCATTTTTCAGCCCGGTCTGTAAGTGCGCAACTCCCGCCAGTCGAGCAACGCCGATACCCTTCGGACAACTATTACCGGGCTCCAGCGAGACTTTGACGATAACCATCGAAAATTCCACCACGGCTACCGATGCTTTCTATTTGCCGGTTCCCCAAGTCTCCGGAAGCGGATTCACTCTTTCCGGAACGGTTCCCACAGCGCCTACGATTCTTCAGCCGGGACAATCGATCAGCTTCGATATCACATTCACAGCATCCGCGGTAAACACCTACAACGGCACACTCATGCTAGGCACGTGGGAGTTCCCGCTGCAGGCGCAAACTATTGCACCGCTGGTTTCAAGTGCGACGTTCCAGGTGGATGTGCAGCCGCTTACGAGTCAACAGCAGGCGCATTTGACCATCACCGTCGATAATGCACCGGTAGGAGATCTGATAGGCATCCTGACTATGCAGTTTGTTTCCGCGGTGAACAACGTGACCAGCGATCCCGCGATAATTTTTGTCGCAAGCAACAGCCAGCAAATGAATGTCACGGTTCCCTCGGGATCGCTGATTGCAAACTACAAGGGCCAATCGCCGATTACTTTTCAGACCGGAACCACGGCCGGAACTATCACCTTCACCTTGCAATTCCCCAATTCGCCGGTCTTGACTAAATCCTTCACCATTGCAGGCTCTAAAGTGCAAGTCACATCTATAACTGCCGTGCGGCAATACCCCAACTTGGTCGTAACCATCACCGGCTACGACAACACCTACAGCGCCGGGCCGTTGTCGTTCGTCTTCGCCACTTCGAGCACTGGAAACCTCACGGTTTCGGCCGACGCCACTTCGGCGTTTCACCAATACTTCTTCACCAACGATACGGCGGGCGGAGCGTTTGTCCTCGAAGCCAGTTTCCCGGTAAATGGCGATGTCACGCAAGTAAGCTCGGTAGCGGCGACGGTGAACAACTCGGCCGGACAGACGACGGTGAATCAGCCGTTTCAGTAAATCCCTGCGCTACCGTTGGAACATGCCGGCGGTGGCGCTCACGATTGCGGGCTCCGATCCGAGTGGCGGAGCCGGCATTCAAGCCGATCTCAAAATATTCCAGCAGTTCGGCGTCTATGGCGAAGCCGTCGTCACGCTCGTCACGGTTCAGAATACGCGGCGCATTTCGCGCGTCGAAGTTCTCGCGGCCGATCTGATAATCGATCAGATTCAGGCCGTCATTGAGGACATCCCTCCCGCCGCAGCAAAAACAGGCGCACTCGGCAGCATCGAAATCGTGGAGGCGGTTGCCGGTCTGGCAAAGGTATTTCCATTTCCGCTCGTTGTCGATCCGGTCCTTATCGGCAAACATGGCGACCGGTTGCTGTCACCTGGAGCGGAAGAAGCATTGAGGAACAAGCTTCTGCCGCACACCTATTTAGTCACTCCGAATATTCCGGAAGCGGAGGCGCTCACGGGCCTGACGATTCGAACCGAGGCGGACATGATCGCGGCCGCCAAACGGCTGCGGGAGCTTGGCTGCGAGGCCGCGCTGGTGAAGGGCGGCCATTTTCGCGGCCAACCGGTCGACATCCTGCGAACCGCGACCGGCGTAGAACGCTTCGAAGGCATTCGCGTCGACACCCGCCACACCCACGGTACAGGCTGCAGCTATTCGGCTGCGATCACGGCGGGTCTCGCTCTCGGCGTCAATCTGCACACGGCCGTGGAACGCGCCAAAGAATTCATTCAGAGGGCCATCGAAACCGCTCCAGGGCTGGGTGCCGGTTACGGCCCCATCAATCATTTCGTCCGTGCGATACAAGATTAGAAGTGCCCATCCGGCTTTCTATCCTCCTCTTCTCAGCGGTTCTTCTCAGCGCGCAAAAAACGCAGCTTACTCCGAAACAACAGAAGATTATCGCTTCCGCAGATGCCGGCCAGCAAGCCTCCCTCGATCTTCTCGAACAGCTTGTCGATATCAATAGCGGCACGCTCAATCCAGCCGGCGTGCGCAAAGTCGGCGATGTCCTGCGCCCTAAATTCGAGGCGCTCGGGTTCGCGTGCCGCTGGATTGCCATGGATGAGGTGCATCGCGCGGGTCACATGATATGCCACCGACAAGGCTCGCACGGCAAGCGCGTCTTACTGATCGGCCACATGGATACAGTCTTTGAGGCCAGCAGTCCTTTCCAGAAGTTCACGCGCGATGGCGACACCGGCACCGGTCCTGGAGCTTCCGATATGAAAGGCGGGCTGGTGATCATGCTCGGCGCGCTCCAGGCGCTAAATGAAAATCACGCACTGGATGGCGCCAGCATCACGGTATTTCTGAGCGGCGATGAAGAGCGCCCCGGCAAGCCGCTTTCCATAGCGCGGCGCGATCTGATTGAAGCCGGTAAAAATAGCGATGCGGCGCTGGAATTTGAAGGCGGCGTGCAGATCGACGGCCACGATGCCGCGAGCATCTCACGCCGCAGCGCGTACGAATGGGTGCTGACCACCAGCGGGAAAACCGCCCATTCCAGCGGCATCTTCGGCAAGAACGTGGGCGATGGCGCGATTTATGAAATGGCGCGCATCCTCGACCGCTTCCAGCAAGAATTGCGCGAACCCGATCTGACTTACAGCGTCGGCCTCATCGCCGGCGGCACGAAAGCCTCTTACGACGAGGCCGCAGCCACCGCAACCGCTTCCGGAAAAATAAATGTCGTGCCCGCGCAAGCGCAAGCCGCCGGGGATATCCGAACCGTAACGGATGAGCAATACAAACGCGTTCAGGATCGCATGCGGCAGATCGTCTCCGAGCACCTGCCCGGAACTTCGGGCGAGATCGAGTTTGAAGAAGGATATCCTTCCATGCCCGAGACGGCCGGTAACCGGGAACTGCTGCAGAAGTTGAACGAAGTGAATCGCGAACTCGGAATGGATATCATGCAGCCGTTCGATCCGGCGCATCGCGGCGCGGGAGATCTTTCTTTCGTCGCACCCTACGTGGCGAGCATTTCAGGCCTTGGCGCTTATGGGCATGGCGCGCACGCCCCGGGCGAAACAATCAATTTGGCGCGCATGCCGGATCAAACCCGCCGGGTCGCGCTCTATATATACGAATTGACGCGCTGAATCAATATTTCGGAACCGCGGGATCGACCTTATCGCTCCAGGCTAAAATTCCGCCGGTCATATTGCGCACGTGTTGGAAGCCGTTCTGCTTCAGCAGATCGACGGCTTTCTGGCTGCGCGCGCCGCTCTTGCAATGCGCCACAATGTCCGCGTTTCGATCGAGCTCGTTCAGATGCTTCGGCAGTTCGCCCAGTGGAATCAGCCGGGCGCCGGGAATGCGCGCGATCTGATATTCGTGCGGCTCACGCACGTCAATCAAAGTGAAATCATCCCCGCGATCCAGCTTCCGCTTCACTTCCGCCGGATCGATCACGCCATCCGGAGAGGCGGCCTGCGGCGCAGCCGGGCCAACTCCGCAGAACTGCTGATAATCGATGAGCTTGGTAACGGTTGGATGATCGCCGCACACCGGACAATCGCGATCGCGCCGCAAACGCAGCTCGCGAAAACGCATATCCAGCGCATCATAAAGTAACAGGCGATTTTTCAGAGTCTCGCCGACGCCCAGGATGATCTTCACCGTTTCGGTGGCCTGAATGATACCGATCAGCCCGGGCAGAATACCAAGCACTCCGCCTTCTGCGCAGCTCGGCACCAATCCCGGCGGAGGCGGCTCCGGATATAGGCAGCGGTAGCACGGCCCATCTTCATAGGCGAACACCGTCGCCTGTCCTTCGAACCGGAAAATTGAGCCGTAGACGTTTGGCTTCTTCAACAACACACAAGCGTCGTTGACCAGATAGCGCGTCGGGAAATTATCCGTGCCGTCGACGACGATATCGTAGTCCTTCAAAATTTCTAGCGCGTTTTCACTCGACAGGCCCGTGTCGAATTTGTCGACCTGCACGTTCGGATTGATATCGCGCATCCGGTCCGCGGCCGAATCGAGCTTCTTTCGTCCCAAATCGCTGGTGCCGTGAATCACTTGCCGCTGCAGGTTCGAAGCGTCCACGACGTCGAAATCGACTACGCCGATGCGCCCCACGCCAGCCGCCGCCAAATACAAACCCAGCGGCGCGCCCAAACCGCCGGCGCCGATCAGGATCACCTTCGCCTGCTTCAACTTAAGCTGGCCTTCCATGCCAACTTCCGGCAAAAGAAGATGGCGGCTGTAGCGGGCGACTTCTTCGTTGGTCAGCGTTGCCGTCTCAGGCTCGGCCACGCCGGTCGCGCCGCCCGCAATGCTCGGCACAATCGAGATGGTTTCACCGCCTTCCAGCCGTGTCTCGTCTTTATCCATATAGCGAATGTCCTCGTCATTGACGTAGACATTCACAAAGCTGCGCAGCTTGCCCTGGTCGTTAAATAGATTCTTCTTGATGTTTGGATATTGCGCCGTCAATTGACTCAACGCATCGCCCACCGTCACGCCGCTCACCTCCACCGAATCTTTCTGATTCGTAAACTGCCGCAGCGCGGTCGGGATCAAAACTTTTGCCATATCAATTCCTCACAATCCGCCCTCTTTTGATCCAAGTCGGGTAGAAAACTATTCGCATGGTCGAATTTGCCGTTCTGAATAGAGAGCACTACGAACGAATACCAGGGGCACGAATTCTTCAGGTCCGTTTCTGAGAAGTAGGCCGCGCAATCCGGATGGGAATGAAAAATTCCGATGAGATCCATCCCCTGCGCCCGCGCCGCCTGTTCGGCTGCCAACAAGTCTTCCGGTCGAAGCTGGTACCGGTCGCCCTGTCCGCCGGTCCAGGCGTTCCGCAGCGGAAGCGCCTCCATCACGACCTTTTTATCTTCCAGATTGCGGCCCAGCATCGCCCCGCAACATTCGTTCGGATAGGTCCTTTCCGCGTGCAACACCATAGCCTGCCAGGGCTTCGTCTCAATCTCAATCATTCCAGAAACGCTCGCTAAGATACTTTTGGCCGCCATCGCAAAGCACGGTAACTACGATGCCTGCCTGCCCTTGTTTAGATAAGTTTTCGGCAACTCGAGTCGCAGCCAAAACGTTAGCAGCCGCGGAAACGCCAACCAGCAGCCCTTCCTCGCGCGCCAATCGCCGCGCCGTTGCGTACGCATCTTCTGTTTCGATCCAGATGTTTTCATCCGCCAGCTTCGGATCATAAATGCTGGGCACAATGGAAGATGGCATGTGTCTGGTACCTTCCAAACCGTGCAGCGGCGTGGCCGGTTGCACGGTAATGCATCGCGCCCCCGGCAGGTCGCGCCGCAGACGCCGTGCGACTCCGGTAAAGGTTCCGGTGGTGCCAAGCGCCGCCAGAAAATGCGTTACCCCACCGCCAGTCTGCGCAACGATCTCCGGACCCGTCGTCTCGAAATGCGCCTGCCAGTTCGCGGGGTTGCTGTACTGATCCGGATAAAAATAGCGGTCCGGATCTTCTTCATAAGTTCGCTGGCAAACGCGCAGGGCGCCGTCCGAACCCTCTGCCGCATCGGTCAGGACCAGTTCCGCGCCGTAGGCCCGCAGAGTTTGTATTCGCTCCGGAGAAGCATTCGCGGGCAGGCACAACTTTGAGCGATAGCCTTTAGCCGCGCAGATCATGGCGTACGCAATGCCCGTGTTGCCGCTGGTGGAATCGAGCAAAATCTTATCGCGGGTGAATCGGCCGCTTTCCTCACCCCGCTGGATCATGTTCAACGCCGGCCGGTCTTTAACAGATCCACCCGGATTGAAAAACTCAGCCTTGCCAAAAACCCGCGCATATCCGCGTCTGGAGGAGCGGATCTCAAGCAGTGGTGTATTGCCGATCCGGCTCAGCAGGTCGGTCCCGATCAGCCTTTCAACAGCGGCAGACATCTAATTCTAGTGTATGTCTATGGCCTTGCTGGACAAGGCAAAAACCCGATTGCAAAACATCTCTAGAAACCGGTCGGCATCCACATTGACGCAATAATCGACATTCTCGCCACCCTTCATCCAGGGCCTGCGTTCCGCCACCAGCATTCCCCGCGTGAGTTCTCCCGCGGTCTCGACATCCACCCTCATGCGGCGCATCTCGACAAGCGAAGAGTCCAACGCGACGGCGGCGGCAAGCGGATCGTGCAAATGAAAGCCCTCCCACCCACTGCTTTGCCGATAGAACGAGAACCCTTGCTCCGCGATGCAACGCAGAAAATTCGCCCTCTCATCCTCACACAGATGGAGCTGCCGCTCGAGCAATTCTCTGGTGACCGAGACCTTGCGCGTGACGTCGAGCCCAACCATTACCACCGGCAATCCGCATTGCAGCACTTCGCGCGCCGCTTGCGGATCGGCATACACGTTGAACTCCGCCGCCGCCGTGATGTTTCCTGGTTCCCACACGGCGCCGGCCATCATTACGATCCGTTGCAGCAGCCGGAACCCATCCGGATCTTCGCGCAAACCGAGAGCCGCGTTGGTTGCAGGGCCGATTAATAGCAGCGTCACTTCGCCGGGCCATCTTCGCGCAAGCTCGCAGATCACCTCGCTTGCGCGCTTGCCGCTGACCTTGCCCAAGGGAACCCGGCCGCGCTTGGTCCAGCCGCCTAATCCGTCTTCGCCGTGCACCTCCGCCGCATGTACCCCCGCTCCCGACAGCGGTTCCGCGGCTCCCCGCGCAATTTCCGGCGGCGCCGAAATTGCAGCCATGGATAAAACTTCGAACACATTACCTGTCGCCACGTCCACAGGCACGTTCCCGTGTACCGTCGTGATCGCCTCAATCCTCGCTTCCGCGGAAGCGAGCAGATACAGCAGCGCAAGCGCATCGTCAATTCCAAGATCCGTATCGAAGACGATCCGCTGCATGGCCAATAGCCTATCGGAGTTCATTTGTCCGATGCTATGATCCGGGTTCTGGAGACTTCTTCAAACACCCGCAATGATTGAACTTCGACGCATTCTTACCGCCATTGGCTTGCTTGCTGCTCTTTCCGGTTCACGGCTCCCGGCGCAAACCGGCGCTACCGGCCAATTCGCGCGCGACCCCAAGCAGCCGGTCGACCAGTGGTACACGGATCAAATTCAGAAATACACCACCGGGCCTTCACTCAATTCGACGCTGACGAATTATCTGCCGGCTTCGAAATCAGTGCCGACCCCGGCGAAAGTGCTCGGCGACGTCAGCGGCGCGCCGAACATGCTGCCATACGCCGAAGACGTTTACCGCTATTTCCGGATGCTCGCGGCCGGCACGCCACGCGTGAAGGTCTTCACCATCGGGCACACAGAAGAAGGACGCGAGATGATCGCCGTCGCGGTTGCCGATGAATCGCTCTTGTCGAAAGCCGAGGAGAACGATGAGCGCCTCGCGAAGCTGGCCGATCCGCGATCTATCGGCATGAACGATTCAACCGCGCAGACTCTTCTCGCACAATCAGTCCCCGTTTACTACATCACCGGAACCATTCATTCGCCTGAAACCGGCGCTCCCACTGCGCTGATGGAAATGGCGTATCGCCTCGCCGTCGACAACGCTCCGTATATCCAGTACATTCGGAGGCACATGATCACGCTCATCACTCCGGTGGTGGAAGTCGATGGGCGCGACCGCATGGTCGACATTTACAAATGGCATCGCGCGCATCCCAACGAAAACTGGCCGCGGCTGCTCTATTGGGGCCATTATGTCGCGCACGATAACAACCGCGACGCCATGGGAATGACGCTCGATCTTACAAAAAACGTACTGAACACCTATATCAAGTGGCATGCGCAGGTGCTGCACGATTTGCACGAGTCGGTACCGTTTCTCTACGACAACACGGTCGGCGATGGCCCGTACAACCCGTGGATCGATCCCATGCTGGCCGACGAATGGGACATGCTCGCCTATGACAACGTGCAGCAGATGCAAAACCTCGGCATGCCCGGCGTGTTCACGCACGGCAATTTCGATACATGGAGTCCCGGCTATCTGATGTTTTTAGCGGGACTGCACAACGGCATTAGCCGCTTGTACGAAACGTTTGGGAATGGCGGGGCGGATACCGAGGAGCGCATCCTCACCCCCGACGAATATTCGAGAACGTGGTATCGCCCGAACCCTCCGTATCCGACCGTGCTCTGGTCCCAACGCGACAACAACAATTATGAAGAATCGGCGCTGCTCTCGACCCTTTCCTATTTCGCGAATCACGCTCCGCATTTTCTCGAAGACTTCTACTTGAAAAGTAAGCGCTCCATAGAAAAGCCGTTGAACGCGGGACCCGCCGCATATGTCTTGCCTGCCGATAGCGCTTCTCTGAACCGGCAGATCCAGCTTCTGAAGGCGCTGGCGGACCAGCACGTCGAAATTCAGCGTTTAAGCGAAGCGGCGAGCGTCACTATTCCGCCGCCGGCTCATGCGCCCAGCGATCAAGAATCCGCCGAGAAGCATGAAAAACCCGAACCGCCAAAGAAACAAACTTTTCCAACAGGCAGTTTCGTGATTCGCATGGATCAACCCTACTCGCGTGTCGCGGACGCGCTGTTAGATCGCCAATACTGGTCGCCTGACGATCCGCAAAAGCATCCTTATGACGATACGGGCTGGTCTTTTGGCGATTTGTTCAACGCCAAAGCAGTGCGCGTCACCGACAGCTCCATTCTCAAAGCGAAGATGGAGAAAATCGCGGATGTGACCCAGATCGCGGGCCGTGTCGACGGTTCCGGGCCGCTGTACGCCATCGACAACTCGGGCCAGATCGGTCTCGCCGGTCTCTTATATACGCTCAAGGGCGCCGACGTTTCTATAGCGGAAGAAGCGTTTCAAAGCGACGGACGTCATTTTCAGCCTGGATCGATGCTGATCGGCGGCGTGGATAGCGCGAAGCTAAAGGACGCGCTGCAACAGCTCGATCTGAGCGCGTATAGTGTCGCAGCGCGTCCCAGCGTTCGCATGCATTCCGCAACGCCTCCACGCATCGCATTCATGCACACCTGGCTCGCTACCCAAACCGAAGGCTGGTGGCGCATGGCCTTCGATAAGCTGCACGTCCCGTTCAATTACATCAGCACGCAAACCGCGGCACGCGAGCCGGATTTGCGGGCGAAGTACGACGTGATTATTTTCGCGCCTGTCTCGCATATGTCCGCCGAACAGATCGTGAATGGAATGCCGATGTGGGGGAATGCGCTGCCCTGGCAGACAACCTCGCTTACACCGAATATTGGCAAGCTGGACGGGACGGACGACATGCGGCCCGGACTGGGCTCTTCCGGCGTCGACCATCTAAAAGCATTCGTGGAGCAAGGCGGGCTGCTGATCACCTGTGAAGATACGGCGCAATTTGCGATCGACGAAGGATTCGCGCCCGGAGTTTTCGTCGTGCCGCACGGCACTGCCAAAGTCGTCGGTAGCGTCCTGAGCGCAGTAGTAGTGAACAACAAACTGGCTCCTGCGTATGGATATGCTCCGAATCTGGCCGTCTATAGCCAGGACGGATTGGCGTTCCGCGTGAGCAATACAAGCTCGGCGGGCCGCCCCATTTTGACAGAGAAAGAATATAAACGTCCAACCGGCCGCGGAGGGCCCAATGACGAAGATATTCCAGAAGGCCGTCCTCTTCACAAACCGCCGCCGCTACCCTCCCCGAAGCCCTGGGAACCTGTGCCACTCAATGAGGAGCAGGCGCGCAACAATCCTTATGTAATTCCGGAACAATATCGGCCGGATGTGATTCTCCGCTACGCATCCGCTAAAGATCTGCTCATTTCCGGGCTGCTCGAGAACGGCGGCTCCATCGCCGAGCATGTAGCGGCGGTGGATGCGCATCTCGGCAAAGGAAATGTGCTGCTGTTTGCGAACAATCCGATTTATCGCGGTGAGACGATCGGCAGCTACGCGCTGGTGTTCAACGCGATCTTGAATTTCGATCACCTCTCGCGCCCAGCATCGAAGTGACTCTTACTTTAACCGGAAATTCACTTCGATATTGACCGAGACGGAAACGGGCTTTCCCTCTTTTGTAGCCGGACGGAAGCGCCATTGCTGGATCGCGTGGATCGCGTTCTGGTCCAAACCTGGATCGAGGCTCCGACTCACTCTTATGTCGTGAGGAACCCCGGAGCGATCTAAAATCATCCACAACAGGACCGAGCCTTGGATCTTGGCATCTTTCGCAGCCGCGGTGTACTCTGGCTCTATTTTGAAGGTCACGACAGGACTAGTAACATCGCCGCCGACTTTGTAAACCTTGTCTTGCGTCTTCGTCGTTGGCTGGTCCGGAACGGCCATCAAAAGGCCTGCGCCTATCAAGAGAGCCGGGAAGACACAAGCGGCGCCGCGAGTGCGCCGCGCCGATGCGGATTGGGAACGAAATTGGAGAATGTGCATAATTCGACCTCGAAGAGAATGGGAACGGCCGACCATTGGGCAGCCGAACGGAATGGGAGACGACAGCCGGCGGGCGGTCTCTAGCAGCAGAAAAGCATATTCGGGCGCGGACGCACCGTCTGCGAGAACGGAGTCGTCGCAAGCGAGTTCCTGCGCCTCCGCAGCTTTCGCGCACAGCCACCAGACCAGCGGGTGAAACCAATAGACGGCTTGCGCCGCCGCCGCGATGAGACCCGTCCAGAGATCGCCGCGGTGCACGTGCGCAAGCTCATGCAGAAGCGCCAACCGCAGGCGCTCTTCCGGCCAGCCCCGTGACGATTCGGGCAGGAGAATCTCCGGATGCAACCAACCCCAAACCACTGGGGACGCGACCGGCGCAAGCCGTGCGGTGACACCATGCGAACGGAGCAATGATTCGAGTCGTTCCGGCAGTGCGGAAAACGCGCTCGCCAGACGCGCCCGGCGCTGCAAGATGAATAGGCCTACCAAAAATCGAACCGCAACCGCGAGGACACCGGCAAGCCACACCACTTGCAGCCAATGAACAGGCGCCGGGTGTGACCTCTCGGCAGAAACGGCGGCTCGTGTGAGTATTGTCCACACGTGCAGCCCCGGTACAGGCACCGGTGCAACAGTTAGGAAAACCGGCAGCAGCAAGCACAGGTTAAGCGCGGCGATGCAAAGGAAATGGCGCGCGCCCGGGGTGGCTCGGCGCATCAGCGGAAGAAATGCCGCTGCGATACCCAGCAGAACCGTAATCTTGACAAGCGGAAGAATTTCGATCATGACCGCTTCTCCCGGGCGCGCTCCACCAATTGCGCGATCTCGTCCAATTCCTCGCGGCTGATGCGCGACACTCGTGGATCGAGCAGCGCGGCCACCGCCTGTTGGGCCGATCCGTCGAAAAACGTTCGCAACAGCCTCTGAACCGCCGATTTTCGCGCAACATCTCGCTGCACGACGGGTTCATAGACGTATCGCAGACCCTCTTCGCGGTGCCGCACGTACTCTTTTCGCTCCAGCACCCGAAGGATGGTGCGCACGCTCGAATAACTGGGCGGGTCCGGTAGCTGCGCCTGAATCTCTTGGCCGGTCGCGCTCCCGGCAGCGAACAGGACGTCCATGATCTGGCGCTCTCTGCGGGAGAGAGCGTTTTCGGAAGAAGCTTTCGGCATCGCGGCAAGCTGCGTAATAATTAGCAGCCTGCGTAAAGATTTACAGGAGCGCTGAATCCTGTCAAGCGCCGCGGACTTTGCGCCCTAACCAGCGCCGGGCCGGGGAGTGCCAGACAAACAAGAAATGCCCAGAAGCGAAGCGGGCGCATGCCCTTACTGTAGCTTCAAATAGAAATGAATCTATCGCGCTTTATGCTGGCAATCGGTGCGCTGGCGCTGGTTTTTGCGGCCATAGCGCGGGCGTATCTGAAACGCTTCCCGATCTCGTTTGAAGCCGCTGCCGCGATCTATTGCTGTTTTCTACTGCTGCTGATTTTAGTGCTGACGCCAAGCCTGCGTGGCAGCCGCGAAACCATTCAAAGATGGATCGCAAAACCAAACCGCTGCTATGGGTTTCTTTTCATCTGGTGCATTCCGTATCTGATCTATTGCACGGGAACAGGAAACTTTCGGTGGATCGCGCTCGCCGCCTGCTGGTCGTCGCGGCCCCGGTCCTGCTCGTATATCGATTCTTCCCGGTGCGAAACACCGCGCGCTTTAGCTGCCAGGATGCCGTGGTTGGCGTTTGGCTGATCATCGCGGTGTTGTTCCATGCATTGACCGGCATCTGGGCTGTTCCGCTAAATCTCGATTTCATGGGCCGGCTGTTCCTGATCGCAGTCGCCTCCTGGTGCTGGACCTTTGTCCGCCCCGTGCCGGGTCTCGGCTATGAGTTCGCAATTTCCACCAAAGTGCTCGGAGCGGCAGCGCTGAATTTTGCCAGCTTCGCCGTCATAGCAATTCCCGCCAGTCTCGCGCTGCACTTCACCGGTTGGCATCCGCGCTGGCGAGGCCTTCCAGCTTTCTGCGCCGATTACCTTGAGATCTTTTTATTCATTGCGCTCCTCGAAGAGTTGTTCTTCCGAGGCTTCCTGCAGAACCTGCTCTCGCGTTCTCTCGGGTCGTGGAAGTGGGGACAACTGATTACCGCTTGCCTGTTCGGTTTATTTCACATCTTGCATGCGCCTTTCCCAAACTGGCGCTATGTCGCCTTGGCTTCCGTGGCAGGATGGTTCTACGGATCGGCCTTTCGCAACGGCGGCAACTTGCTTGCTCCCGCGCTGGTCCACGCAACCGTGGATACCGTCTGGCGAACATGGCTGACGAAAAGCTAAGTTTTCGAAAAGTAAATGCATTGGAAAGTGATTGCGCTTGCAACTAAACTCATACCTGCTTAGAAGTGCCGGTGTCGCCGCGCTTGGCGGCTTGCTTTTCGGATTCGATACCGCCGTAATCTCCGGAACAACCGCTGCGCTGCGGACCACTTATCATCTTTCGCCCGGCATGGTCGGCGTCACGGTGGCGAGCGCGCTTTGGGGTACCATCATCGGCGCGATGTTCGCTGCCGTGCCGGGCGATCGATACGGCCGCCGCGACAGTCTCCGCGTCATGGCGGTGTGTTACCTCCTTTCGGCGCTCGGCTGTGGAATCGCCTGGAGCTGGTCTTCGCTGCTCGTCTTTCGATTTGTCGGAGGGCTCGGCATCGGGGGCTCTTCCGTACTCGGCCCCATGTACATCGCGGAAGTGTCGCCGCCGAAATGGCGCGGACGCCTGGTCGGCTTCTTTCAGCTCAACGTCGTCATCGGTATCCTGCTCGCTTATTTTTCGAATTACCTGATCGGCCTAGCTGGTTTCGGCGCAGCGGAATGGCGCTGGAAATTAGGAGTTTCGGGAATTCCGGCAGCACTCTTCCTGTTAGCGCTGTTCTCGATACCACGCAGCCCCCGTTGGCTCGTGGCGAAGCAGCAAGTCGCAGAAGCCCGGCGCGTGCTGGAGTCGATCGGCGAACAGAACGTCGAAGGCGAGCTCCAGGACATCGTGGCCTCCATTGACGTCGAGCACGGCCATGGCCGGGAGCCGCTCTTTTCCAGAAAGTATTCCCGCCCCATCTTCCTGGCCGTTGCAATCGCCTTCTTCAATCAGATTCTTGGAGTCAACGCCATCCTGTATTATTTGAACGACATCTTCCTGCGCGCTGGTTTCAGCAAAGTCTCCAGCGATTTGCAGGCTGTGGCGATCGGAGTTACTAACCTGATTGCCACGGTGATCGCGATGTCGCTCATCGATCACGCCGGCCGCCGTAAGCTGCTGTTGATCGGATCTGTCGGTTGCGCCTTTTGTCTGGCGGGTGTCGCTTGGGTGTTCGCAACCGGCAGCCATCAAGCTTTCTTGTTATGGCTGCTGGTAGGATTCATCGCTTTCTTCTCGTTCTCGCAAGGCGCTGTCATTTGGGTCTACATCAGCGAAGTTTTTCCGAATCGAGTGCGCGCCAAAGGACAGAGTCTCGGCAGTTTCACGCACTGGTCCATGAATGCCATCGTCTCCGGATTTTTCCCCGTTGTTGCAGCCATATCTCACGCCGCGCCCTTCGCCTTCTTCGCCGCCATGGCCGTCGTCCAGTTTTTCGTTGTTATGTTCTTCTTCCCGGAAACCAAAGCCGTATCGCTAGAAGATATGCAAAGAAAACTAGGCATCACCTAAACTGTTATCCGCAGTTTGTCTGCCGACACATCGAAAACAGAACCGCGTCCGGGCACTACTTCCCCATCGGCGCCACATGCATCTGGTGAAGCCGCTTGTAATTCTGCATCGCAACTGCGGCCTCCTCGCGCCTGCCTAACTCCCGCAGCGTTGTCGCCAGTAAGTAGTAAGTACTTCCATCCGTATCGTCCTTTGCAGCCACTTGTAACTCTGGCAGCGCTTTTCCGGGTTGCCGCTCCGCTAAATAGATTTTCCCGGCGACGACGTGAGCGCTCGCCAGTCCAGGCTGCAGCTCCAACGCACGCAGCGCATACGGTTTGGCTTTAGTAGAATCGCCTTGCCGCAACAGCGTTGCCGCGATCGTTACATTTGTATTCGCATCGTCCGAATCCAGCGCCAGCGCCCGTTTCGCGGCTTCGAGCGCGTTTTCATCGTCTCCGGCCGCGCTGTACGCGGTCGCTAAACCTGCCCAAGCCGCCGCCAGTTCTGGCTGTTGCTCGGTAGCAGCTTTGTATTCCTGAACTGCTTTGTCATACTGTTCGGCAATTCGAAAAGATTCGCCTAGAATCATGTGAGCGCGAACCGAAGTGGGATCGATCTGCATGGCGCGCGCAATAGCATTGCCGGAAGCATTCATTAGCGCGTGCGATTCTTGCGTCGCCGCTTGCGGCCGCGTCGCCCGCTTTGCCGTGTTCAGCTCTCTTTCGGCGAGCACGCGATCCATAATGCCCAGCCCGTACCATCCCTCGGAATTCTCGGGATCGAGACGTGTCGCTTCCGCATACGACGCGCGTGCCCGCACAATTTCGTTCGAAGCCACTTCGGCTTCGGCCAACGCGAGCACCACCTCCGGGGCTTTGGGCTGAGCGCGGTGAGCTCTCTCCAGATACGGCAGAGCCTGCTTCGCACGCTGCAGTTTCAGCAGCGCCAGCCCGGAGAAGAGATTCGCCGGAACAGAATCGGGGCGGGTCGCCAGCGCCAACCGAAACTGCCGGAGAGCGGCACTGTAATCGTGGAGCTGAAAATACGCGATGCCAAGATTGCTTCTCAGCTCCGGCGTATCTGCGCCGTTATGAATGAGCTGCTCAAATGCCGAAACCGCGCCCGCAAAATCGCCCTGCCGCTCCGCTTCTACAGCTTTCGCCGCGAGTGCGCCGTTGTCGCTCTGCGCCCAAACCACGCAGCCGAGCGCGGCCACGCAAAAAGTGAACAGCAGCGGGCGCATCGACTACTTCATGCTACCCGCTCCTGAAAAAACCTCACCAGATTAGCTTGGCCGCCACCTGGATCAATCGCGCATTATTTACTTGCGACGTGACCACGCCGAAATTGCCATTGCTTCCGCCATTGCAGGAGCAAGTCTGGCCGGGATAGCCGAACTGCGGCGTGTTCAGCAGGTTAAACGATTCGCCGCGCAATTGCAGCTTCGCGCGACCCTCGCCGGTCAGATCGAAGTCTTTGAAAAGCGCGAAATCGAGATTGTGCAAACCATCCGTGCGCACATTGGGCAGCGTTCTGCCGACTGTCCCAAGCGTAAAGTTCGGCGGCCCGAAGAAGCACGATGTGTTGAACCACCCATTGAGACGGCTGGTAGCCGAGCCGCTGAGGGCAGCACCGTTGGGGCATGCCGAAAGATTGAAATCCGGACGCGACCCCCCGCCCTCATCGTGAATATTGTTGTTCGCAGTCGTGAGCGCGATCGGAAAACCAGTCTGCAGCGTCAGGATGCCGTCCAGTCCCCAACCGCCAGCCACCGCCTGAACGATTTTGTTCGGGTGCGACATGTACTTTCTGCCCTTGCCGAAGGGCAGGTCGACAACGTAGCTGAGCACCAGGCGCTGCGAGACGTCATAGCTCGAAAGAGATCTCTCCAGACGGAAGTTGCCCCAATACTGAAAGCCCGCCGCGCCGCCATTATTCTCCAGCCAGGGCGTGAGCGTTTCCGCATCGTCAATCAGCTTTTCATTCGTGTATGCCAGCAGCGCCGTGCCGCCGTTGCCGAAGCGCTTAGTGACTTTCAATTGGAACGATTGATAACTCGAGTCACCGTCCCCTTGGGACGCGTACTGTACTTGCCCGTAAGTCGGGAATGGCCGCAACAACTGCTCATACGCAATCTTTGAGCTCGCGAACGGCGATCCGGGGGGCACATACGCCGCAAACGGGTTCGGCACGGTTCCGAGAAACGCTCCGGTGCCAACGGCCGCAGCCTGCTGCTGCACCAACTGAATCGGCAACTCGTTCTCATCCTGAGTTTGAATCGGCAGGTGAGTGCCTTTAGAGCCCGCGTAGCCCGCATCGATCAGGAAATTCGGACCAAACTGCTTCTGAATATCGAAATTCCACTGCTGTGCGTACCCAAGCGGGTTTTGCGGAATCTGCGTAAGAACTGTCTGACCATACAGCGCCCGGTTCGGATCCGCGTTGCGCTGAGGCGGCGGAATAATCCCGCCCGGGAAAGGGTTGGAAAGAACGTTGAATGGAGTGATCCCGTTGTTGAGCGAAGTGTTCATCGATTCCGTGATTGCATTGATTGAATCGTGATCCGGCTCGGAGAACAGGTTTACATCGATCGGCAGCCAGAAGATGCCGTAGCCGGTGCGGATGACGGTGCTCGGCGTCAGCATGTACGCTACACCTACTCGGGGTGAGAACTCGTGGTACTCCGGATTCACCGCGCTGCGCTCCAGATGCCCAGGCGACGCTACAAACCCGATATCTCCTTTCAGAGGCATACCAGTGGCAGCGGCCAGCGGATTGGTCGCGTTCGGGGAAAACACACTGATGGAATCGAAACGCTCCGTCCAGGGTCCCGTGATCTCCCAACGTAAACCGGCGTTAACGGTCAGCTTGCGCGACACTTGCCAGGTATCGTTAAAATACAACGCGCGATACACTTGCTGGCTGGCTGTGAAAGCGGGTTCCTGCACAGACCCTTGATTTACGGCCCCATACAGGAATGAGGCGAACGATAGTCCACCGCCACTTCCCGTCGATGGATTACCGGCCGTAAATGCGGGCGTGAACGTGTACCCGCCTGTTCCGTTATTGGTCTGCCCGTAATTGTGCCGCGCGGCTCTCCATTCCGCGCCAAAATTGAACGTGTGATGGCCGTGAACTGTCGTTACGCTCGGCGCGATTTCGTAATCCGTGTCAAAGCCCGCGATCACGCTCCCCGTTTCTCCGCCGCAGAATTCGTTATACGTGTCATTCATGCAGATGTTCGGCAGGGTCCGGACCTGGTTAGCTACATCCTGGTTGATGTAGGCTGGCCAGCCAATCGATGTTGCGTCGAATCCAGCGCTTTGAGGCGTTCTCACGTATCGGAACCGCAGAAGATCGGCGCGAATATCCATCACCGTGTGGGCCGATAGAGTGTTGGTGTAATCGAGCACCGTCTGCAGCGTGTTGTAATTCTCCGGCGTACCAACACCGCCCGCGTAAGTTTGATTGTGGAAAGGATCGCCCGCTAGATCCATATCCGCCCAGTAGGTATAGCGCCAGAAAAGATGCTGGGTTTCGCTGATCGCGTGATCGATACGAATCGTACCCTGATCCGTATTCCCACCGGTAGCAACATTTCCCGCCCAGTTATTCAGGTAACCTGCCCCCGGCACATTCGGGAGCGCCCAAAGACTGACGAGATGCGCCGCAACCGGATCGATCTGACTCGGACAAATTACATTAAGTCTTCCATTGCAGCTTGCCTGGCTTCGAGTGTAGGTGTTGCCCACTTGGGTAGTCGTGAATGGATTATAGATATTGATTCCGAGACCTGAAAAATCGCCGTTCCGCATCGCTTGAGTGGGCACCGAATACAGAACGCCCTGCCCTTGCCGTAACCGGAATCCCTCGTAGTTCACAAAAAAGAAAGTCTTATTCTTTCCGTTGTAGAGGTGCGGTATAACAACCGGGCCGCCCAGCGTACCGCCAAATTGGTTCTGCGTGAACGCGCCCGTCGGAACGCCTTTCTCATTATTGAAAAACGTGTTCGCGTTCAGAACCTTGTTGCGCAGGTATTCATACGCATCGCCATGAACATCGTTCGATCCGGTTTTGGTCGTCAAATTCACTACGCCGCCCGCAAATCCGCCATATTGCGGAGGCAGATCGTTCGTCAAAACGTTAAACTCTTTGATCACATCCTGCGAGGGCAATAGTTCCACGGCGTGACCGAACGGAATCACCATGGTGGCGCCGTCCAGCATCCAGTTGCTCTGGTTGGCCGCTCCGCCACCGATTGAAAAATTGCCGTATGCCGAATTGTTCGTCCCTGCCGCATTCTGTTGAGATTGCCCTTGCGGAACCACGCCCGGCGCCAGCGCTACCAGGGCTAAAGGATTGCGCCCATTCAGCGGAAGCTCGTTAATGGCACGCTGCGAAATCACGGTCCCGATAGACGCGTTGTCGGTCTGAATCATTTCCGCGCCACCCGTCACCGTAACCTCCTGCTGCGTTTGCCCCACCTGCAGAGCAAAATCCTGGCGAACGCTCTGCGCCACCTCGACGTGTACGTCCGGATGAACTTCCCGCTGAAATCCCGTCGCCTCGACGTTTATCTGATACGTGCCCGGAACCACGAACTGGAAGGTGTAGAAGCCCGCCCCATTGGTCTGCGTGTTAACTGCAACTTGCGTTCCGGAGTTTTTCAACGTGACTTTCGCGTTTGGAACGCCGGAGCCGCTAGGGTCCGTTACGTTTCCGGACACTGTTCCATCCGCAGTCTGGGCGCCCAGAATGCACGCAAAGGTAAATAGGGCCGACAAGCCCAGCAGGCGATACAGCATAGTCCCTCTCTTTCAGACCCCAAACCGTGCCAAAAAATAATTAGTACGGTCTGCCTACAAAAGGGTATACTGCTTATCGCCGCCTCATGTCAAGTAAAAAGACGCTGCAGCACGCGCCTCTGCAAATTCGCACCGCCAGGCCGTCCAGCGTTCGCGCGGTAAACCGGTCCATCATGCTGGAGCTGATACGGCGGCGGCAACCTGTGTCCAGAGCGGAGCTCGCGCGGCTGACCGGCGTATTTCGTAGCAGCGTGTCCGACATCGTCGATGAACTCGTGGCGGAAGAGCTGGTCACCGAAGAAAGAAGCACTCCTTCACACCCGGGCCGCGTACCCGTAAGTTTGCGGCTGAACGATTCCGGGTATCGCGTGCTCGGATTGAACATACGGCCGGCGTATTGCCAGATTGCGTGCGCAGGGCTCAGCGGACGAATTCAAAAAAACCTGACATTCGAAACTCCAACTTCTCCAAAGAAACTCGTTCAGGCGGTCGCGCAAGCCATGAAGCGGTTATGCGACGGATCGGGTCCCGGAGAAAAGAATTCGTTTCGCCGTCTTGGTGTCGCGGTCCCGGGGCACGTAGATGTTCCCAATGGCCGCATTCTGTGGACGCCAACCCATCGCGAGTTAAGCGATTTCCCCATCACCCAAGAGCTGCAAGCGCACACCGGTATCGAGGCGCTTGCCGACAACGATTGCAACGCCGGCGCTCTTTCGGAACTGTGGCTCTCGACAGACGAGAAGAAGGATCGAAGCACCGATTTTATTTTCCTGAACGTGAGCGATTTTGGGACGGGCGCCGGAGCGGTTCTGAACGGAGAGATCTATCTTGGCCATGATGCGCATTTCGCAGCAGAGGTCGGCCACATGGCGGTCGAACCTGCCGGAATCCTGTGCCGCTGTGGACGCCGCGGCTGCTGGGAACTGTACGTGAGCAATGACGCCACATGGCGCCGCGTTCATCCTCGCTCGCCATTCACCGTGCAAGGTTTCGAGGACATGCTTTCGGCAGCGCGTCAGGGTGAGCGCCGCGCCCTCGACAGCTTTCGTGAGACGGCGAAATATCTTTCATTAGGTATTTCCAACATCGGTTTCGCATTCAACCCAGCCGAAGTGATTGTCGCCGGCCGCGTGACCGCAATTTGGGATCTCATTCGCCAGGAAGTCGAGACGTGCTATGGATCTTCGCATCTCCGCTATACGATACGGCCGGCGCGATTGTCCGCAGACGATTCGCTGCTGCACGGAGCGGTGTGCCTTGCCCTGCGCGATGCATTCGCCCGCCCGAAATTCGGCGAGCTGTCGGCTTTAGGACGGGAGACTGCCTGAAAGTGTTTCTCCTCCACGATTCCTTGGAGGCGCAAGTGATAAACATAGGTAAAGCATGGCGCAGTTAAGTTCCACTCCAAAAATTTACGACGTCGTCATCGTTGGCTCGGGCGCCGGCGGCGGTGTCGCCGCTCAAGTTCTCGCCAACGCAGGCGCGAAAATCTGCATGCTCGAAGCGGGCGCTTGGTTCGATTGCACCAAGCAATCGAAGATGTTCGAATGGCCGTACGAAGTTCCGCATCGCGGCGCGCCCACTCATGAGAAACCGTGGGGCGCGTTCGACGCTACGCTCTTCGGCGGATGGACGGTCCCCGGTGAGCCGTATACCAACGCTCCCGGCTCGGATTGGACTTGGTGGCGCGCTCGCATGCTCGGCGGCCGCACTAATCACTATGGCCGAATCTCGTTGCGAATGGGACCGTACGATTTCAAGCCCTACAGCCGCGACGGCAAAGGCTTCGACTGGCCGATTACGTACGAAGAGCTCGCGCCCTACTACGACAAAGCCGAACAACTCATCGGCGTCTTCGGTTCGCACGAAGGACTGGAGAACACGCCCGATGGAAAGTTTCAGCCGGCACCCGCGCCGCGCGCGCACGAAAAGCTCATCAAAGTCGCGTCCGACAAGCTGGGCATCCCCTGCATTCCTTCGCGGCTCGCCATCCTCACGCAGCCGCTGAATGGCCGGCCCGCCTGTCACTATTGCTCGCAGTGCGGCCGCTCTTGCGGCGTCAACGCGAATTTCAGCTCGCCCGGCGTGCATCTTTTCCCCGCGCTGAAAACCGGCAATCTCGAAATCCGCAATGGCGCAATGGCGCGCGAAGTACTCGTGGGCCCCGATGGCCTCGCTCGGGGCGTTTCCTACGTCGACAAGAAGACTCGAAAAGATGTCGAGGTGCGCGCCAGGATCGTAGTCCTCGCCGCCAGTTGCTGTGAAAGCGCGCGTCTTCTGCTCAATTCGAAAAGCGGGCAATTTCCGAACGGACTCGCGAACTCATCGGGTTTGGTCGGCCGCTACATCATGGATACGGTCGGCTCCGCCGTCAGCGGATTTCTCCCCATCATGCAGGATCTTCCTCCGCGCAACACGGATGGCGTTGGCGGCATGCATCTTTATATGCCGTGGTGGTTGTACAAAGAGCAGAAGGCAGGCAAGATGCCGTTCGCGCGCGGCTATCATATTGAACTGGGCGGCGGCCGCGACATGCCCGGCGTTGGCGCGCTCGGCGGTTACGCGCAGCATTGGCTCGGCGGCGGCTATGGCGTCGAACTAAAGCAGAATCTTCGAAAACTATACGGCTGCCAGGTTCATTTCGCCGGCCGGGGCGAAATGATCCCGAACGAAGACAGCTACTGCGAAATCGACCCTAGCGTGGTCGATCAGTGGGGCATTCCGGTTCTGCGTTTCCATTTCAAATGGAGCCAGGATGAAATCCTGCAAGCCAAACACATGCAGGAAACTTTTCAGGAGATCATCCACACCATGGGCGGTATCGTCACGCACAGCATCGGGGCAGATCGAAACTGGGGCATTGCGAACGGCGGCGAAATCATTCACGAAGTCGGCGCCACTAAAATGGGCGACAATCCGAAAACCTCCGTGCTGAATAAATATGCCCAAGCCTGGGACGTAAAGAATCTGTTCATCACCGACGCCGCGCCGTTCGTCAGCAACGCCGATAAAAATCCGACGCTGACCATCTCCGCGCTCGGCTGGCGAACGTCGGAATATGTGGCCGATCAAGTCAAGAAGCTGAATGTGAAGGTGTAGCGTGCCAGATAAATTTCAAGCCGAATTTCAACCCGAAACTGAGCCGGAGGAAACGTCCGGCGTCAGCCGTCGCGACCTTTTCCAGATCCTCGGTTCCGTGCCGGCGCTGGCTGCTGTTACGGCTGGTTCCGCAGCCGCGGCTCACGCGCATCCGCACCAAAACGCGGCCGCGGCAAATGGTCCATACCGGCGCCAGACATTCGACGAACATCAGTGGCAAACCGTGCGCGCACTGTGCGAACTTATCATCCCGAAGGATGAACGCAGCGGCAGCGCCGCCGATGCCGGTGTTCCCGAATTCCTCGACGATTGGCTCGCCTTCCGGACTGCGCAGGATGGGAACCAGGATTTTCAGGCCGAGATTCTGGGGGGACTGATGTGGATCGACCGCGAATCGAACCGGCTTTTCCAAACGGATTTCGCCAGCGCCTCGTCCGCCCAGCAGAAGCAAATACTCGATCGCGTTGCCTATCCCAAGAAAGCCGCGGAAGAAGACCGCCTGTGGGTACATTTCTTTAACCAATTTCGCAGCCTGGTAGTGGGCGGATTTTTCTCGAGCAAGATGGGCGTCGCCGACCTGCCGTATCTCGGCAACAGGGTGGTCGTAGAGTGGAAAGGCTGTCCCCCGGAAGTCTGGGCCATCCTCGAAGACCGCATGAAGAACGGCTATAAAGGGATTCTCGAAGCGAAGCCCTGGAGCGAAATTTCGTAGCCCGCTCTACTTATTTTGCGACGGCTGGGCGTCTGTGATGCAGAGCGTTCTGAATCATTAAATACTCGCCAAGATTTTCCGCCGTCACCAACCCCACCAGATCACCGTTTTGCAATACCGGCATCACGCGCGCCGGCGCGGTAGCCAGCCTCTGCAGCACCGCCTCCAGCATTTCGTTCGGCTGCGCCGTCTCGAACTCGCGCTGCATCACCGTGGTCACCAGTTGGTCCGGTCCATACTGCGACAATCCCGCGAGCAGATTCGACCTCGTCAAAATGCCCAAAATGCGATCGCCCCACATTACCGGGAAATCGTGCTGTGAGCCATCGAGCATCATTTTTACGGCATCGCCCAGCGTCTGGTTCGTGGTCAGCTTGCCGAAATGCGTCTGCATCGCGGCGCGAATGGGAATACCCGAAAACGCCTCTTTGATTTGCACCGAATGTGCCTCATGCGCCGCGCCGATCCACACGAAAAATGCAATAAAGAGCAGGAACGGATCGCGAAACAGTCCAACCAGGCCGAACAGCAGCGCCAGTCCCTGCCCGATAGCCGCAGCGACCTGTGTGGCACGCACGTGGTCCATGCGTGTGGCCAGCAAGGCGCGCAATACGCGTCCGCCATCCATCGGAAACGCAGGAATAATGTTGAAAATCGCGAGCACCAGGTTCGCCACCAGCATGCGCTCCAGGAAGGGCCCACCCGTAATGCTCAGGCCCGTTACCGGTTTGAACCCGTTTGTAAAAAAGAGGGCAAGATAAATGGCTGCCGCGAGGGCGAGATTGACCAGCGGCCCTGCCACAGATACCCAGAACTCCTGCCAGGGCTTGTCCGGCATGCGCTCGAAGCGGGAAACGCCGCCGATGGGCAGCAGGGTGATATCTTTCGTCGGAATCCCGTAATGCCGTGCGGTCAGCGCATGTCCGAACTCATGCAGCACCACGCAGGCGAAGAGCGCCAGAATGAAAATCACGCCGCTGACGACTGCGCCGACACTCCGGCCCTGCAGCCAATGCAGCACCACTACCCAGAGGATCAGGAGGAAGAATGTCGCATGAACGTAGACGTCGATGCCCGCGAATCTCCCGATCCTCCAGGACCAGCGCATCCTCCCTACCTACTAGCAGAGGTTGGCAGCGCGTTATGCTCCGTGCTTGCCTTTTTCCAAATCCCGCGCCGTCTGCAGATGCTTCTGCAAAGTGGGAAGCGCCTGCGTCGCATAGGCTTTCACATCGGCGTTTTGGCCATCCTTGGCTTCACGCTGGTATTCGGCGATCGCCTTTTCATGACCGGCTACCATGTCGTGGACGAATTTGCGGTCAAACGCGGCGGCTTTCATCTTACTCAAGGGAGCGATCATTCTGTCGTGCTCCTTATCGATGCCCTTTGGCACGGTTGCACCCGCCTTGGTCGCGGCCGCAGTCAACGTTGTTGTAGTCGGCGGTGTGATCGGTTACGAGCATCTGCCCGAAATCTTTCACGCCCTGCGTCCCTCCCTGATCCTGCGCCATCTGGCCGATATGGGCTTCGGTCATGTCAATCTGTGCAGCAGTATTTACAAACTGCTGGTCCGTGCCGCTCGCCGGGGTCTGTGAGAACGCCGGTAGCGCACAAAGAGCGCCGCAGCAGAATGCTACGGCTATACCTGTTTTCATCCTTCCCTCCTGATTAGTTAGACGATCTTGCGGCGGAAGTTGTATGCCGGCCCTGTGATTTGTACCGGCACCTTTTTGCCGCCGCACTCCATGTTACTCAGAGCTTGTTGGTGGACGAACACCCTGGGTGTCCGCAGTTGCACTGAATCTCGGGCGTTTTGCCGGCGCCCTCGCAATACGTGCTGCAGTAATTGCTACCTTCTCGCGCCTTGCAATTGCAGGGCGTATGAGCGCATTTTTTATTTTCGGCCATCACTCCTCCGCAGAATGGACTCTTCTACGGGCGGAAATGATCACACGAAAGTAGCAATTCGCGGCACACAAGATTTATTAGTGTGCTTCGGTATGATCAAAAGTAGTGAATCACTTAGAGCGAGTTGCATCCATCATCGGCACGCTGCTAGTCGGCATTGCGGCTTACTTAATCGTTTCGGAACGCAGTGCGCGGCGGCGACGAGATGCTCCGGTCGAGGAGCTTGCCGACGAGCTGAAACAAGCCTGGGCGGACCGTCACAACCCCTAGGAGGCCGCCGATGTCCGTCGTGCCTCTATCGGCGTGATCAGCTCGAACTCGGGAGCCGCCTTCGGCATCCCCGCACAGCCGTTCAGGCCCAGCGCCTTCCGCAACTCCGCTTCTATACTGCGGCACAAATCGGGGCGATCCAACAGAGTTTGCCGCGCGTTATCGCGTCCCTGACCGATGCGCTCGCCCTTGTAGCTGTACCACGATCCGCTTTTCTCGACCACTCCGTTCTGCGCTCCTACATCAAGCGCATCGCCCTCGCGTGAAATGCCCCGGCCGTAAAGAATGTCGAGCTCGACTTCCCGGAACGGCGCCGCAACCTTGTTCTTCACAATCTTGACCTTGGTCCGATTGCCGACTACCGCTTCGCCATCTTTGATGGCCGTCATGCGCCGCACTTCCACGCGAACGGAAGCGTAAAACTTGAGCGCTCTGCCGCCGGTCGTAGTTTCAGGGTTGCCGAACATTACGCCGATCTTTTCACGAAGCTGGTTGATGAAGATCAGGCAAGTGTTGGCTCGCGAAACAGACGCGGTGAGCTTCCGCAGCGCCTGCGACATCATCCGCGCTTGCAGCCCCATGTGGCTGTCGCCCATCTCGCCTTCGATCTCGGCCTTGGGCGTGAGCGCCGCCACCGAATCGATCACGATCACGTCGATAGCCTGTGAGCTCACCAGCGCGTGCGCAATTTCGAGCGCCTGCTCGCCGTAATCAGGCTGCGAAACGATCAGGTTTTCCGTATCGACGCCGAGCTTGGCGGCATAGATTGGATCGAGCGCGTGCTCGGCGTCGATGAAAGCCGCGGCCCCGCCGGCTCGCTGCGCTTCGGCAATCACGTGCAAGGCCAGCGTCGTTTTACCCGACGATTCAGGGCCAAAGATTTCGATGACGCGGCCGCGTGGAAAACCGCCCGCTCCCAACGCGCTATCGATGCCGACGGTGCCCGTCGTGATCACTTCTACCGGCAGCGCGGCTCGCGATCCCAACATCAATACCGATCCTTTACCGAACTGCTTATCCATCTGTGCCAAGGTGGCCAGAATCTGCTTGCGCCGATCGTCCATATGCCGGACCTCCATGTCTGTGCAAACAACAGTCGCCCGAACCCCGGCGGGTTCTCCAACGGGCTGCTAAAGAAAATCCCGACATCCCGTTGTGGCGTGCGGGTGTTAGTACTTTTTCTACCTGAAAACTCTGGATATTCTCTCGAATGTATGAGAGTCTGTCCCCAATGCGCGCCAAACGCGGTTGGTCGAAGCTGCTGCTAGGCTGTTTCGCCTTCTCATCGGCTGCCCTGCTTGTCAATGCCGGGTCGGTACCGAAACTGGATCGTTCGTGGAAACGCTACGTTAACGCGGAATGGGGATACTGTGTCAGCTATCCGGATCGCTGGCGCAAAGGCGATGCTTTCGAAGGCTCCGGCATGTATGTCGAGACCGGCGTGAAGAAGCGGTCGAGCCCGCTGGGTGAAATGGATATCGCGGTAATCCCCAACGATAGCGGCGGTTTCATGCAGGACGTCCAGATGCACTTGGACGGTCTTAAGAAATTCGAGCGCGCCCAACACATCGAAGAACTCGATCAGCGGCAGCTCGATCTGTTTGGAACCTCGGCTCTGCTCAGCAAAGAGCGCTATTACGATCCACTGGACCGCGCCAAATGGGTGGACGAGATCGTGTTCACGCGGCGTGCAAACCGGCTCTATCGCTTAGAGCTGGAATGCCGCGCCGATCAGCTCGCACGCTTTGAGCCGGTGTTCACAAAGCTGGTCGGCAGCTTCCAATTCGACTGCGTTAAAGCGCACAGCGCTAAAGCGAACAGCGCTAAAGCGAACGCCGCTTCGTCTTTCCCAGTAAGTGCCGCGCCTTTGAGATAGCTTGCGATTCCGCTTCTTCCGGAGTCGCGGCCGAAAAGCGCGCCAGACATGCGCCGGGGGACACATCGTCGGCCTGGCACACATATTTCTCTCCGACCTTGTAGCTGGTCAGCTTCACAGGCCAGCCCTCTATCTCGAGCTCGCGTTCTTTGAAGTCCTGGGCCTTGAGCTGGTCCATAGAAACTACGCTCCCACTGATTTGGCCGCGCCGCGCTCCACAGGCGCGCCCACCAGATTGCCCCACTCCGTCCAGGAGCCGTCGTAATTCACTACGTTGGGCAAGCCAAGCAGATACTTCAGCGCAAACCAGGTATGGCTCGACCGCTCTCCAATGCGGCAGTACGCGATCGTCGGCTGCGATTCGTCGACTCCCTCGGCGCCGTACAGCGATTTCAAGTCGTCGAACGATTTGAAGGTGCCATCGTCCTGGCAAACTTTGCCCCACGGCACATTCCGCGCTCCGGGAATATGTCCGCCGCGCTGGCAAGTTTCCGGCAGTCCCGGAGGCGCCAGAATCTCACCCGAAAACTCCTGCGGGCTGCGCACATCCACCAGCGATGCGCTGTGATTGCGCACGGCCTCCTGCACCTGCGGTAAAAGGGCGCGCAGCGACAAATCGGGCTCTTTGGCTTTGTATTGCGTGGCCGGGTAGGAGGGCGTTTCCTGACTCAGCTCCCGGCTTTCGGCCAGCCACTTTTTTCGGCCGCCGTTGAGCATGCGGACGTCCTTGTGTCCGTAAAGCTTGAGCTGCCAAAAGGCCCAGGCGGCGAACCAGTTGTTGCTGTCGCCATACAGAATGATGGTCGTCTCTGGCTTGATGCCCGATTTCGACAGCAGCGCCTCCAGTTGATCCTTCGGCAAAATGTCGCGGCGCACCGTATCGCTGAGCTGCGTGACCCAGGACCAGGCAATCGCACCGGGGATGTGCCCGAGGTCATAGGCAGCGGTGTCGACATCCACCTCCACAATGCGAAGCGAAGGGTCTTTCAGCTTTCCGGCAAGCCAATCTGTCTCGACCAAAACTTCAGGATGTGCATACTGTGCCATATACTTACATTATCACCTGCAAGTCTATCGGGATGCAACCAGGACTAGTCTCGGGTACTAGCGAAGGCACGAAAGCGTCCACTGGGCAGTGAACTTCATCAAGGAAATCGCACTCGACGGAATTCTGATCGCCATCGTTGCTCACGGGCTGATCGGCATCTCGCTGGTTTGGGACAAGGTCCTGCTGCAGAGGAAGGGCACGAAAAACCTGGTGTCGTACGTTTTCTGGCTGGGCGCGATCAGCGTCTTCGGGCTGATTCTGATTCCGTTCGGCTTCAAATTTCCCGCCTGGAATCTGGCGGGGCTGGGCTTCGCGGCCGGGGTGCTGGATCTGATCGCGTCCTTCTTTTACTACTGGGCGCTCAAGGCCGGGGAAGCATCCGAGGAACTCGCCGCGATGGGCGGATTCGCTCCGGTCATAACCGCGTTGATCGCCATGCCTCTTTTGAAGAGGCCGCTGGGGGGCCAGTTCATGGGTTTCGCCATCATGACCGCCGGTGGTTTCGTCATGTTCTTCGCCGAGCGCAGGCCGTTGAAGAAGATGCTGCCCAAAATCATCATTGCCTCGGCCGGATTCGGCCTCACGGCCGTGCTGCAAAAAATCGTATTCAACCAAACGAACTTTGTTACCGGCTATGTCTTCTTCACGCTGGGAACCTTCGTCGGCTTCCGTCGCGCTGTTGATTCCACCCTCCTGGCGGCGGCAGATTCGCGAGCATTCGGGCGGCGCCGAGCCTAAGAGTAAAGCCTGGTATTTCGTCAACCGTTTTATCGCCGGCGTTGGCTCTTTTCTGGTGGTCTTCGCGGTCAGCCGCTCCACTCCGGCGCTGGTCGAAGCGGTCTCCGGTGTGCGGTACGCGATCATTTTTCTGGCAGCGTACGCCATCACCAAATGGAGGCCCGCCTGGTTCAAGGAGGATTTCCGCGGCTGGGTGCTGGCCGCGAAAGTGGCCGCGACTTCGCTGGTGATCGCGGGCTTGCTGCTGGTCGGTTTGCATGGAGGGCACGGCGGAGCGGGTGGACCACAATAGGGAAAACATAGCGTCAAAACACAATCATGGTCACGCCGATAGCGACCAGCACCGCGCCGGCCCAGCGATGCCAGGTGACGCGCTCGTGCAAGTACCACTTCGCGATGCCAACTTTCATAATGTAGGCCAGCGAAGTGGCGGGCACGGCAAAACTCAGCTCGGAAACGGACAGCAACGCGAGAAACGAGCCGAACGCCACGGCATTGCCGATGATGCCGATGATGACGTATCGCTCGGAGACGATATAGCGCAAAATGCGCGCGATTCCCGCGGGACCGAAATCGCGAAGCTCGCCGCCGCTGGCCATGCCTTTGGCGCTGAACACGTCGCCAACAGTTCCCGCCAGAACTGTGAGCACGACAAAGATCCACCTCATGCCGGTTCGCTCGCCTCCGGCTTCTCATGCGGCGGAGTTTCTAAAACCAGCATGACCCCGAGTGAGATGAGCGCCACTCCCGCCCAGCGAAACGGCGAGACGTGTTCATGCAGCACGAATTTGCTTAGCAGCGCGGTCAGCACGTAGCCGCTGCCGGTCACCGGCAGCACGTAGGTCAGATCGGCCCAGCTCAGCAGAGACAATTGGGCAATCATCGAGATAAACAGTAGCGCCGCTCCGGCGATCAGCCACAGATTCGATAACAGCAACCATACATATCGCAGGCTATGGACGAAATAAAAATCCGGCATATGATTCATGCCAATCGCCAGGAAGAGGTTACCGAAAGTGTTCGTGAAAACTACAATCGCGATAAAAATACGGTTCTTGAGAACCGATGTGGCGCCGTTCGGAATGAGCTTCCCTCCATAGCTGTGGACGCGCGAAGAGTCCCCGCACGCGAAAAAATGTCCAGGCCGAGCCCGTTCCCGGCGTCTCTCGTTTGAACGAGAACTGGAGTCGAATGCCATCTTCGGAAAGATCACGCGAACTGAGCCGCACTCTCAGGCAGGCCATTATTACCGCCATTCTGTTCTTGTTTGTCTGGTATGCATGGCGGCTTTTGATTTTGGCGTTTGCCGGGCTGCTGTTTGCAGTTTTGCTTCATACGATTGCCGATTGGATCGAGAACCACACGCGGCTGGGGCCAAAACTTTCCTACGCCGCGACGGTTGGGGGCTTGAGCGCGCTGATCGCGCTGGCTACCTGGCTGATCGCCCCGCGCACCATCGAACAGGCTGGAGAGATTGCCAGCGTGATTCCGAAATCGCTCAAACAGATGGCGGATGTTCTGAACCGGCAGGAATGGGGCCGTTATGTGGTAGACGTTGCGCACCGTTTCGTGAACGTTCCGGCGATGGGGACCAAAATCACAGGCGCCGCGACGGAAGTTGGGGAAGTGGCGGCAGACCTCGTGGTGATTGCAGTGGTGGGTTTGTATGGCGCCCTGAATCCGAAAGTGTATATCGGCGGGTTGCTGCGCCTGGTGCCTGCTGCGCGGCGCGACGAGGCTCGGGATGTAGGCGGGGATGTCATCTACACGCTGCGCTGGTGGCTGCTGGGGCAAATGGTCCCGATGTTCGTGCTGGGGATTGCGAGCATGATTGGTTTGTGGCTGCTGCACGTGCCGCTCGCGTTCACGCTGGGTCTGTTCACGGCCGCGATGATATTCATCCCTTATATAGGAGCGTTGCTCGCCACCATACCGGCCGTCCTGGTCGCCTTGAAGGTCGGGCCGATGACTGCGGTGTGGGTGCTGGTGCTGTATCTTTGCGTACACGGCGTGGAGGGCTATCTGCTGACTCCTTTTGTTCAAAAACGCGCCGTTCGCCTGCCGCCCATCATCACGATTCTGGCCCAAATGTTGATGTGGCTTTTGACGGGCGTGCTGGGGGTTGCGGTGGCGACGCCGCTGGCCGCGATGGGTCTGGTGCTGGTGAAACGGCTGTATCTTCACGAGCCGATCGAGCGTTGAAGAAGTCGCCAAACGATTGTGACTAGAATGAGGCAGTGGTTTTCGGACTGCATCCGCTGCGTTTTGCATTTTGCGCGCGCGAGCCGCTCTATTTTCCGGCGGGAAAATCGTCGAACGTTCTGCGCGGCGCATTCGGTGTGATATTCCGGCGCATTGCTTGCGTTCCGCAGTGCGTGGGCGCGCGGGCGTGCGAAATCCGGGCGACATGTCCGTATGCGCGCCTGTTCGAGCCTTCCGCTTTGGGTTCCGGTCCAAGCGGGCTGGCCGATTGGCCGCGGCCTTTCGTGTTTCGCGCGACGCATCTCGACGGCCGGCAGATTTGCGCCGATACTTGCTTTCATTTCGATTTGCATTTGTTCGATCTCGAGAGCCGTGCGGTCGCCTATCTGGTGCTGGCTTTCGCCCAGCTTGCGCGCGAAGGGCTGGGACCGACGCGCGGGCGGGTGGAACTGAGCGCAGTGTGGCAGCTCGATCGACTGCATCGCCCGGCTACGCTGCTTTACGATGGCAGCTCGCTGGTGCTGCAACAGCCGGCGGCTCCGCTCGAAATTTCGCTTGAGCCGGATTCCGAGCCGAGGGCTGCCGGACGCGTGCGGGTGCGTTTTCTGACGCCGACGGAACTGAAGGCCGGACATGACATTGCGGCGCGCCCCGAGTTCGTGATTCTGGCGGCACGGATTCGCGACCGGATCAGCTCGCTGCGCGGCTTGTACGGACCGGGTCCGCTCGATATCGATTTCCGCGGGTTTGGCGAACGCGCCAAGCTGGTGCGGATGACGCGCTGCGATATCCGGCACGTTGACGTGCTTCGTCACAGTACGCGCACCGGCCAGACGCATTCGATCGGCGGCTTCACGGGCGAGGCCGAGTATGAAGGCGATTTGGCCGAATTCCTCCCGTATCTGCGTGCGGCGCAGTGGACCGGCGTTGGGCGGCAGACGGTTTGGGGCAAGGGCGAGATCGCGGTGGAGACCGCGCATGGGTCGATTTTGCGAAACGAAGCCAAAGTGGCCGGCGCGTAGGCGGAAATTACCAAACGAACTGGTTGGGGGCGTCGGTTGCGGCGTTTTGCGGAACGAAGCCGGTTTTGAGCGACGTGGCGTACGTGATCTCCTTTTTTGCGAAACGAAGCCGTTTGGGCGGCGGTTCGCGGATTTACCGAACGAAGTGGGTTCGGCGGCATTTGACGGCTTTATTGTGGATGGCTGGGCGGCGGACTTGGGTGGGGCGTTTCTTGTAAGTTGTTCTATTGATTTGGGAAGAATGGCGGGGTTGGGTTGGAGCGGCGGCTTGTTAGCCGGGAGGCCGTTTTGCGAAACGAAGCCATTTTTGGAGTGGGACTGACCGTTTCACCTCGTTTTACGGAACGAAGCCAATTTGGCAATGGTCTCCGAAATACCGAACGAACTGAATTCCCCTTCGCGAAGGGGACTGAAGCTCACCCAATAGATCGCTCTCTACGGGTTTTTATCCAACGTGCTGCTTACACATGCGCTAAGGGCGCGGGCGGGAAATCGTACGTCCACAACCGCTTTAGAGTTGAGGAGTTCTTCGCGCTTTCCTGCCGCTCACGAAAAATCGCTTTTATACAACTGATCAGCGTTTTTCGCTCTCGAATCGTTTTGGCGCATTGCAAGCAGACGCTGGCGTGGTGTTCCAGCGGCGCCCTCTCGCCGGATGTGAGTCGATCGAAGACGTAGTCGTCGAGCGTTTCTTCTGTGAGGTGGCCAAGAGCAAGTGCCGATCTACGTTCCTCCCATGTCACTCGCGCTTGGGAAACGATCCGTCTACCTTCGACGCATCCCGCGTCTCCGATAGAGACTTGCTGAGCGGCGAAAATGGCGGCGCATGTTCCACACGCGATGAGATGGTCCAACAATTCTCTTCCAATTTGGTCTGCGAGCGTGGGAGCATCCAGATCGGCGGATCTGATTTTCACTGCCAAGATGTTTTTCGTTCGAATTCTGTTCAGCGGAGGCTTGGTAGCAATCAGCGTTCCAAATGAGTACCTCCTTAAGAAAAGTCTGAGGGGATAGAGTGTTGACCTCACTTATTCCGGGAAGTAAAACGTTATACGAGCTATCAACTTTCGGGCTTTTTTACCAGCTTAGCCGCGACTTTTTACAGACGTAGATGGGCTCTTAGAGGAGATCTAATGAAACTGCGTTTCGGCGATAGTGGACACTGGGACCCATGAGGCTCCGAGCTGCACAAGGCAAGCTGAAGGTCGAACACAGCATCATTGACGGCTTACGCCCGGTACTTGAGCGACTATTGAAAACCAACAGCGAAATACGCTCGATCATTCCCGGAGTGATTCGGCCGGTGCGGGACGCGAGAGGCGGAGTAGCGATTCGGGTAACGGTTCCCACGAGTAACGGCTGGAAAGCGATTGCGTTGAGCGCGGGCGCGCGTCAGGAACTCTTTATCAGTACGGCTCTCGGTAAAGAAGGCGTGGAAGAAGCGATTCGCGCATCGTTGGCTTCCAAGTAACGCCGCCGGAGTATTTCGCCCGCGTGGCGTTCTACGGATGAATCTTCTCGTGCTTCGCTAGCATTTCGATGAACTGCTCGATTTTTCGGGTGCGGGTCTCTGCTTTTTTTACGGTTTGGATTCGCCATAAGACCGGGTAGTGTTCGGATTCTGTGTAAACTCTTCTTTTGCTCATCCCGCCGGAGCCGCCCGTCGCGTTCTCATCTTGCCAGAACGGAGCGGAGGGTGCAAGGGCGCGCGGAAGCGCGGCGCAGCGAACCCTTGCCACCCGAGCACCGTTGTGGCACTGGCGTCGGCTTTCCTCGACGGGCGGGTTCGCCGGGATGAGCGTGCTCAATCCTGCTGGTGAGTCCCCGAGCGTGTTGCTTTTTAGCGGCTCGCCAGCGCTGCTTGGATGCGCTCGCCCCAGAGCATCTGAAAACAGTTCAAGGCTTCTCTCCAGAACTGCACCGTCTGCCACTTGGTAATGGTATTCTGCACTGCCAGATACAGTAACTTCAGCGCTGCCTCTTCACTCGGAAACGAGCCGCGCGTCTTCACCGCTTTGCGCAAACTGCTGTGCAGCGACTCGACAGCGTTGGTGGTGTAAGTGATGCGGCGACCTCAGGGGGAAACGAGAAGAACGGGATCACGCGCTCCCAGTTATCCCGCCACAGTCGGCCTATGGCCGGATACTTCGCCCACTTCGTTGTAAATTCCGTCAGCTCCTGCGCGGCTTGCTCGGCCGTGGCCGCCCGATAGACCGGCTTCAGATCCGCCACCGCTTGCTTGCGGTCTTTCCACGTCACATAGTTCAGACTCGCACGCACCAGAGTGCACAATGCAGAGTTGCACCTGTGCTTGCGGATACACCGTTTCAATCGCTTGCGGAAAACCCTTCAATCCGTCCACGCACGCCAGCAGAATGTCTTTCACCCCGCGGTTGCGTAATTCCGTCAGCACCGATAGCCAGAACTTGGCGCCTTCGCTCGCCCCGGTCCACAGGCCCAGCACATCTTTCGCGCCGTCCAGCGTGATGCCGATCGCCACGTATACCGCGCGGTTCTCCACACGCCCTTCATGCCGCATTTTCACGAACATCGCATCCAGAAACACGATCGGGTAGATTGGCTCCAATGGCCGGTTCTGCCAGGCGCGTGCTTGCTCCATCACCTGATCGGTCACTTCGCTGATCAACCCTGGACTGACTTCCACGCCGTACATCTCCTGCAAGTGCAGTTGGATGTCGCGGGGGGTCATCCCTAGCGCGTACATCGACAGGATCTTCTCATCGAAGCCCGTCCAACGCCTCTGGTGTTTCTTGACCAGCTTCGGCTCAAACTCGCCGTTGCGGTCCCGCGGCGTTTCCAGTTCGATCTCGCCGAACTCGCCCTTCAGCGTTTTGGTCGAAACCCCGTTGCGCGAGTTGCCGCTGTTCTTACCGGCTGCATCGTGTTTCTCATACCCGAGATGCTCTTGCATCTCGGCCTGCATGGCCGCTTCGAGCACCGCCTTCGTAATCTGCTTCAGCAACCCGTTGTCGCCAAGCATCTCTTCCGGCCTCTTATAGCCTTTGATCAGCTCCGCTATCAACTTCTGGTCTACTGCCATTTCGTTCTCCTTTACTCTCTCGAAGAACGTTTACACAGTTTTTAAGACACCCTCCTGGGTCGACCTCCTTTACGAAACGAAGAGCTCCGAATCCTCTCGGGCGTAGCAAATTTCCCGGCGTAAAGTATCGAATTCATCGAAACGCATAATGATAGGTCGCCCCAAAACTTTGACCACACGAGTCGATTTTCCTCAGAACCAGAATGTTTCGGACTTCGTCAGGTTGGGATCCTGGTGCAGCGCCTTCTCCATAGATTGGAGGCCCAGGGCGCGGTCACCGGCCTTCAGATACGCCATGCCGAGATGGAATTCCCGCTGGGGGCTCTCTTTCAGAGACAACGCCCTTTTGAGATATGTGACGGACTGCTCATACAGGCCCTTGCGATAGAGAACTAATGCCAGAGTGTCCTGAAAGGCGACATCGTCCGGAGCGATCTCCACGGCCCGCTGGGCTAGTTTCAACGCTTCATCGGGCTGTTGAACGGCCAAAGTGTACGCCAGATGGTTCAGCGCAGCGGCATTTGAAGCGTTATTATCAAGAACCTCCCGGTAATGCGCCATCGCGGTTTGCCGGTTGCCCGCTTCTTCTTCCAATTCGCCCAGCATCAGCAAGGCAGTCGCATTCTTCGGCTCCAGGGCGATCACTTGCGCCAAGTCCTGGCGTGCCGCATCGATCCGCTTTTCGTTGCGGTCCAATTGGGCGAGTTCCAGGTTCACCGCCGCCGAGTTTGGGTTCAACGATTTGGCGGTTTCCAACGCCTTCCTGGCCTTGGCAGCATTTCCGGCCTTCGCATACCATTGCCCCAGCATAAGCTGTAAGGGAGCGGCATCGGGATGCGACGCCACTATTTGCTGCAGCCGCTGCTCGGCTTTATCCGTCTGATGCTGCGCCGTGTAACTGTCCGCAATCAAGCGCGCCGCACGGGGGTCCGCTGGTACCTTTTGAAGCACCTCTTCGGCTGCCGCGCAGGCGCCCTTATAATCCCGATCCCGGAAACGCACCGTTGCATCCTGAAGCAGCAATTCCGGTGCTTGTGAGACACGCAGCGCGCGCTCCAGGATTACCTTGACCTCGTTTGTGTCGCCTGTCTGCAACAGCACCCAATTGCGAGCCACGATGACAGCCAAGGCGCCCTTTTGATCGGCAGGAGCCTCATTCAGCACTTGTAAAGCATCAGCGGCTTTGCCTGATGACAACAGCTCTTGAGCCAACTCCAGACGCGCCGGGAGCAGGGATTTGTTGAGCCGCAATATTTCGTTTAACTGCGCTCCTTCGTTGGACAACAATCCGCGCGTTTTATAGATCCGCGCGAGTAAAAAATGTGCCTCGGCGGAATTTGCATCCACGTGCAGCACCTTCGACACATCCTGTTCGGCTCCGGTTGTATCTCCGGCGCGGAGGTGGATCTCACTCCGATGGATAAGCGCATCAATATCTTCGGGATTGCGCTTCAGGGCCGTGCCGATTACGTTCTCCAGCTCTGCTTGCTTGTTCAATTTCGCGTACATGTCCATCAACATGCGGCGCAGATCCCGGTCTTCGGGACGGGCTCGCGCCAATTTTTCGAGTTCCGCCAAGCCCGCTGCGGGGTCGCCGAAATGAGAAAGGAACTGCGCGTGGATGGCTTTGAATCGTCCGCCGGGCAGATCCGCTAAGCTGCCGGTAGGTGTGTTCGGCATCCGGTATCTGTTTCATTTCGACCTGCAGTTCGCCCAAGGTGAAGAGTGCGCCAGCATCCTTGGGATTGAGCTGGACGGCGCGCTGAATGGCCGTCTCCGCCTGCTCAGGTTTTTTGGAGGACCGATAAAACTGTCCCAGCGCGAGTTCCGCCGACGACGATTGCGGAGCGCTAGCTACTGCTTGCTGAAGGATCTGCTCGGCTCCGGCCGAGTCGTTCTGCCGGACTTTGACTTTCGCCAGCATGACGGCCGATTCCAAGTTAGAAGGAGACTGCCGCAGAGTTTGCTGGAGGAGTCGGATCGCATCGGCAGTTTTGCCGGTATCGAATTCCGCTGCTGCCAGCGCGTCGGCGGCTTCGGTGTTCCTGGGGAAAGCGCGGAGGACGCCTTGCAGCCGATTGGCGGCGTCTGTCAAGAGATCCTTATTTTTTGTTGTTTCCAGCAGCTCGGCGAGCTTTACTTGCGCTTTGGCGTGTCCGGGATTCAGTTCCGTGGCCTTCCTCAAAGCGGATGCGGCGGCGGCATAGTTTCGCGTGCTGAGGTACGCGAGGCCAAGCTCGTACTGTGGTTCAGCGTCTTTGGGCATGGCGATCGCCGCATTGCGAAATTCCAAGATCGCCCGGTTATAGTCCTTTTTGGCGATCTTTTCGAGTCCGCGTTTCAAGTGCCGCTGCTCTAGGGCTTCCGGCGAGGTTCGGCAACTGACCAAGGCGATCAGGAGAAGAATCACTCCGCGGTTTACAATCCCATTCCGATTCATACGAACTCTCCTGCCTATACGGTTTCGGGTCGAGTCGCATGTCTCGTGCCAAAGACTTGCTCTGCGCAATTATATAGAGTTAGCGCTCAGAGCAGTCTCGATAAGGGTGGAAGTTTCGAATTTTTCAACCAAACTCCCATTTTGTTAACCAACCTCCCATTTTGTTGCATGCGGCGCGGTGCAGCCGTCCCTTTGACAAGGCTTTAAAGTCTTACACTTGCCTCCGTGCCTGAGAACTGGCTAGCAGATTGCCTATATCGCGCCGAGTTCGGAGACGGTGTTTTTGCTTAACAAAGGAGCAAATATGAGAAAGTATACGTTTTTGGGGGCGCTCGGCCTGTTTTGCTTGGCACCCTTAGTTTTAGCGCAATCCCCAGGCGCCGGTGGAAGCGATCCGCAGATAAATGAAGGCGTTGTCAACAGTGGATTCGGGACTGTCGTTGCCGGTGATGTAGTAATCTGTGAGTTCGGCAGCACCTGCACTTATAGCCTAAGCAACACCTCAGGCTGGAGCGATGTGCTGGTGTTCTACAATCCGACGACGGGACCCTACACGACCGATACGACAGCTGACGCCACTGCCGCCAAAATGTTTTCGGACGACGGGAGTGGGATTTACTCTCTTTCAAACTTCCTGGCTAATTCCCATGGCCTATCGCCCAATGGCGGTGTCGGAGCGACCGAGAGTGCCACTGGAAACTGGACCTATGGTGGGTATTTCGGTAACAGTCCGGAGACATCGCCAGTTCCTGAGCCGACTAGTATCGTGCTCCTGGGCAGCTTACTGTTTGGGCTTGCCTTGGGCGGCCGTAAATTGGCGAGACGGTAAACAGCCTTTGAAGGTGTCTGGCCCCGGATGCAGTGTGCAAGTTATTTTTCCGGTTTATGCGCTGCTTCCGGGGCGGTCTTTTTTGATTCTGCGGAATCCAGGCTCATGGGTATATCGGACTCGCGGAATTTCCCCTCTGTTCAGATCTCTATCCCGGATAATCGAATAATCCCGCCACGTGCGTAGTGTCGAAGTAAAACCAAAAAACAGCTTACAAACGGGAGCATCGCAGTCTTTCAGGCCTGAAGCGCGCACCGGCAGCCACGATGAATGGGCAAATCCGACTGTGTGGAACCCAGCGGCGCTTTAGGGATGAATCTTCTCGTGCCTCGCCAGCATTGCGATAAACTGCTCGATTTTTCGGGTGCGAGTCTCTGCTTTTTTTACTGTTTGGATTCGCCACAGCACCGCGTAGCGATTGGCGCGGTCGAGAGTTTCAAAAAATATCTTCGCCTTTAAATTCGCGTCGAGTGCAGCCTTAAAATCGTCCGGCACTGTTGCGGCGCTTGGTGAATCATAGGCAGTTTCCCATCGTCCATTCCTTTTGGCGTTTTCTATCGCCTCGAGTCCCGCCGTTTTCATCTCTCCGCTCGCAATCAGCTCCAGCGCTTTTTCCCGGTTGATCTTCGACCAAATGCTCTTGCTCGAGCGCGGAACGAATCTCTGCAGCCACATCTCGTCGCTTTCCGGTCTTTTCTGCCCGTCAATCCATCCGTAGCAGAGCGCAACTTCCAGCGCCTCCTTGTACGACACCGAACGGGATCCCGAGTCCTTCTTTGCAAGACGAAGCCACAGACCGCTGCTCTTGCGATGGTTCTTATCCAGCCACTTCGCCCAGTCCTGTTTGGATTTGAAGAGCCTGAACTCATCTGGCGGCATAGATCAGTTCTTTGTGGTGGTGCGGCAGTACGGCCCCGACCACTGCGCCGACAACTGCTCCGGCGCCGCCTATGGCCGCTCCCACCTCGCCGCGCGAAAAGCATGGTCCGAACTGATGGCCGCAGCTGCCAGCCGCAGCGGCCCCGATTGCGAAACCGCCTCCGAAGCCGATGAGCGCGCCGACAAGTGCGCTCTTTCCCCGGCTCCAGCCGCCCGGCCGGTAGCGTTCTACTTTTAGTACTTCTTGTTGTTTTTCGCTCTGGTTACCGATCGTCACCTGTTCTGGTGTCCAGTTCCGGAACTCGCCAGTCACCGGGCTGCGTGCCTTTGAGGAGATGCGGACCTGATCGCCTGGCTTCAGCTTTGCAAGCGAATTCCAGTCGTGCGTATCCTGCGCTCGCACGGAAGGCGCCGTTGCGAGCGCGAACAGAAGAATCAGTGGCAAGCACAAGCGCATTGCAGCCTCCCTACGTCTTGCAACTGTATCACTGAAAACATGCGGGCTAACATCGAAAGCGAGATGCTTTGGAAGTTGACCGTGGCTGCTGGGATGGCAGTTCAAATCGCAGCCTGGGGGCTGGGCGGCTGCTCGTATTCCTCTCTTTGGGGCGAGCATGGCGAGCGCTGGAAACCGGAGGCCACGCTGCCTGACTTCTCCTATGCCGGCTACCACGCTGGCGAAGCGGCAATTCCAAATGAGCCGGCGCTTTGGGATCTGAAGCGCGATTTCCATGCGGTTGGCGACGGCAAGACCGATGACACACGAGCGCTCGAGCAAGCTGTCGAATCCCTTTCGGGCGGCGTGTTGTTTATACCGGAGGGCAAGTATGTCCTCACGCGCAAGATCGCGATCGTTCATGGCAACCTGGTGCTGCGCGGGGCTGGTCCGGGCAAGACGATTCTTTACTTCCCGAAGTCTCTCACCGATTTGTATGGCAACAAGCCCGATCAGTCGGGCCAGTCTCAATGGTCTTTCGGACCGGGATTCCTCGATGTCAAAGGGAACGATCCCATAAAGTTCACCAATCGACTGGCGACTATCGTGGAGCCGGCAAAGCGCGGCGACCGCAAGCTCACGTCATCGGAACCGCTCACGGTTCAGGCGGGCCAATGGATACGGCTGGCCGAGAGCGATCCGCCGAAAGGGACCCGTGATGCGGGCTCGCTGATCCGTTTTCTGTACGGCGACCGGATGCCGGCGGGCGAGGATCTGGTTGGAACGCGGAACGTAGTGCGCTTCCTTTCGCGCGTTCGATCCAGTTCCGGTACTGTGATTGAACTCGAACGTCCGCTGCCCTATGATGTCCGGCCGGAATGGACACCCGAGATTCACACCTTTGCTCCGGAGCTGCAGGAGTTTGGTATTGAGCAACTCTCGATTCACTTTCCGTGGTCGCCTTACCTGGGCCATTTCAAGGAAAAAGGATTCAATGCACTTACGCTGGAAGATGTCTCGCAATGCTGGATACGCAACGTTGAAATTCAGAATGCCGATTTCGGCATTGGTCTGGATGGAACGAATTTCTGTACCGTGACGGGCGTCCGGTTGACGACGAGCGCAAGCCGAGCCACATCTGCCGCTGCGAAAGGAATGAACGGCCACCATGGGATTGACGTTGGCCACGGAACTGAAAATCTGATCACTAACTTTGACGTTCAAACCACCTTCGTGCATGATATTTCGGTCGAGTGGTACGGGTTGCATACAGTTTTTTCAGATGGGCGGGGCGTGGATCTCGCGATGGATCACCACAGGGAAGCAAATTACTCAAATTTATTTAGCAATCTCGATTGCGGCCGTGGGACAAGGCCATTTGCAAGCGGAGGATCCCGAAACCGCGGGGCTCATGCGGGTGCTTACACGACTTACTGGAACATCCGCGCCCAATCGCCGATGAAATTTCCACCGGGCGACTTTGGCCCGCTGTTGAACTTTATCGGATTTGACGCGAATTCCAGAGATGCGAATTCCGCGTATCGCTGGACGTTCGAGGCGATTGATCCGGCGCATTTGTGTCCGCAGGAGTTGGCTGCGGCCATGCGCGCGCGCAGACTGGCGCGGCGGAATTGACGCTAGCTCGCTTGAAAGTCACGCGGTTGCGGCTCGGTAATCTCTTGCGAGCGATTCCAGCCAGGAGTAATAGCAGGCTCGCAGTGATTAAAAACAGGCTTGATGGCTCGGGTGTTGCCGTAGGTGGCGCCGCTTCGGAAACAAAGGACTCGCCGAAGGCTTGCCCCAACCCGTGTCCTCCAAAGTTGACGTCCAGCGTTGCGTTGCCATTAGTAGGGTTGATCAGATAGACGCTTGTTCCGGCAACACCATATAGAGTTACGTTGTCGGGGGTCGCCAGCCCAAAGACGTTGGCCACACCCATATTCCCCACAAGCGTGGCGGCGCCGGTTGCCGGATCCACGGACAAGAGGCGATCTTGTGTGTCGCTCAGGAAGAGCGTTCCGTTGACGAAGGCGAGATCGCCGGCCGAGATAAACGTATCGCCAAGGGCGCCGACTCTCGTGTCGGCTCCGGTGCTCGGGTTGACCGTGTAGAGCTGGTTTGTGGCGGTGTAGAGGGTTCCGCTACTGCTGAACACAAGAGAATTCGCAGGGATAAGTCCTATGTTGCTCGGGACAGTCGGTATAGCGGGATTGAGGGGCGCGACCACTGTGGCGGCGCCGGTTGTGGTGTTGATGCGATAGATGTTTGTCTGGTCGATTCCGAACAGATTCCCATTAGGGTCAAAGGCAATATCGGTCAGTATGCGGCCCGAATTCCCGACCAAGGTTACTGCTCCAGTCACTACATCAACCTTGCCAATCTCTCCGTTTGCATCATCGACCCAAAGGGTGATATCGGCTCCTAGGCAACTTACACTCAGCAGAGCCAAACTGCATAGAATTCGAAACCTCATGATGTGATCTCCTTCTGAACGCGCGCTAAAATCTTGCGACCGAAGTAATGATCACACCAATACCGTGTTTACGTATCCAAAAATCCGTAAAACAGTTGTAACTTGTTATTCCCACTCGATGGTGCCGGGGGGTTTGTGGGTCAGGTCGTAGAAGACGGCGGATATTTCGGGTAGGGCGAGGAGGCGGGAGGTGAGGCGCTCGAGATCTTCGGGCGGCATGAGGACGACGTCGGCGGTCATGCCATCGACCGATTGGATGGGGCGCAGGACGATGGATTCGGGTGCTTCGTCGGTACCGGCGGGGATGAGAATTACGGGGAATTGCCAGACTTTGTTTTCGAATTCCGTTTCTAGGGAGAAGGCGCGAACGGTCGCGTCGGCATCGCGCAGAGTGTCGAGGCGTTGTTTGGTGATGGAGGCTTCGCGGATTTGCAGCGATTCGAGCGGCGCTTTGCTTCCGCAGAGCGCAACCACGCGATTGATGTCGCGGCGGCGATTGGTGAGAGCGGGCGCGGTGGTTTGGATGTCTTCGGACGTAGGCTTGCCTGAAAGCGACAGGACGTTGCGGTAACTGCGCGCGTCCCCTTGCACGCCGACCGAGCGGACCGGCAAGAGAAAACCATCCGGGGTGCGGGTGACGCTTGCTTCCTCAGCGGAACATAGACAGCGGATCGCGAGCCCGGGACCCGGAAAGGGATGGCGGTCGAGAAATTTTCCAGCAATGCCGATGTCGCGGCCGATCTGGCGCACTTCATCCTTATAGAAGGACGCGAGCGGCTCGAGGACGCGGCCGGAATCGATCAGCGCCTGAATGCCGGCCACGCGATTGTGATGGGTCTTGATGAGATCGGCTTTGGCGCTGCCGCCGGATTCGATGGTATCGGGATAGATGGTGCCTTGCCCTAGAATCCAACTGCCATCGAGAAAGTGCTCGCTGGCGAGAATGCGCTCCTGCACTTTGACGAACTGCTCGCCGATGGCGCAGCGCTTCTGTTCGGGATCGTGAATGCCGGCGAGCGCGGCGAGGAATTCCTCCGCGGCCTCATCGACCAGAAAGTTTAAGGCTCCGAGTTCAGCGAAAGCGGAACGGACGAATTCGGTTTCGCCTTTGCGCATCAGACCGGTATCGACATAGATGCCGAAGACGCGCTGGGGCCCGAGAGCGCGAAGACAGAGCGTGTAGGCGACGGTGGAATCGACGCCGCCGCTTACGAAGAAGAAGATGCTGCGATCTTTCGCGGCTGCGCGGATCTGGTCTTCGAGGAGCGGCACGCGCTGCGAGATGTTCCAATCTTTGGTTGCGCCGCAGATATCGAAGACGAAGTTTTCGAGGATGCGCATCCCGCTGTGGGTGTGGGCGACTTCGGGATGGAACTGCAGGCCGAACAATTTGCGGGCGGGATCTGACATCGCCGCTACGCCGGAAATTTCGCTAGAAGCGGTGACGCGAAAACCGGGCGGAGGCGCGGCAACGGTATCGAAATGGCTCATCCAGATCTGGGAGCGCTCAACACCGTTCCAAAGCGCGTCCTGGCAGGAGACGGTGAGGTGGGCGAGGCCGTATTCGCCGCGCTCGCCGCGTTCGACTTTTCCGCCGAGGTGGTGAGCGAGAAGCTGGTGGCCGTAGCAGATGCCGAGAACGGGCGGGCCGGAGCGGAGGATGGCGGGATCGATATCGGGAGCGCCGGGCTCGAACACGCTGGCGGGGCCGCCCGAGATGACGAGACCTTTCCGGGAGCGCAACTGGGAAGCGGGCGTGCCGCTCGGCTCGACGTCCGCATAGACGCCTAATTCGCGAATACGGCGCGCGATGAGATGGGTGTACTGGCCGCCGGTATCGAGGACAGTGATCTGCGGGCCGGATGTGGTATTCAAACCGCTCGCGAGAGCCTCAAATTAGTGAACCAGACTGGCGCGCTGTTTTTCATAGCGCTGCTTGGATTGGGCCAGCAGATGAGAAGCTTTGGGCATGGCTTCGATGGCCTTCTGCACCTCGGGATCCTCCTCTTCAGCGACTTCCTGTGAATCTTCGTAGCTGAAGGCCGTGACGTACAGCTGCTGCTGCAGTTCGTTACGGATCCAGCTATGATCGCGGGTCCAATCGGCTTCGGTGAAAGTCACCCCTTCCTTCATGAGGAAGTCGTGGAAGTCGTTCAGCACGTTTTCATCGGGTATCCAGCCTTTGGCGAGTTTGGCGTCGTGAGTCGCGAAGTAATGCCCGGAGTAATTGAAGAATGTATTCTTGCGCATGACGTTTATTTCGAACGCGTCGAGCTTCGGTTCATCGTATTTCTCGTCGGGCGTGATGCCGCCGCCGCCGTAGACAGTGCGCCCGAGATCGGTCTGTTTGACGTCCATCGGGTTATTGGCGGTGGTTCGTTTTCCGTAGTAATAATCCAGAAAAGAAATGTTCGAGTAGTCGCGCTGGATGAGACGGCCGCTGGGGGTGTAGTAATGCTGCGTGGTCAGCGCCAGACCGGTATTGTCGCTCAATGGATAAACGGTTTGGACCAGCCCCTTGCCGAAAGTGGTGGCGCCTAAGATCCAGGCTCGATCATGATCCTGCAGGGCGCCGGCTACGATTTCGGCCGCCGAAGCAGAATAACGGTTGACGAGCACCACGATGGGATAGCTTTCCCCGTACTGGCTGCCGCGCGCGAGATAAGGCCGTTCCGCGTAGGCGCGGCCCTTATGGGAGACGACCACCTGCCCGCGATCCAGCCAGCGGCCGGCGACCGCAACCCCTTCCTGCAACAGACCGCCGGGATTTTCACGGAGATCGAGTATCAGGCCTTTGATGTTCTGTTCGCCGAGGGCCTTTAGATTCTGTTCCACTTCATGGCTGGTGGTTTCGGTGAACTGCTGAACTCGCAAGTAGGCAATGCCCGGCTTGACCCAGAAGGCGGTATTGACGCTGTTGTGGGGGATTTCGGCGCGAACCAGGTTGAAGGTGATGGGTTTCGAAACACCCTCGCGGGTGACAACCACCTGAACCGGCGTACCCTTGGGGCCACGCAGCAGATTCTTCACTTCCTCCGTGCTGAGATTGTCCACTCGCTTGTCGTCGACTTCGAGCAGGAGATCGCCGGGCCGAAGCCCCGCTTTATAAGCCGGAGTTCCGCCGAATGGCTGCACGACCATGGTTTTGCCGGTGCGAGGCTGCGGAGCGATGGTCATGCCGACGCCGAAATAGGAACCGCGCTGATCTTCGCGCAAGGCGGAGAAATCTTTCGGATCGAAGAAATTCGAGTGCGGATCGAGGGTCCGCAACATGCCTGGAATGGCGCCTTTGTAAATGGCTTTGTCGGCGGAGAGTTTTTCCGCGTAGTTCTGGTCGACGATATCGTAGACCTTTGTGAAAGCCTCAATGCTGGCCTTCATGTCATCGTCGGACGTGGCGCTCGAATTCTGCTGCGCCGCCGAGACGGTTTGGGCACCGGGGCCAAAGACCCCGCCGATTATGGCGCAGGCGCCAAGGAAAAGTGGGACAAATAGGAAATACCGTCGCTGGGACGACAAGAGGGAACCTCCAGGCAATTCTTTTTCAGTATAGACGTTCGACGGGATGGTTCGCTTGGCGGTTGCGCACGCAGCCAAGACGAAATGAAAAGAACCCAAAGCAAGAGCGGCCGTCAACAATCCAAATGGATTGGATTTGACGACCGCGATCGCTTCGGATCCAGGTTACATACCGCTTCGCTTTGGTTAGATACCGCTTCGCTTTGAGAGATTATCCCTTCGCCAGATTTTTCCGCATACGCGAAATAGTACCCAAGCCGATCAGTCCAAGACCCATCAGGCCCCATGCGGCCGGTTCAGGGGCATCGCCGAACCAAGCAAGGTGATTGTCGCCATTGAAGCAGTCCTGTGTTCCGTATAGCGAGTCGCCGATGCTTTCGTCCGAATAGAAAACATTGCCCGTAGTAACGTCCTCAGCGGCGATACCAAAGGCGTCGCCGTGAGGGTTGAAGGAATAGCTATCGCCGTCGGTGCTGGCGAGCCAGTGGATGGTGGTAGGATCGCTCAGCAGGAACCAGCCGATTTTGTCATGGTCCGCCGCGACCTTTAAATCGATATCGGTATCGACGTCCTGATGGTTGGCGATTGAGAAATAGACATCATCAACCGATCCGCCGGTACGCGGTGGCAAGATAATTCGCATTGGAATCCAGAGCGGCGCCGCAGTTGCCGCCGCCGTAGATGCAGTAGCCAACGTTGTATTTGGATCCATCGAACGAACTATGGTTCCAGAAAGGCGTCCCGCTTGTACCGAGAACGGGTTTTTGGTTCCACTGTCCAGTTAGACTATTCAGCGTCAGTCCGTCACCGCTCAAAGAAAATACGATGTCATTGTAGTCGTAATCTCCTTGAATTGTGTCCTCAAAACCGCCGTAAAAGGTCGAGGCGTTCGCCCATGTAGCGGAGCCTAAGAGAAATAGCGCCGCGGGCAAAATAAATTTAGCAAGCTTCATTTTTCATCCTCCGAAGATGTAATTGAGCCTCACTCGCGTCGTTTCAGAACTGCTATTTAGCAGGAACAAATCCGATTAAAGTCGCGGCTCAGTCACAGCATAGGGAGGATTGCAGGCGTAGTAAATTGACGGTACTCTCAGGACCTAGCGCGGAATTCTATAGACTAAGTGAGGGTTAATGCGCCAACGAAGTACTGGGGTTAAGGAGAATTAGCGCGACGTTTATATTCGGGATGTTTAGTTAAATTGGAGAATTAAACGTCTAAATCGGAATAGACATGCGGCTAATGTGTACTGGTGATAGCACAAAACTTTGTCCAACAATCGGCTGTTTAGGAGCGCGTTGGATTGGGGTCGCTTACGCTTCCTGGCTCAGTTTCAGCATCTTGCACGGATTCAAGGCGGCATCGATCTCTATCTTTCGCTTAGGTAAATGAGATTGAGCTTACGCTCCCGGGATTTAGCAAGGTAGGGCGCGCATTGCGGGCTTTCGGGTGATCACCGCAATGTGCGCGGGTCTGGAATTACGGTGACGGGCTGCGTGTAGGTCTGGCCGTCCACCGTGAGGCGGACGGTGTAGGGGCCGGGTTGCAAATGTTGTGGGCCGCGGCGGCCAGGAAATCCGGCTGCGGGTGGGGGCGACGCCGGTTTCTGCGAAGATGCGCAGGCGCCGGTTGCGGCTTCAGGTCGCGCCACGCCGGCCGCGAGCAGGCGGGGGAGCGAGCGCAAAGCGATGCATTCCGGCAGCGGCGGATGGCGGCTGCGCGGGTTGTTCCCAAATCGCCTGGACGTTGATCGTCTCGGTATCGACCGGGTGCACCGGCGCGTCGCTGGCGGCGCAGGCATGCGTTGCTCCCTCGGCATCGAGCAGCTCCAGTTTCATTGGTCCGGCGGCGGCAGATTTGAGCCAGTAATAGACGAGAACGCCCGAAGGTGGATTCAGCTCCTGCGGTTCTTCATGCGGCATCGGCGTGCCGTTGGTGCCGCCCTGTAAGATGGCGATCGAGTCACCGGGCTTAAACAGGTAGGCGTTGGCGGAGGTGATCTCAGCGCCCTGAGCGGCAATTTGCCGGAGCGCGGACATTTGGTCCATGACCCAAAAGCCGCGGCCGTGCGTGGCTATATCCAGATCGTCGCCGTGTACCACGATGTCGCGAACGGACGTAACCGGCATATTGTTCTGCAAAGGCTGCCATTGCTCCCCGTCATTGAAAGAAACATAGACGCGGAGTTCGGTGGCGGCGTATAGCAAGCCTTTGGTTTGCGGGTCTTCTTTCACGGAATTGACATAGGCGCCATCCGGAATGCCGGCGACCACGTTCTGCCAAGTTTTTCCGCTATCGTGGGTCCGATAGATGTAGGGCTTGTTGTCGGCGAGGCGATGGCGATCGACCGAGGCATAGGCGGTCCCGGCATCAAAATGGCCGGCTTCGATTTGGGAGACCTTGCTCCACGGCGTCATGGCGGGCGGTGTCACGTCGATCCAGTTCTTGCCATCGTCGCGGGTTACGTGAATCAGGCCGTCGTCCGATCCAACCCAAACGGTCGTGGCCTCTAGCGGCGAAGGGCTGATGGTGTAGACCACGCCGAAGCGTTCGGTCATCGGCTGGTCGATATCCTTGGCCGTAAGCGGATCGAGGTTGGCGGGCACGGCCGGGTTCACACGCGAAAGATCGGGACTGATTTTTTCCCAGGTGCGCCCGCGGTCGCGCGATCGCATTACGAATTGATTGGAATAGTAGAGCGCTTGATCGGCCGGGGAGAAAACTTCCGGGAGCGTCCAGGTCTTGCGGTTCGGATCGCTTGGATCGGAGGCGGGTAACTGTCCACGCGGCGTAATAACGTTTAAGGACTGATCGCAACGCGCGCCGCCGCCGTAAAGGATGTTGCCGTCTTTGGGATCGGGAACGACTGTATTGCTTTCGCCGGCTAAGCAGATGGGGGCCCAGTTGCGGAACGTGAGCACGCCCTCCGGCGACCAGGTGCTGACGCCAACCGCGCCGCTATCCTGCTGTGCGCCGTACAGCCAATAGGGGAATCGATTGTCGGCGGCGACGTGGTAGATCTGAGCGGTCGGCTGGTTGTACCAGGTGCTCCAGGTTTTAGAGCCATCCACGCTGACGACGGTGCCTTGGTCGCTGCTGAGCACGATGCGATTGTGATCTTTGGGATTGATCCACATCTGGTGATAGTCGTCACCGCCGGGCGCTCCCTTGACCGGAACGAAAGTTTTTCCAGCGTCAGTGGACATGTAAGTTGCGGTGTTGATGACGTAGACGCGATCGGGATTGATGGGATCAACGGCCACGCCGCCGAAGTACCAGCCACGTTCCCAGAGACGGTTCTCGCTGTTGACCAGCTTCCAGGTGGCACCGGCGTCGTTGGACATATAGACTCCGCCCTTGCCGGGATTGGGCGGAGGTTCGTGGGCGTTTGCCGGTGGACGGTTGAGCGGGCGCGCAATGCCCGTGCCTAAGTCATCCACTACGGCCCACAGTCGGTTGGGATTGCTGGGCGAAACCGCGATGCCAATTCTTCCGACAAAGTCGTCGTTGGGCAGCCCGCCGGTCTAAATGTTTCCAGGTGTTGCCGCCGTCGCTCGATTTGTAAAGGCCGCCGCCCGGCATGTTGGTGGGCGCGTAAACAGACCAGGGCGGACGGCGCGTCGCCCATAGCGAAGCGTAGAGCACACGCGGATTCTTCGGATCGATAGCAAGATCGACGGCACCGACGTCGTCAGGCTTGTTGCGCATCGAATAGAACTTTTTTCCAAGTCGCTCCGCCGTCCAGCGAGCGATAGACACCACGCTCGGGATTGGCATCATAGACATGGCCGAGCGCCGCTACGTAAACGCGATTCGGATTTTTCGGATCGACGGCAACACGTCCGATTTGCCGGGTTGCTTCGAGTCCGATATGGGTCCAAGTCTTACCGGCATCCGTTGACTTATACATGCCGATGCCATACGAGTGCTGGCTGCGAATATCGCTCTCACCGGTGCCGACGTAAATAATGTCGGGATTCGATGGAGCTACGGCAATGGCGCCGATGGAGCCGATTGGAATGCCTTCATCGGAGATGGGGAACCAGGTGCGGCCGGCGTTCTCGGTTTTCCAGACTCCGCCGCCAACGGAGCCGAAGTAAAAAGTATCGGGCTGGTTCGCGTTCCCTGCGACGGCGACCGAGCGTCCGCCTCGCATGGGGCCGACGTCGCGCCATTCAAAACCGGACAACAACGCGCCGGGGTATTGATCCGCGGATGTCGCAGGCTGTGCCAAAGCGGCGAGGCACACGGCGGCGAGAAGAATGGAGCAACGGCTTCGACTGATCATTATGATTTGATGGCTCGGCGCGATGTCTGGCCGAACGAATAATGTAGCACTTGACGAGAGCTAGGAGTCCTGTTTCTGAAATTGGTTGACGAATCGCATGACTATGAACGAATGCCGAAGCCGAGATGGAAGCGTTGAGCGCCCACGCTAGGTCGCTCACGTTGCCGGCTCCGTTTCAACATTTTGCACGAATGGAAGCCGACACCGATCCCTATAAATCACATTGGGCGATTTGGTGGAGATTATCATGCGAATAGGACCCGGCAGCGATTTATGAAGCATGACAAGTTAACTAGAAGGCATTTTTTTTACGGCACTTTGCTCGCGGGAGCGGTTCCGCTGGGAGGGTTTGGCAGCCAGCCGTCGTTGAAGCTGCTCGGCTACAAATCTCCCAACGAGAAGCTGAATATCGCTTCTATCGGCGCAGGCGGAAAAGCGGCGAGCGACATACAGGCTTGCGCCCAGACGGAAAATATTGTGGCGCTCTGCGATGTGGATGAAAAGCGGGCGGAGAAAACGTACCAGCGTTATCCGAGCGTGCCGAAGTACAAGGATTTTCGGGCAATGCTCGACAAACAGGGCGACGGCATCGATGCCGTTATCGTCACCATCCCGGACCACATGCACGCAACGGCTGCGATCTATGCCATGGAGCGCGGCAAGCACGTTTACGTTCAGAAGCCGTTGGCCCACACTGTGTCGGAATGCCGTGAACTGCTGAAAGCCGCTGAAAAATACAAAGTGGCTACGCAGATGGGAAATCAGGGCTACTCGAACGAAGGCACGCGCCAATGTGCGGAGATGGTCTGGTCCGGCGTCATTGGGAATGTCACGGAAGTACATGCGTGGACGAACCGGCCGGCTTGGCCTCAGGGCCTGACGAGCGTTCCGGCGCCATCTCCGGTTCCGAGCTGGTTGGATTGGGACCTATGGCTTGGGATCGCCGCGGACCGGCCCTACAGCGACGATTATCTGCCGTTTACCTGGCGCGGATTTTACGATTTCGGCGCGGGAGCGCTAGGAGACATGGCGTGCCACATTTTGGGCGCGCCGAATATGGCCTTGCGATTGGGAGCGCCGACTGCTGTTTCGTGCGTTAGCCAGGAGGGCTCGAGCAGTATCTATTATCCGGCGAAGTCGGTGGTGCGTTTTGAGTTCCCCGCTCGGGAAAATATGCCGCCGGTGAACATCTACTGGTACGACGCGATGCGGGACCCTGAGCCCACGTTTCCGGCCGCTCCGCAGGGCGAGATCCTGGGCGACTTGCCGCGAAGCCGGCAGGGCGAGGCCACTAGTAACATGCAGCCGGCAGAGCGGCAGATTATAGGCGGAGTTTTCACGGAACAGTTCTTTAATCCGCAACCAACGCCTGAAGTGCGGCATGCGCCGAAACCGGCAGCTCCGCTGGACGCGCGCGAACGCAAAGAAGCGGAGTGGATGCAATTAATCCGAAAGGGTACGAACGGCAGCCTGTTTGTCGGCGACAAGGGCATGATTACGACCGGCACATACGGGGAGTGGACCCGCTTGATTCCGGTAGAGAAAATGCGGGATTACGAGTTCCCGCCGGAGATTCTTCCGCGCTCGCCGGGACATTATCGCGATTGGATTCGCGCCTGCAAAGGCGGAACGCCGGCTTGCTCAAATTTCAGCGTGTCGGCGCCGTTTACGGAGTGGATTGCACTTGGGGTGCTGGCGATCCGGTTCAATACACGGCTGGAATGGGACGCGGATAAGATGAAGATCACGAATAATGCGGAAGCCGACAAGTTACTGAAGCCGAAAGTTCGGCGTGGCTCGGTGTAGGGATAAATTACGTCAATGGCGCAATAAGCCTTGACATGCGTTACCGCTGATGGCTTATAATACCATGCTTAGTGCTAAGGCCTAATAACTATAAACTAAGCTTGACACAGCTCAGGTCGATGAGGCTGTGCAGAAACGCAATTAGGAATTATAGCGGACTGTCCAGAGTTCTTCTAGTTACTGTCGGCTTGACCTTTTCCAGTCAACTTTGGGCTGCGCTTGGGGACAATGCGCCACCTATTCCGCAAACCTATAACACGAGCCATCCCCGGCTGCCGTCACCGGATAACGCCTTTTTGGTTAGTTTGGCCGCTAACCCGGCCGCTTTGGCCCAATATGACTCGACTGCAGATCAATGGAACTCCACAAACCCCAGCGGGACGTGGCAGCTTCGGCAACTGGTCATTGCTTATATGGTCAATAAGATCGCCAATCCAGCTAAGGCGGCCACCTATCTTGGAAAAATTAAAGCGCTCGCAAATCTCGGCGGCACTTGGGGTCCGCTGCTGTATTCGGTGAACGACGGTGTGGGCAATGGAACGTACACTCTAACTAGCGCGAGCGCGAACTTCTTTACGGGCTGCAACGGAGGGAGTTGCCAGGGCGATTACTTATCCATTCAAGCGCGCGCTTACACCATCGAGACCGTTGTGAGCGCAAGCACGGTAGTTTTGAGACAAGATAACCCGCCGCCCAGTGGAACGAATCTGCCCGTGCGTGTTTTTGTCCCGAACCTCGCGAGCGCCGACCTGAACATCGCTCTAATCTACGACTGGCTCTACAACGATTTGGATGCAGCCACACGATCGGAGTTTTTAACCCAACTCGAGGTACTTTGCACTGAATGGCAGGAGGACTATATTGGCCTCGATGCTAGCCCGTATAACGATGTTTTTTACATCGAAACGGGAATGTCCGGGCTTGTGGATGCGCTGGTGCTTTATCCGGATCATTCTAAGGGACTAACACACCTGAAATTCATGATGGACGTATGGTTCAACGTATTAATACCTACCTGGAGGCAGGTGTTCGGGCCGGAGGGAGGCGGATGGCACGAGAGCTGGACGGACTACGTGAGAGCCGCGGATGGAAACGGTTTGACCAGCTTTATAGTGCCCTCGCTGTTGTCGTGGCAAAGCGCCAGCGGCGATCAAATCTTTGGCCGCGAGCCGTGGTTGAAGCATTTCGCTTACTTCACCATGTATATGACGCGTCCGGACTACCTGATGGAGAGCCTCGGCGATACTTCTCGCGCGTATCTGATACCGGAGTCTCCTGCGCTTGGATCTCTGAACGGCCTAGCCGAGATATACAACGATCCCGTTCTCCGCGGCTGGGCTCAGCTCGTCAACGCCGGTGATGCGGCCGCGCCGACAGGTTATGAACCGTCGGCTTGGCCGTTTTACACGCCCGATAACGGCTCCAATCCTGTTTCGAGCCGCGCCGCGCTGCCTACAGTTAGGAATTTCACCGGTTGGGGCGTTCTATCAATGCGCACCGGTTGGACGGAAAATGACACTTCGGTCACGCTGAAGTATGGAGACAATTTCTGGTCGCATGAGCACTTTGATGCGGGCGCATTCACAATTTTCAGCCGCGGTTTGCTAGCGCTCGACAGCGGTTCCTATCGTTCAGGTTCGCTGAGTAAGCATGAAAATCAGTATGCGCGGCAAACCATTGCTCATAATACTTTGACAGTTACCGATCCGGCGGACGATTACCCGTCCACGAAGTTCACGACATACGACGAATTCGGAAACAGCATTCTTCTGGCGCCGCCGAATGATGGAGGGCAGCGGCGTATCGGCACGCTCTATAACGAGCACTTTCCCCAGCTTGTATCTCCCGATAACATCGGCGACTGGCTGAGGGAATGGGACTATTATCATACCGGCACCATGGTCGCTTTTGCACCTGCGGCAAACTATACCTACACAGCCGTCGATATAACTTCGGCTTACAACAATAAATACAGCGCGACCACGCCAAATGCTTCAAACCGGACCGATCGGGTTCAGAAGGCCGTCCGGCATTTACTTTTCATCCCTCGTGGCACTTCGGCTTACATTGTTATTTTCGATCAAGTAACATCGACAAGCTCATGCTTTTGTAAAGCGCTGGCTACTCCATAGCGTGAATCAGCCGAAAGTGACGGGCAACAGGTTCGAAATCACGCGAACTGACCTGGTCACTTCTTTGCCTTACGTCGACCTTTGGCCTGACAGATTTAGAAGCGAGCTGACGCACACAGTCGGGACATATCCCCATCTTCAGTACCAGTACGATGGAAAGCTGTATGGCTGGACGATCCAGCCGCAGACGGCATCCATCAGCGTGGTCGGAGGGCCCGGTAAAGAGTTCTGGGTTGAGGATCCTCTCAGTCCTGGCACGGGTACCAACTGGAATCAATGCATGGCCGGCCAGTGCGCTGCAAACAGCGAAGGCTTAGGCCCGGCCGACAACTATATAAACCCCGATGCGAAAACTGCTCCACACGAGCCGGGGTCGTGGCGAATCGAAGTTAAGCCAACAATCCCAGCCACTCAGGACTTTTTTCTGCATGTGATGCTTGCTACAACCTCGGAGGATTCCAACGTTCCCGTGAACGTAACTGTCCCCGCCAATCTGGCGGCGGGAATGGTGGGCGCCACCTGGACAGACAACAGCAAGACATACACGGTTAGCTTCCCGCAAGACGAGGTGGGTGGTCACATCACGATCTCGGGTGCGGGCGGGGTGAATGAGAATTTGATGTCGGCTGCTCAGCCGCTGCCCGCTCAACTGCAAATCGTATCGGGAGCTTCGCAGTCCGCGGCTGCCGGCAGTGCGGTTCCGGATCCTCTTCTGGTCGTGGTGAAAGACAGTTCCGGCAATCCTCTACCAAATGTGGTTGTCCATTACGGTGTAACTCAGGGCAGTGGGCGGATATCAATCGATACTGCCACGACGGATAGCCATGGGGAAGCATCCGTTGCGCTAACCTTGCCAGCCACTGCGACTGGACCGGTGAGTGTCATGGCAGACGTGAATGGATTGCCTCCGGTCGAGTTTTCGGCGAATGTATCGGGATCGACCGTGCCGGTTGTAAGCGCGCTGACTTGCACGCCTACGAGCCTCATATCGTTAGCGCGATCGATATGCTCAATAAGTCTTTCGCAGCCAGCCGGTACCGCCGGTGCAACGATTCAACTTGCAAGCAGCTCCCACACCCTGACGGTTCCAACGAGCCTTTCTATACCTTCAGGCGGCAGCACCGCCACTTTCCCTGCTATAGCCGGCAACATTGCTAACAATCAGGCTGCGGTGATCACAGCGTCACTAAACGGCAGCTCTCAAACGGCATTTTTGACCTTAGTAGCGGCATCGACACTGCCCCCACCTCCTTCTCCGGCGTTGACATCTCTCTCCTGTGCTTCGACGACACTTACTTCGAACGCGTCATCGGTATGTACCGTAACGTTGTCAGGTGCAGCGAACCCGGCCGGCACAACCGTAGCGATTGCCAGCAGCTCACCGATGCTCGTCGTCCCCAGCAGCATCTCCATAGCGAACGGCACTAGCGCAACGTTCCTGGCCAAGACCGGCACTGTCACTGCCACTCAGACCGCGGTAATCACGGCTACGTTGAGCGACGACGATCAATCGGTTTCTCTGACCTTGCTTTCCGCATCGCCGCCTTCCGGGGGGATCGCGATTCTTCCGAACACCTGGACGATGGTTCCCACCAATGGATACCCGGTTCAGACGGTCGGCTACGAAAAACTCGTCTACGCTTCGAGTCCGGTGAAGAAAGCCGTGATGCTAGGGAATTATCACGAATTTTCGACGGAACCGAACCAAGCGCTGATTGCCTACGATTTCGATTCGAATCGATGGGATGTTTTAGACGTCGGAGACAGTTTTCACACGGAGAATATGCCGGATGCCGGCCATCCCGTAGGCGCGTTCGCGTATGATCCTACGTTACAAAGCTTCATTTATTACTGCTGCGCGTCGGGGTCGAATCAGGCGCAGAATACTTTCGGAACCTGGTGGTTCGATTTCTTCGGCCAAGCCGGCCGCAGCAAGCAGACGTCCCCCAAGCCAGGTACGCCTCAATATGAGAGCTCCGCTTTCGATTCCCTCGACAACCGCTATGTACTACAGGGCGGTAACAGCTTTGAGGGCACCTGGACTTACGACCCCTCCACGAATGCCTATCAAAAACAACCGCCCAGCGGTACGCCTCCCGATGCTAGCGTCAACCAGCCGGCAATGACTTACAACACAGCCGATCATAAAGTATATCTTTTCGGCGGTCAGATTGGCAGTGCTTTTTCGAATGACTTATTCGCTTACAACGAGGCGGCGAATATCTGGACGAAGCTTGACCCAAGCGGTACACGGCCTTCTCCCCGTTGGAGGTCCGGGCTTGCCTACGACTCGACGAATAATGTGCTCCTGTTGTACGGCGGCCAAGATGCGTCTCATGTCTATAACGACACTTGGATCTATAATCCGAGTGCAAATAGCTGGACTCAACTGCATTTGGCGCAGTCTCCACCTACCGATAGCGCCGGTCCTTTTGAAAACCTTGCGTATGATTCCGACTACAATGTTTTCATACTGGTGTTGCGAGGTGGAAACGGGTATGCGAATGGCGGCTCCATTCAATTCGGGGCGCAAACCTGGATGTTTCGCTATTTGGGGATTGGTCCCAACCCGGGCGGCGCGCCACTTACTGTCGCGGCCAGCGCGGGCAGTCTCAATCAGAATGCCGATGACTGGGCGAAGGAACCGTCCATCGCAAGTTCGGGCAATACTCTATACGCCGCGTGGGTAGAGACGGGAGAGCCATTTGATAAAACAAATAACGCCTGGTTTCACGTCTATGCGAAACAGCAAGGCAGTAGTGGAGCATGGGCCGCCATGGCTGGCTCGCCCGCATCGCTCGATTCTGAATTCAATAAGAACAGCGAGAGCCACTCACCGTCTTTCAGCGTAGTCGCCGGTATTCCATGGATCTCCTGGTACAAGTGGAACAATGCCGGCCAGGAATGGGCGATTTGGGCGAAAAGCTGGAATGGATCTGCGTGGTCGGGCGGGCCTATAGGCGTTGTGGGACAAAAACCTGCCGTCGCCTTCCAAGGCCGTTCGCAGATGACTGATGTCGCCGGTGTTCCATACATTGCGTTTTTGGAAGTCGATAAGAGTTTTTTGCCTCAGAAGACCTTCTTGTACGTGAAGTATTGGAATGGCAGGCAGTGGATTCTGCGGGGCAATGGTGCGTTGAATATCAGTTCGGCGGGGAACACGACCGCGGATTCGGTTTCTATTGTTAGCGACGGGACTAACCCGTATGTGGCCTGGACCGAGTATACGTCCGACAACCTGCAACAAAATCTTACCCCGCCTCAAGTGCATGTGGCCCATTGGAATGGAACTCAATGGGCAGTTATCGGCGGCAGCTTGAACGTAAACGCAAATAGCTGGGCAACCGACGCTTCCATTGCTTACATGGCTGGCCAACCGTATGTCGCCTGGACCGAACGAACCACTTCCGGAAACAACCAGGTATTCGTTAAAACTTTCAATGGAACGAACTGGGCGACAGTGGGTTCCGGCAGCTTAAATAGAAGCGCCAACACGGGATGGGCCTTTCGTCCTAGCTTGGCTACCGATACTACGAACAATATTTTATATCTGGCCTGGGTGGAGCAACAAAATCTCGGACAGCGCGCGCAAACCTATGTATCTAGATTTAGCGGCGGTGTATGGAGTGCGCTCGGCAGCTCTCTGAATGCCGATGCGGCGTTAGGGAGCGCGCAACGAGTTAGTCTGACGCTGATAGGGGGACAACCCGTGGCAGCCTGGGGCGAAGTGAAGTACGGTTCATTGCGGCAGGTGTTCGTTAAGAAATGGACGGGCTCCAGATGGAGCCTTCTGAGCGCCTCAAAGTAGTAGCGGCCAGCTATTGCGCTGGCCCTGCTACCGTAAACTCATCGATGATGTCGTCGGAAACGTTGTAGCCCCCGACAGTCGAGTACTGATAAGCCCCCAGGTCGAAATTCGAAGCTGTTGTCCAGTTCGGCGTCGCCGGCGTGTTGGCCGAAGACTTGACTAGCGTGTTGTTCAGATACAGATTCAAGGAGCTGCCATTCCAGCTCAGCGACACTTGTAAAACCACGCCGCTGCCGAACAGCGCATTCTCCATCCCCTGCGGGACATAGTAGAACTGTGCCGCCCCGCCGGTCTCGTACGTGAACTGCAGCCGTCCGGAAACCACCTGCGTCAGGAAGTAGAACAAGTGATTGCCGCTGCCATCGCGCACATCAAAGGCATAGCGCGGTGCCAGCCGCATTCGACTGCCGCTGCGCAAAGCTGTAGCGCGATTCCAGGTAGAACGAGATCTGTCCCTGGCCGGCATTGAAGATATTGCCAATGGTTGAGCCCGTAAATTGGTAATAGGCATTGTTCGTGTTACTGCAGCAATTCAGGAAATAGACACCATTGCCTACTTCCGCAGGGGCAAAGTTCACTGAACCGCTGCCATGCGCGACAACGATTCCAGTAAATCCAGCGGGCGCGGTTCCCGGCGTTACTGTCGAGCCATTCGTCACTCCACTCACTTCGGAAGCATCGGCGTGAATCTGCAGAAGCGTCTGAGTTCCGGCTGCCGACGTTGTGAACGTATAGTCTCCGGAAGCTGCCTGGTTCCCTTGCGCATCTTGCGACAGCACCTGATAGTGATACACCGTCGCGGCCGAAAGTCCCGACGAGTGTCACCGAATGCGAGGTCACCAGCGTCGAATCGAGCGGCGTTGTGGAGCCATAAGCACTCGTCGTCCCGTAATTTACTTGCGAGCTTGCCGCCTCATTCGTGGTCCATGTGATCGTCGCACCCGACGAGGTAATCGAGCTGGCTGAAACGCTCGAAATCGCCGAGTCCTACCGTGTTGTTCACTGTGACTGAAATGCTGCTGCTGGCCGTGTTGCCTTGCGTATCGGTCGCAATGGCGGTCAATGTGTGCGATCCGTTGCTCACACCCGTGGTATCCCAGGACACCGAATACGTGGGCCCGGTACCCGTCACCTGATTGCCCAGATTCGTGCCATCCACTTGGAACTGCACGCCTTGCATACCGGCGGAAGCCGTCGCATTCGCGGAGATCGTTACGGTACCACTTACCGTCGCGCCATTGGCGGGAGACGTTACCGATACTACCGGTGGCGGAGGTGGACCGGTACCGCCTGCCGGCGCTGAAACCGTAAACTGGTTAATTACATCGTCGGAAACGTTGTAGCCGCCGACGTTTGCGTACTGATACGCTCCCAAATCGAAGTTCGAAGCCGCTGTCCAGTTCGGCGTCATCGGGCGTGTTGGCCGAGGACTTCACCAGCGTGTTGTTCAGGGACAGATTCAACGAGCTGCCATCCCAGCTCAGCGTCACTTGTAAGATCACGCCGCTGCCGAACAGCGTATTTTCCATACCTTGCGGCACATAGTAAAATTGGGCTGCTCCGCCAGCCTGCATATGTGAACGACAGGCGCCCGGAAGTTACTTGCGTCAGAAAGTAGAACAGGTGATTACCGTTCCCATCGCGCACATCAAAGGCATAGCGCGGCGAAGCGGCGTTCGACTGGCGCTGCGCAAAACTATAGCGCGATTCCAGATAGAACGAGATCTGTCCCTGGCTCACGTTGAAGATGTTGCCAATGGTTGAGCCTGTGAATTGGTAATAGGCATTATTCGTATTGCCGCAGCAATTCAGAAAATACACGCCGTTGCCGGTTTGCGCCGGAGCGAAATTCACCGAACCAGTGCCGTTAGCTACTACAGTTCCCGTAAACCCGCTGGGCGCCGTTGCCGGTGTTACCGTCGAGCCGTTCGTCACGCCACTTACTTCCGAGGCATTGCCTTGAATCTGCAGAACCGTCTGAGTTCCGGCTGCGGAGGTCGTGAACGTGTTGTCTCCCGACGCGGCCTGATTGGATTGCGCATCTTGCGACAGCACCTGATAGTGATACACGGTGGCAGCAGTGAGTCCCGAAAGTGTCACGGAATGTGAGGTCACCAGCGTTGAGTCGAGAGTTGTCGAGGAATCATAAGCGCTGGTCGTCCCGTAATTTACTTGCGAGCTGGCGGGCTCATTGGTGGTCCAAGTGATGGTCGCACCCGATGAGGTGATGGAACTGGAACTATATTCTCGTAATTGTCAGTCCTACCGCATTGCTCACGGCGACGGAAATACTGGTCGTGGCTGGGTTGCCTTCCGTGTCGGTCGCGATGGCAGTCAAGGTGTGCGACCCGTTGCTTGCAGTTGTGCTATCCCACGAGACCGAATACGTGGGCCCGGTGCCGGTCACTTGACTGCCAAGGTTTGCGCCATCCACTTGGAACTGCACTCCCCGCATACCGGCGGAGGCTGTCGCATCCGCAGAAATCGTCACGGTGCTGCTCACCGTCGCTCCGGCCGCAGGAGCCGTTATTGACACCGTTGGCGGAGGAGCACCGCTCCCGAGAGTAGTTCCAGTAGCGGCCAAAGATTGAGCGGAAAGATTACCGGCCGCGTCATAGGCAGCAACGGTATACGAGTAAGATGTTTGCGCACTTAGTCCAGTGTCCTGATAACCCGGATTTGTACTGTTCGCAAATTGAGTTACATTAGCGATTTGCGAGCCATTCCTATAAACGTAGTAACCCGCGACTCCGACAAGATCCGTCGACGGAGACCAGGAAAGGTTGACCTGGTTCGCGGATATGCCAGTCGCCGACAGGTTCGATGGAGTGGTGGGTGGCGTGGTATCGGGGCCTCCTCCCGTTCCCGGAAGTTGGATCCACGCCGAGCCATTCCATTGCTTGACGTAGATTTGACGCACCGAGCCGGAATTCACCTCGCCCCAAGCGGCCACCGGCTCGCCATTAAAAACGCCAATGCTGACTCGTTGCGCGCTGCCCTTTACCGGATCGGCATTCAAAGAACTTCCCAGGGTGTTCCACGATCCGCCGGAATACTGCGATACATATACCTGCGCCTTCTGCCCAAGCGCCGATTGCTCCACCCAGCCCACATACAGGCTGTTCGTACCGGGGTCGGCCACCAGGCTGGGATGGAAAGCCCAGCCCGTGGCCGGATTCTGGTTCAAAGTTCCAGAACCGGCTAAGACCCAACTTGTTCCGTTCCACGTCTTGACATACAACTGAGCATTTCCGCTCTGGGTTCTTTCGGTCCAGGCAACATACGGTTGACCGTTAACGTAAGCGATAGAAGCATCGGAGGCCCAGTTCGAGGCATTGACATTCACAGAACCGCCGAGTGCAACCCATTGACTCCCGTTCCATTGCGAGACATAAACCTGAGGATTGGTGTCGGTGTCCTCCCCACTCGAGCCTCCATACATCTTGGCGTATTCGGTCCAAGCCACATAAGGATAGGCGCCATCGGTTGTGATCGAGATGGAATCGGCCGTAGTTCCCGATCCGGTGTTTCGATTTAGAAGCTCCGCCCACTAACGTCCACGATGTTCCATTCCAGCGTCTTTACATACGCACGCGACTCCTGGGGGAAATAGCTTTTGTCGGTCTCAAGCAGCGCGAGATACGGAACGCCGCCAATACTAGTTAGCTGAGAGCGGCCCTGGTACGCCGGACTCGTCCCGACGAACCCCACTCCTTCGCTCTGCCAGTTCGACTGGTTCCAATTCCCGGCGAAGACCTCAGCGGGCTGAGCCGTGTTGTTTGCCTGATACCACGAAACCCAGGGCGTACTGCCGATCAGTGTGATCGCCGGCGCGTGGGCTTCATCACTCGCAGCGCTGATTGCTTGATAACCCTGCCCAACGGGAACCCAGTTCCCGGCGGCGTATTCACTCACGTAAATGTGCGGCCAGGCAGCAGGGCTCGAATCAAACGGCGATCCTGTTTCGGACCAGGCGACATACAGCGAGTTTCCGGAACTTACCAACGCCGGCGTCTTTTGCCCAGCTCGCAATGTTGTGGTTGAGGCTACCAGCGGTTGGTTGCGCGGAGGTGGGCAGATTACCGGCGTTTGGACCTCCACCCTGATAGCGGAACAACCAGGTCTGAATCGCGTACGGAGTCCAGGCGCCTCCAAAATAGCCACCTTGGCCTTGCTGCGCCAACACAAATGCATTGTGATCGGAGTCATATGCAAGCCGGCCCCAAACGGGAGATGCCGCGATGGGCGGAGACTGGGACGGATTTAGCTTTGTCCAGGTGTTCGCTGCCGGATCGAAAATCCAGCTATCTCCGAGAACCCCGGAGGCATTCTGCCCGCCGTACAGAAGAAAGACATTGTTAGTCGAATCGTAAGCAAAGCCATGTCTGTAGCGGCCTGGCGGCTGCACTCCGTTAGTAGGCGTAATCAGCGTCCAGGTATTCGTCGGAACATCATATGCGTACAGATCGGAACTGTAAGTCGTGCCATCGTAGCCGCCGAACAAATAAGTCTGTTGCGCGGCACTGCTGTAGGCCATGGCCGCCAGAATCAGCGAGGGATTGGGTGATGTTCCATTGGGACTCATCTTCTGCCAAACGTTCGTGTTCGGGTTGTATGTCCAGGTGCCGACAAAAGAATCGCCGCCCTCGAAGATGTACGTATCGTGCGCGGCGTCGAAGGCTCCCGCGGGTTGAAGCGCCGTGTACGGAGGCTTAGGAGAAGTATGCTTATCGATTCCTGTTTGCCCCACCACGTCATACCACCAGGTATGGAAAACATTTTCGGCCTGATTCGATCCCGTTGTGCAGCAATAATACTCCAGAGTGTTGTTGTTCGGGTTGTATTCGAAGTAGCCTTGGGATTCGCCTCCTTCGGGCATGTTCTCGGTATGGAACAGACCCCCCATATCCACCACGTCCCAGCTATTGGTGTCGAAGTTGTAACCGACCAAACTTTCGTTCGGCTCCGACCAATACTGGTGATATTGCGACAGCATGATCGACTGCTGCACCGCGGAAGCATAGACTAGTTGCTCCCAGCCGTTCGATTCTTCGGGGATTCCTTTGGTCAAAACCATGGTCCAGGTTCCATTAGGAATCGGAATTCCGCTTGGGGACTGCGCCTTTACTTTTGGCGCGACGGACAAGAGCAAACAGAGGGAGAAACCAAAAATGAACGTTTTGCCAGACTATTCACTGCCAGATTATCCTGCATTCCAGCGATGCTCCACTCGTAAGCAAGCGGCTTACCACTCAAGAAAATACGGGTCGTGCGGGCCTAGTAGAAATAATTTTTTGAACTTATTCCCACAATGTGGGACTTCCTAAAATTAAGTGGTATTGGGCGGGTTGTTCGCTTCATCGGGTGCGTTCTCGGGGCCGAGGTGGGGGGTTCCGGAATTGTTTTCCATTGCTACGGTTTTGCGCCATTGCGTCAAGGACATGATCTGCACGGCACGACCGGAATCGGGCGGCTCCAGGTAGGGAGCGGCCCAGGAGTATTCGATGGGCAACACGCCCGCCGCAAATTCGAAAGTGCGGCACACCTCGGCGGGAGGATACATGACCTTACTTTGATTGAGCAGTACTTGAGTGGATGGGTAGGCGCGCGTGACGGTGATTCCGTCTTCGAGCGAGACGGAAATGTCCTGGCGCAAGGTCCAGGGTTTGCACAGCGATCTGTGCGGGGCGGGCTTGGGAGCCTTGGATTTGCCCGGGTTCAGCTTCTCTTGTTGTTTTTCTCGTTCCTCTTGGCGAAGTTCCTCGAGGATTAAGTTGACGAGGCGCTCGACGGCGATCCACTCGCGCACGCGGCCTCCGCGGAAGCGCTCGACGGCGGTTAACGAACGCTGGAAGGAGCGCTCGGCGGCGGTTTTATAGCGCAGCATGAGCTGGAGCTTGTGGTCGAGAGCGGGCGGCCAATCGGCGGGGTCGTGGAGGACGAGCTGCTGTTCGAGGGTGTGAAAGCGGCGCTGGACGCGTTTCAAGGACCAGTGGTTCCAGATGACATCTTCGACCATGGAGGGCGGCGGCGAGTATTCGTCGGGCGGGAACTGGGAGAGCCACTCGTCGCGCAGGCGGTCGAAATCTTCCTGGCGCTCGTCGCCAACCAGCACGCGCATTTCGGCGCAGCAACCGTGGGTGGTGGCGTTGCGGCTTGAAATGTTTTTCCCGTCGGGACTGGTGGGACCGGTGGACATGGATGCCTTCGCCCGCGAGTATCTCTGGAGAAACTGCGGCGCGAACGTGGAAAGCGAGTGGAAGTTGTTGAAACAGGGCGAGAAAAATTATTTTCAAATCGGCGAATGGCCGCGCGGCGGGGTAGATGCGGGTCTTTACGAAACGAACGGAATTGGGTTCGTTTTTTCAATTGCTTCGGAATTGTATACTTGACAAACTCAGCAGTCTTTGAGCGCACAGCCGTTTCGGCTGAATATACCGCGCTAATGTATGTCCTACCGCGCTGGTTTAGGCGTCACGGGGTGGCATTAGCGCTTGTTAGGGGTTGCTGTTGTTCGTGGTACGTTGGATCATCTCTTTAGCGTCCCGTTTGTCGCCACCCTTCGATGTGATAGAGCATGGACTTCATCCTTCCGACCAGTAGTTGTAACAAAAGATAGAAAGATTTATCTGCTTTTCGAACCCCGTTCCGTAGTAGACCTCCCCGTGAACGGCTATCACTGGATGCTTGCCACCCCGCAGATCTCTCCGCTCATAATCAAAAAGTCTAGCCGTCGGCATCACTATCGAATAGGGAGTTCCGGGATAAATGTTGGTAAATTCACCGCCTATTGGCCCAGATGTGCAAGCGGGAATATCGCTAACTCCTGGTCGGATACATTGAACGTTAACAACCGTTCCTTTCGACGGAAGATGCCCAGAATTTTCGATCTCCAATGTTATAGTAAGCGCCTTGTCGTCTTCTACAGAAGTAATTTTTTTGCCGTGAAGGTAGGCTCTCTGGCTGATCTGCAATGCTGCTCTGCTCAGACGATTGGATTCGAGCATAGCGCGCCATTGAAATCCGGCGAATATGGTGTAAGCAATGAGAATCAAGAGTCCCACAAATTCCCATACTGGCTTATTCCGCAGAATCCAACTGTAGGTGTAGCGTTTCTTATCGTCGGGATGGTTATCGGCGGATGGGGCTGGTACGCTTTTCGCGCTGGCATGATCCGCCCGTACCTTGGGATTAGCGTTGCTATGGTTGGCCTCGCCTTGTTTGCCATTGGACTGATCGGGCTTATGCTGTGGGAGCATGAGAGCATCATGAATAAGCCGTTTGATACCCTCCAACTCGCTAATTATTTTTTGTGTAAATCCTTTGGCGGTGTTGTCCATTATCAAGCGGTTTTGATCCCTGGCGCCATAACAGCGTGTACGAACTCGCCAACAAGGATCCGATTTGAAGCGAAAGGGGTATTCGCGCGGTTTGGTGCCTTGGCGGGCAGGGTCCTCAAAAGCCTATAACCGACGCTCCAAAAATCGTTTTCGTAGCACTAGCACTATTGCGATGAACAATGTCGACAGGAGAAGGACGCTTGAAGGCTCCGGTGCGACTGCATCAAAGCCAGAGAGCGAGATCTCACTTATCGTAATAGGTTCATACGCAAGGTAAGGATAAACACAATCATTGGTCGTACCGCACGCCCCTACAGATTCAATGTCGATTTCAGCCGTTGCAGGAGGTATCACGCCTCCAGAGTTAAGTGCGAATAGTGTACTCTCAGTGCAATCGGCATTCATCTCCCTGAAGGAGCATGTCGAAGAACCTCCAAAAGTAGATCCCGATTCCGCAAGAAGCAGTTGATGATCGGTATCAAATAGCAACAACTTGAAATCCAATCCAACAAGCCCAAAGCCGTATTCTGGGTAATGATCCTCTACCGCGATATCAACAATGCCGGTCAATTCCCAGGCATATGGTACGCTCGCGTCAACTACAAAAGCATCTCCTAGCTGTATTGACCCATCAAAGGTGATGCCGTCTGCGCCCGTTTGTATCTGGATGTTCGGTGGTCCGCTGCCAATAATCGAAAGTGAAAGAGCCGCTCGTGCTGCCGTCGCGATACCTAGAGCGAGGCATATCATCGCCGCTTTCATGTCTGGTCTGCCGAAGCAATTTTGCGGCCAAAGAAAAACAACCACGGACAATGCAAAAACCTTACAACGCAAGCAGTCGGAATCAAAAAATTCGAAGTTTAGCCTAAAACCTGGAATTTCCGATATGACGCCGCCAAGGGGGTGTACATACATTTCAGCGAGATGGCTGCGGAGCAACTCTCGAATCCCGACGGGACTTTCGACCTGCTCTTCATTCGCGATGTCCTTCACCATTGCGATGTCAGCAAATCATTGCAGGAGTTCATTCGTGTAGCCAAACCGGGCGCCAGCGTTATTATCGATGAACTCTACACTCACTCGCTCGTTCAGCGGGTGCGCGAATCTGCGCTGGGACGTTGGCTGTATCCGAAAATTGCGCCGCATGTTTCATAAACACCGCGATCCATATATCACGGAAGACGAACGTAAGTTGGCAGAGACCGATGTCGCTACGATCCGGCGTGCGCTGACCGCAACGAACTGTGTGTTCTTTAATGTGTTCGTGAACCGGCTCGTTCCGGATTGGGACGCCGCCGAAATCATAGATCGTGGCCTGCTCAATCTGCTTTGGCCGATTCGCCGACTCTTGGCTGGGCGCATCGTTCTGACAGGCAGAATTCCATTTAATACGACTCAGTAGATCGTATTCCCAAGAGCCCCGCACTTACCGCTTTCGCAAGTCGAATCGGGCTGGTCACGAATCGGCCAAAAATTCTTTCCAGTTATAAAATCAGCAACTTAGGCCCTCCGAAAGACGTGCAAAGGAGGTTTTACCCTTGCGCGTGCTACGGTTTAGCAGGCTCGGGAGACGCCAGGCGTCTCCGGGCCAAATTTTTTGGAGCGAAACATGACCTCTCGTCAGGAAGACGGTAACTAACTGATGAAACAGATTCTATTTTTGATTCTCTTGATGGCTCCGGCAGGCGCCGAAGACGTTCTTAGTAACCAATGCTCGGGCAGCCAGTGTGTCTCGATCGCTGCCGGCGACTGGACCGATATCACGAGCGCGGTCACTGGCCTCTCCGGGTCGAAGCTGCCGTACTATGTGACGGGCTGGGACAAGTCATTTTACGTTCCGGGTATCGATGCGTTTTGTTCGCTTTCGTCGTATTGGGAGCCGTCGTCGGAGCCGAATCGCTCCTGGGCCTGCTACTCGTTCGTCGAAAACCGCTGGTGGATGGTGGATATGGGCTCCTCATGGCACGACGAGTATCACTCGGAAGGCGGTCATCCGATGGGATGGTTGAATGTCGATCCGACCACATCCGTTGCGCTCGGCCCATGCTGCTTTACCGGCTCGCAAGCTTCTGAAGAAATCCAGTGGGGCAATTGGCAGTACGATTTTGTGGGGAATGTCGGCATTCCACATATGACGCCAACGGCGCTAACCCATGGCAACAGCCTGGGAACCGGGACATACGACAGCGTCGACCAGCTTCTCTTCGGAATTGGCGGCGACAGCGCCAACCAGGGGAACGTGTTTTACGATAACAATCCGCTGCACACCAGCGGTTGTTCGTCGAGCGCTAATTACGGAAAGAATTGCTACAACTCCTATGACACCGGCGCGGCCGTGAGCGGCAGCGGGCCGCCTTCGTCGATCATCGAAAACGCCATCGCCCTGAACACGACAGACAAGAAGATCTATATCTTCGGCGGATACTATTCTGGCGCGGCGCAGAACGCAGTTTACGCGTTCACGCCGAGCACGAATACGTGGGCTCCGGTTACTTATACATGTAAAGATGCGCTCGGCGGCACGAACTGCCCAGTTGGACGGATTCTTCCGAGCTGGGCCTATGATGCGAATGACAATATATTTCTCATGCACGGCGGCATGGCAAACCAGGGTCCGCCGACGGCCGGTATATTGACCGATACATGGGTGTTCGATCCGGTCGCGCTCACGTTTACGCAAGTTGCGACTGCGCACGCACCGAAATACAACGCGATTCAAACCACCCTTACGGCCGGCATGGGAACGACGGATACATCCTTTACGATCGGCGTGCTCGGCAACTTCTCAGCGCCGGCGGTTTTGAGTATAGACTCCGAGGCCATCTACTGCACGACGATTGCTTCGACAACGTACTCGGGGTGCACGCGCGGATACCAGAACAGCGCCGCGACCACGCACTCGCCGGGTGCGAGCGTGATCGGCGGAATTACTCCAATTGCGCCCAACGAACGGCTCGTCTGGATGCCTGAAGACGACGTATTTATGCTTTTCGTCGGCCAGGGTCAGGCGCTAGGGGCTTGCTCGGGCGAATCTTCCAGTTGTCCCCGCCTGTGGGCTTTCCGCTACGCACCGGGCGGACACGCCGGCTATCGCTCCGCTACCTATACCCCTACTCAAATCGCCGGCATTGGACCGCTGAATCGCAATGAGGCTGGATTCACTAGCGCACAACTTCAAGCGAATCAATCTTACGCCATGGGATCGGCTTTAGCGGCCAGCGGTAGCACGGTCTATCAATTATGGACGGAAACAGCAGTAAATCAGATCGGGGCAAGCCCAGGCAATTCCTGGTTGGCTCATCCATATGCGCAAGCGAATGCGTCGGGGACGGCCAGCAATCTTGGGAATGCATACTCTTCCATGGCACCCGACTTGAGCGGAGCCCCAGTGGAAGGGTTTAATCCATCGATGGCCGTGGTTGGCGGAACGCCCTGGGCTTGTTGGGATCAGCAAAACATCAGCACCGCCGATAACGTGCAGTGTAAAGGCTGGGACGGAACCGGATGGAACGCCGGCGGCGGAATTGGCATCGTGGCCGCGACTGCTTACGACGCCCATGCCAAGGTCATTAACAACAACGGAATTCCCACAATTCTTTTCCGCGAACAGGACCGCACAACCGGTAATGTCCCGTACCCAACCTATGCATATGTCAAACAGTGGAACGGCAGCGCGTTCACTCTGTTGGGCGGCGGCAAAATCAATTCAGCCTGGGGCGCAAATGTTGTCGATAGCGCGGATATCGCGAGCGACGGCACGAATCCCTGGGTCGTGACGAGCGAATATACGCCATCGAACTCTGCTGCGTCTCCCGGTAATGGCGTGAATTTCACGGCGCCTCAGGTCTACTTATATAAGTGGAGCGGTTCGGCCTGGGCGAAGTATTGCGCCGCCTCCGCGAACGTCACTTCCACTGACCGTGCGTTTAACGTCGCCATTACGGTTCTTAGTGGCGTGCCTTATGTGTCCTTTGTGGAGCGCTCCGATGCCGCGTCCACTCAAAAGCTCTACGTCCGCACCTGCAACGGTACGAGTTGGACTACCGCCGGTAGCGGAACATTGAATCGAGACAGCACAACCGGCTGGGCGTTTCGAGCCGAACTGGCGAACGACGGCACGAATGTTTATGCTGTGTGGACCGAACAGGGCAATCCTCAGCCATGGGTGCAAACGCTCTCGCTCTCCTCGCATTACAACCAGAAACCTCATTTGTATGTGGCGAAATTTTCGGGCGGGGCGTGGTCCGCGATGGGCGGTGCGCTCAACGCGGATCCTGCAAACGGCGCCGCAACGCATCCCGCGATTGTCATTGTGAACGGTAACCCGGTCGTGCAGTGGGGCGAGACTTCCCCCAAAAGCTTGCGACAGATGTACGCGAAGCAATGGAACGGCACAGATTGGGGAGCCTTCACGGCACTGGCGAGCCCTCCGGCACCTACCGGCACTAGCGTTTCGGGGGCAACTATCACGAATGTGACGATACGGTAATATTGGCATACCGTTCCCTAACCAGGACAAGCCGGAACCGAGCAGGGTGTGTACGCCTGTTGGCAACCGCTTCCTTACTGTCGCGGTTCTGTCGGGAAAGGTGAATGGGAAATGGTGAATGAGTGCTCCGTCCCCTAATTGAAGAATTTCTGGCCTGTCCACAATGCCACTCGAAACTGGCATCGCTGGATGGAGTGCTCGTATGCTCCGCGTGTCGACAGCGCTGGCCGGTTATCGACGGCATTCCGCATTTCGTAACGAGCTTTCCCTATTGGGGCGAAATTCCGCTGGAGCAAATGCTGGAGGTCAACCGGCGTGCCGAAACGGGCCGCTGGGACTCGGGTTTGACGGACGCGCAAGACCCGGAAGTCCGCCGCGCGGCTGAAATGATTCTGAATTTGGACAGGGCCAATTGGCAATGGCTCCTGGACCTTCCGCCAGACAGCCGCGTTCTGGACATCGGGTCCGGAATGGGAACCAACTCCCATGCGTTGGCCCAACATTATGGGCACGTGGTCGCGCTGGAGCCTGTTCTGGAGCGCGTGAACTTCATACGCCAGCGTTTCCGCCAGGAACGGCTATCGAACATTCAAATTGTGCGAAGTTCGATCTGGACGCTTCCCTTTCCTCCGGAAAGCTTTGATTTGGTCGTGCTGAACGGGGTGCTGGAATGGGTGCCGACGGGCCGCACTGAGGACCCGCGCCAACTTCAGGCACAAGCTCTGCGGCGATTTCCCGGCTGCTGCGGCCAGGAGGCTATGTTTACGTCGGAATTGAAAATCGCTTCGTGCCCGGCTATTTTATCGGCTACCGGGACCCGCATTGTGGGCTGCCGTTCGTGACAATTCTGCCGCGGCCCCTTGCACATTGGTATGCGAGGCGAAAAGGACAAGACGGATACAGAAACTATCTGTATTCGAGCCGTGGATACCGCAGGTTACTGGAGAGTAACGGCTTCAAGAGCACCGAAATTTACATTGCTGTGCCAAGCTATAACCATCCCCGGTTTCTAGTGCCTCCGAAGAGAAACGTGTTCTCGTATTTCTCGAAAAACTTCAACTCGGGCCAGAGGAGCCGGTTGCGGCAAATGCTCCAGCAACTGCTGCTCCGGGTCGGCCTGCTCGGATATCTGGAATATTCCTACGTGATTTTGGCGCGGAAGGCTTAGCCCCAGCTCCATGACTGCGGAATGTAAAGCATTTCTGCTGAACAGCAGCGCGCAGTGGGGTTTGCCGGCGGGCGGTGAGTGGTCGTTTCTCTTCCATAACAACTACCACCCGCATTACAGCAGCATTAACCTTCTTTGGTTCCACGCGGCGCGACGAGTTTCCACGGGTGGTCACGAAAATTTATCGGGAGCCCGGAATCTTAAGCCCGAGAGTTCGAGAATTTGAAGCAGGTACATGGCGGGGCGCCGGACCTGGTTCCACGGCCCTTGCACTTTGGCCAGCTCGCGGGATTCTGGACCTTATGGATGAGTGGGGTTCCCGGTTCTCGTTTTCCCGTTGAGAATGAATATTCGCCGGAGGTTCTGCGTTCGGTCGTCCAGGCGCTCATTTCGTTTCATAAAGCGGTCCGGACCGGATCGAGCGATCACGCGGACCGCTACCGTCGAATGGTTTCAGAGCCGCTCGAGGCCGTCTCCGGTTTCGAAAACTCCTCGGCCATGCGGATGAGCTGCGAAACCTTTGCTGCCGGGATATCGCCTGATTGGATCAATTCGCTTGCCGGTTGTTCCGCAGCATGGGGATTTCTTCTCTGGAAACCTGCTTCTACATCGCAAACAATGGCATATCGTGGACTGGGAGAGCTTTGGCTTTATCGACCTGCCGCTCTATGACGTGCTGACGTTCTTCTTATCGTTACTGCAAACGGGAGAAGGGGACGCGGAAGCGTGGTCGCCCTCGCTAGCCGCAAACATCCCGGCTCTCATGTCTTGGTACGCGGAACAATTTGGCTTGTCTAGAAAAGATATGGCGCTTCTGCTCCCACTCACACTGATGAACTGGTTCCATTTACAGTGGACGGACGGACGGAGAGCATTCGCGACGCGCACGTACAAGGCGATCGAGAACTATTTCCGCAATCCCGAAAGCTGGGAGAGAATCATCGTCGGGAAGTAATACCCAGCTTCCGGCGGAACAGGAGACCAGCGCCTAGAAGACCGCTGCCGAGCAGCGCGAGGCTGGCCGGCTCGGGAACTGGTGTCAGTGTCTGACTCGTAATGATATTCAAGTTCGACCCAGCACCTAACATAAGCGTAAGTTCCTGACGAAAGCGAGTACGGGGTCGTTGTGAGCGAGGAAATTATCTCCGATATAGTGTTGCCTCCCCCGGTTCTTCCCGAGTAGCTCACTGCGGGGTTGTTAAGCGTAGCCTCCGGGCTGGCACAGAAAGCGGTTGTGGGCGGCGTCAGGCCATCTGCGCCATCGACACAGCTCGTTAGATTCACCGAGCCTGTTCCGGCCGTCGAAGTTACCGAGATCGTGCTCGAATACTTGATCGCGGGCGGAGTGGTCGGAGCTGTGAAGCCCTGGGCCGCGATCCAAATATCAACGGTGCTTGCCGCTGTCGATGAAATCAGTAGCGCGGCTCCGAACTGCTCGGCAAGAAGGGCGGTCCCTGGTGAATTGGAACTGGCCGAAAGGACAGGTATAGTCACACCTGGGCCTGACGCGCTACATGTAACCGGGCCGTCGGAATTGGGGTTGTTGCCGCAGACTATTTGGGCGCCTCCGTCGACTGAGTAACTGATCTGTATGGCGCCTTGCATCAGCGGGGCGCAACTGGCCAGCAAGAATGCCGCGCCGATTGCGCCTGTCAGTTTCTTCACGTTAATTTTCCTCCGTTCGGAATCTGTCGTTCCTTTGTTCGCAAGGCGAGGTCCAATGAACCTAGACTGAGAAAGCTATGGAAGAGAATCATCGCCGGCACAAACGGCGAGCACGTTGGTACTGAGAGTCCCAAAACGCGAAAGCGGCGGGTCTGATTATTCAGACCCGCCGCGGAACTGCTATCGGAGGAACTCTAGAGCTGGAAGGAACTATTAGCTGCGTTTCGAGCCCAGTTTCCTGCGGAACAGGAGACCGACGCCCAGAAGACCGCTACCGAGCAGCGCGAGGCTGGCCGGCTCGGGAACCGGCGTCAGAAATTGCGCTGGTTTGAACTTCTAGTCGGTCCAGCACTCAAGGTTAGCATAATCTCCTGGGAGAGCGAGTACGGGTCGTGTAGAGCGGTGAAATCGTCCGAAGTGCCGTTTGAAGCCGAGTCTGCATCCGCGTAGGTCAGGGGCGCGTTGGTGAGCGTAGCCGCAGGGTTGCTACAGAACGTGCCTATCGGCGGTGCCAGTGCCGTTTGCTGATCGACACAACTCGTCAAGGCCACAGTGCCCGTACCCTGACGTAGGCATTATGAGTAACGACTGCTCTCGTAATTGATGCTCGGCGGCGTGGTGGGTGACGTGAAGTCCTGAGCAGCCAGCCAAATGTCAAGCGTGGCGCATGGCCCCCGTGTCGATTTTCAGCAGCGAGCCAATGCTGACGTGCCGAGCTGGCAGTACCCGGCGAATTGGCGGTGCCGCTGAGCTGATGTAACGGTCACTCCGCCCCCGATAGTTATAGGCTGCGGCGAAGCAAGTCGCCGCATCGTCGTTGGCACTGTTAGCGCATATTATAGCGCCACCGCCATTGAGTGAGTAGCTGATCTGGTAAGTCGGCGAGCGCCAGTGGGGCGCAACTGGCCAGCAGGAATGCCGCGCCGATTACGCCTGTTAGTTTTTTCATATTAGTTTTCCTCCGTTGGAGAATCTGTCGTCGCTTTACTTTGCAAGGCGAGGTCCAATGTGCAGCCCACGCCTTTTCTTCAACTTAGCGGGAGTCGAAAGCCTTGTCAGCATGCGAAACTTTCGGACCAACCGCCAGTTTTTTGGGAGAGCGTGCCGTATTTCGGCTCTCATTTCGACCGCCCCAGCATCGCCTGCGCCGTCTTTGCCTCTGGCATGTTTGGGTTTTGCTTCAGAGCGCCTTCCAGAGCCACCCGGCCGCGTTTGGCATCGCCCGCCTTGGCATACGCCATCGCAAGATGGTATTTCAGTTGAGCACTGTTGCCCTTCGCAGCCGCGCGTTCCAGGTATGGAATGGCGGAACTATAGAGGCTCTTCTGATACAGAATCCAGCCCAGCGTATCCAGAAAGCTCGGATCGTCGGGCGAAAGCTCGACCGCCCGCTGCGCCATTTTCAGGGCTACATCGGGCTGCTTGCTATGTTCGGCCAACAGATAGGCAAGATTATTCAGGGCCTGGGCATCGTCCGGACTGGCTTCCACGACCTTCTGGTACTGCTTGATGGCAGCGTCGTAATCGCCCTTCATCGTTTCGACGTTGGCCAGCCACAGGCGGGCGGTCTTATTGCCGCTGTCGGCCGACAGGACTGCCTCGAGCCTCTTCCGCGCATCGTCTGTTTTGCCTTCGACGAGATCTACTTGCGCCAAAGAAAGATCCGCGTCCACAAAATGCGGGATCCGCGGCCTTGGCTGCTTCAAACGCTGCCCGGGCGTGCTCGTTATCCTCGTGAGTCAAAAGCGTGGTGCCCAGGAATTCCTGCATAGCAGCGGATTGCGGCTGTCTGTGAAGCGTACTCTTTCACCTTCTCAATGCCCATTGCATCCTGTTTCTGGGCCACGTAGGTTTCGATTCAGCGCGGAAAGCGCCCGCACATCCGCCGGATTGATCTTCAAAGCTTCTTCGAACGAGGCGCGCGCCCCGGAAGGATTACCGCTCTTCAGCTTCCACAAGCCGTCCTGAAGCAGGAGATCCGCCGATCTTCCGCGCGAGAGCCCCTGGTCGATTCCCTTTCGCATTTCGGCCATATCGCCGGCAGCCCACAGCGCCCAATTGCGCTCGACGATAACGGGCGCTAGCTGCTTTTGGTCCGCGGGGGCCGCATTCAAAGTTTCCAAAGCCGCTGGGGCTTGTTTGTCGGAGATGAAACTCTGCGCCAGTTCCAGGCGAATGGGAACCAGATGTGGGATTAAGCCGCAAGGCCTCCGAAAGTTCCTGCCGGTAAGTAAGGGTTTGTCCCCAGGCTTGATAGAGTTTGGCGCGGACGTAATGCGCTTCCGCCGAATTCGGCCGCAGGTGAATGACTTCGCCCAGATCCGCGTCTGCCTGCGCGTACTTGCGGAGAGAAACGAAAATCTCCGCCCGCTGTAGCAGCGCATCCAAATCTTTTGGATTCTTCTTCAAAGCTTCATCCAGGACCTTCTGGGCATCGGCTGTCCGGTTGACCGCTTGATAGGCGGCGATCAATCGTGTCCGCGCCATGACGATCGCCAGGGTTCTCTTTGGCAAGCCTTTCGAATTCCCGAATGGCCTCGTCGCGCCTTCCCTCCTCGAAGAGAAATTGAGCGTATACCGGTTTATAGCGATCCTGATCGGAGGCGGACAGGCGCTTGAACGTTTGCTCCGCTTCCTGCTTCTGGCCGAGAGCGCGCTGCAGATTGCCGATATGCAGCAAGGCCGGCCCGCTTTTAGGATCGATGGCAAGGGCGCGTTGAAATTCCGCTTCCGCTTCGCCGGTTTTCTTTTCGGCGAGGTAAAGCTCTCCCAGGGCCACGCGCGGATCTGCCGATTTCGGAGCAGCCTGGCAGGCCTTCAGCAGAACTTCCTCCGCGCCTCTTGTATCGTGCTGCCAGAGTTTCGTTTGAGCCAGCAGGATGGAGGAACGTAGTTCCCGCTGGCGCTTTCGCCAGCACCTCGCCGAGATCTGTCGACGGCATCTCCGGTTTTCCGAGCTTCAGTTCGGTGAGCGCTAGCGAATTCAAAACGTCCGGAGATGCCGGCGAGCTTTGTTTGAGCGCATTCAAGCGGTTTTCCGCATCCTGCAGCAATCCCTTATTGTTGGTGAGCGCCATGAGCTGGGCCAGCTTCAACTGAGCGCCCGGCGTGCTTGGGATTTTGATCGAGCGCCTTCTTGAAGAATGGTATGGCGGTGCGCACATCTCCGGCATCTTCAGACGCAACACCGATCTGGTAATAGGCTTCCGCATCTTTGGGCATGGCTTTGGCGGCATTCCGGAACTCGAGAATGGCGCGCGAGTATTCGTGCTTCTGCAGCAGCGCTTTGCCGCGGGCCAGATATTTGTCGCGCCGCGCCTCAGGCGAGCGGGCGCAAGCGCACAGGAAAGCGAGCAGGACGATGACGACGCAGGCCCTGATTTGTATTCGATTCATAACTGAAAAACCTCTTCACTTTACCGGCGCGCCGACGGCGACCAGCTCAATCCGACCATCACACCGCTGAGCGCCAGGTCCTCTCTTTGCAGAAGCAGCGTCTCGGGATACTGCACATAGCTGTAAGTCGCGTTCATGGCCATCTGCCCCGGAAGTCTTCGGGTAAAGGTAACGTGAGCCGTCCAACTGGTAGTGTTCGAGAACGCTCCGCCGGTCAGGTGGGAATATCCAAACCCGCTGGAAAGCGACATACTTGAGCCGGGGCGGTTCCAGGTCCAGGCTCCGGTGCTGCTCTCGGTCGCATAGGATCCCAAACCGTAGGAATCGGAAACCATGCGCGAGTAGGAGCCGAGCAGTGTCTGGGCCGCGAATTTATAGCCAACGGAGCCGCCGAACACCGGCTCAGCACCCTGCGATGCGGCATAAGTCTGGTGCACAGGTGTAACGTATCCGGCGCCGAACATGCCCTGCACAAACCAGTGCGTGCTCAGGGTACGGCCAACGGAGCCTGTGATCTGGGTTGCGTACGCGTCCTCAAATCTGGAGACGGATCGACTGGAGGATACGTCCGCGCTGAGTGGTGGTTCGCGGCGTTAACGAATAAGTCCATCCGAGGCTCGCGCTGCCCATGGTGCTGGCGGGTACGAGAGAAGCCGGTCCGATTTCCGAACCGCTACTGCCGGTATTCAGGAATTGCGTGCGCATCGCCTGCATGGAAGCGCGGAACGAGGAGCGCGTGGACTGGGCATACAGCAGCGAGACACTGGCGGAAGCGCTCAACTCACGGCCGCCGTAAAGGAATGCGGTTTGGGGCGAGCCATTCACCGGCGCGAGCGAGAGGAGTCTGCGAAAATCCCGGATTGGCGGATTGTCCGGTGAGCATTCCCGACACAAGTTCATCGAAACTAGCGGAAACAGCGGACAGATTGCCATACAGCGAGGGCGCGAACAGAAGCTCATTGAAATCCGCCACGAGGCCCTGAAAAGAAGTGGCCAAGCGTCAATTTAGAATTCAGTTTCCGGGTAGCCGCCAGGCTGAGCGCCTGATTGAACGAGTGATAGTTCGACAGGTGGAACTCCTGCAAATAGGAAGGAGAATAGATAACTGAGAACGTAGACCTCTCGCCCGTCTTCGACCAGCCAAATGTCGCCGAGCCCTGTAGCATCGAGGCCGACGCGCTCCGAGCCGGGAAAGAATACCGGTCCGGAAACATCGGGAAAGTTCGGAAAAGTAGGAAGACGAGAGCGTGACATCGGTTATGCGCAGCCCGAGCGTATTCGGGTTTAGCGGATTGAGCTGATCCAAAAGCGCATTTTGCGCAAAGCCGCTACCCGGAAAAGCTTCCCACAGCAGCAGAACCAAAAAGGCGCGCCAAGTCTTCATAGCATCCGATTGAAGCGTAAGAAGCGCACTTTTGGTTCCACGTTGTCCGAGGGTGCGTTTTCAACTACTTCGATCCGGGTGCACTTATTCCAACCAAGGCTTTTGCACTTAGGGAAAAAGTTTTTCCCTTCCCTGTTGCGCTTTCGCCTTCGTCCGGCCATCCTGCCTTCTGGAAGGGAAAGTGCTCGTTGGGTTCTCGTCCCATGACGACAGGCATTGCCGCAGCACAGGATCAAGGCACTGGATCGACCCTCGCCCGATCGCGAGATTATCTGCTTTGGTTTCAGATTGCCGTCATTTCGATATTGACGGTTGTTCTGTTCGGGAGCGCTTTGATCGATATGGCGCACGATTGGTGGAACGAGCCGGAGTTGTCGCAGGGCATGCTGCTGCCGCCGCTCGCGCTTTTTGTGGCATGGCTCGAGCGCCGGCGCATTTTGAGCTATGCCGCCACGGGTGATCGCCGTGGCATCTTGCTGACCGCATTGGCCTGCTTGACATTTGTGTTGGGGAAACTCGCGTCTGAGTTCTTCCTGATGCGGTTCTCGTTTGTGATTCTCGTCACTGGATTGATTTGGACTTTTTGGGGCCTGAAGCGCCTTCGCGCGCTCGCATTCCCGCTGCTTTTGCTGGCGGTCATGGTGCCTCTGCCCACAATCGTCTACAACTCGATCGCGGCGCCGCTGCAGCTATTTGCCTCCGATGTGGCTTCGCAGATCGCACAGGCTGCCGGCGTTTCGGTCTTTCGCGACGGCAATATCATCCAGTTGGCCGGCATCTCGCTGGGCGTAGCGGAGGCATGCAGCGGGCTTAATTCTCTATCCGCTTTGATTGTGGGCAGCTTGCTACTTGGCTATCTCGTTTGCACGCGTCCCTTGAGCCGGATTGTGCTGCTCATTGCAGCGGTTCCGTTAGCCATTGCGGTCAATGTCGTTCGCGTAGCGGGAACCGCCATGCTGGCCGATTACGACCAGGCATTCGCGATGGGCTTTTACCACATGTTTTCCGGATGGCTGGTGTTCGTGGCCGGTATTGCTGGGCTCTATGCGGTCGCACGAATAGTGCATTCGGTAATCGATCCGAAGGAAACGGCATGAGCAGAACCACTTGGATTTCGTTTGCAGTTACAACCGGACTTTTGGTAAGTGCGATTGTTGTCGGCGGCATGACCGAGCGCCGGGTTCCGGAATCTCTTGCGATTCCGCTCGATAAGATCGATTCACAGATTTCGGGCTGGACGGAGGTTAATCAGCGCCAGTTGGATGCAGGAACCTTGCGGGTACTGGATCCAACCACTTACCTGGCGCGAACCTACCAGAAGGGTGGATCGCAAGTAGACCTTTTTATTGCCTACTATGCGCAGCAGCGCGCGGGTGAAAGCATGCACTCGCCGAACCACTGCCTTCCAGGATCAGGTTGGGAGATCATGCAGCGCGGTTCTGCAACTGTCGGCTTCGCCGGCAAACAGGTGACGATCAATAAATACGTGATTGAGAACCTTGGAACAAAGTTGCTGATGCTCTATTGGTATCAATCGCGCAGCCGTATTGTGGCGAATGAGTATGTGGCCAAGGTTCTGCTGGCCCGCGACACGCTGATAACGGGACATACTTCCGGTTCGATTGTCAGGATCATGCTGCCGGACGACAGCGCCGCCGCAGACCAGGGGCTCGGGTTCGCGGAAGCGGTTATTCCGAGAGTGCAGCGCTGCCTCGGACAGTAATGCCCGTTTCAGAAGCTTCTTGCGAAGGCGAGATGGACGGGGACACGCCTGCTACTCGGACTCGGGCAGGTTGTCTGAGCTTGCCCGGGGTGTCCCGAAGTGGCTTTGTCGAACTGATCTGTCCAGAAACTTCGGAAACATCGCACTATCGGTCGGAATAGAACGCTTTTATTGTCCGGCAGACATACGCAATGTCGTCGGGCGCCAGCTCAGGGTACACCGGCAAAGCCAGCGATTCGTTGGCGAGCCGCTCGCTGACGGGAAAATCGCCGGCGCGGTATCCCAAATAAGAAAAGCACTTCTGTATGTGCATGGGAACCGGATAGTAGACTTCCGTTCCGATCCCTTGCGCTTTCAGATAAGCCTGCAACTCATTGCGACGTTGTCCCAGGATGACAAATTGGTTGTATATGTGCCGATTCTGATAGGGCTTCTCGACAGGCACGGCGACCGGAACATCGAGCTCGCGGAGCATTCGGCGATAGATATCGGCGTTCTGCCGGCGGCCCGCAGTCCAGGCATCGAGATGGGGCAGCTTCACTCGAAGCACCGCGGCTTGAATTGCATCGAGACGTGAATTCAAGCCTATCCATTCGTGGTAATACTTCTTTCGCGCTCCATGTACGCGCAATATCTTCAATTTTTCCGCGATTGCGTCGTCGTTTGTGGTCAACATGCCGCCGTCGCCGAACGCTCCCAGATTCTTACTGGGGAAGAAACTGAGGCATCCGATCTCTCCGATGCTGCCGGCCCGGCGTCCCTTGTATTCCGATCCAATAGACTGGGCGGCATCCTCCACCATAGATATTCCCTTTTGCGATGCCAGCGAACATAACGCGTCCATGTCCGCACATGCGCCAAACAGATGGACTGGGAATGATTGCGCGTACTTCAGAGTTTTCGGCCAACACCTGGGCAACCGCGCGCGCATCCAAGTTAAACGTGTCCGGCTCGATATCTGCAAAGACGGGCGTTGCTCCCACGCGGCAGATGGCGCTGACGGTCGCAAAGAACGTGTACGGCGTAGTAAGAACCTTGTCGCCCGGTCCAATATCCAACGCCATCAGCGCCAGCAAGACCGCATCCGATCCGGAAGCGCACCCGATGGCGTGCTTAACGCTGCAGTAGGCCGCGATCTCGCGCTCGAGAGCGCTGACTTCTTCGCCCAGTACAAAATGCTGGGAATCGATTACGCGCGTAAGGGCGGCAAGTACTTCGCCGCGAATGGTTCGATCTTGCGCTTTGAGATCAAGCAGCGGAACGGTTCGCTGTTCTGTTGCGGTAAGGCTCATAACTTTTCTTATCGTGAGAGCACGGATACTTCCTCAATCACGTGCGTTCCGTTGCGAACGTATTCTTTGCCGCAAGCCTCGCAGCGGGCCGCCTCGCGAGCATTATTTACGCTCAGGCTAAGCTTCACGCCACAGGCGCACATCCATGCCCGGACTCTCGCCGGATTCCCGTAAATCAACGCAAAGTCAGGGACGTCGCGCGTTACCACGCTTCCGGCGCCAATAAAAGCATAGCGGCCGATTTCAATGCCGCACACAATTGTGCTGTTCGCCCCGAGAGACGCCCCGCGGCGCACGAACGTCTGCTTGTACTCATCCCGCCGGCTCACGTGACTGCGCGGGTTTACCACATTGGTGAAAACCATGGACGGACCGCAGAACACATCATCCTCTAGAATGCAGCCCGTATATAGCGACACGTTGTTCTGGATCTTGACGTTGCGGCCCAGCACAACCTGGGGCGAGATGACCACATTTTGGCCAATGTTGCAGTTCTCTCCAATCGTGCAATCCTTCATGACGTGAGAAAAGTGCCAGATCTTTGTCCCCGCGCCGATTTCACACGGCTCGTCGATGTAGGCGGATTCGTGAACGAAATACGATTGTCCCGCGCCGGAAGACATGGATGATTGTCTCAAGTCTACAGCGCGACCACCTTATGAGGAGTCTGTGAAACTTGAACCGATTCGCCGTTCAGTTGCAATGACAACTGGCAGGCCTGCAAGACTTTCAGGACCTGGACGCCTTCTTCTCCGGGAGTCTTTGGCTGCTTTCGCTGCTCGACGCAATCCACAAAATGGCTGCATTCGAGAAGCAGTGGCTCCGTCGGCTCGAATTCAACGATGGTGGCTTCCGGTTTAGCGGCCTCGAGCGCGCCGTTCTTGAGTTCGATTTGCTTGTTGAACAGCATCAGTTTGCGGTCGGGACGCGTGTCCTCAAAAACCGCCATCCTTTTGGTTCCGATCACCACCAGGCGCTGTTCCTTGTAAGGATGAAGCCAGCTCACAAAGATGTGAGCGCGCGTGCCGCGGTCGAAAAGAAGATTCGACATGGTCACGTCGGCGATATTGGGCTGAAGGTACGCTCCCCCAGTTGCAATCACCTGGCATGGCGTTTGACCGACGAGGGAAAGAATGACGGAAATATCGTGCGGAGCGAAACTCCACAAGGCGTTTTCCTCGCGCCGAATTTTGCCCATACTCAAGCGGTTGGAATAGATATATTCGATGCGGCCGAGAATTCCAGTGCTTACCAGTTGCTGCAGGCGCACGACGGCGGGATGATATTGCAGCAGGTGGCCCACCATCAAAACGCGATCCCGATCGCGCGCCATCGCGGTCATTTCCGCGCCATCCTGCCAGTCCAGAGCAAGCGGCTTCTCGACGAACACGTGCTTGCCGGAGGCCAGCGCGGCTAACGCAAGCTCATAATGAGATTCCGCCGGCGTTGCCAGCGCCACTGCCGTCACTTCGGGATCGCTCAATACCGCCTGGTACTCGGTGAATAACTTCGCGCCCGGACACGAGCTGGAGATTACCTTCAGCCGCTCCGCATCGGCATCGCATAAGCCGTACAGGCGCTCAATAGAGGAAAAGGTCCGTACGAGATTCTTACCCCAATAGCCGCAGCCAACGACGCAGATTTTTGCCGATTCCATATCTAGTCACGATCCGACGTGCACACAGAAACCGTGAACGGAAGATTTCTGTTTAAGTTGAAGTGAATGCAATCGCGATTCCAGAAGTTGGCAGCGGGCGGAAAGCGGCATTTGAACAAACATTGAGGATTCGATAGCGAAAAAAAGTGGGAATAGATCCTAGTGTTTCGCCAGATCTGCCGATCGGCGAAGGCAAGCGCTTGATTCTGTAGCAGAACTGATCTTTGCCCCCCAATGGTCCGGGAAGTGCAAAACCTATTTTGAAATCCCAGTAATGTATGAATACGCATAATTTCGCGCTTAGATGCGCTGTCCTCAACTGTTTTTTGCTATCCGGCGTTTGGATCGCGCAGGGCGGTCAACAACAACCGGAAGCTTCCAAGGGTTCGGCGCCCGCAGCGGGGAGTAACGCGTTGACGGCAAGTCGCGCCGACACCTCGGCCGCACCGAACGATACGACGAAAACGGGATTGAGCTCAAGCGCAACGAAGCCGCCCGCCGCCACAAGAACGGCAGCCGAAGAAGACTACCGAATTGGAGCCGGCGATGTTCTTCAGATATCGGTCTGGAAGGAGCCCGAGGCGTCCATCCCCAGCATCGTTGTTCGCCCGGATGGAAAGATAACCGTACCATTACTCAAGGACATTGCCGTGGTTGGTTTGACTCCGCGGCAGGCCGAGAAGGTTATTACCCAGGGGCTTGCAGGTTTCATCACAGATCCGAATGTAACCGTGATCGTCACCGGGATAAACAGCAAAAAGATTTATGTCATTGGGGCAGTCAAGAGAGAGGGCCCCCTTGCGTACACATACAGGATGACAATCCTGCAAGCGTTGACCGAGGCCGGCGGGCTCACCGATTATGCGAAGCGCAAGAAAATCTATGTGCTTCGTGCGGAAAGCGGCAAAGAAGCCAGAATCCCGTTTGACTATGATGCCGTCTTGAAAGGTAAAGATATGGAGCACTTCTGGTTGCGCCCCGACGACACGCTAGTTATTCCGCACTGATTGGCGATTGAGAATCGACCGGATCTCAGGCCCTGACTACATCGAGTTCGGCTACCGCAGCCGGTATGCGCTCTTCCGCTCCCGAGGCGAAGTTCCATAGCGGCGTGTCGGCAACCGCGTTGGAACGGCAGAACGGAGAGAAAGTTCCCATCGCTAATAGCTTGCTGAGCCGGTCTTTCGTCTTTTCCAGATTGGTGTAATGCCGAACGCGGGATTTAAACGATGCAGGCATTCTTGGCTGCTCCGGGTCGATCTCCCAGGGGTGAATGTAAGTTATGACCGTTATGCCCTCGCGCCATGCCCGGCGCATGCCCAGCCGCGTGTACCAGGAAGGCAACATACGCAGGTATCCACCGCCTCCGACGGGCAAATTCGGGGTGCGGGAAAAGGCGAATGTGGCCATCGGATACTCGGTAAGTAGTCCCGAGCGGGTTGAAATTTGAAATGGCTTACGAGGCGCATCGGGGATACCGTACCAATCGTGCCGAACCGGAAAAATGCTCGAGTCGTATTGGAAGCCCATCTCGGACAGGATGTCCAGAGCCCATAAGCAGCGCCTGGTGATTGAGAAACTTGGAGCGCGATATCCGAAAATCTTCTGTCCGGCCGCTTGCTCAATGCAATCCTTGGCGAGCGCTGTGTCGCGCCGAAACTCATCCGGGCTGAGGTTGTAAATGAGCCGGTGCCAATACGAGTGGCACGCGGGTTCGTGGCCTCGACTCACGATTTCGCGGACGATTTGAGGATGTTTGTCGGCCACCCAGCCGAGAATGAAAAACGTGGCTTTGACGCCGCTCTCGTCGAACAGATCCATTAGTCGGCGCGTATTTCCTTCAACACGTGACGGATACTGGCCCCAGTCGCCGCGTTTTATTACGTTTGAAAACGCCTCGACTTGAAAGTAATCCTCGACATCGACAGAGATGACACTCCGCTCTCGAGCCGTACAACTGCTCATCGTGTCCCGCCCTCCTCGCCTGTTCACAGGCGCCTGCATAGACCGCGCTCTACGCAGCAGAACTTCAACTCAAATACTGTTTACGCGAAGTAGCAGACCTTGCAATCTTCTATCCATCAAAAAAAGGCGGCTTAGGGTGAAGAGATGCGCCGGTTCGGCGTGCTTAAGTCATAGATTTACTTGGGGCGCATGCGGCGGATCCTTTGCGAACGAAGCTAACCGAGGAAAAAGTTCAGCGCTGAATATTAGGAAAGAATCTTAACTTGTTTCGCTACGTGCAGCGTTCTGGTGGGATTTGAAGTCGACGTCTTACGCAATAGCCGGGGAGTTTTCAGTCAGAGCTTTGGGCGCTGGACGATGTCATGCCGGCCGCCCTCAGCACCGAGTAATTTATCGTCCGGCAGGCAACGCCACAATTAGCGCTGTCGATCAACGCTTGGACGCGCAGCACAAGAACCTCACAACGAAGGACGAGCCTCTCGGATTCTCCATCCGCACCCGGCCCCGGAATCTCGAGTACGGCGATGAGGGTCTCTCCGGGCGAGAACGGCTGGCAGGAAAGACAGTAAAAGCCGCCGCTGCTGATATTCACTGTGAACGTATCGATGATAAGCTCGTGAACTCTCCACATCCGTAGAGGCCACTCCACAACCACTCTTGGCCTTTTTCGACGGTCGGCAATCCGCCCGATAAATATTTCCCGAGTGCCAGAACTGATCGGCGCGGCAGTGACCATCTTGTTATCAGCTTCAGCATTTTCCCTGCCACGGTGGGTAGCACAGAAGGCGGAGATGCACTGTTAAGTTCCGGGTCGAAACATCGGGTTCGTGAACGGCATTTGGGAAACAAGTCCCCAAAAGGTACCCTTAGTACCAAAGTTTTTCCTAGGGTAAGGAAACTACCTTGACAATCTTTTGAACTGCGATATTCTTCTTACACACAGCAATTACTGCGGATTAGCGTGATAGGACGTCGATTCCTATGCGTACCCCACTGTCGGTTATCGGAGGATACCTGCGTGAATGTCGAACTTGTATCGGACAGTGATTCACTTCTGGCGCTTTGCCGGGAAATTGCGAGGGAATTCCCCGCAACCGGCTGGACGCTAAATGCACGAGCAGATTTTTCGGGCGACGCGGATGTGGACCTTTGTCTTTGGGATTATGGACCAAATCTTTTCATTCCTGAAAGCGCGAGATGGGGCGCCAAGTGTTTCGTCTTGGTCGCTTCGCGCGATATGGAATCGTTTCGCGCCGCTCATCCCTACGCCGAGCCCGGCATTGTCCTGAAGCCAGTCACGCGCGCTGTGGTGCGCGCACTCATGGCGCAAGCAGTTACGGATACCAGCCAACGCCCTCAATCCGATAACGATTCGATTCGATCCGATCGGGACGACATCCTTCAATGCCTGATGCAGGCTAATCTGCGGTTACAGCAATACGACGCGGAGCGGACCAATTTTCTGGGGCGAGCGTTGCACGACTTTCATGCGCCACTTACCGCACTGAGCGGCTATTGCGGCTTACTCGTGGAAGAAAAGGCGGGATTACTCGACGAGCATCAGAAACTCATCATAAACCGCATGCATCACAGTGTCCGGCGACTATCGCGAATGAGCCGCGCGATGTTTCATCTGAGCGTTGGGCGTCATGTAACTCTCAAGCCGGCTCTTCGCGAAGGCGACATCCGGGACTGCGCCGAGCAAGCTTTTTACGAGATTCAACAGCTCGCACAGGAGAAGGAGCTTCAATTGGATATCGATTTGGCCCCTTCGAGCACTCCCTTGTTAATCGATTCGGGTCAGATTGAGCAGGTTATGGTCAACTTGCTTGAAAACGCATGCAAATTCAGTCCTCGCTTCGGATCAATCGTGGTCAAAGGGTATTCCTGCTTCTGCGATCGTCGCGCAAGCAATGTGCTGTGTCCCTCCGAATCCGACCGCCGCGCCCGGCAAGTGAGCACCGCTAATGCGTATCGAATCGATATAGCAGATTCGGGACCGGGTATCTCGCCAGAACATCTAAAGGCAATTTTCGAAGAGTACGTATCGTACTCGGGCGGACAGGACCGCTCGCGGGGAGGTCTCGGCCTGGCGATCTGCCGTATGATCCTGAATCAACATCAAGGCCGCATTTGGGCTGAAAATAGCCGGCCGGGCGCCGTGTTCTCGTTTGTCCTTCCGTTCCAGCGCCCGGAACGCATCCACGACTCCGCGGAAATCTCTTACAATGCTTCTCGACTTGAACTGTCCACGGCCTGCGTATGACCGGAAATAAGAAAACCATTCTGATCGGAGAAGACGATTCCGAAGTTCGTGGCTATCTCGAGATGGCCACTAAATACATGGGCTACGAGGTTGTTCTCGCCCAGGATGGAGAAGAGGTCTTAAGCTACCTTCAGCAAAACGACGGCGTGCACGCCGTTCTGCTCGACATCATGATGCCCCGAAAGGATGGCATCGAGACCCTTCGCGAGATTCGTAGATTTAACGCTTCGCTACCGGTAATCATGGTTTCCGACGCATCCTCGACCATGAATGTTGTGCAGGCGATGAAGATCGGGGCTACGGACTTCCTGTCAAAGCCGGTAGCTCACGAGGAGCTACGAGCGGCTGTCCAAAGGGCAATCGAGCTTGCGCCGCAACCGCCCTTACTGGAAGAAAAGACCGAAACCATCGGCGCTTCGGGAAACCTGTTTTTCGGTAGGAATCGGCGAATGTTCAACATTCGTCAGATGTTGAAAGACGTAGCTCCCTCAGAGGCTCCCGTCTTGATTCGAGGGGAAACTGGCGTCGGAAAAGAGGTCGTCGCGCGGGAACTGCACGCGCTTTCTTTGCGGTCGCGGAAATCGTTTCTCAAGCTAAATTGTGCGGCTCTACCGTCGGAGCTGGTCGAAAGCGAACTGTTCGGCTATGAGCGTGGCGCGTTCACCGGTGCATTCCAGAAGAAGCCCGGCATGTTCGAACTCGCCGACGGAGGAACAATTCTCCTGGACGAAATAGGCGACATGGATTTCAAGCTGCAGGCAAAGCTGCTTCAAGTGCTGCAGGACCACGAATTTCAGCGTATTGGCGGGAAAGAGACCATTCGTGTGGATGTTCGCGTAATGGCGGCAACACACCGGGATCTTGAACACGCGATCGCAAACCGCCAATTTCGCGAAGATTTGTATTATCGCCTAAATGTAATCGCAATCGAACTTCCGGCATTGCGCGAACGCAAAGAGGATGTCATCCCGATGGCGGAGTTTCTCATCCGTAAGTACTGTCCTTCTTCCCCGCCCTCGTTAACACCCGCGATGAAGCAGGCTTTTTCCGACTATAACTGGCCGGGAAACATCCGCGAATTAGAGAACATCGTGCGCCGCTTCATTATCTTGCGGGATCCGGAAAGCATCGTGCGGGAATTGGGGACGAAGATGGCGCGGAGAGACATTGCGCAGGCGCAGGTCGCGATTCCCGATGGCCGGCCGGACAATGGTCCGATACTTGCCCAAGTGACGAAAGCAAAGCAAGAAGCTGAAACTACAGCGATCCTCGGGGCGCTCAGCAGCACTCGATGGAATCGTAAGCAAGCTGCCGCGCTGCTGAAGATCGATTACAAAGCTCTTCTGTACAAGATGAAGAAGCTGGGAATCGACGACGATAATGCCCGGCTAACGCCCGATTCTCTTAAGCCGAACGGATCGGCTTTCGCGGTTTCCGGGGACTGATTCCAAGCGCTTACTCGAGCCGGGCAATGACGTTTTCTGCCGCTCCCGTGCTTTGTGAGAGCCGTCCGATTTTCAAGTGAAGACCGGACAACGCTTCCCGTAGTGGAGGATGTCCGTTTTTCCGTTGAAAAAGGAACGGCTCGGGACATCGATCTAGGCCGCTGAATGAGCAGCGACGGTGATCGCATTTAGGTTACAACGCATGTCATAAGCACGCTGCAGATTATGAATCAGCAGCGGCAAATGGCGATAACCGTGAAGACGATTCCAGCGTGTTTCGGCATACAGCAGGGCTGAGGCCACCCAGCGCAAGCGGTGATCGCTGCCCTGCCAGCGTTTGACACGCCGGCAGATGGTCTCGACCACCGAAAAGCTGGATTCGATTCCATTGGTACTGCTGAGGGATCGCCGCAACCGGGCATGCACTTGCAGATCATGTAGCGTGAGGGTCTCCTCTAAGCCCTCCATTAAGCTGGCTGCCGCACTCGGGTTCAGCTCGTTCAACTCATCATGCAATCGATAAAGCGCCTGCCGGGCGTCACTGATATCAGCCTGAGCGTAGGCCAGGCGCAGCTTGTATTTGAACCAGTGTTGATGCGTGTCGGGCACATATGCCAGGATGTTGCGGATCTTATGCAGCTGGCAGCGCTGGATGAAAGCGGCTTCGCCGGCATGTCGTTCAATGGCGGCGCGCAAGGCGCGGCTGCCGTCAATCAGATACAAACGCGGCTGGCTGAAATCCAGCCCCCGCTCGGACAGATGCTCAAACAAGCCGCTGACCACCTTGGCATTCTCCGTGGCGCCTTGCACCAGTCCCAATACCACCTTCTTGCCAAACGCATCGATGCCGATGGCGACCACCAAATGTTGGCCCTTGAAGATCGTGCCGTCCACTAACAGTGCACAGATCTGCAGATGCTGCAAGGAACGGCTCATCAGCGCTTCCAGCTTCTTGCGGCTGGCCTCCACAAATCGTTCGCTGATGGTGCTCTTCTCCAGCCCGTAGGCATCCATAAACTGCTGCAGCACTAACTTGTAATCCCGCATGCTGAGCCCGCGCATGATGTTGCTCCAAACGGTTTCTTCTGCCGGAGTCACTTGCTGAAACAGCTGGTAAGTCCCTAACGGCAGCTCTTTGCCGCCGCACTCACGCACGCGTGGCCGCGCAATCGGGACCCGCTGGCCATCGATGAGGCAGGAGCCTTGCTCGATACCCCAGCGGTAAGCCTGCCGCGTTTGCGTGCGGCACGATCGCGGACCAGCAATCTGCTCCACCTCCGATTCCAGTACGGACTCGATGAACATCCGGCCCACCTTTCGGACCAGCTCACCCAAGCCCTGCTCCAAGCTGGTCAGCACTTCTGCCATCGGCAAGCAAATCTGTACCGCCTGATCCTTCTCCGGCGTCCGCACTCTTTCTGGACTGCTCTTTTCTGATACGCTCTTTTCAAAACGACTCTCCTTTTTTCTGGCAAGAAAAATTTCCCAGAGCCTATCACGGGCTCTGGGTGAGTCGTTCCCTTTTCTACGATCTTTCGGACATCCTCCCCGTAGTGAC
>CAWBDW010000060.1:0-12436 GCA_963787545.1 uncultured Acidobacteriaceae bacterium
GCCATGGATATTCACGCGACGGGCAATTTCTAACAAACCCGTAAACAGGTGTGCCAGATTTGCCCGTTCCGGGTTCGGATGGCAGGTCTGGCGCAATGCGTACGCAGCTACGCGTGGGAAAATGAGCCATGCGCAAAGGCATTCCTGCCGCATTAGGAGCCGCAGGTATCGCGATACTTGCCGCTCTTGCTATTGGGGCGCACCGGCCGGCGCGCCTGTTATTTGAGGCGGCGCCGTTCACCAAAAGCGGAACGCTGATTTCCGTTCCCGCCGGCGGCGATTTGCAGGCGGCGCTCGACGCAGCTTCGCCCGGCGACAGCATTGTCCTCGCGGCCGGCGCGACGTATACGGGTCATTTCGTGTTGCCGGCGAAGCCGGGGAAAGGATTGATCACCATTCGCGGTTCACAGAGCGACCGGCTTCCTCCGGATAATACGCGAGTGCGTCCGGAAGACGCTTCCGGAATGCCCAAGATCGTCTGTTCTCAATGCCCCGCGATTGGCGCAGCCCCGGGCGCGCACGATTACCGCTTGCGGGGAATTGAAGTCCATCCCGCCTCGAATGTCTATGCCGACGAACTGATCGAGTTTGGCCTATTCGAAAAAAACACGGATCGCCAGCCGCACGACTTCGAACTCGACCAGATGTTCATCCATGGCGATCCCGGGCGGGGCAGCAAACGCGGAGTGGGCCTGAACGGGGGACGCACGCTGATCCGCAACAGCTATTTCGCGGATTTTAAAAGCGATTTCCAGGATGCACAAGCCATCTGCGGGTGGTCCGGGACGGGGCCCTACCGGATTGTAAATAATTATCTGGAGGCAAGTGGCGAAGATATCTTATTTGGCGGCAGCGCTCCAAGCGTGCCGAATCTGATTCCTTCCGATATAGAGATTTATTACAACCACTTTTCCAAGCAGGAATCCTGGCGCGGCAAATGGCGTATTAAGAACCTGTTGGAGCTCAAGGACGCGCAGCGGGTCAAGGTCCGCTACAACATCATGGAGAACAATTGGACTGGGGCGCAAAATGGCTTCGGCGTGCTATTCACCGTCCGCACCTGCGACGGTGTAAATTACCCCTGGGCGGTTGTGAAGGACGTCGATTTCAGCTACAACATCCTGCGGCACTCGAACCAGGGAATTAACATTATGGGAAAAGACGACGACCGAAAGAGCTGTGGCGCGCCGCCCATCGCCGGACAAACGAGCGACATCCATATCGTAAATAATTTGCTTGACGATCTGTTCGATCAGGGGACCGCGATCCAGATTCTGGATGGCGCCGAGCGTGTGATCTTCGATCACAATACGATTCTGCAGACCGGCAACATCATGATGCTGGCGGGCCCACCGAGCCATGACATAGTTTTTCGCAACAATATCGTCCCGCGATTCCGGTACGGGCTCGTCGGCGACGATCGTGCTGAAGGAAAGAGTACGATTGACGCTTACATGCCGGGCGCCGTTTTTCAGCGCAACGTCATTCCCGGCGCGGATCCGCGGACGTATCCAGGCGATAACTTCTATCCCGGCTCTTTGAAGGATGTCGGTTTTGTGAGCCTGCCCGAGCACAATTATGCCCTCGCTGCTTCCAGCAAGTTTCGCGGCAAAGCCACCGACGGGAAAAATCCTGGTGTCGATTTCGAGACTTTGCGAAAAGAGACGACGAACGTAATTAAGGGTGTGCTTCCGTCGGAAGATGCAGCGTCAGAGGGCGGATTCCAGCAGCGCTGATGCGAGTTCTACAATTGGGTCCCTACCCGCCCCCGCATGGCGGGGTTGAAATAAACCTGGTTTCCATTCGCAACTACTTGCGCGCGCACGGTCACGCGTGTGGTGCGATCAATCTCACGCGATATCGCCGCGCAAATGCCGATGAAGTTTACTATCCGGAAAGCGCTGCCGAAACCCTGCGGCTGATAGCCAAGCTCCCTTACGAAATCCTGCATTTACACATCGGCGGTACGGTTCCATTTCGGCTGCTGATGCTCTCACTGATCTGTTGCTGGATGCCGGGCCGCCGGGCCGTGTTGACGTTCCACTCCGGCGGTTATGCGACATCTCCGCAAGGCCGCGCGGCATCGCCATGGACGTTTGCGGGGTTCGTGTTCCGGAGGTTCGACCGGATCATTGCGGTAAACCAGCAGATCGTGGACCTGTTTCGCCGCTATGGCGTTCGTAAAGAGCGGATTCGGCTCATTGAGCCGCACGCCATTTCCGCGCAACCGGAGGATGTGCTGCTTCCGCCTGCCCTCGCTGCCTTTTTTCGGGACCATCGTCCACGTCTGCTAACCGTGAGCGGGCTCGAATCTGAATACGATCTGCCGTTGCAGATTGAACTTGCCGGCCGGCTGCTTCAGCAACATCCGAAGGTCGGGCTGGCGATCATCGGGTCCGGCAGCCAAAAGGATAATTTGCGCTCACTCGTTTCCTCTAAAGATTACAGTGAGCATGTGCTGCTGTGCGGCGATGTCCCGCACGCGGCGACGCTGCGGGCCATCGCGGAATGCGACGTTTTTTTGAGAACCACGCTCTACGATGGCGATTCCATTTCCGTACGGGAGGCTTTGCACATGGGGGCGCCTGTGATTGCGACCGATAACGGAATGCGCCCAGCGGGCGTGCACTTGGTTCCCATTTCAAATCTGGACGCACTCGCAAGCGAGACCTGCCGGGTGCTCTCGACGGAAACGCGGAAAGCTGTTCCGTCGCAGCCCGATGAAACGAACTTACAAGCGGTAGAAGCGCTCTATTCCGAACTCGGGCGCTGAACGGGCTTCACGCTTGACGGCAGAGCCGCCGCAGCCATTTCGCGATTCCCGGATACCGCAAGTGGCCGGCAACTTCCACGAAGTGACCCACCACCGGCGGCCGCAGCCACAACATCAATCCAACATAGATCGCCGCGCCAAGTGAAACGGAAGCCGCAAGCTGGGCGGCGGCGGGAATCGCCGGAATGAAATGGAGCAGAGCGATACAGCCGGCAACCATGGCCGCTGTGATGCCGATCTGCGGCAGGAGTGCAGCGGCGAAATCGCGGAACCGCAACCCGATCAGACGAAATGGAATCGCAAACCCCGGATAAGCGATGGCCACCGCATAGGTGATCGCATAGGCCGTGGCAACCCCCATAACTCCCCAGTGCACCCCGATCAGGAACGACAGCACCAGGCAGGCGGTCTGAACCATACCCCAACGAAACATCCAGTCGGTCCGGGCTTTCGCAGTGAAAATCTGCCCGATCGTGGTTTGGATAGATTGAATCAGGCCCACGGGGGCGAGAATTTGAAACAGCGGAATGACCGGAAGCCACTTCGGCCCGAGTAGCGTTCGCACCAGCGGATTCGCGATCACAGCCAGCCCGGCAATCACCGGGAACGTAATTAATCCGATCAGCATGCAGCTTCTGGTATAGGCCGAGCGGAAACGTGCATCGTCGTCCTGAATACGGGCAAATCCGGGGAACAGAACCTGCGCGATGACAGCACTGATGTTCTGGATGGGAAAGAGCATCAGGTTGTAAGCCATTTGGTAGAGGCCGAGGGGCGCGCTTCCGAGCACGCGGCCAATCACCAGGTTGTCGGCGTTCCGGGCAAAATAGTTCACGACTCCGAAACCGGAAAGATTAAGACTGAATCCCGCGATGGATCGCACCGAGGCTCGATCGAATTCCCGGCTGGGGCGCCATGGGCAGAGGATCCAATAGAGTGTCGTGGTGGTAATCGCATTCATGATATTGGCGAGAACCAGGCTCCAGACACCCAGGCCGGCATAGGCGCAAGGGATTGCAATCGCATAACCGGCGACTGCCGAGGCGAAGTCCGTCATCGCGAGCCGATCGAAGCGCATAGCGCGGGTCAGAACCGCGTTCTGTACCAGGCCGGAGGCGGTGATGGAGAAGGACGTCGATAAGACCCACATAATAGGGGCGAGCTCGGGTTCGCGAAAGAAATGCGCGGCGGGTATGGCAAGCGCAATCACCGCAATCGATAACGTCGCTCCCAGCGCCAGGTTCAGCCAGAAAACACTCGAGAGCAGCTTCTGTGAAATCGCGGGCCGCTGAATGATTGCCGTCGCAGTGCCAAGATCCTTGAAATTTAAAAGAAAGTTGGTCAGCAGCGCGGCCATTCCCATCAGGCCGTATGCATCCGGGCCCAATTTGCGAGCGAGTACCGCAACCGCCGCAAATGACAGAACCTGCCGGGCGGCTGTGGCCATGCCAGACCAGCCCGTGCCTACCAGCGCTTTGCGGGTGAGCGCCTCGGGTTCGGCTGCGAGATGTAAAGCTTCGACGTCCTCAGACATTAGACATTGCGGAGCAGTCGCCTTAATTCCACCGGATCTCAGCCCCTCTTAGCCATATCGGCGGACGCGCCCTCATTCAACGCTAGCAGCCTGTAATGGAAGTAAGTGGACTGAGAAATGGGGACAGGCAAACGAGATTTGGGCTAGCGAGAACTCTGGTTTTGGGGGCTGCTGGTGTCGTGTTTCAGAAGTTGCTTTAGCGATCAGCTCCCCTGAAAATCGTGCTGCCAAGACGAGCTTTGTGGACAGGGGACACGCCTGCTACTCCGACTCGGGCAGGTTGTCTGAGCTTGCCCGGGGTGTCCCCGAGTTGCTTGTCGAACTGATCCGTCAAGTTGAGGCGACGGATATGCGCGTGGCCGAACGCTGCCGCAGCATCATCGTCCGAATGCCCATGCCAGCATCAGAGGGAACTCTTCTCGCCAGAATGCGCCACCGTGCGACCCAGCTCGCTCATTCATGACGACGTCCGCGCCTGCATCGCGCAGCGCGTCCGCCCACCTCCTTGCGTTCCCGAGGAAGAACGGCTCCTGTGTGCCAGCCACAAGGTATGTGCGCGGAAGCGGACTCGGCATAACGCCAGCCGGCTTGTAGCCGCCGCCAGGCGAGGCGCAGAAGACCGCACCGTAGACATGTGGATGCCGAAGCCCAAGAGCGAGGGCCAGCTCTCCACCCGCCGAGACGCCGAACACTGCAGTACGTTCAGTGGGCAGCGCCAAGCCAAACCGCGACTCCGTCCATCGGCGAACATCCTCGACGAAGAACTTCTCGTGTGCCGCGAACCGCTCCGGCTCAAAGCCCGGTGAGTACTCATGGAGCCGCGGCATCTCATCGGTCAGCCCATATACACCGACGATCATTGTGGACGGTACGCCGGCCTTCTCGAGCAAGCGGCCCCAGTTCGAGATTCTCTGACCGTCACCAGCGAAGACGATCGCTTCGGGCGGCTCCGGTGGAACGTACACCGTGACCCGCCGTCCACCGTCGTACTCGAACGTCTCGGTGACAAACTCTCCTTGCTTCTCCATGGCCTTGCCTAGCTCGGCCGCTCGAGCAGCTCGGAGTAGATGGCCTGCATTCGTTCAATTGAGCGCTCGCGCGAGAACTCGCGCGACATTCGGCGGTTGCCAGCACCGGCCATCGACATTCGCAGCTCGGGATTCTCGATCAGGAGCTTAATCCGTTCCACAAGCTGTGCCACGTTTCCAGCCTGGAACAATAATCCAGTCTCGCCTTCGAGCACCAACTCCGGGTTACCGCCCACGCTCGATGCTATGACTGAGCAGCCGCATCCCATTGCTTCCATGATCGCGTTCGAAAAAGCTTCCGACAAGGAGGGCAGCACGAAGACATCGAGGGCGCGCAGCCAGCGCTCGACTTCCTGCTGCGCGGGCACAAAAAGACAACGGTCCGCGATTCGCAGGTTTCGGCAGCGCTCCTGAAGCTCTGGCCGGCACGGGCCGTCGCCGATAAGCACAAGCCTGCTGCCGGGGTACAGCGGGGCTATAGCAGCGAAGGCGTCCACCAATGTGGGCAATCCTTTCTCGGGCCGGAAACCGCAAGCCACGCCAATCACTAGCGAAGCGCCTTCGAGCTCCGCGGGGCGCCAGCGGGGGCCCGATTGAAAGCGCGTCAGGTCAAGGCCGTTGTAACAGATTCGAATGCGGTTGGCCGGCACGCCCTCGTCGTCGATCAGATGTTTACGTATTGCTTCACAATTGACAACAATACGGTCCGCCAGGCGGTCCGTCATGCGCAGCATTCTCAGCAGCGGTCCCGCTGTAAGCTGGCGGTAGGCGCGTTGACTGGAGATGACGATGGGGGTGCGGTACGCTGCCGCGGCAAATACGCCGAAAATATCCGCAGGCACGTCGAAGGCATGCACAATCTGGATACCGTGCTTCCGGAGATATTTCCCCATTTGACGCGCGACAGCCAGCGCCGCCGGGCGCTTAAACGATCGAACGGGAAACTGGGTCATGGGGATGCCCGCAGTGTGCAATTCCGGCGCATAAATCCCGAATGGCAGAAAACATCCTACATGAGCGTTGAAACGGGCGCGATCAATCGATTTTGCGACTTCGGTCAGTTGGCGCTGGCTCCCTCCGATGTCGAGATCGCGCGACATCAGTAGTAGAGGGCAAGGGAAGCGGCCGGAGCGAATGTCCTCCCGGACAGCCCGTTTCAGTTGCATAGTGGGAAGGTAAAGGAGAGAACATTCGTCAACAAAGTTCTCCACCAGTTCCGGGCCGGAGATTAAAATGGTCGTAATTGCGCTCTTCGCTGAGAAGAGGGCGATGCTTACTGCCGATCATAAGTAAGAAGAGCCGTTCTATTGAGTCTGTTTAAGCTTTCTCCGGGGAAATCCTCGGCCGTACTTTCCAAAAGGCGGCCGGAGAAGCCAGTTCGTTCGTTCGCGCCCGCGGAGCCCCCACGCGCGCCTAATTTTGCCGCTTCGCCGCTCGCCGCCTCACAGGAACGAGCAAGTATTGGTTTCAAAATCCTGTTGATCCAGCTTTTTATTGTGTATAGCCGCGTTACGGATTTTATCGGCATATATCTCCACGTCTCCTCGCAGCTCGTATTCATCTTCTCCATACTGGCGCTGTTCGCAGTAGTTGCGGCCGGCGGCTTAAGGCACGCACTCTTATCGAGACCCGGCAAGTTGTTCACCGCACTCACTATCTGGTTCGTAATTTGTACTCCCTTCAGCGTGTGGAAAGGCGGCTCGGTGGCGACCTTGGAGGGCTATTGGATGAAAACCTACCTCTATTTCATCATCGTTGCCGGGCTCATTGCCACTCTCGACGATTGCCGGAAGGTAATCTACACGGTCGTGTTCGGTACCGCGATGGTTTGTGTTGTATCGCTTATATCTCATACAGGTGGGTCCCGGTTCGATGTTGAGGGAGGTTTGCTCGGGAACCCGAATGAACTCGCATTATTCCTCATTCTCACGATTCCCTACGCCGTCTTGATGATGGGGGACCGCCGCGGGCTCTTTAAGGTGTTCGGGGGCGGGATGGCCGCAATTCTGGTGGTGCTCTCCGTGCGGACCGGGTCCCGCATGGGAATCATCATGCTTGGCGTGGTGTTCGTCATGTTTTGGGTGCGCGCTTCGGCGCCTAAAAAAGCCGGCCTCCTGGTTGGCGCCGCGCTGCTGGGCGCCGTGGCTTTGACGCTGTCTTCACCCGGAACCATCGCGCGGTACCGCACGATGTTTTCCGACGACCAAAATGTCGATTTGAGCCAGGACAACGACGTTTCCAATGCGGTGGGTTCTTCCATGGCCCGGCGCGCCTTATTGTCCGAGGCTTGGGATTACTCCTTGCAGCACCCGATTGTCGGTGTAGGACCCGGGCAGTTCCAAGCGGCGACGGGTGGCAACCAACAGGCTCGCTCCGAACACCTTGCCTGGCACGAGACGCACAACACCTTTCTTCAGCTTTCGAGCGAAGATGGCTTTCTGGCGGCCTTTCTCTACATCGCCGTTATCGTCTACGCCACGCGCGCGAGTTTGCGGATTTACAAGCGGTACAAGCGCGATCCGCAGAACAGCCAAATTGCGTCGATGGCTTATGCCTTGCTGGTCGCGAACATCGGTTTTACGGTCGGCGCCATGTTCGGAAGCATGGCCTATGACTTCGCGTATCCTGTAATAGTTGCGACTATTGTGGGATTCGAGCAGGCTGTGGCCCGGCACGAAGCGGCGTCGCGGATCGAACGGCCCACCGAAGTCCCTCGATGGCAGCAGTGGCGTCGCAGTATACCTGAAGCGGCCAATGTGGCGCGGTAGTTTTAAAGCGCGCCTCAGCGCGGTGCTCTTCCACTCGAAAATTCTGGATCATCTGCAACTCGGAGCCGATGGATCGCTCATCGTGTTCAACTATCACCGCATTCGTCCCGACGGCAATTTTTTCACGTGCTTTAACGAAGGCGTATTTGGTCCCACTGCCTCGGAATTCACCCGGCAAATCGAATGGCTGCGGCAGCATGCCAGAATCGTGAGCGAGCCTGAGCTTTTGGAGGCGATTCAATCGGGAAAGCCGCTCGGGGGCCGCTGCTGCATGATTACTTTTGACGATGCGTATCGGGATAACTACACGCTTGCATTCCCGGTGCTCGAGCGCTATCGAGTGCCGGCGGTTTTCTTTATCCCCTCCGGAATCGTTGCGTCCAGACGGCTTGGCTGGTGGGATATCATTTCGTACTTTGTCAAGAAAACGGCAAAGCCGCAGTTCGAATTAGATGGCGTCAGGTACCAAGTAAACGGGTCCCGGGATGGTGCAATCACCGCCTTGATCGCAAGGATGGTGCACGAGCCGCATGCCTCCACTCGGGGCTTGTTGGATCGCCTTTCAAACGCCTGCGAGGTGGGCTATCCCAGCATTGAAATCCAATCCGCCGAGCTGATGAGTTGGGATGAAGTGCGGCGCGTCTCCCAAGGCGTGGTGACGATCGGATCGCACACGCATACACACACAGTTTTGTCGACTCTCGCTGGCGAGGCCCAGCGCCGCGAGCTGGCGGATTCGAAAGCGCGATTGGAACGCGAGACCGGCAAGCAAGTGTTCACCATCGCTTATCCGGTGGGCGGCCATGCGCAGTTCACTTCCGAAACCAAGGAGTTGGCCCGGCAATGTGGATATTCGGCCGGATACTCGTTTGGAACCGGCGTCAATATATGGCCGGCGCTGGACGCCTTTGACGTAAAACGTGTTTCAAGCCCGCTCACTGCCGCTTTTTTCGCCGCTAAAGCGAGCATTCCAGGATTGTTCGCAACAAGCTGATTTATACCGGCACGGCGTTTCCGGCGCTTTTCTCGGTGTTCGCGATGTCGCATGATGAGGATGGCGTCCCGCTCGTCCGCGCCGCGAGATTGCGCATCCACAGCTCGAATACGAGCAACATCCAGAGCCAATGGGAATTATCGCGGCGCCCGGAATCGTGCTCTTTTAAAAGGTGGAGCATGAACTCTGGCGAAACAATGTTGCGATCGAGGAACGTGCGCCCCGCCAAATGATCCCACAACATGCTTCGAAGCGAACCGCGAAACCAGATGGCAAGCGGCACGCCGAAACCTTTCTTTGGCAATGCCAGCAATTCGGGCGGCAAGCGGTCTCCCACGGCTTTCAGCAGGATGCGCTTGCCCTTGCCTTTTTGGATCTTCCAACGGTTCGGAATTGTCATCGCCAGCTCGGCCAGGCGATGATCGAGCAGCGGACTGCGAACCTCGAGCGAATTTGCCATCGACATACGGTCGACTTTTACGAGCATGTCGCCGGTTAAATTCGCCGTCGCCTCGAAGTACATGGCTTGTGAAACGATATCGGAATTTCCGTTCGTCAGGCAATTCGGAAACGCTTGCGCCAGATAAGCGGCATCGGCCGGCGCCATCCACCGCGGCTGCAGCAGCGACTTGCGGAGAAAATAAGGAATATAGTTCAGCTCGAAATAGCGCGTCAACGCAGAGGACCGGCTGATCATGCGCAGATAGTTCTTGCCGTAGAACGAGTACGGCAAGATTTCCGCGATTCCCGAGATAACCCGCCTAATCGATTGAGGAACGCGATCAAAACGCCGGCGGCGATCGACGATAAAAAAACTTTCATAACCGCCAAATAGCTCATCGCCGCCATCTCCCGTTAGGGCGACCTTGACATGCCGCGCCGCAAACTCCGAAACAATAAACGTGGGGATGGAGGAGCTGTCGCCGAATGGCTCATCGAAATGATCTACGATCTTCGATACCAGACTGACTGAATCCGGACGAACAACGATCTGATGATGATCGGTTTTGAACTTTTTCGCGACCAGCTCGGCGGCTGGCAGCTCGTTAAACGCGCTTTCTTCAAAGCCGATCGAGAAAGTCTTGACGGGATCCGGACTTTGCATGGCCATCGAAGCGACCACTGAGCTCGAATCCAAACCGCCGCTGAGAAACGCCCCCAGCGGCACGTCGGCAATCATGCGCAAGCGGACGGATTCATCGAAGATTTCGCGGACGCGTTCAGCCGCAATCTCTTCCGTCATGCCGGCCGGCATATGGGTTTCCGGCTCAGGTAACTTCCAGTAGAGTCCTTGCCGTACGTTACCGTGAATGTCGTAGGTCAACCAACCGCCGGGCGGGAGTTTGCGAATCGACTTGTACGCGCTGAGCGGATCGGGAATGTAGGAGAACTGAAAATATAAGCGCAGGGCTTCTTCATCGATTTCGAGCGGCACTCCGGCGGCGTATAAACACTTCAGTTCGCTTCCAAAATAGAGACCTTGCGGGAGCACGGCGTAATACAGCGGCTTCTTTCCGAAACGGTCCCGCACCAGCGTGATGCGCTTTGCATTCGCGTCCCAAATGGCATAAGCGAACATTCCGCGCAATTGCGAAATGCCATCGATGCCGAACTGCTCGTATTGATGAACAATGGTTTCCGTATCGCTGTGAGTCTTGAACGAGTGCCCGCGCCCGATTAGACCCTCGCGCAGCGACTGGTAATTGTAGATCTCGCCGTTAAAAACGACCCAAACAGAACCGTCTTCGTTGGAGATCGGCTGATGCCCGGTGCTGAGATCGATGATGCTGAGCCGCCGCATGCCGAGACCGCACCCGCCATCGATATAGATGCCTTCATCATCCGGTCCGCGGTGGCGGATTTGGTCGCACATCGCCCTCACGCTGGAGGTCTGCGCGCGTTTATCTCGTAAGACGAATCCGGCTATTCCGCACATATGGCATTTTGATTACTGTCCGGCCCTTTAGGCTTCGCAACCTCCAGCGTACCGCCCGATAGAAGTATTTTCCGATCTCGGGCAGCTGCTCAAGCCGGTAGGTCTCCCTTCTGCTCATCGGCGTCTGCTATAAGCATCGTGAGAAGTTCCCGATTCGGCAAAGTAGAAGATTAACGAGATTTCGAGCCTATACTGGGATTTCGAATTTCAGCGAGGCGTATCAAATGAGCGAACAGTACCATCTGGACGAGTTGAAGATCGCACTTGATCCAAACCATCCGAAGCACATTTTGCCGCCTGCCCTTCCCTCCTCAAAACGCGTACTCGATATAGGTTGCGGCGCAGGGCAGACCCTGATAGCGCGCTACCCGGATCGAGTTTCATTCGGCCTTGATATCGATGTTGACGCGCTTCAGATTGGCAGATCGCTGACGGACCGGGTTCGGTTCGTGTGTGGAAAAGCTGAAAACCTCCCATACTCGAACGCACAGTTTGACATGGTCATTGCGCGGGTGTCGCTAGCCTATACAAACATCAGCGCCGCCTTGAAAGAGATTCATAGAGTGCTGAAAAAAGACGGGGAGTTATGGATAACGCTTCACCCGTTCTCTATTCCATGGACGCAAGCAAAGGCGGGCAACTGGAGAGGGCTGGATTTTCTTTGGATACGTCACACTGAATAGCGTTCTGTTTCACTTTCTACAACGCCAGTTTTCGTTTTTTGGAAAATACGAGTCTTTTCAAACTGAGCGAGGTGTATCTCGAGCTCTGAGCCAAAATAGGTTCGAGTCCATCTCAGTTACTCGAACAGGAGCAGCGGGACGGCATCATTTTCTAGTAACCGCCAAGGTGCGATGATTACGCAGAAAACGATTGCCGCCCCGCCGCCGGCACGAAAGGCGGGAGTTTCCTCCCGCCGGCCAGCTAACTAAGGTTTTGCGCGAACCTGTACCGGGCATCCGCCAATGAGCGATTTAGCAAGAGGCGAAAGCTTAGAAGCCATTTGGCCGCCAATCACGCTAGCGGTGCCGTCGACGACGGTTTCGACATTGGCCCCGATATCGATGCCATCGCTGGCCGCGCACTTGTAGGCGCTATTCGGCGCCAGGTAATAGTCTCCGGTTAAATAGTTCACGAATCCTACGGCATTGAGCGACGAAGGGAAAAAATTCCCCGCCGGGTAGAGCGGCGCGAGCCAGCCTGGCGCGTTGGCCAGGACGTTCTTTCGAAATACCCAGCCGGGGAAATAGGCGTTCAGCGTGGACGTTCCTTCCTGCGTGTTATCGCCGACTACGCCGGGGTACGAGTAAGTAATGATGTTGTTGGTAAACGCGAATCCGCTATTGGGGGTTCCGGCCGCGACGATCATTCTTCCTCCCTGGAACACCGTGTTGTGGTTGACC
>CAWBDW010000061.1:0-122001 GCA_963787545.1 uncultured Acidobacteriaceae bacterium
CCGAGCGACCTCGCTCATAACAAGCGGACGAAAACGGCTACCGCCTCGTGACCGACAAATTATCGAATTGGACTGTGTTCCAGCCGGTTCCAATCCCAAACATGCCATGTGCGTGCGACCCATCGGAAACTCTGGCGAGATTGTGTCCATCCAGCGTCGCGCTGATCTGGCTGCCTTTGAATCTCAGCTCCACGCGGTGCCAGCCGCTGGTATCGAACCGCACCGTGCCCGAAGCGATCGTAAGCGGCTCTGTTTTGTATTTCGAGCTCACAAGTTTCCAGTTGCCGCCGGTCTCAAGACTTAAGACATAGCCGCTCGGCCAAATAGCCTTGTGATCGCGGAAAACATCGGCTGAATCGACTCGACCGATCACGGTAACGGCGCCCGAACCAGTTAGCAGAATGTCGCAGCTCACACTGTAATCGGTCCAATTCACGTCGCCGGCCATGGTCCAGGGGTCCGGCAGTGGTCCCCACGGAATGGGTTTCTGAGTGATCACTTGCGCAAGGCATCGACCCTGCCGATTTTGACAAGGCTGCACTTCGAACGCGCCATCCTGGTCTGATAAGAATTTGACTGTGCGATTCACAGCCGTCGATTCGAAATCGTCGCGATACGGAATCGGGAATGGGCGCTCGGCGGGAGGTCGAGCCGTGCCCTTGGCTTGTCCAGTGGTCGTGGTCAACGAGTACAGCGAATCTGGGTCGAAAGTGAACCTGAAGCGGCCATCCCTGACTTTGATGTCCGTCACATGTTCGAAAGTCCTTCGCGCGTTCGTCTCCCAAACATGAATGACTTGTGCGGCGAGGCCGCCGGCAACTTGAAACGCCACCTGCTGCGGTTGCTTGGCATCGATGGTTTCGAGCACCACGCTCCAGTCTTTTCCATTCGGCGATCGGAGCGCGACATAGCTGCCCTGTTCAGCCAAATATCCTGAGCTGGAATCGAGATAGCGCCAGCCGGGTTCGGCGAATTGGGTGGTGTGCGCCGTCGCCCAGATTGCACCCTGTACGTTGTAGTGTCCGGACCAGGGCGTATTGGCATACATGAGACCCGAGTTTGGCGCGGCCAGAATGTCGTAGTAAGACGTGATCGGGCTCCAGATTTCGGTTTTCGTAAACCCGCCCTCCAGATAGTTGCGGTTATAGAGTTTTGCCAAACTGCGGCCGCCGGTCTGCCATTCGCGCGAAAGGATGACAGTAGAGCTCGAAGCCGGCTGGTCCTCGCTCGACCACAATGGCTGCGCTAACTGTTTCGCGGAATCGGGAGTCGTGACTCTGCCGTTCTTGCGCGGGTAATGAACGGTAACGGCATACACTGCTTTGTTCAACTCAGGATCGTGGCGAATCGCGTCTACGATTTTCCATTGGCCTTCACCGGGATACTCGTCACAACACACCACTTTGGTGTTGAGCTGGTGACCGTGCAATGTCCGGTAGAGAAGCTTGACATAGGAAAAATCGATATCGCGTTTTTCGTTCCAGATTCCCGTGTAGCGGATGTCCAGGTGGTGCGCCGTCCGCGCGCCCTCAATAAAATCGGCGACATAGTTCGCCATATCCGGCGAATAAAAATGGCCGCCGCCAATCCAGCCCGGTGCGCCCCAAGGCAACGAGTCGAGGATGATGTAGGGATTCCGCTGCCGCGCCTCTTGCATGAGCCACCATTCATATCCACGCTGGTAATTGTGATCCTGCGGCGTCCGCATGTGGCTGGGCTCGGAACCATCGGTCGAGTTAACATCCGCGCCGATTTCCACTTTGAGGTGCTGCAGCGATGCGCCGTAATGCGGCTTAAACAGATAATCGAGAATCTCGCTGCGGTAAGGCTCCGGATAGTCGACTAGCAACCGCGAAGAGGCACCCGCGCTCACCGCGCCGATTCCTTCAAACACGCGGCCGCCCGCGTGGCCGTCGATAATCACCGTTTTCTCCGCGGCGCCGCTTCCCGTGAAGGCAAAAATCAGGCCGATGTTGAGCGTCAACAGAGTAAACAAATGTCGAGGATGAGAGATCATGTAAGCACTAGCCGGTAACGTTCACGATACATCGGCAGGTAGCAGTATATCGCTATCTCTTGCCGACCGCTCCAGAAAAAGATTGAGATTGCTTCGCAAGATAATATGCGGTGCAAGGCGCAGGCGGGTTGGTGGGCATCTGCCTTCAACCAGGAACCGGTACAGCGCCTGGAACGCCAGCCGGCCTTGCGTTTGGGGCCGTTGATACACGGTTCCCAACACTTTGCCGCTTTGAATTAGCGAAATCAGCTCGGGGAAAAGATCGGTGGCCATCACCGTCGTTTGGCCCAGGCGTTTCGCCTCTTCCATGGCGCGTATGACAGGCAGGGAATTCGCGGTGCTGACGTAGAGTGCGCGCAAATCCGCAACTCGGGCGAGGTGATCGGAAACGTTCCGGTACGCTTCTTCCGGATCGTCATGGGCCTGAATGACCGCCCCGATGCGGAGATGATCGCCTGTCGCGAGAAACTCCTGGAACCCACGTAACTTTTCGGCGTGATCGTTAGTGCTCAGATCGCCTGTAACAACCAGTACCGGCCCAGCCTGGTGGACCGTTCGCAAGAACAATTCGGCGACAATCGCGCCGCTGGTATATGGATCCGTCGAGACGGTGGTGAGCCGTTCGGTTTTCGGCGCATCGGTCGCTACGCATACCACCGGAATATGATTCTGCGCCGCTTTGCGTATCCACGGCTTCAAATCCTTGGGGTGGCCGGGAGACAGGATAATCCCATTGGTCTTCTCTTCCAGAGCTTGTCGAAAGAGTTCTATATCGCCTTCTCCCAGGCGTCGATGGCTTCGAAACTCGATTTCAACACTCGAGTGAAACGGCGCGGCGGCTTCACGGATTCCTTCAGCCAAGCCATCGAAGAACGCCGCGATCTCGCGCGGCAAGTGCACCGCAATGCGAAGTTTCCGCTGTAATTTCAGATATCGAGCCGCAACGTTGGGCCGGTATCCCAGCGTTTGCGCCATGCTGAGAACGCGAGTCCGGGTCAGTGGATTGATTCCCGGCCTGCCGTGCAGCGCGCGATCGACTGTGCCGATGGATATGCCCAGCGCCTGCGCTATATCCTTAATTCCGACAGGCTGCTGCCGCATGATTTGAAGTGTAATCGAAGCCGTTGGGCTAAGAAGCCCGCCGCTCCAGCCACATATGCTCAATTTCTTCCAGGCTTTTGCCCTTCGTCTCCGGCACCAGAAACCAGACGATCGCAAACGTGACAACGCAGAAACCTGCATAAATCAGGAATGCGCCCGTCGGAGAAACCGCATTCGCCAGCGTTAAAAATGTCATCGTGAGAAGCGTGCAGGCCGCCCACAGGCACACTGTCGTAATCGACATAGCCCGACCCCGAATGCGCGTGGGGAAAAATTCGGCGACCAATACCCAAACGCCCGGCCCCAGGCCGACAGCAAAAGCGGCAACGCAGCACAGCATCATGGCGAGCACAATTGCCGCGGAGGGAGTGCGGCTCAGAAATGCAGCGCCCAATCCCGCCTGTGCAAACGCCATCACGCCCGTCGAGATCAACAGGAGTGGCCGCCTGCCGGCGCGATCCATCAGCCATAAGGCGACGATTGTCGCCACAGCGTTCAGCAGCCCAATCACCACGTTCGCAAATATCGCGGCACTCGCCGTCTCGTGTCCCACCTGATTTCTGAAAATGAGCGCTCCGTAGAACAGAACCGTGTTTATGCCCGTAATCTGCTGCAGGATCGCTAGCGATACCGCAATCCAGAGCGCGCGCCGAAAGCCGGGACGGAATAACTCGGCAAGCGTCCCGGTCTCCTCCGCTACGGTTGACTCAATGCTTCTCAACTCTTGGGCTGCGATCAGCGGCCCGTTGATCCGGTCGAGGACCTCCAGAGCTTCAACGCTTCGCCCGGCCTCCACCAGCCAGCGGGGGCTCTCCGGCACAAACAAGACCGCAATGACTAACGCGATGGAAGGAACAGCGGCAGTGGCAAACATCCAGCGCCAACTTTCCGATCCAAGAAACGACAGGCCCCAGTTCACCAGGTAAGCGATCAAGATTCCCACCACAATCGCCATCTGATTTAGCGAAACCAGGCGGCCACGGTTTCGGGCGGGAGCTACTTCGGCAATATACAAAGGCGCGAGCACCGACCCGGCGCCGATCGCAAGTCCTCCCACGAAACGCGCCGTCACGAATTGCCACAGGGCGTGCGGTATGGCCGCTCCAATCGCCGACAGGGCAAAACCAATGCCGGTCAACATAAGGACACGCCGCCTGCCGAGATGGTCGGTAATCCATCCGGCAAAAGCCGAGCCGAAAATACACCCAAAGAGCAGGCTGCTGGTGGCGATCTCGGTTTCGAAATCGGTGAGGTGAAACTGATTCTGCAGAAAAATAATCGCGCCGTTGATAACTGCGATATCGAAGCCGAATAGCAAACCTGCCGTTGCGGCTACCGCGGCAGCGAGATACACATAAACCGAACTACCCTGCCCGATGCCGGCTGGTCTCGATGGGGCGCTCATGCTGTTTCGACCGGCTTGCCGGCTTGGGCTATCATCCGTTCCAGTTCGACCCGCGCCCAGAGATGATTCCTATCCATAGCGAGCACCTGCTTCAGGTCTGAGACGGCATCGCTCTCGTTGCCGAGACCCAGATGCGCCAGGCCGCGAACGAACAGCGCGGCGGCTTTGTTCCGCTTTTGTATATCGTCTTCAAACAGGAGGAAATTGGGAAGCGAGGTGGCGAAATAATCGATCTTCACTTCCGCGCGCATCTGTTCCTCAGCCGCATCCCGCAATGCGCGCAAAGCACTCCGCAGCCCCCGCTTCATCTCCCAGATTGCGGCGTGCCAGTGCGCGGTAATAAGCAAACGAGCTAATGTCCGGCTTCGTTTCGGCCGCAGCGCGCCAATTCGCCTCCGCTTCTTTCCGGCGGCCGAGCATAGACAACGCGGTGCCGCTGAAATAATCGATATCGGTCTCTTGAGCCAAAAGGTGTTTCCCTTCTCCAAGATTCTGCGGGTAACGCCGCGCCGCCTCAAAGTGGCGTAGGGCAACTGTTGCATCTTCGCCATCCAGAGCAGCGCGGCCCAGCAGGAGGTGTGCGGCGACATACTGGCCCGATACCAGGCCTTCCCCGCCCTCCCAGGGATGAAATCGCCGCGAACTTAGAATCGATAGCGCCTTTTCGCTCCGTCCTGTCTGGTTGTAGAGCGTGACCAGTTCAATCGTCAAATCGTCACGTTCGTTGACGCGCTCGCGGCAGCGTTCCAGCTCTCGCAGCCGTTCTTCCGGAGCTTCGCCCGTGCGCTTCTTTAGCTGATCGAACTCGTAGAGAATACGCGCATCGGACGGATTGGTTTCAAACGCGCGGCCATAGGCAGAGAGTGCCCGGGCGAAATCGCCTCGCACGTTGTAGTAAGCGATGCCGAGATTGCGCCACGGAATCGAAAAAGCCGGATCGATTCTCGAAGCCTCCTCCCAATGCGAAATGGCTTCTTCGCGGCGCAATTTGTCATAGAGCAGATTCGCCAGGTAGTAATGCGCCCGCGCATCGTTCGGATTGTGCTGCAAAGCAGATTCCAGCACGATCATTTCTTCCAGACGCGAGGGGAAGCAGTAATCGGAGGAAGCTGCCGCCGCCTTTTCATAGAAGTGGGAAGCAGAAGTCGAATCGAGACGCTGCTGGGCCAAATGTGCACGCACATAAAACAGCATTGGACTGTGCTGCTGCGAGGGAGCCCGAGACAGAAAGCCGTCGATCAGATCCTGCGCTTCTTGCCAGAATCCCGCATGCGCGTAGTCCAGTGCGAGATCCAGACAATTTTGCGAGTCGTGGCGCATCGTCTCAAATAATTCAGCGGCGCGCATTTCACGCCGATCCGGCTCGCTCAGAAGCAGCAATTCATTTCGCGACCAAAAGTCCAGAGGATCAAGGGCCGCCGTTTCGAGCGCAACCTGCAGCGCGGAATCGGACCGTTGCAGGCGGCGTAAAACGGCGCTTTTCAGATTGCGCGCCTTAAGATTTTCTATACCGGCCTGGAGAGAACGATCCAGGTGGTCGAGCGCTTCCTCCAGGCAGCCGCGAGCGCAATCTATCGCCGCCAGCTCATAATATCCGGCCGATTGCCAGGCGTAATTCCACACAGCTTTGTAGAAAGCTGCATAGGCTTCTTCCGTTTTGCCTTCGAATCTGCGCGCCAGGCCCAGGTTATAAAACGATTCGCCATCGCGCGGATTCGGATTCCTTCCGGTGAGGCGGCGAATGGCCGTTTCAAAACGTTCGGCAGCTTGCGAAAAATGGCCGCGCCGAAGCGCCAGCAGCCCAAGCGCATTATTGCAGCGGGCGTCTTCCGGATCGCGCCGCAACGCCTCCTCCCAATACGGCTCGGGATAACGCGTTGCGTGCCGATATTGTTCCAGGTGCAACCCGGTCAAATAAAGTTCTTCGGTGCTGGAGATTGCCGCCGGTGGCGCGGGTTCGGTAGCCGGTTCAGGCAATGGAACTGTGGTGTCGGTCTCATGCGGAGCATAGTGAATCAACTCGGCGCCGCGCTCGTCGAAAATGGTGAGCCGAAGCTCCGATTCCGCTGCGGCTTGCTCCACGGATACGAATTCGACAAACGGCTGCGTTGGCTGCATGTTGATTTGCCGCTTGAATACTATCGCGTTCCCGGCGCTGAGAACGATGTCAATGTTCGCCATCGGTTCGGTGGCGCAGACGCCAATCTTCCATTGGCCCGCGGCCTGATCCGTGGCCTGCTCCAGGTTTACCGCCAGCGCCCGGTTAGCATTTTTGACCGGACCGATTTTCTGAATCGGATACCAGCACTGCGTGAAGGTTTTCGTCTCGTACGGTTGCAGCCACGAGAAATCCGGCTGATTGTCGGTGAAAACTCCGGCCATCAGCTCGATATACGGGCCGTCGGAGTCTGTCAATTCGCGGTCCCATGCGTAACCGAATTCGGCGTTGCCCCAGGTCCAAAGCTTCTTGCCCGGCGCTATGTGGCGATTGGCGTAATGCACCAGCCCGGCCTGTTTCGAATGATCGTAACCGCCGCAGAAGTCGTAATTCGATTGGGTGACCATATACGACGTCGGCACCGGGATGTTCTTGTACCAGGAGATATCGACGCCGCGCGTGTAATCGACCCCGTAGTAGAAATTCCGCGCGATGGGATACCAGGACATGGCGCGCTTGGCATGATCGGCGACGAACGTCACATCAGGCGGGAAAAAGGCTTGATACCGATCGTGAACCCGAATTCCGGCATTTGCCCACCACAGAAACGTCTGCACAAAAGGAGTGCGATTGTACAGCCGTACGCATACTTCCACAACTGCTTTGCCGGCTCGCAGCCGAATGCCCGCCATGCCTTTCATGCGGTTCATCGGTTCATGCTCGCTCAGCCACACCGTGCAATTATCGTTCTCCGTCTCAATGCAATATTCGACCGGCATGAAAGTGGAAGGGCGATGATGCTGAGGCCAATTGAATTCAACGCCGCCGGAAATCCATGGGCCCACAAGCCCCACTAAGGCCGGTTTGATCACATTCTGGCGATAGAAAAAATCGTAGCCGTTGGATTTATCTTGCCCCACGTGAATGCGGCCGCCGATTTCCGGCAGGATCATCAAGCGCAGAAATTCGTTTTCGAGAAAGACCGCCCGGTACGGCCGATCCGCCTTTTCATCCGACAGCCGATCGGTAAATGGATTCGGATACACCTTGCCGCTGCTGCCCTGATACACGCGTTTCTCGACAAACATAGGATTTTTGTCGGGCGGAGGCGCCGGATAGGTTGGAAGGCAAACTGTCTCCTCCCAGGCGCGGACATTTGGATCAATCGGCATAATAGTGAACGTTAACGGCAGAATAGGTAATTACGCTAATTTTGTCTAGGGGGTGACCAGTTGCCACGAGCTATCTATCTGATTACACTACTTTCGCTTTCCACGGCCTTCGGCGCCCAGCGCGGAATTCTTACCCCGCCGCCTCCCGCGGAGCCGCGCATCAATGGTCCCGCCGTGTACGGCGTCCATCCCGGACATCCATTCCTGTACCTCATCCCCGCAACCGGAGACCGCCCGATAAAGTTTTCCGTGGACGGATTGCCCCGCAGTCTCCACGTCGATCCGAAAACCGGCATCCTCAGCGGCGTGGCGCCGCCCGCGGGCAACTACCGTATCACGCTTCGCGCTCGCAATCATCGCGGGGCGGCACACAAACAATTTGACATTATCAGCGGCGATAAACTCGCGCTCACGCCACCCATGGGATGGAGCACCTGGTATATGGCGTTCAGCGATATTAGCGACCGGATGGTGCGCGCGCAAGCCGATGCTATGGTCGCAAGCGGGTTGGTAAATCACGGCTATTCGTATGTCGATATCGACGACGGATGGAACATCAAGCCGCCCGCGCAAGGCAAACAGAACGGCGAAGAGCCGCGGGACGCAAGCGGCAACCTGCGGCCCAACGCTGGGTTCCCGGACATGCAAGCCCTAGCCGATTACGTGCACCGCCAAGGGCTGAAAATCGGGATCTACAGTTCACCCGGGCCGCGCACCTGCGGCGGTTTCGAAGGCAGCTATGGCCATGAGCAGCAGGACGCGCGCCTGTTTGCGCAGTGGGGTTTCGATCTCCTGAAATACGACCTGTGCTCGTACGGCAAGTTTCTGACAAATCGCAACGATCCCGAACAATTGAAACGTCCCTATCGCGAGATGGGCTCGATACTGACCAACCTGAATCGCGATGTCGTTTACAACCTGTGCGAGTACGGCTTGGGCGAGGTGTGGAAATGGGGCCGCGAAGTGGGCGGAAATTTCTGGAGGACCACGGGCGATATCGGCTCGGCTCCCCAAGGGCTTTGGAAGAGCATGTCTTCGATCGGCTTCGGAGAGTCCGATAAAGCTCGCTGGGCAGGTCCCGGCGGCTGGAACGATCCGGATAATATTTTGATCGGCTACATCTTGTGGAATCACCGCCTGATGCCCACGCCGCTCACGCACAACGAGCAATACTCCTACGTAACGCTTTGGAGCCTGCTCGATTCTCCTCTAATGTTCGGCGGCGATATGACCAGGCTGGACGACTTCACTTTGAATCTCCTGACCAACGATGAGGTGATCGCGGTCAATCAGGACGCGCTCGGCAAACAGGCCGTTCCCGTGTATCGTGCTGGCGGCGTGGAGGTCTGGGCCAAAGATCTGGAAGACGGCAGCAAAGCCATCGGGCTCTTCAACCGAGGCGAGGACCGAAACGAAGGTGACGGTGCGCTGGCCGGATCTTGGCATAACGGGGCCGCGATTCGTTCGCGATCTGTGGAGAGAGAAAGATCTCGGCAGGGTCGACAGCACTTTTTCAATTTCTGTGGGCGAGCACGGCGCCGAACTCGTTTCGCTGCGAAGCGGAGCGTCAGTTTTGTATTGACAAGCGGTATTCGATGGGGTACATAAGAAACCAAGCGTGTACGTCCACGGAGAAACGTGGACCAAGGGGTTGAGTCTCATGTCTGCTACAGACCGCAACGAATGCTTTCGCCGTCTTATCTTGTTTCTAGTCGCCTTTTCCCTCTTCGGCTATCCAGCCTGGGCGCAAATCGATCAGGGCGCCATCCGCGGCACCGTGATAGATCCCACCGGCGCCGTTGTCCCCGGCGCCAAGGTCACGCTGACGAACGAAGGTACCGGCCTGGTGCTCGAGACCACCAGCGGTGGCGATGGAGCGTATAGTTTCACCCCTATCAAGATCGGAAGCTACACAGTCGCAGTCACCAGGCCGGGCTTTCGGACCATTTCCCGTGCCCATGATCGCGGTGCACGCCAGTGAGCAGGTGAAAGCCGATTTCACGCTCACTCCCGGAGAGGTCACCCAGCAAATCGAAGTCACCTCGGCTCTCCCCGTGCTTCAGACTCAATCCTCCACCGTCGGCCAGAACATTACGTCGCTTCAGGTCAACGATCTGCCTTTAGCCACTCGTAACTACACCTTCCTGGCCCAAATCTCGCCCGGCGTGACGCAGATGCAAAGCGGCAGAGTTTCGGGAACGGGCGGATTCGTAGCGAACGGCTTGACCTGGTCTCATAACAGCTACATCCTCGATGGCATCGACAACAACAACGACACGGTCGATTACCTCAACGGCGCTGCGTACGTGATTCTTACGCCGCCCGACGCAGTCCAGGAAGTCAATGTACAAACCAGCGATTTCACTGCCGAATATGGAAGGGCAGGGTCGGCGGTGTTGACTGCCGAAACCAAATCCGGCACGAACCAGATCCAGGGCGATGTGTGGGAATATTTCCGCAACGACGTTCTCGACGCAAACACCTGGTCCGCTAATCGCGCCGGCACCGGCAGACCGGAGCTACGCTACAACCAGTTCGGCTTCACTATCGGCGGCCCGGTGGTCATTCCGCACGTTTACAACGGCCACAACAAGACCTTTTTCTTTGGCGATTATCAAGGTACGCGCATTGCCCAGACATCCTTGCACAATCCCAACGTCCCGACCGCGCTGGAGCGGAACAGCGGCTTCACCAATTTTCAAGATCTGATTTATACCCAGACCGGCACCCTCAGCGATGATTTGGGCCGCAGCTTCCCCAAGGGGGCGATTTTGGACCCAGCCACCACGCGCGCCGTAACCAAAGGGCAAATCGATCCGGTGACTGGGCTTCCAGCGACTAAAACGGGCTATGTTCGCGACCCGTTCTTTTCCGGACAGAGCGTACGAGGCATCACGAATTTCGCCACGCCCGGTCTTGAGAGCCTCATGAACGTTCTTCCCGCCAGTCGCTTGGATCCCAACGCGATCAAGCTGCTGAACGCCTATCCAGCTGCCAACACCGCCGGATTCAATGGCGGCCGCACGAATAATTTTGCCGAACTGCTTCCGACGCCCGATCGCACCAATCAATTCGATGTCCGCGTGGACCATAACTTCAGCGAAAAAGATCAAATGTTCGCGCGGGCAGGCTATGCAGGAAGAACCCGTTTCATCCCCGGCGACTTCTCCGGCCCTATCGATAACTCGGGTTTTGGCAGTGGAAATTTCGTCGATCACAGCATCAACGCGGCCTTGAGCGAGACACATCTGTTTTCACCCACCATGATCAATGAAGCGCGCCTCGGCTACAGCCGCCTCACCGATAACGCACAACCGCCTATAGCGAACGTCACCGGCATTCCCCAGCAATTTGGCATTCAAGGCGTACCCCAAGGCACGGGCCTCGGCGGCTTGCCTTACTTGAATATCAGCGGCCTGACCCAGATCGGACCGGGTGAGTTTTCCACCCCCGATACGCGTGTTACCGACACCAGGCAAATCACGGAGAACTTGACCAAAATCAAAGGCGGCCACACCTTCAAAGGTGGTTTCGAAGCCCAGTTCATCCGCTATAGTTTCGACGACCCGCGTGATCCCCGCGGCCGTATGGACTTCCGCGGAAACTATACGGGTATCCCGGGCTCGAGCGGCCTCGGAACCGGCATGGCAGACCTGCTGCTAACTCCCGTTGCCGCAACCGTGCCGAACGGGATCAATTACGAAGGGGGACCGGGATGGATCTTCGCCGACAGCATTAATGCGCCAGACAATGTCCGCCACTATTACGGCGGCTACTTCCAGGACGATTGGAAAGTGACACCGAAACTAACGCTCAATCTTGGCGTGCGATGGGAATTTTTCGGCCAGCCGAATAACAAATACGGTGCTGAGGCGAACTTCGTTCCTGGTACGCCTGGCGCCGGGGCAGCCTACGTCATCGATGGCCGCTTCTTCGGCACTCCCTTGTCTCCCGCCTTTACGTCACAACTCGCCAAAGACGGCATCGCGCTCCAATACAGCGTTCAGCCTGGCTTGACGAACACACCGTACAATGATTTTGCACCGCGCGTCGGTTTCGCCTATCAAATATTTTCCAAGCTCGTGATGCGCGCCGCCTACGGCATTTTTTACGCTGGGTTCGAGAACATTGGCGGTTCTCCCGATCTCGGCACGAATTATCCCTTTGCGGTCGAGCCGGCTATCAATGACACCAGTACCGGAACTCAAACCCTCGCGAGCCAGTATCCAACCGTGCTCAATGGTCAAGTTACCACTTTGGAAAACGGCTTGACCTTTGTTACTCCTAACCCCACCAGTCCCGCCTTCAATCCAAAAGGCATGAGCCTTAACGCGACCGCACAACCCTGGAAAACCGGTTCCACCCAGGAATGGAATTTCTCGCTGCAATACGCTTTGACCCAGAACGACAGTATTCAGGTGGCATATGTCGGGAATCACAGCGTTCACCAGCTCAACGGATTCATAACCAACACCCCCAGCGAGATTCTTCCGCCTGGAACAACCACTCAAAACTACGTGCCCTTTCCCGATTTTGCCCAAAATTCCAGCTACATTACTCCCAACGGGGACGCTTATTACTACGGTCTCCAAGTCACCTACCAGAGGCGCTTCGCTAAAGGATTCGGCATACTCGCCAACTACACGCATTCGAGATGCATGACCGACTTTCGCAATATTCTAAATGACGACGCGCCCGGCGCCCTGCACCGCGCCCCGTATCTGCCCGGTTTCGGAGTCAAGGGAGACTACGAGTTTTGCAACGACGACGCGCCAAACGTGCTGCACGTCAGCGGAAACTGGGATGTTCCCTACGGACGAGGCCGCCAGTTCGGAGCCAATACGAATCGGTTCGCCAACGCCCTTTTAGGCGGCTGGTCCATGAACTGGATCCTGACTTCCCAAAACGGCTTTCCCGGAACAGTCGGTTGCACCACTTCGACCACGGCCGACTTCGGCTGCGTCGCTTTCCTGGTTCCGGGCCAGCCGATGTATCTCAACTCCGGTCCGCACGGCATTAACGAATTCCTGAATCCCGCAGCCTTCGCCGAACCCCCCGTCGCCACCAGCATCGGGCAGACCGACTACGCTCCCCTGGGCGGCAAGGCCGGTCAGTTCCACGGCCCCAGTTTCAACGACTTCGATTTCTCGCTCTTTAAGCAGTTTCCAGTGAACGAAAGAGTCTACTTCCAGCTTCGCGGCGAAGTCTTCAACCTGCTCAACCACCCCAATTTCGGCAACAATTTTTCGACTCTGAATTTCACCAACGCCAATTTTGCTCAGATCAACGGATTGGTCTCCAACTTTGTCCCGCGCGAGGCCCAGTTGGCATTAAAGTTGTATTGGTGAAAGTCTTGTGGGGCAGCCAATCCTGGCTGCAACCGTCTCTCCAGGCGGTCTTGATCGCCTGCGCGGCTCTCTGCCCATTCGTGTACGCTCAGCCGCCTCCGGATAGTTTCGAAGCAAACTATCAACTGGGAGAATTCTACTTCCATTCCGGCAAACTGCAGGCCGGCATTCCCTATATGGAAAAAGCCCGCAGTCTCAACCCGTCGAGTTACGTAGCCGGTTACGATCTCGCTCTTGCCTATTTCGAAACCCAGAAATACGAGAAAGCTCGCGGCCTGCTCCAAGCTATGCTGCGCGAAACCAACTCCGCTGAGTTGCACAGCTTGCTGGCGGATGTCGACGAATCCGCGGGAGATTACCTTGCGGCCGCCACCGAATATCAGAATGCCGCGCAAATGGATCCCAGCGAGGAGCACATCTTCGACTGGGGAACCGAGCTACTCGTTCATCAGACCTTCGACCCCGCCATCAAAGTTTTCACCCGGGGCGTCGGCCTCTTTCCGCGATCCGTAAAGTTGAATGTCGGCTTGGGAATCGCGTTGTACTTAGGCGGAAATTACCCGAAAGCCGTCCAAGTGCTTTGCTCGGCAACCGACCTGCAACCGTCGCTGCCCTGGCCGTACCTGTTCCTCGGAAGAAGCTACAACAATGTTTCGGGCAGCAACGCGGCAGAAGTCAGAAAACGGCTGAAGCGTTTTGCTCAATTGCAGCCGCGAAACCCACAAGCACTCTATTACTACGCAATGAGCGTGTGGGAGCGCGGCCGGGAGTCCCAGGCGAATGTTCAGCAAGTCGAATCGCTGCTGAAGAGGGCCCTCGCGCTGGACGACAAATTCGCCGATGCTCACCTGCAGCTTGGTATCCTGTACGCGGATCTACACAGATACCCCGAGGCAATCCGCGAGTTTCAGCGTGTCATCGTTCTCCGGCCTGCCTTGACCACTGCCCATTATCATTTGGCCGAAGCTTATATCCGGATCGGAGAAAAATCACGGGCTCAGCGGGAATTACAAACCTTCCAACACTTCCGTACGGAAGATCAGGAAGAAACCCAAAAGGAGCGCAACGACATAAAGCAGTTCGTCGTCAGTATGAAAGACCAGGACGCAAGCTCTTCGCCAAAGTAACCAGTCTCCGCGCCTCACACGCGATCACCCCGAATCTGTCATTTGCTTAAGCGAAAGATAAGGATCGGTGCCACCTTGCATTCCTGCAAAATGCTGAAACCGAGCAAGGGAGCGTGAGCGACCTCGGGTTGGACGGAAGCAGAGCCTCTCAGTGAACGACATTGAGCGTAAGCGACCTGGTTTGCCAATCTTCCCGCACGTTTATGGGATGCGTTCTAATCAATTATCCACTTGTTTAAGTAACTGACCCATGCCGATCGCGCTGTTGCTTTCCGTTCCGCGAGGCAGCCCGGGCCCCACCGCCAGTGCCTCATTATGCTCTTCAAACCACGCCAGAAATGAGGACCGCTCCGCGCCGGATAACCTCTGCTGGTTGATCCATGTATAGTACGCCCCCATATCGGCATCGATCAGGGAACCCGCTGCATCCAGCTCCGGCCGGGCCTCCGGCTGAGCGATCATTTCATTCATCGACCGGTTACGCTGGCGCGGCGTAAAATGTACGAGCGAGGTCAACGGCTGCGCTCGCCGCAATGCCTCGCGGGCAGACCACTGCACAAAAGACGTACTGAACAACTGCGTCCCAGACCCTTCCGTCAGTACGCTGATTTGGAAGCGGTTCAAAATTGCGTCTTGTCCAGTGCCGCTGAGTCCCAGCTCCTCCGGCCTCATTTCCGCCAATTTTGTGCGGAGCGCTTCCGGACCAATGCCCGTTTCGATTGCTTTCCGCATCTGCGTCAATAGTGCAGCGCGCGCCTTGTCTAACTGTTTGTAGGAAACGCAAGTAACGCCTGGAGAAGAATTCGACTCAATTGCGCCTCCATCGATGTACCAGTGTCCGAACGGAACTGGATGGGCTTGCGCTCTTGCGACCACCGCCTGCAGGAGTATTTGATATCCCTCAGCCGGATCTACTCGCTTGAAGTAGACACCCCAGGGACGCAGCTTCCGAAACAGCGGATATTTGTTCTCCGCCACCCCTTTTCCAACTACTATGATCGCCAGCCTGGGTATGGGAATCGGTTCGGGCGGCGCGGTCGCGTCCATCTTGTGGCCGTACTCTAGCGCCGCCTCGCGAAAGGCGTCGATCTGGTGAGTCGCCCAGAGATGCGTGGTGAACTGCTCTGAAAATCGTTGCGGCTCGTTGACCCAATCCATGCGCTCGAGTTCGGGCGATAGCCGCAGTTGCGCGAAGGGTCCCAGCAGGTGTTGTAACTGCTCCCCGGATAATGAGCTCAAATAAGCGAGTTGATGGTCCAGGTTGCGCCGTTCCGCGGGAAATTTCCAGTCATAGGCGATCGCTTCCCGAAGCACTAGCGGCAACAAGCTCAAGGGCATTTCGCGCAAGACGGCAATACGGCTTGTGACGAGTTCCTTCGCTTCCGGAGGATACCCGTCGAACTGCCGCGCATTAAGCTGAGTAGGAAGCATACCGGTCAGGAGAGCGGAAAAGCTGTACCATTCGATACCACTGTAACTTCTACATCGGTCACCGCAATAACTCCGCTCGTCAGCATACGTTGCAATACAGGAATCGCTTGAGCCGATTTCTCCGGAGTTTCGATAATTGTAATTACGATCGGCTGGTCATGAGTAAATAGATGAGCGCGATGAACTTCCGACGTGTGTCCAAATCCTTCGAGTCCCCGAAAAACCGTTACGCCGGCCAACTGAAGTTCTTGGCATCGAGATACGATCGCCTCATACAGCGGTTTGCCCTGATGTTGATCGTGTTCGCTCAGGTAAATCCGCACTAACTTACCGGGCGTGCTGTTCATTTCCCGATACTCCTGGTGTTGGAAGTTCATGCACAATCTGGTGCAGTTCCACATCGGATGTAACAATCAGTCCGTCCTGCATCATCGGCGACACTGCCTGAACCAACTCGCTTACCCTTTCGACGCTCTCAACGACCGAAATCATGATAGGCAGATCGTGCGAGAGATGAAAACGCCCGCGTTTATGAGTGTGGCGTTTGGCCCCATAACCGAGTATTCCGCGATAGACCGTGGCCCCGGAGAAATTCATCACGCGAAGCTTTTTGACGATCGCCTCATAAAGAGGTTCCTCTTTGCACTTATCCGATTCTCCGATATAGATCCGCACGAGCTTCGCTGCCCGCGTGGCGATCTTTCGGGGTGGCTCTATGTCCGGAACCGCGTGGTCCTTCGACACAGACTTAATCACGGTGATGTCTTGAACCGCAATCAGCCCATCCGTTACCATTTCGTACAGCGTTGGCAAGAGCTCTTCCACCCGCTCTGCGGTATCGATAAACTCGATCCGAAGCGGCCTGTGTTCGCCCGCATATTCCGATTGCGGATTATGCAACTGCTCGTGGCTGCCAAATCCCATGTCTGCCCAGAAGAGGCTTGCTCCGGCGACATGCCTGGAGCGCAAAAAGCTGAGAATCGCCGACCACAGCGGCTCCATATGAGCACGCGTGTCTTGATTTACGTAAACGGTTACCTTCTTGGCACTACCTCTAGGGAGCACTCTTAGGAACCTCTTGAGTCGTGATAACAGTCTACGAAAGCAGGCCGAGAACTTGCCCGCTTCAATTTGAAAAAACGAACCCATTTTGCAATCCGGCCGGGAGTTCGTTTGGTAAATTCGCTGCAACTCCTTCAAAACACAGATATCAACTTCAATTTGGGTTCGATAATCGCAAAGCGGGCGTCCGCATCGTAAACTACATAATCAGCATCCATGCGGATCAGTTTGTTCGGCAATCTGCGCATCGAGGTCGCCGGACGCCCGGTCACGGCCGTCAATACCAACCGCCTTCATTCCCTGATCGCATATTTGGTCCTGCATAGCGATACCGCGCAGCCCCGGGAGCGGCTGGCCTTCCTGTTGTGGCCGGCATCGACCGAATCGCAGGCGCGAACCAATCTACGGCAGCTTCTTCATAATTTGAAGCGAGCCTTGCCGGCCGAATGCAACGCGCTCGTGACCGATCATTTCGCAGTTCAATGGCGGCAGGACGCTTCCTGTTCGATCGACGCCATCGATTTCCAGGCGGCGCTTGCCGAAGCCAATGCCGCACGAACGGAGAACGACCGCACACGAGAGATACAATCCCTCACAACCGCTGCGCAACTTTATGACGACGACCTCCTGCCTGCGCTCTACGACGACTGGCTCACGCCGCTGCGCGAAGAATACCGAAGACGGCTCGCCAATGCCTTACACCGCGTCGCCACGCTTTTCGAAGAACAGAACGAGTATGCGGCCGCCATCCCGTGGGCCGATCGCCTGGTCGCACTCGATCCGCTATGCGAGGCGCATTATCAATTGCTGATCCGGCTGCATGCATCCAACCACGACCGCGCTAGTGCGCTACGCGCGTATCACCAATGCATGCGCGTGCTGCGGCGCGAAATGGGTGTAGAACCGGGTCCGGCGACGCAGGAGCTGTTTAGCCAGGTTCTTAAAGCGGAGCCGGGCACGTCCACCGCAGCGAAGCCCGTTTCGCACCTGCAGAAAGCTCGGGCACTAATCGGCCGCACGATGGAATGGCATCAGTTGGCAGCGGCCTGGCAATCGGCAGTGGAGGACGGTCCGCGAGTGGCCGTGATTTCGGGTGAACCGGGCATCGGAAAGACCAGGCTCGCAGACGAGTTATTTGAGTCGTGTGTCCGGCAAGGGCATGCGGCCGCACACGCTCGCTGTTATGCCGGACAGGGGCAAGTGGCGTACGCGCCCGTGGCGGAGTGGCTGCGTTCCGACGTGGTTCGCGCGGGCTGGACGAATCTCGGCCCACAGCGGCTGGCGGAACTGGTGCGGCTGGTGCCGGAAATTCGCGAGCAGTTCCAGCAGCCCGAATCGCTCAGGCCCGGACAAGCAGGTCCGTTCGCTGAAAGCTGGCAGCGGCTGCATTTCTACGAGTCGCTGAACGCCGCTTTTGGAAAGACCCGGAAGCCGCTACTACTGTATCTCGACGACATGCAATGGTGCGATCCCGATTCGTTTGAGTGGCTCAATTCTCTCTTAACATCTCCCGCCGCAGTCGGCATCCTGTTGCTTGGGACGGTGCGGGCGGAAGAGACGGACCGCGAGCATCCGTTCATCCGTTTTCTGGCGGGGCTTCGGCAATCGGGTATGGTCGTAGAAATTCCGCTTCAGTCTTTGGATGCCGAGGAGACGGCCGAACTGGCGCGCCGCGAATCCGCCAAACCGCTCGAAAGCGGGAACCTGGAAGAGATCTTCCGGTCCACTCGCGGCAATCCGCTGTTTGTAGTGGAGACTGTACGCGCCGGATTGCAGAGCACGCGGGTACATGCCGTAATCGCATCGCGCCTGGCGCAACTTACCCCGGCCTCGTACGAATTGGCTGGCTTTGCGAGCGTTGTCGGCAGGCCCTTCTCTTTCGAGTTGCTGGAGAAGGCTACCGATTGGGATGAAGCCAGCGTTTCCCAAGCACTGGACGAACTCTGGCGAAGGCGGATCGTCGAAAGCCGCGGAGCTTCCGAGTACGACTTCACGCACGACCGCCTGCGCGAAGTGGCGTGCGCGGAACTGAGCCTGGTCCGCCAACGTTATTTGCACCGGCGGGTGGCGCGCGCGCTGGCCGAGGTGTATGCAGCCGATAGCGAAAGCTGGAACCGGCAGATTGCTTCGCATTTCGAACAGGCCGGAATGGCGGAAGAGGCGATCGACTATTACCGGCGCGCCGCTGCTCATGCGCGCCAGCGATACGCCGATACGGAAGCGGCAGACTTGCTGAAGCGGGCTGTGGCGCTGTGCCGCGGGTTTCCCGAATCTGACCGGAGACTCAAACAGGAATTGGAATTGCTGGTCGCGCTGGGTCCGGCGCTGCTGACTACCGAGGGCTATTCCGCAGCGGCGACAGGCGCGACTTACGAGCGCGCGTTGTATCTTTCGAAACGCTTCGACGAGCGCATTATTCTGGAAACTCTAAGCGGCACGTGGGTGTTTCATATGGTGCGGGGCGATCTCGAAAAAGCGCGGGAGTTCAGCCTTGAGTTCTTGAGAGTGGCGGAGCGGGAGCAGACCCTCGGGCCGATCCTAGCCGGAAACTTCATCCTGGGAAGCAGCCTGTTTCATCTGGGCCAACTGGAAGCATCGCTCGACCACATGACCACGGCCATCCGCTCAAACAGCGCCCCCACGGAATCCGTACTGGCACTGTTCGCCGGGTCGGATATCGGTGTCTTTGGCCGTTCTTACCTCGCTCATATCGCCTGGCATCGCGACGACGTGCAGCGCGCGAATCTTTATTCCGTGGAAGCAATTGCGGCGGCGCGACGCATGCGCCACCCATTCAGCGAGGCGATCGCACTCGATTATGCCGCGATGCTGCACGTTTTTCGCGGCGAAAGCCGTGCGGCGCTCGAACGCGGGCGGGAGGCCGTGGGACTGTGCGGTCGATACGGATTTGCCTATTACCTCGCGATGGCGAATGTGCTGACCGGTTGGGCGGAGGCTGCGGAAAGCGATGCCGCTGATGGGCTGGCTCAACTGCGCGAAGGGCTGGAAGGGTTGCGTAGACTAGGCGCCGAACTCCGCCTGCCCTACTATTTCGCGCTGCTGGCGGAAACCTTCGGACGGGCCGGTCTGGTAGGCGAGGCGTTGGCGAGTCTCTCGACCGGGTTTGCGTTTGCAACCAAGAACGGGGAGAAATGGGCGCTCGCGGAGCTGCATCGCGTGCAGGGGAATCTGCTGGCGTCGGAAGGAAAATTCGAAGCGGCGCGCGCCAGCTTCCGGCGAGGCGTGGAAGTAGCGCGAGAATGTGGTTCGCTGGCGTTGGAGCGGAGATTGTCGATTCTTGCGGACGGAACGCCCGCAACCACCCCTACAGAACGCTCTTAGAACGCCGCGCCGGGCAAAGTGGACATAAAGGAGGACGGCAATGTCCTTGCAGCAAGCTATTACCGAATTTCGCGGCCAGTTCCGCGGCGCAGTGCTCGAGCCCGGAGACGCGGGTTACGAGCAAACGAGAAAAGTCTATAACGGGATGATCGATCGCAAGCCGAGGCTGATCGCCAGGTGCACCGACGTCGCCGATGTGATGGCCGCCGTGCGAATGGCGAAGGCTCATGGTTTGCGGGTTTCAATCCGCGGGGGCGGGCACAATGCGGCCGGTCTCGGTGTCTGCGATGACGGCATGGTAATCGATCTGGCGCCCATCAACTACGTGAGGGTGGATCCTTCCTCGCGCACAGTGCTGGTGGGTGCAGGCTGCAAATGGAGCGATGTGGACCATGCGACACACGCGTTCGGCTTGGCTGTTCCGTCGGGCATCGTCTCCAGCACTGGTGTTGCGGGGCTGACATTGGGCGGTGGAATGGGCCACTTGAGCCGGAAGTACGGCCTGACCATCGACAACCTCCTCTCGGTCGATATGGTGCTGGCCGATGGCAGCTTCGTAGTCGCCAGCGCCGAGGAGAATACGGACCTGTTCTGGGCGATCCGCGGCGGAGGGGGAAACTTCGGCATCGTAACTTCCTTCCTGTTTGAGGCGCACGCGGTTGATACTGTTTGCGCCGGCCCGATGCTCTGGAATTTGGAAGATGCGGCAGACGTGATGAAGTGGTACCGCGAATTCATCACGCACGCGCCCGAGGAAATGAACGGCTTCTTTGCAATGATGACCGTGCCGCCCGGGCCGCCCTTTCCCGAGGAGTTGCACATGCGCAAGATGTGCGGCATCGTGTGGTGCTATCAGGGTTCAATGGAGCAGGCGAATACGATTTTGGAACCGATTCGCAGCTTCCGGCCGCCCGCTTTCGAATTTTTCGTGCCGATGCCGTTTCCGATGCTGCAGGGGCTGTTCGATGGTATTTACCCCACAGGTCTGCAATGGTATTGGAAGGCCGACTTCTTCCGGGAGCTCAGCGATGCGGCCATCGAGAAGCACCTTGAACACGCGTCGCTTATGCCGACCTGGCAATCAACCATGCACCTATATCCGGTGAATGGAAAAGTGAATCGAGTGGGCCAAGCCGAAACAGCATTCAGCTACCGCGATGCAGTCTGGAGCGAGGTGATTGTGGGAGTAGATCCCGATCCAGCGAACTGCAAGAAGATCGTCGACTGGGCCAGAAACTATTACGACGCCCTGCATCCATTCGGCGCCGGCGGGGCTTATATGAATTTCATGATGGAAGAAGGCGAAGACCGGATTCGAGCGACATACCGGGGCAATTACGATCGGCTGGCGGCGATCAAAGCAAAGTACGATCCGGGGAACTTCTTCTGCGTGAATCAGAATATCCGGCCCGCGGCATAGCCGCTCAAAAAGTGTGATTATCCGAATCGCGCCGTAGTCTCTGACTACATGCGACATCTCACTGTCTTAGCATTTTTGCTGTATTTCAGTGCTGCGGCGGCCATTCCCGTTTACGGGCAAGCGGCCGCCAGCGCACCGAAACCAGGACCGGATGTGCTCATCTTCACAGACGGCGAGAAACTGATCGGACATCTGGAGAGCGCCAACGGTTCTTCCGTAGTATTCAAGAGCGACATGGCTGGAGAGGTAACGGTGGACTGGAAGAAAATTCAGGAACTCCGTTCTTCGCAGGAGTTTGCCGCTATTCGAAAAGACGTGAAGCTGCGTCGTCACGAAGACACCGCCTCCGTCCCGCAGGGCACGGTCGTTATGACCAACCAACAACTCGAAGTGCAAAGCGCGAAGGGATCGCCTCAAACTATTCCGGTTGGCGATCTTGGAAACGTCGTGGATGAAGCTGATTTCCAAAGCGCTTTTCACCAATCCAGCTTCGCCCATGGCTGGAACGGAGGAGCAACCGCCGGCGTGTCATTGACCGAAGCCACGCAAAAGGATCAGAGTTTCACAGCGGCCGTCAATTTGGTGCGTGCCGTCCCGGCGGTAACCTGGCTAGATTTGCGCAGCCGCACCATTTTCGATTACAACCAAGCTTACGGCAAATTGTCGTCGCCCGGCTCTCCGGCAGTCAAGACTTCTCTCTATCACATCGATGCCGAGCAGGACCGGTTCCTCTCTCCCAAGCTTTTTGCCTTCGCTGGAGCCGCTTTCGATCACAGCTTTTCGCAGGGCCTTAGATTGCAGCAGACCTATGGCGGCGGCTTGGGCTTCGTCGTTTTCAAGAAAACCAACCAGGAACTGGATGTCAAAGGAAGTGCCGATTATATCGACCAGCAGTTTGAAATTTCCTCTCTGAACAAGAAATTATTCGGTTCTATATTTGGCGAAACCTACACTCGGACGTTCGTACACGGGATTCTGCTGAACGAACAAGGTGGCGTCACGCCCGCCTGGAACGACACGAGCGCATATTCCGCATTCGCCAGCGCGGCTCTGACATTCCCGGTGTATCACCGGCTCGGCCTCACGCTGGGCGCCCTCGACAACTTCCTGAACGATCCGCCCCCCGGCTTCAAGAAGAATTCGTTCCAATTCACCGCCGGAGCCACTTACTCATTCAAGTAGCCACTGCAATTAAAGGAGAGAAAAGACCATGAAGGGATTCAAGCAATTTATCTTGCGCGGCAATGTGCTCGATCTTGCCGTAGCAGTCGTTATGGGCGCGGCCTTTGGCGCGGTGGTCACCGCCTTGGTTAAGGATCTGATCACACCTATCATTGCCGCCATTGTGGGCAAGCCTGATTTTTCCAATATTTTCTTTACCGTGAATAAAAGCAAGTTTCTGATCGGGGACTTCGTCAACGCGATTGTTTCGTTTGTCCTGATCGGAGCCGCCGTTTACTTTTTTGTGGTGCTCCCGGTGAACACCTTGTTGGCGCGCATGAAGCGTGGTGAGCCGTCTCCCGATCCAACTACAAAAAAGTGTCCGGAATGCTTGAGCGAAGTGCCTATCGGTGCACGCCGATGCGCATTCTGCACTTCAGCGCTGACTACAGGCAAGATAGTTTAGCGATCGAGGTGCTTTGCGACGATGCTCGCGGCGAGTTTCGCGGCATCCACGCAATACGTCCCGTCGCGATAGCTGCGCCGCAATGCAGCTAAACGCTGGTCCCGCGCCTCAATGCTTTCGGCCGTCGATTCGAGCTGCCGCGCAACAGCGGCTCCGGCACTCCCGTTTCCACTACCATTGGGTCGCTGTTCGGGCATCCATCCACATTATCACTGATATTTATCTTAGGCAAGGTTTGCCTTGGCCGTAGCCGGAGAGATAAATACGGCTAAGCAGCCCGTCGCAAAAACTTCGTAGAACACCCGCCAAATAGGCCTTAAGTTTCGCCTCCGATTTACCGAAGAATGTATAGGCGGGAATACGTCAGTGGAAGAGCAGCGTAAACGAGGTTGGAAATGATCGCTCGTGAACAGGTAAAGAGCTACCCTACGCCGGTCCTTGCGGCGGACGTGAGGGAGAAGTTGATCCTGGAGCATTTGGCTCAGGTGAAATTAATTGCCAGGCGGATTCACGAGCGCCTGCCGGTATCGGTTAGTCTGGACGATCTGATTTCGGCGGGAGTAGTCGGCTTAATCGCAGCGATCGACCGTTACGATGCACGCCACGATGTGAAGCTGAAAACGTACGCGGAATACAAAATTCGCGGGGCGATCCTCGACAGCCTGCGAGGCTTGGATTGGGCTCCGCGCCAGCAGCGCAAGCGGGCCAAACTTATCGAAGCGGCTATTGCGACGCTCGAGCAACAGCACCATCGCATGCCAGCTGAGGAAGAAATTGCCGCTCAACTGAATCTCTCGGTCTCCGATTATCAGGATTGGCTGTCGGAAGTTCGCGGGTTGACATTAGGCAGCCTCGAGAACGCCGGAACCGAAGAGGATGGATGCGATCTGCTGCGCTATCTCGCGGATTCCGATGAGCAGTGGCCGTCGCAGATTGTGGAACGCGCCGAACTGGAGCGCTTACTGGCGGAAGCTATCGAAAAGATGCCGCAACTGGAAAAGACGGTGCTCAGCCTCTACTATTACGAAGAAATGACGCTACGCGAAATCGCTAAAATCGTCGATTTGCACGAATCGCGGATTTCGCAGTTGAAGTCGCAGGCGATTTTGCGCCTTCGCTCCTATATGCAAAAGCGTTGGCCGCAGCAACGCGGCGCGTAAAAGTGGGCCTTACTGCTGTGCTTCGGGCGTGATATTCAGCGTCAGCGGTTTGCGGTTCCGCACGAGCGATAAGGAGATCGGTTTTCCCGCCTGGTGCTCGGATCGCATATAGGAATTCATGTCGCGCGGAGTTGCGATCTCCTGGTTTCCAATGGCGACGAGCACATCTCCGGCTTTCATCCCGGCCCGTTCGGCTGCGGAACTGCGATCTACCGATCGCACCAGCACGCCGCGTTTCACGCCGAAGTACTCGGCTAATTGCGAATCGACCGGTTCACACTCGATGCCGAGCAGCGAGTTTTTCCAAAGAAGCATCGGGTTCGGTATGTCCGGAATAGTGAGGGCATTCATATCCGGCAGGTTGAATCCTACGAAATTGGGGGGAAGCTCGAAAGGAGATCTTGGAGCACCCGTGGTCACAACCGCGGATTGGGTCTTGCCGTCTCGCCAAAGCTGAATCTTAATCTTCCTTCCCTGCGGCGTTTCCTGAACCAGGCGAATGAATTGGTGCGCGCCGACGACGTTCTCGCCGTTGTAGCTCAAAAGCACATCGCCCGGCTTTATTCCGGCGGTATCGGCGGGGCTGCCTCCCTCGACAGCGGCCACCTCGACGCCCCGGTCCTCAGGCAATTTGAGCGCGCTGGCGCGGTCGGCATCTATATCGAGCAGCCGTACGCCCAAATAGCTGCCCGCCGGGCGGATTTGCGCGGCTAATCCCTCTGCCCTTTCGGTAAGCAGCGCCATGTCCCGGTCGAAGCCAGCACGGGCTGAATCGAAATCCGACTGGGCATAAAGGCCTGGCGGCAGAAACATACCGCCGAGTATCAGCGCCAACACAACAGAAAAACGCATTCGGGCCTCCAACTGGCTTCGAGGATATTGACGAGCAAAGTGCAAACTCGATTGGTTCGGGGCGGATTTTTGTGTAAGCAAGCCGCTTGCTCCGCGCGCGGTTGAGTTTGCCTCGACAACTGTGACAGAACCGCGACCGTGAGGGAGCGTTGTGCGAAGTTTGGCTAGTACAGGTCGAGCGAAGCCTTCATTTGGGCCAGCGCTTGCACACACCGCATCCGAACGTAGTCGTCTCCGCGGTCTGAGCGCGCAATTTCCTGCAAGGTACCGGCCAAGTCGGGACTGAACTGAACTGGCTGGCCTGCGGGCGCCAAAATGTCGATCGCCTCCGAGCGCACGTCCGGGTTGTCGTCGTGTTCGAGCGCGAATTTCAGAGTGTCGCGCGTCGCCGGATCGCTGGCAAAACCACGCAGCGCTTCCAGAGCTTTCAGCCGCACCGCGGCGTTATTATCGTGCCGCGCGCTATAGATCAAAGCCTGCCGCACGTCGCTGCCGTTCTGTCCCTTCAAAACTTCGGCCGAATCCACACGGATACCGGGATCGGAGGGATCTTTCATGCCCGCGAGCAACAGTTGGCGCACGTCGTCCTCGTCGACGCGTCCGGTAATTTCGCGGGTTCGTATCTGATCGAAAACGATGCGTACCTGGTCGTGATCGCCCGGTTGGATATCCCGAATGCGGGCGCTGGGAGTGCCCAAAAAGCCCATGCGCGAAGCCTCACCCAGGTTCAAGCCGGGTAGATTGTTGCGGTCCATCCAACGCGAGGCACTGAACCCGATAACAACCAGGAAGGAAGCGACCGCCACGCGCATAGACCACGCCGTCGCCGAAAAGCCGAACCAGTTCATCCACGATTCACGCGGCCGGTGTCTGCCGCCTGAGGAGGAGATTGCGGTTCGCAGCTCGCGGCGGCACTCCGAAAGAAAATCGAGCGGCACATCCGCGCGCTCGGAATTCAGAGCGGTGTGCCAGCGCTTCTCATCGGCCAGCGCGCGTCGGCACAATGCGCACTCGGATAAGTGCGCTTCGAGCGCCTCTTCGCTCGCAAAATCCAGCTCGCCATAGAGGTACAGCGAGAGATTCGTTCGCACCTGCTGGCAATTCATAGAAAATCTCCCAGCGCCGCGCGCATCTTCTGGGTGGCGCGGAACAGACAGTTTTTGGCCGCCTCTTCGGTCACCCCCAAGGCGTCGCCGATGGCGCGCAGCCGCATGCCTTGAAAATGCCTCATTTCGAACACCAGCCGCTCCCGCGCGGTCAACCGGCTCAGCACTTCCTGAATCCGCGTGCTCACTTCAGAACTCATCAACTGGCGCTGCGGATCGACATCGGCCCGGCGCTCCGGCAAAAACTGGAAGCGGTCCAATTCCCCGCTACCGGTCTCGACAGACGACGACTCTTCCCGGCGGACCTTACGTTTCCGGATCTGGTCCAGGCAGAGATTGGCGACGATGCGGTAGAGCCACGTGCTGAAGCTGCAATCGAAGCGGAATTTCGGCAGGTTGCGATAAACCCGGAGAAAGGCTTCCTGATAAACGTCGCGTGCATCTTCCTGCGAATGCAGGAGGTTCAGCGCCATTCGAAGCACGTTCTGGTCATAGGACCGCACGAGTTGCTCGAACGCGCCGGAATCGCCTTGCTGCGCGGCACGGATGATCGCGCGCTCGTCGGATCGTTCGGTCGTGCCATGCACGGCTATGTGTCCAACGAGTTCGGCCGAGGTCGTCTCCACCAACTCGATGGACGTATGGAGTTCGAATTGGTCACGCCCATGCTCTCAAAGCCAAGGAATACCGCAGGTGAACTTCCGGCGCGGAACGGCTTAGCTTGCAAACTCTAGTTCTATCAGCTTTTTGGCAGCATCCAAATGCGAAATGCGAAAACTTCGTACCTGGCCGGTGCGCGCCGCCTCTTTATCCGGCGAGGCCGCTCCGCCCTGCTTCCACCTGGCAGCCAGCATGGCGCCGAGCGAGCCTACGTCGGCCTGCTTGGGCTCGTTCGCTTCAACTGGCGCCTCCTGGTTCTGCTTCAGTTGACATGTTGCGACGACTCCCTCGCCCAACTCGACTTTGGCGCGGCTTCCGTGGACTTCCATCAAGCGGCCGCTCACCGTATCCCCTTGCCGGTGTTCGGAAATGTAGTTGTCGATGGTAGTAGGCTCTAGCTGTTTCATGCCGAGCCGCAGGCGGCGCCGCTCGCGATCGGCTTCCAGAACAACCGCTCGCACAGTCTGACCTTTAGCCAGCTTCTCCCGAGGATTTTCGATCCGCTTCTCGTTGGTGATATCGGAGATGTGGATCATGCCTTCAATGCCGTCCGCCAACTCCACAAAAGCACCGAACGGCATGAGGTTTGTCACTTGTCCTTCCACTATGGAGCCTGCCGGAAATTTCTGCGGAACCGCGTCCCAGGGATCGCCCAACGCTTGCTTGTAGCCGAGACCGATGCGGCGCTCGGCCGGGCTGATTTGCAGAACGACCGCCTCGACGCGTTCGCCGATTTTGAGCAAGTCGCCGGGCTTGCGCACGCGTTTGTTCCAGGACAGTTCGGACAAATGAATCAGTCCATCGACGCCTGGAAGTAATTCGACGAAAGCGCCAAAATCGGCCAGCCGGGAAACCGTGCCGCTGACCCGGTCCCCTATTTTGAAGGTGCGCGAAGCAATGATCCACGGATCTTCCTGCAGTTGCTTCAGCCCGAGCGAGATTTTTTGATGAGCCGGATCGATCTTCAGAATTTTCAGTTCGAGCTCGTCGCCCTGCTTGACCACGTCGCCAGCTTTCGCCACGCGCGAGTAGGACATATCGGCGATATGCAGCAATCCGTCAATGCCTCCTAAATCGACAAACGCGCCGAAATCCATGACATTTCGAACGCGGCCGCGGACCACGGCCCCTTCAGTGAGCTCCGAAAACACCCGCTGCCGGCGCTCGGCTTCTTCTTCTTCCAGCACCACGCGGCGGTCGACAACCACATCCTCTTTTTCGACATCCAGCTTCGTGATGCGGCACTGAATTTCTTGCCCCACCAGCTTCGGCATGTCCTCGGCCTCGCGAACGCCGCTCCGCGAAGCGGGCAGAAACGCCCGCACACCGACATCGACGCGAAACCCGCCTTTCACCTGCTCGGCCACGGTCCCCACGATGTTTCGTTTTTGCGCAAAGGCCGCCTGAAGACCGCTCCAGTCCTTCGGACGCTCCACGCGTATCGTGGAGAGTTCGTAATAGCCTTCTTCATTGCGAGGTCCAACGGAAACGGCAATCGATTCGCCTACCTGCGGCTCGCCTTTTTCGCTTTCGCGCCACCTGGAAAGCGCAAGCGAGCCTTCCGTCTTGCGCCCGACATCGATCAGAATTGTCTCGGGGCCGACTGAGACAATGGTTCCTGAAACAGTTTCGCCGGCGGCATGCTGTTGTTCGAAGCTCAACAACATTTCGGCAAAGGTGGCATCCTCCCGCGGTCCGGAAGGATTGAATTCTACGTTACTCATGACTGCTGGGATTCCCCTTATTCTGGCATAGAGCGTTGAAATGGCCGGCCAAGCGATCTCTAGCGAATCGTCCGTTGTGAAGACGGAGCGCGCGTTTCGTACGCAGGATTTTGCGTGGCTACTGTTTATTGCGGTTCTTCTGGCAACGACGCCGGAGACCAATTACGATGCGACGATTCTGCTGGTCGTAATCGGTGTCTTTCAGATTCTAGAGCCGCGGTTCAAGTTATTTTCTTCCAGGCGCGGGCAGATCACGTCCATCGTGCTGAAACTGATGCTCAGCTATTTGCTGGTGGGCTTTACGCACGGAATTAGCAGCTATTACTACCCGATTTTTTTAATACCGGTCGTGTCGGCCGCGACTTTGCTGGATTTGCCGGGCGTACTGGTTGTCACCGGGATATCTTGTCTGGCCTATTTTTCATTTCTCCTGCCGATCTATATCAACTGGAGCACCTACCAACTGCCCCCGGGACAGATCAGTCTCATGTCGCTGCGGGCGGCCTTCTATGCAATCGTGGCGTTTCTGGTTTACGCGCAAGCCAAAGCGAAGCGTGACGAAATGGCGCGTACGCAGGAAGCCGCCGAGCGGCTGGCGGAATCAAATACAAATTTGCGGCGGGCGGAAGCGTCGCTCCGTCGTAGCGAACGTCTCGCTGCTCTCGGCCAGCTCACCGCCGGACTGGCTCACGAATTCCGCAATCCGCTGGGAACCATCAAAGCCTCCGCCGAGATGCTTACCAAAGAATCGACACGAAACCGCCCCGAAGTGATGGCCGAAATGGCCAGCTACATTGGGAGCGAGGTCGATCGAATGAATGGCCTGGTTTCGAGCTTTCTCGATTTCGCCCGCCCGCTGCAGGTCCGCCCCATTGCCGCGGACCTGCGCGGCGTCCTCGAAGACGTCGTAAAGCAGCAAACTGAATTGGCGAACACATCCGGCGTGACGATTTCGCTGCACGTAAGAGATGGCGATCTGTCCTTCGTCTTCGATCCGGACTTGCTGCATTCGGCGATTTCCAATCTGGTGCAAAACGCAATTCAGGCGAGCGGGGAGGGCCAGGAAGTACAGATACGCGCAGAAGAAAGCGAGGAGAATGTACTCATCTTTGTGAGCGATCATGGCGAAGGCATACAACCACAACATCTGGAAAGCATTTTTAACCCTTTCTTCACGACCAAGCCGCAGGGCGTAGGATTGGGGCTCGCGATCGTGTCGAAAATTGTCGACGAGCATCAAGGGCGAATCAATGTATTTAGCGAACCCGGAGCGGGTACCAGGTTCGAGATGATCCTTCCGAAAGTGCAATCCTCCTAAATATGTCCGACGGAAGAATTCTCGTCGTAGAAGACGAAGATAAACTGCGCCGCGTACTGCAATTGCATCTCGAATCGGCTGGCTTCGATGTGGACGGCGCGCCAAGCGCGGAGCAGGCGCTGCCGCTTGCGACGGTCGCGAACCTGATCGTTACCGATCTCCGCTTGCCTGGAATGGATGGGTTGCAATTCATCCAGCAATTGCAGGAGCGCGGCATAGCAGCAGCCGTTCTGGTGATCACCGCGCACGGATCGGTGGAGGCCGCGGTGCAAGCCATGAAACTGGGAGCGGCGGATTTTCTGCAGAAGCCATTTTCGCTAGATCATTTAACCGCGGTAGTGCAAAAAGTGATGGCCGTTCATTCGCTTCGCGCGGAGAACCAGCGCCTGCGCGAGCAGCTCGATCAACGCTATCAATTCGACAACATTATCGGGCGAAGCCAGGCGATGCGCGAGATCTTCCATACGGTAGAACGCGTTGCGCCGACCAGGGCGACGGTGCTGTTGGCCGGTGAGAGCGGCGTCGGCAAAGACATGATCGCGCGCGCGATTCACCAGCACTCCCCGCGCAAAAACCATCCGTTCGTAAAGATCAACTGCACCGCGCTTCCTGAAAACCTGATGGAAAGCGAGTTGTTCGGCTACGACCGGGGAGCGTTTACCGGGGCGACCAGCAGCAAGCCCGGAAAATTTGAACAGGCCGACGGCGGAACAACCTTCCTCGACGAAATCGGCGACGTCCCGGGCAATATCCAGGTGAAGCTCTTGCGCGTTTTGCAGGAGCGCCAGTTCGAGCGTCTTGGGTCGAATGTCACTCGAAATGTGGACGTGCGCGTGATCGCCGCCACCAATGCCGATCTGCGCGCGGCGCTCGAGCAGGGGCGTTTCCGCGAAGATCTTTATTACCGCCTGAACGTCGTTCCCATCAACATTCCGCCGCTGCGCGATCGCAAGGAAGACATCCCGTTTTTGGCGATTCACTTCGTCCGGAAGCTATCGAAGGAACTTGGATCTACTGCCAAAGAGATCAGCCCGGCGGCCGTGGATCGCTTGCTCGATCACTCCTGGCCCGGCAATGTTAGAGAACTCGAGAACACCATCGAGCGCAGTCTGGTTCTGGGGTCCGGCGACGTTTTGCAGCCCTCCGAGATACGCATCGAAGCGCCGCGCGGCCCGGCTGTTTCCGTTTCCGTGCAGACGCCTCTGCTGCCCGAAGGCGAAACGCTGGAACATTGGGAGCAGATGATGATTCGCGAAGCGCTGCGCCGCACCAATGGCAACAAGAGTCAGGCAGCGCGAATGCTGGGGCTCACCCGCAACGCGTTGCGTTACCGTCTTTCGCAAATGGGTCTTGAGAATGGGGCAGCGGAAGATTCCGAACCTTCCACTGCCTCGATGAACTGACCCTTACGGCATGTTTTTTACGGCATCGCCAACCTTGGGTTGGCCGGCGCCCGTGAACGTCCCCACCGACGAACCTTCGTCTGCCGACGTGATCACTACCTGCCCAACCGGCTCTTCCACGGTGCGGAGAGGCTTCCCGGTGACAGGATCTTTGATCACGCGGGTTACGCGCGTGACAGCGAGCTTATCGCCGACATGCAACCCCGAGCGCGTGCCGACGTTAATAGTGATCGTATTGCCGGTGGCGTCCGCCACGACCCCATTAATCTGAACGGTTTCGTGAGGAATTTTACCCGAATCCTGGTCGAGCTGAGTCGCGAGATTCGAAACTGAACCCTTTACAGCTTCTCCAATAATGGTGGCGCCGAAATTGGAACTGCCCATATCCACGTTGCCGCCGCCGTTCGTCCACCCGGACCCTCCGCCGCCAAGGAGATTCGTCCCCGAGCGCGAAGACTCGCCATGGCCCGTGGCGGAGGCCAGAATCTCGCCGGTATTTACATCCACCAGACGAGCCGTGATCTCGACGACAGCCTTGGCCTTATGCATTCCCACGCCGCCCAAACCATAGTGGCCCCAGTTTCCCCCGCCGCCGCCAATATTCTTGTGCTGGTCGTCACGGCCGAACTGCGTGATATCGCCAACGATGATCGTATCTACTCCGAGCACGCGGCCGATCTTGGCCGCGGTGGTCGCGTCGGCTCGATCGCTGTTTGAAAAATTCTGTTCCTTCAGAATTTTATCGAGCGCCTGCCGTTCGATTACCCGATAGTTTCCATCATTCACCAATTGGTTCACTAAAAGATCCGATATGCCGCGTCCGACATCCTGATTGGTTCCGAAGACGGCCTGCACCTGATTCATGACCGTGGCGTAGCTAAACTCCATCACCGCCACGCGGCGCTTCTCAGGCTGTTGGCCGAAAGCCGAACAAACTGCGAGCGCGACACCCAGTACTCCGATGTAAATTCTCATCTGAATGCTCCTGTTCTCAGATCGCCTACTTGGCTCCGCCGCACGTGCTGTTCTCGATCAGCCCGCGAGGCACACGCCGTAATTGCACATCATACGCCAAATCAGGCGAATATACAAAAAGTATTAGATCGGGGGAGTACCAAGTATTGCAGGCCGGAACTCTGGCAAATAGCGCGGCTAGTGGATTTCGTCATCCATTGCGAATCACCCAAACGACAGCGACAAGCGAAAACACGATGACTGCCCAGAACACTGCCAATCGGGCCGTTCCTGAGAGGATCGAACCGGGGGAGCCAATGACGTGCCTCTCTCGTTTGAAATAAAGCTGAACATTGTAGAGAGTGACCACAAAGCAGGCGGCCATCGCAGCCGCCAATAGCCAATCGTGAAGGTACGTCGAGAAACCGGCGGCAAAAGCTATCGCCAATATGCCGCATATCATCAGGATTCGGACGAACCATTTCAGGAATCCGAGCATCACTGTGTGCTCATCGCGGTGCAACCTTGAAGTCTCTTTCATTTCGATCACGGCGCGGTTTCACGTTACGGATTTCCCACCCAGCAAGTGTGGACCAGATCGGGGGTGAAGCGATTGACTACAGCGGGCGGGACATCGGATTCGCTGAGCTCGTGGAACTCAAAGTGGATGGGATCGGTGCGGGAATCGGTGACGGTCGCCAGCAGATAACCGTAGACGTGCGCTTTCGCTTCGATGGCCTCATTGGCGTTGGGGGGTAGTGTATATCTTTCCGCGCCGGCGGTTCCTATGATCCAGCCCGGCAGAACGCCGCCGTGCGTGCGCCAGTATTCGGTGTTGAAGATACCTGCCATATAAAAATGCGAATGGCTGGCCAGCACATAGACGGGCTTGTTTGTCTTGCTTTTAAAATCGAGCAGCCAGTGATACGCTTTCGTTCCGCTCTGGTCGCCTTGGGCGGATTCGTTCATGCTGTGACCTTTGGAAATACTCTCGGGCAGCGCCTCATGCATTCCTAAAACCAGCGCGCGCACCCCGGCGTCCGCTTCATCGCGCGCGAGCACGCCTTCGAGCCACTTCATCTGGGCCGCGTCGAACTGATCCGGCGAGGCATTGTCGAGCGTAATGAAATCGACGCTGTCTTGGATCCAGTGGTAGTAACCTTTGACGGCGTAATCGCGGGGATTATCTTTGAGACGCTGCTCGCGGATGGGCGGCGCGTCGAGCCATTCGGCGAACTGGGCAACAAGCTGGTCGCGGGTTTTCGGTGGAATGAGCTCGTGATTTCCGAACGCGAGAAAGACAGGCATGCTTCCGAAGGGGCGGAGCTGGTGCTCGATAAAATCCGGCCAGGCGCCCGCGAGATAGGCGGCGATGTTGGCGGCGCTGGGATCGGCGGGTTTGTGGAGCTGCCAATAATCCTGATCGAAACGATAAATGGCGCGAAAGTCGCCGAGGTGCCAATAGAAGGCGGCGTGATTCGCGGCTGCGCTTTTCGCGATAGCTGGCATGACCACATCGCCGCAATTTCGGGAATCGCCGGAGACAGCAAAATGCCACGCGCCGTGCTGGGCAAAGGCGCACGGGCTCGTGAGCAAACAAATTCCCGCGCAGAACGCCAGCAATCGATGTCGCATCCTCACAAGTTTAGCGATAGCCCGCGGCTTGCAGTTCGAATAGCTCAGCGTATTTGCCTCCCAATTCGACAAGCTGGCGGTGCGAGCCCTGCTCGACGATTCTGCCGTTTTCGAGTACCAGAATGCGGTCGGCCATGCGAACGGTGGAGAAGCGGTGCGAGATGAGGACGGCCATCTTACCGGCCGTGAGATCCGCGAAGCGCCGATAGACGTCGAATTCGGCGCGGGCGTCCAGGCTGGCGGTGGGCTCGTCGAGGATCAGAATTTGGGCATCGCGCATGTAGGCGCGGCCCAAGGCGATTTTCTGCCATTGGCCGGTGGAGAGGTCGACGCCGCCTTCAAAACGCCGGCCGAGCATCTGGCGATAGCGCTTCTCTAGTTTCTCGATGACTGCGGCAGCCAGACTCTTTTCGGCGGCCTGCGTTACGCGCGGTTCGTTTTGGAGATCGTCGATTCGTCCAACACCGATGTTTTCGGCAGCCAGCATGTCGTAACGCATGTAGTCCTGGAAAATGACTCCAATCTCGTGCCGCAGCTCATCGACTTGGTACTCGCGCAGGTCGATCCCATCCAGGAGGATGCGGCCTTCGCTCGGATCGTAAAGGCGGGCGAGCAGTTTGACAAGAGTGGTCTTCCCCGCTCCGTTTTCGCCAACCAGCGCGATGCGCTCGCCCGGATAGAAGCGGAAGCTGATATCGCTCAGAACGTTGTGCTCGGATTCGGGATAGGCGAACCCGACATTTTGAAATTCGAAGCCAGAGCGGATGGGCCGGGGCGCAGGTAGGGCGTTCGGCGGGGAGGCGATGCTGGGCGTGGTTTGAAAGAAATCGAATAAATCTTTAATGAATAGGGCCTGTTCGGATACGCCGACGAGGCCGGAGACGAGATTGTCCATGATGCTGCGGGCCCGGGAAAATGCGCCGACCATCAATGTAAGATCGCCAACCGTCAGAGCGCCGGCCAGGGCACGCACGATGATGAGCGCGTAGGCGCCATAATAAGCTCCGGTGGGTAGCAAGTTCAGCAGCGTGCCGTGGATGGCGCGCCGGATCGCCAAGTGCCGGTTTTCAGCGTAGAACCGTTCGAAGAGGGTTCGTGAGCGCTCAATCAGATAGCGGCCGAGGCCGAAGATCTTGATCTCCTTGGCGCTTTCGTTGCTGGCCCCTAAATAGCGCAGATAATCCAGTTCGCGGCGCTCCGGCGTATACCGATAGAGCATGGAATAGTTCAGCATCGCGAAACGGGTTTCGCCGAAGAAAACCGGGACGGTCGCGCCGATCAGGAGGAGCAAGAGCCAGGGAGAGAACAAGATAACGGCGGAAAGCAGAGAAAGCAGGGTAAGAAATTGCTGACCCATGCCGGCGAGACCGGCCAGCATGCCGAGGCGGGCAGTGGTCTGGCGGCGGGCGCGCTCCATTTTGTCGTAAAAGACTGGGTCTTCAAAGGAAACCAGGTCGAGCGAATTGGCGTGCTCCATGAGCTGGATGCTGACGTGGTTGGTGAAGCGGTCGCCGAGCAGGCTGTCGACCAGTGAAATGAAGCGGCCGAGGGTGTCCGACCCGACGGCAAGCAAGAGTTCCAGAATCAATAGCTTCCAGATTCTAGAGTGATCGAATGGTTGATGCCGGATGGCGCGTACGACCAGATCGATGATAAGTTTCGAAATCCACAAGGTGGCTAGCGGGAAAAGCGCCGTAACGCAGCGCAGGACGACGGTGGAGAGGCTCAGGAACGGGCTGGTCTTCCACACCATGCGGAGTAGGGGTGGAACATTGCTGAGGGCTTGGAAGCGCTCGCCCCAGGTACGAGGCGGATCTGTGGATTTGGGAGGTGCGGGTCTCATTTCGGGCGGGTTCGGACCGATAAGTAAAAGAAAATGCTCATCCTCGCGAATGAGCACTTTCCTTCCTGCGATCAGGCCTCTGAGGTACCAGAGGTTACGTTTGATGGGAGAATCAGATTCGACGGTATCGCAACCGCCAAAACCTGTTTGTGATTGGAGTGTAGGGCCAGCGGGGGGTGAAGTCAAGGGCATTTTTCCCCGGCCCGGCGTACCCGCTCTAAGTACCACTTCGCAAACCATTTACGCTCGAAGATGTTTCTCCACAGCCTTTGGACAAGCAGTGCTTTTCCTGTGGAAAACCGTTGAATCCCTACGCGCTAAACGCCAGCCCCTCAGCACTTTGCACGGTTCCGTGGAAGCTAATCAACGGTGAGGTGCAAAGTGATCATCGACTCGTCTGCCTCAAGCGTGCCGTACTTGCGGCGGTAGATTCGCATCCCGGCATACATGAGGCCCGCACACAGGCAGATGGCCACTAAAAGAACGCTCAGCGACAGGATATTGATCAGCAATTGGTAGAGCGGTTTGATGGGGCTGGGCGGCGGAGTTTCGTTGCGGGTGACTTGCGCCTGATAGTGAACCTGGCTCAAAACTGGGGCGGCCTGGGCGGCGGTAGCATCGCCGAAAACGACGCCGAGCAATACTCCATCGCGCTTGACGTGCACGTTGGGCAGCGCCTGAAAGCCAGGCTCGTGCAAGCGGGCCATCTCGGGCGAGGGGTAATAGAAGAGCGCGAAATGAATGGGTTCCGGTGAGCCGGCAACGTGGTATTCGGCGATTTGCGCTTCTGCATCTTCCGCAAAGCCCGGCTTCGCGGCCGCGAGCTGGGGCGCGAAGGCTTGGAGCGACGCGGGGCCTAGCGCGTAGCGCGCCGAATCGGGTACCAGATCGCGGCGCGGAATAAAGGCAAGAATCGGAGGAAGCGAGCCGTCGTGTTTATTGGGAAGCGCGTTGAGGACCGCATCAAACTGCGCCTTGGCGGGCACGCCACCGGTGAAAACGACAACGTAATTGTCGTCCGACACGATAGTCCGGCCGGGCTCACGAGTGCAAAAAGGCGCCAGATTACAGGAGCGGCCTGCCGGGGTGCGGAGCCATTCCCAGGCGGCCAACGCGCCGGTGACATCCTTCATTTCGTAGCTGGTGACGGCTAGCGCGCCTTGCTGGCTGGTTTGCGTGTGCAGCAGGCCGTATTCGTGCCAGAGCGGCTGATCCGCGGCGAAACGCAGTTGCGGCGAACAGCAGAAGCGCAAGCGTTAGGCTGCGGCGCCGTGGCATTTCTTGTACTTCTTTCCACTGCCGCAGGGGCACAGCTCGTTGCGGCCCACTTTTGGACCTTTCGCATGCTTGGGGGGCTTGATTACCGTTTCCGTTTCCGCCGGTGAACTGCAACTCGGCCAGTTCCTTATCTTTCTTGCGCTGGATATTGCGCGTCAAATCGAGGACCGACTGCTGCGCCTGTCGCTGCTGTTCGAGATTCGGTGCTCCTGCGCCATCCGATTCCGCTTCGTCCTCAAACTCTTCTTCCTCGGGTTCCGGATAGGGCAGCGGCACGTTACCGCTTTCGATGCGCATGAAGTACAGGTATTTGATGGTCTCGTCTTCGATGCGATCCATCATTTCCTGAAACATCGTGTAGGACTCTTTTTTGTACTCGATGAGCGGGTCCTTCTGGCCATAGCCGCGCAGTCCGATGCCTTCCTTCAAGTGGTCCATGGAGAGCAGGTTGTCTTTCCACTGGTTGTCGACCACGTTGAGCATGATGATGCTCTCGGCCTGGCGCAGGTTTTCGGCGCCGATCATGCGCTCCTTTTCGTTGTAGCGCTCGATTAAGAGATCGTTTAATTTTTCTTCGACGTCGCGCCGTGCCAAGCCGGCGAATTCTTCCGGATCGAGCTTGGCGCCGAATTGATTGAGGACGGCGGTTTGCAGACCGGGAAGATCGTACTGGTCATAGCGGGCGTTTTCCGGAACAAACGATCGATGAAGCTGCCGACTATCCCGCGCACGATGTCGAGAATCCGTTCTTTTTGGTTCTCGCCCTCGAGCAATTTGCGGCGCATAGAGTAAACCGCCTGACGCTGTTTATTCATGACGTCGTCGTATTCGAGAACGTGTTTGCGGGAAGCGAAGTGCTGGGCTTCGACGGCTTTTTGAGCGGCGGCTATGCGCTTGCTGATCAGGCGCGATTCGATCGGCACGTCCTCTTCCATGCCCAGGCGCAGCATGAGCCCCTGCATGCGGTCGCCGCCAAAAATGCGAAGCAGGTCGTCTTGCAGCGAGAGATAGAAACGGGAGCTGCCGGGATCGCCCTGGCGTCCGGCGCGTCCGCGCAACTGGTTATCGATGCGGCGGGATTCGTGGCGTTCGGTGCCGAGAATGTGCAAGCCGCCGAGGCGAATCACTTCCTCGCGCTCGACCTCAATCTCGCGTTTGATTTCGGCTTTGATCTCGTCCAGTTCGCCGGGCGCGAGAAGCTCGGGAGATTTGCCGTATTTTTTGAGCCGTTCTTCGAGCAGAAAATCGGGATTGCCGCCCAATAAGATGTCGGTGCCGCGGCCGGCCATGTTGGTGGAGACCGTGACCGCGCCTTTGCGCCCCGCCTGCGCCACGATGTGCGCTTCGCGCTCGTGATTCTTGGCGTTCAGCACTTCATGGCGGACACCCATTTTGCGCAGAACGTTCGAGAGCCGTTCGGATTTTTCGACCGAAATGGTGCCCACCAGAACCGGCTGGCCTTTTTCATGCAGGCCCTTGATGTCTTTGGCGGCGTTCCGGAACTTCTCTTCTTCGGTGCGATAGACCATATCCGGATTTTCAATTCGGATGAGCGGCCGGTTGGTGGGGACGATGGTGACTTCCAGGTTGTAGATCTTGCTGAACTCGGCCGCTTCGGTATCGGCCGTACCGGTCATGCCGGCCAGCTTCTTATACATGCGGAAGTAGTTCTGGAAGGTGATGCTGGCGAGCGTCTGGGTTTCGCGCTCGATCTTGACGTTTTCTTTGGCTTCGACGGCTTGATGAAGGCCATCGCTCCAACGGCGGCCGGGCATCAAGCGGCCGGTGAATTCATCGACAATGACGACTTGCCCGTCCTGGACAACGTAATCGCGGTCGGGTTGATAGAGGATGTGGGCGCGCAGCGCTTGCTGCACGTGGTGGTTCATCTCGATGTTGGCGGGGTCGTAGAGATTGCCGGTGTTGAGCAGCTTTTCGACTTTCAGAACACCCTCTTCGGTAAGCGCGGCGGTACGGTGTTTTTCGTCGACGGTGAAATCGCCGGTGGTGTAGGATTGGCCGGGCTCTTTGCCTTCGATGACCTCGCCGCGCTCGAGATAAGGAATGATGCGGTTGACGCGGTAATACTTGTCGGTCGATTCTTCACTAGGGCCGGCGATGATGAGCGGGGTGCGGGCTTCGTCGATCAAAATGGAGTCGACTTCGTCGACGATGGCGAAATTGAAATCGCGCTGCACGTAATCCTGCAGGCGGAATTTCATATTGTCGCGAAGATAATCGAATCCGAATTCGTTATTGGTTCCGTACGTGATGTCGCAGAGGTAAGCATCGCGGCGCTCCAGATCGTCAAGATCGTGAACGATAGTGCCGACCGTTAGGCCGAGAAAGGTATGGACGCGGCCCATCCATTCCGAGTCTCGGCGGGCCAGGTAATCATTGACAGTGACGATGTGGACGCCTTTGCCGGCGAGGCCATTCAAATAGCTGGGCAGCGTGGCGACCAGTGTCTTACCTTCACCGGTTTTCATTTCGGCGATGCGCCCCTTGTGCAGAACCATGCCGCCCATGAGCTGCACATCGAAGTGCCGCATGTTGAGGATGCGGCGCCCGGCTTCGCGGCAGACCGCGAAGGCTTCGACCAGGATGTCGTCAAGTGACGCGCCATTCTCCAGCCGCTGTTTGAACTCGGGAGTTTTAGCCGCTAAATCGGCGTCCGAAAGCTGCTGGAGCTGCGGCTCGAGATCATTGATAGCCGCCACCATGGGCCGCATCTTCTTGATTTCGCGCTCATGCTTCGTGCCAAAAACCTTAGAGAGCGCAGTTTCGAGGAAATCCATGCGTGTACTACTAGTTTAGCGGGAATCGGAGGGGGAGCCAGCTAAGATTTTGATGCTAGGGCCGGCCCAGAAGACTCGAGCAAGGGCTTCCCGCACAGCCGCTCGAGGATCGCAACGGGCGCGTTTTCGGGATTTGCCAGCGAAGAACGGGCCACGATGAAGGTCTGCTCGAGCGCGTGCTGGCCGGAGTGGACCGAATGCGGCAGTACGTCGGTGAAGGTCAGCCAGGTGGAACCGGGAGGGAACGCGAAGCTGTATTTCGGGCAATTCTTCTGAAATTCTTCATTGCGCTTCAGGTATTCGTGGAAGCGCAGCATGAAGCGGTCGTAAGGGCGAGCGCGGAACAACGGGCAAGCCGAAGCCGTGGAGCAGAACGAGCGGATTGGTCGAGCAGGCGCCCGCTGCTTGCGATGCGATGCAGCCCGGCATGCTGCGCATAACGCGCCGCCAGCAGCCGAAACGGGTCGGTCGTAACCCAATTGCGAGTCTTGCTGGGGTGAATGTTGGTAAAGACGCGGAGGATGAGATCCCCGTTCGTGGGGCGGGAAGGAAACGCATCGGTATGGATGAGATCGTTGCGTTTATTGAGAGGCAGATCGCGCCCTTGTTCCTCCAGCGGGCGGAAGCTGGCGTAATCGAGCTTCCAGCTTGCGGCATATTGCGGGAGCAAATCGGCAGTGAACTGGACGACTCGGCTGGAATATTCGCGCAGAACGTTTTTGAGGCGTTCGATATGCGCGGCCGCGGCTTCGACGCCGGTCACGCGTTCGGTAGACGGGCGATAGGCGACGTTCTTGTGAACCGCGCCGCCCGAGAAATTCAGATTGCGCAGGAAATCCTGCGATTCTTCCGGCAAGGCGAACGGGATTGCGGGGAAGAAGAGGACGTTGCCCGATTCCAATTCTGGGCGGTAGTCAATAGGTTCGGGCGCGGGCCAATGTTCGACGGGGACCAACTGCATCATTAATAGGTTAGCGAGCGCGCGCTATTCTGCGTTCTTGGTGCGGGGGTGGTTGGTCATGGGTTTCAAAATGTCGTCGAGGAGATCCGGGCTGTCTGCACGGCGCACGAGGTGCGGGTATTTCTCGCCTCCACGATAGTCGATCTTCACAACCTTGAAGAAGCCGGTATTGTCGACAATCAGCTCGATGGGCGCAGGGCCATGTTCGGTGTTGCGAATGGCTTGGTGCAGCAGTTCGTCCGAAGCGCGGCGGCCGTTCACGGCGACTAGCTTCATATCGGGTCCTAAACCGGCGTTGTAAGCGGGAGAGCCGACCAGGACGTCCTGGATGGTGTTCTCTTCTACGCGAATGCCGAGCGAATACCAGGCGTTTACTCCATGATCTTTGCTTTCCGCCGCGCGGATGAACTCATTCGGTTGACCGGTGTATTCAATTGCGTAGCCGCCGTTTTGAATGCCGCCGAGGGGCGCGTGCGGCGATTTGGAGGTGAGAAGCGCGGTGAAGAAATGCGCCCAATCGTAAGGCTGCACGTCATTGAGAACCTGCACTAATTGGTCGAACGTGTAAGGCACCAGTTCGGGCGGCGTGTTGCCGCCGAGGCCGAGAAAGCGCGCGCAGAAATCGTTCAGCGATTTGCGGCCATGAGAGAGCTGGCGAATGGTGGTGTCGGCGTCGAGCCAGATCAACTCGCCTTCGGCATAATAATCCGTCGAACGGCGCCAGTTGTCCCATTGATCGCTCGTGCCGTATAGAATCTGTGCGGCGACGGCGGTGTCCGCAAGATCGCGCCAAGTGCGGCCGGGCCGATGATCGAGTTCGGCGGCCGAGGAAGCCAGGGCGGCGCGGTACTGACTCGGTGTCCAGATACCGCTGCGGGCGGCCAGCACGTCGCCCAGATATTGTGTGAGACCTTCATAGACCCACAGCAGATCGCCTTTCATAGGCTGCTGGTAATTGGAGGTGGCGAGCCCGGCGGGCCGGCGATATTTGCCGTTCCAGGAGTGGGTAAATTCGTGCGGCAGCAGATCGCCGGCGAGCAGCGTGAGATCGTCATCGAGGAAGGTGCGCGCATCCACGCGGTCGTCGCTCGACTGATGATGCTCGAGACCGAAATGCGCGACACTGTCGCTGAGCGTCAGCAGAAAATGATAGCTCGTGTAATGGCGCGAGGCGTAGAGCGCGCCGGTTTCGCGAACCAGATTGCTGAAGGCGTTCACCTCATCGGAGTTGATGTTGAGATCCTCGGGACCATCGGCGGCCATGTCCAGAAAATGCTTGGGCGTGATTTCCGGAGCGAGGGGAATTTCGCGGAAGAAGCGCCCGGCCAAAACGGGCGAGTCAACAAGCTGATTCAGCGCTACGGGGCGAAAGCGGGTGACAGTGCCTTCGGTTGCAACAGTCGAAAGCGCCGTGCCGAACTTCCAGCCTTCCGGAATTTTTATGGAAGGATCGAAAGTGACGTCCTTGGCCGCAGTGCCGGCCGGATAGAGGAGTATTTGATTCCAATTCACGATGCAGAGATTGGCGCTGGTGGACGCTCCCGAGGAAAAGCCGGTGGGCGAAGCGGTGGCGAGAAAATCCATTTTCGCGTCGAGCGTTGTGACGCCGGGCGGCACGCTGAGATGGAAGGCGAACATGTCGACGTCGTCACGGCGCCAGGGGATGGCACGGCCGTTCGCGGAGAACGCAATTCCGGCGAAGTTATCGATGGGGCCGGTGGGGCCGTGCTCGCCCGGAATCCATTCGGGATAGACCAGCGTCAGCTCGCCCGGATGCACGGGAATCGTGAGCTGTGCGCGCAGGATTTTGCGCGGAGCATTGGTGATGTCGAGTGCGATCGTTTCGGGCCGGTTGGTTTGGCCGGGCAAGAGCGAGACGAGCGCGGGTGAGAGAAGCAAAAAGAGGAGGGGTTTGGGAGACAAATCCCATCATAGGGCGGTTGCGCCGCGGACCGTACGTCGAGATGGGTTGGCGATTAGCCACCCAGATTCCTAAGCCGAATAAAGTTGTACGTTCTTCGCTCCCGCGGTCCAGCCTGAGCAGGTGAGCACCGGCAGTCTCGGATATCGTGGGAACTCCGGGTTCTGGTCCGAAAGCATACACCGAAAAAAAACAGATCCGCGATCCGAGCTGACAATCTTCGCATTTAGACAGTTTCCACACAAACCCGCATATTCATATTTCGGAGCGGCCGGCAACACGTCTGCGAAAACGAAACCGTCGCGCTCGACAATCTCTCCGACTTTTATGGACAGCGGGTGCGAGAAAGCTGGCGAGTCGTATACGAATGTATGAAACTCGCCATTTTCACCGCAGGGATCGACAGACGGCGGGAGCGAGTCTAGAAAAGCGTTATCAAACTCCCGCCCTGCAAACGACCGATCGAGCTTTGCCGGATCTACGCAAGTGACCTTAGCTCTTACACCGGCGCGAATCATTTCTATAGCAAGCGCACGAGTCGGCGAATGCCAAATTGGAAAGAGCGGCGCGAGATGCGTAGCCTGGAGTTGCCGCTCGCGATACTTGCGGATGTCTTCGAGGAACAAGTCGCCAAACGCGATCTCTGTGATTCCTTCAGCCGCTGCTCTCGGCCAGATCGCAGTCATTAACTCTTCGTAAACTGCGTTGGAACATGGCGACGGCAGATCCACAGACCACAAAGGCAAGTCAACTCTTTCGGCTTGCGCTTCGACCACATTGCGGCGCACAGCATGCATCGCCACACGATCCGCCGAACGGTTGAACGTGGTGAGGAGTGCTACCACTTCAACATCGGGGATCTGCCGCAGCAGATGGAGAACCCAGGCGCTGTCCTTTCCGCTGCTCCAGGATAAGAGAACGCGCCTCATTCCGGGTTTGGTGCAGATGCCAGGTAGTAGGCGACATCCACAGATCCAAAGAGAACCGTTCGGTGTGCGGCCACCTTCACGTCTGTAAATCCGGCCTCGCCCATTAGCGAAAGAATCCGGCTTTCGGAGTTATCCTTCAGCCGATCATGTAAGTGAAATAAGCGGGACAAGGACCTGCGGCGGCGGGCGGAATCCGGTCCTGCGAAATCAAGCAGGTGAAAGTAGCCGCCAGGCTTGAGAACGCGCCGAACCTCTCCCAGCGTTTCTCTCTTTTGGCCGCTTTCTAAGTGGTGAAACATGTAAGAGGAGAATACGTGATCGAAGGATCTCGCAGGATACTCAAGCGCGTCCGAAAATCCCTGCTCGAATTGAAGCGAGACCGAAGATCGTTGCGCCTTTCGTCTTGCGCGAGTAAGTGCTTTCGGATCTGGATCGAGTCCAATAACCTCAAGCTGTGGATGCAGCCGCTTCAACAGAACGGCCAGCGTGCCGGTGCCGCAGCCGATATCGAGAACGCGTTGGCCAGGCCTCAGTTCGGCTTGATCGAGCAAGGCTCGCCGCACTTGATCGGCGCCCATCCACTTCGTCACTACATCGTAGAGCGGCAGAAAACGGTCCTGGCCCGCAGCCGGAATGTAAGTTCTTGAAGATTTCGCAGTCATCGCCATTTTTTTATTGCACGCCCTGTCACTAAGTCCTGCAGACGTGCTGTTTGACGCGTATCGCCGGAAGCGCCTTTCCAAGCTCTTGCTTGCGCGATGCAGATTAGATGAAAGATCAGAAGCAACGGCACAATGAACGTCGGACCCAGGCTTAGTGGCAGCAGCGTCAACGGGCGGTTGCGCCCAGGCTCACCGCCATGACCAGGTCGGGAATTCCAAGCACTTGCCAAAGAATGAAGCGGCCGCGATGAGCGGATTGGTAAGCTTCCACGCGGCAAGGGACGCTTACAGCGTTACACCAACCGCACTCAATGCGGAGAAAGGATTGGTCGGGGCGAGTGGATTCGAACCACCGACCTCCTGGTCCCGAACCAGGCGCTCTAGCCAGGCTGAGCCACGCCCCGAACTTTCTCAGTCTACCAAGCGCAAGCCGCTTACTGCATCTTCTTCAACTCTTCCTCGAGTCCGCTAATCCCCTTGCGCCGGTAGATATCCTCCAGCCTCTGCTGCTCCGGCGAAGTCGCCAAGGCCCGCCGCAGCATCGGATCGCTGGTCGCTTCGTCGATATCGGCCCGGCTCGGAATCCAAAGCTTGCCGTCCGCGAATTCGACGTCGTTGACAAACGCCATCAGCGCACCGATCATCATCGGCTGGCCGCTTGGATGAGAAAAGCGCAGTGTCGCCGGTTCGGTCATCGTTCCGGTTTGCACAGGGCTGAGTTCAATCGCCGCCGGATCCGATCCCGCAACAAAATCCCGGCCCCGCTCGTCGCGCACAATCCAACCCATCTCGACGCTGCGCACCGTCTTTTGCGACGTATTTTTCACATCGATCTGCCGGCCTCGCACTTCATTCCCGAGAATCCGCGCCGCGCCGCTCAACGGCTGCACCGGCGCATTGGGAAACGTGACCGCTCCGATGCTGACCGGCTGCACCCGGCTTTCCGCGCTCCTTCCGCCGCGCAGCAACTCCAGCCCGAGCTGTTCCGGGCTCAAATCCTGCAATCCAAAATTCAACTCTTCGCGCAATTCCGACCATTTCCCCGCCGCCACCAACTTCGCCAGATAGCGCCGGTCGCGCCGCGCCTCGAGCTCATACACCATCAGCGCGCGCCGCGAATTCAGCTTGTCCGGTCCGTAATAAGACAAATCGCTGAACAGCGCGCAATCGAGCGACACCTGCACCAACGCGCGATCCGTTTTCGCCACATTGAACGGCCGCAGCAACTCCATATCGATCCGCACCGGAAAAACTTCTCCCGGCAGCACATCGAGACTTGGCACTGTTACCGATCCTTTGCCGGACGGCGTCAAATCCTGCGCCTCGACTCGCAGTGTCAAGCCGGAGATCGGCTTATTGCCTGTGTTGCGCAGCAGCAACGACGCATGCAGGTCCAGTGCCATCGATACGCCGCGTGGCCGAAACGTGGTCGGCCCCAAGCTGAAGGAAACGGGCAGCACCGGAGAATCGTGTGGAAACTCGATGTCCAGATAACGGCCGGTCTCGCTTTGCGTGAAGGCGTTTTGCGCCAACAAGCACAGCGGCGCGGCCAGCATCAAAAGCACCGTTACGCTCCATCGCCGGCAGCTATTGCGCATACACTTTGGTGATCGTCATTTCGCCGGTTTCTTCATCCACGTAGCGCGCCGCTACGGCGGAACGCCCGGAAAGCGAGACCACAGCCGAAGGCGGATGCAGAATCGTCAGCGTCGCGCCTTGCGCCCGCACCGCAATTCCATCCGGCGTGGTTCGCAGCACGGTACCGGTGATCTGCGGACGATCCAACCCTGCCATCCGGCCGAACGATGCGAACAAATGCCGGGTCTGCTCCGCCGGAATGTGCGTCATCCATCCGCCCACGAACAGCGCGACGAGGCCCACGATTAGCGCACCGCGCGTAAGCAGCTTCCGCCCACGCCGCACGTTATCGACGCAGCGCGCCGCCGCGACGCCCACTGCGACGTTGCCGAGCATCTCCCGCTCCAAGCGGCTCCAGTCCGCGATAGCCTCAAAGCCGGTGAGCGTTTGCGTTTCCGCTTCGCGCTTCAACTCCGCTTTCGTGGATCGGAACAGCGCCACCTGATTCTCGCAATCGGCGCAGCGATGCACGTGGCGCCCTACTCGCAGGCGCTCCATCCACGGCAGCTCGCCGCCTGAAAACAGCGCCAGAGTTCCCAGCTCGGGATGCAAGTTCTTCCCACCGTTTTCGGATCTCACGACGGCTTCCTCGCTTCCAAATACCGCTTGAACTTGATCCGCGCGTTGGCGATGTGCGAGCGCACCGTAGCCATTGAGCAGTTCATTTGCATCGCCACCTGGTCGGCAGGCAGATCTTCCACATCGCGTAACAGCAGCGCCATCCGTTCGCGTTCGGTTAAGGCCGCCAGGCCTCCGTCCAGATGCAGTTTCCGCTCGCCTCGCAACAGCAACTGCTCAGGATTTTCCGTCGCCGAAATCCGCGTCTCCGCCAATTCGCTCACATCGGTAAACGTCAGCCGTTTGCTGCGGCGCAGAAAATCGATGGCCGTGTTCGCCGCTATGCGCGACAACCAGCTCGCCGCCTTATCCAAATCTTTCAGTTGCGATCGCCGCTGCAGCGCTTTGATGAAGGTCTCTTGCGTCAGATCCTGCGCATCGTCCACGTTGCCCACAATGCGGTAGATCAACAGAAAGATGCGCCGCAGATTCTGCTGCACAAATTGCGTCTGTACGTCGGAATCGGTTTGAAGCTGCGAATCCGAAATGGGGGACAGAGGATCGCTCACTGCGGCCTCCGCGCTGACAGCCCACCCAAAGAGACGTCCCAATGCCTCGTCCCCGCCCCGGCTGCTAGTTGCCTCTCGCATTCCTCTACTAAGGAAAGACGAGAAGCGATAGAAAACGTGCAGAACAGCGGCGCCATCAACGCTATCCTTAAGTGTATATGAGATCGGCCGCCGTCATCGGTATCGGGAAAACCGCTTTCGGCGCGTTTGCAGACCGCGATCTCCGCTCGCTCGCGCTGGAAGCCATCCGGCATGCGCTTGCCGACGCGAGCCTCGCACCCAGTGCCGTGGAAGCGTTCTATCTCGGCAATTTCGCCGGTCCTTCCTTTGTCGGCCAGAACCATCTCGCTCCCTACATCGGCGTCGCCGCTGGTTTTGAGGGTATACCGTGCACGCGCCTGGAAGACGCTTGCGCTTCCAGCGGCTCCGCTTTCTTTCATGCCTGGCAGAGCGTCGCAGCCGGCCTGTACGACACAGTAGTGGTTGCCGGCGTCGAAAAGATGACTTCACAAAGCACCCCCCGGGTCACTGAGATTCTTGCGGGGGCGGGCGACATGTCCGGCGAAGGACGCGCTGGAGCCACCTTCCCCGCCCTCTTCGCCATGATCGCGCGCCGCCACATGCACCAATACGGCACGACGCGCGAGCAGTTGGCCGCCGTCGCGGTCAAGAATCATGCCAACGGCGCGAAAAATCCGCAAGCGCACATGCGCAAAGTGATCACCTTGGAACAAGCGCTGGCAGGCAAGCCGGTCGCCGAGCCTTTAACCGTCTACGATTGTTCCCTCATCAGCGATGGCGCGGCAGCGGTGGTCATCGTGCCCACCGATCAAGCGCATCGCTACACTTCGCGCGGCGCGCGCATTTTGGCCGTAGCGCAAACTTCAGATCATGTCGCGCTCGATTCTAAATCCGACATCACGCTCTTCCCTGCCGTGAAATCCGCGGGCGCAGAAAGCCTACGCGCTGGCCGGACTCGGCGCCAAAGATATCGAAGTCGCGGAACTGCACGATTGCTTCACCATCGCCGAAATCGTCGCCAGTGAAGATCTCGGCTTCGTGGAAAAAGGCAAAGGCGGCCCTTATGCAGCCGCTGGGTGCAGCGCGCTCACCGGCCGGCTTCCTATTAACACCAGCGGCGGCCTCAAATCGAAAGGTCATCCCGTGGGCGCAACCGGTGTCGGCCAGATCTGCGACATCGTCATGCAATTGCGCGGGGACGCCGGCGCGCGCCAGGTCGCGCGGCATCGCATCGGGCTGGCGCAAAATCTGGGCGGGTCCGGCGCCACCTGCGTCGTCACTATTTTGGGAGCCGCTTGAATGCCCGCTCCTGAATCGCGCGACGGCATCGTCTACACCGAAACCATCGTTCACTCCCCGCCCGAACAGTTCGCTTCCGATGCGCCCTACCAGATCGCAATCGTCGATTTGGAGCATGGCGGCCGGCAGACAGTTCGCATCATCGGCCAACAGCCGGGCGAACGAGCGCAGATTGGCGACCGCGTGGTTTTCATGGAGGACCGCGATGGAGTCGCGTACTACAGAAAATCGAACGCCGCCGTAACCGAAGCGCCTCGTCCGCTCGTCTAAATCACATTTCTATGCGCCACCTGGTGGCTCTCGTTTTTGCGCCTCTGGCTCTTGCTGCCGCGCTGTCTGCGCAGTTTACCTTCACTGCGCAAGGCCCTCCGCTGACAGCGCCTTCGAGCAACACGCCGCCGGACCAGAAGTGCGTCGTCGCGGGCCGCGTCACCAATTCACAAACCGGTGAGCCTCTAAAAAAGGTCGCGATCCGTCTGCAGCGGAACACTGCGGGTCCAGCTTCCACCGGAACCGTTTCGGCACTGCCTTTTCCGGCGCAGCAAGGCTATTCGACCACCTCCGATGCGGACGGCAGCTTCCGGATCGAAGCCGTCGAGCCGGGCGATTACACGCTCTCCGGCCAGCGGACCGGCTACTTGAACACGCAATACGGAGCTAAATCTCCCATGCAGCCCGGAACCACATTGAATCTTCGACCTGCGCAGCAGCTCACCGGCCTCAGCCTCGCTCTGCTTCCGCAAGCCGTGATCTCTGGAAAAGTTGTAGACGAAGACGGCGATCCGGTCGCGGGTGCGATGGTGCAAGTGCTGGGCCAGATGTGGCAGCGCGGCAAGCTGCGCAATATGCCGCACGGCTCCGGACAAACCAACGATCTCGGCGAGTTTCGTTCGGCAAACTTATCGCCCGGCAAGTATTACGTCTGCGTCCAGAAAATGAATTTCGGAATGATGAACGAGGCGCCGCCGGAGCCAGGTAAGCCCGATATCCGCCCCATTCGCACCTGCTATCCCGAAGCAACCACGCTCGATGCCGCCACGCAGTTGGCGGTCAAGGCCGGACAGGATCTCCCCGATATCAACATCCGCATGCACAGTGCGCAAACCTATCACGTTCGCGGCAAAGTTGCCGGCAATGTGCCCGCCGAGCGCGCGAGAATCTTTCTGAGCCGCCAGGATGAGCAAATGTTCTTCCTCGGCAATCAGGCCGCCATAGGCAAAGATCAAAGCTTCGATATCGCCGGCGTGGCCCCAGGCTCTTATACGCTCAACGTTCTTGTCATGGGCCGCGGTACGCGTACTGGCGCGTCTCAGCCGGTCGATGTCGGCCAAGGAGACGTCAACGATGTCGCCGTCAATATGGTGGAACCCGGCGCGCTACGCGGCACGGTTCGAATCGAAGGCACTCCGCAAGCAGGCGCAACCGCGGCCAATCTCGCCAGCCTTCACGTCAGCCTATCGCCAGCCGCTCTTGGAGGAATGATTGGCGGAACACCGAACGGCCGCCCGAACAGCCGATGGAGCCTTCACGCTCGACAATGTTTTCCCAGGCAAGTACTACGTCGAAACGAGCACTCCCGCGGGAACCTATTTGAAATCGGTTCGCTTTGGACAGCAGGAGATTCACGAGAAGGAGCTGGATCTCACCCAGGGCGCATCCGGAGATCTGGAAATTGTTTTCCGCTACGGCGCCGCGGAAATCGACGGCACCGTGCAAGCGAGCGGCAGTTCGCAAACCTCCCAGCCACCCGCTTCTGCTTCCATCGTGCTGATCCCGGACGTTCTCAACGCCGATGGCTCCGGCATGCACTTCAGCGACGGCAGTCAAGGCGGCGCATTTACTCTGAAGCAGATTCCTCCCGGCCATTACCGCGTTTACGCTTTCGAACAGATCGATAGAAATCAGCTACAGAATCCCGATCTGCAGAAGCAGCTCCAAGGCATGGGCACCGAAGTCGAAGTGCAAGAGAACGACAAGAAACAGGTGCAAGTGCCCCTGATCTCCGCGGATCAACTAAACCAGGTCTATGCGCGTTTGGGAATCGAATCGGTCCAGTAGCAGCGCTTATTGAGCGTACATGTCGCCTCGTTTTCTTTCCGCCGGAATTGCGATTGGGCTGGCGCTCACATGTTCTGCTCAGTCCGTCGAAAAACACACGAACGCGACAAGGCCTGCTCCGATCGCGTACTTGAACCAGGCATTGGACGAAATCCAAAAACATGCGTTGCGCCGCGACGCTGTAGATTGGAAGATCGTTCGGGCCGAAGCACTGCAGAACGCTGCTCATGCCCAGCTAACCGTCGATACTTACGATTCAATTCGGTTCGCGCTGAACAGCTTGGGGGACCACCACAGTTCGTTTCATCCCACGCCGGCACTCGAACAACTGGAGTCGGAACGAAAAGGGCATTCTGTTAAAGATGAAAACGCCTCGACGATGCCAATGAGCCCGTTCGTGGGAAGGTACGAACCCGCAGGAACAACGGTCGCGAGGAATGGGAAACACTTTGCACTCGTCGTTGTCCCAAAGTGCTTCCCCGAAAACGAAAAGCAATTTGTAGCTTATGAAAGCCAGCTTCAACAGATCGTCGCGAATCTCGATCAATCCCATCCCGATGGCTGGATTGTCGATCTGCGGGGCAATGTCGGCGGGAATATGTGGCCAATGCTGGCTGGAATAGGCCCACTATTAGGTGAAGGTGACGATTTGGGAGAATTCTTCACGACAACCGGACACTCCGTCTGGAAGTACAGGGACGGCGTGGCATCGGAAATCGAGGACAACGGCAAGCAGAACCCATATCCGCCCGTTGCCGGAACGCCGTACAAACTAACCAGCAAGCCTGACGTCGCCGTCCTTATTGATAGCTGGACCGGAAGTTCTGGCGAGGCATTGGCCATTGCCTTTCGCGGCCGTCCTCGCACACGCTTCTTCGGAGGACACAGTCAGGGTGCCTCAACTGTCAACGAAGTGTTCACGCTATCGGATGGGGCCTCCATGTGGTTGACCATCGGCGTCGATGCGGACCGCACAGGCAAACAGTATCTGAATGGTCTCGAACCCGATGAACTGATCAAGGGAGCCGAGCAAGTCGTACCCGCTGGCCACGATCCAGTTGTGCAACGCGCAATTCAGTGGCTAAGCCGAAGAAACTCTACTTAAGCAAAGATAGGAATCGGTGCCGCCTTGCATTCGGGCAAGATGTTGAAACCGAGCCAGGGAGCGTAAGCGACTCAGGCTGGACGGAAGCCGAGTCTCTTAAGTAAATAATGTTGGCCCCTCACGCGTTCGTCAGAAGGAGTTCTTCGCCGGAAGAAATCTGTCGATCCCGCGGCGCTTCCGTTCGTCTAAGCTTAGACAAGAACGGCAGCGCCAAACTAACCGTAATAGCGCTCCATGCGACCGCGGGAGCCATCGGCATCGAAGGTAACAGCCAGCGCAAATATGCCAACCATCCGAGCGTGATCGCTCCGTTAAGCGCTGCCGATCGCCAGCGCCCGGCACAACTGTTCTGCACGCACACTGCAAATGGCACGGCAACCACTAAATCGACAAAATAGTGTTCGCCCAGCCCTAACGTTGCAAGTGTCATCAGAACTAGAAAACACGCCGCACCCCACACCGCCGCCCGATTCTCCCGCGGCACATTCCAGAGCAACAGCAACGCCCATGCCAGATGAAGCGAAGGCATGCTGTTGGCCGGCGCGGGATGCAATGGGACGACCGGCGAAAACGAAATGGCCCAGTGCCCCGACGCAAATAGCGGCCCAAACACGTGTACCGGACCCACCGCGGGCATAACGTGATAGAGCAGGCATCCTTCGAGACCCGCCAGCCCGAACACCAGCACCGGAAAAACCGGAAATTTCTCGCGCCGCCTCAGATGCAGCACGAGAACGCCGGTTAACATCAGAGGCAAAGCGCGGTAGCCCACCGCGCAAATTGCGTGCAGCGCGGGCGTTGCTGCCAGCCAGCGCGCCATCGCGTGCATCACCGGCACGCCCAAGCTTTCATCGAATCGATGCAGATATAAATCGTAGACTTCCGGCCGGCTCGCACTGAACGACCGCAGCACGACCACGGTCACAATTGAGAACATCGGCAGAATCAACGCCGTCGAAAAATCGGAAAAACCGCTCCGCCCGCGAATCGCTCGCCATCCGAGCACCAGCGCACTCCCTAGCCCAAGGAAGCTCAAAGCCTCATCGGCTGTCGGGTTCGATATGCGATATGAAGCGGCCAGAGCGACTCCCAGCATGAGCGCGGCCGCGATTTCTGTCAGCCGCGGCGAGCGCGTCACTAGGACAAGAAACATCCCCGCCGCCGCAAACGGAAAAAAATCCCCGTCCGCCAGCCGCAGCATGACAACCGCCGCGAAAACAGATCCGAGCAGTATCGAAACCGCAGCCACGCGATGCCCTCGCTCCGAAATCCGCATTGGCGATTACTTGAGGTGCAACAGGCGGATCTGGAATTGTTGACGCTTCCGGAACCCCTGATCGAAGGTTACAAATGTGTATCCCGATGTCTGCGCAAATGACGCAAGATACGTATCGGTCCAGAAATTAACACCGGTGCGGTATGTTGCTGTCATTCTGCTCCACACCCGGTCCATCCCGGGTGGCTCCGATGCAAAAACGACTCTTTCATCCTGCATTAGCTGCTCATACCACCCCCAAGCCTTACGTGCTGTAGTCACCTCGTCCAGCATTACGTGAGGATTCGTGAGCAGGCGCAAAAAACCCATTTGCGTGATCCTGCAAAAAGCTACTGTCTCATCCCGGACAGCGTCAAACCACTTCACAGCCTCGTCATGATGAACGTGTTCCGCGGCGGCCAGCGCGATCCAAACATTTACATCAGGCAAGTAAGTCATCGAAGTTAAAGTCCGTCAAGTCCAGCTTGCGCTTGCTGCGCAAGTGAAATAGCGGTAGCTTAACTCTTCTCGAACTGCTGTCTGCGAGCGCAGCCTGTGCATTTACTTCCCGTTCAACTGCAAGCACAATCAAATCTTTCAGACTTGACCCCCGGCTGGCGGCGAGTGCCTTCGTGCGCCGGAATAATGAATCGGGCAAATCTATGGTGGTCCGCATGGCTGGTATTCTAGCATAAAAGCATAAATATGCACTTTACGAAAGATTGACACGGCTCGGCAGACTCGCCTTCAGCGCACAAATCCCAGCTTCTTCAAATCCGCTTCCGGCAAGGGTTCGTTGAACTGCGCCTGCGCGAACGTCTGCTTCACTTGCCCGTCTATCAAAGCGACCCCGAACGGCGGGTCCAAAAATGGAAACGCCTTGCGCAGCTTCGCAATTTCCAAGCTCGTTCCTACGTGGAAATGCGTATCGTCCATAAAATCCTTCGCAAACTGCGGGTCGTGCGTCGGAATGCCGACCACCTTCGTATCACCCCAATTCAGGGTCGACATAAATTTCGCCGCATCCACGCAATGCGAGCACTCCGGATCGTAGAAAAATAAAAACACTTTGCCCTGCGCCAGATCCTCCGCCTTGCCATTCACAATAACCGGCGTCGGAACCTGAACATTGCGCCGCTGCGCTGCCTGCACGCCGAAATTCGCGCCGGCCGCGATCACCAGCACCAGAAACGCCACCGCCGGTCCCCGGAAAAAACGCGCCGCATGCGAAGACCATGCATAAGCCAGGACTCCCAAGCCCAGCATCACGGCGTCGCCGACAAAAAATCCCGGTCCCACGGTCCGCTTGATAATTGGGAAACAGTTGCATTCATGCCCCACTAACGCGCGGTAATAGTAGGCAATCCAGCAGATGAAAAAAATCATTAGCGCCGATCCCAGCAGCCCGCCCCACCTGCGAAACCTGGGAACAAACAAGAGAAACGCCGCGAACAATTCCAGCGTGCCCAGCGCTACCGCACCCAGCACGCCCGCTCCCGCCGGAACCTTCGCTTGTTCCAGCAACTCTCCCGCTCGAAACGGCTCCAGCACTTTCCACCCGCCTGAAACGACAAACACGATCCCCAGTAGAATCGCCGCAATCGTCGCCACCGTTCTTCGCCGCCGCACGCTCTGCTCTGTAGTCATGAAGAAAGCAATTGTATTCTGAATTGTTACGAACTTGTTACGAACCCCATTGCACGCCCGGGCTCGCTAAGCGCATGATCGCACGACGCGCGGTTTTCCAGAACCTATGCATGAGATCCGTGTAACCGTCCCGCGAGGAAAGGCGAAGGATGTCGCGGAACTCGCCATGGAATCCGGCATCCAGCAAGTGTCCATATATGAAGTGTTCGCGTACGGCCCCAACCAGACCAAAGAAATCGTGAGCGCCGAAACCTCCACTCCGCTCGCCAAAAAGTTCGCCGATAAAGTTCTCACCTCGCCCTGGTTCGATTCCTCTGAATCCTCAGTCAGCTCGCGCGAGCTCCGCGCCATCGTCGGCAGTGCCGGCCCATACGAGATCACGCGGCCCATGCTTGAGCCGCCCATCAACGTTTTCGAAGATCTCTGGCAGCTCAATCACATCACCATCAGCTACATCGCGCGCTGCGTTGCCGGAGCCATCCTGCTCGCCTACGGAATGCTCAATGACGATCCCATTACCATCGTGGTCGCCGCGCTATTTCTTCCGTTCCTCTCGCAGGTTTTGGCCCTCAGCTTCGGCGTTTGGGCCGGCGATGTCGGCCTAGCGAAACAAGGTCTGAAAGCCCTCTCGGTCAGCCTTGCCGCCTCGGTCCTCGCCGGCGCCCTCGTCACACTCCTGCACGGGCCACCCATGCTGTTTCACAGCTTCATGGCTCCGCTTCCCAGCTTCGCCCTCTCAATCGTCATCGGAGTAACTGCCGGGTTCATTACCGCCGATGATGCCGGCCGCCGCTATCTTATTGGAGTCGCCGCAGCCGTACAGTACGGAGTTTTCCCGGTATGGTTCGGCTTCTGTCTGGTGCAGGGATTTCCAACGGCGAGCACCATTCACACGCGTATCGGAACCTTCTGCATCAACGTCGCCACCATAACTGTGTTCGGTTTAGTCGGTTATCTCTTGCTCGATATCAAACGCAAAGACGTCCAGGGATTCGTTCGCCAGCGCGCGGGTAAAAATAAGTAAGTGCAGTCTGGAAAGCTGCTCGTTATCGAACGATGCTGAAGGCCCGCCGGCGCTTCGGCCCGAACCGAAAAACTGCGAAGTGGTCATCGAGGGATGCCGCGCGTTCGATACCGAGTCGGCACATGACGGTGAAGCTTATTCGATCGACAATGGAAAAGTCTTGCTCACGGTAAAAAAAAGCGATCTGTGGCAGCACGGCGGATTCTGTTTCGGAGCAATGTCCAGGTCTCTACCAGCACGTGATCGGTGGTGAGCAGCGGCTCGCCGGCCGCGAGGACGGTCTTCGCACGAGCATTATCTGCGTCCGAAGGGTCGGCTGCCGCATACCAAATCGAAGTATCGACGAACAGCGTCATCAGCGAAACGGTTGACGCCGATGAGATCTCTTAGCCTCGGAAGAAAAAGCCTCGGCGATCATCCGATCTTTATTCCTGGCAATATTAGATCCACCCGAGCTGCCGAGGTCGAACACGCAACTCGGATCCACGGTCTTTTGAGGCCCGGCAAGATCCCGAGCCACTAGGCGGCGCACATATTCAGCAAGGGACACGCCAAGGTCGCTGGCACGTCTGCGGGCGCGTTGTTGTATCTCAGGTTCCAGCGTGATCTGGGTGCGCGCCATCATGATGGCACCATCATAGCGAATTTACTGCGGCGTGTACCGTCCGTTCGAACCCGCACGCGCAAGAATAAACAAGTGCGCCGCCTACCCACTCTGATCGCGTTCATTACAACCCTTACTCTCGCCATGCCCGCCGCCACACCGCCCAATGCCAGAAAAATCGATGCCGAAGTAAAGGGCATTATGAAATCCGCCATCCTGATCGACACCCACAACGACATCCCGAGCTTCACCATCGATGGCGCCGATATCGGCAACTCGCCCAAAACCCAAACCGATATTCCCCGCCTCCGCCAGGGCGGAGTTGGCGCAGTCTTCTTCTCCGTTTATGTCGCCGCAACTTACGTCGATGGAAATCATTCCGCCAACCGCGCGCTCCAGATGATCGACACGGTCCATCACGACATCATTGATCGCTATCCGGACACGTTCATGCTCGCGCTGACTGCCGCCGATATCGAGAAAGCCCATCGCAAACACAAAATCGCGGCTCTTCTCGGAATCGAGGGCGGTCACGCCATCGAAGACAGCCCGCGGCTTCTGCGCGATTACTACCGTCTCGGCGTCCGCTACATGACCCTGACTCACTGGAACACCAACGATTGGGCCGATTCCTCCGGCGACATCGACAACCCGAACGTCCACCATCACAACGGGCTCACCCCGCAGGGCAAAGACATCGTTCGCGAAATGAACCGCCTCGGCATGATGGTCGACATCTCGCACACCGCGGATAAAACCTTTTGGGACGCACTCGAGACCAGCGAGGCGCCCATCATCGCGTCTCATTCCTCCTGCCGCGCCCTCACCAACGTGCCTCGCAATATGACCGACGACATGATCCGGGCGCTCGCCAAGAAAGGCGGCGTGATCCAGATCAACATCAACTGCGGTTTCATTTCGCAGAAATCCGCCGATGCGCCGAAAGGCACCGAAGTACGCGCCACGCTGGCCGATGTCGTCGCGCATATCAATCACGTGAAGCAAATTGCCGGCATCGACACCATCGGCATCGGAACCGATTTCGACGGAATTACGTGCACCCCCATCGGCCTTGACGATGTCTCCAAATTTCCAAACCTGACCCGTGCGCTGCTCGAAAACGGCTATACCCCAGCCGAAATCGGCAAAATTTACGGTGGCAATACCTTACGAGTGATGCGCCAGGTGGAGCAAGTCGCCGCCCGAAGCCGCCAGTAAGCAGCGCTGGTAACCCTTACTCATTTGCCTTGACGAGCCCAGTAGGCGTAGATATAATCGACTTCCAGTATCCAGCAACTAAGTAATCCGTGATCCAGGGAGTACTGTACCTGAGGTCGGGTTCTGATCGGAGTCTTTGGCGATGACCAAATCCCATCCGGCGCGGACCAGCTCGCGCCCCTCGAAAACGCTGCGTTTCAAAATCCCCGCAGCTCTTCTGGTTGGAACCGCCGCTTTCTTCGCCGCTTCCGCGTTGCGCACCGCCTACGCGGCTCCGGATAAGGCGCTCACGCACTCGCAAATCGCGGACGAGAACAAGCCCGGCACGGTCATGATCTACACCCGCTGGACCAGCAGCATCCGGTTCGGCCGCGAAGGCATTCGAGGCCAGGCTTTGGTTGAATTTGCCGCCAACCAAGTCAAGCTCGGCTTGGTTCCTAACAACGCCAACGCGATGTTTCGGGCCTTATTTGACGAGTTACTGCGCCATCCGAATATGTATCTGGTCCCCACCGATGACGTAGTTTCCATGAATGTCGATACCGCCGCCACCGGCTCCGGCTTTATCGTCACGCCCGACGGTTATATCGTCACCAATGCGCATGTCGTTTACGATGATCCGGACGACTTGAAGTCCGTCATCGTGAATTTCTGGGCGCATAACCAATTGAAAGATACCTTTCAGGCGGATTTCGAAGCATTCAAAAAGTTGTTCGAATCCAGAGTGGGCAGCCAGGCCATCCAAGACACCATTGACGCCTTTGTCAACGCGGAAAAGCAGTACTACATACACAACATGCAGATTGAGGCGACGCAAACGAGCGTGTTCGCGCTGATCGGTGTCGCCGTTCCCGGCATGCCAACGCAACCGCGTGGCATCCCGTGCGATATCCGGAAAGTAGGCCAGGTCACCCCCGGAAAAGACGTCGCCATTCTCAAAATCGAGCAAACCAATCTACCCACCGTTCCGGTCGGCGACGACAGCGTCATGAAGGTTGGCGACCCCATCATTGTGCTCGGCTATCCCGGTGCGGCCGAAATCAACAACCAGCAGATGGGCGTCGAGTCCACTCTGACACAAGGCGACCTCAGCGCCCGCAAAACCATGCCAGGCGGCTGGCAGGCTCTCCAGACTAGCGCGGAAATCAATCATGGCAACAGCGGAGGGCCGGCTTTCAACGATCACGGCGAAGTGATCGGCATCGCCACTTTCGGTCCCAGCGAGGAAGGCGTCAGGGGGATCAATTTTCTCGTTCCTATTAGCGTCGCCAAAGAGTTTCTAAATGAATTGAACGTGAAGCCGAACGAGAGCCGCTTATCCCAGCTCTATCAGGATGGCATCGCGAGCATGAATAAGAGCTGCTACAAGGGAGCGCTCGACAAGTTCAAAGAAGTTAGCGACCTCAGCCCCGGTTTTCCCTTTGTGCAGGACAAGATCACCCAATCGCGCAACGCCATCGATCAAGGCCTGGACCGCTGCTGGATGCCCAACACGAATTACATCATCGGCGCCGTGGCGATCCTGCTTATCATCCTGACGGCCGTATTTCTTCTCATGCGCCGCCGCGGACCCGTGGCCGTGCCGGTCGCCGCTGGTGGCGTTCCTTTCAACCCCACCGTCATCGATGCCAGCCCGCGCAAAGCGTCACCCGAATTGGCTCCGGGCATCGGGCAAAGTTACGGTAGCGTCCAATGCACGGCTGGCCAGCCGGCCGGCAAACGTTTCGATGTGACGAAGCAGGGCCTGCTCATCGGGCGCGATGCTTCCAAGTGTCAAATCGTAATCAACGACGATGCTGTCTCTAAGGAGCATGCTTGGATTGTCCCGGTCGATGGCGGCACGGTCGTGATCGATCGCGGTTCCACGAACGGCACCTTTCTCAATTCCGTCAATTCCCCGAAAATCAGCAAGGTTCGTTTACAGAATGGCGACAAGATCTTCGTCGGCAAGGGCGTTGCGGCGTTTACGTACTATAGCAGCTAAATAGTTTGTAGAGCAGGCGCTTTCGCCTGCCATTTGGAAATCGAATTATTGCGGAGAATATATGGCCAAATTTTGCGCCAACGGACATCAGATGGAAGATTCCTGGGAGATCTGCCCCTATTGCCAGAAGACTGGCTACGCCGGAGCCGGTATGGGGAAAACGCGTGTGGAGGACATCGGCGCCAGCACGGTCACAGCTCCCGCTCCGGCGGCGCCCGCTCGCAAAACCGTTCTTCTCTCGCAGAAATATAAATCTCCCGTCGTCGGGTGGTTAGTGGCCCTCGACGGCCAGCAGAAGGGAGAGGATTTCCGAATTCGCGAAGGCCAGAACAGCATCGGCAGCGATGCGAGCTGCGATATCGTCGTTACCGATTCCACCATCTCGGCCAAGCACGCCAGCCTTCGGCATAAAGAGGGCAAGTTTTTCCTCATCGACCTGGATTCCACGAACGGCTCCTATCTCAATGACAACGGCGAGTCCGTTGCCCGCGAGGAAATCAAAGACAATGACGTCCTCCGCCTGGGCGATGTGCGATTCAAATTCAAATGCCTGTGAGCGAACTGTGGTGAAAGTTTATGGAGATTCGATCCGGCCTTGAGCTCGCGAATCTTACCGACGTCGGCTGCGAGCGCGAGAATAACGAAGATTACTTCTGCTATTCGGAGCCGCAAGCCGAGGATGAATTTCGCCGCAAAGGCCGCCTCGCCGTAATCGCGGACGGAATGGGCGGCGCCGAAGGCGGAGAAATCGCTAGCCGTCTGGCCGTAAATGCTGTTCGCGATGCGTATCTCGCTCAATCGGACACCGATCCTCATGCTTGCTTGATCGAGGCCTTCCAGGCCGCCCACGAGGCGATTCTCGATTATGTCAGCCGTCGCCCCGAGCTCGAAGGCATGGGAACCACCTGCACTGCCGTCGCCATCGCGGACGGACATGCGCACTTCGGCCACATCGGCGATAGCCGTCTCTATCTCATCCGCAATTCCTCGCTGCGGCTGCTCACGCACGATCACACCGCCATCAACCGGCTGATCGAGCAAGGCGTCATCGCGCCGGAGGACGCCGCCACTCACCCGCAGCGCCACGTGCTCACCGCCGCGCTAGGCGCCAGCAAAGAGGTCGGCGCGGATTTCTCTTCGGCCCCCATTCCCCTCGAAGCGGGCGACGCACTGCTGCTCTGCACCGACGGCTTGTGGGGTCAGGTTGCCGATGACGAATTGCGGGCCATCGTCGCTGGCAACGTCCCCACTCAGGCCTGTAAAGAGCTGGTCCGGGCCGCCAAAGCGCGCGGCGGCCCCGATAACATTACCGTGCAGATTCTGCGCCTCGCGGACGAGCGCAGCCAAGCCCCCACATCCGAAAACGGGAGCCGCTAATTATGGTGGGAGAGCGCTTTGCAAATTATTTGATCCAGCAAAAACTGGGGCAAGGCGGCATGGGCGTGGTCTACAAGGCCATCGATCTCAGCCTCGACCGCCCCGTTGCTGTCAAAGTCCTCGCTCCCGAACTCGCCCGCGACCCCGCTCTCGTCGAGCGCTTCCGGCATGAGGCCAAGGCGCTCGCGAATCTAAATCACACCAATATCGCGACGGTTTACACCCTGCTCGAAACCGGCGGGCAGTATCTGATGATCATGGAGTACCTCGAAGGAGATGCCTTTGAGGTTTTGATTCACCGGCAGGGCCGCATTGATTGCGATCACGCTATCCGCTGGTTTAAACAGGCGCTGCTCGGTATCGGCTTTGCGCATCGCCACGGCGTTATTCATCGCGACATCAAACCGGCGAACATCATGCTCACTCCAGCAGGAATCGTCAAGGTGATGGATTTCGGCATCGCCAAAGTGCTCGGCGCCAGGCGCCTGACCAGCAGCGGCACGCAAATGGGGACCACTGCCTACATGTCTCCCGAACAGATTCGCAAGGAGCCGGTCGATGCGCGCTCCGATATCTACAGCCTGAGCGTGACGTTATTCGAAATGCTCACGGGCCGTTTGCCATTTTCGAGCGCGAACGATTTCGACATGATGTCCGCGCATCTGCGCACTCCGCCTCCGCCGCTTAACCGCTTCTGCCCGGAGATCGCGAAATCTGTCGAGAGCGCGGTCGCGCGAGGTCTTGAGAAGGACCCCGCGGCTCGCTTCCAGAGCGCCGAGCAGTTCGGCGCCGCGCTGGAACGCCTCGAATCGTCCGCGAAACCTCTGCCCCAGCCGCTTGCGCCCCCGCCATCACACGCGTCGCCTCGGGCCTTCCCGCCACGCGCGCCAACACCGCCTCGCCCAGCGCTAACACCGCATAAATCCCGAAATCCAGCCTCCGCGCTCCTGTGTTTGACTCTCGGGGTTGCCGCGCTTTTCTATTTGTTCTACGAAGGCCTGATCCATGAGAGCGTCGGGCTGCTGATCGCCTGCGCGGTGCTGCTCTATTTCCTGCCCATTCTCATCGCCGCCATGCTGCAAAAACGAAACGGAGCCGCGGTGGTAAAGCTGAACGCCCTGCACGGCTGGACCGGCATCGGATGGATCGAAGCCATGAAACAAGCGTTAGCCGACGACCCTAAAGGAGGTCCAACATGATTGGAACAACGATCGCCAACTTCCGCATCGATGAAAAGCTCGGCGAGGGCGGCATGGGCGTTGTTTATAAAGCGACCGACCTCAATTTAGATCGCACCGTCGCGATCAAAGTGCTCGCCGCCGATCTCTCCCGCGATCCCGGTCTGCTCGAGCGCTTCCGCGCCGAAGCCAAGGCGCAAGCCCATCTGAACCACACGAATATCGCCTCTCTCTACACCCTTCTCACCGTCGACGGCCAGACCAGCATCGTCATGGAATATCTGGAAGGCGAAACGCTCGATCAGATGCTTCGCCGCCGCGGGCTCATTCCATCGGAAGAAGCGGTCCCGCTGTTCCGCCAAGCCTTGCTCGGCATCGGTTTCGCGCACCGCATGGGCATCATTCATCGCGATATCAAACCGGCCAACATCATGGTCAACAAATACGGCGTCGTCAAGGTGATGGATTTCGGCATCGCCAAAGTACTCGGAGGCCAGCGCCTCACCCGTACCGGGACGCAAGTCGGAACAGTGGCCTACATGTCTCCGGAACAGATCCGCAACAAGCCGGTCGATATCCGCTCCGACATTTACTCGCTCGGCATCACCTTGTATGAGCTGCTCACCGCGCACCTGCCGTTTGAAAGCGATAGCGAGTTCCAGGTCATGTCCGACCATGTGAACACGCCGCCTCCGGCGCCGACCACGCATTACCCGTACGTTCCGCACGGCATTGAGCAGTGCGTGATGAAAGCGCTGGTGAAAGATCCCAGCGGGCGCTTCCAAACTGTGGAAGAGTTCGGTGCCGCCCTAGAGCATCCCGAGGGAATCGACCAATGGCTCGCCACGCGTGCGCCGCTGCAACCTCCGCCCGTTCTGCACACCGGCGGGACACCACCTCCGGTCAGTGTTGTGTCCACTCCCCCGCCGCTCTCTTCCACGCCGCCGCCAGTACCTCCACCGTCCCCGTTCTGGTCGAAAAAAAATCGTCCCTTCATCGTCGGGGGCGCCGCCCTGCTGGTGCTCGCCTGTGCCATCGGCGGGTATGAACTCTTGAAAGCCAGACCGCCGATCCCCACAACCAGCACATCGAGCGGCGGTGGCAGCGCCGTCCTGCTTTCCGACACCAGGTCTCACATAACGAATTCGCAATCGCCAACCGGCGCGCGCAGCACGAACCCGCTTCTTTCCGATACAAATCCTCCGGCCGATACAGCCGCGCTTCCCAAAGAACTCACTTCTTCGTCGCCCGCCATCGATGCTTCCGCGCAAGCCCTGCAAAATGCGCAAAGAGCGTTAAACGGCGGCCGTCTGTTCCGGCCGCGCGCCAGCAGCGCTTTCTACTGGGCCAAGCAGGCCGAACAAAGCGGCAATCCGGATGCCGCGCGCTTGGAACAGACTATCTTGGAGACCGCCGTCCGTCAGGTCCAGCGATATCGCGACGCGAAAAATTTCGGCGCAGCCTCCATTCTCGTGGACGAAATGCTCGAATCGTATCCCGCCAATGGCGACGTGCGGCAGTTAAGCGCTGGGATTCAAAATGATCAGCGCGCTTACCAGCAGCAGCAGCTTGAAGCGCAGCAGGCGGCGCAACAAGCCGCAGCCCGGCAGCAAGAGGCCATCCAGGCTCAGCAGGCCCAACAAGCCGAAGCCAAGCGCCAACAGCAGATCGAAGCCGAGCGCGCCGAGCAGCTACGTCAGCAAGCGCGCGCAGCAGCAGCCATATCAAGCGCCGCGGCAACCACCCGCGCAGGCCCAGGGCGCCAGCTTCACAGTGGTGCATCGCCACGTCGCATTCAACAGCTACAACGATCGGTTCAATAAATCTTTTTGCGCTGGCACGCTAACGATCTCTCCCGCCGGCGCTATTAGCTACGACTGCCTTCAAACTCAAGATCAACGCTGCGATCACGTAAGTTTCTCGGCCGCGGATGTCAAACAAGCCAAGCTGACCCGCGATGGGGGGCTGCATATCGCAACGCGCAAAATGGGCAATTGGGATTTCTTCGGCCAAACACAACAAATCCAGGGCGCATTCCAAGCCATCAACCAAGTAATCGGGAACGCGCGCTGAGCCCGGGCGGCATTCACGTCTCCAGCCGCTTGGCTTCTTGCCAAAGCTCTTCCATGCGTTCCAGCGCCGCGCTCTCCAACGTCCCACTACCGGCCGCAATCTCCGTCTCTACATGGGCAAAGCGCTTCCGAAATCGCCCGTTTGTCTTGCGCAGCGCTTGCTCCGGATCCACTTTCAAAAAGCGCGCCAGGTTCACAAGCGTAAATAACAAATCGCCGATCTCATGCTCGATGTGCGCGCTGTCTGTGCTTTCCGTTGCGCTCGCCAGTTCCGCCGCTTCTTCCTGCAGTTTTTCCAGCACGCCGCTTACTTCCGGCCACTCGAAACCAACGCGCGCTGCCGTATTGCCGATCTTCTCCGCTTCCACTAATGCGGGCAAATTTCGCGGCACTGCGTCCAGAACCGATCCAGCCTCGCTTCCCTGTTCAGCTTTCTCCCACTTCTTGATCTCCTCCCAGCGCTGCTTCACGTCTTCCGCCGTTTCCGCCGACGCATCCCCAAACACGTGCGGATGACGCCGCACCAGTTTCTCGTTGATCGCATCCAGCGAATCGGAAATCGTGAACAGTCCCTTTTCCGCCGCCATCTCGGCCAGGAACACCGGCTGCAACAGCAAATCCCCGAGTTCTTCCGTCAAGCCCGGCCAGTCGCGCCGATCAATCGCGTCCATCACCTCATATGTTTCTTCCAGCGTGTAGGACTTAATCGTGTCGAACGTCTGTTTGCGATCCCAGGGACATCCGCCAGGAGCCCGCAACCGCGCCATCACTCTCACTAACTCGCTGAACTTGTTTCCCGCTTCTTCGAAGCGATCCGCCACGGGCATTCCTCTCGCTCCGACTATAGCGGGTCGCGCCCTCGCAACTCGCAACCGACTTTCATAAGATAAAGTTGGTATGGCAGACAACACCGACTACCCAATTCCGCCCGCCGATTTCGGGTTCTTACTCGAATCCATCCTCATGCAGGCCCAAATCTACCTCGGGCTGGTGAATCTCGGGGAGAAAGATGAACAGCCCGAACCCAATCTGCCGCTGGCCCGCCATTCCATCGACCTCCTCGGTGTCCTGCAGGAGAAGACCAGGGGCAATCTCACCGTCGAGGAACAACGCCTGCTCGAAAACGGCCTCACCGAGCTGCGCTTCCGCTTTGTGCAGGTTGCCGGCGAGCTAAAAAGCAAAAACGAACCCACGCCCGCCGGCGAGCCCAAAGGCGAGTCCAAGGACGACCGCCCCCTCATCGTTACCGGCGACGGCGGCAAAGGGACCAAGACGACCTAGATGCTCGAGCAATTCGAGCATGCCTCTATTCTCGTGCTCGGCTCCGGTACCAGCGTGGGCGTGCCCATGATCGGCTGCCACTGCCGAGTATGTACCTCCACCGACCCACGCGACAACCGCCTCCGTCCCTCCGTGCTGCTACGCCTCGGCGACAACCGCGTCCTTATCGACACCTCACCCGATTTCCGCTATCAAGCGCTGCGCTTCTCAATCGATCACATCGACGCGATCCTCTTCACTCATTCGCATGCCGACCATATTCTAGGGTTGGATGATGTTCGTCCGTTTAACTTCCTGCAAAAACGAGAAATCCCGATCTATGCTTCCGCCGAATCCTGGGAAGTGATCGAGCGCACTTTCCGCTACGTTTTCGATTCCACTCCGAGCGAATCGAGCCGCCCCCGGCTGACTCCCCACCTGTTCGAAAAGGACCCGATTTGTATAGCCGGCGTTGCCTTCCAACCCATTCGCGCACTGCACGGGCAAGGTACCGTTTACGGTTTCCGTTTCGGCGACTGCGCTTACCTGACCGATCACAGCGACATTCCGGCGGAGAGCCGCGAGAAGCTAACTGGCCTCGACGTCCTGTTCTTGGATGCCCTCCGGCATAATCCCCACCCGACGCACTCCACCGTGGAAGAATCGCTCAAGACCGTCGCTGCGCTACGGCCAAAGCGCGCTTATTTTACACATATTTCACATGACCTTCTTCATGGATCGCTTGAAGCAAGGCTGCCGGCCAATGTGCATATCGCCTACGATGGCCTTGAGATCCCCATCGGGCGGGCGGACCACTCCTAGATGGCGGTCATCTTTCGTTCCCTGGACGAGGCCCGCGGCCGCTTTGGACCTTGCGCCCTCGCCATCGGCAACTTCGATGGGGTCCACATAGGCCATCAAGCGTTGCTGTCCGGCATGCTTGGGTTCGTTTCGCAAAAAGGCCTGTCTGCAGCAGTTCTTACTTTTCATCCCCACCCCACCACCGTCGTCGCTCCGGATCGCACGCCGCCCATGATCTGCACCTTGGAAGAACGGCTGCGGCTTCTCGCAGCCGCAGGCGCCGCCCGCATCCTCGTATTGCCATTTACAGCCGAGGTCGCCCGTGTCTCGCCGAGGGAGTTCGTTTGGAAAATCCTCATGGATGTGCTCGATACGCGGGCCGTTTTCGTCGGCGAGAACTTCCGCTTCGGCCACAAACAAGCCGGCACCCCCGCAACTCTGCGATCCCTCGCCGAGGAATTTGGGTTCGTATCGCAATTTGTCCAGCCGATCGCCTATCGCGGGCAAATCGTCTCCAGCTCCGCCGTCCGCCAGTACCTCGCCCAGAGCAACGTCTCGCGCGCGGGTCGACTGCTGGGCCGCTGTTTTTCCATCGAAGGTCCGGTCGTCACCGGCCATGGGGTCGGCTCCCGCCAGACCGTCCCCACTCTCAACCTGCGGCCCAGTCCCGGCCAACTCGTCCCGCGCGGCGTCTACATCACCGAAACCGTCGAGCCCTCCACCGGCCGCCGGTGGCCGTCCATCACCAACTCCGGCGTCCGGCCCACCTTTGGAGGCAGCGACTTAATCATCGAGAGCTTCCTGCTCTCCCCGCTTAAGAACGAACCGCCGGCCCACATCCAAGTTCAGTTCCGCCGCTTCGTGCGTGCCGAGCGCCAGTTCTCGAGCCCCGAGGCGCTCAAGACCCAGATCCTCAAAGATGTCGCGCGCGCGCAAGCTTATTGGCGCCGGTTATCAAAGCCCGTTCCTTCGGTACAATGAGAGCGCCAAACCATGCAAATTTCCGAAGGCAAAATCAAGCATCTGCGCGCGCTTTCTAACAAAAAAGGCGTAATCGCCGCCGCCGCAATGGATCAGCGCGGCAGCCTGCGCAAAGCCATCGCCAAGGCGAAAGTTGTGCCGGAAGAGCAAGTCACAGACCAGATGATGTCTGAATTTAAAGTGGCCGTTGCGAAGGTCCTCACCCCGCACGCCAGCGCCATTCTTCTCGACCCCGAATTTGGTATTCCCGCGGCAAAAGCGCGCTCGCGCAATGCCGGTCTTCTGCTGGCTTATGAAGAAAGCGGATACGATAACACCAAGCCGGGCCGCCTGCCCGACTTGCTTCCGCATCTCTCCGCAAAGCGCATCAAAGATCTGGGCGCGGATGCCGTCAAGATCCTCATCTATTACTCGCCCTTCGATAAACAAGATGTCAACGACATCAAGCACGCCTTCATCGAACGCATCGGCGCGGAATGCGAAACCTACCAGATTCCGTTCTTCCTCGAATTCGTCGGCTACGATCCGCAAGGCGGCGACGAAAAAGGTTTCGAGTACGCCAAGAAGAAACCCGAAGTGGTCATCGGATCTATGCGGGAATTCGGCAAGCCGCAGTATGGAGTCGACATCTTGAAAGTAGAAGTGCCGGTCAATGCCGAGTTCGTTGAGGGCAGCAGCGTCTTCAAAGGAAAAGCCGCCTATACCCGCAAGGAAGCTCTCGATTTCTATCGCAAAGCCGCCGAAGTCGCCGAGAAGCCGTTCATTTATCTCAGCGCTGGAGTTGGAAACGCGCAGTTCGTTGAATCGCTGAATATGGCGGCGGAAGCGGGAACCGACTATTCCGGCGTGCTATGCGGCCGCGCCACATGGAAGGACGGCGTGCCGGTTTACGCCAAGCAAGGCGTGAAAGCTCTGGAAGACTGGCTTTCCGATCAAGGCGTCAAAAACATCAACGCGGTCAATCAAGCCATCGAACCCGCAAAACCCTGGTACGCCAAGTACGGCGTCGCCGCGAGCGTCTAGCGCCGGCCGGCACCCCATGCACTTCGCTTCGATTCCGGAAGCTATCGAAGATTTCCGGCAAGGCAAGGTCCTCGTCGTGGTCGACGATGAAGATCGCGAAAACGAAGGCGACCTCACCATTGCCGCCGGCAAGATCACGCCCGAAGCGATCAACTTCATGGCGACGCGTGGCCGCGGCCTTATCTGCCTCGCTCTCGATGCCGAACTCTGTGCGCGCCTCGATCTGCAGCCGATGTCGGCCGTCAACACGGCGCGTTTCGGCACCGCGTTTTGCGAAGCGATCGACGCCGCTGAAGGCATAACCACCGGCATCTCGGCCTACGATCGCGCGCATACCATCCGGGTCGCGATGGACCCGCACACCCGTCCCCAAGATCTCGCCCGGCCCGGCCATGTTTTCCCGCTACGCGCGCGTCCCGGTGGTGTGCTGGTGCGCTCCGGACAAACCGAAGCTGCTGTCGATCTCGCGCGGCTGGCCGGCCTTTCACCCGGCGGCGTCATCTGCGAAATCATGAATGAAGACGGCACCATGGCGCGCGTGCCGCAGCTCATCGAGTTCTGCCGCCAATACGGTTTCAAGATGATCTCGGTAGCCGATCTCATCCGCTACCGCATGCAAACCGAGAAGCTGGTGGAGCGCGAAGCGTCCGGCGTCATCCGCACCCCGTTCGGCGACTTCCAAACCGTTCGATACGTCAGCCGAATCGACAATGAAACTCACCTGGCGCTGGTACACGGCGATGTCGCCGGAAAAGACGGCGTCCTGGTGCGCGTGCATTCGCATTGCGTCTATGGCGATGTCTTCGATTCGCTCGATTGCGATTGCCACGAATTGATTGCCGCCGCGCTCGAAACTATTTCACGCGCCTCGTGCGGCGTTTTGATTTATCTGCACCAGACCGGTCCCGGCGTCCAGGTCGCCGTACGCGAGGGCCATCGCGAAATTCTGACTCACGGTCGCGGGCCATCGCCTTTCGTCGCTTCCGAACACCACCAGCCGCTGCAGCACGAATCCGGAGTGGGCGCGCAGATCTTATCCGATCTCGGCCTCTCCACCATCCATCTGCTGACCAATCATCCGCGCAAAGTGGTTGGCCTGGAGGGCTTCGGCATTCAAATCACCAAGCAAATCCCGCTGCCTACACGCGCCGCTGCGGAGCGAAGCACGACGCCTGTTCCAATTTTGTAAGCAAGTACAATAGTCGCTTCATGTTTCGCTTGATCGCGGCTTTATTTACTTCTGCGCTCCTCGTTTCCGCGCAAGGTTGGTCGCTCGACCAGCTCTTCACCAGGCCGTATGTTTGGGGCACCTGGCCATCTCATATCGCGTGGGCGAAGCACGCTCACGTGGTTGGATTTTTGTGGAACGCCAAAGGAGAAACGTTTAAGGATCTATACGTCTATAACGCGGATACAAAAAAACTGACGCGTCTCACGGATCTCAAAGGCCTCAAAGATCCCATTAACGAAACAGCGGCCGAAAAAGATGAACACCGGAAAGACTTTTTGCCGCCTCCCGCGGGACTCAATTCCTTCGACATTTCCGACGACGGATCGAAGGCCATTTTCTCGTATCGCGGCGATCTTTTTCTGGTTCACACCGGCGGCGGTCCGCTGCTTCGCATCACCAAAACTAAAGCGGCGGAAGTGAACCCGCAGTTTTCGCCCGATGCGACAAAGGTTGCGTTCACCGAATCCGGCCAACTTTACGTTTTGAGTCTCGGCGGAGGCATTCTCGAGCAGCGCACCGATATTCATGCTCCCGCCTCGCTCACCAGTTTCCGCTGGTCGCCCGATGGCAAATACTTCACCTACGCCGTGGATCCGAAACCTGGCCGCACCATGCCGCTTCCCAACTATTCTGGCCGCTTCGTGATCGCACCCACTTTTCCGCGCAGCGTGGCTGGGGACATGCCTACTCCGTGGCAATATTACATCGTCGAAAGCAGCGGAGATAATCCTCCGCGCTTACTCGACACCGGGCACGGCGTGGGCTTCCGTCAGCCGCAGTGGTCGGAAGATTCCAAGCACCTGCTGCTTGTTTCGCAGGCTCCTAATTACAAAAGCGAAGACATTCGCATCGTCGATGCGGATACCGGAAAATCTAAGGTCGTTTTTCATCAAACCGATGACCGCTGGATCGAAGTCTCCGACGCCGGTTGGGATCCATCTTCCCAACACATCTGGCTTGTCAGCGATCGGACTGGGTTTCAACATCTATATACGGTCGCGCTCGACGGCGGCAACCTGAAACAGATCACGCACGGAAATTGGGAGATCCATAACGATCCGTTCTCAAACAGCCCGCAGTGGATTGGCGATTTCCTCTATTACTCGTCCACCCAGGCTGGCACCGCCGAGCGCCAGCTTTATCGTGTTAAAGCCGATGGCTCCTCCGCACCGGAGCGTTTGTCCCAGCGTGAAGGCCTCAACATTGCCTGGATTTCAGAAGACGGAAAAGACCGCGCGCTCCTCGAAGCCGATCTGAAAAATCCCTTCGATCTGTACGTCGATGGCGCTCGCGTCACCACCTCGCCGCTGCCCGAATTCTACAAAATGCAATGGGTGGAAAGCCGCTTCTTCACCTATCCGTCGCTAAAGGATCACAAACCTGTTTCCGCCCGTTTGCTCATTCCACCCGGCTACAACCCCGACGATCCCAATCAGAAGCCGCGGCCTGCCATCCTTTATATACACGGTTCCGGCTACGCCACCAGCGTGTTGAAGCAATGGGGCAGCTATCAGGAGCTTCGTTTCGTATTCAACAACTATCTCGCGCTGCAGGGCTACCCGATTCTCGAGATGGATTATCGCGGCAGCACCAATTACGGCCGCGATTGGCGCAGTGGAGTGTATCTCAACATGGGCGGACCCGATCTCGAAGACGTGCTTGGGGGAGTGGAGTATCTGCGCAAACTGAAAAACATAGACATGTCCCACGTCGGCATCTGGGGCTGGAGTTACGGCGGTTTCATGACCGCCATGGCTATGTTCCGCGCACCGGACACATTCAAAGCTGGCGCCGCGTTCTCTGGCGTCTACGATTGGGCAAACTACAACGCCGGCTACACGGATGAGCGGCTCACCACACCGGCGGAAAACCCGGAGGCGTATGAGCGCAGCTCGCCCATTCATTTCTCCAGCCAATTGCAGAACCATCTGCTCATCCTGCACGGTATTGTCGATAACAATGTCCTCTTCCAGGACGCCGTTCAGCTTTCCGAAAAACTGATTCATGAAGGCAAACAGTTTGAGGAATCGTTCTATCCGGAGGAGAGCCACGGATACGTTCGCGATGAAAGCTACAGAAATGCATTTGGCCGGGCAGCGCTGTTTTTCGACCACTACCTCAAGGAAGATCAAGCGGCTCCGCCAGCCCGCTAACTCGCTCAATGCCGATTCCTTTTAAGCTGCCGTCTTTTTATCCGATCCTCGATACGCTGGTTTTAGCGGAGCGGGGCTGTTTGGTTTTGACCGCCGCCGAAGGACTGCTCGAGGCCGGCGTTCGCATCCTGCAGTACCGTCATAAAGAGGAGTGGAAGCAATCACATTTCAATGAGGCCAAACGTATTGCGACGCTCTGTCACAACGCAGGCGTTCTGTTCGTGATGAACGATCGCGCCGACTTTGCGCGCTTGCTCGGCGCGGCGCTTCACTCGGGACAAGACGATCTGCCGCCGGTTGCCGCTCGCCGTATCGTCAGCGATGAAGTGATGGGTTTTTCTACCCATAATCGCGAACAGTTAATGCGCGCCGATCGGGAGCCGGTTGAGTATCTTTCGCTAGGCCCGATCTTCGCAACCACTTCGAAGCAGCGCGCTGATCCCGCGGTGGGCCTCGACGGGATTCGGGCCCTCCGGCCGCTAACGCAGAAGCCGTTGGCAGCCATCGGCGGTATCAATCTGCTCAACGCCCGCAGCGTGCTGGAAGCCGGCGCCGATTCCGTCGCCATCATTTCCGCACTGTTGCCGGAGACTTGCGATCTAAAAGCTCTCCGGCGACACGCGGAAGAGTGGATTCGGTTATTGGCCGCTCCGCTCGCCAGTTCTGCCCATTGATTTTCGCTTCCATTCGAGGCAAAATGGCTATGGCGAATAAATGGCGAATACTGCGCTTGGGAAAGCCGCCTCTACTCTTCACCTGATCCATGAAGAATCAAATTTACAGGCACTTGAAGTTATTGGTCTTAAACGAATATTTCCAAAAGGTTTACTGCGTGGCAGAATAACCGAAATCTACGGCCCACGCTCTTCCGGCCGCACCTCCGTCTGTCTGCACATTCTGGCCCAGGCCACTGCTCGCGGCGAGATTTGCGCGGTGCTCGATGTTCACGACAGTTTCGATCCCGCTTCCGCTCATGCGGCCGGCGTACAGCTCGATCATCTGATTTGGGTGCGCTGCCGCGGAAACGCCGAATATGCCATTCGCGCGGTCGATCTTCTACTGCATTCTGGAGGATTCGGGCTGGTGCTGCTGGATCTGTGCGAAACATCGGAGCGCGTTCTGCAGCGTGTTCCTTTGTCCTATTGGTACCGCTTCCGGCGCGCCATTGAACCGACTTCTACCATCCTGCTGATCTGCGCTGAACGCCCGCAGGCCAAATCCTGCTCATCCAGCAGTTTGGAATTAAAATCTAAACTCTTTTGTTGGTCCGGCAAAGCGCCGTTTCTGCTGCTGCGAGGCATCTTCACCAGCGCCTTTTCGCGGAAACCTGCGACGCTACGCACGGAGTCTCTTTCCATCCAATCGGTGGTCTGAAATGTATGCCTGTATCCATGCGAAAAACGCCGCAAGCCTGCTGCTGGATCTGGCGCTTGAATTTTCACCGCTGGTCGAACAAACCGACAGCCAGACCGTCGTCTTCTCCATAACTCCGCTTCGCAAACTGTTTGGCTCGGCACACCAGATCGCTTCTGAAATCTGCCGCGCCGGATACGAGCGCAAGCTGGAGGCGAATCTCGCGATTGCCTCCAATATCGACACCTCGATCTTGCTGGCGCGTCACGCGACAGGCGTCACGCTGGCCGCACCCGGTGAAGAAAGATTCAAGCTCGCCGCTATTCCCATTACCGCACTGTTCTCGCATGACATTCCTATCGATCCGAAACTGCTGCAAATTCTGCATCGCTGGGGCTTGAAAACTTGTGAGGATTTAGCGTCGCTGCCGGAAATCGGAATCGCCGAACGGCTGGGCGCCCCCGGAGTCTATCTGCGTAATCTGGCATGCGGCACAGTCGAGCGTCCGCTGCGCGTTCCCGCTTCCCTCACCAGTTACGAAGAACGCAGGGAGCTGGAACATCCACTGCATCTTTTGGAGCCTCTGCTTTTTTTACTCGGAAGCGTATTGAACGATTTGTGCCGGCGTTTGCGATCGCAATCCATGGCGGCTCGCTCGCTCGAAGCGCATTTCGAACTGGAGCAGCGCGAGCCGTATCGCTGCGAACTCGAATTTCCAGTTCCGATCACCGAAAGCACGGCGTTGCTGAAACTATTGCAGCTCCATTTAGAGCGCCATTCCCCTAGCGCGCCCGTCGTTGCTTTTACACTGCGAGTGGAGCCGGCCACCCCGCAGCGCATACAACACGGTTTTTTCATTCCGCCCGCGCCGCCGGCCGATAAACTGCAAATCACGTTAGCGCGCATCGCTGCCATGGTAGGGAAAGAGAATGTCGGCACGCCCGCTCTGCTCAACACACGCCGGCCGGATGCATTTGAGCTACGGCCCTATCATCCGCCCGGCGCGCAAACCAGCGCCGAAACACCAGAAGCGCGGCAGACACTGCATCTGGCGATGCGTCTTTTCCGTCCGGCCCTGCCTGCCCGCGTACGCCTGGCGGCCGCAACGCCCCAAGACGTGCGGGCGCCGGGCGTAAAGGGCAGCGTCCTGCGCTGCGCCGGTCCGTGGAAAACTTCCGGAGAATGGTGGGCCTCCACGGCCTGGAGCCGGCAGGAATGGGACGTCGCTTTAGACGATGGCGCGCTCTACCGCATTTATCAGGAAATCGAAAGCCGTGAATGGTACGTACACGCCGTGTATGACTGACTGCCGGCTATTTCTGGTCCACTTCGCGGAACAGCGCCGCGGAATGCTCCAGCATGTCGTATGCCTCGTGCGGCTTGATGCTGCGCGGCTCGGTATGGCTCGCATCGCGCGTGTCGAACAAAAGCTCCCAATTGCAAGTCGACGAGCAAGGCGGAATGTAGAACTGGATGTGCTCATGATGCGGATTCAGGCACAATAGAAAGCTATCGTCGCGCAGCGGCTCGCCAAAGCGGTCCACGTCGTCCACCGTTCTTCCGCTGAGCCGCATGCCGAGACAGCGCACCCACCCCGCGGTCCATTCCTCTTCGGTCATCTGCTCGCCATCCGGACGATACCAGGCGATATCCTGCACCTGGATACCTTCGATCTGCCGCTTCTCAACCGTCGCAGGGCTGATCTTGCGATCCTGGAAAAATTTCCGCCGATGCAAATTGGAGTGACCTTTCCGTAATGCGATCAGATTGGTCGTGAACTCGAGCAGCGCTTTTTTCCGATCGTCCAAATTCCAATCGAGCCAGCTAATCTCGTTGTCCTGGCAGTACGCGTTGTTGTTGCCGTCCTGCGTTCTTCCGATCTCATCTCCGCCGCAAATCATCGGGACGCCCTGCGAAAGCAATAAGGTCATCATTATGTTCCGCTTCTCGCGTTCGCGAAGCTCGACGATCTTCGGATCGTCCGTCGGCCCTTCCACGCCATGATTCCAGGAGTGATTATCGTTGGCGCCATCCTTGTTATCTTCCCCGTTCGCCTCGTTATGTTTCTCGTTGTAGCTGACCAGGTCGTTCAGCGTGAAGCCGTCGTGAGCAACGACGAAATTGATGCTTGCCGAAGGCCGCCGCCCATCGCGCTGGTACAAGTCGCTGCTTCCCGTCAACCGATAGCCCAACTCCGCAACCTGCCCCTCGTCACCTTTCCAGTAGCGGCGAACCACGTCCCGATACTTGCCATTCCACTCGGCCCATAACGCCGGGAATCGCCCCACTTGGTAGCCGCCTTCCCCTACATCCCAAGGCTCGGCGATCAGTTTCATTTTCGACAGCACGGGATCTTGATTGATTACGTCGAAAAATGCCGACAGGCGATCGACATCGTGCAGCTCGCGCGCTAACGTTGATGCCAGGTCGAACCGGAACCCGTCGACGTGCATCTCGAGCACCCAATATCGCAGGCTGTCCATCACCATTTTGAGCACCTGCGGATGGCGCATATTCAAGGTATTCCCGGTGCCGGTGTAGTCCATGTAATAGCGCGGATTATCAGCCACGACGCGGTAATACGTTGTGTTATCGATGCCTCTGAAACTCAACGTCGGACCCATCTGGTTGCCTTCGGAGGTGTGGTTGTACACCACGTCCAGAATTACCTCGATGTTGGCCCGATGCAACTCACGGACCATAGTCTTGAATTCGCCGATCTGCTGGCCCATGTCGCCGGAACTGCAATAGCGAGCGGCGGGAGAGAAAAAATTCGTCGTGTTATATCCCCAATAATTGCGGAGCCCTTTGTCGAGCAAATTCTTGTCGTCCAGAAAATCGTGAACCGGCATCAACTCGACCGCGGTGATTCCCAGCTTCTTGAAATACTCGATGATGGGCGGGGTTGCCAGCCCGAGATAGGTGCCGCGCAGGTTCTCCGGAACGTCGGGATGCCGCTCCGTAAAGCCTTTGACATGCACCTCGTAAATGACAGAATCGTGCAACAATGTTTCCGGCGAACGGTCGTTCTGCCAATCGAAATGAGACGTGGTCACAACTCCTTTCGGCATGCCGGCCGCGTCGTCCTGGCTGTCGCAGCTCAAATCGGCGCGCGGGTCGCCCAGCCGGTAAGCGAAAATCGGGTAATCCCAATTCACCGCCCCGGCGACCGCCTTCGCATACGGATCGATTACCAGCTTTGCCGGATTGAATCGCTGGCCTTTTTCCGGCTCATACGGCCCATGCACCCGGTACCCGTACAACTGCCCGATCGTCAAACCCGGCACCCAAACATGCCAAATAAATCCAGTGCACTCGGTCAGTTCCACTGTTTCGTGGCTGGCTGAATCCAGCTGGTCGAACAGACACAACTCCATCCTTGGTCGCGTTTTCCGAATAAATGGCAAAGTTCACGCCCGTTCCGTCCCAGGTCGCGCCTTGGGGATAGGGAGATCCGGGTAGTATCTTTCGTGGCATCCGCTGTTTGATTTGTCCTCTCGAGGGCTGTTAAAAGCTACAAAGCGATGATGTTGCCTGCCGGGTCCCTGTTACATTCGGGTAAAATCGCGGCCGGCGAGCAACGGAACCGCTGAGCGGCATTAAAATTGTTCAACAAACTATGTACCCCAGCTTCCATTTTCGTAGTCCATAGGCATGTAGAGGGATAAGCGTGGGCACTGTCAAGGTTCACGACCGGGCGGACGAATTCCGCATTGAAATCGTCGGCAGGTTCGCTGGTGAATCCGTACACGAAATAGCTGTTGCTTGGAAAAAAGCTCTGCGCGGAGGCTGGCGCCGCTTCACGGTGGATATTTCCCGGCTCTCCGCGTTATGATGCCGCCGGCCGCAAATTGCTGCATGAGATGTATCTTCATGGAACGCAGATGGCCGCCGGGACACCGCTTTCGCTTGTATTTCTCAACGAAATCTCAGGCCCGCGCCACCGCGGCCCCGTGCTTTTACCGGAAGCGCCGGGACGTCGCCGCCCAGGCGAAACTCAACCCGTATCGGCATCCAGCCAGCGCCCCCTCGCGTCTGGCGAATGAGCGTTCGCTCATTCAGGGTCGAGCGCAACTCGGCTCTGCGGGAGTTCTTATGGCGAGTGATGACAAACATAAGATCATCTATGAACCATTCGGGACAGAAGGAAGCACAAAAGCCGGGGGAATCCGCCGGTACCGCAAAGCTTTGAAGCATTTCCACTGGCACGACATCATGGTGCTGCTGGAAGATAGCTTTCTCGAATGGAACCGCCAGAATGCAACCCGTCTGGGCGCTTCGCTTGCGTTCTATTCGCTGCTGTCGCTGGCGCCGCTCTTGCTTTTGACGGTCTCGATTGTGGGGCTGGTATACGGTCAATCGAGCGCTCAACTCCACGTCACGCATGAGATCGAATCCCTGGTGGGACCGGCAGCGGCCCATGCGGCAACCGATTTTTTGAAAGCGCCCAAAGCGAAAACGCACGGCGCCATTGGCACGCTTCTCGGATTGGTGACGCTGCTGTTCAGCGCATCGGGAGTTGTTATCGAACTGCGCCAGGCGCTCAACTATATTTGGGAGGTCAAGACGCCGGATACCAGCGGGTTCGCGATGGTGACCAGCTTCCTCAAAGAGCGATTGTTTTCGTTTGGCATGGTGCTCGGAGTAGGCTTTCTGCTGATTGTTTCGCTCGCTATCAGTACCTGGATTGCTGAATTAACCGCGAATTCGGGAACTATTAGCGGTGTCGAAGCCACCATCTTTCATTTCCTGAGTTCGCTCGTTTCTTTCTTGGTGATCACCGGGCTGTTTGCGGCGATTTATAAAGTCATGCCCGACATTCCGATCCAATGGCGCGACGTGATACTTGGCGGCGCCGTCACGTCGGTATTGTTTACGATCGGCAAATTGATTTTGGGAATCTATCTGGGCCGGGCGAGTTACTCGTCTATGTATGGAGCCGCCGCTTCCGTTATCGTTCTGATTGCGTGGATTTACTACTCGGCCCAGATCTTCTTTCTGGGCGCGGAGTTTACTAAGACCTTCGCACGCCGCTATGGTTCGCATGGGAAGGGGCACCCGAAAACATTGGTGCAGCCTGCCGGTCCCCAACCGCCGGAAGGCGGCAAGGCGCGAGTCGTGTCAGCGTCCGATTGAGATTGAACCCAACGCGCGCGAGCAGTGGCATCCATCGCGAAGAGATCGCGCGAATTCACGGAATTATTCAGCCTTACATCCGGCGTACGCCGGCAATCGAGACGGACGGGTCCGATTTCGGCCTGGATGGAGCGCGCGTCGTGCTGAAGCTCGAATCGCTCCAGTATTCAGGATCTTTCAAGGCGCGGGGTGCGTTCGCCAATCTGCTGACGCGGGAAATTCCGGCGGCTGGAATCGTCGCCGCTTCGGGAGGGAATCACGGCATTGCGGTGGCGTTCGCGGCGAGACGACTTGGCAAAGGGGCGAAGATTTTCATCCCGAGGGTGGCCTCCTCCGTGAAGATAGCTCGCATTCGAGCCTACGGGGCTGAGGTGGTGATTACCGGAGAACGATATAGCGATGCGCTGGCGTCGAGCGAGGAATGGGTTGCGCAGTCGGGCGCGATGCCGGTTCACGCCTACGATCAACCGGAGACGCTGCTGGGGCAAGGCTCGGTGGGCCTGGAGTTCGAGGAGCAATCTCCGAATCTCGACAGCTTGCTGGTTGCGGTTGGAGGCGGTGGGTTGATTGGCGGAATTGCGGCCTGGTATGGAGGCAAGGTGAAGGTAATCGGCGTAGAGCCGGAAGCTGCTCCCACGCTTACGCGCGCACTCGAAGCGGGCCGGCCGGTGGATGCTCCGGCGGGAGGCATCGCGGCCGATTCGCTGGCGCCGAAGCAGGTCGGCGAACTAATGTTTCCGATCGCCCAGAAATATGTGAGCAAGGTGGTGCTGGTTTCCGACGAAGCGATTCTCAACGCGCAGAAAATATTATGGGAGAGTTTGCGAATGGTTGCCGAGCCGGGTGGTGCAGCGGCATTTGCGGCTCTGTCGTCGCGGCAATATGTCCCGGAACGCGGCGAGCGGGTTGGCGTCGTGGTGTGCGGCGGGAACGCGGAGCTAGGATCGCGATGAAGAGCGGCGCTAGAGAAACGGGTTTTGGATTTCGAGTTCGCCGAAGCGGCGCCCGTGTTGAAGACCTTCAGTCAACAGTACGGTACAAGAAGCCGCGGACGCGGAGCTTACAACCAATACGTCATAAAATGGAATGCGCGATTCAGCGGATATCGAGATAGCCCGCGAATAGAGCGCAGCGTCGGGATAGACTTCGCACAGCGGCATCAGGACTCTCGTGAGATATACCTGGACCTCAGAAGGCGACATAGGAGGGCTGAATTTTCGCGTGGCGACATTCAAGAAACTCCTGCACAACCTGATAACTGATTACCGCAAGCCGATTCTGGAGCGCGTGCGCGATAAGAGTTCGAGCTGTTGCACGTTTCGAGCGCGCGCTCGTATCAAAAGTATAAATAAAGATATTTGTATCGAGGAACGATTTGCCGCGTCGCAAGCTCATCGTTCATTTCGCTCCTGCCGTGAGAAGTGGCGCTTCGTCTTTACGTGCGCAAGACTTTCCATCAGTTCGGAGTACTGTTCGCGGCCAGTTTCCACGCTCGCATATCGGCCCAGCCATTCACGAAAAGCTGCATTCAAGGTCGTTTTTTCCTTAGCCGCGCGCAGGCGAGCGCGATGGATCAGCTCTCATCTGCGCTAAGCGTCACGTTTTTCACGGCTCAGTGTACACGAAACTCGTGCTCACGTTTTGAGGTGCTGAATGTGCTCGCGACAAGCATCGGTAGACCCCGCTAGACAGAGCCAAGCGAACCAATGTCCGCGGAATTTGTTCCAGCGTGTTGCTCGGGGCTGACCTCTCAGCGCGGTGTTCGCAAATTGTCGGCTATAAATCCCCTGCCCCGCTCTGCTGCAGAAGCTTGGCCACCAGACCCGTCCAGCCCGTCTGATGACTTGCTCCTAATCCTCGCCTCGTATCGCCATGAAAGAATTCGTGGAACAAAATGTACGAGCGGAAATTCGGATCTTCCTGCAAGCATTTCGTTTACGCCGTAAATGGGGCGACGGCCGTTCTTATCCGGAAGGAACAGAGATGAGAGCCGCGCGATAACAATCGCGCAGCCTGGCGCAAATTCACGCGTTGCCCCGACCCGGTTGGGAATTCGACCGACAGAGTATCGCCGTAGTAATGATGCAGCCGTTGCAGCGCTTCGATGAGCAGGAAATTCATCGGAAACCAGACCGGGCCGCGCCAATTGGAATTGCCGCCAAACAGGCCGGTTTCCGATTCGCCCGGCTCATAGCCGATCTCGAAATCGTATGGCCGTCGATCGGCAGGATAAACGGGATGATCCTTGTGATATCGCGAAACGGAGCGGACGCCAAAAGGCGAGAGAAATTCCTGTTCCTCGAAGACGCGGTTGCAATATGCGCTCGAGCCGCGGCGCGATTTACTACCGAGAGCAGCCTGCCGTCCTTCCATGCCGGATTGAGTCATGGAGGCGAGACCAGCGGTCAGATCGGGACGATGCTCGACGAACCACTGCATCCGTTTTTTGAAGCCGGGGCGCTGGTCGATGGTGCGCCGCTCCAGCGTATCCGATCGCGAATAGAGGAACTATGCCGACCAGCGACCGCACGCGCATGACAAGGTGATCGCCATTCGCCGACGCGCAGGCGGTCGTAATAGAAGCCGTCTTCTTCATCCCACAAACCGGAGCCTTCGTAATGATTGATCGCATCCGCGATGTAGAGGAAATGCTCGAAGAATTTGCTCGCGATGTCTTCGTAAGTGGAATCGAAAGAGGCAAGCTGAAGAGCAATCTTCAGCATGTTGAGGCAGTACATCGCCATCCAGCTCGTGCCATCGGACTGTTCCAGTAGCCAGCCTTCCGGGAGCGCTTCATCGCGGTTGAACACGCCGATGTTATCCAGGCCCAGGAAACCGCCTTCGAAAACATTGGCTCCTTCCGCGTCCTTGCGATTCACCCACCAGGTGAAGTTCATCAGGAGCTTATGAAACACGCGCTCGAGGAACGGAAAATCGGGCTTGCCTTTGAGCCGCTGATCGATTTTGAAAACGCGCCACGCGGCCCAGGCATGAACGGGAGGGTTCACATCCCCAAAGGCCCATTCATACGCTGGAAGCTGCCCGTTCGGGTGCATGTACCATTCGCGAACAAATAACGAGAGCTGCGCTTTCGAGTAATCCGGATCTGAAGGCGCAATCGCAACGGTATGAAAAGCGAGATCCCACGCGGCATACCACGGATACTCCCACTTGTCGGGCATGGAGATCACATCGTCGTTGTAGAGATGACGCCATTTGTGATCGCGCCCTTGCTTGCGCTGCTCAGGCGGCGGAGGCTCCCCGGGGTCGCCGTTCAACCAGGTCTCGACCACGAAGTGATAGAACTGCTTGCTCCAGAACAGGCCCGCGAAAGCCTGGCGCTGAACGCGTCTTGCTTCGTCCGGCAGCCCTTGCGAGAGGCGGCTGTAGAATTCGTTCGCTTCGGCGAGGCGCGCATCGAAGACCCCGTCCCACTGGTCGCGCGGAAGATCGGACATGCCCGCGCGGGAAAGTCGAAAGTGCAGAACGGATTGCTCGCCAGGAGCGAGTTTCAGACGATAAACTGCGCAAGCTTTGGTCCCCGTACGCTGAGGATTGATCGCATCCTGCTTGCCATGCACGAAGTATTCATCGAAAGCATCCTTATAGAAATCGTTCTTGCCGCGCCATCCCCATAGACGCACGGTGTTGCTCTCGTTTTCGGTAAACAGCACTTCCGGCGTACCGTCCAGAGACAGGAGAAAATTTCCCAGATAGGCATGCTCGGCCTGCAATTGGCCGGGCGAAATTTGTGCCAACGATGGCTTTTGTTGCGGACTTTCACCGCTGCCCCAGCTCCACGTATTTCGAAACCAGAGGGTCGGCAGAAAAGTAAGCTCGGCCGGCTTCCGGCCCGCGATTCACGATGGTGATGCGAATCAGAATATCGTCGAAATCGCGCTTGGCATATTCGGCGAAGATGTCGAAGTAGCGCGAATCGGCGAAGACGCCGGTGTCTTGCAGCTCGAATTCGGGATCGTGGCGCGTTCTGCGATGGTTCTCTTCCACAAGCTGTTCGTAAGGGAAAGCCGCGTGCGGATATTTATAGAGGCCTTTCAGGTACGAGTTGGTGGGGGTGGCGTCGAGGTAATAGTACAGCTCTTTGACATCCTCGCCGTGATTGCCTTGGTTGCCGGTCAGACCAAACAAACGCTCTTTGAGCAGTGGATCTTTGCCATTCCAAAGCGCGAGCGCAAAGCAGAGATATTGGTGGTTATCGCATATGCCAAGAATGCCGTCTTCCGTCCAGCGGTAGGTGCGCGAGCGCGCGGCGTCGTGCGGAAAATATTCCCAGGCGGATCCATCCGGTGAATAATCTTCGCGGACGGTCCCCCAGGCGCGTTCCGCAAGATAGGGGCCCCAGCGCTTCCAATGTTTGGTGCGGGATTCGGACTCGGCGAGACGTTGTTGCTCGGCAGTCGATGGGCCGGCCACAGCCAATTAAGCTACGCTGGTTTCCGCCACCACTTCGAGCGGATGTTTGTATTTGCACTCCGAATTCGGGCATTGCGCCACCGGACCGGACTTCAAATACTTCTCGATAAGATAGCTGCTGCCGCATTCGGGACACTTTTCCGGAATCGGTTTGCCCCAGGCGACGAAATCGCAATCCGGGTACCGGTTGCAGCCATAGAAACGTGCGACCGCGCTTGGAGCGCCGCTCGACAATTTCGCCCTCCGAGCAATTCGGACACGGCACGCCAATTGTTTTCTGCTTAATGTATTTGCAAGTCGGATAATTGCTGCAGGCCACGAATTCTCCGTAACGGCCGTATTTCTGCACCAGGTTGTTTCCGCACTGCGGGCACTTTTCCTCAAGCGGAACGTCTTTGCGCTGCTCGCCGCCAATCTGCTTGGTGGTCTTGCATTCGGGATAGCCTGAGCAGGCGTAAAATTGCCCAAAACGCCCTTTCTTGAGGACCATAGGCCGCCCGCAATTTTCGCAATATTCAGCTTCGTCCTGCTCACCGAGATTGGCGGTATCGACATCCGGCAGATCGACCGTGAGCTCGCGCGTGTTGGTGCATTCCGGATATCCGGTACAAGCGATGAAGCTGCCGTGCTTGCCCCATTTGATGACCATCGGCTTGCCGCATTTTTCGCACACCAGGTCGGTGGGCTTTTCCATGCGCTTGATATCGGTCATGTTGCGCTCGGCGTGCTGCAGGTCTTTCTGGAAGCGCTCGTAAAAATCCGCCATGGCGGTGCGCCACTCGAGCTTGCCTTCTTCGATCTCGTCCAGCTCCTCTTCCATGCGAGCGGTGTAAGTGACGTCGAATAAGTCGTTGAAGCTTTCGAGCAGCAAGTCGGTAACTACCATGCCGAGCTCGGTGGGAACAAACTTACCGCCGTCTTTTCTCACGTACTCGCGATCCTGAATCGTCGATAGAATCGACGCGTAAGTGGAGGGGCGGCCGACCGCATCGGATTCCAGCTTTTTGACCAGAGTCGCTTCGTTGTAGCGGGGCGGCGGCTCGGTGAAATGCTGCTCGGGTTGAATCTCCTTGAACTTAAGCTCCTCGCCTTCGACAACGGAGGGAAGTTTGTGCTTGAGATCCTCGTCCTCTTCGTCCTTCTGGTCTTTGCCTTCTTCGTAGACCTTGAGAAAGCCTTCGAATTTGAGCACACTGCCGGTGGCGCGGAACAGGTAATCGACGCCGCTCCGGCCCTTGGCATCGATATCGATAGTGGTCTGATCGAACAGCGCGGGCATCATTTGAGACGCCACGAAGCGCATCCAGATCAGACGGTACAGTTTCAATTCGTCTTCGGCAAGAAAGCTTTCGAGAGACTCGGGAGTGCGCAGGACGGAACTGGGGCGAATGGCTTCGTGCGCATCTTGCGCGTCCTTCTTGGTTTTGTACACGTTTGGCGATTCGGGCAGGTAATTCGCTCCGTATCGCTCGGCAACCATGCCGCGCAACTCGGCCAGGGCCTCTTCGGAGACGCGCGTGGAATCGGTACGCATATAGGTGATCAGCCCGACCGAACCTTCTTCGCCGACCTCCTTGCCCTCATACAAGCCTTGCGCCAAACCCATGGTGCGCTTGACGCTGAAGCGCAGCTTGCGGGACGCTTCCTGCTGCAGAGTAGAGGTGATGAACGGCGCCACCGCATTGCGGCGCTTCTCGCGCGTGGCGACCGAACGCACTATATAGGATGCGCCGTCGAGATCGGCCACAATGCCGCTAGCGGTTTGCTCGTTCGCGATCTCCGGCGTTTCCCCGGCGCGCTTGTGCAGCCGGGCCATGAGCACCGGCGGCTTTTTGGCGTTCAGCCCAACGTCGATGGTCCAATATTCCTGTTTTTGAAACGCGCGGATTTCGCGCTCGCGTTCCACTACGAGGCGCAGCGCGACGGTTTGCACTCGACCCGCCGATAAGCCGCGCCGAACCTTGTCCCAGAGCAAAGGTGAAATTTTGTAGCCAACCAGGCGATCCAGGACGCGGCGTGCCTGCTGGGCCTCCACCAGGTTGACGTTGACGGCGGTCGGCTTATCGAAAGCTTTCTTCACCGCGTTGGCCGTGATTTCGTTGAACATCACCCGGAAAATGGCCGGTTTGCCGGATTTCTTCGGTTCCAGTTCCTCTTTAAGGTGCCAGCAGATGGCTTCACCTTCCCGGTCCGGATCGGCCGCCAGGTACACGGAATCGACGCTCTTAGCCGCGTGTTTGAGTTCGGCGATCAGCTTCTTTTTGCCTTCAATGACTTCGTAGCGGGGCGTGAAGTCACCCTCCACGTCGACCGCCAAGTCCTTCTTGGGCAGGTCTTTCACATGGCCCAGAGAGGCCATGACGATGTACTGCTTGCCGAGATATTTCCCAATGGTTTTCGCCTTCGCCGGGGATTCGACGATGACGAGCGATTTAGCCATACCTTTAACTTCTTCTTGTCCAGTGCCCCGAACGGCCGCGGTTCCTTTTCCGACCCGCTGGAGAACGCTACCCTTTTACCACACCTTGACGAAGTTCTTGCCTGGAAGCTGGCGGACCAGACCGGACATTTCCAGATCGAAGAGAGCGCTGATTAACTCAGATGAAGAGGACCCTTCAAAAGTTTCAAGCAGCGACTCAAGTTGTTTAGGAACATCAACTTGCAGGTGATTGAGCAGCTTGCGGGCAAGCGCTTTCAGGGGCTCCTCAGGTCCATTAGAAGCGGGCTCTATAGCAGTTTCTATGCCTTCGAATAAAACCTTTTGTTGAGCTTGGGAGACCAGATAGCGCCGCGCCGCCTCCGGCAACTCGTTCGTGACGTCGCTCCATTCCTGGACCAGTTTCGCCCCTCCAGCCTTAATGAGGAGATTGGGCCCCCAACTCATTTTGGAGGTTATATTGCCGGGAATGGCGAAGACTTCGCGGCCTTGATCCATCGCCAGTCTGGCGGTAATGCCGGAACCGCTATGCTGGGCGCCCTCCACGATCAGAACACCCAAGCTGAGGCCGCTCACAATCCGGTTGCGGATCGGAAAGTTCTGGGGATAAGCCGGCGCGCCCATCGGGAATTCCGAAATGAGCAGCCCGCGCTGCGCAATTTCCTGGTACAGCTTGCGGTTGTCGGCGGGATAGAGCACGTCGACGCCGCACCCGAGCACTGCCAGCGTGTTCCCCTCTTCGCGCAGGGCAGCCGTGTGGGCGGCCGTATCAATGCCGCGCGCCATTCCGCTCACGATCGTCAGGCCGGTCCTGGCAAGATCGGCGCTGAGGCGCTCGGTGGCAGCCATCCCGTAGGGAGTTGGACGGCGCGTCCCTACAATGGCGATCGAATAGGAATTCAGCAGGTCCGTCCTGCCCATGGCGTACAGCAGCAGGGGCGGATCGAAGATTTCGCGCAGCTGCTGCGGATAGTCGGCGTCCTGGATCGAAATAATCCGCGCGCCCGCGGTAATCACTTTTTGCTGTTGATCGACGGCGTCTTCGAAGGAGCAGCCCGAGGCGATGTTGCGGGCTTGCCCGGAGCTGAGCCCGGCCGCCTGCAACTCGGATGCCGAGGCACGGAAGATCGCCTGGGGCGATTTCAGCTTGTCGAGCAGCCGCAAAGTGCCCACCGAACCAAGTCCCGGCACCATTCGCAACGCGAGCCAGTGCAGCGTTTCTTCTTGTGTAAGCGCAGGGGTCGCCACGTCGAATATGTGGCCGGCGGCGGGGGGAGTTCTCAGATCCGCGTATTCACCCGAATTCGTTTCGCTGCAGAACAGAAATACCCCGTGTTGTTAAGGTATGAAATGCGCACGCTCAGGATGAGCTTCATTCGCTTCGACAGTCTGCCGATCATTTTGCATTGCGACTGCTACCATCGCGCCGGGCCAACGAATTCCGTGGAAGGAAACTCGATGAAACTTACCTGGAACAGACTCTTGGAATGAGTTTACGGAAAGCAGTAGAGACTGGCGCGTTTCGCCGCCCTCTGCAAAGTGGTGTCGAAGCTCGCGGGCGGCGCGCTTTGCCGTATCGCAAGATCGAGATAAGCGGCATCGTAGGCGGAAACGGCATACTCGTACGCCAAAAAGCGAAAACGTTAGTCACATTCTCGCGAAGCGCCTGGACATCCTGGCGGATAGAAAGGCCGTCCAGCAGAGTCAGAAAGCAATACATCTCCGGTTGCTTTAAGCGCTTCCGTCTTTCGCCCATGAGCATGGCATTGGCTATTCGAGACTCCATACAACTGGGGCCGAAAGGTGAGTTCTAGCTTCGAATGCTCCGACCGTTTCCATTTCCTTTAAACTAATCAAGACTAGTCTACTCGGAATCGCGGGAGTCCGCTCCAATCAGGCGACGTGTACGGGAGTGCTGATGTAATTTCGCAGCGTATCGTCGAGCAGATCTTTCCCAATCGGCTTGGAAAGGTAGTCGTTCATCCCGGCCTCAATGCACTTCTCGCGCTGACCGGTCAAGGCATTGGCCGTAACGGCGATAATCGGGATCTGCGATACGGGTGAGGGCAACGCGCGTATTGCGTGGGTGGCTTCGAAGCCGTCCATCACAGGCATCTGGCAGTCCATCAGGATCACATCGTAGGGCTGCTTTTGAACCATTTCCACCGCTTCTGCGCCGTCGCAGGCGACATCGGCCCCAAAGCCCAGTTTCGAAAGCAGAATAACCGCGACGCGCTGGTTAATGGGATTGTCTTCTACCACCAGAACTCTGCCGCGGCTCTCGAGCGGCACCGGCAGGCGCGCAACCGAGCCTGCCAAAGCGGAAATAGAAGATGCGGCCCGATCGCTCACCGGCAGCTTGACCGTAAACCAGAAGGTGCTGCCCTGGCCCTCTTCGCTGGAGACCGCAATGCCGCCTCCCATCAGTTCCGCCAGGCGCTTCGAAATGGCCAAGCCGAGCCCCGTCCCTCCAAACTTGCGCGCGGTCGAGCTTTCCGCTTGCGTGAAACTTTGGAACAAACGGTGCTGGTTCTCCGCGGAAATGCCGATACCGGTATCAACAACCGTGAAGCGCAGAGCCGCGTTCTCCGCTTCGAGCCGCGAGACTCGGGAAACGTGGACGCTAATGCCGCCGGTCGACGTGAATTTCACCGCATTCGAGACAAGGTTGAGAAGAATCTGTTTCAGCCGGACGGAATCGCCAATCAACCAGACCGGCAGCTCGTCCTCAAAGCTAACCGCCACTTTCAGACCCTTGCGGCGAGCCGGTTCCGCGACCAGGCCGATGGTGTCTTTGACTACAACCTGCAGCTCGAACTCGGTGGCCTCCAGTTCCAGCTTTCCGGCTTCGATTTTCGAAAAATCGAGGATGTCGTTGATGATCGTTACCAGGCAATCGCCCGATTCTTTGATGGTTTTGACGTACTCGCGCTGCTCGCCGGTGAGTGGAGTATCCAGCAGTAGAGTGCTCATGCCGATCACGCCGTTCATCGGCGTTCGGATTTCATGACTCATGATGGCCAGAAACTCGCTCTTGGCGCTGTTGGCTCTTTCGGCTCCGGCTTTGAGCAGCTCTTCTTCCATCAGCCTGCGGTCCAGCTCCTCGGTCCGTTCCGTAACCAGCCGCTCAAGCTCGCGCTGGTGTGCAATCAGCGATCGCGTGCGGCAGCGCGAGAAAAAAATGCCGAGCAGTACGAGAGCGAGGAATATGGCAGCTGCGAAGGATCGTGTGTCCCACCATGGCGGCGCGATATGGAAGGACAGCGTTCGAACCGGCGACGATTTGCCGCTTCCGCTGTCCACCGTTTGCGCTTCAAATACATAAGACCGGCCCGAGAGCCGCGGATACCGGACTTCGTGCTCCGAAGTCTCTACCCACTCCTGCTCCAGCCCGCTGAGCCGATATCGGAATCGAATGGATTTCTCATCTCGAAACGTGAGCGCGGCCAGCCCTATGGTCAGTGGACTGTCGCTCCATTTAAGCTCTCGCGGGCCGGTAATCATATCGTGCGAGCCAAACTTGGCCCACGCAAACAGAGGCGCCGGAGGAGCGTCCGCCGAAGTAATGGAGGGGTGCAGCAGATGCGATACGCCGAATCCGGTGCCGATCCATTCGCTGCCGTCCGGGTCGGTCCAAAATGCCTTCTCCGCGATGTCGTTCCAAACCAGGCCGTCGCCGTGGGTGTATCTGCGCCAGGTGTGTCCATCGAATATATCCACCCCCTGGTCGCCGCCAACCCAGACCCAACCGCGGTTGTCGGTGGCGAGAGAAACTACCAGATCCGAGGCCAACACCGGCTTGGCAAAATTATCTGCACGAAGCACGCGCGTGCCCGCGATGCGCAGTCTCACGATTCCCGGGAATCCGCCAGCCAGCCAGACATTCCCCGCCTGATCCACCGTGAGATCGTGCAAATGCCCGCCCAAGCCTTGCGGCCCAAGATCGACATGATGCCAGCCGCCCGCGTCTAGCATATAGACGCCGTCGTTGGCTGCCGCCCACACGCGCCCATCCGGCCCTTTGGCAAGATCGAAAATTGGCGTCTCGGGCAAGGCTGGGTTCGAAAACGGGCGGAACTGCCAGCCCGCCGACGTCTTCTGGCCGTGGAATAACCCTCGCCGGGTTGCCACCCAAAGCTGGTCTTGCAAATATGGCAGGACCCGGTATACCGAAGTTTGCAGATTGAATTCTTTTCCCTGGAGAGTAGTGGGATTGACGGCGATCACGTACCCCAGGCCGCAGGCCACCCAGACCGTGCCGTCCTTAGTTTGGTCGATGGCATAGTTGTGGCCGGTCTGAATGCCCGGCGCGCTCCAGCGCTGGATTTGCTTGCTGCCGGGGTTCATGTAAGTGATGCCGCGCTCATCGCCCATCCACAGGCGTCCGTAACTGTCGCGCATGATCGACCAGACCACATTGTTGGCGAGCCCGTTGGCGGCGGTCCAGTCTTCCCAGTTTCCGTACCCGAGCCATTTGCGCAGCCCACGCCCCAGCAGGCTGAACCAGACCAGCCCCTCGCGATCGCCAAGCACCGCCGTCACCGTCTCGTTAGGCAAGCCATTCTGTTCGGAAAATACGCGCCAGTGGCCTTCTTCATAGCGGGCCAGCGCCGTCCCCAGTGTGGCCAGCACGCGGCCTTGCCGGTCTTCGCTGAGATCCCCATAACTCGAGCGCCCCGGCAGGTTCGGCAAATCGCGGCTCACGAAGCGCGCCGCTCCCCTCTGGCGCACAACCAGGTGCGCCGCCCCGCGAACCCACAAGCGCGCCGCTATGGTCCTGCAAGAAAACCGACCAACTGTCTTTCGGCACGCCATCGTTTTCGCCGAAAGCTCTAAGTTGTTGCTGTTCATTCACTACGCAAATGGACTGCCCGCAGCCGAATGCGAACGATCCGTCATTTCCGGCGAGCACGCCGGTAACCGCCGAGTCGGACGTCGGCTGCTGCCAGACGAACGGGTGAACCTGCCATTTGCGGCCGCCATCCCGAGAGCTGACGACCAGCAACCCTGTCGCGGCCACCACCAGAACCTCTCCGCCGGGCAAGGATGAAATGGACGAACCGCTTCGCACTTCGATGCTGTGCGCCTCATACTGCACTTCGCGGAAACGGCGTCCGTCCGGCAGATAATAAAGCCCTTCGCTGGTACCGGCCCACAGCCGTCCACCGCCGTCCTCGTGAAGCGACAGTACGAAAGTGCCGCGCAGCCCGTCCGCCCGGCTGAATTCCTGGAACCGCGCTCCGTCGTAACGGAAGACGCCATTCTGCGATCCCAGCCATAAATAACCTGCGTGGTCCCGCAAGATGCACGCCACGTTCGGATTTCCCAAGCCCTCCATGTAGTCCTGAAAGGTATACGATTGGGCACTCAGCACGGGCTGTAGGCATAAGGTGGTCAAAACGGCAATCAGCCACCTTTGAAGCAAAACACGCATTCTGTTTGCTTATCGGTGCGGGAGTAAGCAAAATAGAATGCGGAGACGAGATTCGCTCCCAGGCGCATGTGTGGCTTCGCCGTGGCTATGCGCAAGCAGGAGATACTAAAACTTCGCACACGGGCACCTATGACAATCGCCAGCGCCGCCAGCGCCCTTCCCCGGAACTATTACCCCCAGCAAGTTTTGCTCGATGGCTTTCGCCGCCATTGGGGTAAGAAGCTGGAGCGCTTCGATATTCTCGAGCGGCTACACGCTGCCACGCAAGTGGACGGGCGCTATCTCGCGCTTCCACTGGAGCGGTATCCGCTGGCCACTTGGGGGGAAGCCAACAACTGCTGGATCGAGGCCTCGCTCGATCTCGGCCAGCAGGTGGTCTGCCGCGCCATGCAACAAGCGGGAGTCGAGCCGCGCGATATCGGCGCGCTCTTCTTCGTCTCCATCACAGGTGTAGCCAGCCCATCCATCGACGCCCGGCTCATCAATCGAATGCATTTGAATCCGCGCATGAAGAGGATTCCCATCTTCGGCCTGGGCTGCGTGGCAGGCGCCGCGGGCCTCGCGCGCGCGGCGGATTACGTCAAAGCTTTTCCTGCCGAAGCGGCGCTGTTACTCTCGGTTGAGTTGTGCTCGTTGACCGTTCAACAGGACGATTTCTCGGTCGCCAACCTCATCAGCACCGGCTTGTTTGGCGATGGTGCCGCAGCGGTTATCGTTCGTGGTGCGGACCTGCCCGGAACGCCGGGACCCGAGATTCTCGCCACGCGTTCGGTTTTCTATCCGGATACCGAATACGTGATGGGCTGGGATATCTCCGAAAAGGGTTTTCAAATCGTTCTGTCGCGCGATGTTCCCCGCATGGTGCTCGAACATCTGGGAGCCGATGTCGACGAGTTGCTATCCGATCACGGACTACGCCGCAGCGATATCGGAAGCTGGGTCATTCATACTGGTGGACCGAAGGTGCTGGAGGCGACCGAAACGGCTCTGGAACTGCCGGATGGCGCCCTGGACGCCTCCTGGGAATGCCTGAAGCGCACCGGTAATCTTTCCTCCGCGTCAGTTTTGTTTGTTTTGGAACGAGTCATGAAAGCCAGGCGGCCGGAGCCCGGAACCTGGGGAATTCTGGCCGCAATGGGACCTGGATTTTGTTCCGAGTTGTTGCTGTTGCGCTGGTAGCAAGGCGTGGAAACCCGCAACACCCCCGCTTGCATCTAACTTAATTCGCATGAAGAAGTACGCAGTCCTGATCGCGGCGCTGGTTTGGGCCGGCGCTTTGGGTGCGCAGTATCCGGGGCAAATGCCGCCGGCTGGCTATCCACCCGGGCAGTATCCGCCAAATGGTCAATATCCACCCGGAGAGTATCCGCCGGGCTATCCGGGCGGCGGCATTTCCATTCCCCACCGCGGCAAAAAGGGTCAAAAGAAAAGCGAGATCGCGCAACCCGCGCTGGCTGCCGACGGGCGGACGCTCTCTAACGACGGAAAGAAACTGGTGATCGCCACCAACGATGGCCGCACCATCACCATGACGTTGCTTCCCGAGACGAAATTCACCCGTTCGGGAAACGATATTTCGCCCAGCCTGGTGATTCCGCGGACGACCGTACACATTGAAGCCGCCGAGGACGATGAGGCCTTCCTGACGGCAATACACGTCGATCTGTTGAAAGACGCGCCAGCCGAGGCCCGGATCGAAGGCCATCGCCAGCCCGCAACCTCCGCAACACCCGCAGCGGCCACCGACGACGATACCGTCCGGCCAACGATACTAGGCAATCCGCCCGATGATCCACAGCGCCCCATCCTGCGCCGCGGCAAGCCGAAGAGTGTCGATTCCGAAAACGACGATTCGGATCACGACATTCCCGTAGCTGCGAACAAACCCGCACCAAAGCCGGCCGCTTCATCCGGTGATTTCACCATCGATGGTGCCGCAGAGCCGCCCGGCATGGCGCGCGTTCACGATGAATTGATCGATCAGACCAAACAGTGGTCCATGACCTTTACTAACGGCTTGCCGAATTACGTCTGCCAGCAGGATACGACGCGCTACATGGAAGAATCACGCTCGGCGGGCTGGCAGGCGCTCGATATAGTTACCGCCAAAGTGATTTATGAGGATGGAAAAGAGCAATATAAGGAGATCACGGTGGGCGGCAAGCGAACCAACAAGAGCATGCTGGAGCTGGGCGGCTCAACCTCCACGGGCGAGTTTGCCTCCACGCTGCACAGCTTGTTCTCCGATGCCAGCCAGGCGCAGTTCAAGTTTTACCAATCCACCCACCTGCGCGACGACGCTGCCGCGATCTACGATTTTAAAATCGCCCTCCCAAATTCCGACTGGTTCATAACCGTAGGTGGACAGACCCTACGGCCGGCGTATAGCGGAAGCGTTTGGATTCTCAAAGACGGCGGGCACGTGCGGCGCTTGGAGATGCAGGCCGATAACATTCCGAAAGATTTCCCGCTCGATTCCATCCAGTGGGCCGTCGATTACGATGAGGTCTCGCTCGGAAGCGCTAAATTCCTGCTGCCGGTGAGCGCCGAGAACCTGAGCTGCCGCCGCGGTAGCACCATCTGCACCAAGAACACCACCGAATTTCGCGACTACCACAAGTATGCCGGCCAAAGCACTATCGTCTTCAAATAACCCGCTCTCCCGTGATACCCTGACTCCATTATGTGGAGTTGGAACAAACCTTTTCTCGCGCTCGCTACCCTCTTTTTGCTTTGCTCTTTGCAGCTCCTTGCCCAGGACACCACAGGCAAAGTGACCGGCATTGTTACGGACCCCTCCGGCGCAGCCGTGGCAAACGCCAAGGTAACCGTGACTCACATCTCAACCGGTATCAGCCATGACACGGTGAGTAACCAAACCGGGTTTTACCAGGTGCTGCAACTGCCTATCGGGTTATATCGCGTAACGGCGGAAGCGCCCGGTTTCAAGCGCATCACCGTTGATTCGAAAACGCCGCTCGAGATCAATCAAACCTTGCGCATCGATGTCCAGCTCCAGGTCGGACAGATCAGTAACGAAGTAACGGTGGAAAGCAATACCAGCATGGTCGAGACGGAGAACCAGACCGTAGGCTCGACCGTCACCGGTGAAGCGATTTATGAGCTGCCTTTAAACGGCCGCGATACGCTCGATCTGCTCAGAACGCAACCAGGTGTAACGCCCACCAATCCGGATTCCGGCGCGGCCGGCAACTACAGTATCGGCGGTCAGCGCACGGATTCCGTAACCTATTTGCTCGACGGCGGCATGAATAACAATCTGCTTTCAAATGGCGTGGTCGCCAATCCCAATCCCGACGCGGTAGCCGAATTTCGCGTGCTCGAGAGCAACTACAGCGCCGAATACGGCCGCAACGCTGGTGGAATCGTCAGCGTGGTAACCAAGAGCGGCACCAACCAGTTCCACTTCACCGGCTACGACTACCTCCGCAACAATTTCTTCGACGCGAATACGTTTTTTAACAACGAGCAGGGCCTGCCCGTTCCCGTGCTGAAGCGCAATCAATACGGCGGGACGGTCGGTGGTCCCATCAAAAAGGACAAACTCTTTTTCTTCTTCTCCTACGAAGGACAGAAGCAGGCTGCGCTCGACACCAGCCCGGGCAGAGTGAACGACCTATACTCCAGCGGAGGCGAACGGCGACTTTTCGAACACCGATTACGCATCCACGGTCGCCACGTTTCTACTTGCGAATCCGCAGTATCAGTCGAATCCGACCCTGGCGGCGCAAGGCATCATCGATCCAGCGGCAATCGATCCGGTCGCCAAGGCGTATTTCGCGAATCATATGATTCCAATTTCGGCCAGCGGTTTTCTGTTTCCGCAGGCGGCAGCGACGAACAACTACAACGAGTACCTGGGAAAATTCGATTACAATCTCACCGCGAAAGACGTGATCAGCGGAACGTTTACCACTCGCGACAATCCGATCCTCTATCCCTTCGGCCCGAACGCAGGCGCCGACAACGTAACCGGCTATCCAGTGACTTACTCGGACACCACCTATTTCGGCTCCGTCGCCTATACACATACGTTCACGCCGAGCGTTTTAAACGAGTTCCGCGCCACGGCCCAGCGTTCCGAATCACTCCCAGGCCGTTCCCGCCACTAAGCTTCCCACTGCGTCGCAATTGGGCGCAAACGTCCCGTCCGACGATCCGACCGGGCCGCCGCGCGTCGATCTGCAGGGCTCGAATCTCTTCTTCGGGTTCAGCCCGCAAGGTCCCACTCGCGAAATCGACAACACTTACGTGTTCTATGACAACGTCTCTTGGATCTCGGGTCATCATGACTGGAAATTCGGATTCTATTTTTCTCCTTATCAAGACAACACTGCTTACGATTTCTATATAAATGGCGAGTACTATTTCTACGGCCCGAGCACGGGCGTGGGTTCCGGCGTCGATCTGGCCGATTTCCTGATGGGATTGCCAGACGAGTTCCTGCAGTTCGGCAGAGCGCCTTCCAACATTCGTACGCATAACTACTCCGGTTTCGCGCAGGATAGCTTGGCATTTGAGCAAGCGTCTCACGCTTTCGTTAGGAATCCGCTACGAATACGCCGAACCGAAGTTCGACACGCAAGGGCGATCGTTCTCCTTCATCCCGGGTTTGCAATCGCAGCGCTTTGTGAACGCTCCTCCCGGACTCGTCTTTCCCGGCGACCCAGGCGCGCCCAAAGGTTCTAATTTCCCCGACAAGAACGATTGGGCGCCGCGCTTCGGTTTTGCCTGGGATGTTTTCGGCAATGCCAAAACCAGCGTGCGCGGCGGGTTCGGCATGTTCTACGACATTCTGAAAGGCGAAGACAATCTGCAGTTCAACGGACAAGCCCCGTTTTTCGGATTCGCCGATATTTCCCCGCAGCGCGGCAATCGGACCTAGCGGCTTGCAGGATCCTTATGCCGCGGCGGGCGCCGTCAGATCCGTTCCCGTCGAAACCGCCGTCCAAGAACCTCGATTTCGATGCCGCCGGTTACATTCCTTTCGGTGGCGGCGGCGTCTATTTCGTCGACCCGAATCTGCGCACGCCGTATGTCTTTCAGTACAACTTGTCCATAGAGCAGCAGCTCCCGTCGAATTTGCTGCTCGAAATCGGATATCTCGGATATTCCGCGCATAAGCTCACGGGCTTAGTCGACGTGAACCCATTTCATCTTGGGAACTAACACGCGAATCTACGATCAAAGCGCCTCAAATTTCAGCTATCTCGACGAATTCCAAAATGTCGGTAAGGCTCATTACAACGCGGCCGAAATCAAACTACGCCGCAACGCGAGTCTCGGGTCGTTTGGAAGCGCCTTCTTCACGCTCGGCTATACTTGGTCGCACGAGATCGACAACTCGTCGGGATTCCGCGAGCGGAATTCGAACATTCCTTTTTACAACCACGACGCGTTCTACGCTTCCGGCGATACCGATGTTCGCCAGGCGCTGGTCTTCTCCGGCGGATGGGAACTGCCGTTCGATCATATGTGGCAGCGCGGGCCGAAACTGCTGACCCAAGGCTGGAGTTTGTATCCCATCTTCACCATCCGTACCGGCTTCCCGCTCGACGTGTTCGCCAATCTGAACACCACGCGAACAGATCCGGGTCCATCCGGGGAAGGCGATGCGGGCGCCGTGCGCGCGGACCTGGTCGGCAATACCGTGACGACTTTCAATCCGAAGCCGTTCCAAACCCTGACCAATCCCAACGCGGGCACCACGGCGGCCGGCAACTACTACTTCAATCCGGCCAATTTCGACATCAATAATCTGCTCGCACTCGATTCAATCGCCAAGAGCGATGCCTCCGCGCTTCCTTACTACACCTATGGAACCTTCCCGCGCAACGCGCTGCGCGGTCCGGGGCAAACGAATCTGGATCTGACAATCGCGAAGCATTTCCGCATCGGCGAAAGACTCGACGTGGAACTGCGTGGCGATGCCTTCGATGTTTTCAATCACGCCGAATTCGGAAACCCCGACACCACTCCCACCGACAGCACCTTCGGACAGATTTCAACCACGGTAGTGCAAGGGCGCATTTTGCAGCTCGCCTTGCATTTCAGCTTTTGACCCGGCAGCCTCCGTGCAGTAGGCTGGCAGCGGTGTTCCGAATCGCTAGCTTGATGATTTTTGCAGCTTCCCTTTGCGCCCAAGGCCTGGTTAAACACAGCGACACGCCACAGGCAATGCCACAACCCGAACTGCCGTACTATGACTGGAATGCCTGTCCCGGCGAAGGATGTAATTACGGCAAATGGATCGCGCGTCAACCTACGAAAGTATTCAATACGTACAGACGCGAGCGGCGGAAAGTCGCCCTACTCAAACCGGGAGACAAAGTCGTCGCCATCCGCGGCTTGGTCGTCACATCGAACCCAGGAATCATTCACGTTGACCGCGATCTTCCAGACAAAAGCCTGAGACGCGGAGACACAATTCTGACGTACGCGTACCGAGGCGAGGGCGTCTCGGCAGTGTGGCTGAAGGGTAAATACTTCTCCAATTTCGACATCTCCTTTACCAAGTGGCCGGACGGTTTGGGTTGCCAAGGTACGTATTGCGCCGCGACTTATCTCACGCTGGGAGTGAAGGCATGGTGGGCTGAGGTAAAGCTTCCCTCTGGCAAGCTTGTTTGGGTCGATATGGACCATGCCGATTTTGACGGAAGCTGTTCATTGAGCAGAACACGTTAGCGGCCGAGGAGGTTATCATCGCCTCATGAAGGCTGTCGTCGCAGATCCCACCGGAGGTCCCGAAAATCTGCAGTACATGGATCTTCCCAAGCCGGAGCCCGGCGAAAGCGAAGTCCTGGTCAAGATTGCCGCCATTGGCGTAAACTTCATCGACGTTTATTTCCGCAGCGGGCTTTACAAAGCGCCCGAAAGTCCCGTGAAGCTCGGCAGCGAAGCAGCGGGCACCGTAGAGGCGGCGGGTAAAGCGAGCGGCTGGCGTCCCGGCCAGCGAGTTGCCTATGCCATGGCGCGCGGCTCCTACGCAGAGTACGCCGTCGTCCCGCAATCGGTGTTGGTCGAACTTCCCGAACACGTCAGCTTCGAAGATGGCGCCGCCGTCATGCTGCAAGGAATGACCGCCCATTATCTTACGCATTCGACCTTCGCACTCAAACCCGGCCAGACCTGCCTGATTCATGCCGCCGCGGGAGGCGTAGGATTGCTGCTGGTTCAAATCGCAAAAATCGCCGGCGCCACCGTCATCGGAACCGTCTCGACCGAAGAAAAAGCCCAGCTCGCGCGCGATCGCGGCGCGGACCATATCATTCTCTACACCAAGACGGATTTCGAAAAAGAAGTGAAGCGCATCACCGCGAACCGGGGTGTCGATGTCGTGTACGATTCGGTCGGCAGCACGACCTTTCACAAGAGCCTCGACTGCCTCCGCCCGCGCGGCTTGATGGCCAGCTTCGGTCAATCGAGCGGTCCTATCGGCCAGATCGATCCGCTCATTCTCAGCCAGCGCGGCTCGCTATTTCTTACCCGGCCGAGCCTCGCCAATTACATCAGCGATCCCGAAGAGCTGCGCTGGCGCGCTTCCGATCTTTTCCAATGGATCGAAGAGGGCCGCCTGAAACTTCACATATATCGTGTCTACCCGCTGGCAGAAGCCGCCACTGCCCATCGCGACCTGGAAGGCCGCAAGACCACGGGCAAGCTGCTGCTGAAGCCCTAAGGCGGCATAGCCGGAAGGGTTCATTTGGCAAACCAGACTGAATTCGAGCTTCGCCGCGAACGGCTGTGGCCTGCCCTGCGCGAAGCCCGCGTCCACGCCTTCGTCGTAACGGCGGCCCCCAACGTACGCTATCTCAGTGGCTTTACGGGCAGCAACGGAGCGCTGCTTCTCACTCCGGAACGCAGCCTGTTGTTCACCGACCCGCGATACCAGATTCAGGCCTCCCAGGAATCCGATTGCGAAGTAAAGATCGGAAAGGGACCGCTCCTCAAAGAGCTATCCACCTGGATCAAACGGCTGCGCCTCTCCCCGGTCGCCTTCGAGAGCAACCGAATCGGGTTTGACGACCACCGGCAACTCAAAGATCTGGTGAAACAGGTTCGACTCAAGCCCGTGGCCGGTGTAATCGAATCTCTGCGAATCTCGAAGTCCCAGAACGAGATCGTCGCTATAGAAAACGCCGTCAAACGAAACTCCGCCGCTCTGGAACAGGCTCTCCGCCGTTTCAAGCCGCATATGACCGAACTGGATTTGACCGCCGAAATCGAATACCGGATGCGCCGTTTGGGGGCGGACGGACCCGCCTTTGAAACCATCGTCGCCTCTGGACCCAGGACCGCTCTCCCTCATGCGCGCCCTACCGCTTCCCCTATCCGCCCAGATGAATTGCTATTAATAGATATGGGCGCGAACGTCGCCGGTTACGCCAGCGACATGACGCGCACCTACGCGGTCGGGAAACTGGATGCGAAGAGAAAGCGAATGTATCGCGCTGTTCTCGAGGCCCAGCTTCACGCCGTGGATACAGTAAAGCCGGGCGTTACTTGCGCCAGCGTCGACCGGGCCGCTCGCGATGTCTTGCAGCGTTTCGGCATGGAAAAGCTGTTCATCCATTCGACGGGCCACGGACTCGGGTTGGAAATTCATGAGCGGCCGCGCTTAGGCCGGAAGGAAAGGACGAGGCTGGAGGCTGGAATGGTAATCACGATCGAGCCCGGGGTTTACGAAGAGGGCTTTGGCGGTATCCGCATCGAAGACACCGTCGCCGTAACGCAAGACGGTTGCCGGATTCTAACTCCTACAGGGAAAGAACTGGTCATACTGTAAGCTGTGGCTTGACTCGCCGCAGCCAGAGCCAATCATGACGATTGACGAGATCAGAGAATTGATTCGCGTTGTACAAGAGACCGGAATTCGGGAATTGGAAGTAAAGCAGGGCGATCATAGCGTCCGCATTAGCACTGGCGCGCCGGTAGCGCAGGAACTCGTGCTACCGACCGTACTTCCAGTCTCGATGTCGCCCGCCACTCTTGCGGCTGCTAATGCGCGCTCTGAAACTGCGCCTGCCGCTGTGCCGCCCGCGCCCAAAGAAGAAGAACACGACACGGTGGTCAAATCGCCCATTGTCGGAACCTACTATGACGCCCCGGGCCCCGGCTCGCCGTCCTTTGTGAAGGTCGGTGATCGTGTCGAGCCCAAGCAAGTGCTTTGCATTATCGAATCGATGAAACTAATGAACGAGATTGAAGCCGAGATCGCCGGCACGGTAACCGCGAAGCTGGTAGAGAACGGCCGTCCGGTCGAATACGGCGAATCGCTCTTCACCATTCGTCCGCAGCAATCCTAGCCGCTCATGTTTCGCAAAATACTCATCGCAAACCGGGGCGAAATCGCGCTACGCATTGTCTGCGCGTGCAAGGATCTCGGCATCAAGACCGTTGCCGTTTACTCGGAGGCGGATCGCCACAGCCTGCACGTGCGCTTCGCCGACGAAGCCATCTGCATCGGCCCCGCCAAAAGCTCGCGCAGCTATCTGGATATTCCGTCGGTCATCAGCGCGGCCGAAATTACCAACGTCGACGCGATACATCCCGGCTATGGCTTCCTGAGCGAAAATCCGGATTTCGCCGACGTCTGTGAGCTTTCCGAAATTAAGTTTATTGGCCCGAAGCCGCGCGTCATTCGCGAAATGGGCTTAAAGCAACGCGCGCGGACGCTCATGGAAGAAGCCGGCGTTCCCATCCTGCCCGGCTCGCGCGGCATTCTCAAGAGCAGTGAGGAGGCGCTGTCGCTCGCGGCTCAGATTGGCTACCCGATCATGCTCAAGGCGGCAGCCGGCGGCGGCGGCCGCGGCATGCGCGTCGTGCGCTCGGAAAGCGAGCTTCCCGCGCTTCTGGCGCAGGCGCAATCGGAAGCGGCCGCGGCTTTCACTTCCGGCGACGTGTATATGGAGAAGCTGATCGAAGCTCCGCGCCACATCGAATTTCAAGTCTTAGCCGACGAGCATGGCCGCGTCGAAATTCTGGGCGAGCGCGAGTGTTCCATCCAACGCCGCCATCAGAAATTACTGGAAGAATCGCCGTCACCCGCGGTTTCTCCCGAGCTCCGCAACCGCATTTCCGACCGGCTGCGCAAGGCCATGGCGGCCATCGGCTACACCAATGCCGGCACAGTCGAGTTCCTCATGGACGAGAACGGGGATCTGCACTTCATCGAGGTCAACGCCCGCATTCAGGTGGAGCATCCTGTGACCGAGTTCGTCACCGGTATCGATCTGGTGAAGTCGCAGATCCGTATCGCTGCGGGGGAAAAGCTTTGCCAGATTCTAACCCGGCCGATCTCGTTTTCGGGACACGCTATCGAGTGCCGCATTAATGCCGAGCATCCGGAGACGTTCGCTCCTTCTCCGGGCCGCATCACCGGCCTTAACCTGCCGGGAGGGATCGGCGTGCGCGTCGATACCGCGGCATATACCGACAGCGTCATCCCGCCGTATTACGACTCGCTCATCGCCAAACTTATCGTTCACGGCGAGGATCGCGGCGAGGCGATTCAGCGCATGAAGCGAGCCTTGGACATGTTCGTCGTCGAAGGAATTCATACCAGCATTCCGCTCCACGAACGAATTCTGTCGGACGACGATTTTGTCGCCGGACGATTCGACACCGGGTTCCTCAATCGGCTTGGCAGCAACGGCGGAGAAAACGGCCGCGAGAACGCTTCCGCAAACGTACCCGTACCTCCGCAGCCGCCCGGTTCGGAGCGCGGAGCCCGTTCCGCCATGTCCGCCAGCGACTAATCGGCGAGAAATTGGGGACAGGCATCGAATTTTCGCACCTGGAAACCCCTGAAAGCGACGTTCTCACGAGGCGGAATTTCGTTGCCTGTCCCCAATTTCTGCGATCTGTTCAAGCTGCCGCAAATGATTAATATCGTGACCCGCCGTAGTCTCGACCAAGATTTGAAAGGTCATTTCCCCGCGTTCGGGATGCCTTACCGGCTTACGCCACGATTCCACCGAAATCGTTTCGAGTAATCCGATATTCCAGCCGCGAAGCGCTGAGAAAACGTCGACAGCCGTCTGTGCCTGCAGAGTGGGATTCCGGTACGGCCGCGCCCAGGCGTCCTGGTCGAAGGGTTGGATCAAATGATGCTCCTCGGCAAGCGCCTGACGGAAGCGAAACGAAAATGCAATTTCGCAATCGGCCAAATGGCACAGAATCATGCGAGCCGTCCATTTTCCCGGAGCGAGACTGCGCTCGAGACCCCCCGACGAGAGTTGTTCGAGCAGCGAGCCCAATTTCCGCGGAGTTTCGGCAATAACTTCACGCGCATTGCGATTGCCCAACTGCGCGGCATAAGGATTTAGAGCAGCGGCCATACTCAATATTTTCCCAACGTCCGCTTGCGCTTCGCAATTTCAAGCAGTGTCGGATAAAACTGCACAAACGTGGTATCGACCGCCCCGTGCTGTTGGTGGCAGGAGTAGCAATTCGCGCTGGTAGGAATCATGACTGCCGATTCATCGGACGGATTGAAATTGAAGAACGCCCATTTACCCGGAAAGCGGCTCTCATCTTTTACATGCACATCGAGCCCCAGCGCCGCGCCTTGAAATCGTCCGCTCTGGTTGATGGAACCCTTCGACTGCGACGCGCGCACTTCCAGCACGAACGTCGTCTTATCGGGCCACATACCGGTTTGGACAAACGCCCTGTAAGCCGCCGGGTTGACGAAGACGTTATCGAAGGCCGGGTTTGCACTCTGGGCCGCTTGCGGGCTGTACGACATTCCAAGGCCGGAGCTCAGCCAGATCCATTCGCGGTAATCGGCCGGCCGAAGCATCCGGCCGTCGCGCGTGTACTGGCTATCGCGCGAGAACAGGAATGCGGCAGTGGCAAGTAGGAGGGCTAACTTTCTCATCGTGTTTACTCCTGGCGTAGCGCAATTAGCGGGTCGATAGAAGTCACCTGGCGGGCCGGAAAGAAACAGGCCGCGGCGGCAACCGCAAGGAAAAGAAACGATACTGTCATCAAAGTCGGTACGTCGGTGGGACTGGTTGCATAAAGCAACCCGGAGAGCAGCCGGGTCAAAACCAAACCTCCTGCGATTCCAAGCGCCGCGCCGGTGGCAGTCAGCGCCAAACCCTGCCGCATCGTGGCGCAAAGCAGACCAGGACGCCGCGCGCCCAACGCCATCCGGATCCCAAGCTCGTGCGTTCTTTGCGCAACCGAAAGTGCGATCACCGCCGCGATGCCGCTCGCGCTGATGAGAACCGCGAGCCCGGCGAAAATGCCGAGCAGCAGCGCGGTTACGCGCGGAGAGGCCATCGAATCTTCTTCGTAATGGGTGATCGTGTCGACTTGATCGACGGCCAACTCCGGATCGATGCGATGCAGGGCCGAACGGATGAGCGGCGCCGCTGCGAGAGGATCAATAGCGGTGCGCACCACCAGGTAATGGCTAAAGCCATCGAAAAGATAAATTTCGTCGGCGGGAGCGCGTGCGAGGCCGTATTCCCGCACATCGCCTACTACGCCGATAACCGTGCGCCATCGCTTCGGTGTCTCTTCGGTAAGCAATATCCGTTTGCCGATTGGGTCTTCATTGGGCCAGCGGTGCCGGGCCATTGCGGCGTTTACGATCGCGAAAGCGGCCGTGGCATCATGCTCCGTAAACAGCCGCCCGCTCACTAGCGGCTGGCGAACAACCTCGAAGTACTCGGGGCTGACTCCCAGAATATCGGCGCGTGGCGCCAATTCGCCGTTCGCATAGGGCCGTCCTGCCAATTCCACACCGGTCGCATCGGGATCTGTTGCGATTCCCGCTGGATTGAATGGAAAGCTCGAGGCGATGGCAGCCAACTGGACCCCTGGAAGCGTGTGGATGCGGGCCCGGATATTTCGCCCCAGAACGCCCAATTGGCTCACCTGATAGCGCGAGAAATCGGGGCTGAGGCGCATGGTCAGCAGTCGTTGCGGATTAAACCCGGGGCTTACGTTTTCGAGCTTCAGAAAACTGCGAATCAGCAGACCTGCGCCCATCAGCAGCACAAAAGAAACCGCAACTTGCGCCACCACCAGAGCAGAACGCATTCGTTGGCGGCTTCGCCCGGCGGTTACGCGCGCAGATCCTTGTCGCAGAGCCTCGCCCGCCTGCCGTCCGGACGAGAACGCCGGTGCGAGACCGAACAGCAAGCCCGTCACAATGGACAGCAACAAGGCGAACAGCAACACCGGTGTATCCAGCTTCACTTCGGCGGCGCGCGTGCTAAAGCGCGCTGCGAATTTGGCCAGCAGCGCGACTGCGGGCGGCGCGGCGCACAAACCCAATGCTCCGCCCGCAACTGAAACCAGCACGCTTTCGGTGAGCAGTTGCCTGACTAGACGGAGCTTGCTTGCACCCAACGCGGCGCGTACCGCCAATTCGCGCTCCAGTTTCAGCAAACGCGCCAGCAACAGATTTGCAACGTTCGCGCACGCGATAAGCAGCACGAAACCCGCCGCGCCAAGCAAAAGAAAAAACGTCCCGCGCGCGTCCCGCGTAAGTTCATCGCGTAGCGGAAGGGCGGTAATCCCATATCCATATTCTTTCGGATAAGCATCCGGGTAGGCTTTCGCCAGCCGGCTCGCGATGGTCGAAAGATCGGATTGCGCTTGCGCCAGGGACACTCCAGCTTTCAGCCGGGCGAAGGCCGTCATCATGCGGTTACTCCGGCCGGCAATGAATTTGGGATTGGAGCGGAAGGGGCATGCGGAAACCGGCATGTAGACGTCGTTTTCCTCCGGATATTGCGGAATCGGCGGCAGCACGCCAATCACAGTATGCGGGCGGTTGTTCATCTGGAAAACTTTGCCGATAATCTTCGGGTCGCCGCCGAACCGGGCCTTCCAATATCTGTAACTCAGTATCAGAACGGCGTCCGCCTTGGGCGTATCGTCGCTCGGAAGAAATGTGCGCCCGAGCAGCGGTCGCACTCCAAGCATGTCGAAAAAGTTGGCGGATACGATAGCGCTGTTGACGCGCTCGGCCCAATCTTTTCCGAGCAGAAGGAAATACATGCTGTGATGTTCCACAACGCCTTGCAACGTGTGGTTCTGGTCGCGATAATCGAAGATTTCCTTTGCGGAGAATAGAACGTCGTTGAGGTGGGCGCGCTTGGCTACCTGATGCAATACCACCAACTGGCTTCCCTGACGATAGGGCAACGGACGCAGCAAAACGCCGTAGACAACGCTGAAGACGGCGGTATTAACGCCGATGCCCAGCGCCAGCGTGACGATCGCGCTACATGTGAAGCCAGGATTCTTTAGCAGCACCCGAAGCCCGTAGCGAAAATCCTGGAGCGTACTTTCAACGGCCCGGCCGAGGCGCGCATCGCGGCATTCCTCCTTGATCTGCTCCACTCCGCCGATGGAGCGTAGCGCGGCCGCGCGAGCTTCTTGCGGCTTCATTCCGCGGCGAATGTTTTCCTCAATCTGCCGTTCGAGATGATATTGAAGCTCGCCATCGAGTTCCTCTTCGCGCCTGCCTCTCTTGAACAGAAAACGAAAGATGGATCGGATTCTGCCCAGCATGTCAAGCCGTCCCCAGAATGCGGCCGACTGCACCGGAGAGGCGCTCCCAGCTTTTCGTTTCATCGCTCAATTGCTTGCGGCCCTGTCGCGTAAGCTCGTAATACTTCGCTTGCCGGTTGTTTTCCGAAGGCGCCCAGTTCGGCCGGATCCAGCCCCGTTCCTCCAGCCGGTGCAGCGCGGGGTAAAGCGAGCCCTGATTTACTTGCAGCACGTCCTCGGAAACCTGTTGAATACGCTGTGCAATGCCCCAGCCGTGCATGGGCTGAAGCTCCAGCGTCTTGAGGATCAGTACATCGAGTGTTCCTTGCAAGAGATCGCTTTTGGGTTTGGGCATCGTCCTTCCTCCCGGCAGTCTACAAGAAGCCTATAACCTCTCTTGTAGAATGTCAAGAGGAACGTGGCAGCTTTTCAGGAGAGAAATGGCGCGTTGACCGCACCCTGAGATAAGAGAGGACAGGAATGTTTGAGCGCAAGCTGTGCGGATTAGTGGCCTTGGCGCTCTGCCTGGCCGCCCTGAGTCCGCCCGTTTGGGCGCAAACGACTCAAGATCTCGTCAATATCACGCCCTGCCGTCTGGTCGACACGCGAAACGATCCAGGGGCATTCGGAGGGCCGGCGCTGGTGGCTGGAGCGACCAGAACAATTCCGGTTCTCTCCGGATCCTGCAATCTCCCGGCGAACGCGACAGCCTACGCCTTCAACGTGACCGTTGTGCCGTTGGGATCGCTCATCTTCCTGACTATGTGGCCAAGCGGTATAGATCGGCCAAACGCCTCCACTCTGAATTCGCCCACGGCCCAGATCATCGCGAACGCCGCCATTATTCCGGCCGGCGTAAACGGATCGGTGGACGTATATGCCTCTTATGCGACCCAGCTCATCATCGACGTCAACGGCTATTTCGTTCCAACCGCCGCCCCGCCAACTCCGCCGGTCATTCCGAATCTTGCCGACGCGGGCATAGCGGCCGGCGTACAGAACACCGCGATCGGCAGCAATACGCTCGCGTTCAATACCGGGACTTTGAATACCGCCCTGGGAGCGTATGTGTTGGCCGCAAACAGCACCGGAAACAACAACGTGGGTGTCGGTGCCGACGTACTGATGGCCAATACCAGCGGGACTTCGAACACGGCGGTGGGCGGCGAGGCGCTCACCAACAATCTGGTGGGCAACGCCGACACGGCGATCGGCTTCTCCGCGCTGTGGACCAATAACGTCGGGCTCAGTAATACAGCCGTGGGCGTCAGCGCGCTTTATAACAACGCAGCCGGTTCCTACAACGTCGCCATCGGACAGAGTTCGCTGTTTACTAGCACCGGCTCGAATAACGTTGCGCATCGGGTATCAGGCAGGAGCTCAGGCAATCAACGGGAACTACAACATCTTCATCTCGAACGAGGGTCAGGCGGCCGATAACGCCGTGATCCGAATCGGCGCCGATCCGGTTCAAACGAGCACGTTCATCGCGGGTATCTACGACTCAACGGTCAGTGGCGCTGCCGTGCTCATCAATTCAAACGGACAGCTCGGCGTCGCAACCTCTTCGCGGCGCTTCAAGGAAGACATTCAGCCGATCGGAAATACCAGCGATGCCCTCATGCAGCTTCGCCCGGTACAGTTCCGTTACAAACAAGCTGCCCCGGATGGAACCAAGCCGCTCGAATATGGGCTAATCGGCGAAGAAGTCGCCAAAATTTATCCGGAGCTAGTCCTGTACGGCCGCGATGGAAAAGTGGAATCGCTGAAGTATCAGGAGCTTCCGGCGTTGCTGCTGAATGAACTGCAGAAGCAGCATAAGGTCATCGAAGAATTGGAAGCGCGGATTGCCGCTCTCGAATCGCAGCTACGGGCCCAGCAAACGGCTAAATAACCCCCACAACCTGTTACGATGAGGGTTCCAACCCTCATTATGGCGGTTCGCGCGTCATCGGAAACAGTTGTCGCAAGCCCTGCAAAACGTGGGATTCTCGCGGAAATCGTCGCGCACAAAAAGCAGGAAGTAGCCGGACTGCATGAGCGCGCGGCAGCACTCGAGAAGGAAGCGCTGGAGCGCAAATCCCAGCCGCGTCCGTTCCTTCCAGCCTTGCGGGCGTCGCAGCCGGCCATTATTGCCGAGATAAAGAAGGCTTCTCCCAGCAGGGGGCTTCTGCAGCCGAATTTCCACCCGGCATTCCTGGCGCACGCTTATGAGCAAGCCGGAGCGGCGTGTCTCTCGGTGCTGACGGATCAGCAATATTTTCTGGGCGCGCTGCACCATCTGGAGGCGGCGCGGGCTGCCGTGAAACTCCCCGTGCTTCGCAAGGATTTTATTATCGATCGCGTGCAGGTTTTCGAAGCCGCCGCCCACGGCGCCGACGCCATCCTGCTGATCGCTGCAATTCTGGACGATTCCGAGCTGCGCAGTTTCCGCGAACTTGCCGATTCGCTCGGAATGGCATCGCTCGTCGAGGTTCACGATCCCGAAGAGCTTCGCAAATCGATCGATTCGGGCGCGGAAATCATTGGCGTAAACAATCGCGATCTCGAAACGTTCGAAGTCTCGCTCGATACTTCTGTCCGGCTGAGCTACTTGATGCCCGCCAACGTAATACGTGTGAGTGAAAGCGGAATTTCCACGCGCGCCGATATTGAATTGCTGCGCGGCGCTGGATTCGATGCGTTTCTGGTTGGAGAGTCACTGATGCGATCTGCGGACCCCGCCGCCGCATTGAAGGAACTGCTGCGTGAGGGTGATGAAGAACACCGCTGACCTGCCGTTCGTCGTGAAGATTTGCGGCATCACGAATGAGGAGGATGCGCGGATTGCCATCGAAGCCGGCGCCAATGCGCTGGGATTTAACTTTTACCCGAAAAGCCCGCGTTTTCTGCGCCCCGCCGATGCGGAGCGAATTATGAATTCGCTCCCGGGCGATTATTTAAGGGTGGGTATTTTTGTCAACTCGAGTGAAGACGAGATGCTGAAAATCGCCGACCGATTGCATCTCGACGTTCTCCAATTGCACGGCGAGCGCTGCGACATTCCGGTCTCGACACAATGCAATATTTGGCGCGCGATCGCTCCAAACGCTTTGCCGCAAACGCGCGATAAACGGATAGACGCCTATCTGGTCGACACGCCCACAACGGATTTCGGCGGTTCTGGAAAGGCCTTCGACTGGAGCCTCGCCGTCGGCCGCGCATATCGAATCGTCCTGGCTGGCGGCTTGGCGTCCAGCAACGTCGAGGAGGCGATTGAAACCGTCGAGCCGTGGGGCGTAGACGCCTGCTCGCGATTGGAATCGACGCCCGGCAAAAAGGATGCGGGCGCCATGCGCGAGTTTATCCGCCGGGCTCTCGCCGCAAGCCGCGCCGCAAGTCACGCGCTACGGGAGGCTGCGCAATGAGTTCGGCGCCGGTCCCCGATGCTCTCGGGCATTTTGGCCCGTATGGCGGCCGCTACGTTCCTGAAGTTCTAATGTCGCCGCTCGAAGAACTCGAGCAGGCGTATGCGGCAGCCCGAAACGATCCGGCTTTTCTAAGCGAACTCGATTCTCTGCTGCGCCACTATGCGGGACGTCCCACGCCGTTATATTTCGCCAGACGGCTGAGCGAGAGCGCGGGCGGCGCGCAAATTTGGTTGAAACGTGAAGACCTGCTGCACACCGGCGCGCACAAAATCAATAATTGCCTGGGCCAGATTCTGCTCGCGCGGCGCATGGGCAAGCGGCGCATCATTGCGGAAACGGGCGCCGGCCAGCATGGCGTCGCCACCGCAACCGTATGCGCGCTGTTCGGTATGGAATGCGTCGTGTACATGGGCGAAGAGGACATGCGCCGCCAGCGATTGAACGTTTTCCGCATGCGTCTGCTCGGCGCCAACGTCGTCAGCGTACGCAACGGAAGTCGCACGTTGAAGGACGCCATCAGCGAAGCGATGCGCGATTGGGTGACCAACGTCGCCAGCACTCACTACCTGCTCGGCTCGGCTTTGGGAGCGCATCCGTACCCGATGATGGTGCGCGATTTCCATAAGGTAATTGGCGAAGAGGCGCGCGCGCAGGCTCTCGAACAGATCGGCCGCTTGCCGGATGCGCTGATCGCGTGCGTGGGCGGCGGAAGTAATGCCATCGGCCTTTTTTATCCGTTCGTCGCCGACGCTGCCGTGCGGTTGGTCGGCGTCGAAGCCGGCGGGCGCGGCCACAGCCTGGGAGATCACGCGGCCCGCTTCAGCGGAGGCTCGCCCGGTGTCCTGCACGGCGCATTCAGCTATTTGCTGCAGGACGAAGAGGGGCAAGTAGGTCTGACGCACTCGGTTTCCGCAGGCCTCGATTACGCCCTGATCGGGCCCGAGCACGCTTGGCTGCACGACCGCAAACGCGCCGAATATGTGCGTGTAAGCGATGAGGAAGCGCTCGCGGCCGCTACCACCCTTTCCCGCTTGGAAGGCATTATTCCGGCCTTGGAATCCTCGCATGCCATCGCCGAAGCGCTGCGCCGCGCACCGTCGGAAGCGAGCGCGGTGTACGTCGTAAACGTCTCCGGACGCGGCGACAAAGACATCGATATCTATCGCGAAAATATGCCGGAGCTCGACCATGCCGGTTGAAACCGCTACCCGCATCGGCAGCTTGTTCGCATCCTGCCGAAGCGAAGGACGAAAAGCGTTCATCGCCTACCTGACGGGTGGCGATCCCAAGCCGGACGCGACCACGCCTCTCGTTCTGGCGCTTGAGAGCGGCGGAGCTGACCTGATCGAGCTGGGTGTTCCCTTCTCCGATCCCATCGCCGACGGTCCCGTGATTCAACGCGCTTCCGATCGCGCGCTTCGAGCCGGAGCCACGCTGCCGCGCTTGCTCGAAACCGTGCGCGAAATCCGGCGCGAATCGCAAATTCCTTTGCTGTTGTTCAGCTATCTGAATCCGCTTCTAAAATACGGCTTTGACAAACTGGCGAGAGATGCCTCGGACGCCGGAGTGGATGGAGTGCTGCTGACCGATCTGTCCGTCGAAGAAGCCGGCGAACCGGTCGAGCGTTTGCGCGAGCGCGGCCTGGATACGGTCTTCCTCGCCGCCCCCACCAGCACCGAACGGCGGCTTCGATTAGTCGCCCAGCATTCCTCCGGGTTCATATATCTTGTTTCGCGCACGGGCGTCACCGGCGCGCAGGACTCGCTCTCCAAAAGCGCCGCGCCGCTCGCCAGACGTATGCGCGATCTCACGGATCTACCCATCGCGATCGGCTTCGGCATCGGCACTCCGGAGCAGGTGGCGGAGGTCTCGCGGATAGCCGATGGCGTCGTAGTCGGCAGCGCCATCGTGAAATGCATCGAGACGAATGCGGCCGATCCGAATCTTCCTTCACGGCTGGAGAGCTTCACGCGCCAGCTCACACAGCCGCTTCGCGCCTCATGAGCGGATTTGTCCTCGAAGATCTTGCGCGCTGCCGGGAGCGTATCGACCAGCTCGATATCCGGCTGCTCCAGATTCTGAATGAACGCACCACGATCGTCGAAGAAATTGGCCGCATCAAGCAGGATCTGCGGCTCGCGATTTACGAGCCCAAGCGCGAAGATCAAGTGTTTGCGAACGTGACGCAGCACAATAAAGGACCGCTGGACGACGAGGCGGTGAAGCGCATCTTTGAGCGCGTCATCGACGAGATGAGAACCATACAGAAGATAAAAATGCTGGAACGAAATGAAGCGGACCGGTAACACAAACTAATGCTCGTCGTAATGCAAGAAGGCGCTACCGAGGCGCAAACGGAAGCGGTGATCAACCGCCTGGTGGAGATGGGCTTTACAGTCCATCGCTCGACAGGCGTGCGTCACACCGTTCTCGGCGGAGTGGGGCCGATCGACGATTTCGATCCCGCCGTGATGGAAGTGATGCCGGGCGTGCAGGAGTGCCATCGCATCGTCTCGCCATACAAGCTCGCCAGCCGCCATTTCAAGCCGGGTGGAACCATTCTCAAAATCGGCAAAGTCGAGATCGGCGGCCCAAAGGTGGTCGCCATGGCCGGCCCGTGCAGCATTGAAACTCGGGAACAAATCGAAGAAGCCGCCGCAATAGTCGCCGCGGCCGGGGCGGAGGTGATTCGCGGCGGCGCGTTCAAGCCGCGCAGCTCCCCATACAGCTTTCAAGGATTGGGCAAAGACGGCTTGGGCCTGCTGCGCTCGGCGGCCGACCGCCACGGTCTGCTGGTCGTCAGCGAAGTAATGGACATGGGACAGATTCCGCTGCTCGTCGAATATGCGGACATTCTGCAAGTGGGCGCGCGCAACATGCAAAATTTCAATCTGCTACGCGAACTGGGCAAGGTACGCAAGCCGATTCTGCTCAAACGCGGCATCGCGGCCACCATCGAAGAACTGCTGCTCTCGGCCGAATACATCATGTCGGGCGGCAACTATGACGTTGCTTTATGCGAGCGCGGCATTCGCACTTTCGAGACCAGCACCAGGAACACCATGGATATCGCCGCCATCCCGGTGTTGAAGCGCCTCACACATCTGCCTGTCATCGCCGATCCCTCACACGGAACCGGAAAGCGCGACTACGTGCAAGCCATGGCGCGCGCGGCGGTCGCGGCTGGCGCGGACGGTCTGTTCGTCGAGGTGCACCCTAATCCGGATCGCGCCTTGAGCGACGGCGCGCAAACGCTGCGGCCCGATCAATTTTCCGAAATGATGCAACAGGTACGAGCCATCGCGCTCGCGATCGGGCGCACCGCCTAAGGTACGCATGAACACCGTTGCCATCGTCGGCGTCGGCTTAATTGGCGGCTCCTTCGGCTTGGCGCTTCGAAAAGCCGGCTTCACGGGCGAGATCTTAGGCGTCAGCTCGAAAACTGCGCTAGAGGCGGGGAAAAAAGTCGGCGCAATCTCACGAGGCGCAACCTTGCAGGAAGCGGCCAAGGCGGACCTGATCTATCTCTCCCAAACCGTCGACGGCATTCTCAAGACGCTGGAGACGCTCGGGCCGCTTGCCGGTCCCGGATCCCTCATTACGGACGCCGGCAGCACGAAGGCCGCGATTGTCCGCAAGGCGTCAGAATGCGTTCGCTCGGCTGCCTTTTTAGGTGGCCATCCGCTGGCGGGAAAAGAGCAGCGCGGAACGGAATCGGCCGATGCCGCCCTATTTCGCGACCGTCTCTACGTACTCACGCCCACTGCGCCAGACACGCCCACCGTCCAATCATTTCGCGACTGGCTGCATCGCATCGGCGCGGGCGTCGTCGATTTGCTCGCCTCCGATCACGACGCAATCGTCGCGTTCACTTCTCATCTTCCGCAACTGGTCGCGACCGGTCTGGCCGTCACTCTTGCAGGCCAGGCGAATGAAAACCTGAAGCGAATTGTCGGCCCTGGTTTGCTGGATATGACACGGCTGGCCATGAGCTCTCCCGAGCTCTGGCATAGCATTTTGGCGACGAACAAGGATCCGGTTCTGGCCGCGATCGACGCCTTCCTCAGCTCCATGCACTCCGTTCGCGCGGCTGTCGAGAGCGAGGACCTTGGCACTTTGTTCGCCCAGGCCGCCATTTTTGCACATACAATCCGTAACCGGCCCAACACTAAACCGCCCAATTCATAAAAACTGGGGCTTCCCTGGCACTTTTCCCTGTCGGCTGGGCCTATAAGCCCCTATAATCGGAAAGAACTGGGTGATAAACTCGTGACCTCGCTTATAGCTGCCGTGCGCAACACGGTGCTTTCTGCACCTGAGGTGACCCGTCTGAGCTCACTACGCCGATCCATTGCGCTGTTTTCCCAAGATCAAGCCGCTGATTCCGTATATTTGATCGAGGAAGGCCTGGTGAAGATCACGCGCACCAACCACCACGGAGGCCGGATTATTCTGACCGTCCGCGGTCCCGGAGAGTTGGTAGGCGAAGAAGCCTTAGCGGAAAAGCAGGAACAATATTACGCCGACGCTGAGGTATTGACCACGGCCAGCATCTTCCGGATTCCCAAGGAAGCGTTCCGGCGAGCCTTCTGGAGCACCCGGAGCTGAGCTCGGCGCTGATCACTTATCTGCTCGAGCGTAGATTAGCTCTAGCCGAAAAAGTAGAGCTGCTATGCCTGCATGACGTGGAGTATCGGATTCTTCACTATCTCGGCGAGCTATCCAGGCTGGTGAAGCCGCTCGTGGACGGCGAAGGCCATCAGATTCCCATCACACAACTGGAGCTGGCGGACCTGATCGGAGCCACCCGCGAGACCACCTCCACTACGCTCAATCAACTGGAGCGCCGCGGGCTCGTCAAACTATCGCGCCGCATGCTCACCGTCCCATCTCCCAGCGCGCTCCAGGGCGCCGCCTTGGCTCGAGCAACACCCGAAACTGTTGCCAATCGCACGGTATAGCCTGCGGGGACCAGTACCTAAAGCATTGATTCCAATCTTTTTTCCCTTGATGCCCAACCGATGATCTGCTAAAGTCTAATGCAGATTTTTCGATGCAAGCTGGTTGTGTTCTTGCGAACCCACCTGGGCATCAAGAAACAGGAGATATTCAGTAGTGAGAGAAAAAGGTGTTGTCAAATGGTTTAACGCCGCCAAAGGCTATGGATTCATCCAGCGCTCGAACGGCGATGATGTATTCGTGCACTTTTCAGCGATCCAGATGAATGGTTATCGGACCCTGGATGAGGGTGCGGAGGTGGAGTTCGAGGTCAAACGCGGCCCGAAAGGGCTGCAGGCCGAGAACGTAGCTCGTCCGTAAATACAAACCAGCATAGTTTAGGCCGCCGGTTCGCGAAATGCGACGGCGGCCTTTCTGTTTTTTGGCAGATCCAGTGGACCAATCACGCTAAAACTAAAAGATGCACTATCGGAAGCTGGGTACCACAGAAGCGGAAGTCAGCGAGCTTGGATATGGCGCTTGGGGCATCGGCGGCGGCCAACAATGGCAGGGGGGCCGCGACGAGGAAGCGATGCGGGCCTTGAAGCGTTCCTTCGAACTCGGCGTAAATTTCGTCGATACCGCGCTCGCGTATGGCGACGGTCATAGCGAGCAGTTAGTCGGCCAGGCAGTGAAGAGCGGCTTCCGGAAAATTTTCGTCGCCACCAAAATCCCGCCCAAAAATCGCGTCTGGCCCGCCACGCCGTCCATGCCGATCTCTGAAGTCTTTCCCCTACGACTACATCATTCAGTGCACGGAACAAAGCCTGCGGAATCTGGGCGTGGAGCAGATCTATCTTCAGCAATTCCACGTCTGGACGGATGCCTGGGTGCACGCCGAAGAATGGCGGCGCGCGATTGAGAATCTGCGGCGCAGCGGCAAAGTTCGCTATTTCGGGATCTCCATTTCCGAGCACGATCCGGATTCCGCGCTCCGTACGATCGAGACGGGAGCGTTCACAGCCGTGCAAGTCATCTACAACATCTTTGACCAAAGCGCCGAGAAAAACCTCTTTCCGCTTTGTCAAAAGATGAAGGTAGGAGTGCTCGCGCGCGTGCCGCTAGACGAAGGTGGATTAACGGACACGATTACCGAACACACAACTTTCCCGCCAGGTGATTTTCGAGAATCCTATTTCCGCGGCGACCGCAAACGCGAACTGGTCGAGCACGTCGAAGCCCTGAAGCGCGACCTGGAGGGCGTTCCGGGCACCCTGCCGCAGATTGCGCTGCGCTTCTGCCTGTCGAACCGCGCAGTTACCACCGTTATTCCGGGCATGCGCCGCATTGAAACGGTCGAAAGCAGTTGCCGCGCCGCGGCGGCGGGAATGTTGGACAGTCACACGCTCGCAATTCTCAAGAAGCACGCCTGGGATCGCAGCTTTTACGACTAATCCCATGCGCCTCGCCATCCTCTCCGACATCCATGACAATTTATGGAATCTGGCGCCGGCGATCGAGGCCATGAAAAGTGCCGATGCGCTGATCTGCTGCGGTGATCTATGCTCGCCGTTCGTCATCGACGAGCTCGCAAAATTCGAGCGCGACATCCACATCGTCTTCGGAAACAACGATGCGGATCTGTATCGCATCACGGCGAAAGCGCTGAAGAAGCCGCATTGCCACGTTCATGGCGAACTATTCGAGGCCACCTTTGAGGGTAAGCGCGTAGCGGTGAATCATTTCGATTACCTCGCCCGGCCCATGGCGAAATCGGGCAATTACGACGTCAGTCTGCTTCGGACACAATCACGAATTCGAAATCTCGCGCCAGGGAGCCTGCCTGCTAATCAACCCGGGACCCATCATGGGCGCTAAATTTTCAAAAGGCCGATGGGAAGACGCAACGCCGACGTTCGTGATATACGACATCGCCGCGGACCAGCCCGAAGCATTCAGCATCGATCCCAAAACAAAAACGGTTAACCGCCTAGCAGCAGACTAACTCTAATTTGTCACTCATTTCTTATTCGTGTTCATTCGTGGCCCGCAGTCTTTACCAAACCCTGCACCCGTTCGCGCGCATCATCGGCTGCCCCACTTTGCAGCCGAAAGCCCGGCCGAACTCCGGCAGATTCGCCACCACGCCGTTAATACGGTATTCGTCGGGCGAGTGCGGATCGGTGATCGCATGCAGCCGCTTGCTCTCCGGCCGCTGATTGCCGCACGCCCACTGCGCCATGCCCACAAAAAAACGTTGATCCGGGGTCAATCCGTCGGCTGGTTGCAAATTCTGCCCCTCCGTATCGTGCTTCCACGCAATATAGGCCAGCAGCGTGCCGCCTAAATCCGCCACATCCTCGCCCAGCGTCAGGCTGCTGTTGATGTGGATGTTATCGATGATCACGTAGCCCGCATATTGATTCCGCACGCAAGCGACGCGCTCCTCGAACGCCTTCGCATCGGCCGGAGTCCACCAGTCCTTCAAGTTGCCTTGGGCATCGAATTGCCTGCCCTCGTCGTCGAAGCCGTGCGTCAGCTCATGCCCGATGGTCGCGCCGGTGTTGCCGTAATTGGGAGCCGAATCCATCTTCGGATCGAACAGAGGCGGCTCCAGAACCCCGGCCGGAAAATTGATATCGTTCATCTGCGGATCGTAATAGGCGTTTACCGTCGGCGGCGACATGAACCACTCGGTGCGATCCACCGGTTTCCCGATCTTCGCCAGCTCGCGGTGCGCTTCGAACGTGGTAGCTCGCGTGACGTCGCCAATGAAATCGTCCGGAGCGATCTGGACGGAGCTGTAATCGCGCCAATGGTCCGGATAGCCGATCTTATTCACTACCGCATCCAGTTTTTCGAGCGCCCGCTGCTTAGTGGCAGCGCTCATCCAGGTCAGATCCTTAATGTCGCGGCCCATCTCCGCCTCAATCTGTTGCGTCACCTTCAGTGCGTCTTGTTTCGTCTGCGGCGAAAACGTTTTCGCCACGAACACTTGCCCCAGCGCTTCTCCCAAATTGCGATCCACCAGCCGCGTGCATTTCTTCCAGCGCGGCGGCATCTGCTGAACGCCTTGCAAATAGTGGGAGTAAAAGTCGAAGTTCGCCTGCTCGAACTTCGAAGACAGATAGGGCGCTTCGGAATGCACCAGGTGCCAGCGCAGATACGCCCGCCATGCCGCCAGATTCCGGCTGCTCAGCTCCTTATTCAGCTCTTCTAGAAATTTCGGCTGCTCCACGTTCACGGTCTCGAACTCGGGAGCGCCAACCTTCTCGAAATATACGTCCCAATCGAAAGCGGGAACCAGATGGCGCAGATCCGCACGCGACATTTTGTGCTTCAGGTTATACGGATCGCGCCGCTGCACACGCGTCAGTGAAGCTTGCGCCAGCCCGGTTTCAATCGCCATCACCGATTGCGCATCAGCCTGCGCATCGGACGCGGATTCGCCCAGCAGCTTCAGCATGCGTTCGACGTGCTGCACGTATTTTTGCCGGATCTCTAGCGATTTAGCGTCCGTTTTGGTGTAGTAATCGCGATCCGGCAGTCCTAATCCCCCGGCCGTGGTAAACGCGATCTCCTGCGACGAATTATCGAAGTCCTGTCCGGAACTGAAGCCGAACGGAACGCCGCTCTGGATGCCATGCTGGTGCTGTTGCGCGATGTACCCGGCCAGATCCTCGAGCGACTGCAAGCTGGCAATCCGTGCCAGCCTGGAATCGAGCGGCATCACGCCCGCCCGTTCAATCGCCTCTTCATCCATGCAGGCGTGAAAGAAATCGCCAATCTTCTGCTCGTTCGCCGTGCGCGAGGGCCTGGCATGCGAGGCCTGCTCCAGAATGCCCCACAAAAAGCGCTGATTCTCGTTGGTCAGTTTCGAATACACGTCCCAGCGCGGCTGATCGGCCGGAATCGGGTTCAGATTATTCCAATTGCCGCAAGCGTACTTATAGAAATCGACGCAAGGGTCTGCCGCTCTGTCCATAAACTCCGTATCGAGACTGGGCGTATACGGAAGCACCGTGAGCGGCGTTTCCTGGCCAAACAGCGCAGCCGCGGACGCGGCTAGCAAAAGAACTGGAGCAAATCGCATGTACTAGATTGTGGCAGGTTGAGCGACTATTCGCCCGGCGGCATCGCCACCTGTTCTCGAAGCCACGACAGGTACTTCTCAGATCCTTCAACCAGCGGAACCGCAATAATCTCCGGCACTTCATAGCTATGCAGCACCTCGATCCGCTCCCGCACCGCCGCAAATCGTTCTCGCGTCGTCTTGATCAGCAGCAGCACTTCCTCCGCCCCTTCCACCGCGCCTTTCCACCGATACACACTGCGAACGCCCGGTAAAACGTTCACGCAAGCCGCCAACCGGCCCTCCACCAGCGCCTCCGCGATGGACGCCGCCTGCTGCTGGTTTTCGCAGGTACAAAGCACAATCAGCACATCCGGCATAAAAATTTGGGATTCTTGTAGACCTTTCCCTCAAACAAGTTTATAAAGATATGTAAGGAGTCTCTTTAAGTTGTTACGTTTTCTCCGGCCTCTCGCCGCGCTTGCCGCGCTCGCAGGCTTCGCTGCATACGCAACCATCATGTTGCGCGGGCCTCAGGGCTTGAGTGCGCTCCAGGAGAAGCGTCATGAGATTCGATCTCTCGAAGAACAGAACGCCAACCTGGCGCGCGACATTGAAGCCAAGAAGCATCGTATTGAACGATTGAAGAACGATCCCAGCCTGCAGGAAGTTGTCGTGCACGACCGTCTCGGGAAAGTGCATCCCGGCGATACGGACTTCAAGGAAACCGGCCAGCACATCGCTCCGAAATAGCAAATGTCCGTCTACGAGGAGCGCAAAGACGATCTCGAGCGCTACGAGTTCATGCTGGGCCGTGAGCGTGGCCGGTTAGCGGTAACGCTCGATTGCATCACCGACGCCCTCGTTCTCATCGGCCAGCACGGCGTTTACTGCCAAAGCGTCCGCCAGCTCGGAAAACCCGCCATGGACATTCAGCTCATCACCAAAAGCCTCACCGACGCCAAAGAACTGATAACTAGCGTGCTCGAGAAGAAAACCTCGGATTCCGCAGCGGCAGAGCCGCACGAGCGCTAACGCGCCTGAGGAAAAAGAGCCGCAGCTATCATTCCCATCGCGGCCAGTCTCCTGACAATCAGGTCGTCCTATTTGCTTCCGATGCTCCGTTTAACTTATTTCGCAAGGAGGCGAGCGGTGGCAGCAGACGTTTACAGAAAAGTGCAGCTCGAAATTTGGTAATCCGATCTTCCTTACTTCAGTTCCGCGCGGGTGAATAGCTCCAGCATTTCCATTTCAGACGGCGGCTGCAAAACGTTCCGTGCTGCGAAATCCTCAGCTTGGGGATAACTCGTCGCTCGAATTCGCTCAGCCGCTTTCGCGAGATCGTAAGTCGTGTGCCGAAGTGCAACGTCGGGCCCCAGCACCAGCCAATCTGCGCCCGCTTGCCCAAAAGGCATACCGACACTGCCGGCATTCACAACGCGCGTCCTTCCAACCATCCGGTCAAATTGCATATGGGTATGCCCGCAGACCACCACAGATGCGTTAATTCCATCAAAAATTGGAAGCAGGCGGCTCTCAGGCGTCAAGCGAGTGAAAGACTCATTTTCGTTTCGCGGGGTCCCATGGCAAAACAGCACTTCGCCCATGCCCGAAATCTCAATGTTGAGTGTCTTAGGCCAGCTTCTTAATAACCGCTCATATTCAGGACAAATCTGCTCAGCATTCCAACGTACGATGGGCCGATATTGTTCCGAAACCGCGGCTGGAACTCTGCCCGCCAGCACTTCGAGTGCTGCGACCTCGCCATTGCCATGGATAAACTGCACGGGAATATCGAGGTCCAGCAAACACTGGAGCGTTTCGCGCGGCATCGGCCCCGGAAGCACGTCGCCCCCAACCACGACCCGGTCTACTTTTAATCGGCAAACCTCTGCGAGCACCGCCTCCAGTGCAGGCAGGTTCCCGTGGATGTCGTAAATTGCTGCGACCGGCATACAAATCCCAGACCCACAGCTTTCCTAGAGCCCTTGCAAAAACGGATTCCGTTCCTTCTCCCGCCCAATCGTAGTATTCGCCCCATGCCCGGGAATCACAATCGCATCCTCCGGTAATTGCAGCAGCCGCGTCTGAATCGACGAAAAGAGTTGGCGCGCGTTTCCGCCCGGCAAATCGGTGCGCCCCACTGAATCGCGAAACAGCGTGTCGCCCGCAATTAGCTTATTCTCCAGTGGAATCCAGAGAGAAATGCTGCCCTGCGTGTGCCCCGGAGTATGCAGCACGTGAAACTCGGCCGCGCCCAAATGCAGCACGTTTCCATCCTGTGCCGGACTATCGATTTTCGTGCGCTCCGGCGCAGCAATGCCGAGCCAACGCGCTTGCATCTCGATCGCGTCCAGCAACTCCTTATCCCGCTCGTTCAAATACACCGGTGCCTTGGTCAGCTCCCGCAGCTTATGCGCACCGGCGATGTGATCGATATGCGCATGCGTGATCACAATCGCCTTCACCGTAAGCTGGTGCCGGTCCAGCACCTCGGTGATCTTCTCGATTTCGTCCCCGGGATCGATTACGATCGCCTCGCGCGTCTGCTCGTCGCCGAAAATCGAGCAGTTGCACTGCAGTAAACCGACGGGCAGAATAACGTGAATCATACCGCTGAGCGCTTCGTTCCTATCCTACTCGTAGGAAGCGCCCATACTCTTCCGGCAACCTCGTCGGACGCGACACGCGATTCAGCCAAACGTGCCGGGTCGAGCCTCGCGCCAGCAACCGGTCTGGCGCCAGCGGCCAACTTGGATCGGCCGATCGAATTTCATAACCGAATTCCACCACCCGCGGATTCACGCTGAGGATCTCGGTTTCGACCACAATCTCCTGGTCGTATCTCGCCGGATACAGATAGCGGCACTCGACGGCGACAACCGCTAAATAGAAACCGTTCTGCTCCAGGTCTTTGTAATTGCAGCCCCGTGACCGAACCAGTTCCACCCGGCCAATCTCCATCCAAACCAAGTAATTCGCATGGTAGGCAACGCCCATCTGGTCTGTTTCGGCGTACCGCACGCGAAGACGTGTCTGGTGTTTCGGCGGCATGTCCGCCGGGCGATCGTTTTCTGTCCCCATCGTCCTGAATATAGCGACACTGCGCGCTTGTTAGCATTTGGACATGCGCGTGAAGGTGCTGTTTTTCGGAGTGCTGAAGGATATTATCGGCGCCTCCGAAGAATCGCTCGAAATCGCGCCGAATTCCACCCTGGCGAGCCTGTTTGAGAACTATTCGGAGCGCTTCGAAACCCTTCGCGACAAGCGTCCGTCGATTCTATTTGCAAGAAACCGGGAGTTCACTACGGCCGACACCGTCTTAGCCGACAACGATGAAGTGGCGTTTCTGCCTCCGGTAAGCGGCGGTTCAGGACCTGCGGTCGAAGACGCCGCGGGACATTTGTTTGCCATCACTCGCGATCCCATCGATTCTCGAAATTTAATCCATCGCCTGCAGCGCCCGGAGGATGGAGCCGTCGTGCTATTCGAAGGCGTAGTGCGCAACAACACCAAGGGCCGCGCGACGCTGTATCTCGAATACGAGTGTTACCAAGAAATGGCATTGGAACAAATGGCGCGCATCGGGATGGAAATCGCCGGCCAGTTCACAATTGATCGTATCGGCATGATTCACCGGCTTGGCCGGCTGCAGATCGGGGAAGCCAGCGTGGCCGTGGTCGCAACCGCGCCGCATCGCAAGCCGGCCTTCGAAGCCGCCCTCGAAGCGATCGATCGTCTGAAGCGCGAAGTCCCCATTTGGAAGAAGGAGTTTTTCGCGGACGGCGCCATCTGGGTGGACGGCGAATGGGATGAGCGCTTGCTGGCAGGTTCCTTACAGCATGGCCCCGCGTAGTCCCGTTGCCCAACGGCTGGCGCTCGCGTTTTTTTGCCTCGCCGCTACCGTCTCGGCTCAATTCAAGCCGGAGCATCCCGTTCCCCAGCAACCGGCTCCGCCCACTTTTTCCGTAAAGGTGAATCTCGTCCGTCTGCTGGTCTCGGCCCGAGATGCCTCGGGCGCACCCGTCACCAATCTCAACCGGCAGGATTTCCGCCTCTTCGACAGCAATGTGCCGCAAGAGATTTCGGTCTTCGAGAGAAAAACGTCCCTGCCGCTTTCCGTGGCGATTTTGATGGACACCAGCGGCAGCGTGCAAATCGATCTGCACTACGAGGTGGATTCGCTGCTGCGCTTCATCCCCGGTTTGCTCGGAGCGGGCAATCCGGCCGATACCTTTGCGCTGTTCAGCTTCAACTGGCGGACCAATCTCGAAGTCGATTTTTCACGCGACCGGAAGCGTGCCGAACACGCGCTGCACGCCTTGCGCGGCGAGGGCGGAACCTCGCTCTACGATGCCATCTACCTGGCTAGTGACCAGCTCAGCGACCGCGAGGGCCGCCACGTCATGGTGATCGTAACCGATGGTGGAGATACCACCAGCTACAAGCATTACAACGACGCGCTCGCCGCCGCCCAACGCGCCGATACAGTGATCTACCCCATCGTCGTCGTGCCCATCGAGGCTGACGCGGGCCGCAATACGGGCGGCGAACATGCCCTCGCGACACTGGCAGACTCCACCGGCGGCCGAATTTTCTATCCCGAAGGCTTCGACCGCATGGACGCCGCCTTCGCCGGCATTTTGGAAGAGCTGCGAACGCAATATATGCTCGGCTTCTACCCGCGAGGAGTCCGCGAGCAGCCGCGCCTGTACCATCGCATTAAAGTCGAAGTCCGCGATCCCGCAGTCCGCGTAAGTACTCGAACCGGCTACTACGAAC
>CAWBDW010000062.1:0-7005 GCA_963787545.1 uncultured Acidobacteriaceae bacterium
AAAGTGGGGACAGGTTTCGAATTTCCGTGCGGCAAAGTGTTGAAAACAAGCGCCGTCGCGAAGTGGAAATTCGTTGCCCGTCCCATTTTCTCAGTCCACTTACTTTCACCACAGGTTGTCTTCGTACGTGTATATGACCTGCGGAGGTTATTTTTATGTTAAGCATCAAAAATCGCCTGGGCTGCGGCGTTGGCAGCGTCGAGTTTTTTGTTTTCAACTTCGCCGGCGTTTGCGGCTTCACCACGGCGCGCACGGTATTCAAATGGGTGACGATTCGATGCGCAAGAATCGCGGGAAGCCGAACATGTAGCTATCAAACTCAGGGCGGTGAGAGTGCCGGGGGAACTTTTGGTGCCGATAAATCAGCCGTCAGCAGGTAATCGGTACATCAGTAAACCCTTGGCGACTAGAACGAAGCCGCTGGCGCGGCGGACGCCCGAGGCGTAATCGCATTTGGAGCAAAGCGCTAGTCGGTGCCAATGAGCTAGCTTCAGTCACAGAGAAAGGAGTCTCTGTGACGAAACTCATTCAGCGGATGCGAGAAGAACTCGTGCGCCGCAACTACGCCGAAACGACAATCCGATCGTATCTGCAAACGATGGAAGATTTCCGGCGCTTTGCTGAGAAGCGTCTGGATCATATCAGCTCGGAGGAAATTCGGAAGTACCAAGTTCATCTGCTGGAGGAAAGAAAGCTGGAAGTAGGCACTGTAGCCTACCGCGTAGCCGCGCTGCGTTTCTTTTACGTGAGGACACTCAGGCGCCGGGCGATGAAAGAGGATCTGCCGTATCCGCACGCTCCGAAGCATACGCGCAGGCTTCCGACGATTTTGACGCCGGAAGAAGTGTCCAGGCTGATCGATTCGGCCCGCAACTTATTCCATTACGCAATGCTGTTGACGATGTATTCGGCGGGACTGCGACGAAGTGAGTTGTGCAAGCTGAAGGTGAGCAACATCGACAGCGGCCGCATGGTCATTCGCATTGAGCGCGGCAAAGGCGGCGTGGACCGCGAAGTCCCGCTCAATCCGAAGCTGCTCACGACCTTGCGCGAGTACTGGCGTTGGATGCGTCCCAAGACCTACCTATTCCCCGGTACCAGCAATGGCTGGCGCGCCGACAAGCCGATCACGCCCAAGGTGATCTGGGAAGCCGTGCAACAGGCTGCACGGAAGGCCGGAATCCAGAAACACGTCACTCCGCATACGCTCCGGCACTGCTTTGCGACCCACATGCTCGAAGAGGGAGCGGACCTGCGAACCATTCAGGTACTGATGGGCCACAAGGACATCGAAGCGACGACTCGCTATCTGCATGTGTCCCCTAAGCGCTTGCAGGCAGCTACTAATCCACTGGAACGGCTTGCTGTCTCCGGCCCAGCACGCTTACAGCGCTCGCGAAAGTTACACAAACCAGAATGAGCCGGCCCACCGTAGAGGTGGCCGACTTACTTCGCACGCACGGTGATCGCTTCGCTACAGAGAACCGCTCCTGGCTCAGCTATCAACAGCTGAAAGTGTTGCGCGCCATCCAGCGCTGCCGCACGCCGGCTTTGGGCGGCCATCTCGATCACTGTACCGGGTGCGGTCATTCGGCCATCTCTTTCAACTCCTGCCGGAATCGACACTGCCCGAAGTGTCAGGCGCAAGCGCGCCAGCGATGGCTCGCTTGCCGGGAACGAGAGTTGCTCGGTGTGTCTTACTTTCATGTGGTGTTCACCCTGCCTCATGAGTTAAACAGGCTGTGTCAGCGCAATCCCACCCTGCTATACAACTTGCTGTTTCGTTGTGTTGCGGAAACGCTGCTGGAAGTAGCGGCTGATCCTCAGCACCTCGGCGCAGAGATTGGGTTCCTCGCCATTTTGCACACTTGGGGACAGAATCTGCTTCTGCATCCGCATCTGCACTGTCTCGTGCCGGTCGGAGGCCTTTCCCCCGATCACCGTCATTGGGTTCGACCGCGATATCGTTTCTTTCTTCCGCTCGGGGTTCTGAAGAAGCTGTTCCGCGGCAAGTTCCTCGATGGCTTGAAGCGTGCGTATCGCAGAAACAAGCTCAGTCTTGGCGGCGCGACCGGGCCGCTGAAGGATCCCAAAGCGTTCCGGGCTCTTCTGCAATCTCTGCACCGGAAAAACTGGGTCGTCTACGCCAAGCAAGCGATGGGGGGTTCAGGGCCTGTGCTTCGTTACCTGGGCCGCTATACCCATCGTGTGGCCATCAGTAATCACCGGCTGGTCTCCTTTTATGGCGAACAAGTCACTTTCCGCTGGAAGGACTATGCCCACGGAAACAAGCAGCGCCTCATGACGCTCTCGGCATCGGAGTTCTTGCGGCGCTACGTGCAACATGTTCTCCCACACGGCTTCGTGCGCATTCGCCAGTTTGGATTCCTTGCTAACCGGCACCGTTCGGAGAGCCTTGCTCTGATTCGTGGGCTGCTTGCTTCCGAGCCGCACGCACAACAACCGATCTTGGCCGCCCCTTGCAAGGCTCAGTGGCAATGTCCTCGCTGCGGCAACCTGATGCAGACCGAGCACAGACTTACCGCCCGCGAACTCTATTCATTATGCGAGCGACTCGACAGTTCCTGAAACGACCGACCACAGTCGGCTCGATACCGTGCTTGCTCGCGCGGCCGCAGTCGTGTGTCTCGGACCGTAAATTCCTCTTTTGGCGCTGCTCAATCAGCGGTTCACGTCTTCTCGAACCGCTGATCCTTCCCCCATTCGAAACGTCCCAACCCGCATTCCGGCGTACACCGAAGCTTATTCCGTGCTGGAACAATACCAAAAGACGTTTGAACCTCCATACTCGTCACGCCCCGCCAGCGCCTTCCTTCTAGTCTCCTTTTCGGGAGTGACTCGGCATTTACTCCGCCTCGTGCCTCAACTTTTCTCGCCGAGTCACTCCCGAAGAAGGCTAACGACTACCCGCGCTTTGAGCGGCACTCTGAGGGACAATCTGGCGTAAGGAGCTCAAATGGCAAGACAGATTGTGTTTACTTCAAAAGCCGCAAAACCCCCGCTCACATACAGTCAAGCACTCAAAGCTGCTGGCTTGGTATTCGTTTCCGGCACCGCGCCGCATGATCCTGAAACCGGCGCAATCAAAGGCGCCACGATCCAAGAGCAAACTCGACAGTGCTTGGCAAATATCGCGGCCATCCTTGAGGAAGCCGGCAGCTCACTTGACAAGATCGTAAGTGCAACTGTTGTGCTTGCCGAAGAGAACGACTTTCCAGGCATGAACGAGGAGTGGCTAAAGTGGTTCCCCTCGAACCCACCCGCTCGCCAGGGTGCCAAGCTTCCTGTTAAAGTTCCAGGATTGAAGGTTTCCATTGCCGCAATTGCCGAGGCCTGACAGATTCATTCCGAACCGGCCACCTTCCACTTGGCCGTACGTGGCTTCGGCCAACAAAGGTCTACCTTTATCGACCTGCGCGGCTATTCCGGGCTCGCCATGCCTTCGCCGGCACTTTCCGATGATGAATAGGATAAATAAGAGATTGGAAGACGTGAAACTATCGGTTAGTGCCGCGGACGAACTCCCGGGAACGCGGACAACCTCCAATATTTTCAGAGACTAAGATATGCGAAAAGGGTTTGCGAGAAAACCGCAAGGTGACGAACCCGCGACGCAAAGCAAGAATTACATAACGCCGAGCGGCCTGCAGCGCCTCAAAGATGAGCACCGGTTTCTGGTCACCAGGGAACGCCCGGCCGTGACGGAGGTGGTGGCGTGGGCTGCCAGTAACGGCGATCGTAGTGAAAACGCCGACTATCAGTACGGCAAGCGGCGCCTGCGCCAGATCGATGGGCGGATTCGCTTTCTCACGAAGCAAATCGAATCCGCGGAAGTAGTTGACCCGGAAACTTCGCGAGCGGGGCAGGCGGCGACGATGGCATTTTTCGGAGCGACCGTGCGCTATGCCAATGCTGCGGGGACGGAGCGAGTGGTGAGCATCGTCGGCACCGACGAGGTCGATCTCAACCGCAACCACATCAGTTGGGTGTCGCCTCTGGGGCGCGCGCTGATGAAGTCGACAGCGGGCGATCGCGTAGCTCTCGAAGCTCCGAGCGGCACAGAATACCTGACTGTTCTGGAAGTATGTTACGAGCGCATTTCGGTGGAACCGTTTCGTGAACCACCTGGAGCCGAATCCTCGTCAAAGGGACTCCCTCGCCGAGGCCAATCCACCTGACGAACGTTAGCGAAGCGGCACATGAACATGCAAGGCCACGAGTAAGGACAAATTGTCAACCGACTCTAGGCTATTCGTTCCGCTATTGTTCGACCCCAGTCAGGATTGCTCGCCAAAACGGCCATGTGTAGATTTACCCTTGGCGACTAGTCGCGGTCAATCCCCAGAAAGTGGCGCGACCTGCCTGTTTCCGATAACCCGACTTGAACGAAGCCGAAGCGGCAGACGCTACGCGTGGGCGCAGTAGCGGCGGTTTCTAAGCTGGGATATTTTGGGGTCACAAAGGAGGTCCTTGTGACCCAGCTACGAAAAATAATGCTCGAGGAACTGAATGTCGAAATTACTCTCAGAGTACTGTACGCAACTACGTCAGAACAATCAGAGACCTGGCGCGTAATTCAACCGGCCGCCGGATCAACTCGGACCGGATCAACTTCGCGAATATCAAGCGTATCTATTCCGTGAACGCAAACTGGCTGCTAACACAGTCAACCAGCGAACTGCCGCGCTTCGATTTTTCTTCGTGGCGACGCTGAAAAAACCATGGACCATTGCTGAAACACCCTACCCGCGGAAGACTTTTCGGCTTCCCAAGATCCTCAGCGTAGAGCAAGTATCGAAACTTATCGATGCCGCTCCAACCATGTTCTACCGTATTCTTTTAATGGCGCTCTACGCAACCGGGTTGCGGCGCGCCGAACTGGCGCATTTAAAAGTCAAGGACATAGATCGTGAACGAATGGTCATTCACGTCAAAGGTGGGAAGGGCCGTAAGGACCGCGATGTCATGCTCAGCCCGAAACTGCTGCAAGAACTGGAGTGTTACTTGCGCGGACTTCGCCATCCACCGGAACTGTGGTTGTTTCCTGGCAATCGCTGGCACACTGGCAAAAGACCGACCACTACCAAAGTTATTTGGGAGGCTTGCCAGCAGCCGCGACACGAGCAGGCCTCGGAGATGACGTTCATCCTCATACTTTGCGGCACTGTTTTGCTACCCATCTGCTCGAATCCGGCGCCGATCTTCGCACCATCCAACTGCTGCTCGGTCATCGCGATCTGGAAGAGACTACGCTCTACCTGCATCTTTCGAATGCCCGAATGAGTGCCACAGCCAGTCCTCTGGACAAGCTGAAGTTAGCCGCCTTTCTAGCTCAAGACGACGAATAGATGAACGGGCCATCGCTCAAGATGGCTGATATCGTTCGCAGTGCGGGCCGGAACTTCATCGAACGAAATCGTTCCTGGTTGAACCGGCTCCACTTAAAAGTGTTGACCGCCATCGAGCGCTGCCGCACCGCCGCGCTCGGCGGTCATCTCGATGAGTGTCGCGCTGTGGACATCGTGCCATCTCCTTCAACTCGTGCCGAAACAGACACCGCCCCAAGTGTCAGGCGAATGCTCGCGACCGTTGGCTCGAAGCGCGACAGCGCGAGCTTCTGCCCACACGCTACGTCCATGTTGTCTTCACTCTGCCCCATAAACTGGCAACAGTCGCTCTACAGAATAAACGGGTTGTGTACGACTTACCCTTTCGGCTCAGCGCGGAGACGCTTCTCGAGATTTGCCGCGATCCACAGCACTTGGGAGCAGACATAGGCTTTTTCAGTGTGTCATAGTTGGAATCAAAAGCTCGAACATCATCCCCATATCCACTGTGCGGTGCCGGCTGGCGGACTGTCGCCGGATCGCACGTGTTGGATTCCATCTCAGCAAAAGTTCTTCCTTCCTGTCGACGTGTTGGCAGAAGTCTTCCGAGGTAAGTTCACCGAAGCGTTGAAGGAAACGTTTGCCCGCGACGAACTTGGGTTCCACGGTTCCTTGAAACCACTCGGGCGAGCCAAGGTCTTCGCACAACTCCTACGACAGACTTTTCGTAAGAAGTGGATTGTCATTGCAAGCGGCCCTTTGGCGGCGCTGAGCATGCCCTCCGTTATCTCGGCTGTTACACGCATCGAGTCGCCATCTCCAGTCACCGCCTCACCGCCCTTGAAAATGATCAGGTGACTTTCCGCTGGCGCGACTCCGCCCACCAAAATAAGCAACGCTTGATGACCTTGCATGTGAATGAGTTCCTGAGCGGTTTCTGCTCCATGTGTTGCCGCCACGCTTTGTGCGCATTAGATATTTCGGCTTCCTCAGCACGCGTAACCGTTCCACACTTCTCCACTGCGCTTCCGTCTTCTGGGAGAACATGCTGTAGCCGCAACAACGGCGACCAGCAACGATTCTCAGCAACACCAACCAATGACTTGGTTGTGCCCTCAATGCAATGGACCGATGCTAATTGGGGAACGGATGAGCGCTTTGCAACTTCGCCTTCGCGCTCCTCCGACACTCAACTCAAAAGCGGCCTAACTCAGCATGATCTTTCCGTTACGATACAGCTCCATCTCGCAACGTACTCTGGGTGCGCTTACTCTACGTGCGCTTCCGTCATTCTCGGGGCTTTCCTCCCCCAGTGCAGGCTCTCCCTTACGCTTCTTCCTGGCCCACTTGCTTTCACTTCTTCCCACTCCTTTGAGGCTCAAGGCTGAAACCGCGAGATTGAAAACCCATAGCGTGGGCTTTCCGTCGCGGCTTCCTTCAAGTCCCAGTATCAAAAGCGATTCGGCAAAGTGGCTCTCCTCCACTTCGTCAGGTCTATCGTGCCGAATTGCTCCTGATATTGACCTAAGACTTGAAGGCCGTTGAGCCAATCGCTCGTAAATACTAGCCCGTTAATCGTGGGTGAGCGGACAGCGAGGTCTATTTGGCGGCGACCGGCGATGCCAGCGTTGGGCGCAATACCACCAACAGGTCACTG
>CAWBDW010000063.1:0-210037 GCA_963787545.1 uncultured Acidobacteriaceae bacterium
GCCGACTACGCGTCAAAGTGACGTCCGCTCACCTATCCTTGGCCTTTACCCCACGAATGAAGAAATCTCAGTTTCCGGATCGCCCGTGATCCAGGACGAATAAGGACGTGTCGGCGTGTTCACGTCAGCCTCGCCGCGCTGCCTCGATGGCGGCGATGTCGATCTTCTTCATCGTCATCATCGCCTCGAAGGCACGCTTTGCCTCACCGCCACCAGCCGCAAGCGCATCGGTTAGCGCGCGCGGGGTGATCTGCCAGGAGAGGCCCCAGCGGTCCTTGCACCAACCGCACTGGCTTTCCGTGCCGCCATTGCCGACGATCGCGTTCCAGTAACGGTCCGTCTCTTCCTGATTCTCCGTCGCGATCTGGAAGGAAAAGGCCTCGGTGTGCCTGAACGCCGGGCCGCCGTTGAGACCGAGACAGGGAATGCCCAGGACGGTGAACTCCACCGTCAGCACATCGCCCTTCTTGCCGCCCGGATAGTCACCGGGAGCCTCGTGAACAGCGGTTACTTTACTATCCGGAAAGGTGGCGGCGTAGAAGCGCGCCGCCTCATGCGCGTCCTTGTCGAACCAGAGGCAGATCGTGTTCTTTGGCTTCATGTTCGTGTGCTCCTTGTGCTCGATCAGGGCGAACGCCGCGGTCTTTGCGTCGGTCCGTATCAGTGACCTACCAGTTCATCTGCTGATCTGCTACGGCCGACGCCTCAAATTGGTCGCCGCCCGTCCTGCCCTTCTGAATCATATCGCTGGCAGGGATCGACTTCGAGATCTGAAGCCATGACAGGCCAATTTCCGAGTCCGCTGCAAATTGAGCACGGATCTCTATATCCCGCGTTGTATCGGCTGACACCAGCGGGAAAGAAGCAACTCAGAGCGCAGGCAACGCGCTGGGAGGAACTGGTGCGGGCGATCGGCCGGGTTATGAAACCGGCTTCGGAGTAGCTGCATGCGTATCGAGCGGTTTTTTCGGCGCGCCGAAGCGGATCGAGATCAGCTCGAACAAAATCGAGTCTTACATACAAATTGAAACCGATGAAAACATCGCACGCGGTATGCTGGCCGAGAAAGCGCGCGCCGCGGCTTGCCGAAAGTTCGGCAATCGCGTTTTTGATTCGTGGGGAGGTTTACCGGATGAACGGGGTATTTCTTTTCGACACGCTGGCTCGCAGTGTGCGCCATGGACTGCGTACGCTGCGCTGCAACCCGGTTTTCACGCTAACGGCACTTTCGACGCTGACGATCGGAATCGGTGCCAACACGGCGGTCTTTAGCGTGGTAAAAATGTGTTATTGAAGCCGCTGCCTTATCGCGACGCCGGGCGATTAGCGCACGCGAATCAGCAGTAGAGTGCGATCGTCCAACGGCTTGCCGAAGGAGTCGCTCTCCTGAAAGACATGATCGGCGATCGCGTCCAGCGGATGCGAGCTCATCTGGCGCATCGCGTCCTGTATATAGCCGCAGCCGATTTCGTCGCCGGCTTTGTTGGTGGTTTCGGTCAGGCCGTCTGTTACGATGGCGATCAGGTCGCCTGATTCTGCAAAGATCTCTCCGGTTTTGAAGTTCGCCCTCGGGAACATTGCGACCGGGAAGTTCGCCACCGCGCACTCTTCGACGTTGTCGCACCTCGTCTTCAGATGCAAGATGGGCAAATGGCCGGCCAGCGAAAATCGAAGCGGCTTTCCTTGCTCGATACAGACGAAGGCAAAAGTTGCATAGGATGATGCGTCGGTCAAGTGATATAGAACACTGTTCAAGGATTCCAGGAAGCCCTCTTCGGTCACACCGGAGGCGTCAAATCGCGTTCTGACGCTCGCTTTCAACATGCTCATCAACACGCCCGCCTTTACCCCATGGCCTGCGACATCCGCGACATAGGCGAGCGAAGCATTACCGCAGTCAACGACGTCCAGCAGGTCTCCTCCGACCGTACCGCTTGGCAACGATCTTCCGTGTGCCTCAAATGCAGCGGAATCGACCGACAACGGGGGCACGAGATGACGTTGAATCTCGGAGGCCAATTCAATCTCTGTATGCGCAGCGAAGAACCGCCTCCCTTCGGCGCGCGCAAATAAGACCACTAATGAGTATCCAAGCGCGATGAATGTCGTGATGAGAACGGCATGGATTATTAGTGCATTGTGCACTTGAGCTGCTGTTAACGTGCGATCTGGCAGCGGATACAGCGTGTTGAGGGCGGTGAAAAACACCGGAGTGGCGATGGCCATAGGGAGAATCCCGCGCAGTCCGCGCGTCGATCCAAACCAAGCCCAGCAGATGGATACAAGTGCGCTTGAGAGTATTGCAACGGCTAGATGGCCACCGTCCGAATGATCGACATTGAATAGATCGTTACCGGCGCCGACTGCTGCGAACAGACAGGCCACGCTCGCAAGGAAGATCAGTAACGACCCTCTGGGCATAGTCCGAAGGAAGCGCCTTCTGTGGAACGTGGGTGAACGTGAAGAAGGCATTACCGCCCATATTAGCGGGAGAAGTTGATTGGAGAATTAGGAATCATTCTCTTCAAGCCGGAGGACACGGCCGGTGCATGCTTCTGTTTCGCCCATTGCCAAAAGCAACGAGAAGAACATCAATCACATCCACAATCACCTTATTGGGCAAGTTGGCGGGGCTTGGCTGATTTCAAGGCGCGCTTGCATCCCCATCGAAGATCACTTTCCGGACCGTCGGCAATCCGGAAACTGGATGGCTTCGCCGCAAGTTGACGGAAAACGCGCATACCGCCGACCTGGGGCGCTTGCATTCAATCAGCGCAATGCCGACTACGGGCCACAGTGGGCTGGTATATGGCCGAAGCCTTCGTGCTGAGTTCCTCGTTTAATCCGGTAGCATAGTCACTGATGCGTTGCGCCCCCGACCGTTAGCGGCTAAACGCTTCCCTAGGCGAATGGAATGCAGAAGGATTATATAAGGATCACCGCATTAGCGTGCGTTATTCCGATTCTTTTCCTCCGGCCGGCCCCTGCACGAGCGCAAGCTGCGAGGGCTCCCTATCCGGTCATGGCTCCTCTCGATCAGTATTTGATTCCCGACAAGAAAGCCGAGATCGCGCTTGCCCGGAGTGCCGCTCCGGTATCAATATCTACTGCAGCCGAAGTGATGGTGCTGCGACGGAATGGCTACGCAACCGCCGTGAAAGGTTCGAATGGCTTCGTCTGCATCGTCGAGCGATCTTGGGGAAAGCCGACCGATGACTCGGAATTCTGGAACCCTAAGGTCCGGGCCCCGCATTGCTTCAATCCGGCAGCCTCCAAGACGTTTCTGCCCATTTTTCTGCGGAAGACCGAGCTTGTGCTAGCGGGAAAGTCGAAAGAAGAAACCCTCGCGGCCATTACCTCTGCATTAGAAAACAACGAACTACCCGCGTTGGCTCCCGGAGCGATGTGCTACATGATGGCGAAGCAGCAGTATCTGAGCGACGACGACATGAGCTGGCATCCCCACCTCATGTTTTTCGTTTCGGGTGATGTTGTTAAAAGCTGGGGAGCCAATCTGCCTGGCTCTCCGGTAATAGCTGGGAATGATCCTGAAGAACGGGTGACCATCTTCATGGTTTTGGCCCACACTTGGTCCGATGGTACGCCGGCACTATCCACGGCACACTGACGGCATTGGCGGTTTGACAAAACTCAAGTTGGATTCGTAAGCAGCCACGGCGACGCGCGTACCTATGTCAGTCGTGACTGCCGTATTTCAAGGTCGATGTGGAATTCCGGGCAAACGGCCGGCCGAATCGCGACAGGCCGTATCTACCGTTCAGCGTTTCGGACTGAGGAGATAGGCCAGTTGCGCGCTCGGCGAAGATAGAGAAGATGAGTTACCTCGCCGGACACAACCCGCTGCCAAATGCGGTTCGAGGGTTGATTATCGGCGGATGGATTGCGGCGCTGGTGTGGTGGGAGCGGCGGCGCGCGCTACGGCGCGTGGTGGACAGCAAAATACAGCGCGACGCGAGAAATCTCGCGGTGGCGGCCGGAGCCGGCGTGGTCATGCAATTTGTGGAAGCGCCGCTTGCATTTGCACTCGCCGAGTGGTGCGAGAAAACGCATTCGGGACTGTTGCAGCAAGTGCCGGTTTCCGGGCTCGCGCGCGGCGCTGCGGCGATTGTGCTGCTCGATTACACGCTGTACTTGTGGCACGTGCTGACGCATCGGATTCCGCTTCTTTGGCGTTTTCACCGGGCGCATCACATCGATCGCGAGATGGACGCGACAACAGCGCTGCGGTTCCATTTCGGCGAGATGGCGTTATCTGTCGGCTTCCGCGCGGCGCAAGTAGTCACGATCGGGCCCGCGCCAATGGCCTTTGCGGTGTGGCAGATGTTTTTGTTCGTCTGCATCCTTTTTCATCATTCCAACGTGCGGCTTCCGCTGCAGTGGGAAAGATTATTGGCGAGAATCGTAGTCACGCCGCGGCTGCACGGAATTCATCACTCGATTGTGCCGCAAGAAGTGAATTCAAACTGGTCGAGTGGATTGACCGTTTGGGACTGGCTGCATGGCACGCTGCGCACAGATACGCCGCAAGAGAGAATTGTAATCGGCGTAGCGGGATTCTTAAGCGATTCGGAGCAGCGGCTCGGCAACGTGCTCAGCGCGCCTTTTCGAGATGGAGCGGCCGTACCGGCAGCAACGGCGCGCGGAATTCGCCAGCCCATTTCACAATTGGAATGAGAACTCAACATGCATCTTCGATGTAGCGCCGCCGATTGCGGGGCAACCCTAGACCTGCACGATCGCGCGCTGGCGTGCACAGAATGCGGGAATCTGCTGGAAGTGGCGATCGATGCGCCGGACGCCGAGCCGTCGGTTTTGAAAAATCTGTGGCGGGAGCGGCGTTTATCGTGTCACCCGCGCTATGCGAGCGGCGTATGGCGCTTTCGCGAACTTCTGCCCGAGTATGGGGACGAGAGCGTCGTCACGCTGGGGGAAGGCAACACGCCGCTGGTGCGGGGGCAGAAGACCGCGGAATGGGCCGGAGTGCGGCTGCTTTGGTTCAAACATCTGGGGTGGAATCCGACCGGTTCGTTCAAGGATTTGGGGATGACGGTAGGAGCGACTGAGGCGAAATTCCTGGGCGCGAAGACGGTGGCGTGCGCCTCGACGGGAAATACGGCGGCCTCAATGGCGGCCTATGCTGCGCGGGGTGGAATGGCCGCGCGCGTGTATCTTCCAGCGGGGCAAGCTTCCGCAAATAAACTGGCGCAAGCGCTCGATTTCGGAGCGGAGGTGGTGCAGATTGAGGGCAGCTTCGACGACGCGCTGGATACGCTGCTTCGCGCCGGCGATGAGGAATTATTTTTTCTGAACTCGATTAACCCGTTTCGCATTGAAGGCCAAAAGACGGCGATGTTCGAGCTGCTCGAACAGTTTGAATGGCGAGCGCCGGATTACTTGTTCGTTCCCGGCGGAAACCTGGGCAATTCGTCCTCGTTCGGTAAAGCATTCGTGGAGCTGAAAAAGTTCGGATTTATCGACAGTGTTCCGAAAATCGTAATTGTGCAGGCGGCAGGAGCGAATCCACTGTCGCAATTGTGGCGAACGGGAAGCAAGGAACTGCAGGCCGTAGCGCAACCGGAAACAGTAGCGACGGCGATTCGAATCGGGAATCCGCGGTCATGGAAAAAAGCATTGAACGCGATCGAGTTCACGCACGGGATGGTGATGGATGTCACCGACGATGAGATCGGCGAAGCGAAAGCGGCGATCGGCCGCGATGGAATCGGCTGCGAGCCTGCTTCGGCAACTACGCTTGCGGGAATTCGAAAACTGGTTGGCGAGGGCGGCATCGATCGCGAGGCATCCATTGCGGCGGTGCTCACGGGACATGCGTTGAAGGACACAGATTACATCATCCAATCGCACGCGCGCCGATAATGAACCGTACTTCGCAATTGGGATTTGAGATTAGAGTGCCCGCTTCGCTGGCCAACCTGGGCCCGGGCTTCGACACGCTGGCTGTGGCCGTGCAGCTCTATTTACGGCTGCGCGTGAGAGTGGAGCCGGGCGTCAACGAATTGCAATTTGAGTTCGTTAACTGCAAGGTGGATGGAGAAAACTACGTCGAGCGCGCGTTCCGCTTTGCCGCGGGCCAGCGCGGAGGCTCGTTTCCATCGCTGCATGTGGAGGTGCACAGCGATATTCCCGCCAAAGCGGGACTGGGCAGCAGCGCGGCGGCGACGGTAGCTGGACTGCGGCTGTACGAAGCGATTGCCGGTCCGCTTCCGCCACAAGGGCTGCTCAATGCCGCTTGCGCATTGGAGCATCACCCGGACAACGTGGCGGCGGCGCTGCTCGGCGGTTTGACCATCAGTTGCCAGTTGCCGGACCGGTCGGTTGTGGCGGTGCGGATGGAGTGGCCGGAATCGCTGGGCTTTGTGGTGCTGACGCCGGAGCTTCCGTTAGCGACCACGGAATCGCGCAAAGTGCTGCCGAAACGCGTGTCGCGGGAAGATGCGGTATTCAATTTGCAACGCGTCGCGCTGCTGCTCGAGAGCTTGCAAAGCCACAATTTTGCGCTACTTCGGGAAGCGCTAAACGACCGCCTGCATCAGCCATTCCGGCAAAAGCTGGTTCCGGGACTGGAGCGCGCGCTGGCGCTGGAGCATCCCGATCTGCTGGGAGTTTTTCTGAGCGGCGCGGGACCGTCGATTGTCGCTTTGGCGGAGCGGAATTTTGAATCGATTGAAGAACTGATGGCGCGCAGCTTTGAGCCGAGCGGGCTGGCATTTCGAATTCGCAGACTGCGAGTGCACCGGCAATTCGAGGACGCGCTCGACGATGCATCCGTTTTCGGCGAAGCTCCGGTTGTCTGAATAGTTCAGGCGAGCGATGCGGCCAGGTGCGGCTTGCCTAGCCGGCACTCTTCGTGCACGGCGCGAACCGCGCGCTCCAGTCCATCGAGACGCACAACGATGCCGATGGTGATTTCGCTCGACCCCTGCGCGATGGCGATGATATTGACGCGTTCCCGCGAAATGGCCGTGAAGATTCGGCCGGCAAGCCCCGTCACGCCGCGCATTCCTTCGCCAACCACCGCCAGCAAGCCGACTTTTTCATCCACTTCGATGGGTTTCAAATATCCGTGCGCCAATTCGATGGAGAGATTGGCGGAGAGCGCTTCGACAGCGGCGTCGATATCGGGCGTGCGGATCAGAAAGCAGAAACTTTGCCGGTAACTGGAGCTGCTGAAAACGAGAATCTCAACATTCGCGAGAGCCAGCGCGTCGAGGGCGCGCGCCATTAGCCTGGTGCCGGAGGCAGCGCTGGCGGGCTCCATCGAGATGAGCGCAACGTCCGACATGGAGGTAACGGCGCGCGGACCTTTGGGTTCGTCGAAATGCGAAACGATTTTCGTGCCAGGTTTCTCCGGTGCGAAGCTGTTTTTGCTCCAGACCGGAATCTGCTTTTCGATCAGCGGGGCGAGCGTGCGCGGATGCAGAACTTTGGCGCCGTTATAAGCAAGCTCGGCGGCTTCGGCATAAGTCACTTGATCGAGCACCGCTGTATCGGAGACCAGGCGCGGGTCGGCGGTCATGATGCCATCGACATCGGTCCAGATCCAGAGCTCTTGCGCATCGACTGCGGCGGCGAGAATAGAGGCGGAAAAATCGGACCCGCCGCGGCCCAGAGTTGTAGGCCTGCCATCGACGGTTGCGCCATTGAAGCCGGTGACGACGGGAACGATTCCTTCCGCAATCAGAGGCAGCAGGCGTTCGGCGCATTTGGCGCGCGTTAAATCCATTTGCGGCGACGCATTGCCGAATACGGAGTCGGTCACGATGACATCGCTGCCGTTGACGGCGCGGGCCTGAATGCCGGTCAGCTCGAGATATTGCGCAAGGAGCGCGGAGGAAAGGCGCTCGCCGACGGCGATTCCCTCGTCCACGGAGCGGGGCGGACGCTCGCCCAGCATGAGAATGCCGTGAGCGATGCGTTGAAATTCGAAGACCAGCGATTGTATGGATTCGCCGACCGTGGCGAAGCATGCCTCCTTTTCAAATAGCCGCTGGCAGGTCTCGACGTGGCGTGCGAGCAAGGAGCGGACGCCGCGTTCTACAGCAGAGCGATCACCCAGTTCGGCGTGGCGGAGCGTTTCGAGCAACAGGTCGGTAATTTTCGACATCGCGGAAACGACAACCGCGACGGGCCGGTGCTTGCGCTGTTCCGCTATGAGCGCGGCGGCGGCACGCATGCGTTCGGCGCTGCCCATGCTGGTGCCTCCGAACTTCATGACGAGTAAGTTGTTCAAGGAAAGAGCCTCTTTATTTATTAGAACTGCATGGTCCTGCCGAACGTGACCCGGCCTGATTTGCGCCAAGCGATTTTCTTGGCGTAACTTAGAGGTATGGCTGAGGCAAAGAAATTCGACTTCGGCGAGGCTGACTCAATTCTCGACGAAGAGGATGAGGCGACACTCGCCGCTATCGACCGAGGCATCAAAGACGCCGACGAAGGGCAAGTGATGTCCGCCGATGAAGCTTCCAGGCGTGTGAAGCAGTGGCTTTCAAGATCATCTACACCGAAGAATCGATAACCAATCTGGAGTTCATCCTCGATTACATTCGCGCCGACAACCCAGATGCGGCCAACCGTCTTGGAACCTCCGTTCTCAACCATGTGGGTCTCTTGGCCAGCTTCCCCAAGATGGGAACGCCGGTTAATCGAAGAGCAAACGTTCGCAAGCTTTTCCATAGCCCACTTCGTGTTTATTACCGTTTTGATGAAGCGCCAGAATCGGTAACGATCTTGCATTTCTGGCATGCCGCACGCCGGCCGCCAAAGATTTGAGCATTGCAGCATCCTATGTAGAATACTACCAAATGTATTGTTTCGCTTGTTCCCGGCGTTCGTGGCTGTCGAGCACGTGCACGACGCGGATTTTTTTCAGCTTGGTGGGTGAAAGCTGGCCGATGGGGATGTACACGATCTTGCGATTCACGCGCGCGGCTAAGTGGCGGAACAGACTTCTGGGTGGTTTGGCGGCGATGTAGAGCACGTGGCGTTCCACCGAATAATCGAGACCCGCCAGCAGCAAGCGTTCTGCTTTGGTTTCCGCCTGGTCGTAATCGGGGTCGCTCCAGACGTCGTACATGCGGCGCGGCGGAAGCGTCATCAGCAAGCCACCGTATTCGGCGCGGCCGATTCCCGGTCCCACGATGTGATCGAAGGGCAGCGTCGAATAGAATGCCATGTCCGATTCGTTCTGATGCTCGCCGAGCCAGGTGGTGAGGTATTGATAACGATCGCCCCGGTCTTCATCGAAGATGACGACGAGCGCTCCGACATCGCCCGAAAATTTGCCCCTCTCCCGGACGTAGAGCTTGTGCTCATGCCAGTTGCGGATAGTCTCGCGCAGATCGATGCCGTCGAGCAGAGAGGTGGTGAACGGCTCCACGCGCGAGCGCTCTTCGGACACTATGGTTTTGGCGTAGCGCTTGAGAAAACGGCCATAGTTTTCAATTACAAGGTCTTCCGGAGGATAAGAGCAGATGGAAAGCCCATGCGTTTGCGCCGCCCATTCACCCTTAACTTTTTCGCGTTTGCGCGGCTTCAGTCCGGCCGGTTTCAGCATCTGCTTCATGCGCGGCAGGCGGCGGCGAATGCGTAATTTGCGGGTGCGCAGCCAAACCTCTTCGCCCGAAATGTTCAGCGTTTCGAGCGGCGGGTCTTCGGTCTGTTGCACGCTAAAGCGGTTCGCCATTTGCCAGACTTCGTAAGCGTAGTTATCGTCAACGATGGAGCGCGCGGCGAGCGTGAGATCGTAAACGCCCGGGACGAGCTGGCCATCGAGTATGGCGAGATTGCGGCTGAACTTGGCGAGCGCGAGCCGCTGCCAGGAGTGCATCGTCTCGCCAGTGTTGATGCTGTATTCTTTTTCAGCATCGCGCAACAACGCGAGCTGCCAGCGCGGGCGGTCCAACTTGAAGGCGTCGAGATTGCTGCGTGCTTCTTCATAGCGCTGCTGATAATAGGGCGGTTCGCTGGTGACTTCGGCGAGGCAATCGGGATGCAGATTGAAGAGATGCGGCGCGATGGAACAAACGCACGCGAGGCGCGAACGGTTCGTCTTGCGGAACTTCGATGGCATCCAGCACCGCCTCCAGCATGTTTAGAGAAACGACCGCGCAAACGGAGGCGAGCGGGTCGGCCCCTTGCAGCTTCCAAGCCATGGCCGCGGCGTGCGATTCGATTTCGGGAGAACGCTCGCGCGCGTGACCACGATATTCTTCGACGTACCGTTCGAGGCCGATGAACTCGATTGAGTAGGGCTCTGGATAACTGCCGGAAATGTGCGGTTTCTGGTGAGTGGCGGGTTCGAGAAATACCACTTCTGCGCCAATTTCGCCGGCAGTGCGCATCGCCTCCACAAACGGGTCGGCGGGTTCCACGGGGATGTAGCTGGCGGCTTCTTCTTCGGCAGCATCGTCGTCCGGGATCAGGATCACCGACATGCGGGGCAGCCGATCGATAGCGGCCGCGTATTCGCGCTCGAGCGAGGACGGGAGCTCGACCGCAATAACGGCTGGACGCTGATCCAGCAGATAGCGCCTGAGGCGAAGCGCAAACTCCAGGCGTCCGGGCACCACCGGAAAAAACGCGATGTTGCCGCGAGCGATCATCTCTTTATCGGCGAAAGCTGTAGCGCAACGCCTCTTCGCCCAGCACCGCGCGCAGGGCAGCTTGCAAGAGCAGACGATACGGCTGGCCGGTTTCGCTTCCGAGCTTGAGCGCGTAACGCGCGATGTTGATGCCGTCGCGCACAGTGTAGCTCTCATCCGCCGCATGCGCCTGCTGCAAGAACTCCGTCACGTATTCGAGGATGTCATCGGTTGAGAAGGGCAGATTTTCACGCAGGATGGCGAGTTCCTCTTCGCGTTCGGGAAAATCGATGAGGATCTGCGGCTGCAGGCGCGAGTGAATGTACTCGGGAAGATCGAAGGTGGAAGAATCGTCGTTCATGGTGGCGACCAGCCGGAAATCCGGATGGGCCTTGATTTTGATACCGGCCACGATGGATTCGGCATAGCGCCGGTTATCGAGCAAGGGAGCGAGACTGGCCCAGCTCTTCTCACTCATGCGATTGCCTTCATCGAGGATGGCGACACCGCCGCGGATCATGGCCGTCACCAGCGGCGAGGCGACATATTTCAAACGGCCGGCGCCTTCGATGACCGGGGTAATCAGCAGATCTTCGGGCCGCGTATCGACGGTGGCTTGCAGGATGTAGACTTCGCGCCCCAGCCGCCGCGCTCCAGCATACGCCATGGTGGTCTTGCCGACGCCCGGTTTTCCGAGCAGGCGCGGGTGCATGGGAACGTCCCGCGGATCAACGACCATCCATGCGGCCATGAGCTGGCGCATGGCCTCCTCCTGCCCGACCCAGGAAACGTTCAACTCGTCGGGGTGGGCAAGATGTAATTCGATTCCTTCAATAACAACTTTGGTTTGCAAGTTAAGTTCTCGACCTATTTATTTTCCATCGTAGAATGAGATTGCTCGAAGATGACTTCAAGATTACTGCGGCTGGTATATGCGTTTGAGTTCCTGATCGCAGTGATCGTCATCTTTACGGCCTGGTCGGAGATCGGAGGGCAAGCTGCTCTCGATTTGATGAACTGGGGCTGGAAGCTTGGATTGAGCCTTGGGCTTGCGGCTGCGATCGTAGCCTACACTTCCGCGCTGGTCGCGCAGGAATCGATCTGGACCCTGCGTTCGGCGCGTTGGCTCAGCGCGATTATCGTGTTGATGGTGGCGATCGGGCTTGTTACTTACTATTACGCGATGCAAGTCGATACGGGCGAATCGGACGACAATAATACGATTTCGATGTTGAAGCTTCCCCGGCAGACTCGAGTCTGCGCCACAAAATCATGACGCCGGCGAGTCCCGAAACTGAATACGCGTTCTGGACCGCGCCTTCTGCGGATTTCACCGTTACCTACTCGCTCGGAATTTTTCACGAGATCGATTTCCAGATCAACGAAGGCTACCGGCGGATTCCGCACGGCGGGGTTGAGGTAGGAGGGCTGCTTTTCGGGCGGCGGGAAGGCAAATCGATAACCATCGAAGCGTTTCGCATGATCGAATGCGAGCACGCTTCGGGACCGTCTTTCGTGCTCTCGGGGAAGGATCTGGCGGGCTTGCGCGAGCAGATCGCGGCATCGAAGACGGACGAAGAGCTTGCCGGGTTGGAAGTGCTCGGCTGGTTCGTGGCTCACACACGCACGCCGCTCGAAATGATGGACCGGGAATTGGCGGTGTTCGATGAGCTGTTTCCGGGTCCGGGCAAGATGATGCTGTTAATCAAGCCGGAGCGGTTCCAGCCCACGCGCTTCGGATTTTTAGTGCGCCGCGCGGATGGAGCCGTGGAACGCGATGCTACGGAGCAGGCGATCATTCTGCCTCTGCCGGGGAGAGCAACGCGTTCGGAAGCTGGTCCGGTGCCCTCGATCCCAGCGCCCGCACTCTCAATTGCAGTTCCTGCGCCTGAACCCGCTCCGGTCCCAGCCGAAGGTTGAAGAGCGCGAAATCCCCGTTGCCCCCGCGGAGCCACCTCAGACAGAGCCACCTCAGACCGCGCGCAAGCTGGAGCCACAAACGGCGCGCAAGCTGGAGCCGCAGCCTCTTCGTAGGCCAGAGCCGGAGCGCAGCACGGATCTTATTCCGCACCCGTCGGCAAACGCGCTGCCCTCAATCGACGAGATTCGCAGGCGGCGCTCGGAGTATTTCGATTCGCGCGGCGTCCCTCTTCAGATTACGGGCGAAGTACAGGGACAGAGTTTGCGCGCCAACCTGCGCCTCACGCTGGTGCTGTTCCTGGCTGCGGCGCTCGGCTGCGGCGCCGGATACTGGGCCTATTTGCAGTTGCCATCGGCGACCATTGCCTTGTACGTCCAGGCTCAGCCTTCGGCACTGCTGGTTTCCTGGCCTCCGGATCAGACCCGGGACTGTATTTTCGCGGCACTGCGTATTAACGACGAGCAGGAGCTGCCATTGTCGCTGTTGCAGCGCGATGCCGGCCAAGCGAAGATTGCCGCTACGGGCGACGATGTCAAAATCGAGCTGATCGCGCAACACTGGATCCGGGATTCGCGAGGGATTGTCCGGTATTTAAGACCGGTGGCGGGCGCTGCGCAGCAGGTTCCGGCCGCGAACCCCGAAACGCATTAGCAATGCGCGCGCACGTCTTTATCGGTAAGCTGAAAGGAGAAGTTTTATGAATATTGACGAACGCATCGAAGCGCTCACACAAAGCGTAGAGCTTCTTTCCCACATGCACCAGGACAACGAAAAGCGATACACCCGGATGTTTGAGCAGCTAGCCTCCACGAACCAGCAGCTAGCCTCCATGAACGCGCGGCTGGAAGACGAGCATGGCAACAACCAGTGATTCGAACAAACGCGAAGAGAGGCTATTCGTCGCGGAGAACGTTGAGCGGGTCTAGACGCGCGGCGCGGATAGCGGGAATGAGTCCGGCAAGCGCAGCCACGAACAAAATCAGAAGCACGACGGAAGCGAGTGTTTGGCCGTCCGCCGCCGAGACTCCGTACAACATGCCGGAGAGCGCTCGCGCGCAGGCCGCGGACAGGCACAAACCAGCTACGCAGCCGATGGATGCTACGCCCAGGCCTTGGAACAGGAACCGCATCACAATTTGACTTCGTAAGGCGCCGAGTGCGAGGCGCAGGCCGATTTCCCGTCTGCGAATCGCGACGAAATAACTAAGCGTGCCGTAGAGACCGATGCAGGCGAGCGAGACGGCGGTCACGGCGAACAGGCTCAGCAGAATCGTGCGCAAACGATTTTCCGCGAAGCTATCGGAGAGATGTTGTTCGAGCGGGGAGATGCCAAACACCGAGCGGGCGGGTTCGATCCGGTGAATTTCCCGGCGCAGGGTTTCGGCCATGGCCATTGGGTCGCCTTGCGTGCGGATCAGGAAATAGGGGGAGGGATTGGGCGCGCTGGCGCACCAATAGACGGTGGGAGCGGGTTCGCGGTTGAGACCTTGCTCGCGGGCGTCGCCTGCGATGCCGCGGATTTCGGCGGGCGACATTAGAAATTGACTGGAAACCAGTTGAAGATGATGTCCAATGGCGCGCGATTCGTTCAGATACTTATTTGCGAAGCTGCGATTCACGACGACGGTATCGTGCAGAGATTCGCGGCAGCCTTGGCCGGCTAACACGGGAATTTGCATGGTTGCGAAATAGTCGTTGGAGACGAAGCGGCTATCGGCGACGATTGGGCCTTCGGTTTCCGCGCGTCCTTCGACGAGTTTGAGTTCGGTTTGAGTATCGCTCGGGATTCCGGGCAAGGTGCCCGCTGTTGCGGCGGCGCGAACGCCGGGCGTCGCGCGCAGGTCATCAAGCGTGCGGTTGATGCGCTGCGCGAGCTTTTTCATGTCCACGGTTTCGCCCCAATTTCCGCTGATGCGGAGCGTGAGAATGTGGCTGATTTCGAAACCGGGCGAGACACGGCCGAGTTCTTCGAAGCTACGCAGGAGAAGCCCGGCGCCCATCAGAAGAGTGACGGCGAGCGCGATCTGTATGCCAACCAGCAGCCATTGCAGCGGATTGCGCGCGGAGACTTGGGTGCGCCCGGATTGCGCCAGTTTGCCGGCGATGCTGCGGCGGGTTCCGCGCAGCGCGGGAAACAAGCCGCACAAGAGAGTGGCGGCGAGGGCGCAGGCGAGAGTGTAGACGACGATACGCCAATCGAGCGCGACCTCTTCGGCGCGCGGCAGGCTTTTAGCGAGAAGCTGAAACGCGCTTGCGCCGGCGGACGCCACGAACAAACCCAAAGCCGAGCCCGCGAGCGCCAGCACGAAGCATTCCGTCAAGAGCTGCGCGATCACACGGGCGCGCGAGGCGCCGAGCGAGAAGCGAACTGAAATTTCGCGCTCGCGTTCGGTAGTGCGGGCGAGCAGCAGGGCGGCGATATTCGTGCAGGCGATCAGCAGAAGCAGCGAGACGGAGGCGAATAGAATCCAGAGCGAGCGGCCCATGCCGCCGACGATAGTTTGTTTCAGCGGTTGCACCGCAACGCCGAGATCGGCGTCGGTTTTCGGAAATTGGCGGCCAAGCTGAGCTTGGACGTTTCTCAAATTCGCGCGCGCCTGCGCTATCGTTACGCCGGGTTTGAGGCGGCCGGTGACAATGAACCACGTCGATTCCCGGCTTTGGGCAAATGGCGCATCGCTTGGATTGGGACACCAGACGTCCACGTCGTGGTCGGGGAACAGAAACGAAGCGGGCATGACGCCGACAATGTTGAACGAATATTTTTCGAGGCGGAGCGATTTTCCGATGGCGCGCGGGTCGGCATGGAAGCGGCGGCGCCAGAAACGATCGCTGATGAGGACGGCATTAGGTCCGCCGAAGTGTTCCTCCGGGGGTGCGAAGTCGCGGCCGAGCGCGGGCGCGACACCCCAGACCTGGAGAAAACGAGGGGCGACCCAGGCCATTGCTACCTTTTCCGGAAGTGCGCCCGAAGTCTCAGACGCATCCTGCGTGTAATAACCGGAGATGGCCTGAAACGTGGTATTGAGCCGGTTCCAGTCTTCCAGGCGCACGGGCGCTACAAAGCTCGCAGGATTCTTTGCCTTGCGGTCGTATTGCTGCAGCGTCATGAGCTCATCGCCGTTAGGGAACGGCAGCGGGCGCAAGAGAATGGCGTTGATGGCGGAGAACACTGCGCTGTTTGCACCGATGCCGAGAGCCAAGGTGAGAATGATCGCGATGGAGAACGAAGGCGACTTGCGAATGAAACGGACGGCGGATTTGAGGTTCGCGATGGTGGTTTCGACCGCGGCGCTGCGATGCACGTCGCGCAGTTCTTCTTTAACCTGCTCGCGGCCGCCGAATTCGAGCAGAGCCTCGTGCCGGGCTTGCTCTACCGGGAGTCCTGCGGCGATCTTTTCTTCGATCAGCTCGTCGACATGAAAACGCAGTTCGGAATCGAGCTGGGCCTCTTTGGCGCGCTTTCGTTGAAAAAAGTTCAGCCAGGACATCGGCAACTCCTACTGCGCGGCTTGTAAAATCAGTCCAACTGCATCGGCGAGGCGGCGCCAGTTGGATTCTTCAGCGGTAAGCTGCTTGCGGCCTTTGGCGGAGAGCTTATAAAATTTGGCCTGCCGCCCTTTATCGGATTCGCCCCACTGCGCCTCCAGCCAGCCGCGTTTTTCGAGGCGGTGCAGCGCCGGGTAAAGAGAGCCTTGCTGGACCTGCAAAACTTGTTTTGAGATCTGGCGAATGCGCAGCGAGATGCCGTAGCCGTGGACCGGGCCGAGCGCCACGATCTTGAGGATGAGCATGTCGAGCGTGCCCTGGAGCAGGTCGGATTTTTCGTTAGGCACTGGAGAGCTTTCTATGACTTTCTACATATATAAGGCAACGATAGGTAGGATGTCAAGGAGAAAAACGCATTGACACCGGTTCATGCGTTCCTGCTTCTGGTGTTAGGGGTTCTAGCCGTGTATTGGGAGCTGGTCCGGCCGGGGCGTGTCGCGCCGGGGCTGGCTGGCTGCGTTTTGACCGTCGCAGCGGCTTATTTTCTTTGGCGGAATGCGCCCGCGCGCGTGGGAATTGGGTTCATCGGCCTGGCGGTTGTATTGTTTGCGGCCGAGGCATTTTGGAGCGTGGCACTGGTTGCGGGCATAGCCGCCAGCGTGGCGCTGACGTTCGGATTTTGCCTGCTGTTCCCTGCCGCGCGCCGGATTCCGCCGGCTTTGGCGATTCCAGCCGGCGTGATTTTGGGTGGAATTACGTTGATTCTGACGTATAGCGCCAAGCGTGCACGCCGGAATAAATGGGCGGATCTGCAGGGCAAAAAATAGCAGGGAACATGGGGGTGCATTTTACTCGTACAGTAAGGAGAGGGTTTATGCGCTACGTCCTTTCAGTTTCTGTGCTGTTTTTAGCCGGGTTGGTACCGGCATTTGGCGGTGTCGACAACGAGCTGCTGGCGATGGCGCCGCCCGGATCGAGGCTCATCACGAGCGTAGACGTCGCCGCGGCGAAGAATTCGCAGTTCGGCGAATACGTGCTGGGCAGAATCAACACCGAAGATCACAGCTTTGAGGACCTTACTCAGCAAACGGGATTCGATCCACGGCGGGACGTGCAGGATTTCGTGTTTGCGAGTCCGGGGCCGGGTGCTGCGGGCGCGCAGTCGAAATTCGCGCTGCTGGTTCGCGGACATTTCGACCAGGAGCGGATTCGGGCGGCCGCGAAGGCCAAGGGCGCGACGCTTCAAAATTACCAGGGCGCCAATATTTTCATGGGCGGCCCGGGCAATCGCGAGAACGCATTCGCATTTGTGAGCGACGATATCGCGGTTCTGGGCGATCTGGCCACAGTGCAGCAGATTCTTGCGAATCGCGCGAGTCAGGCTGCGCTCGATCCAGCCGTGCAGCAACTGATTGCGGCGATCGGTCCGAACAACGATATGTGGTTCGTTTCGACCATGCCCGGATCCTTTCTGGCCAATCATGTGAAGCAACACGCCAACAGTAATGTTCCGGTCGAAGCTCTCGATTCGATTTTGCAATCGAGCGGTGGGATTCAGTTTGGCGACGCGGTGCGGCTGTCCTTTAATGCGACGGCCCGGTCTGCGAAAGATGCGCAATCTTTGGTCGACGTGATCCACTTTGTAGGGAGCATGGTGCAGATGAGCCGGCAGAAAGGCCCGGCAATGGACGCCTTGGCGACGGCTGTCGATCAGATGACGGTTCAAACCGACGGCGACGCGATGCATGCCACGCTTTCGCTACCGGAAAAGAGCTTGGAGCAGTTGGCAGATATGGGAATTGGAGCGGGGCACGCGCACAGAGCGCATTGAGAAAAAGCCGAAACGCCAAGATGCCGCGCTCGTACCCATTTTGGGCGGTATTGGGTCTGATTGTCGCTTTCGGATGGACCTTCGCGCTTCACATCTCTGTCCGAACCACACATAGGATAAGCGATCCTCGAGACGACTTAATCACGATTTGCGCCGAATGGGCAGTAGTGGCCATTCTCTGCGCGATCGCATTTGGGATTCAACGGCAGCGGGGCGGCGATTTCGGCATTCACGCGCCCGGCTGGCGGGGCGTATTGGCCGCAATCGTGGGAGCGGTGGTGGCGTTCGCTTTGACGGCCGTAGTTGGCCCGTTCATCTCCACGTCCTCTTCTCTTGGCGACATGAAAAACCTGGCGGCCGTGCCGCTGACGTTACGAATCGCGCTGGTGGCGACGGCTGCGATTTGCGAGGAGTTTATGTACCGCGGATTCGCCATCGAGGAACTGGCGCACTTTGTAGGAAACCGCTGGCTGGCAGGACTGCTTTCGCTGCTCTTCTTCACGTTCGCGCACACAGGACTTTACGGGTTGACCAGCGCGCTGCTCATTCCGGGCATCATTGGCGCAGTCTTGACCGTACTCTACGTATGGCGGCGCAATCTTCCGAGCTGCATGATCCTGCACGCCATTATGGATGGCGTATGATTCTGATTGTTCCGGCGATGGCCCCGGGGAAATAAGCGCCCGGGTTCAGACCGTCAAGGCAGTCAGAGCGATAGCAATACCAGCGAGCGCCGCGGCCAGACCGGCCCAAAACATCGCCCTCATTTTGCTCAGAATAGCGAGCGAGGACAAAACGATAGCGATTTCGAGGAAGACTTCGCTGAAGTGGAAGCGGCCCGCGCGGCGGCTACTGCGGTCTCTTTCCTTCTCGAAATCGCGTGCTTTCTCCTGAATATCGTCGTGCTGCTTGCGGTACTTGTCGGCGTCTTGCGCGTACTTGGCGACGAGGGCCGGGCCGGCTTTCATGCCGCCGAACGTGTCTTGCGCGATGAGCGCCGAATAACGGCGGATATCCTTGGCCTGGGAAAAGGCCCATTGATCGGACGCTTTCTGCTGGAGCAGCAGCTCTTCGGTGTTGAAGTGCTGGCCCAAAACAGAGACCACGGCGAGAAGGGCTGCGATGATCGCCATGCTTCCGGCCACGGTTTTATCGAACGGGTTCTGGGCGTGGTGGACATGCTCTTCTACTTCTTCCTCGGCGGACATGACGACAAGCTAGCACGGTCTCCTCCAAAACGGGGACGGAGCACTCATTCACCGGATTCGCGCAGGTTGGACGAAGCAAAGCCTCCTAACTAAATGACATTGCACCGTCAGCGGCCCCAGTCCGACCCATTGCGCTTACCGTTGCCACTCGTTTTTTGGGATGCTTGCACCTCAGTCCGGCGCGTGAATACCGCTCAGCCGCGGAATCGCCCGCAGCAGGCGGCGGTAATGCAAGTCTGCCGGGGTGTGGAACGGAAACCAGTCGCCATCGCGCCAGGAGGAATGATACCAGCGCGAGAAGAGCGCCAGATCGTCCAGCCGCCGGCCGCTCGTGCAGGGTTCGAGGAGAGCTTCTTCCAGGCGCGCGCGCAGATTCTCGCACGGGAATTCGACCGTAAGCGGTTCCTGCCAATAGCCCTCGAGCATGGGCCAGAGGCAGAAATGGCGAGCCTCGAGAGCGGGCGTGAGGGCCACTCCGTTGAAGCGATGAACCTCGGCGATCGCGTCCGGGCGCAGCGCTGCCACCGCTTCGATTTTTTCGATGCGCTTGTGAAGCTGCGCGGCTTGTTCGAAATCGGTTTCTTCGGCTGCGCGGTCGCGCGCGGCGCGCAGAGTTGCACCGGCGCCTTTTCCATTCGTGGATAGGAAAGCGGCGACGCGCTCGACTTCGCTCGTATACTCGGCCGGCGTGACGGCGCACTGGCACGGACGCATGCATTGATTCATTTCGCCATAGATGCAGCCGGGATGGTTGGGCGCGGGAAGCAGAGTTTCGGTGCAGCGCCGGATCTGGAACAGGCCGAGCACTTCTTCCTCATAATGCTGGGCTAAATCGCGGCTTGGAAACGGGCCATAGAGTAGGTTGCACTTGCGCGGAAGGCGATTTGCAACCGTGAGTCGCGGGAAGGGATCGGCACCGCTCAGGCCGACGAACCAAGGCATGCGCAAGCGTAAGCGGAAGAGGTAGTCGGCGGGAAACCAGGTTCTTGTAAGTTGATACAGCAAGAGAGACGTTTCGAGCTTGGACGCAGTCGGCCAGCATTGGACCGACTGCAAGTTATCTCTAAGTTTTGCGAACGAATTTGCCGATGCGGGATAGGATGGGACGAGTAGGCGCGCTAAGCGGCGCCGCAGATTAACGGACCAGCTTATATGAGGCGGTTGAGAGGCGGGCGGGTAGAGGGCGTAGATTCCGCCGGCTGCCGGGAGCGCCGCGATGCGTTCGCTCAAACCCGCCGCATGAACGTCCAAGTCGAGAGGCGTAGGGACTCTCACAAAGCCATAGGAAGATTATAGAAGGGGGGCTTGACAGCGGTTTCGCTCAGTCTAGAATAGGTGTTATTTCGCTATGCAGGGTTGTCAGCACGAGCGAACGGAGTTTCTCTACCGCCGCGATGGGGTCGATTATGTCCGCTGCCTCGACTGTGGTCAAGTTTTTGAGGCGGAGGATCTGGACACGGTGCCGGCTTACGACGACGAGGAAGAAAAGCCTCGGAAGCGGCGCTAAGCGGATGTGCCGGCTGGCGACTGGGCGATGTCGAATTTGACGCGCGTCCCGCCGCAGGAAAGGAGCGCGCTGAAGAGCCCGCTCCGCATCGTTTCCATCGGCGGAGGCACGGGTCTATCGACGCTGTTATCGGGTCTGAAAAAGCACGCGCGCGGCGTGCCGGATGGCGCGGGGAGCGGCGTGCCGGTCGTGGAGCTCGCCGCGGTTGTGACAGTAACGGACGATGGGGGCAGCTCCGGAAGGCTGCGGCGCGATTTCGACATACTTCCGCCCGGGGACATTCGGAATTGCATGACGGCGCTTTCCGAAGACGAGGACCTGCTGTCGCAATTGTTTCGATTCCGGTTTGCGGGCGGGCGCGGGTTGAAGGGGCACAGCTTCGGGAATTTATTCCTGACGGCGATGCACCAGATCACGGGAGATTTCGCGCACGCGGTGGAGTTGTCGTCGGAAATTCTGGCGATTCGCGGGCGAATTTTTCCGGCCACGTCGGCGAATGTGACGCTGGAAGCGACGCTGCAGGATGGGGCTACCGTGCGCGGCGAAAGCAAGATCAGCAAGAGCCGGCGGCCAATTTCGTCGATTCGTTTGCACCCTGACGATTGCGAGCCGCTGGCCGGGACATTGGAAGCGATTGCGAAGGCCGACCTGATCACTTTGGGGCCGGGATCGCTTTATACCAGCGTGATTCCGAACGTGCTGGTGCGCGGCATTCCGGAAGCCATCGAGCGTTCTTCCGCGCTGAAGGTTTATTTTGTGAATTTGATGTGGCAGCCGGGCGAGACCATCAATTTTTCCGCCTCGCGGCACGTCGCGGCGATCGATGCGCACGCGGGCCGGCGGCTGATCGACTGCGCGGTGCTGAACACCGGAAACATTGCCGCCGCGCTGAAACGCAAATACGCGAGGGAGCACGTGAAGCCGGTGGAGAACGATTTCGAGAAGCTAGCGGAGATGGGAGTCAAAGTGGTGACGGCCGAATTGGTCAGCGACGAGATGGTGGCCGGCAACAAGGTTCGGCACAACTCGGCGGCGCTGGCGGAAGTGGCCATCGATTTGGCGAGCCGCTCGCGCGCGCATCAGGTGCGAAAGCAGGCGCTGGCGGCGCATCGTAAACGGGGTAGATGAGAGACAAAACGACGGTCGTGATTCTCGCCGCTGGGCTGGGAACACGCATGAAATCGAAGAAGGCCAAGGTGCTGCACGAGGCCGGAGGCGATACGCTGCTGAACCATGTGATTCGCGCTGCGCTGCAAGTGACGGCGGCGGACCGCATCATTGCCGTGGTGGGGCATCAGGCCGCGCAAGTTCGCGAGAGCGTGAAATTCGCGGGCGTGCGTTTCGCGGAACAGCACGAACAAAAGGGCACGGCCCACGCGGTTTTGTGCGCCCGCAAGGCGGCGGGAACCGGGGAAGGCGAATTGCTGGTCCTCAATGGCGACGGACCGCTGCTGAAGGCGGCGACGTTGCAGGCTCTTCTCGCGAAGCAGGCGGGCAGCGGGGCGGGCGCGAGCATCGTTACCACCGAAGTTGCCGATCCAACGGGCTACGGGCGCATCCTGCGCGACGATCGCGGAATGATTGCCGCCATTGTGGAGCAAAAGGCCGCCACGCCGGAACAGCTTGCGATCCAAGAGATCAATCCGGGCGCGTATTGCTTCGACGCCGCATTGTTCTGGCGGCATATCGAAGAGGTGCGGCCCGACAACGCAGCTCGCGAGTATTACATAACCGATATGGTCGAGATCCTGAACCGGTATGGGCATCGAGTCGCGCCGCTGTTGGTGGAAGACGAGACGGAACTGCTTGGAATCAACACACGCGTGGAACTCGCCGCCGCCGACAAAATTTTGCGCTGGAGAAAGGCGAGCGAGCTGATGCTGGCGGGCGTGACCATCGAGCAGCCGGAGAGCGTGATCATCGATGTGGATGTCGAAGTTGGCGAGGATTCGGTGATTGAGGCCAACGTTCAACTGCGCGGGCAAACGCGCATTGGCTCAAACTGCCGCATCGGTACGGGGTCGGTGTTGCGCGATTGCACGATTGCGGACGGCACGGCCATTTTGCCGTACGTCGTAGCGGAGAGCTCGACCGTCGGGGCGAACGCTTCGGTGGGTCCGTTCTCGCGATTGCGCATGAACGCGCAGGCCGAAGAAGGCGCGCACATCGGGAACTTCGTCGAGCTGAAGAATACCAGACTGGGAAAAGGATCGAAAGCGAGCCACCTGGCGTATTTGGGAGACGCCGCAATCGGGTCGAAAGTAAACGTGGGCGCGGGGACCATTACGTGTAATTACGATGGCAAGCGAAAGCACCGGACCGATATCGCGGATGGAGTATTTGTCGGCAGCAATTCAACGCTGGTGGCGCCGCTGACGATTGCCGAAGGAGCATATATCGCAGCCGGATCGACAATTACAAAGGATGTTGAATCCGATGCGCTGGCGCTTGGCCGCGCGCACCAGGTGGCTAAAGCCGGGTGGGCAAAAAAGCGCCGCGAGCGGAAATAAGCGGAGCGGCCGAATTCAAGCGTTCACTTGACACAGTATACGTGCGCACGTAAAATTAATTCGTGAACGTTACTCTCTCGATAGATGACGAAATCATACGCGATGCCAGGCGGCGTGCCGAAGCGATGGGTACAAGCGTAAATCAGCTTATCCGCGATTACCTGGAGCAACTTGCTGGCGGCGGCGATCGGAATGCCAATGCCGACGAATTTGAACGCGTCTCGCGTATGTCTCAGGGGAACTCGCGAGGATGGAAGTTCAATCGCGAAGAACTGCACAACCGCCGATGAGCGGTTTGGCTTTCTTCGACACGAACGTATTGGTGTACACCGATGATAATTCGTCGCGGAAGAAGCAAAAGCGGGCCATCGCGCTTTTCGCGGAACATCTACGCCTCAATACCGCTGTCGTATCGGTGCAAGTTCTACAGGAGTACTTTGTCGCCGCTACACGCAAACTCAGATTGGCTCCTGAGGTGGCACAGCGAAAGGTCGAAATCATCGCTACTAGCAGAGTCGTTCGTTTCGATGCGAGCGATGTAATCGCCGCGATCGAACTGCATCGCCTTGCCCAGATCTCGTTTTGGGACGCCTTAATCGTTCACGCAGCGCGCTCCGCGGGCGCAGCCGTGCTGTACAGCGAAGACCTTCAGTCCGGTAGCATTTTGGCAGGCGTACGCATAATCAACCCCTTTACGGCAGCAACGGCGTCGGCTTAGCGCGGAGACGGGCCTTTTTTGCGAAACGAACCCAACCCCCACTTCGTTCGGTAAAAATCCCTTGTCCGCCCGGTGGCGCGGACGATCGGCATGCGTCGTCTGCGTCTTCGCAAATTTCAAAAATAAATTTTCCCGAATAAAATCCAAGACTTATCCCGCATTTCTCCTTCTCCGCCGCACGCCCCCGTGCCATCCTTCGCTCGAAAGCAAATGCCGAACAATCGCCAGACCGACAATCCAAATGGCTGCACGGGCCCAACTTCCCCTGAGGGGCGATCCAATTCTTCCAAAAATTCCCTCAAACACGGCTGCCGCTCCACCATCCTGATCCTTCCCGGCGAAAACCGGCAGGATTTCGAAGATCTATATGACCGCTGGAAAATGACCTACCAGCCGCAAGACGAAGCCGAACTCGAATTAGTCGAAAAAGTCATCCTCGAAAAATGGTTTTTGCTGCGCAACGAACGCCGCTATTCGGAAATGGAACAGGATCTCGCCGATTCCTCTTTCGCAGCCTGGACCGACGCCCAGCACAAGAATTATCAACTCGCCTTACGCTACAAAACCGCGGCCGAGCGCTCCACCGCCCGAGCCGTGCAACAACTGGAGACCTTTATGGAATACCGCATCGGCAACCTGGAAACAGCGCTTCGCATCGAAACGAATTCAGTGCGTAACAGCACAAAAATTCGCAAAGAGATCGGCCACGCCCAGGAAACCTATAAAGTCGACCTGTCCGCCGAAACAGAGAGGCTCAACCGCCTGGAAGGCGAACGCATCGCCGCCGCGGGCTTTAAAACACGCGCGCAAACACTTTTCCAAGGCCAGCTCAGCCCCAAGAAGCTCCGCAAAATTCCCATCCTCGACCAATGGGTTGAGGTCACCATCGAAGACGGCAAAACCGTCACCACGCTCTATCCTCCCAACGACCAGCTCATTAAAGAAGGACAAGCCATGCTCCCGCCGCCCGAAATGGTCTATCGCCGCATAAATTTCCCCAACGGCGTCCCGGAAGAATATGCCTGGACCACCCGCAACGACGATGTCCGCAAGTACGGCGGCTTGGGCACCCAGCGCATGACGGTCGATACCTGGCTGGAGGCGATCGAGGAAGAGAAGACCCGCGCCGATGGCCATATCGGTCCACTCCGCGTCGGCAATCTCCCCCGTCCCAAAGAGCGCGGACCCTGCGACTGCGAATTCTGCACCGAAGCCTACGCCCGCATCGAACGCGAACAGCAGCAGCCAGAACCCGAACCAAAACCGTAAGCAGAGGCGATCGAAAAGCCCACACGTCTAGACCCGTGAAACCGAGCCAAGGAGCGTGAGCGACTTAAGCCGGCCATCCCGTCCATCCACTGTTTTTTCGAAACTGAGCCGCGACCAAAGGGAGCGGATTCCCCGGAACACGCGGCAACCCTTTGTTTCCGGCCTAAGACGTTCTCGAAGGCCGCGCGAACCGCGGCTGCAGTTGAATTTCAAGCGCGATGTCGCCCCCCGGCAAGTGCCGATAGCGCACAATCACTTTCGATCTGAGCTTCAAGACCGCCCGGTTCATTTTTGTTTTGGCATCGATCAGAAAAGTTCGATGCACGGGGGAACGTCCTACGGAGGTGTGCGAAACGGTAATCTGTCGATTGGTCAGCGACGTGACCGTACCCCCGAAAAGCTGCGGTTTCGGCAGTGGAGGCGCAGCAGCAGGTTGCTGTGCCGCCAGCGCGAGGCTACACAGAAGCACAACTGCGAAGAGTCGCGTTATCCGGGACTGCATGGGGAGCTTATAAAACAGTAGCAGGATGATACAGGTTTGGCAGTTTGAATTCCCCGATGGCGATCAACTCTCCGGAACGGGACAAGGCTCGAACGAATGGCGCGCCGGGGGAAACGACGAAAGGAGAGGTTCGGAAATCGCGGCCCTGACGAATTTGCGTCTCGGTGGCAAGATCGACGTACTCGGCGGGAAAATTCGTGAGCAGGCGCGCGGAAGGGATCACCGCTTCCGTCAGCCGGCCGGCGGCGGCGAGAGAGGCGATTTCGTCGAGCGTCTTAGCGTCCTGGATAGTAAATTCGCCGGCTTCGGTGCGGCGCAGCTTGGTCAAAATAGCGCCACAGCCGAGCTGTTGGCCCAGATCGTGTGCAAGGCCGCGCAGATAGGTTCCGGCTGAGCAGGAAACGAGCAGCGCGATTCTATCGTGCGCTAGAAATTCAACCTCCAGGCGCGTGATTTCCACTTCGACCGGTTCTAGTTCGACAGGAATTTGTTTGCGGACAAGCTTGTAAGCGGGTACGCCTTTGATCTTCTTCGCCGAAACAGGCGGCGGCGTCTGCAGAAATCTGCCGCGAAACCGATCGAGCGCGGAGCGTATGGCGGCGGGCGCAGGCGCGGGCACACCCGTTTCCGCGATTTGCCCGTCGGCATCGTAGGTATCGGAGACCAGGCCGAAGGCGATTTCCGCGACGTAGGTTTTATTCGCCTTTTCAAAGAAGCGGGCGAGGCGCGTGGCAGTTCCCGTGATGAGGACAAGCAAGCCGGTCGCCATGGGATCGAGCGTGCCGAGATGCCCGACGCGCTTGGTGTTGGCCCACTTCCGCCAACGGTTGACCACATCGTGGCTTGTGCAGCCGGATGGTTTATCGATGAGAACGATTCCATTCATGAAGCAGTTTCGCTAGGTTAGTCTGATAATTACAGGGCAATTCACCAGAGGACAACGACATTGGAAGAAGAAGTACTTGGTAAAGCGTACGATTCGCGCCTGATGCGGCGGCTTCTCACCTATATGAAGCCGTATCGAGCGGTCGTGTCCGTGTCTCTGATACTGCTGGTGATCGATTCCCTTCTCCAGATTATCGGACCACTGCTCACCAAGCTGGCGGTGGACCGCTATCTCGTACCGGTGAAGCATTCCCATACGTTTCCGGCTTTGGACCATTGGCTCTCGCACGATCCCTGGACGGGGCTAACGCAATTGGCGGGTCTGTATCTCGGAGTGGTGGCGCTCGGATTCTTTTTCGATTTCGGGCAGACGTACCTGATGCAATGGACCGGACAGAAGGCGATGTTCGATTTGCGCCGGCAATTGATGACGCACTTGCAGACGTTGGATGTTGCGTATTTTGACCGGAATCCGGTGGGCCGGCTGGTTACGCGGGTGACGACCGACGTGGATGTTTTAAACGATCTGTTTGCTTCGGGCCTGGTGACGATTGTGGGCGACGTGTTGATGTTGTCGTTCGTGATTATCATCATGCTTCGGCTCAGCCCGGGCATGACGGGACTGATGCTGGCCGTTATGCCGGTAGTGGTTCTGGTGACCGTGCAGTTCCGGCGCACGGCATCGCAAAGCTACCGGCGCATACGGGTCGCAATCGCAAAAATTAACGCGTACTTGCAAGAACACGTCGCGGGAATTGCCGTGCTACAGCTTTTTAATCGCGAAGAGCGCAGCAAGCGGGAGTTCGACAAGATCAATCGCGATCATATGCTGGCGTTCAAAGATTCCATCGCGGCGTATGGATGGTTTTATCCGGTGGTGGAATTTTTAGGAATGCTGGCGATGGCGCTTTTGCTGGCGTACGGCGGATTTCGAATCCGGGAAGGCGCGCTCACGCTGGGCGTGCTGGTGGCTTTTTTCCAATACGGCTTGCGATTCTTCCGCCCCATCCAGGACTTGAGCGACAAATACAACATCCTGCAAGGCGCGATGGCGGCTTCGGAACGCATTTTCAAACTGCTGGACACCAAGCCGCACATCGTTTCGCCCGTACACACAGCGGCGTTTCCCGAAGGCGCCCTCGACATAGAATTCGATGGCGTCTGGTTCGCCTACAACGACGAGGACTGGGTACTGAAGGACGTAAGCTTCCGGATCGGCGCGGGAGAAACGATCGCGGTGGTGGGACATACGGGCGCCGGCAAGACCACGCTCACCAACCTGCTGCTGCGCTTTTACGATGTGCAGCGCGGCGCGATCCGGATTGGCGGCATCGACATTCGCGAGTTCGATTTGATCGAGCTTCGGCGGCAGTTTGGAGTGGTGCTGCAGGATCCGTACCTGTTCACGGGGACGGTGGACACCAACATCCGGCTGGGCACGGCGGCAATTACCGGTCCGCAGGTGCGGCAGGCGGCGGAACAAGTGAATCTGCTCGATTTCATCGAGGAATTGCCGGAGCAGTTCGATACCGCCGTACGCGAGCGCGGAAACGGGTTTTCAACGGGGCAGAAGCAGCTTATCAGCTTCGCGCGGGCGCTGGCGCACAATCCGCGCATTCTGATTTTGGATGAAGCGACCTCAAGCGTGGATACGGAAACGGAGCTGCGCGTGCGCGAAGCTTTGACGAGGCTGGTGTCGAACCGGACCTCGCTGGTCATCGCGCACCGGCTGTCGACGATTCAGCGGGCGGACCGCATACTGGTGATGCACAAGGCGCAATTGCGCGAGATGGGCACGCACCAGGAACTGCTGGCCCGGCGCGGCATCTATTGGAAGCTGTATCAGTTGCAGTACAAGGAGCAGGAGATTGAGCACAGCGCAGAACTTGCCCCTCAGCAGCTCTGAGAGTGCCAAACCGCCCACGCTGCTGTTTCGCGCCTTCGGCGGCTTGCAGGTCCGGCAGAAGCTCGCGATTCTGCATAACCTTTTTTTCCTGGTGCTGGCGGCTTCGGTTTATCTGTCGCTAATTCCTCCTTTCGCGGATCATCTGAACGCCGCACGCGAGCGCGAATTTCGAATGGTGACTCAGATTTTTTCTTCGAACCTGCCGATCGTGGGCGATCGTTCGGCGGGCGACCTGAGCGCCTACGGATTGCGGGAAGGTTCGGCGGCTGCACTGGGACTTTCGCAGGAAGGCCGGTCGTTTCTGGAACAGCATCCCGCGGAAAACTGGCGGCAGACGGGAGATACGCTATTCCGCAACGGCAAGATTCCCGGAACGTACCGGCGGGTGGAGCTGCCTTCCGAGTTTTACAACTCGGCGCTCCGGCAGGCTCGCATAAGCCTGTTTGCAGCCCTGGGGACGATATACGTGCTGTCGATTGTGGTGCTGGAATTCATCATCATGCCCCAATATGTGTATCAGCCGTTGAGACTGATGCTCAAAGCGGATCGGGCAACGCAGCAGGACGACCGCGAGCGCGAGATGATCGAGCAACGCTTTATTTTCGACGATGAAATCGGGCAGATCATGCGTTCCAGGAACGCGACGGTGGCGCAACTGCGGCAGCATGAAGACGATCTGGCGGGAGCACTGAAGAGGCTCGAAGAACAGGACCGGCTGGTGAGTCTGGGACTCTTGAGCACCAGCGTGGCGCATGAGTTGAACACGCCGTTGGCGGTGCTGCAGGGATCGATCGAGAAGCTGTTGGAAACGACGCGCGACGCCCCGACGCTGGAGCGGGTCGGCCGCATGCTGCGCGTGACGCAGCGGCTGCGGAAGATCAGCGAAGGTCTGGTGGACTTCGCCCGAGTGCGCAGGGAGGAAACCGAAGCTGTGCCGCTGCGCCCGATTATCGATGAGAGCTGGAACCTGGTGGCGATTGATGAAAAGGCCGCGGCGGTGCACTTCGCCAACAATGTGGGCGGAAACGAAACCGTGCTTGGAAACGCGGACCGGCTGATTCAGGTGTTTGTAAACGTATTGCGGAACGCGCTGCTGGCGGTGTCGAATAATGGCGAAATCCGCGTGGAATCGAAGCATCTGCAACGCGGCGGGCAGAGCTGGGCGGCTTGCTCGGTACTGGATAACGGGCCGGGAATTCCGGCGGATATTCTGCCGAACTTATTCGAGGCATTTGTGACTACGCGGCTGGACGCGCGCGGAACGGGGCTGGGACTTACGGTGGCGGAAGGAATTGTGACGCAGCACGGAGGCAGTATTTCGGCTGCAAACCGGCCCGAAGGAGGAGCATGCCTGCAGGTGCTGCTTCCGGCGGTGGCGTGCGAACAGGCGGCGCTTCGCAATGACTGAAACGGAAACATCGGCGGAGCTGGTAGACGTCGCGGTCCTCGATGACGATCTCGATTTCCGGAACTATATCGAAGATCTGCTCCGCGATGAGGGCAAGTATTCGGTTCGCACCTTCGCGCGTCCGGAAGCGCTATTCTCCTCGGCCGAGGCGCGCTTGCCCGATGTCGTCCTGGTGGACATGAAAATGGGGGACGCGAGCGGGGATGCGGTAGTGGAGCAGCTCCTTTCGCGCTGGCCCGACTTGTGCATCGTGGTGGTGACGGGATATCCTTCGCTCGAAAATATGCGCGCAACCTTCAAACTGCGCGTGTTCGATTATCTGGCCAAGCCGTTTTCGCTTGCACAACTGCGGCAGGTTTTGCATAACGCGGTAGAGCAGTTCAGCCTGGGCCGGGCGCTGCAAGACCGCTTGCGCGAGCGCCTGGGACACCGGATCAAATTGTTGCGGGTGGAACGCGATTGGTCGCTCAAAGAGCTGGCGGGCGCCGCGAAACTGAGCGTTTCGCAGATCAGCTCCATCGAACGCGGTACGAATTTGCCCAGCATAGAGAGCCTGCTCGCAATTTGCCGCGCATTCGACCGGAAGCCGTCGGAAATACTAGCTTCGATCGACTTCTGAAACGTGCAGTAAACGTACAAATAGGCCTAGCCTCGTTCTAGACTTCGTTGTTGAAATACGGATAGCTTTCGTAGCAGGGTAGGAGGTTGTCATGGTGAGGCGGTTTTCAATTCTTTTCCTAGCAGTAACTCTTCTGGTTCTGCTAAGCATTCAGCTCTTCGGGCAGGCAAACCCGACCGGCAATCTTTCCGGAACGGTAACGGATTCGAGCGGCGGCGTCGTTCCGAATGCAAGTCCATCGATGTGACGGAAGCGTCGACCGGAACGAAGTATCACGCAAACTCGGGAGCCGACGGACAATTTTTCATCGGCAACATGCCGCCGGGCAAATACAACATCACAGTGCGACTGGCGGGTTTCCAGACGGGGGCTTATCAGGCCGTGCAGATCGTGCTTGGACAAACTTATGACTTGAAAGCTATTTTGCAGCCCGGACAAGTAACTTCCACGGTAACCGTCGAGGCCGGGCAGCAAGTGCTCGAGACCACCCAGTCCTCGGTGGGTCTTACTATCAGCGGCCCAACTATTACTAATGTTCCGACTCCTTCTAACAGCGCTCTGTATGGTCTGGCGCTGATGAGTCCGGATATTCAGACGATTGGAGGGCCGCGGCAAAGCAGCGCGGATGGGTTACCGGGCGGCGCTGTGAATATTACTTACGACGGCATCTCAGCCCAGTGGCAAACGGGCAAATCGGGCGATCCGCTTATTCACAATGATCAGCCCGAATATCGACGATGTTGCGGAATTCACGGTTTCGTCAGCCGCGAGCAGCGCAGCCGATACGGGCCAAGGCGCGGTTCAACTCCGATTTGTAAGTCCGCGCGGCACCAACCAGTTTCACGGCGGAGCCTGGGAATATTTCCGCAACGACGATTTGAATTCGAATTACTACTTCAACAATCTGGCCGGCTTACCGCGGCAGACCATGCGCTATCACCAATTCGGAGGAAAAATCGGGGGGCCGATCTGGAAGAATAAGCTGTTCTTCTTCGCCGACTTGAGTGTGTGGTTGCGTCCCCAGGCGACTTCACGGACACGCACAATTCTAACTCCCGCCGCGGCGAGCGGGGTCTACACGTACTCTCCCACCTCCATGCCGGCTTCGACGCCTTCCTGGGTAACCTGCAATGCCGGCGCCGGGACTTGCAGCGCGAACCTGCTGCAGATGGCGGCCTCTTATGGCGGAACCGCGCGTGTCGATTCGGTGGTTGGGCAGGGGTTATCGGCTATGCAGGCGGCTACCTCCGCGCCCGGCGTGCATATGCTGGGGGCGCCCTCGCTATACCAGCAGAACATAACCTTCAATAACTCCGGCGCTTACACACAACAGATGCCGGACCTCAGGCTCGATTACAACGTCTCTTCGAATCATTCCCTGGAACTCGATTACCATCTGACGCGGTTTACGCTCGCTCCGGATATTTTGAATGGCGACGATTACACCTTTCCGGTGGCGCCGTTCAATACCAACCAGGGCGGCTATTACGCGGACCGCCAGATCGGCGCCATCGCCTGGCGCTGGAATATCAGACCGACCATGAGCAACGAACTGCGATTCGGAATTCAGACGTCTCCGGAATCGTTTGTCCCCGATCTGAACCTGAGCGTTTACCCAGTCGCGAGCACGAATCTGGGTTCTATTCGCATACAGCCGAGCTTTCCCATCGGTACTGGGCCTAACCGATCCGTGGCTTCAGGCGAGCGCCACGCGCGACAATCCCTCCGTTGCCAATTTGATCGACAACCTGGTCTGGTCCAAGGGCAATCACAACATGTCGTTCGGGGTGAACGCCACGCGCGAGCACTTCAAGGATGCCAATTACGGCTCCGAATTTGGAACCGTGGGTCTGGGTCTGTCAGCCACGGATCCTATGGCTTCGGTTTTCAGCTCGGCAAACCTGCCCGGCATGTCAGATACGGATCTGAACATTTCGCAACAGCTTTATGGGCTGCTCACGGGCCGGATCACGTCCTACTCCGGAACCGTTGCGCTGAATCCCTCCACGCGCAATTTCCAAACGGGCATCTTTCAGAGGGATCAGTATCACCAGACGGATTTGGGCATTTACTTCACCGATAGCTGGCGGGTTCGCCCGAGCTTCACTGTCAATTATGGGCTGCGTTGGCAATGGGAAGGCGTGCCGGTTGACGATTTGAATCAGTACTACACAGTCCAGGGAGGCTTGTCGGGATTGTACGGAGTGTCGGGTGTTGGAAATCTGTTCGCGCCAGGCACCATGACCGGATCTACGCCCGAGTACGTGCTGGATAACGGGAGACCCTGGTACAACAACTGGAACAAAGGGTTCGCCCCGAGCCTCGGTTTTGCGTGGCAGCCCTCGTTCGATAATTCGATCGCAAAAGCGATTCTGGGAAGCGGGAGAAATACGGTGATCCGCGGCGGATACTCCATTTCGTATTCGCAAGAGGGTTTGTCGAACTGGGTGGCGTTGTCCAATCCGGGCTATACAGGAGCTCAATTCACGTCGCCCGCAACTCCCGGTTCGGCGATTGGCGCGGGCCAGTTCGCGGCGGGATCGCTGTTGTTGCAGAATGCCAGCATTCCGACGTTGGATCAGAACCCGGCCACTTTTGGCAATTCGTTCGCGGCGGACCCGACCGCGAATCAATCGGTGAATGTCGCCGATCCAAATTTGCACATGCCGATGGTGCAATCGTGGTCTTTCGGCATACAGCGGGCGATCGGTCCGAATATGGCACTCGAGGTGCGTTATGTCGGAAATCATGCAACCGGTTTGTGGGAGAGCGAGAACCTAAACGAAGTCAATATTTACGAAAATGGCTTCCTCGGCGAATTCAAGAATGCGCTGAACAATCTGAACATTTGCGAAGCGAATGGCGCGGCATGCACGGCGGCGCAAACGGCAGCAGGCGTGCCCGCGTCCGCTGTCACGAGCCAGAACTTCGCTAATTTCGGTTTGCCCGGGCAGAGCGCTTTGCCGATCTTCACTGCTTCGTTCACGGGCAGCAAGAATGCAGCGGCGGGTGCGCCCACTCAAGCGAATAGTAACTTCGCGAGCGGCGCATTTACCACGCCGATGTTGAGCGGGCAAGCAGGTTCGGTGGCGACCGTGTTATCCGGCGCGGTTCCCGGTTCGGCAGCGTCCATGGGCGCCATGGCCACTTCTTCGGGATTGACGTATTGGCAGAATTTGATGGCGGCCGGCTACCCGAAGAATTTTTGGGTGGTGAATCCCGACGCCACGGGCGGAGCTTTCTACCTGCGAAACGGACTGCAGTCTACCTACAACGCGATGGTTATCGATTTCCGCCGCCGTCCGGCGAAAGGCTTAACTTTCGACGCAAATTACACCCTGGCTCACGCTCTTACCGACGACTGGCAGCGCAACGGCAGCAATTCGCTCGAGGACTTCGTCACCTTACGAAATCAAAGTTTGATGAAAGGCCCTTCACCGTACGACATTCGCGATGCGGTAAAAATTTACATGACCTACGAATTTCCGTTCGGCGCCGGGCGGCGCTGGTCCTCTTCGCACGGAATTGTGAATACCGTTCTCGGCGGTTGGCAGTTTAATGCGTTCAATCGATGGCAGAGCGGCCGTCCGACGCTGCTGTTCGGAGGTCTGGGCGGCACGGTCAATCAATACGATAGCGGCGTAAGTTTGCAAGGGCTTACGGCAACGCAATTACAGAGCGAGCTGGGCGTTTACAAAACGACTTCGCCGGCTCCGGGCGCAGTGTGGTACGTGCCGCAACAATTGCTGGGAGCAGGGGGCCAAGGCTCCAACACAGCCGTGCTGAACGCGTGCACGAGCGCGGGCCAATTCTGCGACCGCCTATTCCTCTATGGGCCTTCGTTCTGGGACTGCGACTGGTCGCTTCAAAAAATGACGAAGATCAAAGAGCGAGTCACTTTCGAACTGCGCCTGGAAGCACTGAACGTTTTCAACACCACCAATTTTCTTTGGGGAGACGCCTACAATGCGGCGGGTTACTCGGCGGGTTCGAGTTTCTTCAGCACTGTTTCAGCGAATCTCCAGAACCCCGCGTTCGGGCGTATTTTCTCGGCTTATCAAGATTTGGATTCAACCGACAATGTCGGTGGGAGAATGCTGCAGATTGTGGCGCGCTTTACGTTCTGAAGCGGCCTGGGGCGCTCATACGATATACTTCCGGTAACGCGGGGGATTTAGTCGCATAACTTTCGATGCGATTTTGGGTATGTCTCCATGGACCGGAACGAAGGAAGAACGCGCCAAGAATACCTTGACCCGTTCTACGGCAATAGCGTAAAAAGCAGAGTTGCCGGTCCGTTTGTGCTGACCGAGCGCGCCTATCCACCCGGTTTTCATACACCCACTCACGTGCATGTCACGGCCTCTGTTTTGTGTGGTGCTGGAGGGGTCGTATTGCGAAGTGCATGGGCGGAAAGAGCGCGTGTGCCGGGCGGGAACGCTGCTCTTCCATGCCGCGCAAGAAGAGCATCTCGAACGATTCGGCGATTTTGGCGGACGATCGCTGATCGTGGAAATCGATCCATCCTGGCTCGAACAAGTGTTCGAGCGGCCGGCGACAGGTCTTCAGCAGACCACCGTTATCGATGCTGAGATCCTGCGGGGCGGAGGCGCCAGGTTGTATCGGGAGTTTCTCTCAAAAGATCAAACCTCGACGCTGATTCTCGAGGGATTGCTGCTGGAAATGACTGGCGAATTTCTGCGCGTTATGGAAACAGAAGCGCATCGAGAACCTTTCTGGCTCAATAAAGCGAGAGATTTGATTCGTTCCAATTTCAGAAGCACGATCACTGTATCGTTTATCGCAAGCGCAGTTGGAGTGCATCCGGTACACCTGGCGCAGACCTTTCGTAAATATTTTTCCAGCACCATTGGCGATTACGTGCGCAGCTTGCGAGTTGAATTTGCGTGCGATCAGCTTAGCTCGACGGATTTCTCTTTGTCTGAAATCGCGAGCGCGGCCGGATTTGCGGATCAAAGCCATTTCACGCGCACGTTCAAGCGGATCACCGGTGTTTCTCCTTCCCATTACCGGGCCGGCATACTACGGAATCAGTGAGCGGCTAGACGGGCGGACGGCGCTTGTGCCAATCGGTATGGGTTTGGAATAGCCGTCCGGCGGCAATGACGTCGTGATCCTTGCCGGCGCGCCCGATAAACTGCAGCCCAAAGGGAAGTTTTTTGGAGCCGAGGCCGCACGGGACAGTCATGGCGGGAAGGCCGCAGAGACTGGACACTCCATCGGGCGCGCGATTTTCCATTTGATACTCCGGCGTGGGCTTCTTCTCGGGAGGGGTGGGCCTGGGCGGCCGGACGAGCAGTTCGGCGGGCCCAGACTGGCCGGCAGTGGCGAGCACATCGTATGAATCGAAAAGCCGGTCCACCTGCTTCTGAAGAATGGTGCGTACCCGCTGCGTTTGCAGGTAATCGACGGCGGAAAACTGTTCGCTCGCGTAGCCGTTCACTTGTCCCAGGCGGTCCGCCAGCTTGGCGCAATCGCCGGAGTGAATCAGATCCTGAAATGACGAGGCAGCTTCCATCAGAATGGTCAACTCCGCGACTGCTTCGTAAGGGCCATCCGGTATTGCAACATCGGAAACTTCAGCGCCGTGCTTTTGAAGCACCTGCAATCCGGCATCGACGGCGGTTTGCAGCTCGGGATCGATTTTGTTCCAAACGTTTGTCAATCGACCGATGCGCAGCGGTTTGCGAGGTTCGAGATGCGGATCGGGATAGCGGAATGTCAGGCCTTCTTCGAGAAGTGAATCGTGATCTTTGGGATCGTAGCCGGCGATTACCGATAATATGAGCCCGCAATCGTCGGCGGTGCGCGCTAGAGGGCCGAGTTTGTCCATGGTCCAGGCGATGGCCATTGCACCGTAGCGGCTGACGCGCCCGAAGCTGGGACGCATTCCGGTCACTCCGCACCATGCCGCAGGACATATGATGGAACCGCGCGTGTCGGAGCCGATCGCCCAGGGAGCTAAAGCAGCGGAGACAATCGCGCCGGAACCACTGGAGGAACCGCAGGTCCAATAATCGGTGTTCCACGGATTTTTACATGGGCCGGTGAGGGAAGCTGCTCCATTCGAATATCCCAAGCCGCCTGCGAGTTCAATCATGGCGGCTTTGCCTATCAGGACGGCGCCTGCCGCGTTCAATCGCTCGATGACGGTTGCGTCAAAGTCGAAACTTTGATTGGCATACGGCCGTGCACCCCAGGTGGTCGGGTAACCTTTAACGGCTACCAGATCCTTGACGGCGTATGGAATCCCGTGCAGAGGACTGCGGTGATGGCCCTTGCCGATTTCGTGTTCCGCGGCGCGCGCCTGTTTGAGCGCGAGCTCACGCGTGATGGTGACGTAAGCGTCAAACTTTGGCCCGAGACTTGCGCTGCGGTCTAAGTAACTTTCGGTTAGCTCGACTGGCGAAAAATTCCGCTTGTGTAAATGCCTTGCCAGCTCGCGAACGGACAGGAAAAGAATATCGTCACTGAGCATCGGATTACAGTTTCAGCACGCTGGCAGGCGGATCGTCATTCTTTAGTTCGAAGGCACGAACTTGCGCCAGCATGCGCTCGTTTTGCCCTAGCACCCGGCGCAACAGCTTGCGCTGATCGTCTGAGAGCCGGTTGCCGTAGACGCGATTGATGTTCGTCATTCTGGCTTCAATTTCCTGGCTGCCGGTATCCGGTTGAGCGGCAGCAGATGGAACGGTGCCAGCCGCGGCGAGCGCCATGGCACGTTTTCCGAAGCCCCGGCGTGAAAGTGCCGCCCCTGTTCGCGAGTTAGTCGATTTAGGCATGAGTGGAGGAAGGAAAATCCGCAAATCAGCGCCAGCCATTTGTTGCGGCTTCTCTAAGCCGAGCGTTCCAAGAATAGTGGGAGCGACATCTTTCAACGCACCGTTCGGCCGGAAGGTTACCGGGTCGTTACTCATGAAAATGAAAGGCACCGGGTTGAGCGTGTGATACGTATGCGGGCCGTGGGTGGCGGGATCGACCATGGTTTCGGCGTTTCCGTGATCGGCGGTCACCAGCCACGATCCGCCGCAGCGCTTGAGCGCACTGTAGATTTCGCCAAGCCCCGCATCCACTGCTTCGCAGGCGCGAATGGTGGGCGCGAGTTTCCCGGAATGACCCACCATGTCCGCGTTCGCATAGTTCATCACAATGACATCGAAACCGCCCTGTTCAATTGCTTTGACGACTTTAGCGGTGATTTCGGCAGCGCTCATTTCAGGCATCAGGTCGTAAGTGGCGACCTTGGGCGAGGCGACCAGTTCGCGCTCTTCGCCCCCGTAGGGCTTTTCATGGCCGCCATTGAAGAAATACGTCACATGCGCATATTTCTCCGTTTCGGCAACGCGCAAATTTTTCCAGTTCGCTTTCTCCATCACCTGCGCGAGAATGTTGTCCGGATGCTCCGGCGGCAGAACGAACGGTAATCCGAAGTTCTTGTCGTATTGGGTCATCATCGTGTAAGTGAGATTTTTGGGCGCCAATGAGCGCGGCGGCTTCTCGAGCGAGAAATCCGTAAGCGCCATGGTAATTTCACGCGCGCGATCTGCCCGATAGTTGTAAAACACCACGCTATCGTCGTCGCGGATGAGACCGATTGGCTCATTTCGCGCATCTACGATGGTTACGGGTTCTATAAACTCGTCGGTGATGCCGCGCTCATAGGAGGCGCGCACCGCGGCGGTGGCCGATTGGAATTTTGCGCCGCTGCCCAAAACCATTGCGCCGAACGCGCGCTCAATCCGCTCCCAGCGCTTGTCGCGGTCCATTGCGTAATAGCGGCCGGAGACAGATGCAATCTTTCCCACGCCCAACTCCCGCATCTCCCTTTCAAGCCGCTCGATATAACCGGCTCCGCTTTCGGGCGGCGTGTCGCGGCCGTCCATGAAGCAGTGCACAAAAACATCGGTCAGGTGATGCCGCTTGGCCATCTTCAGCAACGCGAACAAATGCGTCAATTGCGCGTGAACACCACCGTCGCTGCACAAGCCGAGAAGATGCAGCCGGTGTCCTTCCGCTTTCTTCATTGCGTTTAACAGCACCGGATTTTCGAAGAACTCGCCAGAGCTAATCAGCAGATCGAGGCGGGTGACGTCCATATAGATGACACGGCCAGCTCCCATGTTCATGTGCCCCACTTCGCTGTTGCCCATTTGTCCTTCCGGCAAGCCGACGTAGGGTCCCGAAGTATGAATCAGCGTGTTCGGATAGGTTTGGATGAGGTGGTCGTAAGTGGGCTTGCGCGCCAGAGCGATGGCGTTGCCCTCGACTGCGGGAGAAAATCCCCAGCCATCCAGAATGGTCAGAATGAGCGGTTTGAGTTTCGGCATTGGTGGCGTGCTATTGCCGGAAGGCGCTTTTGCCGGGATACACGGCCGCTTCGCCGAGCTCTTCTTCGATGCGCAGAAGCTGGTTGTATTTCGCGATTCGATCTGTGCGGCTGGCCGAGCCGGTTTTGATCTGCCCGGCGTTGGTCGCAACCGCCAGATCCGCGATGAAGACATCTTCCGTTTCTCCCGAGCGGTGCGACACTACGGCTGTGTAGTTCGCGCTGGCCGCCAGGCGCATGGCTTCCAGTGTCTCGGTGACCGAACCGATCTGATTTACTTTCACCAGAATGGAATTGCCGATTCCGCGGTCGATCCCTTGCTGCAGGCGCGCCGAATTCGTCACAAACAGATCGTCGCCGACGAGCTGCACTTTTTTGCCGAGCGCGTCAGTGAGCTGTTTCCAGCCGTTCCAATCGTCTTCCGCCATGCCGTCTTCGATGGAAACGATGGGATATTGATCCACCCAATTCGACCAGAACGCAACCAACTGCTCCGAGGTCTTTTCGGTCTTATCAGACTTGCGGAAAACGTATTTTGCGGAGTCTTTGTCGTAGAACTCGCTCGAGGCCGGATCGAGCGCGAGCGCGATCTGTTCGCCGGGACGATAGCCGGCTTTCTGAATGGCTTCCATCAGGACTTCCAAAGCTTCTTCGTTCGATTTGAGGTTCGGCGCGAAGCCGCCTTCATCGCCGACGGAGGTTGAATAACCGCGTTTCTTGAGCACGGCTTTCAGCGCGTGGAAAGTTTCGACTCCCATGCGCAGCGCTTCCGAAAATTTCGAGGCGCCGAGGGGGACCAGCATAAATTCCTGAACATCGACGGAATTGTCCGCGTGCGCGCCGCCGTTGATCACGTTCATCATGGGGACAGGCAGGACACGCGCATTCACGCCGCCGAGATAGCGATAGAGCGGCGTCATCTCAGATTGCGCGGAAGCGCGCGCGGCGGCCATGGAGACGGCCAGAATCGCGTTCGCTCCCAATTTGCCCTTGTTCGCGGTCCCATCGAGGGAAAGCATGGTGCGGTCGACCAGGGCTTGATCCGCAGCATCGATTCCGGTGAGCGCGGTGGAGATTTTTTTGTTGATGTGTGCGGCCGCGGTTTGCGTCCCTTTGCCCGAATAGCGCGATTTGTCGTTGTCGCGCAGCTCGACGGCTTCGTGTTCGCCGGTCGAAGCGCCCGAAGGAACCGCGGCGCGACCGACGGTGCCGTCTGCCAGATGCACGTCGGCTTCCACCGTCGGATTGCCGCGTGAATCCAGGATCTCTCTTCCTAATACTTTTACAATTTCCATTTTTTGTGTATCTTTCCCGAGTTTACAGTTCCGGCTAAAATTGGATTGTTTTCGTGCCTCTTCAAATGCCCGACGCATACCAGATGATCGGTTACGCGTGGATGACGATGGGCGCTGTATGGTTGATCGGAGCCTGCTGGCGCTGCTTGGCACGGCGATTGCGCACGCTGGAGCAGTTCGGCTCCCAATACACCGAATACCGGCGGGATGTGAAGGCGTTGATCCCGTTCGTATGGTAAGGTGACAGGGCGGTGACGCCCTAACGAGCCTATGAACCTGTTGCCCCGGGATGAAAAATTCTTTGAGCTCTTCAATCAGCATGTCAAAGTTTTGTGCCAGTCCTCGCAGCTTCTGATCTCCGGGCTGCGTTCCGGATATCAGGGGATGAGCGACATCTCGAAGCAGATGGAGGCCCTGGAGCGCAACGCCGACGAGCTGATTCATCAGATATTCCAAAGACTGCAATCGACGTTCGTCACGCCTTTCGATCCCGAAGACATTCAGACGCTCGCGACCTCTCTCGATAATGTTCTCGATTCGATAGAAGACGCGACGTTCCGCATTGTGGCCTATCGCCTGGATCCGATTCCGCCGGCCGCCGTGGAGCTTGGGCGCATGATCGACGATTCCTGCAAGGCGCTGGCGAGGGCGCTTTCCGCTTTAGAGCACCGCAAACCGGTGTGGGAAGACTGCATCGAAATAAACCGGCTGGAGAACGAAGCCGATGCGGTAGAGCGCACGATTGTAGGAAAACTGTTCAGCTCGAATCTCGATCCGATCAATCTGATCAAGCAGAAAGAGGTTTTCGAGATTCTCGAAGCGACCACCGATTTTTGCGAAGACGTCGCGGATGTCATTCAGAACGTTGCGGTAAAAAATAGCTGACCATGTCCCCCTTCGGACTCGTCACAGTTATCGTCTGTATCGCGCTGGTCTTCGATTTCGTGAACGGATTCCACGATGCCGCGAACTCCGTTGCGACGGTAGTGGCGACGCGCGTACTGAACCGGTTTCAGGCCGTTGGCCTGGCTGCGTTTTTCAATTTTGCAGCGGCATTTTTCCTGGGCACCGGGGTTGCATCCACGATGGGCAAGGGCTTCGTGAACACCAACATCGTAACGCCGTATGTGCTGTTGGCGGGCCTGATCGGCGCGGTGACGTGGAACATTCTGACGTGGTATATCGGGTTGCCGATCAGCTCCTCGCACTCGCTGATCGGCGGGTATGCGGGAGCCGCGGTCGCCAAGGCAGGTTTCAGCGGCTTGATTGAAGGGAAATGGCCGAGCACGCTCGCGTTTATCGTGCTGGCGCCTCTGATCGGGCTGGTTTTGGGATACGCGCTCATGATTGCCGTGTATTGGATTTTCCATCGCTTCACGCCGCGCATGATGGACCGCTATTTCCGGCACGCGCAAATTTTTTCGGCATCGCTGCTGAGTTGCGCTCACGGCACCAACGACGCGCAAAAAACGATGGGTATTATCACGGCGGTGCTGGTGGCGGGCGGCTTTCAACGCTCCTTTCGCGTTCCCGATTGGGTGATTCTCGCCTCGGCGGCGGCCATGGGTCTGGGCACCTTGAGCGGCGGGTGGCGCGTGGTGCGCACGGTTGGCACGCGCTTGACGCGCCTGACTCCGAGAAGCGGTTTTTGTGCCGAAACTGGATCGGCGATCTCGATTCTACTAGCGACCGCCCTCGCGCTGCCCGTTTCGACAACGCATGCAGTAGCCGGCGCGATTGCGGGCGTGGGATCTATTCAACGCGTGCGCGCGGTGAGATGGAACGTCGCCGGGAATATCGTGATGGCTTGGATACTCACTATACCGGCTGCTGCGATCGTGGCGGCGATTGCGTTTTTTTTAATTCGGCTCATGACGCCGAACGCGTAAGTGGACTGGACGGTAATTGGTGAATGAGTGCTCCGTCCCCATTTAAGGCGGACCGGCGATTCCGCTGTGGCCGCCCGGAGCGGAAGAGATTCGCGCGGCTTCTTCGCGATTCAGAGCGGCGAGGATTGCGAGCATTTTCCGCTCATTTTCGCGGTCGCCGCTGCTGCGGTACGCCGCCGCCAGATTTGAGTACACGGCGGGATTGTGCGGATCGAGCTGGCGTCCCAATTCGAGATGCGCGATCGCCTGTTGCGGCTGGCTCTGCAAGAGGTACAGCTTGCCGAGAGCGATCTGCCCGCTGGAATAATCGGGCCGCTCGGCGACGGCGCGCTCCAACACCGATTGCGCTTCGGCGAATTCCGCTGGAGTGGCCGGTGTGACGCCGGAGCGAAGCAGCGCCTCTCCCAGCATGGTCAGCAGCATGTAATGGCGATGCCCTTTGCCGATGCCCTCGCGCGCGATCCGGATGGCGCCGGGAATATCTCCGGAAGAGAGCGCTTCCTGCGCAGCAGCGATGTAGCCGATATCGGACTCGGGAGAGATTTTGCGCGCCAGCTCGAAATCCCGATCCGCCAGATCGATTTGCTCCAGGCGCAAGCGCAAAATTCCGCGTTGATACAAGAGCCGCGCCGATTCCGGCAAATTTTTTAGCCCGAGATCGACTGTCTGCATGCCCAAGGCGTAGTCGCCCTGATCCAGACAGGCGTCGGAAACGAAGACATACAGCTTTTCGTCGTTCGGAGTAATGGCTGCCGCGCTTTTGAGCGCTTCCATGGCCTCCCGCTGCCGATGGGCGCCGATATAGGCTTGCGCGAGGAGATTCTGAACCTCTGCTTGGTGTCTTTTGGCGGCGTGTATGTTCGTCAGAGTGTCGATGGCCAGCGGATACTGGCGTATTCCCACATAACACAGCGCCAGGTTGAATTCGACTGCAAACGTTTCGGCCGCGCGTCCGCGAGCCGCGAGGAAATGCGGAATCGCCTGCTGAAATTCTCCGTGCTGCGTGAGGGCGATGCCGGTCTGCAGCTCTGTTTCGGCTTGCTGCGGTGACATGGAAACTGTCGCGAGCACGAGCAGCAGTGAACCAAGAGTGGCGGCTATTTCCAACTTCCCTGCCCTTCCACGATCGTGACATAGCGATTAACGGGAAGATTGGTGAACCGTTCTGTTTTACCACTTGGCTGCGGCCACTGAACTTCGAGCCAATCGATTTTCGTTTCAGCTCCCAGGCCGAGAACCAGGCGCGGATCGTGCGAGGAAAGAAAGCTGCCCCCTCCCACTTTGAAACGGTGGCGCTTCAAGTCTCCGGCCTGATAAGTCACTTTCGCGCCGATCGCATCCACGTTTGCTTTTCGCCCAACAAGGCGCACGCCCAGCCAGTGGTTCTGCCGCCCGGCGTTGTTGCGCAGCAGGAGGGGCGCGCCATCGTTCACCGCGACGAGAACGTCGACTGAGCCGTCGTTATCGAAATCGCCCAAAGCGAGCCCTCGCCCGGCGAGATCCCGTCCGAAAGCGGGACCAGCGGCGGAGCTCACGTTTTTCCATTCGGCGCCGCTATGGCGCAGCAGCAACATGGGCTCGCGATACTTCACAGCCGGTGCGTATTCGGAAACCATAGTGTCGGGATGACCGTTGGCGATGATGAGATCGATATTTCCATCGTTGTCGAAATCGAAAAATTTAAGGCCCCAGCCGCTCATTAGCTTGGTGAGTTGGCCGATGCCGGCGGGAAGCGAAACGTCATCGAAGGCCTCGTGCTTGTTGTTGTGATAAAGCGAATACATCTCGTGATCGATATTGGCGACGAAGAGATCGAGCCAGCCATCCTGGTCATAATCGGCGGCATCAACTCCCATGCCGGAACGGGCGGCGCCGAAGGAGTTGTACGCCACGCCCGCTAGCAGCCCGATTTCGTCGAACTTACCTTTGCCGCGATTTGCGAACAGGAAATTCGGCACGGTATCGTTGGCGACGAAGAGATCCATCCGGCCGTCGTTATCGATATCGGCTGCTACCACGCCCCACGCCTTGCCCAGCGAACTCGCGATACCGGACGTCTTGCTCACATCGGTGAAGGTGCCATCTCCGTTGTTATGAAAAAGCCAGGACGGCAGAGGCTGGTAGACGTTCGGCTTGCAATAGTAATGCAAGCCGGTATCGCGGTTCCCGCAGAATACGTTTTTGGATTTGTCGAAATCGGCGAACCGGCAGACGAAGAGATCGAGCCTGCCGTCGTTATCGTAGTCAAACCAAACCGCGCTGGTGCCCCAGCCTGGTGCTGCGACACCGGCCTTGGCGGTTACATCTGTGAACGTGCCGTCGCCGTCGTTGTGATAGAGAATACTGCGCGGGTACTGCGTGACGTACAGATCCGGCAATCCGTCACCGTCGTAATCGCCCACGGCAACCCCCATGCCATAGGCATTCCCAGCAACACCGGCCTTTTCCGTGACATCTGTAAACGTGCCGTCGCGATTGTTATGGTAGAGCGCATTGCGCAACGGCACGGGCGGCTTGTAGAAATCGCACGGGCCGCTGTTGACCAGGTAGATGTCCATCCAGCCATCGTTGTCGTAATCCAGAAATGCGCAGCCCGGGCCGATGGTTTCCGGCAGGTACATTTCGGGAGAAAGGCCGGCGACGTGGCTCCAGTGAATGCCGCTGACGGCCGGTGAGATCTCTTCGAACAGCGGCGGGCGGAGCGCCGCGCTGAAGCCGGAGCATCCTAAGGCTTGTAAGAAACGCCGTCTTGAGAACATCTAATGCTGAACGGGGTGCGGTTCGGCGGCGAGCTGTTTTTGCAGAGCCATTTCCCGCTCGGCTCCCACCTGGTTTCCGGTACGCGCATACGCGATCGCGAGCTGATAATGTCCAGCGGCATCGTTGGGCTGCATGTGTACGTAGGAGTTTAGCGGCGCAACCGCTTCGGCATATTTTCCTGCGGAAGCCAGCGACATGCCTAGCGCGAGATAGGCTTCAGAGAATCCGATATCGAGTTTCGTGGCGCGCGAGAAATGCTGCGCCGCTTCGTCCCATTGACCCGCGCGCCTTGCGAGCTCGCCGAGCACGAACTCGGCTGCAGCGTTGTTAGGATCGACTTGCAGCTCTTTCTCGAATTCCGATTTAGCTTCGTCCACCGGCCCTGAATTTCCCGCTTTCGAAAGCAGCACTTGGCCTAATCGATAGTGAATGCCGGGCGTTTGCGGGTTATCCCGCAGAATGCCACGGTAAATGCCGGCGGCTTCATCCCACTTGCCCTGCGATTCGAACGCTTCCGCTTCGAGCCGGCGCGCCTGATAGGAATTGGGAGCTTTCGCGGCGAGTTCCTGCGAAGCACGCATCGCCAATTCGGAAAAATAATGCGTGGTGATGTACAGAACCTCTGGATCGCCCGGAAATTCGCGCTCGAGCTGCAGCAGCGCGTCCACCGCGGTGCTCTGCTGGTTCAGACCCATGGCGCAGCGCGCTTCGGCCATAGCGGCGCGGTAGCGGAGCTGCTTATCGGCCAGATGCGGCATGGCGCGTTTCAAGGGAGGCAGTGCTTCCTGGCAATGCCCTTTCGCGACCAGCGCGATTGCTTGCTCGACGGAGATCGGCGGATCCGCCAATGTGGGCAGCGCAAACAGCACGGCCAAAATGAAAGTGAGAAGAGTACGGGGCGAGGACAGCACCTAGAATGTATTGAAACATGCGAATTTCGATAGCCGCGGCCCTCACTCGCTCGCAGGTCACTTAGCGAATATTGGAGAAATCCGCGGTGCCGACTCGAACTACTGTCGGAGTCCCGCGGCGTGAGGGCTCTGCGGGATTTGGCGAACTCTCAGGAACGGGTTCGGTCCACACGCCGTATACGCGATTGTTGTAGGCGGTTAGCCAGGTGTAATCGCCCAGAAACACACGCTGGCCTTCGAATGGTGTTTCCGTCCAGGCATAATTCGTGAAGGTTTTTCCGCCGTCGGTAGAGCGCGCGAGCGTAAATAAGGTTTTGCGATTCGCAGGATCGGCGCGGCGGTCGTAAAACTGAACGTACACCGCGCCCGTGATGGGATCGACTGCCAACCATTGGAAGAACTGGTCGTTACCATCGTGCAGCGGATCGTCATTCACGCGGACCGGCCGCGACCAGGTGCGTCCATGGTCTGAAGAGCTGGCGGAGAACACATCGACATCGCCGTTGCGGTAATCGCTCCAGGCGACGTAGAGTTTGCCGCTTTTCCAGTCGACACCGATCTGGGGAAAGCCCATGACGCGAGCGACGCCAGGAACGCCGCCAAAATAGGGAGGCGCCGTTTCGATTACAGAACGCGAAGGATCAAAAGTCTTGCCGCCGTCGCGCGATCGCGCCAACGCGATGGTGTTTCCGTCGTTCCAGATGGCGTAAATCGTGCCGTCGGCCCAACTGTTCCGACGAATCCGACTAATGCCCCGTTATCGTCGCGCGGCAGCCCTGCATGAGTGCTGATGCGTAGGGGCGTGGACCAGGTCTGGCCGTCGTCGGTGGAGCGTGAGAAAAGCATGATCGACTGGTCCATTTGCCATTCGATCCAGCCGACGTAAAGATTGCCGGCGTGCGGGCTATGCGGCGCGTTGTCGGCAAAGATGCGCGGCATATCTTCCCATTCGATGCCGTGCTCTTCGCCTGTCGGAAATGCTTTTACCGGCACCGGCTCGTGCTCCCACGTTTTTCCGCCATCCAGAGAACGCCGCACATACACGCCGTTTCGACCAGCGCCGTGCGCCCAGTAAGAAGTCGTCCCGAGGTGGTCGAAGGCCATAAAGCAGAGGAACGCGTGCCCCTTGTTATCAAATGTTGTAGAGACATCTCCGGCGCTGCGCCAGTTGGGCGGAGTAGTGCCTTCTGCGAGCGTGAATGTCTGGCCGCCATCGGTGGACCAAGCCGCTCTCGACCTCCCTTGAAAAACAGCAACGAGCTGGCGAGGATCTTTAGGATTCACCGCGATGCCGGGCTCGTTGCCGTGTGCGTCCGGCGGCGAGATGTTTACAATGTGAGCTCCCGGCGCGCGCGGCAACGAAGTCTGCGCGTTTGCGACTCCCGCGGCTAACGCGAAGCTAATTAATAAAAGAGAAAATTGCAACATAATCGCATTCATTTCAGCTTGGTCATGGCATCGCTCAGGCCATGCCGCTTCATCGTTCGTTCGATGTCGCGGATTTCGATTGGGACGAAGGCGGAAAGGTTCTCGTAGCCGGTATTGGTGATCAGAAGCATGTCTTCCAGCCGCATGCCCAAATGCTTTTCGGCAATCTGCATTTCCGGTTCGATGGTGAAGATGTAGCCGGGCTCGAGCGTTGGCGTGGGGCTCGGCACATCGTGTACTTCCTCGCCGACGTTGTGGCCCAGGCTGTTGGCGCGGCTCTTGCGGTAGCGGTCGACAAACTTCATTGCCGCATCCTTAATCTGCGGATCGGTGAATTTGTAGGATGCGACGATCGCGTCCATTTTCCGTACCGCGTCCTGAATGATGTCGCTTGGCTTGGCGTGTACTTTGATGGAAGTCATCAGTGCCTGGTACAAGCGCAGATAGATCGTGTAGTATTCGCGCTGCCAGGGCGTGAATTTGCCATTGGCCGGAAACACGCGGGTGACGTCGGAAGTGTAGTTTTTGTAATCGGGCGCGTAGTCGAACTGCACCAGATCGCCGTTCTGCAGCATGGCCGTGTTCTTGTGGTAATGCGAGTAGAAAGTGTTCTGGCCGGTTGCGATGAGCGCGAAATAGGCAGGTCCATAGGCGCCGTATCGCTTAAAAACGTACTCGGAATCCGCTTGCAACTGATATTCGTACATGCCGGGCCGGCAATCGCGCATCGCTTCGATAATGCCCAGTCCCGCAATGCGCGTCGCCTGGCGAATCACCGCAATCTCGCGCTCGTCCTTGGTGGCGCGCAGGAAATCGAGGATGGGATCGAGGTTCTTGATTTCCGATTGCGGGGCGATGGCCTTCAGCTTCGCAATGAATGCTTCTACGCGCGAGGGCCGGCCATCCCATGGATCGTTTTTGGTTTCTCGCGCGAGCGCGATCGTATCGTAAGAGGACGCGGAGCCCAGAACTTCCGGACGGAACGGCGTGTAGATGGTGCGACCCTCACGCGCAAACTGCTCGAGCATGGTCTTGAAATCATCGCGAGGCAGGACGGACTTCGATTCCCGTCGCGCGCTCTGCTTCCGCGCCGGGGTAAAGGCCCGGCCCGAACATCATTTTTTCGCGGCGCTCGTTGCGGGGGTTCAGAAAGAGCGTCGATTTTTTGGTTCTGCCATCGATCACCAGGATGGCGCGCGGTTCCACCACGCCAGTGACATAAAAAAATTGATTGCTTTGACGCAGCGGCTGTTCGCCGGGACGCTCCGTAGTGCCCTGCAGGATCGCGACGGCATCGCCAATTTTTTCCATCACGCGGGCGCGCCGGGCCGCGAACTCTTCAGGCGGGAAGACGTTCGTGAATACGGGTTGAGAAAACAGCGGAAGAGCTAATGAAAGCAGTAGGCCTGCAATTTGAATGTGTTTCCGCATGAGCTTATTGCTTGGCGAAATGCGCGTTCATCAGAACCCAGGTGTTCGGATCGAGCGCGACGGATACAGGCTCTTTCCCGCACGCGATTTCGAAATGCTGCTGCTTGCTTGTCATCAGGACGTCTTCGATCCGTAACGGCGAGCTATCGGAATCTGAAACGCCAATTTGCAGGGGCAGACGGTAGGCGTCTCCGGCTTGCGTCTGCGAGAGATCGATTTCGATCTGGTTCCGGCCGGCATTGTAAGTCCAATGGCCGTTGACGACAGGCGAACCGGGCCGCTTCAGCCATTGCTCGAAAAACCAGCCGAGATCGACACCGGAATCTTCTTCCATCACCTTGCGGAAATCGGCGGTGGAAGCATTGCTGTCGCGATAGCGCCGATAGTAGTCTTGAATGCCCGCCCAAAATTTGTCGGTCCCGATCAGGCCGCGCAGCATGTGCAGCGTCCAACCGCCTTTTTGATACACGAGCTGGTTGAGCACCTTGGTCATGTCGGAAAGATTGTCGTGAATCACCGCAACGCCGGGCATGCGCGCTTCCGTTTTGAAAACAATTTCCCGGCTGCGCTTCAGGCCCGCGACGAAGGCATCGCGCCCTTCATAGTGTTCCGTAGTGAGGAGCGTGAAATACGTGGCGAACCCTTCACTCAGCCACACATCGTCCCAATCCTTCTCGGTGACCGAATCGCCGAACCACTGATGCGCGACCTCATGCGCCACTAGATTTGTTGCGGGACCGCGGCCTGTGACGGATCCCTCGCCGTAAAAAATCGCGCTGGCGTGCTCGGTGCCGCCTCGCAGTCCAGCGGCTTCCACGTCCGCGAGTTTTTCATACGGATACGGCCCGATGCTCTCGCTATAGAATTCGATTGCTTTTTTCGTCGGCTCGTCGAAGGTGATCATCCCCGCATCCCGATCCTGATGGAACACCCAGGTCTGAAGCGGAATGCCGGAAAAGATCGCAAAATGCTGGGAAGCGAACTGAGCGACACCGATGGCGTTCAGCCAGGATGCGATGGGAACCGACTGCTTCCAATGCGTAAGCCGCTGCCCATCGCCTAAATCGATTTGTTCTTCGAGCACGCCGTTGGAAACGACCTGATATTTGACGGGCGCGGTGATCAGAAATTCGCTGGTCGCTTTGTCGTAAGGATGATCGATGAGCGGCAGCCACTGTCTCGCGAGATTGGGCCAATTGGCGCTGAAAAACGTTCGCTCGCCGTATTTGTCGGGGCCGATGCGGAGACCACTCGCCGGTATTCCGTGATAGCGAATCGTGAATTTGCGCCGCTCTCCGCGTGTGGGGGGATTCGAAAGCGCGATGAGAAGCCGGTCGCCGCTTTGCGTGAATTGGAGAGGGCCTCCGGCCCCGGTCACTTGTGTCACCGACATGCCCTTGCCGTCCTTGGGTGACGCGAGATCAAGCGCGAAAGTTTTCATCCCATCCTGCAGGAAGCGCAGGTCGATAGTCGCTTCGCCCGTGATTTCGTCCGTATCGTCGCGCAGCGTGACGACGAACGCGTAATGCTGTGCGTCGATTCCGGGCTGCCGCGGATAGGTGTCAGCGCTGGCCGGCAAAACACTGGCGCCGAGAAACGCGAATACGAACGCGGAGAGAAACGTTCGCCGCTTCACTTCGAAACAGCCGCGCTCTTTCCGGCGGGACGCTTGCTCAGACTCTCCGCGATTACCTGTTTCGCTTGCCGCAGTTCCTCTCCTGTTAATACGAGGCGCGGGGCTCGAACACGCTGGCTGCCCATGCCTGCTTCTTCCTGCACCAGCTTGATGAGCTGGACAAATTTCGGCACGGTGTCCATGCGCAGCAGCGGCAGGAACCAGCTATAGAGCTCGAAGGCTTTTTCGCGCTCTCCTTTCAACGCGAGTTCGAATAGCTCCACTGACTCTTTTGGAAAGGCGTTGACCAGACCCGCAATCCAGCCCACTGCGCCGGCATAGACCGCTTCGACGATCACGTCGTCGACGCCGCACAGGATTTCGAGGCGGCTGCCCACCAGCGCGCGCAGGGCGGTGACGCGGCGGACGTCGGCGCTCGATTCTTTGATTGAATGCAGATTGGAATGATCGCGCAGCAGCTCGTGTACATGGGCCGGGAGGAAATCGATGGTGTACGCAATCGGGTTGTTGTACAGCATGGCGGAGAGTTGGGTGGCTGCGAGGATGGCGCTCACGTGCGCTTTGGTCTCGCGCCAATCGCCGATATAGACGTAAGGCGGCAGGACCATCAATCCGTGGCAGCCGATCGATTGCGCCGAGGTTGCGATCGATACCGCCTCAGTCGTGCTCAGCGAAGATATCCCCGCCACTACATAGGCGCGATCTCCTACCGCTTTTAAACACGTTTCCAGCACGCGATTCTTCTCGGCGCCCGTAAGCGTCGCGCCTTCGCCTAACGATCCAAGCGCAACGACGCCTTTGCAGCCGTTGTCCACCAGCCATTGACAGTGGTGCGTCAGAAAACCGTAATCGATCGACAGGTCTTCATTAAAGGGCGTGGTGATCGCGGGAAGCACGCCGCGCCATTCCATTTTTTTCATCGGGTAGAAATCTCCTCATGTTCAGATTGTTCAAAAATTAGAGTTCCCACGCGCGCGGGAAAAATCGGCGGCCGTACCGATTCGGTTCTCCATCCGAAAAGAAAATCCGCCGCCGGTCCGCAAACACGGCCCTGGCACGGGCCCATGCCGCAGCGCGTGTGCAGTTTGGCGGCGCGAAAGGACGCGGCGTTCTTGAGCCGCTTGAACGCTACATCCTCGCACCGGCAAACGAAGGTATCGGGCTCGGGAAGCAGCTTCAGCTCTTCGCGCAACGCAAAGGCCCGATTGAGATTATTCGCGAAGCGGCGCGCACGGCTACGTTTGGCGAACAGTGCGCGCGCGCGGTCCGGCTGGCCGGAGGCGGCATACCCGGCAATCTCGCCTTCGACCAGCGCTAAATCGACACCGCCGATTCCCGTCGCCTCACCGGCGCAGAAGATGTTTTCGAGCGAGCTCTGCTGTAGGTCGTCTACAATCACAACCTCGCTGTCCATCCGGCAGCCGAGCAGCGATGCAACTTCGGTGTTGGGATACAGCCCGTAAGCTATGGCTGCGTAATCGCAATCTTCGATCCAGCGTTTCGAGCCGCGGCGCAGATGTACGCGCTGCAATCGCCGGTCGCCATCGGCGCGCTCGACCCAACATCCCTGCAGATAGGGCACGCCGCGCAGCGAAAACTGAAGGCCGGCGGCTTGCGCGAGTTTCGCCGGCTCGCGCAGAAGCTCCAAAGCGAAGCGCGCGAGCGCGCTACGGGGCGCCTGCTCGGCGATAAGCTTCACGCGCGCGCCGTGCCCGCGAAGATAGGCGCCGACAGCCAGCAACAGCGGCCCGCTTCCGGCGACAATCACGGTTTTTCCAGCCACCGGCAAGCCGGATTTCGCCATGGCCTGCAGGCCTCCGGCTCCCATCACGCCCGGCAGCGTCCAACCGGGGAAAGGAAGGAAAATCTCTCGTGCGCCGGTGGCCAGGATGAGGCTGCGAAAACTGCATTCGAGCGCGCTTTCGGCTGTTTCGAGCAGTAGCGCCGGGGGGTCCGGTTGACCGGACATTACTCTGCAGTTGGACAGCACCGGAATGTCCAGCGCGCGAAATTTCGAAAGCCATTCACGCGCTTGAGACCCGCCGTGAGCAGGCTCGCCGCCGCGCCAGATCTGTCCGCCTGCCGCGGGATTATCGTCCACTACCGTAACCGTAGCGCCGCCTTCGCGTGCCCGGATGGCTGCGGCCATGCCCGCCGGTCCCGCGCCCACAATCAGAACGTCCGGATCGAACCGGCCGTCCGCCGCGGGATCGCTCATGTGGTCTGAATCTCCATCCCCTCGCGAACTGCGATCTGACAACTCCGGCAGTGCGCCCGGCCGTCGATGGTCACGCGGCACTCGAAGCAGATTCCCATCCCGCAAAGCGCGGCGCGCGGCTCTCCACTTACCGACGTGCGAAAGGCTGTTTCGCCCGCGAGAAAGAGTGCCGCCGCTACGCTGGTCGCAGAGGACACCTGGACGCTTCTGCCGTTTACGGAAATCGTGACGCTCTCAGGCATGCAGCGCATACTTCCTCTCGGGAGAGTATGGATCGGGCGAAATGGCCGATGTCCGGCCGAAAATTGCATCGGCCAGCAGGCGCCCGGTTGCGAGCGATGTAGAAATCCCCAGGCCTTCGTGCCCGGTTGCAAGATAAACATTGCGGTAACCGGGACAACGCCCAATCAACGGGAGTTTATCGGGAGTCGCCGCGCGCACGCCGGTCCAGGTGCGAATGCCCGACATGTTTTCGAGCGCGGGCAGGTACTCGATCGCTCTCTGCAACATTTTGCGCAGCATGTGCGCTTCGGTTCGAGGATCTTCCACGCCGTACTGCCGCGAGGAGCCCAGCAAAATCTGACCCGTGATCCTGGGCTGCGCATTGAAAGCCACCGAATCGGAAGTGGTCGAATGCGCACTCTTGAGATACCCGAGCTCGATCAACTGATGGCGAAGAAAGCCGGGGTAGCGGTCCGTGATCAACAGGTGCCCTTTGCGGGGGCGCACTTCTATTTCCGGAATCAATGTTGCGATTGCGGCGCCGGTGGCAAGGATCACGATCCCGGCGGAGATGGAAATTCCATCCTGCGTTTCGATGCCCGAGTCGGAGACGCGAACAACCGTTTTTTCCAGAAACACTTTGCCGTGTTTCAGCTTAACCAGATCGATCAGATAACGGGCCACGCAGGGCGGATAGCAGACGCTGTCGTGGGGCATCAGTAGAGCGCCCGCCATACCGGGCCGCAGACCGGGTTCAGCCTCTTGTACCTGGCGAGCGTCCAAAATTTCGACCGGAATTCCTCGTTGTGTATAGAAGCGGCATTTGCGGTGGACTTCGCGCAGCTCTTGCTCATCCGCCGCGATCCACAAGGAACCGCAGGGCAGATATTCCGCGTCTCTGGGAAGCTCGCGCGCCAAATCGCGCCACAGCTTCTGCGAGTAGCTGGTCAGCGCGAACTGCGCCTCCGAATCGTCCATTACCGCGAGATGGCCCATACCGGCCGCGGTCGCGCCGCCGCCCACCAGCTCGCTTTCTTCACAGATCGCCACTCGCAGGCCCGCATCGGAAAGCTGCTTAGCACAGGCCGCCCCTACGATTCCGGCGCCTACCACAATTGCATCGTATGAGAATTGAGCCACTTCGCTAACAGACCTGCATCACACCGAAAGCGCTCGTCCAAATGCAAGCGGGCGGCGCTTGTATGCAATAAAGTATACAAGAAGTGGAGAGCCGGAGAGCTTTGAGAATGGATGCGCGCGTGAATCGAAGACAGTTGTTGAAATCCGCCACAGCGGGGGCCGGCGCGTTTCTGGCCGCCCGCCCGGGAGGCGCTTCCGCAGTCCGCATAACGGGCAAAGACGTCGAAGTTCGCATTGCGGCGGTAAGCGCACATGTTGTGCGTCTCAGCATCGTTCCTTTGGAGGATGGGCATCCGGTCGAGATCGCGCCCGACGACGCATTAACTGCGGAAGCCATACGCGCGCGCCCCAGTGTTGTTTCCAATGCCGGCTCAATCGCGGCCGGAAAGTTCCGGGTCCAAGTCTCATTCGATCCGCTGGCGTTCCATTTGGAACATTCCGAGAGCGAAACCGCCCGGGGCTTTACGGCTCGACAGCGACACGGGCGTCCTGAGCTTCGAAACAGGAACTGCGCCGTTGTTCGGCCTGGGTGAAGGAGGCCCACAGTTCGACCGCCGAGGATCGACGGAGCGCATGCATAGCGGCCAGGGCGGATATCAGCTTCGCACGCACGGCGGCCGTGTTCCCATTCCGTGGCTGATCGATACCAGCGGCTGGGCCATGTTCTTCCACGAGCCTTTTGGCACCTTCGACCTGACCGGTTCGGAAGGCAAGTTTCAGCCCACCGCGCCTGATACCGCGCTGCCTCTCGATATATTCGTGGCCGCAGCACGCGAGCCGCACATCCTGATGGCCGAATACGCGCGTCTCACCGGCTACGCGGAAATGCCGCCGTTGTGGGCGTTCGGATATCAGCAATCCCATCGAACGCTCGCGAGCAAAGAGGAAATACTTGAAGAAGCGAAGACCTTCCGCGAAAAGAAGCTGCCGTGCGATGCGCTCATCTATCTCGGGACCGGCTTTTGTCCTTCGGGATGGAATACCGCAAACGGATCGTTCTGCTGGAACCGGCGCGTTTTCCCGGACCCAAAAGAGATGCTCGATGAATTTCATCGGGAAAATTTCAAAGTTGCGCTTCACGCGGTCATTCTTTCGCGCCGACTGGAAGGCACGGTTCACGATGCCTGTGAGCTCGCGCGTTTCGACGAAGAGCGTGTGAGCTGCTACTGGGACATGCACCGCGAAGTTTTTTCGGAAGGAGTGGACGGCTGGTGGCCCGATGAAGGCGATCCGCTCGACATCGCGTCGCGCCTGGCGCGCATTCGCATGTATTGGGAAGGCCCGCAGATCGACCGTCCGAACGAGCGGCCGTATGCGCTGCACCGCAACGGATACGCCGGCATGCAGCGCTATGCCCCGTTTCTCTGGTCCGGAGACGTTTATTCCACCTGGGAAACTTTGCGCACTCACATTCCGAACGCCCTCAATACCGCGCTCACCGGCATTCCATACTGGGGCACCGACATCGGCGGATTTGTTCCAACCAAGGAATTCACCGGCGAGCTGTACGTGCGATGGTTCCAGTTCGGCGCATTTTGTACGCTTTTTCGCGCGCATGGCCGTACCTGGAAGTTGAGGCTGCCGTGGGGTTGGGATACCGGCGATCTGCAGCCGAGCGAGGTGCGGGGGTATACCGACGGCGCTCAGGATCCCGACGCGAGCGAACTGCACAACGCGCAAGTCGAACCCATTTGCCGGAAATTTCTGGAGCTTCGTTATCGCTTGCTGCCTTACCTGTACAGCGCTGTGCACGAGTGCTGCACTACGGGGATGCCGATTATGCGCGCTTTGTGGCTGCATTACCCGGGCGATCCAAAGGCGGTCGCGCGCGGCGATGAATATCTGTGGGGACGCAATCTGCTGGTCGCTCCCGTGACGGAACAGGGCGCGACAAGCCGCACGCTTTATCTTCCGCACGGCGCCTGGTACGACTTCTGGACCGAAGAGCGCATCGAAGGCGGGCGGGAAGTAACGCGCGCTGTCGATCTTTCGATCATTCCGCTCTACGTTCGCGCCGGATCGATTCTGCCGCTCGGACCCGTCAAGCAATTTACCGGAGAAACAGTAGACGAGCCTTTGTCCCTCTTTATTTTTCCCGGCGCCGACGCGTCGTTTTCGCTTTATGAGGACGATGGCATTTCTTTCAACCACAAGAGGGGCGAATGGACCGGAATCGAAATCGCGTGGGACGATGGGACGCGAAGTTTGACGCTGCGCCTGGAGCGGGGATCGCGATGGCTGGGCTTTGCGACGCGCAACCTTCAAGTCAGGGTGTGGCCGGGAACTGAGTACCGCGCGATTTCATTTTCAGGGCGCCCGCTCCGGCTTCACTTATGAACACTTTTGCCCCCGTTTCCGTGTAAACTGGTACGAGGTATAACATTTGATTTCATTTCTTCCCGTTTCACCCGCGCCGGTGTGCGCGCCCCTTTAGTCCGGCATGTATCCACCCAGGAGTTACCCACCGCGCCGGCCTAGAATCCGCGAAAACGTTAATGAGGCGATTCGAGTCAGGGAAGTTCGCGCTGTCTTCCCGGATGGATCGGTTGAAGTTATGCCCACTCCCGCCGCGGTACGCCGCGCGCAAGAGCTGGGGCTGGACCTGATCCTGATTGCGCCTACCGCCGAACCGCCCGTCGCGAAAGCGATGGATTATGGGCAGTGGCAGTACGAGCAAAAGAAGAAGCAGCACGAGGCCAAGAAAAAGCAGCACGTGATCCAGGTGAAGGAGTTGAAATTCCGTCCCAACACCGGCGATCACGATTACGAATTCAAGAAGACCAACGCCATCCGCTTTCTGCAGGAAGGCAACCGCGTCAAGGCGATTGTGCAGTTCCGCGGGCGCGAGATCGCGCACACGGATCTCGGCAGAAATCTGCTGCTGCGCTTTGCGGGCGATCTGGCCGGTGTGGGAACAGTTGAAGGACAGCCGCGGCTAGAGGGACGCAACGCGCACGTCATTATTAGTCCGGTGAAGGCCAGCGCGCCGCCGAAGCCGAAAGCGGAAAAGCCCAAAGAACAGCCCCCGGCTTAAAATTGGGGCCACGAATAAAAGAAACACGAATCCGAGATGGATTCTTCGGATGCGGTAGTTAAAGTGGTGGTTGGCGCTGCCTATGAGGTATCCAATGTGTTGGGGGCGGGGTTCCTGGAAAAGATTTACGAGCGGGCTTTGATTCGGGAACTGGTTTTGCAAGGCTTGCGCGTTCAGTCGCAGGTTCCATATTCGGTTCTCTACAAAGGACAGCGCGTGGGCGAATACGTTGCCGACCTTTTGGTCGAAGACCGGATTCTGGTGGAGTTGAAGTGTGTCGATAGCTTCTCAAATGAGCATCTGGCTCAATGCATCAATTACCTGAAAGCCGCCCAGCTCAGGCTGGCTCTTCTCATCAACTTCCAAAAACCCAAGGTCGAATGGAAACGGATCGTCTACGGCTAATCGATCTGCCGTTTGGGATTCGTGTTTATTCGTGTCCATTCGTGGCTCACGGCTTTAATCCGAATAGAACAAATATTTCCGCCACTGGTCGTCGCTGCGGCCGAGCAGGCGCATCAAGTGACGGCTGGTGTGCAGGCTGAAGGGGCGGGGCGGCCGGAGCAGCTTCATGCCGGCTTCTTCAGGCGTCCGGCTTCCTTTGCGGTTGTTGCAGGGATGGCAGCAGGCGACCAGGTTTTCCCAGGTGGTTTCGCCGGCGCGCGAGCGCGGCACGACGTGATCGAGCGTCATTTCGCCCGAGGGCAGCGTGCGATGGCAATACTGGCAGGTATAGCGGTCGCGCATTAAAATGTTTTTGCGCGAGAGCGCGCGCGTCTGATGCGGAATGCGGCGGTACTCGAGCAAACGGATCACCGAAGGCACGCTGAGAACACGCTTGGCCGAATGCACGTGCGTGGGCGCCACCTCTTCGGCCGAAGCGACGCCTTTCAGAATAAGCACCAGCGCGCGCCGGGCGGCGCAGATATTGATGGGCTCGAAGCTGGCGTTCAGGACCAGAACGGGACGGTGCAATCGATCGGGGCCGGGCATCGCTAATTCACTCCGCTCGCCGCTAAAGCGGCAAGATTCCCCTGCGGCATTCGACGGTCGACGCGGGCCACGGTGAGAGCCGAAACGCGCGTGGCGCCTGCGCCTTTCAACGTTGCCGCGGCGGCGCGCAAGGTGGCGCCAGTGGTAAAAACATCGTCGATCAACAGCACGCGCCGACCGGCGATTTGTTCCGGGTGCCGGACGCGGAAGGAATTCTCCAGATTGTGACTGCGTTCGGCTTCCGTTAGCGCGGCTTGCGATTTGGTGTAGCGCCGGCGGCGCAGGTTATGGGAAAGCTTCAGACCGCAGCGCCGGGCCAGCGGACGCGCCAGCAATTCCGCCTGGTTAAAGCCGCGCTCCCAGCGCTTGCGCCAATGCATCGGCACAGCAATAATTACATCGAAGCGCTGTTCGAGCGGCAGGGCGCGAAGCAATAACCGGCTGAGCGGCAGCGCGAGAGTTTCGATTTTGCCGTATTTGAAGAGGTGAATGAGCTGGCGGAGGGCGCCTTCATAACCGCCGAACGAGTAGACTGCATCGAAATTGACCTGGCTCTCGCGGCAGAAGATACAGAGACCGTTTTCGTCCAACGGGCCGGAATCGATGAAAGGAGTACGGCAGGCGCGGCAGAAGAAGGCAGCTTGTAACGGCTGAGGCAAGCGCAGGCACGTCTCGCAAACCGGAATGCGAGAGATGCCGCGCAGCGGCTGTTCGCATATCCGGCACTGATCCGGAAACACGAGATTGAAGAGTGTAGACGAGAAAGTTTCCAAACCCGAAAGCAGGGTCTGTGGCCAGCGGCGATGCGGAATTAGGACGGTGCGGGTCGTGAGACTAGGGAAAACACACCCCCACTAAGTCGAGAGTATAACAGAGTAAAGGAATGAGAGCATACCGCCTGTTTGGATTCTGCTTCCAAAGAGGAAGTAGAGAATGCGGCGGCAAAATTGCCACACAATTATAAAGTTTGGCAGGCTTTCGGCCGATGGGGAAGAGGATAGCCCAGTACGGGCGATGTGAACTATGAGTGCTCTACGAGTTCTGCTGATTGAGGGGAATGCCCGGAAAGCTGAGCGGATCTCATCCGTGCTGGAGGAGGCCAACCATGCCGTGGTTCCGGCTAGAGGGTTTGGGGAGGCTTGCGAGGCGCTGCTTGTGGAGAAATTCGACGCCGTGCTGGTGGGATCGCCTGGGGGCGCTGGCTTAGCGGAGTTCACCACCAAATTAAGACAGAGCGAGCGAAAACAGCGAAATCCGGCGCACACAGCGGTTCTCTCCTTCGTTCACCAGGAAAACGGTCCATCCTCGGGCAGCGATCGGTGTATCGATGGATACTTACCGGCAGAGTTCGAGGCGGCCACGTTCTCGGAAGCGGTTCGAACGCTGGCCCGCTCGCTGGCCACTTCAGCTGGTTCCGAAGCTTCGATTTCGGAACTGCCCATATTCGAGCAGGACGAATTCGAGGCGCAAGTCGCGCACGATCGCGAACTGCTGGTTGAGATCATCGATCTGTTTCTGGCGGAGACTCCCGATCAGGTGAACGAAATGCGCAATGCACTCTCGGCCGGCGATTATAACCGGCTGTCGCGCGCCGCGCACTCCATGAAAGGATCGGTGGCCAGTCTGCACGCACCGCAAGCCAGAGCCCATGCGCAGCAGTTGGAGTTGGCGGCAAAAGAGCAGGAAGACCAGGTGTGCCGCTTCTCTCTGGCCGCCCTGGAACAGGATTTAGACCATCTTCAGTCGCCTCTGCTGGCTTTGCGCGACCTTTCGAGCAAGTAAACGCCTCCTGTTACACTGATGTTGCTCGATTTCGCAATTCCTTCGTATGAGTTCCTCCACGCCCATGGAAATTGTCTGCGCGCACAGCCCGGACTCCGATGATGCGTTCATGTTTTATGCGCTGGCGACCAAGAAGATTCGCTCCCGCATCGTCGCATTCCATCACGTTCTGGAAGATATCGAGTCGCTGAACCAGAAGGCCACCGAGGGACGCTACGAACTGACGGCCATCTCTTACCACGCCTATCCGTACGTGGCGGACAAATATGTACTTATGGCCAGTGGCTCGAGCGTGGGAGACGGATACGGGCCGATTGTGGTGAGCTGGCGCCACATGCCGCCGGAAGATCTGAAGGGCAAGCGCATCGCAATTCCGGGCACCATGACGACAGCGTTCCTGGCTTTAAAGTTGTTCCAGCCCGAATTCGAGCACGTGGTGGTTCCTTTCGACAGGATTCTGCAAGCGGTGCGGGATCACGAAGTGGATGGCGGCCTGGTGATTCACGAGGGGCAACTGAATTATGGCCACGGCGGGCTGCACAATATACTCGATCTGGGCAAATGGTTCAAAGCCAAATATGGGCTGCCGCTGCCCTTGGGCGCGAATGCGTTGCGGCGGAATTTGACGCCGGAGGTGCAGGCGGAATGCTCCAGGTTGATGCGCGAGAGCATTCAGTATTCGCTGGATCATCGCGAAGAGGCGCTGAACTATGCCATGCAGTTCGCCCGCGATCTGGAGCCCGGTTTAGCGGAACAATTCGTCGGGATGTACGTCAATCACAATACGATTGATGGAGGCGAGGTAGTACCGCGCGCCGCGCAGAAACTGCTCGACCTCGGCTTCGAAGCCGGGTTGATTCCGCACAAGGTCAGCGTGGAAGTGGTGCGCTAGCGCTGTTTTATAAATCTGGTTCGGAAAATATGTTGCGTGCGTTTAGAGTGGTGGCGTGTGCGGTTTGCCTGGCGGCGTTGGCGCTGGGCCAGAACGAGGAAAGTTTCAATGCCAAACAGCGCATTCTGCGCATCCGCGATCTTGGCAAGAAGGATGCGCAAGCCATTCCCGCGCTGGCGCAGTATTTGAAAGATCCGAATCGCGCAATCCGCGTCGAAGCGGTGAAGGCGATTGTGAAGATCGGGACTGAGGCGAGTCTCGACGCCGCTGGCCACGGCAAGCCACGACAACGACCCCGAAGTGCAGATTCGCGCGACCGACGGAATCGTGAATTATTATCAGCCTGGGTATGTGGTGAAAGGCGGCTTGACGGGACCGTTGACGCGCGGCGTGCGGCAGGTGAAGGATTTCTTTTCCTCGCGCAACGATCAGGTTGTGGATCCCGGCGTGACCATCCAGCCCGATGTTGCGCAGGCGCTGGCGGACGAGATACGCGGAGGCGCCGGCAGCGACGCTCGCTCCAATGCCGCGCTCGCGGCCGGAATTCTTCGCGATCGAGCCGCTGTTCCGGCCTTGAGCGAATCGCTGCACGCCAAAAATAGCCAACTGATTTTTGAAAGCCTGGTCGCGCTTCAGAAAATAGGCGACCCCGTGGCGTGTCCGGCCTTATCCTCTCCGGCGCACGATCTCGACGATCGCGTCCAGGCCACGGCGCTCGAAACCATTGGCGTGCTGCGGTGTCTGGACAACGCGCCCGACGCACGAGCGGATTTGAAAAATGCGCGTAATATCCGGATTCGACGGGCCGCACTGGAAACGCTGGCGATGCTGGCCATTCCGGAAGACCGCCCCGTGTTTCAAAAATACGCGCAGGATCAGGACCCGGGTTTGCGAGCGGCCGCACTGGAGGGGCTAGGACGAATTCGAGAACCAGAGGACACGCCCACTCTCACGCAGGCCTACGACGAAAAAGACGCGGATTGGAAGGTACATCTGGCAGCGGCGTTTGCGCTGGTGGATGAAGGGAAGGTCGACACGTCCGATTTCAGCCCGTTGCCGTATTTAGTCGAAACTCTGGACGTGAAGGGCCGTGCATACGTAGCGATGGCGTATCTGAAGGAACTCGCGCGGCGCGAGGATGTGCGGCGGGCCCTGTTCCCGCTTGTCTCGCAAGCAACCAAGGATCAGAAAATTGCTTTGTGCTCCGTCTTTGCGGCGAGCCGGAGCGAAGATGTGAGACCGGCGCTCGATTCGCTGGCGAAAGATATCGATCCGGATGTGGCGTTTGCAGCTTCGCGGGCGCTACGGATTGTGCAGGCGCGCCAATAATAGCGGACGCTCTGCCAGATGCCGTTTACTTGGCTTTCTTCTGTTTTTGCTGACCGACGCGCACCTTGTAATGCTGCTGTTTCGATTCCTGGTACGCTTTGTGGTCATGGCGCTCCACGGCGCCAGCGAGATAGGCGTTCACATCGGCGTCCCTGGGCAGCACGGCCATTACTGTAAAACTTTCGTTGCAAGTCGGGCAAAAAGGCCGAAAGCGCTTGATGTTCGGGATTGCCATACGGTTCTAATGTAACATGTTGCGGGGCCCGGCGGCGGGCACTTATGGCAGATCGTTACAATAACGGTTTAGGCCGGCCGTTGATTTCCCCCACCGCTGTTGCAGCCCCCCTCGATACCCGCTCGGAAGCCCGGCGCGCGTTTCTGCTGGTGTTTTCCTGCACGCTGATCGGCGCGCTGGCGCAAATTCTGGTGAAGCAAGGGACGGCGCAACTGGGCGCGCACGTGACGCTTGGCCAAGTGTTCCGGCATCCCGGTCTTTTCGTCAGCTTCTGCCTGGGCGTAATTACAAACATGCGGCTGTTCCTCGGCTACTGCATGTACGGAGTGAATACTTTCCTGATGGCGCTGGCGTTGAAAGGGCGCGAGCTTTCGCGGCTGTATCCGATCATTGCGCTGACGTATGTGTGGGTTACGATTCTGTCGTTATTCTGGCTGCCGGACGAACACCTGAATTTTTTCCGCTGCATCGGGATTGCGTTTATCGTGGGCGGCGTATCGGTGCTGGGGATGAAGAAGTAGGCCGCATGCAGACACCGCTTAGCTCCATCATTCTGGTTCTTTTCGGGTCGTTTATCGGCTCGTTTGGCGCGGTTTTTTTGAAGCTGGGCGCCGAACATATGACTGGCAGCCTGGCTCGGCTGCTGACCAATTACTGGTTGGGCGTGGGAATCGTTCTGTATCTCCTATCGTCGGTGTTCTACATGATGGGCGTGTCGCAGGGGCAGCTTACGGTTTTATATCCGATGGTTTCGCTGGGCTATATTTGGGCGATTGTGTGGGCGCGGCTGTTTTTCAAGGAGCCGTTCACGATGGCTAAGATTGGCGGGCTAGCGATGATTATTTTTGGGGTGGCGCTGATTAATTTTGGGAACGCTTAGACGGCAGACCGCGCGAGGCGACGGTCCGCCCCACCTTAATTTTGGGAAGGCTTAGATGGCGTTCATTCGGTAGAGTGAAAATGAAGAGACATTTATGGAAATGATGCCGGTAAAACCCGAACGGAAGGCGCAACTCGAACGTTACGCGCAGCGTCACGGGCAAGAGGTAACGGCTGCGCTGGATGAAGTGCTGTCCAACTATCTGGAATGGGAGCGGCAGGATTACGAAGAATCGGTTCAAGCCATTCATCGGGGCTATGAGGACGTGAAGGCCGGACGCACCCGGTGCGCCACTGAGTTCCTCGAAGAGTTGCGCGAGAAGCATGGCTTTCCGCGTTGAGATCTCCGAAGAGGCAGAGCGTGACACCACAAACATCCTGGATTGGCTGATTTCGCAACACGCTGGTGAAACCGGCCTGCGATGGTTGAGGGATTGGGAACAGCGATTGCATCACTCGCCAGCATGCCTGAGCGCTGTCCGTTAGCGCCGGAGAATGCAGAGTTTCCTTTTGAGCGTATGTTCTGCTGGCACGGCCGCCGCAGGCCCATTACACCGCAGTAAGAGATAGGTAGCTCTTCTCGCTGGTAACGTAACGAATATTCAAGCTTCAGAAGTCAGCGCACGTGCTCTCGCCAGGTTTCCTGGAAGCAAGTCCAGGCGGCAGGTTGGCGCCAACGGCCTAGCATCCGGAAGAGCGCCGCTACAGTCCAGAGGAAGAATGCGGCGGTGATCCAGACGCGCACCTCATCACCGGCGAAGGCGGGCAGAATGAACTGGATCGCGAACAGGGCGAACATGGCGAGCGCTTCCCACCAGGCAAATTGCATGTTGAGGAGAAAGGTCAGCCCGACCAGGCTTTGACCGATGGTGAGCAGCAGCTCGGATTGCTGCTCGGCGTCGAGCGGGATGGCGGAGATCTCGCCACGGCTGAGGGAGAAGACGATGGGCAGCATGGCTACGAGCAGCGTCCACTGATTGATGTTGCTGGAGGTGATATTCATCACCGCGATGGAGGCGTTTTCTTTTTGGCGGGCGAAGTAGAAGGTGGAGGCGAGCTCCGGGAATTCGGAAATAATAGGCGCGAGCCACTGGATGACGAGAAAGCTGGGGATGGCGGCGGCGGCGGCAAGGGCAATCAGGCTTCCGAGGAACGGCTCGGCTGTGAAGTAAATTAGCAGGCCGCCGGCGGCGAAACAGGCGGAGATCAGGAGAATGCGCCGGCGGCGCGGCGCAAGGACGATGTGCCGCGGGATGGATGGCAGGGCATCGATCGCTTCGCGCTGCTGAGGCGGAAGCTTGGTGAGCAGCACCAGATAGGCGATATAGAACGCGATCAAGATAGCCGCATCGTATAGGTGGAGGGTTGCCTTCCACCAGATCACAAGTGCGTAAAGCAACGGGAACACGAGGCTAATCACTTCGACACTTTGGTGCGGGTCGAGCTGAATATGGCGCAGGGACTGGCCGGTGCGCTTGCGATGCACCGTAGCGGCGGTGAAATAAATCAGCGGCCAGGCGAGGCCGGTGAGCAGACGGAGCGCTCCGGTGAGATTGGCAAGCAGCAGCGGCGTCGATTGATGCCAGGCGAGAACGGCCTCGACGGCGAATTCAGGCAGGGTTTGCATCCAGGCAAGAATGGCGAGAGCGAAGCCTTGAGCGACGAAGAACTGGGCGGATTCGGCGCCCCAGGTGATGAGCACGGAGGCGATGAGAATGGAGGGAGTGGTCCAGAGTGCGGCCCAGGGGCTGGCCTGGTACAGCGGGGCCGCAAATAGGAACAGCGCGAAGAGGCGCTCAGGCGAAGTCGATTTGGGCATCGGCTCCGTGGGCGGGACGGGTAAGGATGGAGTGTTTCTCAAAGGCCGGGGATTTAGCGGGGAAATCAGTCCGGTAATGGCCGCCGCGGCTTTCCCGGCGAGCGAGGGCGGCGAGCGAGATTAAGGACCCAACCTGGTGCATGGCGCGCAGCTCGAAATCGGCGCGGGAAGGCGAGGCGACAGGCGCGAGCGCGCGGGAATGCAGGCGGTTGTAGGCGGCGGAAAGCTCCGGGCCGCTGCGCAGGATGCCGCACGAGTTCCAGCAGATGGCGCGTAGTTCGCGTTCGGCGATGGCGGGAAAAGCTTGCGCGGGAAAATCGAACGCGAGGGCAGAAGGCAGTTCGGGCAGGGTGCGCATATCCTGGCCGGCTCGCGCGCCGAAGACAATACCTTCTAGTAGAGAATTGCTAGCGAGACGGTTGGCGCCGTGTACGCCGGTGCAGGCCACTTCGCCGGCTGCATACAGGCGCGGCAGATTTGTCCTGCCAAACAGATCTGTGCGAACCCCACCCATCGCGTAGTGGGCAGCCGGACGGACGGGAGCGGGTGTGGTTTCAAGATCGACGCCGTAGCGGAGACAGGTGTCGTAGATGCGCGGGAAGCGGCGGCGGACGAAACCGGGCTCAAGATGCGTGAGATCAAGAAACGCGCTGGGGTCGCCGGTGGCGCGCAGTTCCAGCACGATGGAACGCGAAACGACGTCGCGCGGAGCGAGTTCCTGGGCGGGATGATAGCGCTGCATGAAGCGCTCACCACTGGCATTGCGGAGATAGGCGCCTTCGCCACGCAGGGCTTCGCTCAGCAGGAAACGGGGCACACCGGGGAGGTAGAGCGCGGTCGGGTGGAACTGGACGAACTCGATGTCTTCTATGGCCGCTCCGGCGCGCCAGGCGCAGGCTACACCATCGCCGGTGGCCACGCCGGGATTCGTGGTGTTCTCGAAGACGCGTCCGAGGCCGCCGGTGGCGAGCAGAGTTCCACGGGCTTCGATCAGGGCGGTTGCGCGGGTCGCTTCTTCGTGGGCGGAGACGCCGATTACTTCGCCGTTGCTGACGAGCAGATCGGTAACGGCGGCGAAGCTGCGGAATTCGATGGAGGGGAGCGATGCGGCGTGCTGGTAGAGCGTGCGGACGATTTCGCGCCCGGTTGAATCGCCGTGGGCGTGCAGCACGCGGTTGCGGCTATGCGCGCCTTCGCGCGCGAACAGCAGACGGGAGCCCTGGCGGTCGAAGGCAGTTCCCCAGTCGATCAACTGCTCGATGGCAGCCGGGGCTTCCTGGACGAGCGTGTGAACGGCTTCGAGATTGCAGAGACCGTCGCCAGCAAGGAGGGTGTCCTGCTCATGGAGCTCGACTTCATCATCGTCGCTAAGAGCGGCGGCGATTCCGCCTTGGGCGTATTCGGAGGAAGATTCGCTAAGACTGTCTTTGGCTACTACCAGGACGCGGCCGGCAGGGGCTAATTCGATGGCGGCGCGGAGACCTGCTACGCCTGCTCCGACCACGATGAAATCTGTGCGAACACGCTGAATCGGGGCGGCGATATGGTCATTGTATCGCCCGGAGGGGGAACCCGCTCCGCCGCGGCTCAGTCAGTATTTGTCAGCGGTGGGCAACGCCCCCGCCAGCGTGACCGGCCGCGCCTGCGCTCATTCCGCCGCCGCTTGCGTGAGCCGCTCCGCCGGACCAGCCGCCGGCATGACCGCCCGACCCGCCGCCGCTACGAGCTCCGGACCAGCCGCCGCGCGAGGAGGTTGACATGCGTGCGCCGGAGAAGGCTGGAACGGAAGCTCCGGAGGCGGTACTGAAACCGCGGGCCGCATAGGACGGAGCCACCGCCATACGGGCTGCGTGGTTGGCCCACGGCGAGGTAGTCACTGTTCCGACGGCGGCCGGATTATTGGGATTCACCGGGACCGCCGCTCTGGCAGCCGTTCCGGTGGAACGCCAACCAGCGGCCGCCGCCGCCATAGATGGGCGTGTTGACGATGGGCGCGTACCCGACTACGGAAGGCGCGTAAAATCCATAGCCGAACGGGCTATAAAAAGCGCCGGAAGCGGGCATCCATCCGTAACCGGAAAAGGCGGAATTCCAATACCAGCCCGGGCCAATGCCGCCGACGAATCCATAGTCGCCCCAGCCGCCGCCGAAACTGTTGACACTCACGTTATTGGCTGTCTGGTAACTGGCCGCAGCCTCGTATTCGGAGCGCACGTTGCTCCAGGCGTAAAGGTCGTCTTCCTGCTTGGTGTTGAACTTTCCAGGTTTGAGATTCGCGTCGGCCAGAAGCGCCTCGTGGCCTTTGCCCAATTCGAGCCGCTTGTCGCCGGCAAAGACCTCGGCCTTGCCTTCGAGGACAGCCACGGCAGGCGCGGTATCGGCTGAAAAGCGATATAAACCGTTCTTCTCGATCGTCGTTGAGGCGCCATGGTCGATCACGGCCACGTGGTTGTCCTTCAGCAAGCCATCCGCTTCGATGATGGCTTCGCCGCGCTGCACTTCGAGTTGGGTGTCGGTGAGGGAAGGCGCAATCATATGAATCTGCGTGTTTTCGCCGACGCGCAGGAAGACCCCGGGGGTCAGCAGAACTTCGGCCCTGCCGATCTTAGTGGCGAGCGTGTCGCCGGCGTTCAAGAAGGTGGCTCGCAGATTTTTTTCGGAGAGCGGCTTGCCGTTTAGGGAAGTCTCTCCTTCCACGTAGTTGAGCGCTCCGGGGCGGGCCGATATGGTGTAGGCCTGCGGCATCGCGTACACAGCGGTCATCAAAATTCCGGCAAGAACTGCTGCCGGCTTCTGCCATGCGCGTTCCATATTTAACTCCTCGCGAGCTTCCCCGCTCTGGCCTTATTGTACGCTCATTATCCGGAAGCGGCTAAGAATTCAGTGTGACTAAAGTGTCATTATTTGGCATCGGCGTGGGTTCCGTGTTGCGGTCGAGATCGAGAAAGCGGGTGTCGAGCAAACGGCTGGTCTCGATGTTGGCCATGGCGGAGAGGAGCGTCTGCTTCAAGAAGGGATGATCCTGTTCCAGCTCGGCGAAGATGTCGCGCAGGGTGCGGCGGACGGTACCGGTTTTCTGGGAGCAGCCGCAGGGAACGACGGGGGCGCCGAGGGTGGCGGCAAAGGCTCGGGTGAGGTCTTCGGTCACGTAAACAAGCGGGCGGATGAGGCGAAACTCGCGTTTACTGGACCAAGTCATGGGCGGCAGCGCGCTGAGGCGGCCGGTATAGAGGGCGTTGCGGAGAAAAGATTCGCAAAAATCGTCGGCGGTATGGCCGAAAGCGACTACGTTTGCACCGAGGCTGCGGACGATTTCATATACGGCGCGGCGGCGATAGCGGCTGCAGAGATCGCAACCGTGATCGGGCTGTTCGGTAAGGAGATTGAGCGATGGATTGTCTTGGACATAAGTCCAGTCGACACCGCGGCCGCGCAAATATTCGCCCATGGGTTGAATGGGGGCGAGAAATTTACCTTGCTCAACGGTGAAGGCGCACACGGTGAAGCGGATGGGGGCGCGCTTTTGGAGGCGGAGCAGGGCTTCCAGCAGAGTGAGCGAGTCTTTGCCGCCGGATAGTCCTACGGCGACACGATCGCCGTCGCGAATCATGCGAAAGCGGTTTACGGCCTCACCGACTTTGTGGAGAATCGATTTTTCGAGATCCAACTTACTTCACGATAGCGGATTGGCGGTGCAACCGGATGTTATCCAGGGATTCTTATTCCTCGCACGGCGCTACGATGAATTCAGAGCCCGCATCACAATCGGGGAGGTGAATTTTGCTCCAAACGCCTATTAAGAACTGGTGGTTACTGGTATTGTGTGGCGTTCTTGAGGCGATAATTTCGGTCTTTTATTTTGATCATGCAGGACACGGTTTCCATGCGTTGAAGAGCATTGTATTGTTGGGAAAGCTCGCGGTGGCGGCAGGAGCTTGCGCGGTCGCAGCCGGCATTTGGAGCTCGGCAAGAGGCATATGCTGGCTTCTAGTGGTGAATGGCCTAGCTCTTGGGGCGCTCGGGGTGATCTTTAACGGCGTTTTCGGTTTTAGAATCGGCTTTCGTACCGTCGCGCTCCTGATCATCCTGATGGCAATCAGCATCGGCATTCTCGCATTGATAACCGCGCGGACCCTGCGGCGTCAGCATCGCGTCGTGGACGGCTGGTTTTTTGGCTTGGCGGGCGTCGTGTCGGTTGGTTTTGCTTTGGCGTTTCTTGCTATGGGGTTTCGCTGGATCAAGTTGGGTCCGGGATCGGTCACAGACGTTCTTTGGCAGGGTTCCTATTTTGGTTTCACTGCAATCTGCATGCTGGGGCTGGCTTTGCGCCTGCACAGTCAAGCTTTTTCCCAATCCGATCAAAGGGAAGCGTTGCCACCGTTAGGAAAGCCAAAACACGCATAACACTAATGGCCTGACGTCAAAGCCATCCTTTATTGCGAGCAATCCGGGCCGCTTCAAACCGGCTGGAAGCGTGCAATTTGGAGATGGCCTCGGAAAGATAGTTGCGCACGGTCCCCTCCGTCAGTCGCAGCGAACGCGCCAGTTCAGCAGTACTTTCACCGTCGCCCGCGCGGCGCAGGATCAAACGTTCTCTATTACTGAGCGGGTCTTTTTCCGTGGTCCATATCTGCGAGGCCAGTTGGGGATCCACGATGCGAGCCCCGCGACTGACTCCCCGGACCGCGTCGGCGAGTTCTTCAGAGGGTCGGTCCTTGAGAAGATAGGCAGATGCTCCCGCTTCCAGTGCTCGCCGCAAATATCCCGGACGCGCGAAGGTCGTTAGTATCAGGACGCGTGTGTCTGGGTAAAGCTCTTTTACACGGGCAGTGAGTTCGAGTCCGCTCATCTTCGGCATCTCGATGTCTGTTACCAAAACCTCCGGCCGGTGCTTTCCGACGGCCTGAAAGGCTTGCTCTCCATCGGAAAAAGATCCGAGCACCTCAATATCGGGCTCGATCGAGAGCAGCGTTGCGAGCGCTCCCCGCAACATGCTTTGGTCCTCTGCCAACAGAACGCGTATTTTTTGTGTCAAAAGGTATCCGCCTCTCCCACAAATTGTGAAGTCGCTTGTGCCGGAGACTCACTCGCCACCGGCAACGTTAGCTCAAGACGTGTTCCTCCATTTGCCGAGCCTGTCAGCTTTAGGGCTCCGGCGATAGACTGCAGCCGCTCTCGCATGCCACGCAAGCCATTGCCTTCACGAATGTGGCCGCCCAACCCATTGTCCTCAATCATGAAATGAATCGTGCTGTCTTTCTCAAGGAGCTCTACGCGGCAGACGGTTGCGTGAGCATGGCGGACGATGTTGGTTACGGCCTCGCGCAGCGCAAGACAAAGCACGTTGACCTGGCTCGATGAGAGATTCACCGGAGCGAGAGCCGTGGTCAGTTTCACGTCGGCGGAAAGCAGGCTTCGCCGAGCGTGGCTGATCTCTGTGTCAAGTCCTTCGGCGCGGTAGCCGGACACGGCTTGCCTAACCTCGGCGAGCGCACTCCGAGCAGTCTGCTCTGCTTCCACGATCTCGCTCCGGGCGCGGTCCGAGTTCGTGGGACAGGAGCCGGCGGGCGAGATCGAGCTTCACAGTAATAACGGTCAGGGTATGGCCAAGGAGGTCGTGCAGATCGCGTGCGATGCGCTCGCGCTCCGCTTCCTGGGACAGACGTTCGATCTCAGAATTTGCACGCTCCAGAAGAAAATTGGTTCGTGCTTGCTGGGCGAAGGCAAAGTTACGTGAGCCCAATGATTACGCAGAAGAAGAGGACGCTTTCGGCTGTGCCAAAAGGGCGACCGATGTATCGAGTCTCCGCCACGACTCCGGCCGTCATCGCAATGAGCACCAGGAACACGGTGCGCAAACGAGTGAGAAACAGGCAAAGCACCGCGAACGGATAGACAAACATTCCGTACGCGTCCGGATTGAGCGGGTAATAGAGAAAGGCGAGGAGAAAGAACAACACAAACGCGACTGTCTGCCGACGTCCTGTAAGCTCCGCGACGAGAAAATAAAGAATAAGGAAGGCGGCGTAAAGAACCGCGAATTCCATCCAGACCGCAAATGAGTGCCGATAAGCCGGCGTGACAAAGAAATATGCGGAATAGAGCAATGCCACCCAGCGCACGATCCAGCGGCCACGGACAAACTCCCGCTTCGAGTCTGCGATGTGCGTACCCGAGGCTGCCGCGTTTCGTTCTGGTGCGTGTGACTGCCCTTCGCTCATAACTTCACCATCCCACTACGCGGAACGGTCCTGGTACCCATAGCTGTCATATGGAACGCATGACACGTGTCATCGTGATACCCGTCATTTCTCATCCATGACAGCTGCTACTGTTTTTCGCTGGCCGTTCGGCGCATTCTTCTCGTAGGGAACGCGAGAGAGAAAACAACATTGAATCTCGAATGTCTCTGGAAGAGGAGAAAATGACTCTAGTTGTATTTGGAAAGGCGCTCTACTGGTGCTGGATTTCATCGGAGATAGGAATTCTCATCTTCACCCGCACAAGGTCGGGCAGTGGCAAAGTCAAGGATCGCGGCTCGCTCCTCGTTCTGTGGCTCACACTAATTGCATCGACCACTCTGGCGGGCCGATACGCAGACTTTCACGCATCCACGATGTTTGGCGGAGCTCACTGGATCAGTTTCGTTGCTCTGGCGTTTATGGTGGTCGGCGTTGCGATTCGCTGGACCGCTGTCGTGTCGCTGGGCAGATCATTCAGCGCCAACGTCGCCATTCGTGCCGAGCAGCGGCTCCAAACCGGAGGTCTCTACAGGTTTGCCCGGCATCCTTCGTATTTGGGGCTTCTGCTTGTGCTTACCGCCATCGCGCTGCACATGCGGAACTGGGCAGCCTTGGCAATCGTCCTGGTTCCGTCAATGGCGGCTTTGACTTACAGGATGCGTGTTGAAGAGGAGGCTCTTAAGACGGCATTTGGGAATGCCTATGAGGTTTATAGCAGCCGGACAAAGCGGCTGATCCCGGGGGTCTATTGAGTGCTTTTGCGATGAATATGCGTTTCAGCGCGTGGTTCATCGAGCGCTCAAAACGCTGGGCGCATTTGCGCTCCCCCCAGCCCGTCTCGTGACTAACTTGCTGCTCGCCCGCATTCGCACTGACGAGCTCTCTGCGACAAGCCACTAATGCGTCATGGCGTAGACGATGTAATTGACGCCGATGCGAACGCCGAGGGCCGAATACTTTTCCGGGTAGTAGGGGGAGTCGGCCCACTCCCAGGAATCGCCGATATCCGAGTTGAAAGAGATGGCGATCATGACGCGGCCCTTGTCGTCGTAAATGCCCCGCCAGTGCGCGACGTAACCGTCCAGTTTATGCCCTTCCTGGAGGTGGCCCTCACCGACAATCTGGTAACGGTTGTCTAGATCGTAAACGGTGTGGAAGATGGGGTCGCTATCCGGGATGTCGACGATGGGGCGGTCCGGGAAGACGCGCTTCATGCTTTCTTCGAATACCTGCCATTCGACGGTGCCGTGAAAATCGTCGGCCATGAAGAAGCCGCCGCGCAAGAGATAATCGCGAAGCTTTTTCGCTTCCGGATCCGTAATGCCCCACTCGCCCACTTGCACGGCGTAGAGCCAGGGCCAGTTGTAAACATCATCGCCGTCGTCGAGACTAACGACCTGCTCGACAGATCGGACATCAACGCGAGTTAAGCGCCGGACAGCCAGTGAGAAATGCCGGTCCGCGCGCGGGAAATCCTGCGTCCAGAGGGAATATCCCTGCGTCCAATCGGGATCGTCGCGGCCCGCGTAACCGTTGTTCCAACCGGGCGGATACATCAAGCGTGCGAACGCCCATTCGGCCTTCTCCTGGTAATCGGGCGGCAAGGGGAATGGTTCCGAGGCGGTACTCGATGCCGGGATATTCGCGAAATGGATGCGGCAGCGTGCGGTCGAGCGCGTAAGCGGTGCCGAGAAAGGCAAGCGAGCAGCCCGAGAACCACAAAGCATTCCGGAGATTCATGGGCACGCCTACGATATCCCACGATATCACCGGGCGGGGTGTCAATCGGCGCGGATTGCGGCCATCGGGTCCAGACGCATCGCCCGCAAGGCGGGCAGCAAACTTCCGAGCAGCGTCATGACCAGCGCGACGGCGATTGCGGCCGAAAAAGTTATCCCATCGTCCGGTTTCACGCCCGCGAGCAGCGCCTGCATTCCGCGGGCCGCCGCATACGCGAGCGCCACGCCGAAAACGATTCCTCCTATCGCAAGCGCGAATCCTTCACGCATCACCATTCCGACGATATCGCTGGAGCGCGCACCCATGGCGACCCGGACGCCGATCTCCTGCTTTCGATTGGAGACCGCGAAAGAGAGCAAACCGTGGATTCCAATCGCGGCGAGCAATAGCGCGAGGGCGGCGAAAGTTCCGAGCATGCGCAGTTGTATCAAGCGCGGAGTTGTCTCGGCATCCACGATACCGGCGAGCGTTTGCACATCTGAAATCGGCTGCTGCGGATCGGCTTTAGCGACGATTCTCCGAATCGCGGGCAGCAGAGCGCGAGTGTCGAGCGACGATCGGACGACCAGATCCTTGGGCGCGTACCAGATAATCGAACCGTCCGGCACCTGGCGATACGGCAGATAGACCTGCGGCTCGCTGCTCCTTTCGAGTCCGCGGACACGAACGTTCCCCACCACGCCGACCACGCTTCGAACCGAGAACGCCACTTGAAACTCGCGGCCCAGCGGATTCTCATGCGGCCAATACTTGTGTACGAACGATTCGCTAACTACGGCAGCCATGCGCGTATGTAGCGTGTCGGCGTCACTCACATCGCGCCCTGCGAGCAGCGGAATGCCCATAGTTGGAAAGAATCCCGGCGTGATGAAACGCATGCTCACCTGGCGAAAGCCCGGATCCCGCGGAGCTTGTCCCTGGATGGTGACGGGCCAGATTCCGCCACGCATGACCAGGGGCAGAAAGCTTGTATAGGCTGCGTCCTTCACTCCAGGAATTTGGCGAATACCGGACAGGACGCTGGAATAGAAGGCCACGCGGCGCGCCGTGTTTTCGTATTTGGGCATGGGCAGCGAGGTTCGCATCGTCAACACGCCGTCGGCCCGGAAACCCGGATCAATTTTTTCAATTCGCAGCAAAGCGCGAATTAGCAGACCGGCTGAAATTAAGAGGACGACCGAGGCCGCCACCTCCGCAACAACGAGCGTGGCGCGCAGGCGCTCTCTCCGGCCGCCGATTCCTCCGCGCGAGCCTTCGTGCAAGCCGGCAACATCGACACCGGCGCACACCCGCAGCGCAGGAACCACTCCGAAGCCGACAGCGGTCAAGAAAGTCAGCGCCAGCGCGAAAAGCAAGATACGCGAATCGATGACGGGCGTCTGCGCAACCGGCAGCGCCGCCGGAATGAGTCGTCCGAGCAGGGGCGCGGCGGTAATCGCGAACACCACGCCGAGCGCTCCGCCGAAAATTGCGAGCAGGCCGCTTTCGGTCAGCATTTGCCGCGCGAGTTGTTCGCGCCCGGCACCTAGAGCCGTCCTCACCGCCAGTTCCTTGCGCCGCCGCATCGTGCGCGCTAACAGCAAATTTGCAAGATTCGTACAGGCGGTCAGCAAGACGCACAACGATGCGCCGAGAAGAGCCATGAGCAGCATCCCGGGCGAGCGCGACAGCACTGCATCGCGCAACGATTCGACCGTTACGGAAACGTGCGCGTTGTCCTTTGGATATTCGCGTTTCAATTCGGCTGAGATCAGCCGCATTTCGGCGCGCGCCTGGGCGATAGAAACTCCCGGCCGAAGCTTGGCAATCACGTGCAGATAGTTATTGGTGCGGTCTTCAAAATCGGTATTCGCGAAACGCATGGGAGTCCAAAGTTCGCAGGCGCGGTCCGGAAAAAAGAAGTTCCGCGGCATGACGCCGACGATGGTGTAGGGCTCGCCATCGAGAACGACTTTGCGTCCCAACACGCTCGAATCGCCTGCAAATCGCCGCTGCCAGAAACCGTAGCTGAGGACCACGGTTCCCGGCGCGCCGCTGTGGTCGTCTTCAGGGCCGAAAATTCTTCCCAGTGCTGGTTGGGCGCCCAACATGGGAAACAGATCGGCAGTAGCGGACGCTCCGTCGATTTGCTCCGGATCGCCGTTTCCGAGCATATCCACCGACAGCCCGCGAAATGCAGCCATGCCTTCAAACGCTTTGCTGCTGCGCTTCCAATCGCGATAGTTCGGCGGGGAGGGCTCGATTGTGCTGTAGTTGACGGGCGATTGATCTTCCCACAGCTCGACCAGCCGATCCTGTTGGGGAAACGGTAGAGGGCGAAGGAGCACGTGATCGGTAATAGAAAACGTGGCAGTGGTGGCGCCTATTCCGAGCGCAGTGACGAGAATCGCCGTTGCGGCAAACCCTGGCGAGCGCCCCAGGGTTCGGACTCCATAGCGAAGATCGCGGCGCAGAACATCCGCATGCGCCGCGGCCGCTGTGATCAGCAGATCGGCCACGGTTTCAAGCCACAGCACGACGGCGGCGAGTGGGGAAGAAGCATCCGCGCGTCGTGCTGAAAAAATCGCGCACATTTCCTCGCCGTATTCGGCGCGAAAGGCCGACGGACAGAAGTGCAGCAGTGCCCGGTACAGCCGCATCACGCTTTTCCGGCGGCGAATCCGCTGGCGCGAGCCAATTCCAGCAACTGCCGCAGCCGCCGCGCTTCGGCGCGGGCCACAGCTTTGCCGAAGGACGTGATGCGGTAATAGCGGCGGCGCTCATCATCGAGCTCCGGCTCGGGCCGCTCGCGCGTTTCGACCAGCAAGCCTTGTTCGAGCATGCGCTGAATGGAGCGGTACAGAGTTCCGGCGCTCAGCTTCAGTTCGCCACGCGTGCGCGCCTCCACATCCTGAATGATGCCGTAGCCATGGCGGTCTTCGTCGGCCACGGCCATCAGGATGTGAAAGGCCGCGGCGGGCAAAGGCAGGAGCGAGGACGGATCGGAATCGTTTTCTTTCACATACCGATTATAACCATGGCGGGTATATTGTCAATGGGCATATGGCAATCACCGGAGCGGAATGACGCTTAAAGTATGCCCACAGCGTGCATCGCGTATCGCGTGTAGAGCACGCCGAACTTGCTAGTCAAATACCGTTCTTCTAAGTGCGCGCGCCGCCGAATCAAGACGAACCAGACGATCGCCAGCGCACAAGCGATGGTACTTCCAAATATGAACGGCAAAGCCAGGCGCGTTGCGAGTAGACCGATATACCTGGGATGACGGACATAGCGATAGGGGCCAGAAGTCATGAGGACTTGCCTGCGGTAATGCGAGGGGAACTTATCGACCAAGTAAGCGTCAACCCATACGAGCCAGATCGTTCCAGCAAGGCAAAGGATCAATCCGGCTATTTGCGCTCGAAAGTTGACGAGTTCCGGGACAAGCCGCCAGTGTGAATATTCGAAGAAGACCGCAAATTCGGAAACGCCGAGAAGCGCGACGCAGCGATCCCAAACTGTGTCGATATCTTTCGCATAGAAAAGGCGGTGGATGTCCTCAGATTTCGAGAATCGCTCGTGTACGAACGCCTGAAGAACAGCCAGAACGGTGCTTAAGACGAGATATCCGCAGGAGACCGGATCCAGGTGTGGATAAAGGATCAGCGCGGCTAGTGCGTCGAAGATCAGGACGAAGCCGAGCAGACGCTTACCGCTCATGAGATCGATGATATGCCGATGTAAAGTACGCCGCGGCGCTGAGTCGAGGCGCAAGACTGATGCCAAGAATGGCGGCATGGCAGGTCTGGAGACCCGCTCCACGTGCGGCTTATGCGCGCCGGCGTTCTTGCGCCAGCCGCTCTGCAAGGAACACCTTTAGAAGCGACTGGTAGGGAACGTCGCGTTTATTCGCGAGCACTTTAAGATCCTCGATCATCGAAACTGGTAACCGCAGCGAGATGGTCCGAAGCGTGGGCTTCAAGTTTGGGAATTTCCGCCGCGAAGCGGCTTGCCAGTCGATAAACTCGGTCGAATCGTGCTCGGCCCAAAAATTGCGTTCGGATTCCTCAGACGGAAAATCAGGTATCTTTTTCTTCGTGCCTGCCATAAACACTCTCCTCTCTGGAGCTCATGTCTCGAACTGAGATCACGCGAATCAGCTTCCGCCGGATCGTGAAAGCGACGAAGAGCCGCCGACCGCTGCTCGTTTGTCCCAAGGCGTGATATCTCTTTTCGTTCCGAGAGTGGCGCGTGTCACTGCGAATGACGAGTGGCGCATGAAAAAACACGTCCTCGGCTTCTTCCGGGGTGAGCCTATGGCGCTCCCGGTTCTTCTGAATGTTTGCCTCTAACGTATACAACCGCGGGAACCGGTGCACGGGGCCGCCGCTTACGAAACCGCGGCGGGTTGCGGGACCGTGCGATCTTTGGAAATCCAATAGTACGCTGCGCCGGCGATAACGAAGAGCAGCAGCGCGGTGCCGTAATAGACGTTACGAATTCCCATCTTGGTGGCCAGCTCACCGGAAAAGATTAGGGCGATCACTTGGGCGGAAAATATGACGGCCATGAGACTGCCGCTCACACGGCCCAGCATCTGGCGCGGCGTGTGTTCCTGTATCAAGGCTTGAGTCGGCACGAAAATGAAGGCTGCAAAAAATCCGACGCCGGCCATCATCGCCGCGGCTACCACAGTGGAGCCGAAAACCGCGAGAATGGCAATCGAAACGCCCGTTCCGGCCAGGCCCGCCGCCACAATTTGCGGCCCAGGCAGGCGCTTGCTTCCAAGCCGCACCATTTGCGTCCCCAAAATCATCCCGAAGCCGACCAGCGAGCCGAGGTTGCCGAACAGCGTGCTACCTCCGTGCAGCACGTCGCGCACATACACGGCGATCAGGGCCCCGAAACAACGAATGGCGAACATGCCTGCCGTCAATGCAATCACCACGAAGGAAACTGCGGCATGCGTGAAGATGAACTTCACGCCGACGCGCATTTCAAGCCACACCGCGCGCAAGCCTTTGACCGCCGGCGCGGGCTCATGGACGATCGCAATGGTGGAAAGCATGGCCGCTGAAAACAGGAAAGATCCGCTATCGATCCAAAAGCAAGGATTCGGCCCAAAGGCCGCGACCAGCAATCCGGCCATGGCAGGGCTGACAATCTGCATGACGAAAAACGCCTGCTGCATCAGTGCGTTTGCGCTCAGGAGCCCGTGCACCGGGACCAGCGCCCGCACGGTAATAGATTGCGCCGGCGAGAAGAAGCTGGAAAGCGTGCTCGCGACCAACAGAATGGCGTAGATCTGCCACAGCGAGTGCGCGAACATCAGCAGAAAAAAAAGCCCGGCACGCACTAAGTCGCTCGTGATCATGGTGCGCTTCACGTTCCAGGAATCGACAAAAACTCCCGCGATCGGGCTGACCACCGCGAGCGGCATCAGATAGAAGACCAGCACCAGCGTGACATCGGTGGCGGATGCGTGCATGCGGAACGACACCACGCTGAAGATGGCGTAAAGAGCCAGAAAATCGCCCGCGACGCTTACCAACTGGGCCGCCCATAAGCGCAGCAAACCCGGGATTTTGAAGACTTCACGAAATGTCAATGAAGGGGTCGAAGGGGTTGTTTCAGCCGGCATGGTGCTTCACTCCGCTAAGACATCCAGTTCTTTTTGCGCGCGGTCGAGAATGGCATGAATCTTCTGCAGCCGCACCTGGTCCCCTTGGGTTTCCTTCACAGCGCGCATCGTGCTCTTCATTACCGCGCCGAGCGGCGTCCACATCAGGACCATTTCGGGGCTGATCCAACGCGCCCAATCTTCGTATCCGGCGGCGCGCTTCCACATTTTTTGGACCGTTCCGGCATTCTCTTTCAGCTCCGCGCGGCCTTCTTCCGTAATCCGGTGAGTGCGCCGGCCGTCTTTGCGCTCTGAGGTGATCAGGCCTTCCTCTTCGAGTTGTTGCAGCGCCGGATAGATACTTCCTGCGCTGACACGGCGGGCATTCCCCCAACGCGCCGCCATGGTCTTCATCAAATCATAGCCGTGGCGCGGGGTTTCGTCCAACAGCGACAGAATGGCCAAGCGAATCTCGCCAGATTCAAAAAAGCGCGCATGACCGGCGATGAAGGGAAATGGATCTGGTCCCATATGTTTCTGCTATATCGAACAGATGTATCGTACGATATAGCTCCCGACGAGTCAAGCCCATTTTGAGGATCAGCGAAATGTCTGGATTTCGATCTTCTGGCCGTCTGTGCGGAAGGTGACGAGCCCTTGCGTGTCTGTACGGAAAACAGCAGTGTGGTGTTCGGCCAGACGCTTCAAAACATCCGGATTGGGATGATGGAAGGAATTCATGTAGCCGTCGGAAATGAGAGCGAAGCGGGGATTCACCTGGTCGAGGAATTCTTCTGAGGAGGAAGTACGGCTGCCGTGGTGCCCGACTTTGAGCAGAGTGACCGCTCCCAATTCACCGCTGGCGAGCATGTCGTCTTCGACCGGCCGTTCGGCATCGCCGGTGAGTAGAAACGTTTTGCGGCCGTAGACGATTTCAAGCACGAGCGAATCATCGTTGGTTGGGACGGCGCCAGGAACGTAATCGACCGAGGGCGCAAGCACGCTCAGGCGGGTTCCGCCAATCACGACCGGGTGCACAGCGCGATTGAGCGGAACGATCCGCACCCTATCGAGAGCGGCGTGCCGTTCGACAGTTTTCCATGCATCGGTCGCGGGCTCGACGCCGATCCACAGGGCGCGCGGGTGAAAATTGTCGAGAATAGCCGGTAAGCCGCCCATATGGTCGGAATGGCCGTGCGTGAGCACCGCGTAATCGAGCTGGTGGATACGGCGGCTCCATAGATAAGGAGAGACGACGTCTTCGCCGATGTCCATTTGAGGTTTGCGGGCCATGCGCTCCATTCCAGGAAAACCGCCGGCATCGACCAGCATGGTTTCGCCATCGGGAAAGACGACGAGAAGGCTATCGCCTTGATTGACATCGATGGCAGTGATTTCGAGCAGATGCGGGCGGAGGTCGGGTTTCCAGGGCTGCCAACAAATGACAGCAAAGAGCAGGCAGGAGCAAGCGAGCGCGGCGGCCAAGGAGCGGCGGCGGTTGCGGCGGATCGTTATCGCGAGAAACAGAAGCGAGAGCGCGAAGGCGAGTGAGATCCAGATGGGCAGGGCTGCGATCCGCCAGGCGGGCTCGAAGTGAACGTGCCAGGTTGCGACTGCTTCGGCGGATTTGAGAAGCAGCTTGGTCGCCCAGGCGAGCGGCTGCCATTCGGTGAGGATGGAGGCGAAGCCGAGCGGCACGACCGTAGTTAACAGCGGGACGACAATGACGTTTGCGGAGAGGCCGGTTAGCGAGAGGCGGTGGAAATAGCCGGCCATCGGCAGAGCGAGGCCGAACTGCACGCAGGCAGATACGATGACGGCATCGGCGACGAACGCGGCAGTGACGGCACCTTTCGAGATCAGATAAGATACAGCGGGCTGGGGCAGGCGCGTCCAGGCGCGCACGGTTTCGGCCACCAGGCGAAGTTCGACGCGCCACTGTGCCGCGCGCGGGGCGAGTTGGGGATCATAGCGCACCTGATCGAACAGCTTCACCGAAGCCCGCAGCGGCTGGGAGTAGCGCTCCATCGCGGGAATGGCAAATGCGCCGATAATCGCGACCGATAGTAGCGAAAGTTGGAAGCTGGGATCGAACAACTGATCCGGATCGACGGCCAGATAGACGAACCCGATGACGGCCAGCAGGTTAAGCGTGCGCGTGCGGCGGAATAGCGCGCTGGCGATGGCGAAGAGCGTGAATCCCGCAGCTGCTCGAACGGCAGGCGCGTTGCCTCCCGCCAGGAAAGCGTAAAACCAGCACACGGCGGCGGCGCCGCTTAACGCCAGCACCCGCCTGAAGAAGAACAGCCGGAAAATATAGAGCAAAGTGACGGCCACGATAGAAATGTGCAGGCCGGAGATAACCAGCGCATGATAGGTGCCGGTAACGCGGAAATCGTTGGTCCAACGGCGCTCAACTCCGCTGGTTTCGCCAATCAATGTGGCTTTGAGGAGCCCGGAAGTTTGCGGATCGCCGGTATAGAGCCTGTCCAGCCGTTTTAGCGCCCAGGTGCGCACCGCATAGAGCCAGCCGAGGGCGCGCGATCCACAGCGGCCGGGCAGGACACGAATGCTGGAGGGGCCGGAAACCGAAGCGGTCCAATAGATACGTTCGGCGGCGAGGTAGCCGGCGTAATCGAAAGCGCCGGGATTTTGATAATTGCGCGGGAGGCGAATTTTGGCGGCGGCTTCGACGTTTTGGCCGTAGTCGAGGTTTAGCTTCTGGTCGCCTTTTAAGGAAACCGAGACGCGGGCCAAGGCGTTTCGGCCGAGTTCCAGCGTAAACTGCTCGCGATACGGGGAAAACACGGGCGGATTGGTGACGCAGCCGGTGAGCAATGCGATTTCGCCATCTTCCACATTCAGGCGGGGCGCAGGACCGGGCCGATGCAGTACCTGAGCGGCGATTCCGGCCAGCAACAGGGCACTACACGCGGCCGCCGCACGCAAGCGATGGCCCGCCGTGGCGAAAAAAGCCAAGCCGAGACCAGAAACGGCGAGTGCCGACGGCAGCGCGAGGTCGGGCAGCGTGAAATAGAAGAAATGGGCAATCAGAATGCCCGTTGCAAAGGCCGCAACAGGTAGGATGAGCGGCTCACGCACATCGAATTAGTGGGCCGTGCGCTTTTATTCCTCTCCAGCCCCGCAGCCAATAGGATTATGGCGATTTCATCTTGACAGGACGTGGAGAGTGGCACATACTAAAGAAAATTTAATACGCACATGCCATTATCCGCGCTGTTAGCGCGCCACGGACAGGCTAGGCAGCAAGACTTTTTTGTTTGAGCGATTCGATTTTTGTTGATTTTTCTCCTCCAACCAAACTTTGGCGGCTGATCGGGTTCGCCCGATCAGCCAGTTTTTTGTAAGCGACGATTTAGCGCTTACACATTCCCGCAAATTCTTTCCTGAGCGCGGCAAGTTTCGGAAGATCGTTGTAAACGATATACGGCTGATCCATGTGGTGGTCCAAATAGTGCTGGTGGTAGCCTTCGGCCGCATAGAAGCCGTGGAACGGCACAACCTGGGTCACGATGGGGCGTTTGTAAACGTGGGCACTCGTCGAGCTGGCGGATGTAGGCTTCGGCGACTTTTTTCTGGTCGTCATTTTGGTAGAAGACCGCCGAGCGATACTGTGTTCCCTCATCCGGACCTTGCCGGTTCAGCTCCGTCGGATCGTGAGCGACCGCGAAGTAGACTTTTAGAAGTTGGCCGAACGTGATTTGCGAAGGATCGTAAGTGATCTCGACCGATTCGGCGTGTCCGGTGGTTCCGGTGCTGACGGTTTCATAATGCGCGGTCGATTTCTCGCCGCCGGCAAATCCGGAAACGACCTTGCTGACGCCTTTGAGATGTTCGAAGACAGCTTCCATGCCCCAGAAACATCCGCCGGCGAGTACCGCGGTTTGCTTGGTGTGTGGCGCTGCCGCGGGCATGTCGACAGCGGGATCGGGGAAGCTCATCTGAGAAGCCGCCATGGAGCTAGCCATCAGCAGGGTGACAAAACCGGGAAGGAAAACAGATTTCAGCATCTACTTTAAGATTACGTGAAAGTCCGGCGCGATGGATTATTTGGCCTGCCAAATCTGCGTTGATCGGCTCCTGTCGTAATCGGGCTCCAGTCGTAATAGCGACGGCTCGTTGATGCGTTCGAAACTGCAAGCATCGTCAGTCGGTCATCCCCGCGACCGGAAAGCGCCACGCCCGGGAACGCGCCTTCTCTCCATTGATCGTGCACACGAACGACAAGCGGCGACTATCATCTGCCTCCGTCCGAAGACTCCAGAGTACAGGCGGCGGTCATCGCGAGGAGCATCGATCAGCACTATCGCTGCTGCGTGATGCCGGTCGCGGGGCGCTGCTCGGAGCATTCGACGGATGGGTCTGTGTAGAGCGATGGGACAGAAAATTTAACCGCCCGCACCGTTTTCTCATTTACCACCACCTTCAGCGCTCGGCAGCGGTTATTCCCATGTGGCGCACAGAACGCTATTTGTAAGATGAAGTCGTCGGTGCCACCGCGGACGACGCCCGCCTCTATCGCACCCGCCGGATCTGAATCGTGGTAATGATCCGTCTCTTCCCTGAGTTCGGCTAAAATTGCCTGCCCATCCTGGGTAAAGTAGACGACGCCGAGAGCCGGTCTGCCGCCGCCAAACTCCCGCGTTCACCTGCTCGAAGGACTCGCTACCGATAACAAACAAGGAGAACAGAGCGGGAATGAGACCTATACCTAGGAGAATAACCCACCGCCGGTTAACCGATAGGTACTGCGCAGGAATGCAAAACAGCATGAAGGCAGGAAACACGTTCATTACTAAAAGCAAATCTCGCCACCCGAAAAGTCCAATGTCGAGGCTCGGAAGTGGGAAGTCTGGCTGAGGCGCCATAAGTGGGCTGCAAAAAAGCAACGTGAATTGCTCGCGCGCCATTATGGCCGGGATTAGAAATAACACCCACCAACCCCGCCAAAATCCTCTGGCGCGCTCCCATTGTCGAACGGCGCTTCAGGCAAGTAAGCATCCCAATCGTAGGCAGAAAGGCCGCAATGACCAGGATCGAAGACCAGGCGCCTGTAAATATACATTGCGGCCGGCCAAATGTAAAATCCACACTTGCGTATTGAGCAAGGGACGTATTAGTAACTATAAGTCCCATGACATAAAAAATGTCCCCAGCTACGGTGGCTATCTTGGCGATAGTTCCCATCGCATGCCGCGAGTATTCGCAGGCGGTGGATTTGCGGCCATGAGCACCTCCGACATCGCCAAATGGCTCCCGGCCCGCGCGAGAGGGGCACAAGGGGCTGGTTGAGTTATTGTACAGCCCAACAGAACTACTACAGAGGGTTCGCAAACCCCTCGACGGTCAAGGGCTCTTTCAGCGGCCTCCCAATTATTTCCATTCAGGATTCTTGGCGACGCTCACCAGGTTAGCGAGTATGCGATAGGCGCCCGGAACGCCGGAAGGCAACTGGCGATAGAGCGCATAGGCGTCATAGATGTAAAATCCGCGTCCGTAGTGAGCAACCAGCAAACCGCCCAATTGCGGGTCCTGGCCGGGATCGTGCGTTTCGACCAGCGCCTGGTAATGCGGGTCCCACTTTTCCATGAAGCCGTGGCCGCGCTCTTCTTCCCAACCTTTGAAATCGGTTGTGGTGATTTTGTTCGGCCAGTTCAATACAGGACTGGCGGGCTGGAGCAGCTTCACAATCGAAGTTTCGTCCACCACTTTCTGCGGATTCGAGCCGAGCGTAAACGAGTACGGCCCGTAATCGCCATCAAAATTCTGCAAATTATATTGAACGATCAGCGCACCGCCGTTCTTCACGTACTCCAGCAACCGTGCGTTGGCTGAGCGCAGATCGGGACGCACCGCGTAAGCGCGCGTGCCGAGCACAATCGCATCGTAGGCGCTTAAATCTCCCGTTTCAATATCGGCACCCGATAAAATCTGCACGTGCAAGCCCAGGTCTTCTAGCGCGCGCGGCACATCGTCTCCAGTGCCGGGCAAGAACGCGACGTGCAGACCGGGCGCCGTCTTCACGTCCACTCCCACGGCCTTATATGCGGCGGGATTGTAATAGGGATAGGGAGGCAATCCGGAATAGCCCACCAGACGATACCCCTCTTCGTATGCTTTTCCCCCGTAATCGGCGACCGCTTTGATTTCGTAGCTCTGTGGCTGGATGGCGCGGGGTGCAACGCGGAACGTGAGCGTTTCGTTTTCCCCATCACGCGCAAAGGAGAACGGAAATTCGCCGGGCGTCGATTTCCAACCCTCCGGCAAACGCAACCGCAGCACACCTTGCGCGGGACCTTTGACGTTGCTGTGGAGCGTGCAGGAAAATTCGAATGAGGTCGCGGTCAGCGGCACGGCGCCGGCTGCCGGGGACACTGCAACGGAAATCGCAGGCCCCATGAGCATCGGATATTGCTCCATCCCGATGCCCTCGATGCGCTGGTTGGCCTGGACGACTTGCTGCAGCTCGAACTCGGTTCCGCGATAGGTGACGCGCACAGTGGCGAAGAGAGGATACGGCGCAAAGGAAAGATTCCGATACTGTGGGTCGATCAGGTTGTAATAAGGCTGCTCCTGATCGGGCCGCGAGAAATACGGTTTGGTCAGCGTGGCGTCTTGCGGCGCTTTGATTTTGAATCTCCGGCGTAAATCTTTGCGGGCCGCCAACATTGGGACGGGCGAGCCTTCGGGGCGAATTTCCCAATTCTTTCCGTCAGACGCATTCACGTCGATGCTTTCGATGTTGAGCGGCTGCGGTCCCTCATTCACGACGTGCGTCTGGACATCAAAGGATTGGCCCGGGATGGCGATGGTGAAGGTCGGTTGATTTCCAGCGAAACGGGCGAAGGGGCCGGAAGCTTCGCGTTCGGGCGCGACGGCGGCATCGAAGGATACATCGAGCGCGAGCGTGAGCGCTTTTTCAAACTGGCTCTCTTTCTTTTGCAGCTCGAAGGCTACGTTGCTCTTGCCGGGCTCGGGCAGATTGCTGGCGCTTACTTGCTTCACAAGCGAGCGGGTCGCATTCAGGCCATCTGCCAGAACAGGTGCGATACCGGCCGGCGTACTCGGCTTGTATTGGTTGTAAGCTTCGTCCGCGATTTTGGAGATTTGCGCCAGTCCTTCCTTCAGGAACGCTGTATCGCCGGACGCGAGACTGGCGATTCCCATCAAGGAAACGTCAATGCCGTCGTATAGAGAATCTTCTTTTTCGGGCGCGGCAACGCGCGAGCCGAAGCGGTGATAGGGCACTGTGTTGAAAGAAGGTTGCGGTATGGTTCCGCCGCCGTTCTGGCTCTTCTGATATCCCCAGCCTTCACGCCCGATTTGCAGAAACGTGAAGCCCGCCACCGGGTCTTGGACGCCTTCGGCCACCGTGTAATTGGCGGGAGGCGGCGCATTGCTCCAGGTTTTATTGATGTAATCGAAGAAGCGGACGGGCACGTACTTGTCGGTGGCGTAATCGTATATTTTGTGTTCCTTGGTGGGCTCAAAAAACGGAACCCGGCAATAGACTTTGAGCGGCTGCCAGGGGCGCAAGCCTTCCTGCAATTGCTCGGGGAAACGTTTCGGATCGCCGGCCGCCACGAACGCTTCCTGCGCCATCTGGCCGGCCACCTGGTGATTGCCGTGACCGTCGGTGGGCGCGCCGATGAAGACGGAGGTGATAACCAGCGGCCGCGTCATGCGCACCACGCGCACCACGTCGGAGAGCACGCGATCATAGCCCCATTTTTCGAGCGCCTCTTCGCGAGTTTTCGAAAAACCGTAGTCGATTTCGCGGCCCCAGTATTGATTGGCTCCGTAATAGCGGTCGGATTGGAGAAGCTCTTGCGTGCGAACCAGGCCAAGCGCGTCGTAGAGATCCATGGACATGACGTTCTGGCCGCCTTCGCCTCGGTTCAGCGTGAGCAGCGCGGCGCGCGCTCCAAGGCCGCGCGTCTGATACGCCAGTAGACCGCCATCCTCGTCGTCGGGATGCGCGGTGATCATTAAAATGCTGGCGCGCGTGCGAATGGCGGCGAGCCAGCGCGACAAGCCCGGCGCGCCGCGATCCAGATCGATATTCATGGAATTTGAATTGATCCGGGCGGCGTGCTGCGAATCCTCCAGCGAGGAAGCGGCCCAAATGGCCGCGGAGGTGAGTGCGATGCCCGCAAGCGCGAGCGTCGGCGTAAAAAGGAAGCGCGTTCTTTTTCGTTTGTGAACCATGAATATTCGGCTTGCCCTAGCCAAGCGGCTAAGCCTCTCTCTTCTAAGTTACTTAACGCGGATTAATGAGCCGAAGAATAGCGCATCGGTATCCTATTGGCGGCTCCGAGCGTCCATCGAGTAGGCGCGCTTTAAAGCGAGTTTGGCAAGCCGCCGATAGGAGTTGCAGAGAATGCAAACTAAAGTTTTCGTTTCTACTATGTTGGGCGCAATTTTTACTGCGAGCGTGGCAGTATTGCCCAGCTTTGCGCAGGACCCGCAGACCCAACCGCCGCCGCCTGCCGCAGCAATACCCGCAGGCGCAGCAGCCGCCTCCAGGGCAGTACCCGCCGCAAGGCCAGTATCCGCCGCAAGGTCAGTATCCGCCTCAGGGCCAATATCCGCCGCAAGGGCAGCCGCCTCAGGGTCAATATCCGCAGCAGCCTCCGGGGCAGTACCCGCAGCAGGGACAGTATCCGCCGCAAGGTCAGTATTCGCAACAACCGCCGCTACTGCCTCCACAACAGTTGGCTCAACTGGTTGGGCCGATTGCGCTGTATCCGGACGGCTTGCTGGCGCAGGTGTTGACAGCCGCCACGTACTCGAACGAAATTCCGGATGCCGCGGGTTGGGCGAATGAGCACAGCTATTTACATGGCGCGCAACTCGCTGAAGCGATTCGGCAGGATCAGCTTCCGTGGGACCAGAGCGTGATCGCGTTATTGCCGTTCCCGCAGGTATTGAACTACATGGCGCAGTACATGGGTTGGACACAGCAGCTCGGGAACGCGGTCCTGGCGCAACGCGGCGATGTGATGGACGCCGTTCAGCGCGACCGGCAAGAAGCCTATCAGTATCACTATCTGCAAACCAATCAGTACGAGACCGTCAATTATGCAGGACCTGACGACATTGAGATTATGCCCGTCAACCCGGGTGCTTACTACGTGCCGTATTACAACCCGTATGTCGTCTATTCACGCCCCCGGCCCGGCTTCTTTGTCGGCGGAGCGATCCGCTTTGGTCCCGGAATCACAGTGGGCGCGGCGTTCGCGCCCTGGGGGTGGGGCGGCGTCGGATTCGGATGGCGCGAGCACAACATCCTCATTGACCGCAGACCGTGGGCCAGAACTTGGGTCAATCGGCGAGAGTACGTGCACCCTTATGCGACACCCCGGCCGCATTATGCCAACGGCGGGCATTACGTAGAGCATCACGATGTGCGAGATCATCGCGAAGGGCGAGGCCGCGACGAGCATGGCCGCGACCACGATCACAAATAAACTCTGTTCCTAAAGTGAGTGTTTGCGAGGGGCAGGCGCTTTCGTCTGCCCGATTCGAATTACCTCGTCACGGTTCCGATTTTTCGCGAATGGAGACATCGTCGATCTGCAACCATTCGTCTGCGCTCTGCTCTCCCCAAAAACCCACGTAGAGCTCAACGGCCGATTCCGGACCTGAGTTGAACTGAATCGTGAGCTGCTTATATTGCCCGGCAGCGCCGAACGAGGCCTCGGCCAATGTTGAAGTTCCACCGGGCTTGCGGACACCGAAATGTGCGGATGTGCCCGTCAGCTTGGACCGGACCCATGCGACCGCTACATAACTGGTATGAGGCTGTACAGGAACAGTCTGAACGATCGCGTTCCAGTGTCCTGTACTGCTCGTAAGCCATGCATTATTCACTCCGGAATGGCCGTGTCCCTCGAACCGGGTAATTCCCTTGGGGTCCGGTCCCTCTGCTCTCCAGAGCCCGGAGAAGGTAGGGCCGAGCTGAAATTCAAAACTGCCGTCGCTGACCAGGTTGGCTGAATCGTAATAGGCGGCCAATTCAGCAATGGAGGTGAAATGGGAAGGGCCGCCGGGTGTTCCGGCGATACGCGCCCCATCACCCCAAGTGGCATCGAATCGAAGAGTAAAAACCGTGTGCGATCGAAGAGACTCATTGAACGGGTAAGAAGGGTTGAGCGAGAGTCCGGTCACTTCGACCCATCTGAAATTCTGCCGCACCTGAACTCTCAAATTTCCGCTAAACCAACCGCCCTTGCTGGAAACGACACCTGTTTCGTAAACAAGTTTGTTCAGGTTGTAAGTCTTGCTCCAGGTGTAGCCCCACCAATCGGTCTGCTTGTCCTCCCCATCGTAATCGTCCTCGGTCTCGTTGACGTTTCCGTTATTCAGCATGTCAGAGCAATCGATTCCACACAGGCTCCCGCGGTTAGTGCTCTTACTGAGTGCACGTACGCCGGCGCCGGTCACGGCGAGATTTTGGGAGGACGGCTTGTTCGTGGGAGTGGAAGGCCTATAAGGCTCCAGATAAAGTTTCCGCAGCGCGTAGGTGTAGGAATTTCCTCCACAGCAGACGTTACTCTGCACATACAACATCTTGCCGTCCGCGCTGATGAATTTTGATGGAATGTTAGTCCCGTATTGTCCACGGTTTTGAGCAAGGCGCATCGGGCCGAAATCCTTGGACAGAAATAACTTCCAGGGGCCCCACGGCTCTGGGGCTTCGAAAAACCCGTGAGTCGCGCAAGACCAGGAAGCAAAGACATATCGCCGCAGCGGCGCATCGTAGACGACTCCGCCCTGGCTAATCACAGGCTGGTTTGCGTAACAGCCTTCTTTGTTGAAAATGCGTGAATATAACAGCCGATCGTCCACAAGAACCGGAGCCTTGGCTCCTATATCGCCGGACCAGCTTGGATTCCCGCTTCTGTCCATGCCTGTGTAGAACTGCCAAGTGGAACGGATCTGAACGCTTTTCTTCGGGATACGCGCGAGATATAGCGCATTCTGCTCGCGCCAATTATGATCTAACCCGTAAGCGTAAACGTAATTACGCGGAGCATAGAAAGCGTCCTTCCCAAAATCGAGGAAGAAGATGGTTGTGAATTTGTAAGCTTCCGCGGATTTGGGCTCTGCGGGAGTGCCGAACATCGGCTTGGAGCGGTCCCATGTCCACGTGGCGCCATGATCGGTGGAACGAGCCAGCGAGGCTGCGGGCGCATCGTTGAAGTTCTTCAAGTTTAAGTTCTGGAAGGCAAGATAGATCGTGTGGTTCAGGCACAGCATGCCCGTGGGTTTGCGGTTATAGTCATGGCCGCTCCAATTCGTACCCACGTCGGTTGCAATCGTCGTACCCATCAATTGCGGCGGCAGGCCGGCGATTCGGCTCACGGCCATATCGAAACGGAAACCACTGTGCGTGAATGCGCTGCCATCTCCATTCGCCGCGTACAGATTGCCGTCGTCCGCCCAACAGGAAGGCCACAGGTCGCCGTCGCCATTCATCTGGTAGGTCGAAAACGACTCCTCCGCAACTGACGAGAAGAATGTGCTCGCATCAGGAGGCGCGGCCGAAAGAGCTTTCAGCAAGAAAATAGGAATCAGAGTGTAAGGGACCAGTCGCGCGCGCAAAATTGAATCGCTCCAGAATCGGGTGGAATTTAAATCACCCGCGATTGCCGAGAGGCGACGATATGCGGCCTCTTGAACCGGCCGGAGAATACCCGTTCTTCGCGGCGGCGGATCGGTAGTCTCTGGTAGACTCGCGAATCTTTAATTCGGGAGGGAGTCGAACGATTACAGGATCGCCCGTACGCTTTCCCTCCACGCGATCGATCAGCAGATTCGCTCCCTCGTAGCCAATGCGATTGGCCGGCTGCGCCACCGCTGTCAGGTGCGGATGGAACGAGTGCGCAAAGGGTAAATCGTCGAAGGTAGCGAGAGCAATTTCCTCCGGACACCTCACGCCGAGCTCGTCGAGAGCGAGCAACAGACCCAACATCATCACACCATTGCAGGCAAAAATTGCGGAAGGGCGCTCGCGTCTCAACAGCAGTTCTTTCCCGAGCCGGTATCCGGATTCTTCGCGAAAATCGCCTTCCATAACCAGATCGCGGGAATACTGAATGCCGGCCTCTTCGAGAGCGGCGCGATAACCGCCCAGGCGCTCGCCCGCGATCTGAAGCTCCAGTGAGCCGGTTATGATCGCTATTTCCCGATGCCCGGCGCGGATCAGGTGCCGCACGCATTCCTGTGTTCCGCGAACGTTGTCGGCCAGAACTGCATCGACGGCCAGTCCCGGCGCCATGCGATCTAAGCAGACGATGGGAACGCCGGCCGCCGCAACGCTCTTCAGGTGGGTTTCACTCCTGCTGGCGGTGGCCGCAAGCAGAATGCCGTCGACCCGCCGGGATCGCAACGCCGCGACAATACGCTTTTCGCGCTCCACCTGTTCATCGGTGTTGGCCGTCAGCAGCAGATAGCCGCGTTCGAGCGCCGCATCTTCGGCCCCGCGAATCAGATCCGAAAAAAATGGATTAGTAATGTCGGGAAGAACCATTCCCAGCATCTTGGTCTGTTTGACCTTCAGGCTGCGTGCGACTTCATTGGGGTGATAATCGAGTTCCTTGACGGCGGCCAGTACCCGAGCCATCCGCGCTTTGCCGACACGCCGGGTGCCGCTGATCACGTTCGAAGCTGTTCCGATGGAAACCCCGGCGAGCTCAGCGACTTCTTTTATGGTCGACACTTGGCCAAACCTCTCCTTCGTCGGCTGTCAGGAGACAGTATAGATGAAGCGTTCCATTTTCGTACCGAATGTTTCAGCAATTGGGGCGCGGAGTATGAGCTAGAAAAGCCTTGACAGCTATTGGGAGCTATGATCCAATCCTGATAATGGAACGTTTCATTGCTTGTGTTTGCCGTGAGATGGGTAAACTACGAGGGCGCAGCAAGCACACGCGTTGAAAGGTTTCATCACCCCGTCCAGGAGCACCCCATGAAGACCAAATCCCTCTCCGTCGCTCTGCCTTTCCTATTCATCGTCCTTTCCTCGCATTCACTCGTGGCGCAAGCCAATCGGGGCGCCATCAAAGGCGAAGTACAGGATACACAAAGTGCGAGTGTTTCCGGCGCCCAGGTCACCTTGAAAAACGAAGCTACCGGGGTGGTCGCGAAAACAGCCTCCGGGTCATCCGGACAATTCAATTTCCTCGATCTTCCCCCTGGCACGTACACGCTCACGACCGCGGCGAAGGGATTCAGCACTTCCACGCAGCAGCACGTTGCGGTGGACGTAGGGCGGACGCTTCCGCTGATCGTCACCCTGCAACCAGGCGCAGTAGCACAAACCGTTACGGTCACCGCGAATTCAGCGGCCGTTGAATCGCAGACTTCCGATATCGGTACAACCGTCACCCCGCAAGAAATCAAGGATTTGCCGGTTCCGCTTAGCGGAGACATGCGGAACCCGCTCAGTTTTGTGCTGCTTACGCCGGGAGTTTACGGATCCACGCCCGGCCCCACGCCGGATTACCGGCTGCACATCAGCGGAGCCGCCAGCTACTCGAATGAGGTTTACATCGACGGCATCCCCGTCGCAAACTCGAACTTGTCGGGCGACATCGGCGCCAACCATCCTCCCATTGACGCCATCAGCGAGTTCAAGATTGTCAACAACGATGCAAACGCGCAATACGGCCTTTCGAGCGGCATCGTCTCTTTTGCATTCAAATCGGGCACCAACGATTTTCACGGAAGCCTGTTTGAGTTCCTGCAGAATGACGCGCTGAATGCGGCTGGATTTGTGGCGAACGCGCTAGGACAACCGAAAGCACCCTTAAAACAGAACGAATTCGGCGGTACCTTCGGCGGCCCGGTCAGAATACCGCATGTCTACAACGGCCGCAACCGCACTTTTTTCTTTGTCGACTATACGGAATTCAAGTTTCGCCCCAGCTCAGTCAATGGCAGCCTGACGACAATACCCAATGCATATCGCACCGGGGATTTTTCCCAGTCTCTGGGTCAGCAGCTCACCGTGGACGGCGCGCCGGTGTTCGACCCCGCCGGGCGGCCGGTGTATCAGGGTGAAATATATGACCCACTTTCGGTCAGCACCGTCGTGGGCCCGGACGGTAAGAGTTATCAAGTGCGCAATCCGTTTCCAGGAAACGTAATCCCTCCCGGCACTGCTGGACTGAGCACCATCTCACAGAAAATCTTGAGTTACTTTCCGATGGCGAACAACAACGCACTTTTCAACAATCTCGTCCGCCAACAAAGTTCAAAAACTGACGAGCATCGGCTAGTTACTAAGATTGATGAACATTTCTCCGAGAAGCAGTCATTATCCGGAAGCGTCTTTCTCGGAGGCTTTACCAATAGCAACAATGGCGGCCTCAATTTGCTAGACGCGATCGAGACCACCACTCCGACCACGCAGATACGCCTCACGTATAACTACACGCCTTCTCCGACTTTGGTGAATAACCTGAATATCGGCTTTCTGCGCGATACAGGCTTTGACGGACCGCTCCAGCCGGGACCAGGTCTTTCCGCTTTGGGGATTACGGGCCTTCCCGCTCTGGCAGCCAACAGTCCTTTTCCGATCATCGGGATGGGTACGCTCACAAACAGTATTGGCTCCACAACAGCATCGGCAGACGCCGAGAACCGCTTCATCGAGAATGACAATCTGACGTGGGTGCATGGCGCGCACACTTTTACGTTTGGCGGCGACTTACGGCGCTTACAACGAAATGAAACCGGGATCCCAACCGGCAACTTTACTTTTGAGCCTACTCAAACGGGGCTCAACGGGATTGGATTCATCAACGGCAACCAGGCGGTGTCCCTCCCGGTTGGCACAGGGAATCCCGTTGCCAGTTTTCTTTTCGGCGGAATGGACTTCTCCCGCTTTGATTATCCGGTTTCACAATATTACCGCTGGTGGCAAGCTGGCCTCTATGTTCAGGACGACTGGCGGGTCAACTCCGATCTAACGCTTAATCTAGGGCTGCGCTGGGACCTCCAGGTGCCTAGGACCGAGGAGCGTGGAAACGTTTCGACGATGGATCCGACATTGCCGAATCCCGCTGCGGGAGGACTTCCCGGCGCCTTTACCTACTACGGTACAGGTCCAGGACGCAACGGAATGCCGCGCATCGGCAACATTTACTATCGCGGATTCCAGCCGAGAGTTGGTTTGGCGTATTCACCAGGCCCGGACCATAAGACGGCTTTCCGCGCAGGCTTCGCGATTGACCGTCCTCTCGGCAACGACAATCTCGAGAATGGTATCGGCGGTGGACTTTACGATACCGGTTTCGCGGGCTTGGCCACAGTGAATAGACCTCAGGATTACTTAGGTTCTCCCGCCTATTACTGGAACAATCCTTTCCCGGCGGCATCGGTCAGTGGAGCGAACCTTGATCCTGGAACGCTTGTGGGGAATGATAATCCACCGATGATTTTCCCCGATGCAGGGCTGCCTCCAACCCAGTTGTACTGGACAGCCCAAGTGCAGCGCCAAATCTCAGGGAGCATGGTGGCAAGCATAGGCTACATAGGAATGCACACCTATCATCTTGGAGTATGGGCGAAGCCAAACGAAGTGAATCCAGCCCTTGCACAACAAAAATATGGCTCGGCCGCCGCTGCCGACGGACTGCCTTTAAATCAGTTTCTGGCTTTGCCCATCACCGATCCGCGAGCGGTAGCGGCGGGCGTTGCATCGCCATTTCCTGGTTTTGTTTCAACCTTTGGGCCGGGCGCCACGATTAGCCAAGCTTTGCGGCCCTGGCCACAATACGGCGACGTCGATAATCCTTTCGACCCAATCGGCAGCGTCTCCTACAACGGCCTTCAGGCAAGTTTACAAAAGCGCTTCTCGAGCGGCTTGACGTTCCTGGTTTCGTACACCTTCTCGAAAACCATCGGCGATGTTGACTCCAATTCCGGACCTACTTCCGGAGCCGAAAACGCAATTTATGCTGGCTCCTTTTACCAGAATTATTATGATCAGGCATCGGAGCGCAACGTCACCAGTTCCGACATCCCGCACGTCGTGTCGCTCAGCTACACGTACGAGCTTCCCATCGGGCCCGGCAAACCTTTTCTGAATCGTGGAGGCGTGGTCGGAAAAATTGTAGGCGGCTGGGAGATCAGCGGCATCCAGCAATATCAGAGCGGCCGGCCGATCCACATCGAATACGATGCGTTTGGCAGTTCGAATCCTTTCTTCGGCGCGGGCGATGGCTTTAGCTTCCGGCCTGACGTTGTTCCTGGACAGCCGCTGAAGAATCCTGCCTACAACCCGAGCTGTTCCGGCCCGGTGCAGCCTACGCCGGGGCGCAACTCCTGCCAGTTCTATATCAATCCCGCGGCTTTCGTCGCTCCGCCGCCGGGTCAGTTCGGCAATGCTCCCAACTTGTTTTCGCAGTTGCGAATGCCGGCTTACCTCGACGAAGATCTCTCCATTTCCAAACGAATTCCGCTCTATGAAAGAATGAACCTTCAATTCCAGGCGAATTTCTTCAATGCCTTTAATCGGGTCGTCTTTTCCTCGGGCGGCAATGCTCAGACGTTCATCGTCAATGCCGCTCCTCCGAATTTGAGCGCTGCTGCTTTGGCAAACTCAAGCAGTATCTTTGGAATTATGACGGCTCAGCAAAACGGTCCCAGAATCATACAGCTCGGCCTCAGACTGGAGTTTTGAATAACCGGCTATGCTCGCCAGGTTAGTCGTGTTCGCGAGCATAATGGTTCCTGCTTGTGCGCAGACTGCACCTGAACAGCTTGCCGCACATGCACAGGCAGCGCAGCAAGCCGAACAGCGAAACGACTTTCCAACAGCCATTCGTGAATACGAATATGTGGCCGGGCAGCTTCCTCAAAATGCAGAAATGCAGAGCAACTTAGGCGTTGCTCTGTACTTTGACCATCAACTATCACGAGCCATCGCGGTGTTTCAAAAAGCGATAGTGCTGAACGCGGATTTGCTGGCCCCTCATCTGTTTTCAGGGCTGGCCTGGTATCGTCTTTCCAATCCCGACGCGGCAGTACGAGAGCTGGAAAAGGCGATTCACATCAATTCCGCCGATGTTATTGCTCGCACGTGGTTAGGTTATGCCTATACCGCCCAGTCCCAATATGAGCCCGCCCTGAAACAGTTCCAGGCAGCTTGCCAACTCGATGCGAACAATATCGATGTCTGGTATGCGCTTGGCCAGACTTACCTTCAAATCGGCAGGCAAGCCACGCTTCAACTGCTCGCCATCGCGCCGGACGGAGGGCGGACCTGGCAGCTTGCCGGCGAGCAATCGATGATGCAGGGAAATCGCCAGGAAGCGCTCGACAATTTCGAGGGAGCGCTGAAACGCCGTCCCGATATTCCCGAACTGCGCACCCTCATAGCCGAGATGGGCGGACCTGTCAGCGTCGCTCCTGCTATTGCGCGGAGCGGAAGCGGCCAAGAAGACGATCTTTACCGGCAGGCGCACGAGGCCGAGCACGAGGCGCGTGCGGCTTTCGAGCATGTGGTCCAGATTGCGCCGGAGTCCTATCGCGCGCATCAGATCATGGCGAACGCTCTTGCCGCTCGGCAGCGGCAGGACGAAGCGATCGCGGAGTACCGAACTGTTTTGAAATTGAAACCGGACTTACCGGGTATTCACGAGGCGATTGGCAACAATCTGCTGCGGACCGGAAAAACGGCCGAAGCGCTGAAAGAGTTCGAGGCAGAACTTCAAATTGAGCCGCGCTCCGCCAGGGCGCGTATGAATGCCGGACAGGTTCTGCTCCTGATGGGAGACGACGACGCAGCTGGAAAGATGCTGACTAGCGCGCTGCAAATGGATCGGCCGCCGCTGGAGGTCTACCGTCTCCTCGGGAAACTTGATCTGCGCCACAACGATTATCACTCCGCCGCGAAGGTGCTGACTTACTATGTGTCAATGCGCAAGGACGATTCAACTGCTTATTATCTGCTCTCAAAAGCGTATCGCGGATTAGGCGAGAAGGAAAACATGGCGCGTGCACTCGGCTTGTTCGAGAAAACGTCACAGGACGCGAAGGCGCGGAGCCAGGCACAAAGGAGACTCGAGCCGGGTAACAATGAAACACAGGCGCCCGAGGAAACAGTGGATCTAAGGTACAGCGCAGCACACTGAATGGCACTGCCACTGGGTAAATACTGCGGCAAAGGAACCTATGTACTGGGCCTGTGCTGGCTGATTGCTGTTTGCGCTCTCGACCTTTCCGCACAAACACAGCCATTTTCGTCGAGCGCGGAGTATAGGTCGATGCTCAACGAACTGCATCACGACCCGGTTCGTCCGAGCCGCATGGGCGCAGGCACGCTGCTCACAAACGCAAAAGCACCTGTGCATGTTGAGGTCGATGAAACTGCGGCCGCGCTGCGCCTGGAAACTGCCGCCTGGCAGCTTGAGATCGCGAAAGACCGCTGGGGAATGGCGCTGACAAATAAGCAGACGGGCCTTACATGGAAGTTGGCCGGCACTACTTGGGCGCAAAGTTCGAGCAACACAGCCGCGCTCCGGCTCTCGAAAGTTCGGCACATCGAGCGACAAGGAGATCGTTGGCGGATCCAGGTTGAAATCGCAGGCTCCAGCGCACCTGCCAATTTGGAAATTGCCGTCCTCTCGCCAACAATTATTCGTCTCTCCATCCGAGCGCCGCAACTGGATGACAATGATCGCAGCAGTCTGGGGTTGACGTTTATCGGGTCGGGCCCATTCTTCGGATTGGGCGAAAGGTTCGATCGAATTAAGCTCGACGGGTTAAAGACCGTCTTACGTCCCGAGGATCTCCTGGGCCAGCCAGGCCATAACTGGACTTATATTCCGATACCGTTTCTTTTCACTCCGCGCGGGCTTGGAATCTACCTGGACACCGCGGCAGCAAGCACCTTCGATCTGAGCCAGGCTCAACAGCAGAAGTTCTCGATCGAACTCAAGCATCCTTCGACTGATACTTACTTCTTTGTAGGCGAGCCAAAAGGTATTCTCGAGAACTACACATCCTTGATGGGACGCTCGCCCGTCCCTCCACCCTGGGCGTTTGGGGTTTGGATCTGCTCCTATCAGGGTCCGGAAAAGGTGATCGAAGAAGCGCGCAGGCTGAGAGAGGACAAAATTCCGGCGAGTGCAATATGGACATACGACGTGATGGGCAAAGGCGACATTATGGGTTGGCCTTTGTGGTGGACCGGTTACTATCCTCATCCTTCTCAATTCACCGAAAAACTGCACGGCATGGGATTCAAAGCTCTCACCTATATTCATCCTTACCTCCGCTCGATGCTCGATCCTTATAACTTGCCGAATCCACTTTTCGAAGAGGGCGCGCGAAATGGTCTTTTTGTGCTCAACTCGCGCGGCGAACCAACCGGGCCGGCTTTCGAGCCTTTTACAGATGGCAACATCGATTTCACCAGCCCCGCGAACGTGGATTGGTGGGAGCGGAAAGTCCGGCACATTCTGCTAAACGATAACTTCGACGGCTGGATGGAAGATTTTGGCGAGTGGATACACGACACCGATCGCTTCGCCGCCAGCGTCACCGGCCGAAAGATGGCGAATCTCAACCCGCTCTTCTATCACAAAATCACGTATGAGATCGGGCGAAAGGCCAAGCCGGATGTGGTCGAATTCGTTCGCTCGGGTTACGCAGGGTCACAAGCCTACACGCGCGTGGTTTGGGGCGGCGATCAATTTCCGAATTGGACGCAGGATTACGGGCTCCCCTCTGTCGTACGCGCCGGCATCACAGCGGGCCTGTCGGGGTTTGCCGTTTGGGGACCCGACATAGCGGGTAACGGTCACTCAAAGGAACTTTGGACCCGATGGGTGGAATTTGGAGCGCTGACGCCAATCATGCGCAATCATTTGTGGGACAAACCCGAAGGCGCCGTGGACCTCTGGTATGACCCGCAGACAATCGACACGTTCCGGCGTTACGCCAGACTGCACATCTCGTTATTTCCGTACTTCTACACTTATGCGCAGGAAGCCGAAAAGACCGGAATACCCATTATTCGCCATCCTCTCCTGGAATTTCCCAACGATCCGAACACTTACGATTGCAGCGGGGAATACCTGCTGGGCGACAAAATTCTTGTTGCACCCGTGCTTGAGCAAGCAGCATCCAGCCGTTCGCTCTATCTACCGCAAGGTTCCTGGGTCGATTACTGGACCGGGAAGATCGTCGAAGGAGGACGCGAGGTGACAGTTCCCGCGCCGCTCGAGCACATTCCAATACTCGTGCGCGCGGGCAGCATGCTTCCCTTTATCAGTCCCGATACTGAGACCTTGGCAGCCGATTTAACCGGCAGTAAGTACCAGCACACTTACAGCCGCCATCATCTGGCGGATTTTCCCGGCTTCCGCTCCCGTTCACGACAGCTTCACGCTTTACGATGGCACGGCGGCCGAAGCTAGCGAAGAGCCGTCGCGGATCGAGGTGCGCGTAGAACATTCTCCTGCGCTCCGCCATTGTGAAGTAATACTTCCGGCCACTAGAACGCCACGTGAAGTAATTCTTGCCGGCAAGTCACTTCATAAGATCGAAAACGGGAATGACGAAAACAGGAAAACAGGCTGGCTAGTAAACTCGGAAGACCAGACACTGCATGTGCTGTTTCAGGCTAGTAACTTCGATCTGAATATCGACAGATGAGCAAGATTGTGTCCGGCGCGATCAATTTGGAAACTCAATGACCATCAACTCTCATGTGGCAAAAAGCACGATTGTAGGCGCACTCGGCGGTCTCCTTTTCGGATTCGACACCGCCGTTATTTCCGGCACGACTCATGCTTTGACGCTCAAATACGATCTCTCCCCGGCAATGCTGGGCGTTACCGTTTCCAGCGCATTAATCGGCACTGTTGTCGCCGCGATGACGGCCGGCATTCCCGGGCAGAAGTTTGGACGCCGCGACAGTCTTCGAGTCATGGCGCTGTTTTACGTCATCTCGGCGCTTGGCTGCGCACTTGCCTGGAACTGGCCGGCGCTCATTTTCTTCCGATTCGTCGGCGGCCTCGGCATCGGCGGATCGTCAGTCCTGGGGCCTATGTACATCGCCGAAATTGCGCCACCCAAGTGGCGCGGACGGCTGGTCGGCTTTTTTCAGGTAAATATCGTAGTCGGCATTCTGCTCGCCTATGTTTCGAATTACCTGATCGGCAGCATGCATTTCGGCGCCACCGAATGGCGTTGGATGCTGGGAGTCTCGGGTATCCCCGCAGCTCTTTTCCTTCTTACGCTATTCTTTATTCCGCGCAGCCCGCGCTGGCTGGTCATGCAATCGAATCTGGAGGAAGCGCTCGGCGTGCTTCGCTTGATCGGCGTTCCGGAACCGAAAAAGGAACTCGATGAAATCGTTGCCTCGCTTCATCTGGAGCGCTCCGCCGTGCACGTGCCTTTGTTCTCCCGTCAGTACCGGCTGCCGGTCTTCGTCGCCATCACGGTTGGCATGTTTTGCCAGCTCTCCGGCATTAACGCCGTCCTTTATTATTTGAACGACATCTTCGCGCTCGCGGGCGCGAGTAAGGTATCGGGAGATCTGCAGGCCGTCGCGGTAGGAGCCACCAATCTGGTCGCGACTTTGGCGGCTATGTCGGTCATCGACAAATTCGGCCGCAAAAAGCTGCTTCTGACCGGGACAGTAGGCCTGGTGTTTTGCCTGACGATAATCTCGATCCTCTTTCTTACCGGCAGCCATCTGAGCTGGCTTGTCTGGCTACTCATGCTCTACATCGCGTTCTTTGCGATCTCTCAAGGCGCGGTCGTGTGGGTGTACCCCGGCGAAGTCTTTCCGAACCGCGCGAGAGCGCAAGGGCAAAGCCTCGGCAGCTCTTCCCATTGGGTGACCAACGCAATCATTTCGCTCGTGTTCCCCATAATGGCCAAATCGTCCGGCGCATATCCGTTCATGTTTTTCGCCGCGATGATGGTGCTCGATTTTTTCCTGGTGCTCTTTTACTATCCGGAGATGAGCGGCATATCTCTGGAACAGACGCAATACCGCCTTGGCATCGACTAATCCAGCCGCCGTTCTGATCTTATGCTTTGTTTGGCCGGGCGCCGAATTAGCGCGCAGCAACCAAGCGGCGAAGCCGATTCCAATTGGACTGGACGCCTATCGCTCCTGGAGCCGCTGGCCTGAGCAGCGCATCGGCATGCGCGCATACATGCGCAGCACTTACGACCGCAGCGGAGGAAATGCCGACGCCTCGCATTTTCTCTACCAGCTTGCGGATAACTTCAACGTGACGCTGGATCTGGAAGGCCCTGGCCTGCTGGTCTTCAGCCGTTTCAATCATTGGCATGGCAGTCCGTGGCATTTCGTGGTGGACGGCGCGGATCACTTGGTTCAGGAAACAAGCACTGCGGATCCACTGCATCCCGTGCCCGGTTCCACGTTCTTACCGCCGCAGCCTTTTCCCATTCCGCTCAACTTCACGTGGAGCACGACCAAAGGGGCGGACCTGATCGCAACCCCGATTCCGTTTGAGCGCAGCTTGCAAATTGCTTATAGCCGGACGCACTATGGCACCGGCTATTACATCTACGACCGGTTTGTGCCTGGCACGCGGCTCTCCCATGCACTTGATACCTGGAACCAGATGCCGCCCGGCCAGGATGTCCTCGATCTCATCTCGAAATCGGGCGCCGACATCGCGCCAACCATCTGGATGCAAGCGCGAATCGGGAAAACTAAATTTGCCTGGGAGCGGGGCCGTCACGTTTGCGCGGCTTAAGGGGAAGGCTGCGGTTCGCGCTCTTGAATTCTCCGTACCCCGCGGTCAGGCTCTCGCTTTTCAAAACGTCCGCTTGCGCGTGACATGGGACAGCCGCGCACAGCCGTCTATTGACGCTCCCATCGCGCTTTTTTACGGCGCCGGCACTCTTTACAACCGCGACGACCGCGAATTTCTCGTAAGAGCCTTCCCGGTGAACATCCGCTTCGACCAGAATCGCGTTTACCTGGCTTGCTATTTTCCAATGCCGTTCTTCCGCTCGGCACGCATGGAACTGGTGAGCGCGGGCCAAGCAGTCGAGGGAATCGAGTGGAGCCTGCGGACCATGCCCCTCGATCGGCCCGCAAACCAGCTTGCTTACTTCCATGCCACTTATCGCGATTTCCCTCATCCCGCCGCCGGACAGGATCTGGTGCTGCTGAATACCGGCGGAGTTGAGCAAGCGAGCGATTGGTCGGGTCAGCTTGTTGGAACATCGTTCATCTTTTCTCACGAAGCGAACCTGACGACGCTGGAAGGAGACCCGCGGTTCTTTTTCGACGGCAGCCTCACGCCCCAGGTGCAAGGTACCGGGACCGAAGAATGGGCAGGCGGCGGAGATTATTGGGGCGGCCTCAATATGAGTCTTCCTTTCTACGGTCATCCCGTAGGTGCACGCAGTCCCGAAACCGCGCTCAATGACGAAGACAAAATTGAATCGGCATACCGCTTCCTGCTTGCGGATGCCATGCCTTTCGGTAGCAGCGCAATCGTCCGCTTAGAACATGGAGGCATGGACGAATCCACGCAGCACTATGAAACCGTGACTTACTGGTACGGTCTTCCCTCGCCGTCGCTAATTGAGACCGACAGGCTTCAGATCGGCAACGCAGCGAGCGAAAAGGATCATGGGTATTACGCGCCGCAAGCCTCGCAACCGTACGCAATTACCTCACGCTATGAGTGGGGCGTGGATACCCTTGATGGCCGGGAGATTTATTCGCCCGAAACGGATTACGGACGAACGACCAAAGGAACGTCCGAATTTCGCCTTCACTTGCGCCCGAACAACTTAGGAGTGCTCCTCCGCCGTAAGTTGGATTATGCATTTCCTAATCAGCGGGCAAAAGTTTACATCGCCGACAAGAAAGACTCGGCCTGGAGATTCGCGGGCATCTGGTATCTTGCCGGCTCGAATACCTGTGTATACTCGAATCCCAAAGAAGAACTTGGTGCAGCGCAGCATCAAGCCCGAACGTCGAATCGCCGCTTCCGGGACGATGAGTTTTTGATTTCGCAGGAACTTACTCGGGGCCGTAGCTCGATTTGGATCCGGGTTGAATTCACCCCAGTAAATCTGGCGCTCTATCCAGGTAGGCCCATTGGCGAGCAGGCATGGAGTGAAATCAAATACACGGCTTACTGCTTTGTGAGGCCAACATTGAGGTATGGGAAATACATATGAAACAGATGAATATTCTTTTTTTGCTGGGCGCGGTTTTTACGCTAGCGGCTCACGCTCAGACACCGAGTTGGCAGCCGGATCTCACAAAACAGCAGACATACACGCCGCACCGCGCTTCGAGCACAGATCCGACCGGCGCGAACGCGGATTTTCGCACCGTTCCTGCGGGCGCGACGCTGACTGTCCTTGATACCGCCGGACCCGGAACCATCTCGCACATCTGGTTCACCATCGCCGATCGCGAAGCGTATCATCTGAAGCGAATCGTCCTGCGCATCTATTGGGATGGCGAAAAAACGCCCAGCGTCGAGACTCCCATTGGTGACTTCTTTGGCTTGGGTCTCGGCTATTACTACCGCTGGGATTCTGAACTTTTGTCCGTTGGCAGCGATAAGAGCTTGAATTCCTTCTTCCCCATGCCCTTCGAACATCATGCGCGCATCACGATCGCCAACGAAGGGAAGGAGCCGATCGGAAGTTTCTACTACAACGTTGATTACCGTACCTACGCGCAACCACTGCCGCCCGGCACGCTCTACTTCCACGCGGAATATCGCCAGGCGCAGCCAAATCATGGCTGGACAGATAACTGGGAAACGAACCAAGACCCGCTGGTAAATGATAAGACAAACTTAACCGGCAAAGACAATTATGTCTGGATGGAGGCGCAAGGCCACGGGCAGTATGTCGGAGTAACTATGTCTGTGCTCCAGAACCAGGACATGTGGTGGGGCGAAGGGGACGACATGTTCTTTATCGATGGAGCGAATACCCCGTCCATCGTCGGAACCGGTTCTGAAGACTACTTCCTAGGCGCATGGGATTTTGGCGGCAAACCATTTTCCTACCCGCTCTATGGAGCACCCGTCCTAGGCCCGGAGTTGGCGGGCGGCAGATCGAGCGTCTATCGCTTTCATCTGGATTCTCCCATCCCATTTACTAAGTCGTTCAAAGCAACGATAGAGCATGGACACGCCAATCACCGCTCCGATAATTACTATTCGGTCGCTTACTGGTACCAGGCTGAACCTCATGAGCCTTTTCCGCCTCTGCCGCCGGTTGCACAGAGATTGCCCGCGCTGCAGCCGGTCGGAGGACCTGGAAATGCACCAGCGCTTAAATAATTTTGCCGTATGCTTTTTTGCGTTCTCGGTGTGCGCAGTCGGCGCCACTACGCTGGAAGCTCCCGACAGCCAGATACGGCTACAGGTGAGCTCTGGCGCCGGCGAAGTCATTTCCATCGAGCAGCACGGGGCTTGGATACCAGCGCTTACCTCCCCGGCCGCAGTCACGCGCGTGATTGCGGCCGGCACTCCTGATTCCACCCATGCCTGCCGGATCGATTCCCTTTCCGAGATATCCGGCGGCATGATTGTGCAAGGCGAGTGCGGCATTGGCTCGTTCGAGCAGCGAATTCTTCTCACCCATGAGCCCGATGTTCTCGCCGTCCTGTTGAAATTCAGACCGGGCCCCGGCATCAAAATACGTTCGGTTGAGGACCGCTACAATTTCGCGCCAGGCCGCCGTAAATCGGATACACCGTCCTCCGGTCCCGTCGATTTTGTATGGAGTCAGAACATTAAAAACGAGGCTGATGACATTGTCCCCATGTGGGGTTTCAAATCTCCCGCCGTAATGTTGCAGCAAGGGAACGTATTCACGGCCTTGCTGCCAACTCTCAGCGATCGGCGCCGCGAGCCGCTGGCTCTCGATCTGGATGTAACATCGGATGCGCTTCCCTGGCTCTCGTACGGAGCCATACCTTCTCAGCCCTATGGACACAGCTATTTCCGCCGCTCACCGGACGGAAGTCCCGAAATTCTCGCAGGCAGCATCGAGTACCAATACTCGATTGTGGCGGCGTCTCAGCCGGAAAAGCTCGGCTATCGCCGAGTCGTGCGGTTTCTCTGGTCGCATACTGGCCGCAAAGAGCTTCTCCGGTCCAACGATCTTCAGCAGAATGTCACACGCCCTGAACTGGTGACTTTCGACGACTGGCGGAAGGACACCTGGATTCGCTATGCGAATGAGGTATATCGCGGATTCGATTGCGGCGGCCGGCGCTGCGGCACATTGGTCAGCAATCGAAATCCTTGGGGCCAATGGAACAAACCGGCTCCGGATGCTTGGTTCAATGCATGGTTCCAAACCCTGCGCACGGCCTACGGTTGGTACCTTTACGGCCGGAACACTGGAAATAAGGACATCGAGAGCAAAGCGGAAAGTATTCTGAACTTAGCGCTAACTAGTCCGCGCGATGGTGGCGCGTTCTCGACGATTTACCTGCTCGATGACAAGCGCTGGATTCGCTCTGATGGCTGGGCCGGTTACGGCGAAGACTATCACACGTTCGACATGTCCTGGACGGCCTACTGGATGCTCAAATGGGCGGAAGATCTCACTCCTGGCAGAAAGAAGGAAATTCTGGAATTCGTCCGTATCTACGGTGATTTTCTAGTTAAGCATCAGCTCTCGAGCGGCGTGATCCCTTCCTGGTACGACAGCGATCTGAAGCCAAGAAGCGAATTCCTGGATTTTAATGCCGAGACAGCGGCATCGGCACTGCTGCTCGCTTCGCTATCTGAGGCAACCGGAGATCGCCGCTACCTCGACGCCGCAACCAAGGCAATGGCCTTCATTACGCGCGAGGTGCTGCCCAGGCAGCGTTGGTTCGATTTCGAAACGTTCCTTTCCTGCGCGCGAAAGCCATTCGGATTCTATGATCCGTGGACCGCGCAATATCCGCAAAATAATCTTGCCGCCATCCAGGCCGCGAAGGCGTATCTCAAAATGTTTCAGGTTACAAGAGAGAGTAAGTATCTCGAAATTGGAACGAAAGTGCTCGACTACTTGCTCCTGACTCAGCAGGTTTGGAATAACCCCGCCTTCTCGCCAAAGCTGGTTGGAGGATTTACAACTCAGAACACGGACGCGGAATGGAGCGATGCGCGGGAAGCTTACGCGGCTGTGCTCCTGTGGGATTATTACAAGGCCACAGGAAACGGTGAATACCTGGAGCGCGCCGTGGCCGCCGCCCGCTCCACATTCGCAGTCGCGCCATGGGAGAATTGGGCCCACACCGGATACATCGATGAACCCGGAGCACTAACCGGATTTCACTGGGGCGCAGGGAGCGGCATGACCTCGATTGAAATGATGTCTCCGGAGTTGGGAGACGCATTCATCGACCTGCGTACCCGGCAGGCCGCAGGCTTCAACGCCTGCTCGCTCCGCCATGTGACGTTCGAGAACCATTCCATTTCGTTTGATCTGGACACTTTTCCAGCATCGCGCGCAGTGACAATAAAGTTTTCCGGAGTCGATGCACGTGCGCATTACCGGATTACAGCGAATGGCATTCAATCCGGATTGATCGATGGCAGCCGATTGGCGACGGACGGCTATAAAACCCGGCGATAGATGGTCCGTCGCACTCGTTTGCTAAAAAGGATTATCGGTCTAGATTCCATCAGGTTGAGCATCGCATCTGCCGTGTTGCTCGCCAATGTTGCTTCCGCGGCAGCTCAGAATCCAGCTGCGGGCCAAGGCCAGAACGCAGCTTCACAGTCTACCTCGCAGGCTCTGGTTGAGAGCGGCAAATCCTTATTTACACAAAAATGTGCCTTTTGCCACGGCCGTGATGCAGGCGGAGGCGAAACCGGACCAGACCTTACCAGTTCGCAGCTCGTCGCGCAGGACGTGGGTGGGGACAAAATCGGAGTGGTGGTTCGAAACGGGCGGGTTGACAAGGGAATGCCCCGGTTCAATATTTCCGAGCAGGACATTGCTGCTCTGGCCGCCTTCATACATTACGAAAAGGATAAAGCTTCCCGATCCGGTAACCGTCGAAGAGTGAGCGCTTCCGACCTGCAGACGGGCGACGCGGGTAAAGGAAAGGCGTATTTCTATGGCGCGGGAACCTGCTCCTCGTGCCACTCGCCAACTGGTGATTTAGCCGGCGTCGCTCGCAGATATCCGCCGCTAAAGCTGCTGGAGCGGATGCTGTATCCGGCCGACAGCCCCGCGAAAATAACCGTAACTCTCCGGTCCGGAAAAACGGTCAGCTGGAACTTTGGCGTACCTGGACGAGTTTACGGTTGCTATGCGCGATGCTTCCGGCTCGTATCGCTCCTGGGCTGCCGGCGAAGTGAAGTACAAAATTGAGGCGCCAGCCGAAGTTCATGCCGATCTGCTAAGTAAATACACCGACGACGACATGCACAACTTGATGGCGTATTTACAGACTCTTCGGTGAGATGCAGATGAAAACATCTACACGCGTTTTTTGTGCCGCAATGATTGGACTGGTCTGCATCAGCTCTGCTGTGCTGCTGCCCGCGCAGGGAGTCGACTCAGCCATGCTGCTAAATCCACCGGCAGACAGTTGGCCTGGATATCACGGCGACTATTCCGGCCGGCGGCACAGCAGCATCACGCAAATCACGCCGGGAAATGTCGATGAGCTGGGACTCGCCTGGTTATTCCAAACGGACCAGAGCGCGTCAATCAAATCGTCTCCGCTGCTGGTAAACGGCGTCTTGTACTTCACCGTTCCAGATAACGTCTGGGCTGTCGACGCTCGCTCGGGTCATCAGATCTGGCATTATACGTACCCGCCAAACAACGGTTTTCATATCGGGCATCGCGGCGTTTCGATGTACAAAGATTGGCTCTTCTTTACGACTCCTGACGCTCACCTCGTCAGTCTGAATGCGAAGGACGGCACGGTGCGATGGAACATCGTCATTGCGGACGCGAAGCAGGGGTATTGGACAACCATGTCGCCACTGATCGTGGGAAATCACGTCATCGTCGGGGTTTCGGGTGATTTCGATAATCTGCGAGGCTACTTGCGGTCGATCGACCCTGAAACCGGTGCAACGCAATGGGAGTGGGACGCTACGCCTCCGCTTGGAACCCCTAACGCCAGCTCCGGCGGGATGACCTGGATGACGGGAACTTATGATCCCAAACTTAACCTTGTGTATTGGGGCACGGGAAATCCGACGCCCGTGTTAACTGGCGTGACGCGCCCGGGTGACGACCTTTATACCTGCAGCATCGTCGCGATTCACCCCGATAGCGGCAAACTTGCCTGGGCGTTTCAACCTTCGCCCCATGACACACACGATTGGGATGCGGTGGAAACCCCGGTTCTGGTCGATGGAATTTTTCGGGGCAAACCGCGAAAGATGCTCATGCAGACCTCGCGGAACGGCTACTTCTTCGTGCTGGACCGCACAACCGGCGAATGCTTGTTGACGGTACCGTTCGGCCCCGTGAATTGGAGTCTCGGCGTGGACAAGCGAGGAAGTCCGATTCCTAATCCAGAAAAGGAACCGGCCCGCGACGGCCGCCTGATCGCCCCGGATGAAGGAGGGCTAACCAATTATCGTTCGCCCAGTTTTGATCCGAAGACCGGCTTATTCCTTGTCGATGCGCACCCGAGCTACGGCATTTATTTCGCGAAACCGGAAGATGGGACGTTTGGGTGGGCCGGCGCGGATTATGGCGTCTGGGGAAAAGGAGTCCTGGAGGCGATCGATTATCAGACTGGAAAGATACGTTGGAGTCACGAGCTTGGGCCTAGAGGCTCCGGGGCCGGAGTGCTGACGACAGATTCGGGGGTCGCGTTTAGCGGCGACGCGCTCGGCAATGTTCTCGCCCTGGAAACCAGCACGGGCAAAACTTTGTGGCATGCCGGCGGCGGCGGGCACATGGAAAGCTCGCCTATCACGTACGAATTGGATGGCCGGCAGTATGTGATTACCAGCAGCGGCACGGCGCTATTTGCATGGGCGCTTCCGAAAAGCGTTATTGAAAGAAGTCGACGCGACGAGTCGACAGCTGCAAATCATTGAATACGAGAGCGGAACGGCTAAGATTTGCCGTTTCTTATTCGTGTGCATTCGTGGCTCTAAGCCGCTTGGATGGTGGGCGGTGCAGGGATCGAACCTGCGACCTCGTGCTTGTAAGGCACGCGCTCTAACCGGCTGAGCTAACCGCCCGGTGTTGTTCTCATCGTCGCACGAGATTCAGGCGCCGATCAGCCGCGCGTATAGACTGCGCGCCACCCCGACATCGGTTGTCCCTTTGACAATCGCGCGGCCGTCGGGGAAAAAGGTCAGGTCGATATTTCGGCAAGCTCATGCGCAACGCAAATTCGTTTACCCGCACGTCGCCGAGCGGCCGCAAGCGCAGTGCAAGCTGCTGCAGATCCAGCGGACGCGCACGCTCGTGCAACTGAACCGCATTTCGGCCGCAGAGACTGACAGGCACGCGGCGCTGCCCTTCCAAATACAAAAACCGGCGCTCGGCGCACACGCTGCAATTCGCGTCCGGCTCCCCCGCATCCATTTGTTTGCTGCAGCCCTGCCAAACGTCCAGCGTATGAATGCCGCAGCGAAAATCAGGCCAACCCACGAGCAAGCGCAAAGCGATCGCCACTTGTAGCGCAGCAACCGAAGCCGTCGCCGAGGAGAGCACGCCGTTCACATCGCAAGTCGGCTGGATTCCGGTGGGCGGCTGCGGATAGACACACGCAAAACAGGGTCCCCGCCCCGGAACAACCGGCATCACAATGCCGTAACTGCCGACGGCCGCGCCGTAAACCCAGGGAATAGAAAGCTTGACGCTAAGATCGTTGAGGAGATAGCGAGTCTCGAAGTTGTCGCTGCCATCCAAGATGAGGTCGCATCCGGCAAGTAGTTCTTCTGCGTTAGACGGCGTCAGATCGGTGACGAGCGGTTCGACTTTCACCTGCCCGTTCAACGTGCGCAGACGTCGTGCCGCTGCGATGGCTTTGGGAGATTCGTTGCGCGCGTCTTCTTCGTCATAGAGCCATTGCCGTTGCAGATTTGTATAGTCGACGTAATCGCGATCGATCAAGCGGAGAGATCCGGCTCCCGCGCGCGCGAGCGCCTCAGCCTGGAAGCTTCCTAGTGCGCCGCAGCCGACCACACAGACCGACGCATTCCGAATCTTCCGCTGTCCCGCTTCCCCGATGCCCGGGAACAGAATCTGGCGCGAATACCGGTCGTCGCTGCCTGCCGTCATCTATTTCGATGCTAACAGCCGGATTACTCCGGGCTATTCCCGTTCTGATGGCACTCGCACTCTGCTGCCCGCGAGGTGCAGTTGCGCAGAATCAAATGCCGCTCATTCAGGAAGCGCTGCAATACGAAGGGCAGCGCATCGCCGCGATCGGGTTTGAACCCGCGGACCAGCCGCTAACAAAATCCGAATTAGAGTCCAAACTTCCGTTCCAAACCGGTTCGATCTTTCACGAACGGGAACTGCGGCAAGCCATCCAGAATCTCTATGCGACGGGCCGCTTTTCGGACCTGGCAGTCGACGCGACGGAGGACCATGGCGGAGTTGCGCTGCGCTTTCTCACCAAGAGGGCTTATTTCGTTGGCCGCGTCGTAATCCGCGGCGTCAAAGCACCGCCCAACGGCGGAGAGCTTGCCAGTGCAACCAAGCTGCGGCTGGGGACGCTGTTCGTGGACGCGGACAGAAGGCAGGCGACGGAATCTCTGGTCGCACTCCTGCGTCAGAATGGGTTCTATCACGCGGCTGTACACACTGAGGTGGAATATCGCCCGCACTTCGAAGAAGCGAATCTTGCTTTCGACGTGGACACCGGGGAGCGCGCGCGATTCGAAGAGCCGCTAGTCACCGGCAATCCCGCTCGTCCGAAGCAAAGCGTGATTCGCGCAACGCATTGGAAGCGCCTGTACGGTTTGCTTGGTTGGCAGCAAGTCACGGCCGGGCGCCTGCGCCAGGGTTTGGAGAACGTGCGGCATTATTACGAAAAGCGCAATTTTCTGGAGTCTCGTGTGTCGCTCACGCGGCTCGCTTACTACGACGAGACGAACACCGTTCAACCGGAAATCGACATCCGGCCTGGAATTCGCATCGTGCTTAGGACTACGGGCGCGAAGATCGACGCGGGCGAACTCAAACAGCTCGTACCGGTATTTCAAGAGCGTTCGCTCGATGCCGAATTGCTTCTGGAAGGAGAGCGGAATATTCAGCAGTATCTGGTGGCGGAGGGCTATTTCGGAGCCCAAGTCACTTACAAAGCGAGTTCCGGACAGAGTGCGAACGAGCGCATAGTCACTTATCAGGTTACTCGGGGCAGCCGTCACAAATTTGCCCATCTTGGAATCAGCCGGCAACAGATACTTCACCTCCGCTAGCATTCGAGAGCTGCTGTATCTGCAGCCCGCTGAATTTCCGCGCTTTCCGCACGGCCGCTTCAGCGAGCCATATTTGAGAGAAGATATTCAGTCCATTGAAAACCTTTACAAATCCAGTGGCTTTCAGGACGTGAAGGTCACTTCCAGGATTGAAGACGATTATCGCGGCGTGAAAGATCATCTCGCCGTTTTCCTTCACATTCAGGAGGGGCCGCAGTGGTTTGTTTCGCGATTGACGATGGAAGGCGTTCCCGAAGCGGACTTGCCGGCGCTACGTTTTCGGTTGGCTTCGCTCGAAGGCCAGCCTTACAGCGAAGTGAATGTTGCCGACGACCGTCAAAATCTTCTCGATTACTATTACAATCGCGGGTTCCTGAATGCGACATTCGACTATTACGTCGCGCCCGCCGCCATGCCGAATCGGGTGAATATCCGCTATGTGCTGCGTCGGGGAACGCGCGAGTATGTGGCCAGCGTGCTGGTGAGCGGCCTCGAAACTACGCGCCCGAGCCTGGTAGACGACCGGATCGAACTGAAAAAAGGTGAGCCGCTTTCGCTCGCCGCTGAGACCGACAGCCAGCGGCGATTGTATGAGCTCGGAATCTTCGCGCGCGTGAATACCGCAATTCAAAATCCAGACGGCGAGGAAATTGGTAAGACCGTGCTGTATGACCTGGATGAAGCGCGCCACTATTCCATGAACGTGGGCGTGGGAGCACAAATCGCGCGCATAGGAGGAGGCGCGACCAGCCTGGATAATCCGGCCGGAAGCACCGGCTTCGCTCCGCGCCTGGCGCTCGGGATCACACGAATCAATTTTCTTGGATTGGGGCAGACGGTGGGACTGCAAACAGCGGTTTCGACCATTGAGCAGCGCGGCGCTCTTACCTATTTCATCCCCGAGTTCGTCTCGAACGATAATCTGAACCTTACAGTCGCGACGCTGCTTGAAAACTCCAGCGACATCCGCACTTTTACCGCGCACCGCCGCGAAGCCTCTATCCAATTAGGACAGCGGCTATCGCGCGCCTACACCCTGCAGTATCGATTTGTGTTCCGTAATGTCACTATTTCCAATCTAAAGATCGATCAGTTGCTGGTGCCGCTTCTCTCGCAGCCGGAAACGGCCGGCATAGGAGAATTCTCCATGATTGAAGACAAGCGCGACGATCCGACTGACGCTCACCGGGGCACCTATACGACCGTCGATTTGAGTTACGCTCCCAGCCTGCTCGGATCGCAGACTCAGTTTGCGCGCGCGCTGTTTCGCAATTCCACCTATCATTCGTTTCATCGCGACTTCGTCTTCGCGCGAAGCACGCAATTCGGCGTAATCAGCCGCACCGGCGGCCGGCCCGAAATCCCGCTTGCCGAGCGCCTTTATTCGGGCGGCTCTACTTCGATTCGCGCCTTCCCGGATTTCCAGGCAGGACCGCGCGACCTCGCCACCGGTTTTCCGCTCGGCGGCAACGCGCTTTTCATAAACAATCTGGAGATGCGATTCCCGCTATACGGCGATAACCTGGCCGGCGTGCTCTTTGAAGATGCCGGTAACGTGTACGATACGTTGAGCGATTTCAGTCTGCGATTCCGGCAGAGCAATCTGCGGGATTTCAACTATACGGTGCAATCGGTCGGGTTCGGATTGCGTTACCGCACCCCCATTGGGCCGGTTCGCGTCGACCTCTCGTTCAGCCCGGACGCGCCGCGCTTTTTCGGGCTAAAAGGAACGTTGCAGGATTATATTAACGGGACGGCGGTCGCAACCGTCCAAAAGATTAACGCCTTTCAATTTCATATTTCGCTGGGTCAAGCTTTCTGATGTGCCGTCTATTGCTGGTTGCGCTATCGCTGGTAATACTAAACGCCGAAATTGTCGATCGCATCGCAATCACGGTAGGACATCAGGTGATTACCGAATTACAAGTAGACGAGGAAATCCGCGTGACCGCTCTTCTGAATCACCAGCCGATTTCGCGCGAGTTAGATGCGAGGCGAGCGGCAGCGGATCGCTTGGTGGCCCAGTTACTGGTCGAGCGGGAAATGAAACTAAGCCGCTACCCGTTACCTTCGGCGGATGATGTGAGCAAGTACATGACACAGATTGTCGCGCAGTTCGGCGGCGCTGCCCAATTCCAAAGCGCGCTTCAGACCTATCAAGTGCCGGAGAACACGTTGCGAGATCACCTTGCTCTTCAGCTCACGACCTTGCAATTCATCGAGTTCAGATTCCGGCCGGATACCGGAGTTTCCGATGCCGAGATTGAGAGCGAATATAAACGCGAAACCTCAAATTGGGAAGCGAGCCACTCTCAAGGCGCGCCGCCCAGTCTCGCATCGTCAAGAGAATCGATTCGCAAGGCTTTGATTGAGGCGCGCACCGATCAGATTCTGGATACCTGGCTCGAGGAAAGCCGCAAACAGGTCAGCATCGTCTATCTGGATAAATCGCTGCAATGAACCGAGTATTGACTCGCAAAATCCGGTTTCTAGGCATTGGGGCCACGGCCGCGATTGCACTCATCCTGCTGACGCTCGCAGTCACTTTTTACACTTTGCAGACGAATTGGTTCAAGAACAAGGTGCGAGCGACTGTGATTGCGGCAATGGAACAGGCCAGCGGCGGGACTGTGGAGCTGGGCTCGTTCCATTACGATTGGCATTCGCTCACCGCTGACTTCCAGAACGTGGTTGTGCATGGAAGCGAACCCATCAGTGCCAAGCCGCTCTTTCGCGCCGCCTCGATTCGTATCGGATTCAAGCTCGTGTCGTTCTTCCGGCGAAAGATCGACATCGTGTTCTTAGTGGTAGATCGGCCGCAATTTAATTTGCGGATCGCGGGCAATGGCGGCACGAACATTCCCTCGCCTAAGCTGGGCCGTCGCAGCGCGAGCCAAACAATCGAAGCGCTGCTGAATCTCAAAGTGCAGCATTTCGAGTTTCGAAACGGCGTGTTCCAGACCGAGGCTCGGGCTGTACCGCTCAACGTACGCGGAGACAACGTTGGGCTTCTGCTCACTTACGATGGACGCGGGCCGCGCTATCGAATCCGGATAAAGTGCCGGCAATTGCAAGTGGATGCGGAAGGCTGGCCGCGAATCGAAGCGCAAGTGGACGCCAGCGCGCAAATCGAACGAGATCGGCTCAGTATCCAGCGCGCCACGTTTCAATCGAACGGCTCAACGGCGGCGCTGAGTGGAACGCTGCGGCATTTCGCGAACCCGGTCGCCGATTTGCAGATTGCGAGCCGTCTCGATGCCACAGAGGTGGCCAAAATATCCGGGTTTACCGGGCTGCGCGGCGGTGAACTGGCACTCGACGGCACGGTGCATTCGGACGAATCTACGCCAGTAACCTTTTCGGGTAAACTGTCCGGCCGAAATGTCATTTATCGCTACGGCTCCCACACGCTGAAGGACGTAAATTTCGATTCCAACGTAATTGCGAATCGCGAAGACGCGCTATTCCAGCGGCTCTCGATGTCGGCCGCGGGCGCGCGGCTAAACGGTGAGGCTGTCGCCGAGCAATACCGCGAGTTTCGCTTCGATGGAACGGTATCCGGCCTCAGGGTGCGCGAAGCCGCCCCGTTTCTGACCCCCAAGCCGCTGCCCTGGACCGGCGTGGCGAGCGGCGCTGTCCATCTGGAATGCGCACTGGAGCCGCGAGCTGATAATTTTGTGGTGGAAAGCAAGCTGCGGATCGCTCCGGAGGGTTCCGGTATTCCACTCTCCGGCGATATCGATTTCAAGTATCGTCGCAGGGGCGGCCAGCTCGATTTTGGAAGCTCCCACGTCAATTTGCCAGCCACCCGGCTCTCGTTTGCGGGAGGTTTAGGCGGCAGCCTGCAAGTCGCATTCGATAGCGCAAATCTCGACGACGTAAGGCGGATCGCATCCATCGCCGCTCCGGCTTTGCAAAATGCACCGTTACCAGTTTTGGCGGCAAACGGAAGCGCGCATTTCGACGGAACGGTACTGGGACCTCTCAAGAATCCGCAGATAACAGGCCATGTGGCGCTCATTCACTTCCAGGAGCAAGGAGAAATGTGGGACCAGCTTCAGGCACGTATTATCGTAAGCGCAGGGCAGCTCGAATTCTCTTCGGCTACTCTCGATCGGGCGGCGTTGCACGTTAGCGCCAGCGGACGCATCGGCCTGGATCGGTGGACCGCGGGGCAGGCGAGCCCACTACATCTTCAGGCACAGTTCAAAGGCGCGGATCTGGCGCAATTCAAACTCCCTGTGCGGGCCGGGATTGCATCCGGTTCTATCGATCTCGACGGTTCGGCCATCGATCCGCGCGGAAAAGCGCAAATTACGATCGATAATCTCGACGCGCACGGGGAAACTCTGAACCAGGTGCAATTCACCGCGGATATCGCAGGCCAGCAGATACGAGTCACCCGGGGCGAAGCGCGAGCGGGACCCGCGCTCTTATCTTTTTCCGGCGTTTACAAGCATGCCCCGGGAAATTGGCGCGAGGGAGACGCCGGTATCAAGGTCGACAGCAATGCCTTCCCGATCGCGAGCCTCCGGCCCGTTCGCCGCTACGAACCCGGATTGAACGCGCAATTTGACATACACGCGGAAGCGGCAGCGCACATCGCTCCGGGGCTCATTCAGCCCCAGGAGGCCAATGGAACAGCGGTCTTCCGGCAAGTCACTGTAGACAACGTCCCGTATGGGAGCATGACATTCCAGGCCGCAACGCACGGGCAAATGCTCGGCGCGAATTTTTCGGGCGATCTTCGCGGAAGCCATGTTTCAGGCGACGCCCAAGTGCAATTGGCTCCCGGAAATCCGGCGAAGGGCCAAGTGCACCTCGACCGCATCGAACTGTCGACGCTAAACGCAATCCTGCGCCCGGGCACGGCTCACGAAACAACCAGCAATTGCCCATCGGAGGATTTCTTTCGGGCGGATTTTCGTTCGAAGGACCGCTTCAGGAACCCGAAAAACTGCGCGGCACGGTGCAGCTCGATCGATTCGAGCTTAGTTCGAACGTCCCCGGCAGCGGAAACCGCAGCGCCGATCTGATTTTTCACAACACGAGTCCTATCGTCCTCGAAGCGACGAACGGGCTCGCAAATATCCGCAGTTTCCAAATCGCGGGAAAGGATACCAACCTTACGCTCGCGGGCTCCCTTCCTTACATGCCGCGGCGGCCGATGAACCTGAAAGTGACAGGCTCCATGGATCTGCGCTTCTTTGGATTACTCGACGCAAACGTTCAGTCCTCCGGTCTATCTCTGATAACGGCTTCGGTTCGCGGCGCATGGACGGAACCCGCGGTGAGCGGGACCGTCGAGTTGAAGAATGGCTCGTTTTTCTTTAAAGGCCTCCCGAACGCTCTTACTGCCCTGAACGGAACACTTCGATTCAACGGTGATCGCGCGACTATCGAAAAACTCACTGCACAAACGGGTGGCGGCAAACTGGCGCTTAGCGGCTTTGTGAGTTTTGGCGGGATGGGACCGCTAGTGTACCGGCTGGTAGCCGATGCGGAAAACGTGCGCGTGCGCTACGCCGGCGGCATTGGCGTCACCGCGAATTCGCATTTAGGGCTGACCGGTACCAGCAAGAGCAGTATTCTCTCGGGAACCGCTCTGGTTTCCCGCGTCGTATTGAATCCAAACGCGGATGTCGGCAATCTGCTGGCATCGCTTGCCGCGCCTTCCGCATCGCCCGCCAACGAACAGGACTTCCTCACTGGAATGCAGTTCGATGTTCACCTGGAAAGCGCGCCCAATCTGCAGTTCAACACGGCACTCAGCCGCGATCTTCAGGCCGATATCGATCTGCGGCTGCGCGGCACGCCTGCGCACCCCATCCTGCTCGGAAACATTTCCGCCAACCAAGGCGATATTCGTGTGTTCGGCGCGAAATACAGCATCAATCGCGGCGAAGTCTCGTTTGTCGATCCGGTGAAGATCGAGCCAGTGCTGAATCTGGATCTGCAGACGGTGGTGCGTGGCATCAGCGTCGATATCACCATCTCCGGCACGCCCGGCAAGCTGAACATTAATTACCGCTCCGATCCGCCTCTCCAGCCGCGGGACATCATTGCGTTGCTCACGGTGGGGCGCAAGCCGGAATTAGGGTCTACTACCGCGCCGGCGCAATTGACCAACGACATCACGGCGCTGCAATCCAGCGCAAGCACGGTACTGGGGCAGGCGATTTCTTCCTCTCCGAATCGCCTTTCGAAATTGTTCGGCATAACGAATATCAGGATCGACCCGATGGCATTGCAAGGAATCAGCACCACGCCGCAGGCCCGTCTCACAGTGGAGCAGAATGTATCGCGTCAGATTACGGTGACGTATGTGACGAATCTCTCGCAAACGTCGGAGCAGATTTTCCGCCTGGAGTACGCCTTCAGCCCGCAGTATTCGCTGGTCGCGCTGCGCGATGATAATGGCGAATTCGGTATCGATATTCAATACCGCAAGCGCTTCAAATAGGCCTCAATAGAGCGTCCGGATCATGTGATCCGGGCAAGCGAGCTGCGCCTCGTCCAGCAATTTTTCCGGCAAATCGAGACCGTGCTTTGCCAGGAACGGAACGATGGAATAGAATCTCTCCTGCAGATGCCGGTGCGGGTATATCAGATCCACCAGGTACGCTGCATCGGACGACGCACGCTCATCGCGCCGCAGCATTTCGCGCGCAGTTTTCCGATTCAGCTTGTCGAACTGGTAAAGAATCTTCGCCGCACTCTTTTTCGCCGCCGATTCGAGCGTGGGATCGAGATTCCTCAGCTCGCGCTCGAGATCCGCGAGCGCGGAGGAAGTGTTGGCCCGCACGGCTGCGAATTTTTCCGTCACGCCGGGAGGCGCGAGTTTCGCCGCAATCCGGCCTTTCACTTTTTCCTGGTAATCCAGCAGATCCGGAACGTGCAGGCCATAGCGGCCGAGGAGTTTCGTCGCGCGCGCATCCAGCAAGCGTGAAGCTGTTCCGAGGGAAAATCACCGGCATCCGCCCTAGCAGCGGTCCATACAGTACCTGGCTCTGCGCCAGGTAAGCTATTTCCGAGGGTCCGCCAATATAGGTCGCGGTCGGCAGCAAGTAATCCTGCATCACCGGGCGGAGCAGTGCATTCGGCGAAATTCGATCCGCGATTGCTTTCAATTCGGATGCGGTATACGAACGTTCTTTGGTGGCGAAGCGTCCGTCTTTCCAGCGAATCGCCGTTCGTCTGTGCTCGTTCAGCAGGAACAAGAGCGAAGTATCTTCTTCCACGAGAACTTGCGCGTGGTATCCGGCTTCGACAAGTTCTTTGTCGCGGCGCCGCAAAGCAGAGGTGAGATCCGGCACCTGGTCGATGACATCTCGCATGAAATCCGCGGCGGTATCGCGAATTTCAGGTCCCAACGGATCCAAATACAAAAGACCGAAGTCTTTCAAAACATCTTGCAGGAACGCCCGGAATGCCGCACCGAAAGTAACCCCTGGCCGGTATGCGGCCTGGATCTTCCGCAGCACTTCATCGCGAAACGGAAGTTCGCCCAAGCCCTCCCGAAGTTCCGCGATGGGGATCTCGCCCAGTTCGACATTTCCGACCGGACCGCCGTTCGCAACCGCATTCGTGACCGAAACTTTGGCGGGCCTCGCCTGCGGATTGAACACCCAGGCGTGATCCACTTCCGCCAAGTCGTGATCTTCGGTCGCGAGCCAAAAAATCGGAACCGCGGCTATGCCCTGCTGCTTCAGATGCTGCGCCAGTTTCACCGCCGTCAAAGCTTTAAAGACCGTGTACGCCGGTCCAGAGAACAGACCCACCTGCTGGCCGGTCACCACCGCGACCGTGCCCGGTTGGGCCAGTTGCGCCAGTGCCGGGGAGTCTCCGTTCTGTTGGCGCAAAGCGCCGACTACACGCTCGCGCCGCGAGTCGGGATACGCAAGCCGCTCTACCGACGCGCGTAACGCTTCTTCATCCGAAAAATGCGAGGAATAGAAATCCTGTACCCTATCGAAATGATAGAGATAATCACGGAAGAGCTTATTCGTGCCCGGGATCAGCGTATGGTGAATACACGAAGGCTCCATGGCTGGGTGCGCAGTTAGCAGATGACCGCCCGCATTGTAAAGTTACCAAAACTTCCCCGCCCTCCGGGGGAGAATGTAGAAAGAAGACATGGACGAACAAGAATTTAAGAGGCGCGCCGATACGGCTTTACAATCTCTTTACAAAAAATTGTCCGCCGCATCGGAGGACTACGAGTTCGAGCCCGATTTCAACTCCGGCGCGCTGGCGATCGAATTCGACGAGCCCAAGGGGAAATTCGTGATAAGCCCGAACACGCCGGTGCGCCAGATCTGGGTATCGGCCCATTCGAAAAGCTTCAAATTGGACTGGGATTCAGTGAAAAACACCTTCGTGCTCCCGGAAACCAATCAAACCCTGGACGATCTTATTCGTTCCTCCATCGAGCAGCAGATCGGGCAGGAAGTGACTCTGTAATCCAGTGCCGGGCGTCTATATTTCCTACCCGTTTTGCAACCAGAAGTGCAGCTTCTGCAACTTCGCTTCAGATGTCTTTTCGCAGGACGCAAGGGCGCCTTATCACCGCACTCTGCTGCAAGAGGTGGGGGCGCATGCCTGGGACTGGCCGCCCGAAACGGTTTATTTCGGCGGCGGCACGCCCAGCCTGATGCCGCTGGAGTTGTTAAGCGATCTGATGAAGGCAATTCCGCAAAAACGCCTCATGGAAGTGACGCTCGAGTGTGCGCCGGGAACGGTCGGCCCCGAAAATGCGGCGGCCTGGAAACGATGCGGCATCAATCGCGTCAGCCTGGGCGTTCAGTCTTTCGTCACGGAGGAACTTCGCCGAACCGGCCGCCGCCACACTGCGGAGACGGTGCGCTCAGACGTAAATATGTTGCGCGAGGCGGGGATTGAAAACATCAATATCGATCTGATTGCCGGATTGCCGGGACAGACGGCCGGCTCCTGGGAACAGTCCCTTGAATGGATTGAAGAACTGCAGCCGCCGCACGTTTCGGTTTACATCTTCGAAGTGGATGAGGACAGCCGCTTAGGAAAGGAACTTCTGCTGGGCGGCCGGCGTTATGGCGCGCGGGAGGTTCCGAACGACGATTTGATGGCCGAACTTTATGAGCGGGCGCGTCCGGCGGCTTGCCGCGCTCGGCATAGAACGTTACGAGATTTCGAATTTCGCGCGGGCCGGATGGCAGTCGCGGCACAATCTCAAATATTGGCAACTGGAACCGTATATCGGTTTCGGGCTGGATGCCCACTCGTTCGACGGCTCACGGCGCTGGAGCAATCCGGACACGCTCGAACAATATCTTGCGCCTTCCATGCCGCGCGAGATTGCCGCGACCGATGCGTCCGAAGAACGCTTCTTCGTCGGTCTGCGGCTGATGCGCGGCATTGAGCCAACGCCGGAAGAATGGTCGCGATTCGAGCATCCCATCGCGAAGCATCTGCGCACGGGCATGCTGCAGCGGGACGGCGGGCGCTTACGCCTTTCCGATCGTGGAGTTCTTTTATCGAACGAAGTCTTCCAGGAATTCATCAATGTCTAATAACGCGTTTATCGATCTCCGCAGCGACACCGTCACCAAGCCAAGCGAGAAAATGCGGGCGGCGATGGCGAAAGCCGAAGTGGGCGACGATGTCTATGGCGAAGATCCCACCGTGAACCGGCTGGAGCAGCGCGCGGCGGAAATTCTCGGGAAGGAAGCCGGGCTGTTCGTGCCAACCGGCACGATGGGCAACACGATCGCGGTCAAGCTGCACACCAACCACGGCGAAGAGGTGATCGCGGAAGCACGCTCGCATTTGACCGATTTCGAGCTGTCGATGATGGCCTGGTTCTCCGGATGCCTGGCGCGAACTGTGCGCACGGACGACGGAATCATGAGTTGGCGGCAGATTGAAACTGCCCTGCGCCCCAAGAGCTCGCACAACGCGCCCACTACTTTAATCGCGCTCGAAAATACGCACAATATGCACGGCGGCACGGTGTATCCGGTCGAGACCATCGACGAGATTTGCGCGGAAGCTCATCGCAAAGGCATAAAGGTTCACATAGACGGCGCGCGGATTTTCAACGCCTCCGCCGCTATCGGCGTGCCCGTCTCGCGCATCGCGCGCGAGGTAGACACCGTGATGTTCTGTTTATCCAAAGGACTCGGCGCTCCGGTAGGCTCGATGCTAGTTGGCACGAAGGATGCGATGGAGCAGGCTCGCTTGTACCGGAAACGGCTCGGCGGCGGAATGCGCCAAGCGGGCGTGCTTGCCGCGGCGGGATTGATTGCGCTCGAAGATTCTCCCGCGCGTCTTGGCGAAGATCATCGCAATGCGCGTCACCTCGCTCAGCAATTGGCCGAACTACCAGGCATTCAAATCCAGCCTCCGCGCATTCAAACGAACATTCTGATTTTCGACATCTCCGGTCTTCATTTATCGACCGCCGAGTTCAGCAAGGAACTAAAAAGGCGAGGCGTTTTGGCGAACGGAATCAGTGCAACTGCGATGCGAATGGTAACGCACGTGGACGTGACGCGCGACGATTGCGAACGAGCCGCGGGCCTCGCGGCCGAAATCGCGGCTGTCGCTGTTTGATACGATCTTTCGGTGCTCATTCTCTCGGCCGTCTTGGCCATTTTTGTCTACGGACTGATCGCGCCAATTCTCGGCGCGCTGCTACCGACCTACCAGCTAACCGCTGGCCAGGAAGGCACTCTTGCGACGCTGCAGGCCCTTGGCCTGGTAGTCGCTTCGCTTTCCGCCGGGCCGTTCATCGACATCAAAGGAAATAAATCCGCGCTCGTCGCGGGGCTGGCGCTGATTGTCGCTTCCCTCGCCAGCGCTCCAAACGCCGGCGGTTATGCAGGACTGTTGATCGTCTATTTCGTGCTCGGCGTCGGCGGAGGAATTGTCGTAACCGGCGCGAATGCCTTGGTTGGAGCGGTCGAGCCGACACGCCGCGGTTCCGCTCTCAATTTCTTGAACCTCTTCTTCGGACTCGGGGGAATCGTCACAACGTTCGTCGCGAGCGAACACGTCTCACCGGATCTGCTCTGCTATTCCATTGCGGGACTTACCGCGATCGCGCTCATCATCAACATAGCGACTAAGATGCCGTCGCCCACCGGGGAAGCCAGTTTCCGTCTGAACGAAGTGCCGCCTCTGCTGGGGCGGCCCGCGCTGATTCTGCTTTCGTTTTTCCTGTTCCTTTATGTGTCGTGTGAAGTCGGCGTCTGGAACTGGCTGAAGCTCTACCTGGTCAGACAGGCTCACTTCGACGAAAAATCGGCTGGCCTGGTAGTCAGCTACGGATTCGCGTTCGGAATCCTTCTGGGGCGGGTGGTGGTGTCGCGCATCTTGATCAAGATTTCGGCCCTGACCGTTACGCTGGCGGCCGCCATCTGCATGGCCATCACGACCTATATCATGCTGCAGCTTCATTCAAGCGCCGCAATTACGGCGGCGGTGTTTTGCGCCGGCCTCAGCATGGCTCCCGTTTTTCCCACTACCCTGGCGATTGTCGGGGACACTTTCTCGCGCGGAGCCGCCACCGCTCTGGGCATTGCGATCACCTGCGGCTGGATTGGCCTGGCCGTGAGCTCGAAAATCATCGGCGCGCTTGCAGCCGGATACAATTACCGCCGCGCTTTGCTGCTGCTCCCGATCTTTGCGCTCGTGATGGTACTGACGAATCTAGTACTCAAGTCCCTGTTACGGCGGAGACCAGCAGTCTTGTAGCATTTTTATACGAGATGGGTTAGACTCATACAAATTACGGCTATTGAGCCGGGAGGGTCGTTATGGCATTTTGTCCGAATTGCGGTGCACAAGCAGCGGGCGCCTTCTGCCCGAATTGCGGTACATCCGTTGCAGGAACGACGGCGGGACCGGCCGCTGCCGGAGCGGGCGCGGCTGGAGCAAGCTACAGCACAGTGCCTCCGCCGCCCATCGCGCAAGCGCCCGGGTTGGACCAGAATCTCGCCAGCGCGCTTTGTTACCTGGCGGGACTCATTACGGGGATTCTTTTCCTGGTGCTCGCTCCTTATAACCAGAACAAGACGATACGTTTCCACGCGTTTCAATCCATTTTCTTCAACATCGCGTGGATCGTTTTCTGGATCGTCTGGGGTTTCATTTCCGTGATGATGCACGGCTTGGGATTCCTGCTTTCTCCGCTCATCGGCTTGGCTTTCTTTGTCATCTGGCTATATCTGATGTACAGCGCCTATACCAACAAGATGGTAAAGCTGCCGGTTATCGGCGATCTCGCGGCGAAACAGGCGTAAACGGGAGCGCCGCCCGGCGCGTCCGATACTGGAGTGGTGAAATATTGTTGTGCTCTGGTCTCAGCCTTCTGCGTTGCGGCCTTCTGCGTTGCGGCAAGCGCTGAGGATATCAGTCCGCGCGTCGGCTCGATTGAGATCTATGGCGTGCGCAAGGTATCCCTTCAAAAAATCCGGACCGCGGTTGGCGCTAAAGAGGGCGACCCGTTGCCTTCCCGCTTGGATATAGAAGCGCGAATCGACAAAGTCCCTGGGGTGCTTGCCTCGCGCGTGGAGGCTGCGTGCTGCTCGGGCCAAGGGATGACTCTCTACGTCGGCATCGAGGAGCGAGACGCCCCTCATTTTGAATTTCATGCCGCTCCCACTGGCGACGTGGGGCTGCCGGTTGAGCTGGTGGGAAATTACCACACATTTCTGGACGCCGTTGCGGCCAGCATTCGAGGGCAGAACGCGGACGAAGATTTGACCAACGGCTATTCGCTGATGGCCGATCCCGAGTGCCGCCAGTTGCAGCAATCCTTTCTTCCATTCGCCGATCGCGATCTGGCGCTCATCGATCGCGTTGTGCGGGAATCGGCGGACACCGAGCAGCGCACCATCGCCGCTTACGTTCTGCAATATGCGCCGCGCAATCCGCGCGCCATCAAAGTGATGCTGGATGCACTGCAATACGCGCTGCAGGATCAGCAAGACAGCGTGCGAGAAAACGCGCTGCGGGCTTTGCACGCCGTGGCGGTAGGAGCGCGGCTGCACCCGGAGCAGAATATCCACATTGAACCCACGTGGTTTGTGGAGTTGATGAATTCGGTGGTCTGGTCGGACCGCCGCGACGCAAGCCAGGCGCTGGTCGGCCTGACGGATAAACGCGACCCGGAAACGCTGGACCTGCTGCGCGAGCGCGCGCTTCCCTCCGTACTTGAAATGGCGCGCTGGCACAACTTACAGGACGCTCTACCGGGGTTTATTCTGGCGGGCAGGCTTGCGGGTTTAGACGATAAGGATATTCAAACCGCGTGGATCAGCGGCGACCGCGAATCTGTTTTGCGGGAGGCGGCGAAGAAGCGAAGCCGCGGCGGGCTATAGCTCCGTTACGCCATTGGGCACCAAGTCGATTTCAACCGGCACGGCGATCACCCGGTGACGCCCGCTGGTCTCCTCTTGGCTGGTGAGCGGGATGTCACATTCGCAGCAATCGCTGCAGCGCCGACAGCGCGCGCACAAATGGTTCGCACACGCGTCTTTGGTGCAGAAAACACAGATGTCGCGCGAACCTTCGCCGCAAATCGAACAGGTGAATGTGGTCGCTTCCATCAGTGCTTATTTCTTGGATCTTCCCGAAGCCGCCGGTTCTCTGCTGATCATACCGCGACAGCGCTGCGCTTCTTCATCGGCAATTTTGAAGTTCTGCTCCTTGCTGACGGCCAGATCGCGGATATAATCGCGAAACCGTTCCCGGTTATTGAAATTGTGAGCGATGAGCGCACTCAACTGGTCGGCCGTTGCCCGGTCCGCATAGCGCTCCGCTCCTTCATCCAGCGCGCGGGCGGTGACTTCCAGCGCCTCTAAGCGGAAATAAACATCCAGGGCCAGCGGAAGGCTCTCGGTCTTCTGCGATAGTTGCTGGGCAGTGTACAGTACGTCGTTCACCTGCCGCCGCGCCGTTTGCCATTGGACGATATACGTGCTCGGTGCGCCTTTTTTGTCGTACCACTGCTGCGGATTCACCCGCGCTAGCAGCGGTTGGTATTGCTGGCTGTCTTTCATGATGTGGTCGACAATTGTGCGCACGTCCCACGGCGTTTCCAAACCCGCCGCGGGTGGTGCCGCGGATGCCGGCTTTGCTCCATAACTAAATGCCGCCAGCGCAATCGCCAGAAAAAGCATCGCCTTTATTGTAATGGGAACAGCGCTTCGGCCATAAACTTCTGCTCCACCGGTTCGGCGGGATGGCTGCCCGGATGCCCGAACGTGATCGCAGACAGAACCTTCACGGTATAGCGATGCAGCGAACCGCGCTCCACTTTGCGCGAGATCGGCTGGCCCTTGCGCACCAATATCGCGTCCACCGCGGTCACTATTACCGGTTCATTTCGCGGCAGCAGTCTATGCCGTACGGAGACTTCCCCTTCAATCACATCGATTCGCGTGGTCTCGTCTTCGTCCACGGCGACGGCGACAGTGGACGGTTGATGCGTGCCGATTATTGCGACCGGACAAAACACGCGGAGTTGCAACTGACTGGCCGTGGGCGCCAGGTGAATACGCACGCGCCCGGACACCACGTCCAGCAAATCTTCCGCGCGCGCGGCATTCTGCCGGAAGATCACGCGCGAGTTTCCATAGATATCGAAGCTGCTTCCCCCGGCCACTTCGAAATGCGCGTAGCCGTCCGCTCCGGTGGTAATCACCTGCTGGATCCGCACGCGTTCACCCGAGCTGACCGCCCAAGGCTCCGAATCGCGAATGCGGGTCACTTGCCCGCTGACAGCGGTGGCATGAGCTTCATATGGCTGCATTGCGGACCAGTCGACGGTGCGGTTTTGCGCATACACGGCGGCTGTAACCGTGAATGCCATGCAAACCGCACAGGGAAGTGTCCGCACGCATTTCAATTGTTCCACACCGGGTATGGCAGAGCTCTACCGTCGGCAAATCGCGGCTACGCGGCTTGGGATTGGGTCTCCTTTGGATCTATCGACGGGGGTGAGCGGCGTTCGAGATAGCGTTCGATTTCGGGCAGTTGAAAATTCGAACCCATTTTCGGCCGACACGAATGGCTGGTTGGCTTCGGCGGCGGTTTCGAGCGCTTCCGCTTCCCTGGTTTTGCGCGCCTGCTGGAGCTTTTGCAATTCCGCCATTTCTTTTTCGCGGCGGCGCGTGAGGCGGCCTTCCTGGAGCTGCAGATTGCGGAGTTGCTTTTCGTATTTGGTGAAGGTCTGGAGTTCGATCATGCCGGCGCGGAGCGAAGCATCGTACTGATCGAAGCAGCCTTCAAATTCGACATGGCCCTGGGCGAAGATGGCAGCTTCGAGACCTGAAATGCGGCGCAGGCGCCAGAAGGTGTCGGCGATGGATTGGACCAGCTCGCGTTCTATTGCGCCGATGGGCCGAAGCTCGGCTTCGATGGCGCGGATGTGGCGTTGGTATTCGGCGGCATCGTCGGAGGGAAGCAGGACGGTGCGGCCGGTGAGCCCGGTTTTCACGGCGTTCAGAGAAGATGTGACTCGGCCTTCGGGGCTGGTAGGCCCGGTACTGAATTGGGCGTTCATGCGATTGGCGAGGAGCTGGCGCTCGCTGATGAATTCCAGCGCGGCTTCTTCCTGGGGCTGGGCGTCCGGAGTAAGGGAACGCTGATTTTTTCTTTCGAGCTTCATGCGTTTGCGCTCGGCGGCGCGGCGAATGGAACGAGGTGTCATGCGAGGCTCCTTAAATAGAAATGGCCCGCCGGAGGAGATTTGCCCTCGGCGAGCCTTGGTTGCTATTGCGCTATGAAACTAGCACAGGAATTCGCGGAAACGTACTATGTACGTTTAAGAATCGAGGTAAGTGTCGGAAAAGATGAGTAGAAAAAAAGATTGCGTCAGCCGTGACCCGAATTCAGCTTCTTCGTATACTCGGCGCGTTGGCGAGCTTGGATCTGCTCAGCCGCTCTCATTTCGCGGGCCGCTTCCGCGGTCTTGCCGAGCTTGCGCAGCGCGCTGCCGAGCGCATAATGCGCCTGAATATAATCGGCATCCAACTCGATCGCTTTGCGCAGGGCCTGCGCCGCAGCAGCCGGCCGGTTCAGAGCAAGCTGGCACTTGCCCAACCCGAACAGCGCCTCTTTGTAGCGAGGATTAGCCGCGATGGCGGCCTGAAAATGAGATACCGCGGCGGCGGGATCGTTTTGCTTCAGCAGAATTTCACCAAGCAAACAATTGGAAACCGGATCTGCCGGATAATTCTTTAACTCGGCCTGGAATTCCGTCTGAGCGAGATCGAGCTTCCCTTCCTTCCAATAGACCTGACCCAAACCGGAGTGAACTCCGGGAAAGCGAGCGTCTGTTTTCTCCGCGGCCTGGTACTCCGCTCGCGCTTCGTCATCGCGTGACAGCTTGTCGTAAGCCATGCCCAGCATCACGTGCGCTTCGGGCGAGTTTGGGTTCACCGCCATAATGCGCGCGAATACGCCGGTCGCGCCCTGGTAGTTCCCGGTGCGCAGGTAGGCTTTGCCCAGCATGTCGAGCGTCGCCAGATCTGACGGATTCAGCTTGCTGGCGCGTTCCAGATAGCCAGCCGATTCCCGATAACGGTCGAGCGCAAACAACGTCAGGCCGGTCAGATCGAGCGTTTGAAAATCGGGTGTCCGGGTGCTGAGCGCGCGCAGTAGCGGCCACGCTTTCGCATATTGTTGAGCGCGGAAATAAGCGATGGCGAGATTGCGGCTGGTAGTTGGATCGCCGGGCTTGACTTTCAGCGCCCGTTCATACAGGCCGATCGCCTCCGTCTGCTTTCCCTGACGCGCCAGCGAGATGGCCAGATCGTTCAGGATCTCGATGGAATGCGGCTGCATCGTGAGCGCCTGCCGGAAAGCGCGCTCCGCAGCGGCATTGTCGCCCGATTGCAAGGACTGCGAGCCTTCCGCCAGCAGAGCGCGCAAATCCTGTCCGGCGGCCAGAACAATAAAAAGGAAAAGGCACGCCGCAATCTGCGACGTGCCCCGTAAACGATACTTCGCGATCAAGTACTAAAAATACAACTTCAAGCCGAGTTGAATGGTACGCGGATTGTGCGCAGTGGTCAGCTTTCCAAAAGTGGAAGGCGTGTTTACGTTCACGCCCAGGCCATTGAAGTTGGTGTGGTTGAACGTGTTGAAGAACTCACCGCGAAATTGCAGATTAACGCGCTCGGTGAATTTGAAGTTCCGGATGCCTGCCATGTCCCAGTCCTCGATTCCAGGAGAGAGGAAGATACCGCGTCCGGCAGTGCCGAAGTGACCGATAGCGTCGTAAAGGCCGCCGTATTGAAGTATTCAAGCCGTGGTGCCAGGTCCGCTGAGTCGGACACCCCGGGGACTACGTCCGCTCGCGGAGGTACCGTGCTGGGATCGATTCCGATACCGCCCGGGAACACGCCCGGCAGTTCCGGTCTTTAAAGTCAAAGGAATTGAACGGATCGTTGCTTTGCCTAATAGTCTGCGATTGGCCTGACTCGAGGGTGGTAATGCCGGACCATTCCCAGCCGCCTAATACGTGCCCGACGAAGCCTTTCTGGTCCTTGAAGAACGGTAGGTCATAGACGTAATTCGCGATGAATACTTGCGGTGTGTTGATGGGCGGCGGACCGTAATCCAGACCGTAGTTGTAGGTATCCGCAACACCCAAAGTGCGGTCGATCGGATTGTCTGCCAGATTCTTGGACCAGGTATAGGCGATGCCTAGCGAAAGCCCGCTGCGACACGCGCCGGTTCAAGGAAACCTGCAGGGAATTGTAGTTACTGATGAATACCGGGTCCCGTGAGGTAATAGCGCCGTACCCGAGATAAGGCCGCAGCGCGTTGAGCGCCGTAGTCGGATTCGCTTCGCGAACAGACACGGGTACTTGGTTAATATCGACATCTCCCAACAGATGCCTTCCTAAAGTGCCAACGTACGCAATCTGGAAACACGGTGTTCTGGTGTATTTCTTGCTCAACTGAGAAATTGAAATCCTGATAGGAGGGAACCTTGAAGGCCGGGCCTCCCCGTCACGGTCAAATTGAACGGGATTCAGCCTTGTCGTCGCCGATCCGGCTGTAGGATTATCAAAACTCGTGTTCGGGATGTTGACCTGCTGAACGCGCGGCGGGTCGGCGAACGCATTCTGCTCCCAAATGCCATTCAAAGTGCGGTCGTAGTACACGCCGTAGCCACCACGTACAGCAGTCTTCCCGTTGCCGAAAACGTCATAGGCGAATCCGAACCGCGGCCCAAAGTTGTTATTCGAAGTGGGATTTACGATCGATCCGAACGGTGAGCACGCCGCATTTGCGACGAGCTTTTGGGCGTTGCTGCAGGCGGTTCCCGTTGGAAAGATCAGCCCGTTGACGTAATTTGTCGGCGTTAGCGCCTGACCGGCAACAAAATTTCCACCGGACAAACTGCCGCTCGCATTGATAAGGGGAACAGCCGAGGAGTTGAACAAGGCAGTGGATCGAAGTTCACCAAGGTGTTATTCGAATCAGTCGGCGGCGGGAAATAACTGTAGCGCTATCCCAGATTCAATGTAAACCGGGGCGTCACTTTCCAGTCGTCCTGGACGTAACCCTCCACGTTTACGTAGTTAAGATGCGGAATGGTATCGGGATTCGACTGGGTAAATGAGGAAGCATTCCCCAGCAGGAAATTCGCGAACGCCGGATTCCCAAATAGAGTGGTGAAAGAAAATCCCGCCGCGTCCGACAGGACCATTTTCCGTCTTCGTCATCCACTGAGCCGTTATTCCAGCACGAATCGTGTGATTGCCGATCACTTTCGAGAAGTTGTCGTAGACGTTCTTATCGATGTTTCGCTCGAAATAAGGCGCGCTCGGGCCCACAACGCCAGTTATGCCGGAAATGCTCACCGTTGGAATGCGGCCATAAGGATCTGCGTAGGGGAGGCCGGTGCCGACCGCCGCATAAAAACTCGGCGAATTGTTGATGCCCGTCAGATTGCTGTTGATAGCGCCCCAAGAGTAATTGAACGCCGCTTCGTTGACCACCGTCGGCGAGATCGCCCAGCTCATATTCGCAACAACGTTTTTGCCGGGAGCATTGGTCGCGGTGGAGAAAACGCCAGGCAGCGGGACTGCTGGCAAACAGTCCGCCCGGCTCAGTTGTGGGAACGACATCCTGCATGAAGCGCCCGAAAATGTGAATTTTGTCCGTGATGTTCTGATCGAGCCGAACCAGATCCTGGCGATAGTTTTGAATCGCTACATAGTTATTGATGAACTGAGTTCCATTTCCCGCGTTGGCGGGAAATTTCGAATAGATGTTGTTGATGTACTGGACGGCTCGAGCGCTGAAGCACGATGGGCTAATTTGCGAAGTGTTTTGCCGGCGTTGTACGTGACGCAACTTGCAGGCGCCAAGCCCGGGGTTCACAACACCGGTGAAAGTGCCGGCCAACTGAGCTGAGGTTGGAACTGTCGCCGTGTTGGTGCTCGGGTTGCCTGTTTTGCGCCACTCTTCCGACCAGAAAAAGAAAGTCTTCGATTCGCTCTTCTTGTAAAGCTTCGGAACAAATAGCGGACCGCCGATGGTGAATCCATAGTTGTTGTAGCGCAGCGGCGGCTTCTTCGCGCCTACCAGGTTGCTGAAGAACGAATTTGCATTGAGAATGTCATTTCGAACGAATTCGTAGGCATCGCCGTGGAACTGGCTGGTTCCGGATTTTGTTCCAACCAGAATCTGTCCGCCGCCGCTGCGGCCGTACTGCGCGTCGTAGTTGCTTCGGCCCAAGGTGAACTCCTGGATCGCATCGATGCTGGGTACATTCAGGAGGGTCAGATTCGATCCGCTGTCGTTGATATCGGCTCCATCCACCGTCCAATTGTTCGCACCCGTGCGAGCGCCGTTCACGGAAATCGCCGTCGTGTTATTCAGCCCGAAACCGACCACATCGGGTAATTGACTCGTCACTCCCGGCTGCAGCGTTACAAGCTGTTCAAAGTTGCGGTTGTTCAGCTCGAGTTCGCGAACTTGCGTTCCCGTAATGGTACCCATCTGCGCCGCGCTGGAGGTTTGCACCGGCACCGTTGACTCCGTCACGTTTACGGTCTCGGTCACTTGGCCGGGCTGCAACTGCATGTCGAGCGTCCGCTTCTCGGCGATGTGGACCACCACGTTACCCGCCGAATACACGCGGAATCCGGGGTTTTTGACGCTGACTGTATAGTTTCCAGCCGGGAGGTTGGTGACTGAGTAATTACCGCTGCCGTCGGTGGTGACGGTTCGGAAATCGGTATTGGTCTCGTTATTGTGAACCGTGACGCTAGCGCCGGAAACTACCGCGCCCGTCGAGTCGGTCACTGTGCCGGATAGAGTGCCGTAGATCTCTTGCGCAAGCGCAAGCGATCCGCCCATCAGCAAAGCAAACAAAAGTACTGCATAAAACGCCTTTTTCATGGCCAACCCCCTCTATAAACAAATGCGCCACGGCCTAAACAGATACCGCGGCACGACCCTGCTGAGGGGATAGTAACTCACAATTACTGAGACGCAAGAGATAAATGCGCTTGCAAGACAAGCAAAAGCAGAGAAACACAAGCAAAGGGAAGTTAATGGCAAGTTTGGACGGATGCCGGGGTCATCGCGCCGGACTTGGTCGCTTACGCTCCGGCTCAGAATCAGGGTTTTCAGGATTTAGCAGCCCGTGGAAGTGAGCGGACGGAGAAATTTTCGGTTTTAACGATTCCCGTGCCTTCGCGGATGGTCACCAGCCGATCCGCCGCCACGTTTGCAATCCGCTCCATCTCCCCGTTCGGCCAGCGGATGCTTATGTCAACTTTTTCTATCGGTCCCAGCCCGAAATGAAGCCGCTTATCGTTCGCGGAATAAAAACTTGCCTGGCTGAGCACCGCTTGCGCCTGCATTTTGCCGCCATAATGCACGGTCACTACCGCGCCAATCGCGCTGCGATTCGATTTCGTCCCGATCAGCTTCACTTTGATCCAGTGGTTATTCCCGCTGACATCGTTGCGCAGCAGCGAAGGCGGCTCGTTGAGGTTCATGATAAGGATGTCCAGGTCGCCATCGTTATCGAAATCTCCGAAAGCACAACCGCGGCTGGCGTGCTGGGCGGCAACACCTGGACCGGCTTGATCGAGTAACTCCTCGAACCGGCCGTTTTTCAAATTGCGGAAAAGAATACGCGGGCTCTTGAACGGATAATCCGGCAGAGCTTTTTCAATCTCCGGGTAAACGCTGCCTGTGACCCAGAACAGGTCGGGATAGCCGTCATTATCGGGATCGAACATCCCGCGCCCCAGCTTATAAAGCGCGTCTCTACGCCGAGGCCGGCGGCATTCGTGACATCTTCGAAATTGCCCTTTGCCGTCGTTCCGATACAGAATCGCGGTGTCATCGGCAAAATGCGTTTTGAGGATATCGAGATAGCCGTCGAGATTGTAATCGCCGATCCCCAAGCCCATGCCGGCCTGTTCCATCCCGTCCTCATTCAGCGCCACGCCGCTTTCGAGCCCCACTTCGGTGAACGTCCCGTCGTGGTTGTTCTTGAACAGAAAACTGGGCGTCGAATCGCACGCGACGTAAATATCGGTCCAGCCATCGTTGTCGAAATCGGCCGCCACGCTGGTCATGCAATAGCTACCCTTCGCCTTCGACACGCCCGATTTGTCGCTTACATCCACGAACGTTCCATCGCCATTGTTGTGGTACAGCCAAACCCCGCCCGGAGGCAAACCGCGCGGACCGCAGTTGACCGGGATGCCTTTCCAGTTGCAGAAGCCGCTTTCGCCGGGCTTCGGCACTTTGTTGATATCGAACTGCAGGTAATCGGCGACGAACAGGTCCAGGTGGCCGTCCCGGTCGTAATCGACAAACGTGCAGCCCGATCCCCAGCGCGTGCCCGCGTGCAACAGCCCGGCTTTTTCCGTGACGTCACTGAAGGTCCCATCCCCATTGTTGTGATACAAAACGTTCTGGCCGTAGTAGGTGACAAACAGGTCGTCGAAGCCATCATTATCGTAGTCGGCGACCGTTACTGCCGAGGCCCAGCCGGTGCGCCGCAATCCGGCTTTTTCGGTGACGTCGGTAAACGTTCCGTCGCGATTGTTGCGATACAGCCGGTTGGTGGCGTCCTGCGGCGCGTCCTGCAGCCTGGTGCCGCAAAGCAGAAAAATGTCGAGCCAGCCGTCGTTATCAAAGTCGAGAAATGCGCAGCCGCAGCCGACGGTTTCGAGGATATAGGTCTTGTGACCGGCCGGCCCGTAAATCAGCGGCGCGGTCAAACCCGCCTGCGCCGCGACATCGGTGAAACAAGCGTGAAACGGCAGCCCCGAAAATTTTCCGCGGGGCTGCGGCTTCACTGCGCGCGTGGAAACGCCCTGCGCCCACGCGCCGATAACAGGCGCTCCCATCAGACCGAGCATTGTTCGCCGGGTTAGACGGCCGTTCTTCATCGTCCGCTCCCTGCCGCGGCGGCCTGGAACGTTTTGGAGATTAGCTCCCGCGCTTCTTCCTGAATGCGCCGCAAATGGTCTTTGTTCACAAAGCTCTCGGCGTAAATCTTATAAACGTTTTCGGTTCCCGAGGGCCGCGCCGCGAACCAGCCGTTTTTGGTCGCGACTTTCAATCCGCCAATCGCCGCGCCATTGCCGGGGGCGGTCGTCAGCATCGCCTCAATCCGCTCGCCGGCGAGTTCCTTTGCTTTCACCTGGTCCGGCGAGAGTTTTGCCAGAATCGCCTTTTCTTCCGGCGAGGCTGGCGCGTCGATGCGCTCGTAGACCGGCGCACCGAATTTTTGCGTCAGCTCGCGGTATCGTTCGCCGGGATCTTTTCCGGTTCTGGCGGTAATCTCGGCGGAAAGCAGCCCCAGGATCAAGCCGTCTTTATCCGTGCTCCACGGACCGCCATCTCTTCGCAAAAAAGACGCGCCCGCGCTTTCTTCCCCGCCAAAACCGAGCGAGCCATTGAGCAAGCCATCCACGAACCACTTGAATCCAACGGGCACCTCTACCAGCCGCCGGCCCAGATCCGCCGCAACCCGGTCGATGATGCTGCTGCTGACCAGCGTCTTGCCCACCGCCGCATCGCGCTTCCATTGCGGCCGGTTGCGGAACAGATAATCGATGGCCACCGCGAGATAGTGATTCGGATTCAAAAGCCCCGCGCGCGGCGTCACCACGCCGTGCCGGTCGTGATCCGTATCGCAGGCGAAGGCCACGTCGAAGCGATCTCTCTTATCGATCAGCATCGCGATCAGGCTCGCCATCGCGTAGGGGGAAGAGCAATCCATGCGAATCTTGCCATCCCAATCGAGCGTCATGAAGCGGAAGGTTGGATCGACGGCCGTGTTCACGACCTGCAGTTTCAGGCGATAGCGTTCCGCGATGCGCGGCCAATAGGCAACACCCGCGCCCCCCAACGGATCGACGCCCAAATTCAATTTTGACGCCGCGATCGGCTCGAAATCGATCACCGATCCGAGGTCGTTCACATAGTTCGAAACGTAATCGTAGCGATGAGTGGTATCGGCGTGCAGCGCTTTCTCATACGGCACGCGCGCGACTTGATTCAATCCCGCAGCCAGCAGATCGTTGGCGTGATTTTCGATCCATTTGGTCGCGCTGGTGTCCGCGGGCCCGCCGGACGGCGGGTTGTACTTGAAGCCCCCATCCTCGGGCGGATTGTGCGACGGCGTGATCACAATGCCATCCGCTAATCCGTCTGTGCGGCCGCGATTGTAAGTAAGAATGGCGTGCGACAGCGATGGCGTGGGCGTGTAGCCACCATCCTGGTCGATCATCACGTCCACTTTGTTCGCCGCCAGAACTTCGAGCGCGCTTACCAGCGCCGGTTCGGAAAGCGCGTGCGTATCCATGCCGAGAAACAGCGGTCCGCTGGTGCCTTGCTGCGCGCGGTAGCGGCAAATCGCTTGCGTGATGGCAAGAATGTGATCCTCATTGAATGCGGCGTTTAATGAGGAGCCGCGATGTCCCGATGTTCCAAACGCCACCCGCTGTGCGGATTTCGCCGCATCCGGTTTCAGCGCGTAGTAGTTCGTGATCAGCCGTGGAACATTGACCAGATCGGATGCTTCCGCCGGTTTCCCCGCCCTTCGATCCGCCATGCCGCTATCTTCCTCCCGCCGTTGGGTAAAATCCCGCCGATGCGCCCACCCATTCCAGATTCTTATTGAAATCTACGCCCATCATTTTGCCGCGCCCTGTCCGGATCACGGTGGTCATAGGCCTCAATCCGGGCTTCAATCCGCCGCCGTCCCATACATACATGATCCGAATTTCCGCCTTAGTCATTCCAGCCGGAGTATCGATGGTCGCGACAAAATCCACTTTGCGCTGCAAAATGAAATTCTGCCGCTCACCTTGCGGGATCGCATCGATCTCCGCTTTCGCCGGCCCAATTTTGACGCCCAATCCGGCAAAGGAATACAGCGGCTTCAAAACATAATTCTGCAAGTCCTCTGGTAGCCGGTCGATGTCGCTTAGAAAATGCGTTTCAGGCACGCTCACATGCCGAAACCATGGCAGCGAAAATTTGCTGAGGCGGAAAAACCAATTCGGATGTCCCGCCCACTCGACATCGAGGTCGCCGGTCCATTCGAAATTGCTTCGAATATTTTTTCGCACCAGCTCATCGACAATCACGCGATTATAGATGCGCTTCACCGGAACGCCATCCACAATCAGCTTGCGCCCTTGCTTTCGCACTTCCGTAAGGCAGACGATTTTGATGCCGAGCATGTCGCGCGTGACCAGAAAATCGGGAAGCGTTTTTTGTTCGTAAGGCTGAATCTCAAGGAGCACCACCTCTTCCGGTGCATGGCCGTTCAAAATGGCGCGCGCGAGCAGATCGCGATAGCCGTTTCTATCCAGTCCACCGAGGAACGGCGTCAGGTTTGGATCCACTGTTTCCCGCAGCCGGTAAACGCGCGCGTATTCTTCCGCGAGCAGCGCCTGAAATCCATAGATGGAAGGGAATCCCTGAATCTCCACCAGCTTCGGTTCGAGTTCGCCATCCGGCCCGCGAACCAGCCCAAAATCGGCCTGCACAAACAGCGGATGCTCCGTTTCATTCGGCACGCGAAATTGCGGAGGAATGGCGGCGGCGAAGCACGGCCGTACTCAGGGTTCGAAGCGAGCTGGCCGTACAGTTCTTGGCCATACCACACCATTTTTTCGAGCAGCGGTTTAGGGACAAAAACGGGTGTCTCGCTGCAGCGAAATTCGACGTGAACCCCGGCCGCGGTGTCAATGCGCCGCAGGAACTCTGTGTAAAGTTCGGGCGTCCAGTGTTGGTTGAAGCGTTTGCGGAATTCGGGTATCACGCTGCGGGATCCGAATTAGGTCGCTTACGCTTCCGGCTCAGTTTCGACATCTCTCGCCTCCAGAAAAATGTCCGAACTCCAGGCGCCATAGGCCGATAGATTTCGATGTATCGCAAAGTCCGAGTATGTCCAAGTCCGGGCGCAGACAAGCTTTTACACCAGAAATCGCCCGGCGCTCATGATCTGGCGATCGTCGGCCCAGATGTCGAATTTGCGCCCGACCACGTCAATGTGAGTCGTCGAGCTCCATTGCGCTCCGGTGTGCGCGCCGTAGGGATCTCCGAAGGCCATATGCACGCCTGGAATTTTTTCGTCCTGCAGAATATTCCCCACCACCTCATGCACCGCCAGATTGGTTCCGATGGCAAACTCGCCTACGCGATCGCTATTGGCGTCGCGATGCGTATATTCCCAGAACTCCCGCTCGAGCTGCTTATTGGGCGAGCGCGCGCTGGTCAGCCGGTTGCGCTCTACGGTCAGGGTCAGCGGTGTAGCTTTCAAGTCGCCGAATTTTGCGCACAGATAATCGCCGACCACGCCGTCCACCACGAACGTGCCGTTTACTTCGAGCGGAGCGGTGAAAGTCTCTCCGCCGGGCAAGTTTCCCCATTTTTCGCTACTGATGATGCCGCTGGTTTTAATCCATTTGTATTCCGGCGTCAATTCTGCGCGCACGTCGGTTCCTGCCGCCGTGACCGCCCGGATGGAGTGCGCTTTGTTGACGATATTCATCACTCGCAGCGTCAGCTCGTCTACTTTCGTGAAATCCGCACGCATGCCCGCCAGCATGATTTTCTTTTCGATATTCACCATGTGCGCGTGCCGCAGTTTTTTGCGGTTTACGACATCGCACATCTGCATCCGCGTCTTCAGCTCGTTGGCTTGGGCATGAACCGCGAAAATGCTCACCTGGCTCGATTCCAAATCGTCCAATATGACTTGCGGCATATTCTCCAGCGGCCGCGGGGCAAGTTCCTCCAGCACAAACGTGTTGTAGGTGCAGCCACACTCCTCCAGCTCTGCAATCAGGCTGGCGGCGATCTCCTGGCAGGCGCGATCGGTGATAAACGTCACCTTTTCCGAGGGCTGCACTTGCAGGCACACAAACACGGCGTTGTGCGCGCCCGGTTTCAGTTCCGGATCGTACGGGACATGTTTTATTAAATCCGTCACGCGGCGCCCGCTCCTACCTGCTCGTGGGAAAGCCCGGCGCGCGTCTCGCTGACGATGTAATCCACCACTTTCGTAAAATCTCCTGTTTCGCGATAAATCTGCAACTGGCGGTCCGCGCCCGTCCCCCGCTCCAGGATGTCGTGAATGGTATCGATCTCTTCCCGGGAGCCCAATTCATCGACCACATCGTCCACGAATTTCAAATACTCATAAATAAGGTCGCGGGCCGGCACTTCCGTCTGTTTTCCGAAATCGATCATCTTTCCATCCAGCCCATAGCGCAGGGCCCGCCATTTGTTTTCCATGATCAGCGCCCGGCGGTACAGGCGGAATCCCTGATTCGCCTCATATAGCTTGTACAGCTTTGCAATGGTCGCCTGAATCAAAGCGGTGATTGCTATAGTTTCGTCGGCTCGCATAGGCACATCGCAAATGCGGAATTCGAGCGTCGGAAAGTTTGGATGCGGCCGAATGTCCCACCAGATCTTTTTGGCGTTGTCGATGGAATTGGTCTTCACCAGCAAGTCGACAAAGCGCTGATACTCGCCCCAGCTCGGGAAATAATCCGGGATGTTGGTGCGCGGAAACTTGTCGAACACTTTGCAGCGGTACGATTTCAGCCCGGTGTCCATGCCCAGCCAGAACGGCGAGTTGGTCGATAACGCCAGAATGTGCGGGAGAAAATAGCGCGCCGCGTTCATCAATTGAATGGCGGTCTCGCGGTCTTCCACTCCGATGTGCACGTGCAAACCGAAGATCAGGTTCGCGCGCGCCACCATTTTCAAATCTTCCACAATCGTGTGATAGCGCTCGTCGGGGTAGATCGCCTGTTTGCGCCAGTCGGCGAACGGATGCGTCCCCGCCGCCGCCAGATCGAGCCCGTTCTGCTTCGCCAAATTGATAATCTGCACGCGCAGCGCCTTTAGCTCGACGCTCGCATCTTTGATGTGTTTGCAGATCCCGGTGCCCACCTCGACGACCGATTGATGCATCTCCGCCTTGACCGCTTCTTTCAGCAGGATCTTTCCCTTTGAAATGATTTCGGTATCGATGTGCGAGCGCAGATCGCGGCTCTCCGGATCTATGGTCTGGTACTCTTCTTCGATACCGATCGTCAGGCTGGGCTTCACGTCTCCTCTATTTTGACGCGGTTGTCGCTTTGGCCGGCCCGCCGTTCAGAAAGTGTCCCCAGTGGTACTGCGTTTGCGGCTGCTCCGCGCTTAAGGCTTTCTCAATCGCAAGCTGCGCCATATTTTCCACGACCCATTCGAAATTCGCCTGACCCACCGAATGAACGTCCGCGTCGGGAGCAGGATTCAGAAAGTCGATCGCATACGGAATGTCGTTCTCGACCGCAAACTCAACCGTGTTGAAGTCGTATCCCAATGCCCGGCACAGCGTCAGCGCATCCCGGCAGACACGCTCATAGAGTTCCGGCGAACTTGCCCTGCTGTCTTTCAAATAGCGCAGGTGGTGCGGCTGCTTTGGATCGTACTTCATCACTTGCACTTTTTCCTGCCCGACCACGTAGCACCGGAAATATTCGTCGAATTCCACAGCCGATTGCAGCGTCATGCACATGGAGCCGGTCTGGTCATAGGCGGTGTAGAATTCTTCGCGCGAATTCACTTTGTATACGTTCTTCCAACCGCCTCCGCTGAATGGCTTCAGAAAGGCCGGGAAGCCGACATATTCGAAAATCTCGTCCCAGTTCAGCGGAAACGCGAGATTCCTCATCGATTGCACGCTGGTTCCGGGCGGATGCATCTTATGGGGCAGCACCACGGTGTTCGGCACCGCTACTCCCAGCTTGCTCGCCAGCGCGTAATTGAAGAATTTGTCGTCCGCGCTCCACCAGAACGGGTTGTTAATCACGATAGTCCCGGTCAGCACGGCGTTCTTCAGATAGGCGCGATAAAACTCGATGTCGTGGGAAATGCGGTCGATAATCACGCGGTAGCCGCTCGGCTCGGCCATTTTGACGCCGCCGATCTTGATGTGTTCCGCCGTCACGCCCGGAACGTTCTTGCTGTTGATGCGCTCTACCAGCGCGGAAGGAAACGTGTTCTCCATCCCGTAGATAATTCCGATTTTCGGCATCTTGCCTCCCAATCCTAAACGCAGTCCGCTCCCTCACGGTCGCGGTTCTGTTTCCATGTGGGTTCAGAAGAATTTTACAGCCATGCGCTGCCACAAGGGCCAGTCGTGGCGTTCGCCGCCCGTCCACACGTCCAGCCAGTGCGGAATTCCTTTCGCGCCCAGAATTTGCGCCATTCGAAAGTTTTCACCCAGGCAGATATCGTGGTCTCCGACGGCCAGCACCAGCCGCATCTTTTGATAGTGCTCCAGGAACCACGAGTCGGTCATGTTCGGAACGTAATCGACTGGATTGTTGAAATAAAAATCGTTGTCGTAATAGCCGTCCATGAAGGATCGCATGTCGAAAGCGCCGCTCATCGAAACGCAGGTGGACGTCACATCCGGATGTTTCAGCGCAAAATTTAAAGCGTGATACGCGCCCAGGCTGCAGCCGGTTGTGCAAATCTGCCCGGCTCCGTTCACGCCTTTCATTAACGGCACGACTTCGTAAAGAATGTAGCTCTCATACGCAATGTGGCGCATCACCCGGTCATGCGGGTGAATGCCGCGGTTGTACCAACTTTCGGAATTCACGCTATCGACGCAAAACACCTGCAGCGCTCCCGAGTCGATCTTCTGCGAGACGGCGTGGATCATGCCCGAATTCTCATACTCGTAAAACCTGCCGTGAGAGGTGGGGAAAACCAGTACCGGCATACCTGCATGGCCGTAGGCGAGCAGCTCCATTTTCCGTCCGAGCCGTTGGCTGTACCAGTTGTGATAATCGCGGCGCATTATGAGTCCGAAATCGCCGTCTCCATCTTACTCACGTGCCAGGCGGGCGCTCTGGCCATTGGGTTGCAATTTCGCTCTGCTGGATGCCCGCACTGCTCGATAGGGAACTAAACAGACCCCGGGCGCCGTATTTCTTTTTAGCGCCAATGCTGCATAGTATTCCCCTACATCTTCATCTAAGGGGCAGATGCGTGGGAGGAGATGGTTAGCTGTGACTGATCTGCTAAACTGGCTCATCGGTCCCGGGCTCGCGACCTGTCGCCGCGGAGGCGCGGACGGCATGCGAAAAGCTGCTTGCAAATACAAGATCGTGGCTGCGGTGGCAGTTCTTCTTCTGCTGCCGTTTTCGGGTTTTGCAGGCGCGGATTCGGATGACGATCTCGTGGCTCAGGCCGGCAACCCTCCCGCCGGTATTATTGATAAATATCTGCAGGCCACTCAAACCCACGAAGACACTTTGCGGGGCGCTTCCATGGAAGTGGATATTAGCGCCGAGGTCCCAAAACTGAAAGAACATGGCAGGTTGCGCGCCCTGCGAAAAATCTCCAAGGTAGGCCAGGTTACGTACCACGTGCTGGGCTTCCAAGGCAGCAACACTGTTAAAAATCAAGTGATTGCACGTTACCTTCAGGCCGAGCAACAGGGGCAGGGCGACCAGAGCCTCGCAATTACGCCAGTCAATTACAAATTCAAATACAAAGGGAATAAGGACGAGCACGGGCAGGAAGTTTACGTGTTCCAGCTTTCACCCCGCAAGAAGAAAGTGGGCTTGTTCAAAGGCGAGATGTGGCTGGACACAAGAACTGATCAGCCTGTTTTTGAAAAGGGCAGGTTCGTTAAGAACCCGAGTATTTTCTTTAAGAAAGTAGAATTCCTGCGCTTCTTCGACATCAAGAATGGCGCGGCCGTTCCACTCTACATGACCAGCACCATTGACGTCCGGTTTATCGGGAAAGTGGAGATCAGCATCAACTATTCCAATTTCTCGCAAAGCAGCAATACTGCCGAGGCCGAGGGGAATCCGGAGCCGCTCGTGCCGCCCAATCCTAATTTACTCGCGAAATAAATCAATGCTTCTCTCCGCGACAGGCCCACTAGTATGTTGCTATAAGGTTGAGTCTGGCACCCTAAACCAAGTAACCTAAAGGTTAACGCTCAGGTATCCATGAGAACTCTTTTTTTAAATCCTCCTTCTTTTGAAGGATTTGACGGTGGAGCGGGGTCCCGCTGGCCGGCCGCGCGGGAGATCGAGTCCTACTGGTATCCGGTATGGCTGTGCTATCCCGCCGGCATGATCCCCGACAGCAAGATTGTCGATGCGCCGCCTCACAAGATCAGCATCGACCAGACGGTTGCCATGGCGTCCGACTTCGAGCTGCTGGTGCTCTTCACCTCCACGCCCGGATTCCACGTCGACGTCAAGATCGCCGAAATGATGCGCGATCTCAATCCCAAGCTCAAAGTGGCGTTCGTTGGACCGCACGTGACTATCCGCCCCGAGGAAAGCCTGCGCGCCTCCAAAGCCATTGATTTCGTCGTCAAGCGCGAGTTCGATTATCAGATTCGCGATTTCGCCATGGGCAAGCCGCTCGAGGAGATTCCCGGCGTCGTGTTTCGGAAAAACGGCGGCTTCCAGCACAATCCCGAAAGCGGCGTGATCGAAGACCTGGACGCACTGCCCTGGGTCACCAAGGTTTACAAGCGCGATCTGGATTTCCGCCGCTACAATGTCCCGTTTCTGCTAAATCCGTACATCTCGTTCTACACGACGCGCGGCTGTCCGGCTCAATGCACCTTCTGCCTGTGGCCGCAAACGCATTCCGGCCATCGCTGGCGCTTGCGCTCCTCCGACGACGTGATGAAGGAATGCCGCTGGGCTCTGGAGAATTTTCCGGGGATGAAGGAAATCTTCTTCGACGACGATACTTTCAATTATCAGAAAGCGCGCACCATCGATCTCTGCGCCAAGTTAAAAACGCTGAAGTTCACCTGGAGCTGCACTTCCCGCGTTACCACCGATTACGACACCCTCAAGGCCATGAAGGAGGCAGGCTGCCGGCTGCTCATCGTGGGCTATGAATCCGGCGATCAGCAAATTCTGAAGAACATCAAGAAGGGCGCCACTATCGACATGGCGCGCCGCTTCACCGCCAATTGCAAGAAACTCGGCATCACCGTTCACGGCGATTTCATCGTCGGGCTGCCTGGCGAAACCCGCGACACCATCCGCAAGAGCATCGATTTCGCCAAAGAGTTGAACGTCGCGACCATTCAGGTTTCGCTCGGCCATCCATTTCCCGGCACCGAGTTCTACGATCACGTGAAGAAGAACGGCCTCATCACAATCGACGAGAAAATGTGCGACGACGCCGGCCACCAGCTTCCCAATTACGAATACCCCGGCCTGGATCGCGGCGAGCTGGTTGAATGGGTCGAGCGCTTTTACAGCGAGTTCTATTTCCGGCCCAAGGTCGCCCTGCGTCTCATCGGCAAAGCTATGTTCGACAACTCCGAGCGCAAGCGCCTCTACAAAGAAGCTCGCGAATATCTCTCGCTCCGTTCCAAGCGGAAGCGTTTCATCAAAGACGAGAAGCGCGACAAAGACCGGGCCGCGGTTTTGAGTGCCGGAGACTAAGCTGGCGACGCTCAGGCTGAAAATTTTCGCCTTCGTGGCGGCCATTGTTCTCCTGAACGCATTCGGCAATCTCGCGCTTGCCTGGGGCATGCTGCACGTTCCTGAGAGCATGTCGATCGATCCTCTCGGCTATATTCGCGCCATGCTCAATCCCTTCGTCGCGCTCGGGACCGTGCTGCTCATCCTCTGGCTTCTCACGCGAATGGCCGTTCTGAGCTGGGCTGATCTGACCTTCGTGATGCCGCTTACCGGCGTCGGCTACATCTTGACGGTGGCGTTCGGCAAAATTTTTCTCAAAGAAACGGTTACCGCCGCTCACTGGATGGGAACGCTGCTGATCGTTGCCGGCACTTGCCTGGTGGGAACGACTGAACATCGCACCCATTCCCGGCCTGAAGCTCTGCCGTGCGGGGCCGCCCAATGAAGTGGCTGCTGCTGTCGATCATCGTGGCCGCTACGGTTTTGAGCGACATCCTGCAAAGCTACGAGATGAAGCGCAGCGGCGAGCAGCGCGTCAACGCGCGCGGTCTGGGACGCTTGCTGCGCATGATCGTCAGCCGCCGTTTTCTGTTCCTCTCCATCGTCTGCATGGCGGTCTCGTTCTTCGCCTTCATGGCGCTGCTGCAAACCGCTCCGTTGAGCTTCGCTGTGCCTGCCTCCGCCGCAACCTTTGTTCTCGAAACCGCGCTCGCCAAATTCGTGCTCAATGAGAGGGTGGGCAAGCGGCGCGCAGCCGGCGCTCTGCTGGTGCTGGGCGGCGTATTTTTGTTAGCCCGTTAGCCGGTTGTGCGCCATTGGTATTTCTTCCTTCCGGCGGCGCTCTATCAATTTCTCGCCATCCTCGCCGCTGTCCTACACTTTCGAAAGCGCGATCTTGAAACCGGCTCCTTCGCGCCTCCCGTTTCCGTTTTAAAGCCTCTTCGCGGGACCGATCCAAACACCTACCAGGCGTTCCTGTCGCAAATCGAGCAGCGTTATCCCACTTTCGAAATCCTGTTCGGCGCACGGGACCGAAACGATCCGGCGGCCGAGCAAGTTCGCCGTCTGCAGATTGCGTTTCCCAGCGCTCCCGTGCAGCTCATCATCGGAGGCGATGCTGCGCCGAACGGCAAAGTGGGTGTTCTTATGGAACTCGCGCGTCACGCCCGCTATCCGGTTTGGGTGGTCAATGACAGCGACATCAAGGTAGGTCCGGAATATCTATCGCGAGTCGTCGCGCCTCTTGCCGATTCCTCCATCGGAGTCGTCACCTGTCCTTATCGCGCGAAGCCGCACAATATATCGGCTGGTTGGGAGGCGCTCGGCATCGCAGCCGGATTCATTCCCAGCACGCTGGTGGCGCAACTGCTCGGGGTGCGCGAATTCGGCCTCGGGTCCACGCTCGCTTTCCGAGCGGCTGATCTGGAGCGCGCCGGCGGTTTCGGCGCCATTGCCGGTTACATCGCCGACGATTATCAGCTCGCCAAAGGAATCGCCGCGCTCGGAAAACGCGCGCTGCTTTCGAGCTATACGGTCGAGACCACGCTCGGCGATGCCACTTGGACCGGCGTTTGGCGTCACCAGCTCCGCTGGGCCAGAACCATTCGCGTATCGAAGGGCGGCGGTTATGCCGGCCTGCCGATTACCCATGCAGGCCTGTGGGCCGCGATTGCGCTTTTGTGCGGATTGTGGCCTCTCGCCGTGATTCTCTCTGCCATACGCATTGCCGCGGCCGCGCTCACCGCCGGTCTCGTGCTGCGCAGCGCCTTCGCTGCCGCCTTCTGCTGGCTCGCCCCGCTTTGGGATCTGTACTCGTTTGCCATTTGGCTCGCCTCCTATAGCGGCAGAAGAGTTCATTGGCGCGATCAGATTCTCGAAATCGATCGACAGGGCCGCATCGCACAGTGAGGGTCGCTGCGCGCGTGCATGTTAGCCTGTTATAAAATGTTTTCGAATATCCGGAGTTTTCTGCTGGTGGCCGCTGTCGCAGCGTTTCCCGTTTCTTCTGCGATCGCGCAAGCGCTGCCGCCGGCCAAAGTCGCCATCATCAACGCTCAAAAAGCGGTTGCCGATACGCTGGAAATCAAGAAGGCGCAAGCCACACTCGAAGCAAAATATAGACCACGCACACAAGCGATTCAAAGCCTTCAAACTGAGCTGCAGGCCGAACAGCAGCAGTTGAACACGCCCAATCTGCCGCCCGATCGCGAGGCGCAGCTCCGCTCCGACTTCACGCTAAAACAGAAACAGCTCCAGCGCCTCGGCCAGGATTTGCAGGACGACGTGAACAATGAGCGCCAGGACATTCTCGGGCGCGCCGGCCGCCAGATGACCGCGATCGTCAAGCAAATCGCTGAGGCGCGCGGCATCGATATCGTCATGGACATCACCAACACCATCTACTACAAGCCGGCTCTGGACATCACTGCCGAGGCCACCGCCGCTTACGACAAAGCCTATCCGCCGAAGTAACGGGTTTCATGGGCACTTTCCTGCAGGATTATGGAGCCGAAGAGGAGCGCCGGGGCCGCGTAATCAAATGGATCGTGATCGCGTGTGTCGCCGTCTTCATCGTGGCGATTGCGGCGTACTTCATCTTCCACAACTATCCCGAAAAGCAAAAGGTGAAGCATTTTCTGGCGCAGTTGAACTCACATGATTATCAGGCGGCGTATCGGGATTGGGGCTGCACCGCCGGCCACCCCTGCCCGAACTACGACTATCATCGCTTTCTAGACGACTGGGGTCCCAAAGTATCGGCACCCTGGAAAATCGCTTCGATAGACGGCTGCAAGACCTTTGTAACCGTGAACGTCCAAGCCGACGGCGCCGAGTTGCAATCGCTCGCCGTGCAGCGCAATAACGACACCCTGTCCTACGCTCCCGCGCCGGAATGCCAGGAGCCGCAATGGCACTGGAAACAGTTCTTCCAGCGTATCTTCCACCGCGGGTCTTAAGAGGCAATATTGAAAAGAACGATTTTGGGAAGAAGCTTTTTTTACGCGGTATTGTTGACCGGAGCCGTCGCCGTATCGGCACCCGCGCAGTCAACGAAGTGGGTAGGGACGTGGGCCTGCGCGCCGCAACTCGCGGAATCCAACAACATGCCACCCGCGCCTGGATTTTCCGATGCCACTCTGCGCCAAATCGTCCACGTATCCATTGGTGGAGAACAACTGCGCCTTCGCCTTTCGAATGCCTTCGGCACACAGCCTCTATCGTTCACTGCCGTCCACGTTGCTCTAAGTGAAGGCGGCAGCAAGATTAAGCCGGAGAGCGATAAAGCAGTTCTGTTCCATGGCATGCCTGCCGTCACCATTCCCGCGGGCGCGCTGATGGTCTCCGATCCCGTGGCCTTTGCCGTGGCTCCGCTTTCCAATCTCGTTATCACCGTCCATATCACCGACGCACCGGCGGAGATCACGACTCATTCCGACTCGCGCGAGATCTCGTATCTTCAGCCCGGCGATGCCGTGAGCGCGGCCGATTTGCCCTCCGCCACTCAGACCGTCCACTGGTACTTCATCGATGGAGTCGATGTCTCCGGCTCTCGATCCTCCGCTGCCATCCTCGCCTTCGGCGATTCCATCACCGACGGAGCAGCTTCTACAAGGGGCGCCAATAACCGCTGGCCGGACGATTTAGCTCGCCGTCTGCAAGCGGATAAAAAGACATCGAAGATCGGCGTGCTGAACGAGGGGATCGGCGGGAACCGCGTGTTACATGACGGTACCGGACCCAATGCGCTCGCGCGCTTCGATCGGGATGTGCTGGGACAAGCCGGCGTCCGCTGGATGATTGTGCTCGAAGGGGTCAATGATCTTGGAACCGAGGCAAACGCGGCGGAGCGGCACGAGCAGCCCGCCACAGCGGACGAACTGATCGCCGCGTATGAGCAGATAATTATGCGAGCTCACACGCACGGCATCAAGGTATATGGGGCGACGATTACTCCCTACGAAGGCGCCGGTTACTTTCATCCCGAGGGTGAAGCGGATCGCCAGAAAATAAATACCTGGATCCGCACCAGCGGAAAATTCGACGCCGTAATCGACCTGGATGCGGCTGTGCGGGACCCGCATCAACCATCGCATTTTGCAGCGGCTTACGACAGCGGAGATCATCTTCATCCGTCCCCTGCCGGTTACAAAGTGATGGCGGATGCCATCGATTTAAAGCTGTTTGGGAAACGTTGATCCCTATCTAACCGACGCGCAACGCCGTCATAGGATCGATTCGAGCGGCACGGCGCGCGGGAACGTAGCTTGCTGCAAGCGCCACCACAATAAAAAGCAACGCGATCGCGACGAAGGTTCCCGGATCTGTGGCGCTGACGTGAAATAGCAACCCTTTCATAACGCGAGTCAGCGCGACTGCGCCGCAGATGCCCAGTAAAACACCGGCCAGCGAAAGAGCCAGACCCTGTCCAACCACTAGCGAGAGAATGTCGTTCCGTTGTGCCCCCAAAGCGCGCCGGATGCCCATTTCCTTCGTCCGTTGGACAACCGAATAGGCGATCACGCCGTAAAGTCCAACCAGCGCGAGCAATACGGCCACGCCGGCAAACAATCCCAACAGAGTCGTCATCAGTCGCCGCTGGCCTTCCGATGCTTCGACAATATCGTCCATCGTTTTGACCGCCGAAATTGCCTGGTCCCGATCGATCGCCGAGACCTTGCTGCGAACGGTATTCACCAATCGCATGGGATCGCCGGTGGTACGTACAGCGAACATGACGGACTGCTGAGGAGCTTGGTCGCAAGCGGCGAAAACTCCGGGTCGTGGATCCGCATCCAAAGCAGATTGACGAATATCCGCCACAATGCCGACAATTTCGGCAGCTTGACCAATGCCAACCAGGATGTGCTGTCCGATCGGATCCGGCCCGTTTGGATATTCCGGCCAGAATCGGCGTGCCAAGGTCTCGTCAATGATCGCAACCCGCTGCGTGTCCGCCTTATCGTGAGCCGTAAACTCCCGTCCGCGCTTGAGCGGAATCTTCAAGGTGCGGAAATAATCCGGCGTAACGCTCTCGACAATCGCGATGGGGCGCTCATTGAAGTTCACCGGGGCGCGTTCGGAGATCTGCACGGGCGAACCGGCCCAACCTGTCATGGGAAGCGTCAGCGTTACCGCCGCGCTTTGCACTCCGGGGATCGACTCAACGCTGCTCACAAGCTCATCGAAGAACGCTGCTTTTTTCTGGTCCGTGTCATAACGAGCCGGAGCAAGTGAAATTCGCATCGTCAGCAAGCCGCCGGGCTCGAATCCCGGATCGACTCCGTTCAGGTGAGCTACGCTTTCCATCAAAAGAGTTGCGCCAATTAGTAGGACCATCGACAGCGCGATCTGCGCGATTACTAACAGGCGTATCGGCCAGGCACCGCTTCCTGTAGGCGCGGCTCGGTTATCGCTTCCGCGCAGCACGCCTGCAACATCGGGGCGCGACGCGCTGAGCGACGGCACCAGTCCGAATAACACGCCGGTAAAAATAGAGAGCGCGACGGAGAAGACGAGGACCATACTGTCCAGCCGGATCTCTCCAGCTCGCGGCAGATCGAGAGTTGTGCTGCCGGCGAGGCCGCGCAAACTCCATTTGGCGAGCAGCACGCCCAAGGCTCCGCCGACAAAGGCCAGCAAGATGCTCTCGGTTAAAAGCTGTCCCACCAGACGCGCGCGCCCGGCGCCGATGGCGGCCCGAATTGCGAATTCTCTCGCGCGGGAAGTGGCTCGCGCCAGCAGCAGACTCGCTACATTCGCGCAGGCGATGAGCAGCACGAAACCAACCGCGCCGAACAGCATCCAAAGCTTCGATCGCACATTCGAAACCAGACCCTCTTTGAGCGGCTTTACACGCGCGGACTGGTTTGGTTTGGCATCCAGCATTCTTGGATAAGCCAGCGGCGTATTGACGATTCAGTACGTTCAATTCTGCGCTTGCCTGCTGGAGATCTGTATGCGGCTTCAATCGACCAAACACGCCCATAACGGGACTAAGCCACTGGGATCTCGGCGAAAGCATGGACATCTCGGACGGCCGCGTCACCCACACATCGACACCAGGGAACGGAAACAGAAAGCCTGCCGGCAGAACGCCGACGATGGTGTACGGCGCCGCAGCTAGCATGATCGTTTTACCGACGATTGCCGGATCGCCAGCAAATCGGCGCTTCCAGAGTTCGCTGCCGATCATGGCCACGGAAGGTCCTCCGGGCCTATCTTCTTGCGGCAGAAAGCTTCGCCCGCGGATCGGTTTTACGCCGAGAATTTGGAGAAAATTGGCGGATACGCGCGCGCCCGACAGCACTTCCGGCTCGCTTCGTCCGGATAGCGTCATCTTCTCCATAGCGCCGCCGAAAGCGCCTACATCGGTATAAGAGCGGCTGTGGACGCGCAGCTCCTCAAAATGCGCCGGCGTAGCTCCTCCCGAGAGCAGCACCAGCCGTTCCGGATCGCGATATTGGAGCGGTTTCAGCAATACCGCGCGAACTACGCTGAAAACAGCCGTATTGGCTCCAATGCCCAAGGCCAGCGTCAGCACAGCCGTCATCGTGAAGGCCGGGCGGGTACGCATCGTCCGCAGCGCATACAGCAGATCTCGCGCGACGGTCTCGAATAACCCGATCATTCGTACCTCAACGCTATCATCGGATCGACTCTTGCCGCGCGCCGCGCTGGAAGATAGGTTGCTAAGAATGCGATCAGAAGCAGCAGTAGTGAAACACCTGCTAAGATCCACGGATCGGTTGCTTTCACACCGTAAAGCAAGCTGCTTAGGAATCTGGTGAGGCCAAACGCAAGCGTGAGGCCCGCCGCTAATCCCGCGCCGGTCAAAAGCATGCCTTGCCGCATCACGAGTGCCAGCACATCTTGCTTGCGCGCCCCGAGCGCCATCCGCACTCCGAACTCTTGTGTCCGCTGCCCGGTCAATTGCGAAAGCACGCCGTACAAACCGACGCCGGCGAGTGAGAGCGCAAGCCCTGCGAACGTTCCAAACACGACGGCGCGAAAACGCGGATAGGCGAGGGTGCGCGACACGCGCTCTTTCAGGGTTTGCACTTCGCCGGCCGGCACACTTTGATCGATGGCTGCAATCTGCTTCTGAATCGCGGCGCCGAGCGCAAGATCGCCGTTCACCGCCCGCAGCACCAGAGAGGCGGAAGCGGGCGGATCTTGACTGATGGGGCGAAACACCAGCGGAATCTCGTCCCACGCCATTTCATGGAAGAAGTCCTTGTCCTTTTCGTCGGCAACCACGCCCACGATGGTCAGCCACGGCCTTTCGGTTCCGGGCTCTCCTACTTTGATGTGCCTGCCGATCGGGTTTTCGCGCGGAAAATACTTTCGCGCCAGAGCTTCATTGACAATCGCAACGGGTTCGCTGTCGTCGCGATCTGTGTGTTCGAACAGACGCCCCCCTTCGACGGGAACACCCATCACATGGAAATAGCCGGGCGCTAATGGAGGCTTGCCCCACGCCGGGAATTGCGGTTGTGGGGTTGGCTCCGGTCTGCCTTCGACAGTCAATACACTTCCTCGAAAGCGGCCATTGTTGAGAGGCAGAGAACTCGCAAACGCGCCCGATTCGAGGCCGGGAAGCATGCTCGCATGCTCCAGAACTTCGCGATAAAATCTGGCGCGCCGGTCAGCGGTCGAGTAACTCCACTTCGGCAGCTCGACCCGGATGGTAACTACATGCTGCGTTCTGAATCCGAGCGGCACGGACGCCAAACGGTTCACACTGTCGATCAGCAGCCCGGCACCGACCAGCAGAGCGAGTGAAAGCGTCACTTCCGCGGCGACTAACATCTTTCCGAACGCCCGCGCCGCCGGGCCGAAGGATGCAGTCCGGCCGCTTGCCTTGAGAGCATCAATCAAATCGATCCGCGACGCCTTCAGCGCCGGAACCAATCCAAATAGCAGCGCGGTTAGGATTGCCAGTGCGGCCGTGAAACCGAGAACCGGAAAGTTCACGCTCACCGGATTTCCAGGAGGCATTGCGATGGGATTCAAGACTCGAAAGTAGTGAACCGCGCCCAGCCGCCAGCAACGTCCCGAGCAGCGCGCCCGCAAAGGAGAGCAGCAGACCTTCGGTTAACAACTGGCGTATCAATCGCGCTCGTCCCGATCCCAAGGCAGCCCGCACGGCCAATTCTTTCTGCCGCACCACGGATCGCCCCAGCAGCAGATTGGCTATGTTCACGCAGGCAATCAGTAGAACGAAACTTACTGCCGCGAAGAGGACCATTACGCTGAGCCGCAGATTCGGCCCGGTGAGATACGCGAACTGCTCCGCGAGCGGGTACACAACCGGACTGCGCCGCATGGCGGGTGCGTCTTTTCGGTGTTCGTTGACATACAGCAACTGCAATTCTTTCTGAGCGCGTTCGATGGACACGCCCGGTTTCAGCAGTCCGAAAACGCCAACGTTGGAATTCTCGGGGTCTCGCGCAATCGCGCTTTCCGGGGTAATCAGCATCCACATCGAGAGCGCATCGGGATAAAAAGTAAATCCCGCGGGCGTCACGCCTACCACGGTGCAGGCTTTCTCGTCCAGTTCAATGTGCCTGCCGATGACGTTCTTCTCGCCCCCGAACGCCTCCATCCAGAAACGGTGCCGCAAAACGACCGTGCATCCGCGTTTCAAATCGTCGGGCTGAAAGGTGCGCCCGAGTTCCGGCTTCGCGCCGAGTAATGAGAAGAAATCGATTCCGGCCGGCATGGCAAGAACGTCCCGCGCGGGTCCGCTGCCGGTCAAGATCCGTCCGCCTGTCGCCCAGGTGGCTGGCGCAAGCCGCTCGAAACTGCGGCTTTGGCTCTTCCAGATTTGGAAATCGCGATAGGAATCGAAGACCGGCGGCCCTTTCGGATCGCGCGTGAGTTTTTCCCAGATCACGACCAGCCGATCGGCATTCGGGTACGGCAGCGGATGCAATAAAACTGCATTCACGATGCTGAAGATGGCGGAAGTCGCTCCAATCCCGAGCGCAAGAGTGACGATCACGACCGCCGTGAACGCCGGAGTTCTCGCGAAAGTTCGCGCGGCGTATGCGAGGTCCTGCTTCAAGCGCTCCAGCGAGGACCATCCCCAGATTCCCCGCGCAGCTTCCTTGGTTAACGTGATGTTGCCGAATGCGCGCCGGGCGCGAAAGCGCGCCTCTTCTGTCGCCAGACCCGCCTCCTGTTGTTCCTCTGTCTCAAGTTCCAGATGTGAACGTAGCTCGCGTTCTAAATCCTGCTCTCGAAATTTGCGTTTACGCCAGAACATAACCTTCACTCGTATCGCAAAGCCACCATGGGATCGACTTTCATCGCTCGCCGCGCCGGGAGAAAACAGGCAAGCACCGTCACGGCTGCCAGCGCTAGAGCGGCGCCCGCAACTGCTATTGGTCCCGCAGCTTTAATTCCGTAGAGCTGGCTTCCCACCAGCCGCGTCAGACCGAACGAAGCGCAGAGGCCAATTACGACGCCGCAGGCCGCCAGCTTTATGCCTTGCCCCACCACCATGCCGAGCACGTCCCGGCGTCCCGCACCGAGCACAACCCGTACTCCGATTTCGTGGGTTCTCTCGCTCACCGCAAAAGACATTTGGCCAAATAAGCCCGATGCCGCCAGAGCCAGCGCAAGTAGCGAGAATAGGCCGAGCAGCCACAGCACGAAGCGGGTTTCCTCCATCACTCGTATCTCAAAGCCACCATCGGATCTACCCGCGATGCGCGGCGGGCGGGTAGATAGCTTGCCACGAGACAAACGGCGAGTAACATAGCCGCTCCTGCAATATAGGAAACCGGATCTAGCCGCTCTACGCCGAACAGTAACTTCGATATAAATGCGCTAGTTACCACGGCGGCTGTAAGTCCTATAAGTATTCCCCAGCCTGCCAGCCGCGCGCCTTCGCCGAGCACAAGCTTTGCAATCTCCCTCGGTCTTGCGCCAATTGCCAGTCGAAGCCCCATCTCCTGCGTGCGCCGGGCCACCGCGTGCGACAGGACACCGTAGATGCCGATCAGCGACAGGATCATCGCAAGAAATGCAAAGTCGCCTGCCAGAGATAGCGAAGCCCTGCGCATTGCGAGCGAGGCCGAAACAACCTGATGCAAAGTGCCGAATCCCAGAATCGGCAAGGCGCGATCCACCGACCAGATCGTGCTTTGGGCGGCTGCGGCGAGTTGCATCGGGTCTTGCATGCCGCGCGTGCGAATTACAAACACGCCGCTGCTGGTAGCGCCGCTCTCGATCTGATAAATGGAGTTATAAACTTCCGGTCCGATCGGCTTATCCAGCGCCTCGACATGAATGTCGCCCACGACGCCAATTACAGTAAGATGCCGGCCACCCCATTTAAATCCTTTCCCAACGGGGCTCTCCCGAGGCCAGTACTGGCGAGCCATGCTCGCATTAATGACGGCGGCTAGCGGCGATTGCGGCGTGTCCCGGTTAGAGAAGGTTCGCCCCCGAAGCAGTTGGATGCGCATTACTTGAAAATAATCGCCGCTCACCAGCTCATTGTCGGCCCAGTGAAATTCGTCGGGCGGGCGGCCATCGACCACAAATCCGATCTGTCGCTCGTCGGCGAGCGGCACATGCGTTGTTACCGCAATGGCTTCAACGCCAGGGAGCGTCGAAAGCCGCGCCGCGATGCTGCGTTCCACCTGATGCCGCCGTTCGGCCGAAGCGTAGCGCTGGCGGTTGAATGTGGTCCGGACAATCAGCGCCTGTTCGGGATCGAATCCGAGCGGGATTTGAAGCACGCGAAGGAAACTTCGCAGAAGTAAGCTGGACCCGATCAGCAGAACCACCGAGCACGCGATCTCGGCAAGAATGAACAGCCGCGCCAGCCGCCGCTGACTTCGGCTCGATCCGGACTGTCTCGCCGACTGCTTGAGAGCGTCGTTCACATCCGGCTTGCGCGCTGCCCAAGCTGGCGCGAGACCGCAAATCAGGCACGTGACGCCGCATAGCCCGAAGGTGAACAGCAGCACGCGCCCATCTAGGGTCGCGCCGGCAAGATTCACTTCGTTTGTCCAAAGCGTTCCGATAAACCTGATCAGTCCGTAGGCGAGCGCGCAACCCGCTGCGCCTCCTACAACCGCGAGAATTGCGGTCTCCAGGAATACCTGGCGCATAAGCCTGCTGGCGCTTGCTCCCAAAGCGCGCCGGATCGATATCTCACGCTGGCGCTCCCCGGCTCGCGCCAGAAGCAGATTCGCAACATTCGCGCAGGCAATCAGCAAGACGAATCCAACTGCGCCGCACAGCATGGCAAGCACTGTGGGAATGCGCTCGCCAAAATCGGGAGCCCAACGCTCTGCCGTCGCATCGAGCACGACGTTGCCGGAGTAAATATCCGGATGCTCGCGCTGGAATTGCTTAGCCACGCGCTGCACGTCCTCGCGCGCCTGCGGAAGCGATGCGCCGTCGCGCAAGCGCGCAATGATGCTGGTATCGAAGCTGCTCGCCCAATCGACCAATTGACCATTTGTAAACGATAGAGGCGTCCACAAATCGGGAGGCGCGCCGGGAGTCGCGGCAGTGGAGGGAAATGTGAACCCTTTGGGCATTACGCCGACAATTTCGTACGGCCGCTCATTCAACCGGATGACGCGTCCGAGCACGCGCGGATCTTCCGCGTAGCGCCGTTTCCAATATGCATAGCTGAGGACCACAACCTTTGCCGCGCCAAAAAATTCTTCTTTCGAAGTGAATGTCCGTCCCATCAGAGGTGCAATGCCGAGCGTGGCGAACAGGCTCGCTGAAGCCTCGCAGGCGGGAATATGTTCAGGCGCGTTGTCGTTGGTGACATCGAAGCTCGCCGGTTGATAACCCGCGATGCTGGAGAAGAGACGCGTGCGGTCGCGGTAAGCGGCAAATTCGGGCGGCGCGGTTCCCATGCGGCGCTCGCTCATTTTCGGTTCGCTTTGCCAGATACGAACCAGCCGGTCCGGGTGAGGATACGGCACAGGCCGCAGCAGGACCGCATCCAGAATGCTGAAGATCGCCGTATTCGCGCCGATTCCCAGCGTGAGTGTCAGGATCGCGATGGCTGCGAAACCTGGACTCTTCCGGATGCTTCGCAGCGAATACACAAAGTCTTTCGCAAAAACTTGCCAGGCCGTCCAGCCCCAAACCTGCCGAATATTTTCTTTCGCGAGCGCCAAATTTCCGAATGCGCGCTTCGCGGCATAGCGTGCTTCTTCCTCGGCGAAGCCGTGCTCCTGCTGTTCTTCCGCTTCCAATTCCAGATGCGAACGAAGTTCGCGCTCCAGATCTTGTTCCCGTGATTTTCGCCCCCAAAACATAGATTGCCTACTCGTATCGCAACGCCACCATGGGATCGACTTTCATCGCGCGCCGGGCGGGAATGTAACTTGCCAACAGCGCCGCTCCAGCCAATCCGATAGATACGGATAAGAAAATCAGCGGATCAGATGGGCGAACACCATAAAGAAGGCTGGCAAGAAACCGCATGAGCCCGAACGATCCCGCCAGGCCGCAGGCGAGACCGGCTGTGACGGGAACGAGCCCTTGACCTACCATCAGCCTCAGCACATCTTTGGATCCGGCACCGAGCGCCATCCGTACACCCATTTCATGCATACGCTGAGCGGCGGAAAATGAGATCACGCCGTAAATCCCCACCACGGCCATGAGCAGCGCCATTCCGCCGAAGACACCGAGCAAAATGGTGGTCACACGCTGCGGCGCTAACGATTCCGATGCGAGCTGCCGCATGCCGATTATGAATGAAATGGCCTGGTCTTTATCCACTGCCCAAATTTCGCGCTGCACTGCTGGCGCCAGCCGCGTGGGATCTCCCAACGTCCGAATGGCGAAACAGATAAGCGGCGCCGGAACTTGGGAGAACGGCAGATAAATTTCTGAAATCAGATCCGAGGTCATACCTAACTGATGTATGTCGCCGGCCACACCAACAATTTCAACTGGAGATTTCAGGCCATCTACCTTAACGCTCTTGCCAATGAGATCCTCGTTCGGCGCAAGTTGCCGCGCAAGTGTTTTGCTGAGTATGGCAACCGGTACCGCGCCGCTCGCATCGCGATCTGTAAACGAACGGCCTTCCGCAAGAGGAATACCCAGAGCGCGAAAGTAATCGGGCGTAACAGAACTCCACACCGCGATCCGCTGCCGATTTTGCGGAGCGGATTGTGCGGCCATCGCAACACCGCGCGTTCCCCACCACCCGCTGAGCGGAAGAAACGTCACCGTTCCCACCGATTCCACGCCGGGAAGTGACTTGAGGCGATCGAGCACCTGATTGCTCAATGCAAGTTGCTTGGCCGGCGTCGGATACTTCGATTGCGGAAGCAGCAGGCGCAGAGTCAAGACGTTTCGTGGTTGGAAGCCCAGGTTCCCGCCCAACAGATGCGCGAAGCTCTTGATCGTAAGACCGGCCGCGGCCAGCAGAACCAGCGACAGCGCGACCTCCGCCACGACCAGCACGTTCCGAAAGCGGCGCCCGGCAACGCCGCCCGCGAAACTTCGTTCCGATTCCTTTAGGGATTCATTCGTATCGATGCGCGCAGCCTGCAGAGCCGGAATCAATCCGAAAATCAGGCCGGTGATCAAAGAGACCGCCAGAGCGAACGCCAGCACCGAGCCGTCGATAGGAATTTCGTCAACACGCGGAATATTAAGGTTCGAAATGGTGGGCGGAAACATGGCGACCAAAGCCCGCGTGCCCAGCCAAGCCAGCAACAGACCAAGCGCTCCGCCGGCAACTCCCAAGACGATGCTTTCCGTCAGGAACTGCCGTATCAATCGCGACCGGCCTGCCCCGAGCGCGGTCCGAATCGCAACCTCCTTCCGCCGTCCGGCGGCTCGGACCAGAAGCAGATTCGCGACGTTCGCACAAGCAATCAGCAGCACGAATGCTACCGCCCACAGCAGCACCAGCAGCGCCGGGCGGATATCGCCGCTAATCTCCTGCCGCACCGTTACGAGGTTGGTCGCATCTTCCTCTTTATTGGTTTTCGGGTATTCGCGCGATAACCGGCTGGCGATCGCGTTCATTTCCCTCTGAGCCTGCTCGATGCTCACGCCGTCTTTCAGGCGAGCGATGATGCGCAGGAACCGATAATCACGGCTGTGCACTGCTTGCGGAGGTACTGTGAGCGGCGTCCAAAGCTCTACAGAGCCTGGATAGTTCACACCCGGCGGCATGACTCCGATCACTGTATAAGGCGCGCCGTCCAGCTTCACCGTTCTTCCTAAGATGTTCCGGTCGCCGGCAAAATGACTCCGCCACAAGCGGTAGCTCAACACCACCACATGATTCCTGCCGGGCTTTTCTTCTTCCGGAAGGAAAGTGCGGCCGATCAGCGGAGCCGCGCCTAACACGTGAAAGTAATTAGCCGAAAATTGGTAAGCAATAATGGGCGCCGGTTCACCAGAGCCGGTGAGTGTGTACATCGCATCGGTAGAGGCGGCCATGTCTTCGAAGACGTGGTTCTGCGATCGCCAGTCGGTGAAATCGGGCCGCGAGACCTGGTCCGTGTTGAATCCGCGCGACCGGTTGAATCCCCAAACCATCACGAGCCGATCGGCATGCTTGTACGGCAGCGGCTGCAGCAGCACGGTATTCACCACGCTGAAAATCGCCGTGTTCGCGCCTGTGCCGAGGGCGAGTGTAATGACCGCGGTGGCGGTCACGCCCGGATTCTTCAACATCGTGCGCACCGCGAAGCGAATATCCTGCCAGAAACGTTCCAGCGACATCCAACCCCAGGTTTCACGCGTGTCTTCTTTTACCGCGGTTGCGTTGCCGATTGCTCGCTTGGCGGCGTAGCGCGCTTCTTCCGGCGAGTGGCCGTCTTCTTGCCGCTCTTCCGCTTCCAGTTCAAGATGCGAGCGCAACTCGCGCTCGAGATCTTCCTCGCGCCGCTTCCGCCACCAGTGCATCTCAGCTCTCCTCGGCAGGCCACATCACACGAGCAATCGCTCCCGCCATCCGCTTCCACTTGGATTCCTCGACCGTCAACTGTTTTCTTCCGGCAGGAGTGAGCCGGTAATATTTGAATTCCCGCTTCAGGTCCTTGCCGGCGGCTTCCCATTTCGCCGCCACCCAACGCTTTCGCTCCAGACGATGGAGAGCTGGATAAAGCGAGCCATGCTCCACCTGCAGAAGCTCCTCGGTGGTGCGTTGAATGTGCTTGGCAATCTGGTGCCCGTGAGCGGGACCGAACAGCAGCGTGCGCAGGATGAGCATGTCCAAAGTTCCCTGCAGCAGCTCAATCCGATCGGAAGTTGATTTCGCCATGATCTCAGAAGATATTCTACCCAATTTGAGCGAGGCTGGGTAGAAGATCGACCATGCGCGTGCTTACGCGCGCGGTTCTGTAAGGGTGTTTGGGTCGCTTAGCGGATTAATGCGGCTCTGCGAGATCCGGTTCATACGCCGGCAGAATGTCTTTCTCTCCGGCAATCCAGGTGTAGAGCGTCGGCAGCACAAAAACACTGAGCAGCAGCGTCGCGCTCAATCCGCCCACAATTACAATGGCGAAAGGTTTCTGGGAATCCGAACCGATGCCGGTCGAAATAGCGGCCGGGAGCAAACCCAAAGTCGCCACCAGCATCGTCATCATGATGGGCCGCAACCGCAGCACCGCGCCTTCCACCGCCGCCTCGTGAATGCCATACCCTTTGGCGCGAAGCTGGTTGATGTATTCGATCATGATCACGCCCGTTTCCACAGCGACGCCGAATAACGCCAGCGTACCGATGCCCGAAGAAACGCTGAAATGCGTTCCGGTGAAGTAGAGCGCGAACAGCGCGCCAATGGGCGAAAGTCCCAGGCTGACCATCGCCAATGCCGCCCATTTGAACGATGCGAACATCGAATACAACAAAAAGAAAATCACCGCCACGGTAACCGGAACAATTAATTCCAGCCGCGCGTTGGCCCGCTTCGCGCTGGCGTATTCGCCCGCCCACTCCAGGGAATATCCCGGCGGAAGCTTCACTTGCCGGTTCACTTTCCGAATCGCTTCCTCCACAGTGCTCCCCAGATCGCGCCCGCGCACGCTGTATTTGAGCGCCACATAACGGGAATTGTTCTCGCGATATATTTGCGAAGCGCCGTCTGTCATGCGGATGGCGCAAACCTGATCGAGCGCGACTCGTTCGCCAGAAGGCGCCAGCATCCGGATGTTCCCAATCTCATCGGGAGTCATGCGATATTCCGGCTGATACCGAACCACCAGATCGTAGCGCTGTTCGCCTTGCAGAACTTCGCTCACAGCCTTGCCGCCCACCGCGGTTTCAATTGCGTCCTGAACATCGGATACATTTAAGCCGAACCGATTTGCTTTGTCACGATCCACCGTCACGTTCAGGTTCGGCTGCCCGATTACGCGAAACAGGCCGAGATCCTGTACGCCTCGAACGGTCTGCATCACTTTGAGAATTTCTTCTCCCTTGTCCTCCAACGTCTTCAGGTCCGTTCCAAAAATCTTAATTGCCAGTTCACCCTTGACGCCGCTGACCGCCTCCTCCATGTTGTCGGCAATCGGCTGCGAAAAATTCCAGACCGCACCCGGAATTTTTCCCACCTCACGGTCCATCGCGCGGATGAGTTGCTCTTTATCGCGATGAAATACCGGTCTCCACTGCGCCTTCGGCTTCAAATCGACAAAATATTCCGTGTTCGAGAAGAGCGCGGAATCGGTTCCATCGTCCGGCCGTCCGACCTGGCTCACTACCGTCGTCACTTCCGGAAAACTGGCGAAGATCAGGCGTGCTCTGCGCATGACGCGTTCGCCCTCGGCAGGCCCGGTGCTGGGCGCCAGAGTGCCGCGCGCCCAGATGGCGCCTTCATCCAAATGAGGCAGAAACTCCGAGCCGATGGCTCCGCTCACCATCAGTGAAAGCGAAATCACCAACAGCCCTAGCGCCGTTCCCAAGACCACCAAGCGCCGCGGCAGCGAACTCATCGACCATTCCAGCGCACGGCGGTAGCCGTCGATCAACGCCGCCAGAACCGGATTGCGCCACTCTTTAGTCTTGTTGTTAAACAGCAGCAGCGCCAATACCGGCAGAATCGAGAGCGAAAACAACAGCGCTCCGATAAGCGCAAATGCTACGGTCAGCGCCATCGGCCGGAACAGGCGCCCTTCCACGTGTTGCAGGGTGAAGATGGGCAGATACGCCATGATGATAATCGCGCGCGCGAAGAACACGGGCCGCTGTACTTCATGCACCGCCTCGCGAATAATATTCATCACGGTGCGTTCCTGATCGTGCCTGCCGATGTGCCGCAGCACATTTTCCACTACCACCACCGATCCATCCACCACCATCCCGAAATCCAGCGCCCCCAATGACAAAAGATTCGCGGGCACGTGGCTCAGGTCCAGGCATATGGCTGCAAACAACAGCGCGAACGGAATCGTCAAAACGACAATCAGCGCGGACCGCACGTTTCCCAAGAACAGAAACAAGATGATGGAGACCAACAGGATGCCTTCGGCCAGGTTGTGCATCACCGTGTGCGTCGTGAAATGAACTAGCTCGCTGCGATCCAGAAAGGGAACGATCTTTACCCCTGGCGGCAGAAAGTGATTATTCAGCTCATCGACCTTGGCATGCAGCGCCTTCAGCATTGCATCGCCGTTCGCGCCTTTGCGCAGCAGAACGATGCCCTCCACGGTGTCGGAAATATCGTCGATCGTGCCGTCCGGACGATGCACCGCTTTGCCGATCTGTCCCAACCGGATCTTCGGTCCTTGTGTGACAAAAGCAAGATCGCGCACCAGCACCGGCGTCCCATTTTGCGCTTTCAGCACGGTCTGGCGGATGTCCTTCACACCGCTGTACAAGCCCACTTCGCGAACGTTGACCTGCTGCGCGCCCGTCTCGATAAAACTGCCGCCGGCATTCACGTTATTTCCGCCTAGCGCCTGCTCTATTTGCCCGATGCTCAGGCCGTACGAAATCAGCTTGTTCGGATCCACTTGCACCTGGTACTCCCGCGTCGTGCCGCCGAAGCTGGACACATCGATCACGTCCGGAACCGATTTCAACTGCTTTTCGATAACCCAATCCTCCAGCGACTTCAGCTCCATCAGGTCGTACTGCGGATTCGTGCTTTCGAGCGTGTACCAATAGAGTTGTCCGACGGGGCTGTAGTCGGGTCCGATGGCAGGCTGCAGGTTGTTCGGCAGAGTCACCATCGACAGCCGCTCCAAGACTTTCTGCCGGTTCCAGTCGTCGCTCGATGCGTCGTCGAAATTCATGGTCACAACCGAAAGCCCGAACTCGGAAATCGACCGGACGTTCGCCAGCTGAGGAATCCCCGCCATCTGCACTTCAATCGGAATTGTTACCTGCTGCTCGACTTCTTCGGCCGCGCGCCCCGGCCATTGCGTAATCACCTGTACGTAGTTGTTCGCGACATCGGGATAGGCTTCCACCGGCAGGTTCTTGAAGGAAATAGCTCCCCAGGCAAGCAGCAGAATTCCCACCGCTAAAACCAGCAATTTGTTGCGTAGCGAATAGTCGACAAAAGCGCGAATCATGTTGGCCTACTGCTCGTATTCGGCGTTCAGTGCGAGCGCATCGTTTACCACTTGCTGGCCCGGCGAAATGCCCGACAAGATATTTTGCTTCCCATCGGCGATTTTGCCCGCCGTCACTTCCGTCCTGCGAAATTCTCCATTACCGGTGGGCACGAACACCCAATCGCGATCGTGTAAATGCAGAACCGCGCCGCTTGGTACGCTCGCATATTTGCGTCCGTGCAGGCCGTAAAACGTGGCGGTTACGAACATTCCGGACCGCATGATTCCTGGATTGGCAAGCTCGATGCGCACCTTTGCGGCCCGGGTGTTCGGATCTAGAATTTTGCCAATGTTGCCGATGCGCCCGTGAAATGTCCGGTCCGGATAAGCGTTCAACTGAACATCCGCCGTGTCGCCCAGCCGCACTGCCGGCAGATCGTTCTCGTAGACATCGCAAATCACCCACACGCGTGACAAGTCGGCGATCGTGAAAAGGTTCGGCTGATTGTCGGGCGTGTGAACGCTCGAAGACTGCACTACGTTCTGCTCCACAATCGTTCCCGATACAGGGGCGTAGATGTTCACCACCGGATCCTCGCGATTGGGATCGCCGCCTAGCGTGCGAATCTGCTGCGCCGCAGCCCCAAGCGTCACGCTTCCCTTCTCTTCGGTATCCTCCGCCACTTGCAAATCGTTCAGCGAAATCGCTCCGTGATCGTACAGAAGCTTCGCTCGTTCTAATTGAGTCCGCGCCAGCGCTTCATCCGCCTTGGCCTGCGCATAGGTTTGAAACGCATTGGAGATATCGTTGCTCAGCACCTTCAGCAGAAGCTGGCCCTTCGTAACGTCGTCGCCGAGTTTGGCATAAATCGCGATCACCCGTCCCGAAGCGAGCGAGACTACGGGCAAGGACTTGTCGATATCGGCATTCACTGTGCCGGTTGCGTGCACTTCCGGCCTCTCTTCCCGTTCCCCGGCCGTTACCAACGTGAATCGCTCCGGCCGATCCACCTTAATAATGTTGAGATCCGGTTCTTCAACCACCCTGGTTTGGGGTGGCGCTTCTGCGGCTGCGTCTACTTTCTCTTTCGAGCCGCACGCGCCTAGAGCCAGAGCCATCAAAACCACACCACCGGCCAAGCTCATCCGTTTCATTGAATTACCTCGCGTCCTACCGCAAAATTCACTTGATTCGCAGCCGAAAAATAAGCCCCCACCAGATTCAAATAATTGAGCTGCGTGTCCCGGTATCCCTTTTGCGCATCCAGAAAATCCAGCAGCGATGCCGCTCCGTGTTCATACGCGAAAGAAACGGTCGACCGTATCTCTTGCGCCTCCTCCAGATATTTCGACTTGTACGGCCGCAGCAGCGCGAGCGTGCTCTGGAGCGTCGCATAGGCCGAATCCACATCGTGCAGCGCCGCCACTTGCGATGCATCGCGCAATTTTTCGGTCCGGCCTATGTCGAGCAAAGTGTGCAGCTTGTCGCCTTGATTGCGGTCGAAGATACGGAGCGGAATACTAACGCTGGCGCCAACCGTGTTGTAAGCCGCCGGATTGTTGAACGAACCATTGTGCGTCCACCAGCCGCTGAAGGTCGGATCGGTCGAGCCGTTCGCGACCGAGAGGCGATGATCGGTTCTCGCTTTGTCCACCGACTGCTCCGCTTGCTTTAAATCCGGTCGCGCAGCGAGCGCCGTTGTGCGCAGCTCTTCCAGCGTCGAGACCGGCTCTTTGAATTCGAACTCCTGGGCGACATCGAATTCCTCCACCGGAGTGCGATCGCGCAGTAACGCCTGCAAATCGATCTTGGCCGTCCGAAGATCCACCTGCGCGCTCTGTAAATCGGATTCGAATTGAATACGCTGCAACTCGACGCGCTGGAAGTCGACCTTTGCAATCGCGCCCGCATTCAGCCGCTCGCGATTAATCGCGATCTCTTTGTCGTAGTACTGCAGGTTCTCTTTCGCGACCCCCAAAACCGCTTTGGCCAGCAGCACGCGGTCGAACGCATCCCGCAGGTTGAACATCAAATTGCGTTCCAAATCCGATTGCGCCGAGACTGCAATCGCCGTCGCCGCTTGTGCACTCGCCAGGCGGAGTTCGCGCTTATGCTGCCGTTCGTGAAGATAGCTCACGCTGGGCGTGAACAGAGTGCCGGCAAACGGCCGCCACACTCCAGCGGAAGGAGCGATCTGAGTCCCATCCGTCGACAGAGTGAGATCCGGATTCGGACGCAGGTCCGCCGTGATCTCGTCGGCGCGCGATTCATCTATGGTGACTCGCCCGGCCAGCAAGGTCGGATTATTCGCTCTGAATTTGTTCTGGATCTCCTGCCATGTCAGCGCTCGCGGAGGCGGGGCGGTCTGGCCCCAACATGCGCCCGCAAACAGGAGACCGATATACAAACGCCAATGATGGCGCTGCATCTGCCCTCCTCAAATCTGTTTTTAGTTTTGGTCTGCGGCTATGCTGCCGTGACTGGCGGGGAACGGCCCGCTGCCGAGGGCGCGCTCCGGTCGATGGCGTGGAGAACCGGCGTGAAGACGAGCGAAACGAAAGAGAACGTGATCGCTACTTCCGTCGTGCGGCAGACCAGGGGAGTGTCCATGGTCTCGTATAGGCGGATTAGATCGCTAGTCCGGCTCTGCTTACTGGAATGCGGATCTTGCTGCGACGTAAAATGCTCGACGCGCAGTATGTCGTCGGTTGCGGAAATATACGGGAACAGCGCCGCGACAATCAGCCCGAGGCCGACAATGTGCAGCCACGCCGGCGCCCGCCTGGGCTCATCGCGTTCGCGAAGCGCGGTACGAACCGCGCTGGCCAGGACGCAGAGGCCGAACGACAGCCAGACGACATTCAGCGTTGTTTCGAAATCCACTCCTTCTCACCCTAACATGAGTTTTCGTACCTGCGTTTCACCCTCTCCTCTCGGGATAACACCAGCGGCTCTTTGGCGGCAGAATTGCATCGAATATTAGGCGGCTTCATTTTTCCGCATGTACGCAGTACTTCGCAAAATTTTACCGCTTGTCTTTGGCGCCCTGACGGTCTGTTGGGCGGCCGATGTTCCGTTACCGCGGTTGCTTCCCACCACCGTGAGCGAAGTCAGCCACCCATCCTATTACTGGCAAGCCACGCCGGTCGCGAACACTGCGCAATTACTAACTCTCTTCTGCCGCGAGTGCGAGCCGAAAAGCGCCGGTCAAGGAGACCAGCCGCTCGTCGCCGTTCTCCGCGACACGCTAGGCGACAAGCAGCCGGAAAACGACCGGGTCACCGACGTTTGGCTGCTCACTTACTCACATCTCAATTTCGCCCAGCGGGCTCTCTCCGCCATGCCGTTTTTCTACTGGCGTGTCGGTCAAGGCTCCAGATCGGTCAGCGCGCGCGACACCGCTCCTCTGTTTGATCTGACTGCGCCGCAGCGCCCGGTCCTCTCCGAGGCCGGTCGAGACATTCTGCAATGGAGCATGCTCGATCCGATGACCACCCCCGTTCGCGCTAGTTCGCGCGCGTACCGCACCAATCAACTCGATCATGAACGTTTGCACCTGGAAGAGGCGATCAGTTATTTGCGCCAGGCGCCGGTCTCCAATGGCGACTCGTCGTTGACCCAAACTCAGATCGACACCGTCATGGCCCGCCTGGAGCTTCGCAAACGCCTGCTCGGAGGATTAGTCGACTCCAACCGCGTCGCGAAGCTGGGAGCCGAATCGGGCTTCGAGCAGGAACGCATCCGCAGCCGCAATTGGGAGCTGCTGCGCCAATGCGCTGAAAAAACCGGCCTTTTCTTCGAGCCGCTCAACTTCGGCGACAGCAGCGAAGAATACGCGATCCTTTGGTTTCCGCTCGATACGGCTGCCGTTCCCACAGGTACGGCTCTCGCGCCCATTTGGAAGCTGCTCAACATTCGCAATCCCTGGTCCGATCCTCGGCTCGAGAATTGGAGGGGACCCGTTTACCTTCGTTCGCTCGACGATAATCCCGCGGGGCAGGCGCGTTTCGTCCCGCTCGCCGTCTACAGCTTGAGCTATCCCAAACTGCCGCTGTTGCTGGTCGATTTTCGCGACAAACTCCACGTCCGCTGGCACGAGATGACGCAACGCTCCATAAATGAGATCACGGCGGGCGTGATCGGCATCTCGCATTTCACCAACTGGTATTACTATGCGGCCGCCGATCTGTACGATTTCGTCGCCACCCGCCACGGGGCCGCCATGAATCAGGCCGCGCGCCTCGACGCCTATTCGCAATTCCGCGTTGCGCTTGCTCTCGACCGGCAGCTCGACCCCGCGCTGCGTCAAGAAATGCAGCGCCGTGTCGACTCGCTAGCCCTCAATCCGCTGGAAGCCGCGCCGGCGCGCGAGTTTGCGGCTGCGCGAGCGCGTTATGCCCGCCTGCAAGCCGAATGCGGTGAAAACGGCAAGCTCGCCGCGCGGCTCGATAAGCAGCGCCGCTATGAGTTGGCCTACTTCGCCGAATCGAAAAAAGCGAAGATTACCGAAGATATTCTGCACCATGCCACTTTGGGCCTCTACACCCATCGCGCCCGGAAGACCCCGGCGAATCTGGAGACGCTCGATGCCGACCGCCGCGTTGAGAATCGGCTGCAGTTGCTCGATTCGCTTGCCGCAGCCGGAACCGAACCTGAGGTCGCCTATGACGCTTCGCGCATCCACGCCGCCGTCGCCGAGTTGACGGCGCTACTGCCCGCTATCCGCTCCTCCGATGTGCGCGCGCACGCCGCCGCAACTCTCCTGCGCCTTAAGGATCTCTCTGGCGATGAGCGTCTGCGGGCCGATTGCTTATCGGCTCTGGTCGTCTTAAAACGCAATTCCATAGGAATTGCCGCCGCGCCCCACAGTGTTGCAGTAGAGGAATGGAAGAATGCGGAATTCGCCAAGTGACGCCGCGGGTCCTTCTCTTATTCGCTCTCTTATTCGCTCTACTCGCCGGGGTCACGCACGCCGCCCCTATGCCGCGCCGTGTGGTCATTCTCAAAGTAGATGGCCTCAGCGCCGACCTGCTCTACCAAACCATGCGCCAGACCGATCCCGCAACCGGCAAGTCGCGCCTGCCGTGGTTCTCGCACATCTTCGCCCAAAACGGAACCATTTTCGAGAACTTCTACACGCGCGGTATTAGTCTCTCCGCTCCCTCGTGGTCCATGCTCGATACCGGCCGCCACGCCATCATCCGCGGCAATGTCGAGTACGACCGCTACACCGGCCATGTGTACGATTACCTCAACTTTTTTCCGTTCTATCTGAGTTATGCGCGCAGCCGCGCAGTCGATATGCCCGGCGTCAAAGTTCTCGATCGCGCCGGCATTCCGCTGTTAATCGACGCTTTCCCTTACGCGCAGCGCTTCCAAAGCTTTCAACTCTTCCAACGCGGAGTTCGCTGGCCCACCCTCGAGCACGTTCTCGCGCGCCGCTTTTCCTCCAAAATTCTGTTCTCCATGATCGAGAGCGCCGGAACCCCTTCCCTCGACGAAACGCTATCCCGCCAGACGGAAGCCGACCTCGACCAGGCTTTGAAGCAGCCGGAAATTCTCTATGGAGATTTCTACACAGGTGACGTCGATCATGAAGGTCACGCCACCAACCAACCCGCTGCCTTACTCGACGTACTCGAGCGCCTCGACGCGCTCGCCGGAAGGATCTGGACGCGCATTGAAGCCAGTCCTTTGGCCGCCAATACTTTATTCGTCGTCGTTTCCGATCACGGCATGAACAATGTCCCTGGCGTCTTTAGTCAGGCGTTCAGTCTGCCGGATTTCTTCAACAGCCCGCAAGGCGGCGCGCACCACGTCATCACAAACCGCCATCAACTCAGCGATTACAAAATCAGCGGGCTCAATCCGTTGGTTCAGCGCGTTGTGACCCCCAGCACCGCGTCTTTTTATTTAAACGGCGAGGCGGCGCGCTATCCCACGGCCTGGCTGGATCTTGATGGAAATGAGCGCGCTGCCGTTCATCTGCGCAACAGCGATCTCAACAAAATTCATATTCTGCTGCTACAGCTTTCGCGGCCGGATTTGCCGCCCGAGATCCGCCGCGCCGCAGTTCAGTGCGTTGAGGAAACGATCGGCCGGCATAGCGAAGCCTGGAGCGAAACGGCCGCCGGACTCGAAGAAGAAATGCGAACGCTGCAGCAAGTCATCGACGCCCGTCAAAAGATTGTCACAAGCCAGCCTGATAAATGGACCGCCGAACAGCGTGACGACGGAGACGATAAAACCGCGCGCCGCGCCGCCGATCAACTGCACGACTGGCAGCGCGAACACGCCGAATATACCGCCTACATCGCGCATCTCCGCGCACTGCTGTCTCTCCAGCCGGATGCAGCGCGCCCGTTTCATCGCAACATCGCGGATTTCATTCCGCCCATGACGCTCGGCGACAACAATACGGTATATGATCTGCAGAATTACATCGCCGGCCCTTCGGTTCGCGGCCTCGTGGCCGATTCCAGCGGGAAGCTCGACGAAGAACAGTCTTTCCGCTTTGTCGATTACTTCTCGCTGCTCGCGGCACAACGCGTCCGCAACAATCCGCAGCCTTCACTCTCGCCGCGTCCGATTGATTTCATCGCCATGCGCCTGCCCGACGATGCTGGGCAGCGCTACTGGATTTACTCGAGTGACGACGACCAGCTCATAATCCACGTCGAGCCCGCGGGCAAAATTGTTCTGCAGCCCGTGCGCCACCTGCTCCAGGACGCCGCCGGAAAAATAACCTCGCTTCCGCAACCCTGGCGCGCCGGACTGCCCTTGCACTTATTCGAAGATGCAAACCTCCGGATTCCCGCCGGCGCGGATCGTTCGGCGTGGCTTTCGGAACCGCACAGTGAGCGGGAGTGGCTCGAAGCCATCCATCTGTGCCATTACTCGAACGGGGTCATCGGGATCGTCGAAGAACTCTCGCCGATAGCGGCCAACATTCCCGGTACGCCGGGTATTGATTCCATCCTGCTCCGGTATGAGCGCCGCCGCCGCCAGCTTGTTCAGCCGGACTTTCACGTCTTCGCCGCCGATCACTGGAATTTCAACGTTCGCAACTTCAACCCCGGCGGAAATCACGGCAGCTTCTTTCGTATTTCCACTCACTCGGTCTGGATGATGGCCGGCGCCGGCGTTCCGGTCGAAATCGTCAACCAGCCTTACGATAGCCTCAACTTCGCCTCCACCGTGCTCAAGCTGCTGGGCCGCAATCCGCCGATGCCGGACCGAGTGGTCGCGCTGCATTGACGCGCCAGCTAGTGGACTGTCGCGGCGAATTCGTTAGCAGGAGCCTCCGATCGCTTCGTTCATCGCTCCGAATCCAGGATGTGGCCATTCAGAGCCGCGAGCGCAGCGACCGGAGGTTTCGCGCAGGCCGCTCAGATCGTAACGTTTTCTCTGCGACAGGCCACTCGAATCAGACTATTCAGCTCTCAACGACGCGATGGGGTCCGCATGAACTACCCGCCAAGCCGGAATCATGGCGGCGCCGAGCGCAACCAGCGTCAGAAGGAAAGACACGCTGACAAAAGTCGCGGGATCAAGCGGACTGGTCTCGTAGAGCAAAGCTGAGAGAGCTCTAGTTGTGGCGAGTGACACGACTAATCCAGCCGCAACCCCCGTGCCGGACAGCCGTAAACAGTGCCGCAGCATTAATAGAAGTAAGTTCCGGCGATTCGCCCCTAATGCGATGCGCACGCCAAACTCCCGCATACGTTGCGCGGCGTTGTAGGCAAGTAAGCCGGCAATCCCCAGCGTGGCCAACAGCATGGCCGCAATGCCGAACGACGCTAAGAGCCAAGTGCGAAAGCGCTCGGCCGACAGGGATTCGGCCAGGATTTGATCGACAGTCTTAATGCTGCCTGTAGGCAAATTGGGATCGATTTGGCTTACTTCGTGCCGGATTGCGCTTGCCAGACCGAACGGATTGCCCGAAGTCCGGACAACCACATTCATCGTATCCACCCAATCTTGGGGAGTGGTAAATACTGCCAGACGCGGAGATTCGCTAGTGAGCTTCGACTTGACGTCCGCGACAACACCCACCACTGTCAACCACGGCTGGTCATTCATCGGATCGTCGACCCCAAATTTGATATGCCTGCCGATCGGATTCTCGTGCGGCCAAATCCGCTTGGCCAGCCCTTGTGAAATTACGGCGGCATGCTGTTTTCCGATATAGTCCTCAGGCCGGAGGAAACGGCCTTTCAGAAGTGGGATACGGAGACAAGCGAGCGCATCGCCAAAGCAGAAAAGCGTGTCTACTCGTTCGTTACGGTTACCCTGGCCTTCCGCGGAAACAAGCACGTTCGAAGTGGAATCGATGGGAAGATCCGAGATGGCTCCCACCCGCCGAACGCCGGGAATCGTGCTCAGCCGTGCAAGCAAACGATTGAATAAGTTCATAACTTGGGATGGCGTTTTGTAAGCCGTATCCGGGAGTGCGATCTGCATGCTGACCAAGTGGTCCGGCCGGAAGCCCGGGTTACTTTCGCTTGCGTTGACGAAACTACGCAGCAATAACCCGGCAGTCGTTAGCAGAAGGAACGCGAGACTGAATTGTACGATCACGGCCGTGGACATGATCAGACGTTCGCGTTTGCTTTGCGTACTTGTGCGCCCTTCGCCGCGGAGCCGATCGGCAAGAGCGGAACGAATCGTGCCTGCGAATGGTGCAAGACAGAAGAACAGTGGCGTTGCGAGTGAGACTACGGCCACAAAAGCCGTGACCCGCCAGTTCAAACCAACTTCGTTCAAGAGAGGCAGGTTATCGGGAGCGAAATGGACGAGTAGCGGTATCGGCCCAGAAAGCCAGGCACAATCCGATCGCGCCGCCGCTGGCCGAGAGGAGAAGACCTTCCGTCAATGTTTGGCGCATAAGCCGCCCCAGCCCGGCCCCGAGCGCGGCGCGGAGCGCAAATTCCTTTTGACGCCCTACCATCCGGCTGAAAATCAGATTGGCGACATCGGAGCAGCCAATCAGCAGAACGATTCCTACCGCAGCCATCAACAGCAGCAGAGGACGCTGCACATTTCCCGTAAACTCTTCGCGAAACGGAATCACCTGCGCTTCCAATGAGAAGTTCTGCAGATGCTGAAGCATCTGCTTGATTCGCGTTGGATAGTTCGCGGCGAGGCGTTTGATTAAGTTCCGCACTTCAGCGTTTGCCTGTTGAACTGTCACGTTCGGCCGCAATCGAGCGATCATGCTGTAGTCGAAGTTGCTTACGGTCTGTCTCCGGTCTTCATTGCTCCAGGAAACGGGTACAAACAGTTCAGCGGGAAGTTCGTTAAATCGCGATCCGCGTATGGGAAAAGAAAAGGACGAAGGCATAATCCCGATAACCTCATACGGAATGCGGTTGAGGAGAATCGTGTGGCCGAGCGCTTGCGGCGCTGTTCCGAACAAACTTTGGGCGAAGCCGTAATTCAGAACCACTACTCGCTTCGACCGATCGTCTTCCTCTTGCGTAAATACCCGGCCCATTGCAGGCGAGATTCCTAAAACTCGAAATAGCGAGGCCGTCACACGCGCCCCCGAAATACGCCGCGGCTGGCCGTAGCCCGATATCTCATATTCCTGGGTGCGATAAGTTCCGGTGGCGGCGAAGGACCGATTGTTAGTTGCTACGAACAGATAATCGGGGCAGGAGAACGGCAAGGCGGGAAATCCCAGGGCTGGAACGCCTTCCGTCACCGACACCAAACGTCCCTGATGCGGGAACGGCAGGGGGCGGAAGAGCACCGTGTCCACTACGGAGAAGATGGCGGTATTGATACCGATGCAAAAAGCCAACGCCGCAACAACGGTGGCAGTGAATACCGGCGCTTTGCGAAGGGTGCGAAACGCGAATCGTAGATCGTTGAGAGAGTCTTCCAACCAGCGGACCCGGTGCGTATCGCGACACTGTTCCTTCAAGCGTTCCGCGCCCCCCAAACTGGCCCGTGCACGTCTCCTCGCCTCTTCCGGCGAAACGCCAGCAGCCATCTCCTTCTCGAATTCACGATCGATGTAATCGCGCAACTCATCTTCCAGATCGCTTTCGACCGAGGAACGGTTGAATAACGATCGAAAACGAAGACGGCATTTCCTGAGCCACCGCATAAGAGTTAGCCTCTGGCGGGAAGGCCGATTGCCGAAAGCGCTCTGTCAGGCGCTATCTCCGCAGAATCGAAAGCGCCCACGCATGTATGGGCTCCAAAGCCAGGATTCGCGGGATGAGCAGCCCGAGCGCACCTTGCACGAGATCGTTAGGCTTCATGGCTCTTATCGATGTCCGATAACAGCATACCGTTTATTTGTGTTCGGTGCAAGAAGTACGCCGGCTATTCGTGACGCAATGAGAGCATCGGATCCACGTTCGCGCGCGGCGGGCGGGAATGTAACATGCCAGCAACGCCACGGCTGTCAAAATCAGCGGGACCCGGCAAACGTCAGCGGGTCCGCCGGCTCGACGCCGTAGAGCAAGCTCGATAAAAGGCCCGTCAATTTGAGGGTGCAGGCAATTCCGATTGCAAGCCCAACCACAGCGGGCCTAAGCCCTTCGCCCATGATCATCCTGAGAGCATCATTCTTCTACTCCTATAGACTGTCAATAGGAGGTGGGCAAATCGTGGCGGGAAGCCGCGTGTGGCCGATTCGGCAAAATGAATGAGGGCGATGCCGAAGAGCCGCTATGAATCCTGAACTATTTCCACCGCGATTGATGATTTTCTGTTTGCTGGCGGCTTCCCTGCCACTCCAGCCACGGATGGTATTGGCGCAGATGAATATGTCCGCCCACGTGATGGAAACTCAGGATGAAACGCCTCCCGGCGAATTGCCCGTGCCGCGGGAAATGACCGGCATAGGAAACGTTCACATGCAGATCACCGCGACGCCTGAAGCGCAAATGTGGTTCGACCAGGGATTAAACCTGCTGCACGATTTCTGGGATTACGAGTCGGCTCGCGCGTTCGAACAGAGCGTTCGCGCGGATCCGCAATGCGCTATGTGCTATTGGGGCGTGTACAAGGCGGAGTCCTTCTATCACAGCACAGCTAAAGACTACGCCGGTCAGGCGCTGGCCAAGGCCGTCAGCCTGAAAGGTCGCGTCAGCAAGCGCGAACAACTTTACATCGAAGCGAGTGCCGCGCACGGCTCCTCAGAGGAGTTGAAGCTCTGGCGCAAACTCGTTCGGAAGTACCCGAAAGATACGCAAGCACGAATTTTCCTGGCAGGGCTTGTCGATCACGAGGAATGCTTGACGATCTTGCAATCCGTACTGAAGGACAAACCCGCCGATTCAGCCGCGAATCACTATTACATTCATGCTCTGGAGGGGACTGACCACCCTGAACAGGCGCTGCATAGCGCGGAGATACTGGCCAGCCTGGCGCCGGCCTCCGGACATATGGTCCATATGCCGGGGCACATCTTTTTTCGCATCGGCGATTACGCCCGGGCGGAACAGGCATTTACAGCGTCCATGCGGGTGGACGAGCGGTACATGCGGGAGCAGCACGTTCAGCCCGATAACGATTGGAACTATGTGCACAACCTCATGTACGCAATCGCGAACCTTATGGAGGAAGGCAAATTGAAGGCGGCGACCGCGCTCTCGGTGAAGCTCACCGCCGCGCGCGGCAGGCTCGATTCCACGCTTTACACTTATTCGACGCGAGATTCAATTACGCGCCTCGATCCCCGCTTGCCGGTGGCGCTGCGAACGGCGGATTGGGCGCAGGTTATTGAACTGTTGAAAGCAAGCGCGCCACCCGTCGGACAGCCCAATCTTGATTTTCTTGCGCGGCAACTCGCCGGTTTTGCTGCCGGAATGCAGGCCGTCGAAACCCACGATCTCAGGAAGGCAGAAGAGGCGTCGGCTCGCTTCGATGCCGAGCTATGGCGGATCTCTCAGCAATCAAAGGACTCGCCGGTGCGACGCAAGCCGGTGGCGTCTGAAAATCGGCCGAAGCTGCAAGTGATGCCGGATGCGCGGCTACAACCGCTCCTAAGCAGCTTGTCGATCATGTCGCTGGAACTGCGGGCCTCGCTGCTGACGGCTCAGGGCAAGACTGCCAAGGCGAAAAGCCTGTTTACGAAGGCCGCGCAACAGGAGAAAGCTCTCGGGTATCGTGAGCCTCCCAATTACATTCGGCCGGTTGGTGAAACGGAAGGGGCGGCGATGATGGCCATTGGCGATTGGACCGATGCCAAAATCGCATACGAACAAGCACTTCTGGAGCGGCCGCGATCCGGCCTCGTGCTCTACGGTATTGCCAGGAGTAGCGAGAAATCCGGCAATCTCAATGCTGCGGCGAAGGAGTATGTGGACTTTCTCGCCGCCTGGAAAGACGCCGATCCGGCCCTCGCCCAAGTGAAGGACGCGCAGACCTACCTTGCTGAACATCCAGCCGAGTAGGGGCAGAACCGCGACCGGAAGGAGCCTAATTCCGCTTGACAGCCTCAAGCACTTGCCACTTGGAACCGTCCAGGCGGCGGGGACTCGCTTCGATCTCGCTTAATTCTTCAAGACGGTCAGCGTTGGCGGGACGTAGCTCGCGAAATTTTCGCGCCGAGGGAAGCACGTTCTTTTCGAGCGATCCCACCGTCTGGTTGTACATCTCGACGCTCTTCTCAATCGCGCCGCCGAGCTTGACGAAGCTGTCGCTCATTTTCAGCAGGCGAGTATAGAGTTCAACTCCGCTGTCGCGAATTTTGTCAATATTTTCCGCGAGCGCCTGCTGCCGCCAACCGTGCGCGACCGCCAATAGCAGGCTGATGAGCGTCATAGGGGTCGCGATCAGGACGCGGCGCTCGACCCCGTAATCGAGCAGCGACGGATCGTGTTCCAGAGCGGCGCTGAACAGCGATTCGAGCGGCAGAAATGCGACCACAAACTCCGGCGAACAGGCCACGCGCTCCCAATACGCCTTCTCGCCGAGCGATTTCACGTGCGCCTTCACTTGACCGGCGTGCGCCTTAAAGCAGCGCAGGCGCTCGGCGTCATCCTGCGTTTCGATAGCGCGCAGATAGGCTTCGAGAGACACTTTGGCGTCCACCACCACCTTGCATTCATTCGGCAGGCGAACCATCAGATCGGGCCGCTGATTGGTTTCGCCAAACAACGTTTCCTGCTCGGCGAAATCGCAATATTCGAGCATGCCGGCCAGCTCGACCACCCGCCGCAGCTGCATCTCGCCCCAACGGCCTCGTTGCACGGGAGAGCGCAAAGCGGTTTTGAGCTGATCGGTCGATTGCCGCACGCGCTCCTGAAGCTGCGTCAGCGCCTGCACCTGGGCGGTGATGCCCTCATAAGCGCCCACCCGCGTGCGCTCGACAGCTTGCACCTGTTCCTCAAAGCGCCGCAGCGATTGATTGACGGGCTCCACCAGGTGCTGGATCTGATCGCGGCTACGATCGAGAAAAAGCTGGCTGTTGGACTGCAAAGCTTCTGAGGCAAGCGCGCGAAACTTCTCTTCAAGCTGCTGCTGGGTCTGAGTGAGCAGCTTGAGCTGGACCTCCGCGATCTCGCGATTTCTGGCGCTTTCGGCCTGCTTCTCGAAGCCCGCGCGCCTCGCCTCCTCCAGTTCGATTTGCTGGCGGTGGTGTTCCTCGCGGCTCTGCCCGGCGGCCTGACGCCAGCGTTTGGCGTCTGAAAACTGATACGCGCCGAATGCGACGGCCGCCAAAAGACAAATAAGCAATACCGCAATCATGACGGGATGGACTCTACCAGTATCTCAGGAAAGGCCGCATCCCAGAACATAGTAGGCAGAATTTGTTGTTGCGCGCAAAGCGGCGCTCCGGGCGCGCCCGGATAATAAAGACGTGACCGATCAACTGTTTCTGTCCGTTTGGCTGGAACGGCACGCCCGCGCGAAGCGGGTGCAGCAATTCGAGAAGCTGCTGGCCCTGTTTCCGTTTTCACAGGGAGAACAGCCGCAATCGATCGTATCGATCCAAGCCATCGATACAACCGAACCCCCGCTGCTGGAACGTCCCGTAAACGGACCGCCGGATCTGGCCGATATCGCGGCAACCTTTCGCGATTATCGAGGCGAAGATATTGCTTATCGCCTCGAAAGCTGGTGGGATCTGTGGCTCTTTGAAGAGGAGTGGGAACTGCGGCCGTCTCGTGTCGCGCTGGCTTGCTTTGGGCCGGAGTTCGATAACGGAAGCGAGCGCAGGTCGAGCGAGCAGGAAGATTTGCGGATCGATTTCGGAGTAGATAGCAACTATCTGCCGGGCAGCGAGGTCCCCGGCAGCGGGAAACTGATTGAATCGAACGTCAGAAGCCTGCTGCGGCTCGTTCACGAATTAGATTTGTCGCTTCCGGTAGAGAAAAGGAGGCTCGAAACCGAATCGGGCGAAAATTTCGCCGAGCGCCTGCAGGAGGCAATTCATGGCGAAGCGCGCATCCAGTGATTCGGGCAGGGCTCGCGGGTCTTGCAAGAACCCGCGGAGTCTTAGAATGGCGTAACCGGGATGCTCTTGGAGCTGAAGGTCACGCCGAAGGACAGCCGGTTATCGCTGACGGCGGAAATCGGCGCCAGCGTACCGTAGCGTATATACGAATAGCCAAAGTTCACTCCAAAATAGCGCATCAGAGCTGACTGCGTAGGACGCGCCGAAGGTCCCATACGTATAGCTGCTATTTACGGTGTTGGCGATGCTGGAAAGACGGCTATAGTTTGCATATCGCTGTGAAAACCGCCCGCCGTCCAGTGGAGCGCGAAATCTAAACCACTGAAATACAAGTTTTTGGAAGTGAGAAAATAGCCGTTGCCGCCGGCAATACTTTGGCCTCCGCTCGCTTGCACCTGAAGATGGCGGTAGCTATGAGTGACGGTGCCGGTGAAGGACGGGAAATCGGATACCTCCGGTAATTGCCAATCTCATATCCTCCCACCGCCTGGTTTCCAATAAGCAGGTTGACAGGAACGACTATTACTCCACTTGCGCTATTCCTGGTCACACCCCCGTAGAGATTGACGGTCCAATGAGAGCGGAACTGATGCGAAAGAGTGGCTCCCACACTGCTCGCCGAATCGCTTCCGGCATTGTTCTGATATCCGAAATAGTTGTAGGAGTAAGTGCCGCCCAGCGTCGTGCGCGCTGTCGTGCGATATTGAACGGAGGCAGAAGCCATTCTCGCCGCTCAGGCCGAAAGATTCCGCATAGTTATACCGCTGCAGCGAGTAGCCGCCGCTGAATACGTAGCTAAGACGGCGAGTTTGCTGATACGTGAAGCTGACTCCAGTCGATAGGAAGCGGGTTTCGGGGCTGAAAGGGCCTGGTTGCGCAACAGTCGTGCTTGGCTGCGTGTAGAAAGGTGTTTCCATACAGGTAAATGCCTGCGCTGGTATAGAGATAAAACGTCCATCGCCTGTTCAGTCGCTTGACGTAAGAGAGACCCAGGTTCTGGTCCGTTCCGTTGCCGAAGAGCGAGCTCTGATAATCCCGGTAATCGCCTCGATACGAGATAGAGATCTCGCCGTCTCTAAAGCGGTGATACGCCGTCGACGCCGCCGCCCACATCCCAGCCGGCTCCTCCGTTATTCACACTCTGTCCGTTGGTTCCCAGCACCGGCGCGTAGGTATCATAGACCCCATCCGCGTTGGCGAAAACGTTAAAAAAATCGTTCTCGAAGAATTGGCTGGCCAGAGTAACAATGGGGTTCGGATTCGCCTGGATTCGCCGGATTCAGCGCGGGCATCGTAGTGGACTGCTGCGCCAGCGCGGTCCCAGCCGAGAGCGCGATAAGCGAAAGAGCGAAGAATTTCACCAAAACCTCACAGGTTTTTTCGAATCTTTAAGTCTGCCGAAGGTACTCAGTTGGTGTCAAGCGAGGACGTACCACCGCCCCCTACTCTCACCATCGGCAGTTGGACCCGCATATGGTAGAGCGCATTTCGTATTTTTACGGAGCAGATCTTCTGCGGACGTCGCTAACCCAACGCATTTTTTATTTTCTCCATATCCCCCGGTTCCCCGAATTTGAACGTTTCCAGAGACGGATCTATATTGCGCGCCAATCCGATCAGCACCGAGCCCGCGCCCACCTCGACAACTTGCTGGACGCCGCTGGACACCAGCCCGCGAATCGTTTCTGTCCAGCGAACCGGGTTGGGAATTTGCTGGTACAGTCCTTCGCGCGCTTCCGCCCCGGTTTCGATTTGGCGCGCCTGCCAGTTGTTGATCAGAGGAACGCGCAAATCGTGGAATGTCGCCGCGTCCAGATGGGGCCGCATTTTGGCTTGCGCCGGGCGCATCAAAGGGCAGTGGAACGGCGCGCTGACGGGCAGCAGGATGGCGCGCTTGGCTCCTGCGATTTTGGCCCCCTCCATGGCCCGTTGCACCGCGCGCGTGTGACCGGCGATGACCACTTGGCCGGGTGAGTTGAAATTCGCCGCAGTCACCACTTCGCCCTGAGCGGCCTCTTGCAGAATCCGGTCCAGCTTGCCTTCCGGCAGCTTGAGCAGCGCAGCCATCGCTCCCACCCCGTGCGGGACCGCTTCCTGCATGTACGCGCCACGCTTCTTGACCAGGCGTAGCGCGTCGCCGAAATCCAGCGCGCGCGCGGCCACCAGAGCCGAATATTCGCCCAGGCTGTGCCCCGCAACCAAATCCGGCCGGAAGCCTTCCTGCTCCAGAACGCGACAGGCGGCAATAGAAACGGCCAGCAATGCGGGTTGAGTATTTTCGGTTTTCTTAAGCTCTTCTTCAGGGCCTTCGAAGCAGAATCGGGAGAGCGGAAATCCGAGCGCCTCGTCGGCCTCTTCGAACGCCCGGCGCGCGTCGGGAAATTGCTCAGCCAGAAGTTTTCCCATGCCGGCAAATTGGGACCCCTGCCCCGGGAATAAGAAGGCTATGCGTCTCATATAATCGGTTCACCCGCGCCGCGCCGGAGCGCGAAGAGAAATTTTAGCCTTTCGCGAATTCGGAAGGCCGCCGATCTGTTCTATAGTGAAATCAGGAATGAAAAAGAAACCGTCAGCCGAGCCGATCGTCTCGCCTGAGATTTTGGAGATGGCGAAGAAGTCGCTGGAAGCAGAGCGGCCCATCGCCGCCAAGAGATGCGCGGTCTGCGGCGGCTCCTGCACCCCGCTGACGGGACCGCATCCGCCGGACGAAGACCTGTGCTGGGTCTGCCGCCGGCTGAAGATCAGCGCCTGGCGCGAAACGGACCAGCAGATTTCGGCGCAAGAGTAGAACGAGCGCCGACCATGAACCGGAGAACTTTCAATCGCCTGAGCGCTTTTGCCGCTCTTAGTTTGGCTGTGCGCCCGGGCCGCGCCGCCTTCAGCTATCCGTGGAAACTGGGAGTCATCACCGACGAAGTCGATTTCGATCTCAGCCGCGTCTTAAAAAGCTTTTATCCGCGCTACCACCTGCAATGGGCGGAGATTCGCGATCTCAAGCTCGACGGCCAGAAGCGCTACGTCTACAATTCCGCCAGCCCCGCGCAATTGAAGCAGATCCGCCGCCAGCTCGACGATGCCGGCGTGAAGCTGTCGGTGTTGGACACGGGCGTTTACAAAATTGCGCTGCCCGGCACCAAACCCGCGGCGGAAAACTCGATTGACCTCAACCGCGTGAAGGGCGAATATGGCCGGCAGCTTGATGATCTAAGTAAAGCCGCGGATGCCGCCCATGCGCTCGGCACGGACCGTGTGCGGATTTTCACCTTCAAGCGCGTTGCCAATCCCGATGAGATTTTCAACCGCGTGGTGGACGAGTTGCAGAAGGCAATCGCGGTAGCCAAACGTAAAGATATAACGCTGCTGGTCGAAAACGAGTTCGATTGTAACGTAGGGAACAGGAGGCGAAACCGCCAGGCTCTTCAAAACCATCCCCGACCGGACCCTAATGCACAATTGGGACCCCGGCAACTGTTACGAAGCCGGCGAGCAGCCTTTTCCCAAGGCCTGGGACCAACTCGATCACAGCCGCATCCTTCACATGCATTTGAAAGATGCAGCGGGCAAAGCATGGAAGCCCATCGGCAGCGGAGACATCGATTTCGTGGGACAGTTCCGTGCCTTGGAAAAGATGAATTACTCCGGAACGATGTCGCTCGAAACACATTACCGCAACGCTCAGCGGGACCCGTACACCTCCAGCGTCGAATCGATGGACGGCCTCTTCAAAATTTTGAACAAAGTTTGAAACTGAACCCTGAGCGTTAGCGACGCGCAGGCATTTGTGCGAAGCTGAATTTATGGCACGCGGCTGGGAAAGTAAGGCTGTCGAGTCGCAGATTGACGCAGCCGAAAGACGGGCTTCCCAATCTAAGACAGTTCGGGCGAACGCGGAACAACTCAGCCGGCAGAGGGAACGAGAAAGCATCGAACTCTCGCGCACCCGTGTACTGCACGATCTGGCCGCCGCAACCAATCCGAAATACCGCGATCTGCTGCAGCGTTCGCTGCAATATCTGGATGAAAAGCTGAAAGCGTTTAGCGATTGCGCTAGCAAACCAGATCTTCGCGCGTAACTTCTAAATCCCCCAGCCTGCCGAGCACCGCCAGCGCGATATAGTCGGTCCGGAAGAATTCCTCCGCAATCATTTGCACCTCCTCGCGCGTGACGGATTCAATATTCTCGAGCATCTCATCCAGCGATAAAAAGCGATCGAAGTACAGCTCTTGCCGCGCCAGGTTCGACATGCGGCTCGAGGTCGATTCCAAGCTCAGCATGAGCGAGCCCTTCAGGTGGTCTTTGGCGCGCCGCAGCTCGTCTTCGCCCACCAGTTCGTCTTTCAGGTGGCGAAACTCCTGCATGACGCACGCGATCACTTGTTTGACAGTTTCCGCCGCCGTGCCGGCGTAGACCATCAGACATCCCGTATCGCTGAACAGCGTCAGTTCCGAATAAACCGCGTACGCGAGGCCTTGCTTCTCGCGAATGTTTTGGAACAGGCGCGAGCTCATTCCACCGCCAATTACGTCGTTTAGAACGTAAAGCGGGAAGCGCAGTTCGTGCGCCAACGGGTAAGCCGGCACGCCCAGCGCGATGTGCGTCTGTTCCAGCGACTCCTTTCTCTTGATCACGATGGGCGCATGCGTCTTCGGAATGGAATCGCCGGGCGCGACGCCGCGCTGCTGCATACCGGCGAATTTCTCGCGAACCATGCGGACAATGTGGTCGTGCTCCAGATTTCCCGCCGCCGTTATCAGGACGTTGCTCGGCGAGTAGATCCGGTTATAGTAATCGAACAGCATCTGCTGCCCAAATTTCTTAACAGTTTCTTTTGTACCGAGAATCGGCTTTCCCAGCCCATGGCCCTTCCAGAAATTCGAGATGAACGTTTCGTGCAGCACGAATTCGGGCTGGTCCGCCTCCATCTTGATTTCTTCCAGAATCACGCCTTTTTCCCGCTCGATGTCCTCTTCCCGGAACAGCGGATTCAGCACCAGATCGGCCAGCACATCCAGCGCCACCGGCAGATGCTCATCCAACACTTTCGTGTTGAAACTGACCAGTTCTTTACTGGTAAAAGCGTCCAGCCCGCCGCCTACCGAATCCACCGACCGTGCAATCTCTTCGGCGCTGCGATGCTTGGTGCCCTTGAACACCATGTGCTCGACAAAATGCGAAATGCCGTTCTCCGGCCCATGCTCGATCCGCGAACCGCTGCCGATCCAAACCCCGAGCGACACGGAACGCACGTACGGCATTGCCTCGGTGACAATCCGTAGCCCGTTCGGTAATGTCTCCCGCTCGATCTCGCGCACGTTCGAGCTTGCAAGAACCATTTATACTGATGCCTTTCCGACTTTGCGTCGATACACTAAAACTAGATGTTGCAAGTACTTGAGCGCGAGATGCTGCTTGGAATGGAGCTGACCGAACTCAAAGCGCTGCTCGGCCCGGAGCAGCCCCCCTATCGCGCCCGCCAATTATATGACGCTTTGTACCGCAAACAGGTGGCGAATTTATCGGAAATTTCAAATCTTCCTCAAGCCCTTAAAAATCAGCTACTTACAGGTACTTCCGTAGGCCTGCCCGCAGCCGAGAGGCGCTTCGATTCGACCGACGGAACCCGTCGCTACCTGCTCCGTTTAGCGGATAATCGTACCGTCGAAACCGTTCTGATGCCTGAAGAAGCTAGGGACACCGTCTGCATTTCCAGCCAGGTCGGCTGCCCGGTCGATTGCAAGTTCTGCCTCACAGCGCTGATGGGTCTCGAGCGCAATCTCACAGCGGGAGAGATCGTCGGCCAGGTACTCTACATCGCGCACGAGAACGGCCTCAAGCCCGACGGCGGCCGGCTGAACGTCGTGATGATGGGTATGGGCGAACCGCTGCTGAATCTCGCCAACGTGCTGAAGGCCACGCGGCTGCTGGCGGATCCCGGCGGCATTGGGCTCTCGCCAAAACGAATAACCATTTCCACCTCCGGCATTATCCCCCAAATCGCGGAACTCGGCCGCGCCGAGGTGCGGCCCAAACTCGCCATCTCGCTGAATGCATCTACCCAGGAGCAGCGCCGCGAGCTGATGCCCATCTCGAAAAAATATCCGCTAAAAGATCTGATCGACGCCTGCCGCGCTTACCCGCTGCGCCCCTGGGAAAAGCTGACCTTCGAATATGTGCTGCTAAAAGACGTCAACGATACGGATGCGGACGCCAGGCGTGTAGTGCGGCTTCTGGCGCGCCTCAACTGCAAGCTCAACCTGATTGCGCTGAACCCCGGACCGGGCATCCCTTTCGAAACTCCGCTTCCGGAGCGCGTCGAAGCTTTCCAGAACATCGTGCGCCGTGCCCTGCCCTGCTTCGTCAGAAAACCGCGCGGCCGCGACATCTCCGCGGCCTGCGGCCAGTTGAAGAGAATTACTGAGTTGGCCGCGGATGAGAAGCCGTGCTCCCCTCCGTCATGCCCAAAACCCATTTGATCGCTTCGAAATACATCTTCTGAATGTCCGGATCGTCCCACGATTCCTTCGTGTGGCCCAGCGTCGAATAGAATACCCGCCCGTTGCCGTACATCTTTGACCACGCCACCGCGAAATCGTGATCCGTGCGATGGATCCGCGGATTGTTGCTGTAATCGAGCCGGGTCGGATCCAGGCTCAGCAGCACGTTTACTTTGTCGCGCGACCAGTCTTTCGGTTGATAAATCTCGTCGCGTTTTACGAACTCATGCGGAAAATGGTGTACGGCGGGAAAGCTCGGATCTTCGTTAATGATCGGTGCGTTGAACGTGAACCAGGGGTGCTGATCAAACCAGCCCCCGATCATTTCTCCATATTCCGGCCACTTGTAATTGGTGTCGAGCGCCGCATGTATGCCGACGAATCCTTTCCCGTCGTCATGGATAAAGGACATCATGTCGCGCTTCTGTTGATCCGTTAGGTCCAGCTCGCCGGTCGTGCTCGCGAAAATGAGAGCGTCGAAATCGTTCAGCGTCTTCATGTTTCGCGCGTGTGGATCTTGTTTTGTGATCAGCTCGGTGTCGGTCCGAAGTGTGGCCTCCCACAGCTTGGTGTCATGACCCATCTTCCAAATGGTGGCCATCGCGTCGGGCACGGAATCGTGCTCAAAGCCTTTGGTTTGCGCAATCACCAGCACGCGTGCTGGATGCTTCAAAGGCAGCTTCAAACCCGGCATGGGCGTCTGTGCAGTCTGCGCGTGCGCGGTCAACAACAGAATCGGAATCGCTGCAACCTTAAATATCGCTTGGCATCTCATCTAACACAGGTTACTGAACCGCGCACGAGTAAAATCACTGCTTGTCGACTTTCTTCCGCCCGCTGCTCCATTTTCTCCTTCATCTTGGCTATTTCGGCCCCTTTGTCATGGGCGTGCTGGACTCGTCATTTCTGTTCCTGCCGTTTGGAAATGACCTGCTGATCGTCGCGCTGGTAGCGCGCCACCACGACGCGTGGCCCTTCTACGTAGTGTCCGCGGTTTGCGGATCGACGCTAGGCGTGTTCCTGCTCGATCTGGTGGCCCGCAGCGCCGGGGAAGCGGGGGTGCAGAAAATTGCCGGTCACGGACAATTCGAAAAACTAAAGCGCAAAATCGGCCAAAAGGGCGGACGCGCGCTGGTGGTCGGCTGCCTCGCGCCGCCGCCCTTCCCGTTCACGATGGTAGTGGCAACCACCAGCGCGCTCGGCTATCCGCGCCTCAAGCTGCTCGGGACCGTTGCGATTAGCCGCGCCGTGCGCTTCGTGATCCTCAGCCTGCTAGCGCTAAAATTCGGCCACGCCATTCTGCGCGTGATGAACACCACCGCCTTCAAATGGACCATGGTGGGCTTCATCGCGCTATGCGTCATCGGCAGCATCTTTTCGGTCATGAAATGGCTCCGAGGCCGAGGCTCACGAACCCCAGCAACCGCCTGATCGCCGCAACCTCCAAAGAATCCACCGGACATCAGAGTCGCGCCCAACCCAAATGCTCCAGCTCCGCCTCAAACAAATCCGGATGCAAGATCTCCGCAAAAATCTGAAGCGACTCCACCAGCCGCGGCCCAGGCCGGTTCATAAACTGATTGCCATCACAAATAAAAACCCGCGCACCTTGCACAGCTTTCAATTCGCTCCACCCCGGGCGGTCCGCCAGCCAATGCATCTCGGCACGCGTGCGCGCGAGGTCGAGACCGCAGGGCAGCGCCACAATCACATCGGGATCGGCCGCCGCCAACTCCTCCCAATTCATCCAAGGCGAGTGCCGGCCCGCCGAGCCGAACAGATTTTCCCCACCAGCCATTTCGATCAGCTCCGGAACCCAGTTTCCGCCCGCCATCAAAGGCTCCAGCCACTCAATCGCCGCAACCGTCTGCCGCTTCCCGCCTTTCGCGCGCTGCTCGATAACACGCATTCGCCGCTGCAGCGCATCAACCAACTTTTCCCCCTCAGGCTCGCAGCCGCAAGCCGATGCCACACGCCGGATATCCCGCCACAAGTCCGCCAGAGCGTACGGCTCAAGCGAAACCACGCGCGCGTCAATGGAAATCTGCTCCGCGACCGCGCGCTCGACATCTTCCAAACTCACGGCGCAAACTTTGCATTGCGTCTGTGTGAATATATGTGTCGGATGAAGTCGCCGGATGAGATCCGAATCCACTTCGTACACGCTCAAAGCGGCGGCCACTCGCTCTTTCACCAGCCGGTCGATCTCGGCGCTCGAACCTGAAACAGGAATCGCGGGCCTGGTACATATCGGGAGCGCCGCCACCTCGGGCGGGTAATCGCATTCATGCGACCTGCCGACCTGAAATCTTCCCAACCCAAGCGCATGCACAATTTCGGTCGCACTCGATATCAATGGCAGCAACCGCAAGGGCAGCAACCGCAAGTCTTGCATCCAGATCCAATATAGAGCGATTTACATCTTGGAGCAGGTAGAAAAGAAAAAAGCCGACTCTGCGGTCGGCGTTTTCCGTTAGATCAAATTGCTCAGGGAACTGGGTTGGGTGGGCTGTTTGGTTGGGTGGTTGAAGAAGTTTACAGGTTGGGGTGTCTTGCTGATGGGGTTCAGGTGCGGAGCAACCATGAGTTCCCTGAGCTGATCTTATTTTCCGTTCGCTGCTCCTATAAGCATCTGAAATGCCAAATGTTAAAACACAAAGTTTCAAACACTTACGGCAGACGTGCAGAACCTGGTATCGGGCACTTTTTACGCGACGTGGAAAGAACGGAGGATGGACGCCCGGAAAGAAAGCTCGTCTTAAGGCTGGGCCGGCAACGTGGCGGGCAAAACCGATTGCCGGTTCACGTGCCCCGTCATTGCTTCCCGAACAGTCACGTGGTTGGTCTCGAGCGTGGTCCCTATTGTCTGGTCCAGCGCCACGCGCGCATTGCTGTAGGCGACCAGAGCCGCTACTTCGGTAGATTGCGCCGTCGCCAGATCGCGCTGCTGTTGAACCACAAGAAATGTCGTCGAGACGCCCAGCGAAAACTTCTTCTGCTCGGCATCCAGCAACTGCTGTTCGAGAATGCGGTTGTGTACGGCCGCCTGATAGCGGACGCGGGCTTGCTGCAATCCAACTACCTGGTTCGATACGTCCACCGCCACTTGATTCAGACTCCTCGCATTTTCCAACTCCGTCTGCCGCAGCCCAAGCTGCTCAATGGCATTGTCGGCCTGCGCCTCCCGGTTTCGCAGAGTGGGGGCGAGATAGCCTCCCAGTCGTTCGGTTGGAAAATCGCGCCGCATCATCTGGCCCAAAGCAGTCCCGATTCCACCTACGAAGTAGCGGTCGGGGAACTCGCAGAGATTACCGGGCGAAGCGGTTCCAGGCGGACAAGCTCCGAATGAGGAGGGCAGCGGAGAAGGCAGTCGGTCCACTTCACCCGAAGGCACCACTGCCGGTTTCGGGGTTCCCGAAAGCCCCTGATTGGACACCGTGCTAAGCACCGCCAATTGCGGCAATACGCCGTTTTCGGTCCCCAGCGCCGAGATCCGCGCATTACTGAGATTGATTTTATTCGCCGCGATATCGGTGCGGTCGGCAACCGCTGTCGCGATCAGTTGTTTGAGCGGCGGCAGATTGTCCTGCGCCGGAACTTCAATACGGTCGAGCGGAACGATGTGCACCTCCCGAATCAGCGGATCGGCCAGGCCATTACGGCTGAGGACGTTCTTCAGCGACAGTTCCTGCTGTTCGAGAGCCGCTTGCGAAACCGCCAAATCCTCCTGGCTGGAGGCTACCTGTGCTTCCGCCGTTGTTACGTCCAGCGGCGCCATGGTGCCCAATTCCACCTGCTTCTTGTTGTTTGTATAAAATTGCTGCGCAACGTCCAGCGCGCTCCGTTTCGCTTTCAAATCTTCGTAATCGGCCACCAATCCGTAGTAAAGGTTCAGCACGTTCGCGACAGTCGTGATGACTTCATTCTTAAAATCGAGATCGGCGACGTTCAGGTTTGCTCTGGCAACCGTAATGTTGCGGCTGTTCAGGGCTATGCCGAACCCTTTCAGGAAATTGTGGTCGAACGTAAGCTGCAATTTGACTCCGTTTTCAGGGTTCAGTACGTCGGTCGGGGCGTTTTCGTTCAAGTAGGAATCGCTATAGCTGAGACTAACCTGCCCGCCGCTGATTAGACCTTCGTTGATCGATTCGCTGTAATTGCGCGTTTTCGTAACCAGGTTGTAAACTCCCGATAGAAGGCGGTTCGGGAACAGGTTGGAGCGCTGCGAATAGGCCTGCACGTCCGAAAATACCGGATCGAGATTAGGCGTTACAGGCCCGATCTGAGAGACGGTAGCGCCTACCGTAGTCCCGACGTTTGAGTTGCCTCCGCCGGTGCTCACACCGGCCGCACTCTGGCTTCCGGCAACACCTTCTCCGCTGGCTACTGAGCCGGCCTGCGAAGACGCGCTGGGAACGCCCGGTAAAGCGCCGCCGGCCTCCAGCCTTTCTAAACTCCACTGGTCAATCAGGGGAGTGTACCGAGCGGATTCGATATCGATATTGTTTTCAAGCGCCAGCACGATCGCGTCTTGTGCTGTCAGGTACAGATTGCCGGCTCTGATCAGGTCTCTGATCCGTAAAGAATTGGACAGTCGCGCTGGCGGTATGGTGGCAGCCTCATAGGGTCGAAAGAGTACGAATGGGGCAGCACGTTCGGGCGCAATCGGTGGCTGTTGCTGTTGTGCCCAGGTGAGGGGAACGGCACAGGTGAAGCAGAGTGCGACGGCAACGCACCTTCGCAGTAGCTCTAGGATAGCCTCAAAAGCTCGTTTCACTGCTGCTGCTCCGGATTGGGCAAATTCGCCGGCAGTCCCGATTTCCGCGCCACACGTCCGGAGAGAGCTTCCTTCATGGAAATGTGGTTGACTTCGAGCGTAGTACCCATCGCTTGATCGAAGGCGATTCGCGCGTGGCTGTAATTCGCAAGCGCCTGGGTTTCCGCGCTCTCGGAGGTAGCTAGCGCTTGCTGATCGGTCACCACCTGGAAAACTGTCGATGCGCCCAGCGTATATTTTTTCTTGTCGGCATCCAGCGTCTGCGCTTGCAAGATGCGCGCCTTTACGGCGGAATCGTATCGCACCCGTGCCTGCCGCAGTCCGATCACCGCGTTCTGCACGTCCACGCGCACTTGATTGATCTGCTTCTGAAGCGTGAGCTCGCTCTGCCGGAGTCCCAAAGCGGTGGTTACGTAATCCGATTGTGCGGCCCGGTTGCGGAGCGGAATGTTCAGCGAAAGCCCGGCCGAGTAGCTAGGATAGTTCCGCCGCAGGATCTGCCCAAGCAAGTTACCGTATCCACCAATCAGATAAGGGTCGGCAATTACTGCTCCAGGCAACAGATAATTGGAAGTGCCGGTGAGGGCGTTATTGGTGAGTTCTCCAAAAACTTGAAGAGTCGGTTTTAACTCGTTCTTGATCGCTCGAAGATTGATTTTGGTGCTGTCGATATTGATATCCTGCTGCGCAACTTCGACACGGCTTCCGAGCGCCTCTTTCACCAGATCGTTGATCGGCTTCAGCTCATCCTTCTCCGGCACCTGAATGGTGTCGAGCGGGATAATATGAACCTCCGCCAGAGTCGGGCTGGCTACGCCGTTGCGGCTCAGCGCATTTTTCAAAATGGTCTCTTGCTGAAGCAGGTTGGTTTGCGAAATCAGCAAATCCTGCTGGCTGGTGTAAACCTGGGCCTCAGCGCGCGTTACCTCAATAGGAGCCAACGTCCCGATCTGTACTTGCTTCTTGTTGTCGTCGTACAGCGCTTGCGCAGTTGCCAGCTCGTCTTTTCTCGCCTTCAGATCTTCATTGAAGCTCACCAGATCCCAGTACAGATTCAGAACGGCTGAGATGGTAGTGATCAGTTGCTGCTTGAACTGCAGATCCGAAACTTTTTCGTTGTTCTTCGCGACCATAATGTTGCGGCCGAGGACCGGTCTTCCGAAGCCTTGCAGAAGGTTTTGCGAGACCTGCAGATCCAAGCTGCCGGACGTGTAGGGATCCACGTCATAACTGAAGCTGTTGAATTTGTTCCACGAGCTGGCATACGTAAGTTGCGCGAATGTGCCGAAATCGGTGTATTGGGAGAACTGCGCCTCGTAAGTACGCTGCTCCTGGATCAAGGCCGTAGTGCCCGTCAGGACCGTATTGCTCTCCGGGCTGGTGATATGCGAGAAATTGGCGTAGAGGAAAAGCTGCGGATCGAATCCCGCACCCGGAATAGCCGGGCCGAGTTGCGTTAGGACGCCGCCGCTGGCGCTGACCGCGGCCGTGCTGGTTGCGCCGCCGCTGGCATTAACGTTGACCCCGGTGAGGCTTACGCTTACCGGTCCCGCCGTCACCGGCACGCCGACATCGCGCAGCAACCCGCCGCCTTGGGCGCGCTTGGTTACTTCTTTTGTGAGCACCGGACCATAGCGCTGAATCTCAATATCAAGGTTGTTCTCTAGCGCCAGAGCAATCACGTCTTGCGCGGACAAATATAAGTTGCCGCCGCGAATCAGCGCTTCAAGACGGCCGGAGTTGGCAAGATTGATCGGCGGCACATGGCGCTGCCGGTAGGGGCGAGTGAACCAGCCCAAGCCGCCGCCTTGCGGCGATTGGACCTGAATGGCGTTCTGAGCAACTGCGAAATTCGCGAGCAGCAGCGAACTGCATAAAAAGCAGAGGGGGGCTTTCAATCTTCTCATTAAGAAAGAAGAACGAGTCAGGCAAGGGCCTGGTTCCTGATTCCTTTCCGTGATCTCTCATCGTATCGCAGCGAATTGCGGGCCGAAGTAGCCATATCGCACGAAGCTCTCCATTCTAGCGGCGCAGCTAACACCTTCATTTTGAAGCCGCCGGACCGAGCGCCCGAAACCCTACCGGTCCGTGTGTGTCCGTTTTTGGGACGCGGCGACTTGCCTGTGAACAGCGCGGCTGGCTGTTATCCTGCTGCTGTGGCGGAAACCTCGGTCCTGGATCTGTTTGCGGAAACCGGCGCTTACCTGCGCGGCCACTTCCGGCTGACCAGCGGATTGCACAGTGCCGAATACCTCCAATGCGCCAAAGTTCTCGCCGTCCCCGCTCACGCCGAGCGCCTCGGTCACCAATTGGCCCAGAAATTGGAACCTCTCCTGAACAGCGCTTCCCTCGATCTGACCGTGGCTCCCGCCATGGGCGGCATCATTATCGGTTACGAGGTAGCGCGCGCGTTCCAAGTCCGTTCGCTGTTTACCGAGCGTGACGCCGCAACCAACGAAATGACCCTGCGCCGCGGATTCGAAATCGCGCCCGGCGAGCGAGCCGTAGTCATTGAAGACGTGGTGACAACTGGCGGCAGCACGCGCGAAGTGATCCGCTTGCTCCAGCATTTGGGCGCGGAAGTGCTCGCCGCCGGCTCCATAATCGATCGGAGTGGCGGTGAAGTCGATTTAGGCGTTCCGCGCGTTGCACTCGCGACATTGCATCCGGCCACCTACGATCCCGCCGATTGCCCGCTATGTAAGGAAGGTCAGCCAATCGTAAAGCCAGGGTCACGGCGTGGCTGATGCGAAAGTTACGCTTCGAGATCGCCTACGACGGCACGGATTTCAACGGTTGGCAGGTGCAACCGGGCTTGCCAACTATTCAAGGCACGCTGGAAGAAACGATCGCGCAGATCGAAGGCAAGCCGGTCCAGGTGATCTCCTCCGGACGAACGGATGCCGGCGTGCACGCTCTAGCGCAAGTCGCCGCCGTGGTGCTCGATAATCCCATTCCGGCCGATAATTTCCGCCGTGCCGTGAACCGCCTTCTGCCTCATTCGATTCGCATCAGCCGCGTGAGCGAGGCCGATCCCGCGTTTCATCCACGCTTCGATGCGCGGCGCAAAACCTACGAGTACCGTATGTTTCGCGAAGAGGTCTGTCCCCCGTTCGACCGCCGCTTCGTTTACCACCATCCCTATCCTCTCGACGAAGACGCGATGATAAACGCTGCGCCGCTGCTCGAAGGCGAGCACGATTTCACCGCCTTCGCCGCCTCAGATGAAAAGGACGCGCTCGAGCTTTCGAAAATTCGCACCATTTTCCGCTCAACGCTGGCCAGGAGAGAAGCGCTGTTGCTCTACACCATCACCGGGTCCGGCTTCCTGAAACACATGGTGCGCAATGTGGCTGGCGTGCTGCTCGAAACCGGCAAAGGAAATCTGACTGCGCGGGACGTGCTGGCGCGCCTCGAACCCGGTTCCGGCATACCGCCCGGACCTACCGCGCCCGCGAGCGGTCTGTTCCTTGTTTCCGTAGAATACGATTAGTGTCCTGCATAATATTCGACAATCAATGTGGGGCAGCCAATCCTGGCTGCAGCCGGCTTCAGCCGGCCCGACATACGATTAGCCGCAATATTCCAGCACGAGCAGCGTAATATCGTCGGGCGGCGGAGCGTCCCCGCGAAACCGCAGTACCTCTTCAATTAACCGGTCGTGAACCTCTTGTGCATTCAACCCCTGCAAAGATCTGAGCGAGGCATTCAGCTTCGATTCGTACATTTCTTTCGCGCTGTTCTGCGCCTCAGGTAGCCCATCGCTATACACGACAAGCTTGTCTCCAGGGGCAAGCTGCAGCCGCTGAATCTCAAACTTCGGGTTGTCCAGCAGGCCGATGGGCGCGCCACTGCTCTCCAGCGTGCGGACCTCGCCATTGGCTCCCGCCAAAAACGGCAAGCAATGTCCTGCGTTCACCCATTCCACTTCGCCGGAGCGCAGAATTCGCGCATAAAACAACGTTGCGTATTTTTCGCGTTGCGCCCGCTGAATCAAAAAATGATTGATTTTTTCGAACATCGCATCAAGCGGGGCGTCCAGTTCGGAGCCCAACAGAAACGCTCCTTGCAGCAGCGAAGCGAGCAGCGCCGAACTCATTCCTTTGCCCGAAACATCGGCAATCACGGCCGCCCACTTATCGCTCCCAATGGCGTGAACGTCGAAATAATCGCCAGCCACTTCAGCGGACGGAAGACTCGATCCCGCCGCCCGGAACCACCCGGAATCCGGAAACTCCTGGGGCAAAAGGCTCTGCTGCACCTTGCGCGCAAAGTCGATTTCGCCCTCCAGCACGCGCTTCTGCCGCTCTTCTTCCAGCAAGTCCGCATTCTCGAGAAGCGTCGAAGCCTCCAGCGCCAGCGTGCGCAGCAGTTCGCGATTCAGCTCCGGCAAGGGCGTCTGTTTTCTCCGGGAAGCCAGATACAGCAGTCCAACCGTGTTGGTCCGCGAAGAGACCGACATGGTCTCCTGCGCGCTCAGGCTCCGGAATTGCACCAGCGGAACGCAAATCACGTTTGGAAATCCCGCCTCCGTAGAGAGGCTCATGGAAAGCAGGTCGCCCCGTTCCGCCAACGCGCGACTGATTAAAGAAGTAGGCGCCTGCAGATCCGCTTCCGTGAGCGTGCCGCCGCGGGCGTCCCGGCCGGCTCTCATTTCCAGCTCGTCGCCCGAGCGCAGCAACAGAAATCCGCGTTCCGCGCCAGTCAAGGCCAACGCCGCATCGATCACCGCGCTCAGAATCTCATCGCCGCCGAGCGAGCTCTGCAGCGCGCGCGCAACTTCCACCAGCGCACGAAGCCGCGCGAAGCTACCCGCCGCATCCGCCGGCTGCGAGGACACCATAGAGATTTTTTCCAGGATGCGCCCAATTCGCCCCTCCGGGCCCGAAAAGACCAGCCGGTACGAATCCTCAAATCCAAAATGCACCGTATCGCCCGGTTTTAGCGCTGTCACCTTATCAATGCGTTCGCCGTTCACCCAGGTGCCATGCAGGCTCCCGAGGTCTTCAATCGCGAAAGCCCTTTTTTCCCGCACAATCCAGGCATGCGCTCGCGAAGCCCGATTATCGCGAAGGACCAAATGATTGTCCGGCCCGCGCCCGATCCGGAACGGCACCGGATCGATCGGGATGCTGGTGCGCTCTCCCGATGGATGAATTACATCCAATGCGGCGGCCGCGGCAACTGCGCGTGCCATCTATCATCGAGCTTCGCACGCGCAGGCCCGGCAAACGCCGTTTGGTACAACGTTGTTCGAGGACCGCCCGCCCGACGTGTTTCACAAAGTGCTCATCGCGAACCGCGGCGAAATAGCCGTACGCGTCATCCGCGCGCTGCGCGAAATGAATATCCGTAGCGTGGCCGTATTCTCGGAAGCGGACCGTCGCGCCCCGCACGTGCAGATGGCCGACGAAGCGCTCTGCATCGGTCCTGCGCCGTCTTCGGAAAGTTATCTTGCGGGTCCGCGCATTCTGGATGCCGCGCACTCGACCGGCGCCGAAGCCATTCATCCCGGCTATGGATTCTTGAGCGAGAACGCCGTATTCGCGAAATCCTGCGCGGAAGCCGGTATCAAATTTATCGGCCCCTCCTGGCAAGCCATCGAGCGCATGGGTTCGAAAACAGCAGCTCGCCGTTTGGCCATCGAAGCAGGCGCGCCGGTAGTTCCGGGTACCGAGCGGGGAATCAGCGATTATCAGGGAGCGCGCCGCACGGCGGCCACTATAGGCTACCCGGTGCTGCTCAAGGCCGCGGCGGGCGGCGGCGGAAAAGGCATGCGCCGCGTCGACAGCGAGAACGAGCTCTCATCGGCGATGCGAAGCGCCGCAAGTGAAGCCGAGCGGGCCTTCGGCTCCGGCGAGGTATATCTCGAAAAATTAATCGAGCGCCCGCGCCACATTGAGGTGCAAGTCTTGGGCGACGAACACGGCCACTTGATTCATCTCGGCGAGCGCGAGTGCTCCATTCAGCGCCGTCATCAGAAGGTTGTGGAAGAGAGCCCGTCCCCGCTCGTGCTCGCCAGGCCGGAGTTGCGCGACCAAATCGGCGAAGCGGCCCTCCGTATCGCCCGTGCCGCGAACTATTCGAATGCGGGAACGCTGGAATTTCTCGCCGACTCGAACGGCCAATTTTATTTCCTCGAAATGAACACGCGCCTTCAGGTAGAGCATCCCGTCACGGAATGGGTGACCGGGCTCGATCTGGTTCGCTGGCAAATCCGCATCGCCGCCGGGGAACCGCTCACGCTCGAGCAGCGCGATATCCGCTGGAGCGGCTCCGCCATCGAATGCCGCGTCTACGCCGAAGATCCCGAAAACAATTTCTTCCCGAGCCCCGGAACTATTCTTCAGTACGCGGAGCCGACCGGCCCCGGAGTTCGTGTAGACGGCGCCGTATATTCCGGCTGGACGGTCCCTATGGAATACGATCCGCTGCTCGCAAAACTTTCGGTTTGGGGCGAAACGCGGGAAGCGGCGATTCATCGCATGCACCGCGCTCTCGCCGAATATCGCGTGCTGGGGATCACCACCAATCTGGCGCTGTTCGAAAAGATCATGGCGGATCCGGCTTTCTGCGCCGGCGAGCTTCACACCGGTTTCCTCGACGATTTCATGCAGCGCTCGACTTCGCCAGCCGCCGATCCATCCGCAATGCAGTCCGCCATTCTCGCGGCTGCGCAAAATGGCTTCGCTCGTCCCAAAGCACTCGAACCAGCGCCGTCCCCACGCAGCATCTGGGGCAGCGAAGGCCGGCGAGGGCTGCTGCATTGAAGCTCCGGGTCGAACTGGATGGAGAGAGCTACACCCTCGATCTCCGGCGCAGCGGCGCTCTCTCCGAGTACACTCTGCAGGGAATTATGAGCGCGTCGGGCACTGCGTCGGTAATCGAAATCATGCCGGGCGTCTTCTCCGTTCTTCTGGGACGCCGCAGCGTGACGGTGCACATCGCCGCCAAAGGCGACGATCTAGAGGTCTGGGCCAATAACCGGCGGCACACCATTTCCATTTCCGACGCCAGGGATCGAGCCGGGAAAGGCAAGAGGGTTTCCGCCGCCGGTCCGGTCGAACTCCGCGCGCAAATGCCGGGCAAGATCGTCAAACTGCTCGCTCAGCCCGGAGACCACGTTCGAGCCGGTCAGGGCGTCATCGTTGTCGAAGCGATGAAAATGCAGAACGAGATGAAATCGCCCAAAGATGGAACGGTTGCGAAGATTCTGGTTGCGGAGGGCGCGACGGTAATCGCAGGTGAGACATTAATCGTAGTCGAGTAAATCGGCTTATGGCGAAAGCGAATTGCAAATTGTGCGGCGGCACCGGCTGGATAAGTGCGGACAAAGAAGGCATCGCGGAGGCTGAGCGCTGCACCTGCGTAGCGGAGGGCCGCGCCGAGGAACTGGAACAGAGATCTCAAATTCCAAGCAATTATCGCAGCGCCTCTTTTGAGAGTTTTCTTCCGCCGCAGGATAACCCGATTGCCCGCAGAAGCCTGTCCGATGTCATGCTGGCGGTGAAATCCTTCACGCGAGGCTACCCGACCAACCCCAAACCCGGGTTGCTCTTGGCTGGTCCTCCCGGCACCGGCAAAACGCATTTGGCCGTCGCCGCTTTGCGCGACCTGATAGCGCGCGGTCACGAAGGCATTTTCTTCGACTATCAAAATTTATTGGAGCGCATCCGCGCCGGCTACAGCGAAGCGCTCGGCACCAGCAACCGCGAAGCGTATCAGGTGGCGCTCGAAACCGAAGTTCTTCTGCTCGACGATCTCGGCGCGCATCGCGTCACCGACTGGGTCGAAGATACCGTCACGGCCATAATTACCTACCGGTACAATCACCGCAAGCCGTTGATCGCAACGACCAATCTGCCCGATCCCGAAATGGGCGGCGCGACCATCGAAAAATCGGATTTGCCCTCCGGCCATTCCTATCGCACCACGCTCGAAGAGCGCGTCGGCTCGCGCGCCCGTTCGCGCTTATTCGAGATGTGTACAGTGATTCGAATGTGGGGAGTGAGCGACTACCGCCTCAAGCCGGCGCGCCGGTAAAATTCTGGCCCGCGCTGTGCTAGAGTAGCGCGCAAGCAGGGCCATATGGCCGACGTATTTATTTCTTATGCACGCCTCGATTCGGAGTTCGTGCGGAAGCTGCAAGCCGGCTTGGCGGCCGCCGGCCGGGATGTATGGGTCGATTGGCAAGACATTCCGCTCACGGCCGAATGGCTGCAGGAGATCTACGCGGGCATTGAGGGTGCCGACAACTTTGTTTTCGTAATTACCCCGGAGTCGGTCAGATCCGCGACATGCCAAAAGGAGATCACGCATGCGGCCGACTGCCACAAACGCCTGATTCCTATCCTGCACCGGGCGACGCCGGATGCAGACATCCCGGAGAGCGTTGCAAAGTTCAACTTCGTTTTTCTCCGCGATTCAGATGATTTCGAGGCGGCCTTCAACGCTCTCATACAGACTCTGGATACGGATCTCGCTTGGAAGGCCGTGCATACGCGTCTGCTTGTGCGCGCCAGGGAGTGGGAGCGCAAAGGAAGCAGTCAAAGCTTGCTGCTTCGCGGCGACGATCTGCGCGACGCGGAGCAATGGCAGGCTCAGGCAGGAAACAAGCAGCCGGGACCGACTCCGGTTCAGTCGCAGTACATTCTTGCAAGCCGGCGGGCCGAGACTCGCCGTCACCGGCTTACGCTCGCATTCTCGTCCGCTGCATTGGTGATAACCGCGGTGTTAGCAATCGTCGCGCTTTTTCAAAGAAACGAGGCACGGCAGGAAACCGCCATTGCTACATCGCGTCAGCTGGCCGCTCAGGCGGAGTTGGCCCGCGCCACCTCGCCCGAAACAAGTGCGTTGTTGAGTGTTGAGGCCGGGCGCCTTGCATCTGTTCCGGAAAATACTCTGGCCATTCACAGAACCATGCCGCTGCTGCGCAAGGCCATCGCTATCTTCCGGCATCGAGACACAGTGGACGCTGTCGCCTTCAGCCCTGATGGGAAGTTGCTCGCAACCGGTAGCCAGGATCGCACAGCACGCATATTTATACTCCCGGCCGGGACGCCTCTGTTTGCTTTTTTGCACGGAGACATCGTCTCGTCGGTAGCCTTCAGTCCGGACGGGCACAATTTCGCGACAGCCAGTTGGGACGCGACCGCTAATGTGATAAGCGACGCCGACCCCAGGCACCCGGTGAAGTTACAACACGGCGGACGCGTCGAATCGCTTTCATTCAGTCCGGACGGAAAGTATCTGGCCACTGCAAGTTGGGATAAGTCTGCGCGCGTCTTCGAGGTGGGCACCTGGAAGCAAGTCGCGCAGGTAAAACATGAAGCGATTGTGGTCGGGGTCGCTTGGGATCCTTCGAGCCGTTATGTTGTGTCTTCCGGGTTCGATGCTCTCGCGAAGGTCTTCGTAGCGGCGACAGGAGAGGTGATACACGCTCTGCCGCACAACGGCGCAGTGCATATGGCCAGCTTCAGCCCGGATGGCCGTTACGTCGCTACGGCAAGCTCGGACAAAACGGCGCGCGTGTTTGAAGCACTAACAGGCAAACCGGTTATTCGTCTGGACCTGCCAAGTGCCGTTGGAGCAGTCACATTCAGTCCCGACGCTAAACATATACTGACTGCGAGCGACGACAATACAGCACGAGTATTCGAACTGCCTACCGGTAGAGAGCTGGCGCGAGTCGAGCATCAGCTCACCGTGAGAGCAGTCGCTTGGAGTCCGGACGGGCGTTATGCAGCCAGCGCCAGTGCGGATAATACGGCCGCCATCTTCGATCCGCTAACGGGAAAATTAGTCGGGCAAGTGGAGCATACCGCCGCTGAAGCCGGCATCACGTCCGTCGCATTCAGCAAAGATGGTCGCTATCTGGCGACAGGCGGGTTCGATGGAACCGCGCGTATCTCAACCGTTACAAATGCTCTCAACAACGACGTGCGGTTCGAACACCGCGGAAAGGTTCTCACCGTGGCACTCAGTCCGGGCGGCCAATATTTGGCGACGGGCACTTGGGACAACCAGGTCCTGGTATCGGAGGTGAACAGCGGAAAACAAGTCGCGTCTATACCCTTCGATGGCGCCATCTACGCAATCGGGTTCAGCCGGGACGGCAGATACATAGCGGCCGGCGAAGACGGAATACCGAGCTTGCTTCAAGTAGTCGATCTGAAGACTGGAGCCCCGCTGCTGAAGTTGAAACAGAAAAACACTGCCCGCGCTTTGAGCTTCAGCCCGGACGGAGACGTTTTAGCTGCGGTTGGTCCGGATGACGTCCTGCAACTTATCGCCTTGTCCAAACACAAGTCAACACTGAATCTTCTTCACGACAAATTGCCGGGCGGTGCAGAGGAGATTTATGGGACTGCATTCAGTCCGGATGCGAGATATGTAGCGACTTCTCGCACCGACCGTGTAGTCCGTGTATTCGAGACCGGCAGTGGCCGTTTGAGAGCACGCCTTCCCAACCAAAGCACCGCACTGACATTGGCGTTCAGTCCTGACGGACGCTATCTGTTGGCTCGCACAAGCGATAACTCAGCGCACGTATTTGATGCCAGAACGGGGAAAGTCAGCGTGCAGTTAACGCATGCGGGAGGAATTCTCGCCGTCACCTATAGCCGCGATGGCCGCTACATAGCAACCGGAGGGGGAGATAAAGCCGTACACGTGTTCGAGTCCAAAACAGGCCACCCCATTGCTCAAATTGAAACTGCTGGGCCGGTGAAAGCAGTCGAATTCTCGGAGGATGGAAAGTACATCATTTCGGCATCGTCGGAGAACGAAGGTAGCCAAGACCTAACGCTGGTTGTACGTCGCGACATGTGGAATCCAAACGATCTTAAAACCCAGTTATGCTCGATGCTGAATCGTAACTTCTCTCCCGCCGAATGGAACCGCTATTTCTCCGGACGACCGTATCGTAAAACCTGTCCCAACTTGCCGTAGCCTCTATTGCCCACACCGCTCGCAACCCTGGACTCCGCGCCTCTATCCCCCGTCCTGGCGGCGCCGTTATGGAATCGAGTTCGCCGCGGTTCTCGAAGATGTAGATCCGGATTGGCATACTCTTCTGAACGTTTTGAGAGGTGCAGTGGAGATGCACGTGGAACTTCGGAAAGATTCTAGCTGTCGCCGGAATCGCTGGCGCACTAATGGGGCTGGCCGCATGGTCTGCAATCCCCAACCGATACGCCTCGGCGGCAGTGCTGAAAATTGTAGCTGCACCGCTATCGCCGGATGACCCAGCTACAAGAGAAGCCATAGCGGACTATCTGACTAGCATCGCCGGGCAGTCGATGAGCCGGTCTTCTTTAACTCAGATCGTCCACACATTGAAGCTGTACGAGCCTGAACAGTCGAAGAGGCCGCTAGAGGACATGGTGGGCCGTATGAAGAAGAATATTAGTATCAGGCCGATCGAACGGCACTCCGATAAAGGGACTACCGCATTCTCCATCCAATTTATTTACAGCGATCCGGTCGTCGCACAGCGGGTTGTTCAGCAGTTGGCGGCGAGGTTCTTCGATAGCAGTCTCGACTTTAGTCTCCGCGACAAAAAACCTAGCGGTGCTAAGGGCGTGACCCTCCAACTGATCGATGCCCCGAGCCTGACAAACCGTCCGTTCAGCCCAAGGCTTTCGATGATTATGACAGCGGGCACCGCCGCGGGACTTGCGCTAGGTGCGCTCCTCGCCTTTGTCCGCCGATCCATGAGACCAGCCCGATCCATCGGATTCTGAAAGAGCGCCAGTTCGATTCCAACGCAGCTTAGCATCGTTCCTCTCGTGGATTGCGATGATGGGTTCGGTCGTTTTCTTCAGTTGGAAGACATCATCTATGGTCATTGCCAGTTGGAACGTCAATTCGATTCGCGCTCGCCTGGAGCACCTAAAAACCTGGCTGACTATGCGCAATCCCGATATTCTCCTGCTGCAGGAACTCAAAGCAGCGGAATTTCCGGCTGAGCTTTTTCAGGAGCTCGGGTACGCAAGCGCCGCCGTTACGCAGAAGGCTTACAACGGGGTTGCCATCTTATCTCGCCACCCTATTGACGTAGTCTCCACTACCCTGATTGGGGACGAAACAGACAGCCATGCGCGATTTCTCGAAGTCGTGGTCGACAGTATTCGCATTGTCAACATCTACCTTCCCAATGGAAATCCAGTCGGCAGCGACAGATTTATCTACAAGCTGGCGTGGATGGATCGCCTCCACCAGCAAATGCAGATTTGGTCAACAAGCGAGATGCCAACGCTTGTAGGCGGTGACTTCAACGTCATCCCAGAGGACATCGACTGCCACAAACCTGCTTCCTGGATGCACGACGCGCTGTTTCAGCCCGAACCCCGGGCCCGCTACCGCGCCTTACTCAGCCTTGGCTACATTGACGCATTTCGTTCCTTACATCCCGGACAAGGAGGCTACTTTACATTCTGGGATTATTTCCGAAAGGCCTTTGAGTACAACCGCGGTATTCGAATTGACCACTTCTTACTCTCGACCGCGTTAGCTCAACGACTGGAGAGTTGCGAGATCGACAAAGGACCCCGAGCACTGGATAAACCTTCGGACCACACGCCCATCCTCGCCCAATTCCGCAGCGCTAACCCAACTCTTTCCACGAAAGATTAGCCTGGTCGTCAATTGAAGGAAGATTTCAAATCGCCGTTCGCACGCTGATCGCTCGCGTCGGACAGGAATCGACAGCTTCTTCGATCATCTCCAGTTCCGTCTCAGTCGCCTCGAACGTGTACTCGGTTCCGTGCGAAATGCCGCTCGCGTCCGTAAGCTCGACATATGGCTCCTGGCCGATCTGAAACAGCCTCGGTTCCACTCCAACGCAGTTTGCGGAGAGAATACAAACGGACGGGTCGATTAGTACGGTGACCTTCGGCATAGGTGCTCCCTATCTTGCCACGAGACGCTACCTCATGCATCCTGTATCGAGTTTCTTTGCGTAATGCCTCTCAAATCCGGCACAGCTTCACCTGGAGTCGGGTTAAAGCTAGAGTAATCGCAATTCCATATCTGAATTGCTATCTAGTCGGTTCCCGCTTATCTGAACTGTTTGCAGACAAAAAGCGGATTCGCATCTTCAAGCCAGTAAGTCAAGCGCTTCCCTCGCGGTGAACTCGAAAACAAAATCGCCAATCAACGGCTGCGGAATTGCCTTCAACAGATTCAAGGACGCACCGCCACTCTCGGCAAATGAACCTCGATCCGGACACAATCGGTCTAGGCAACTCGATCTTTGCATGGCTGGTCTTCCTTGGAATTTGTTGAATCGCAGGAGGCGATATGGCTAGTTGGAAAGCTCTTACGGGAGTGCCCTCATTCACTCCGGACACCATGCTTCTCATGACCGATGGCACCGTTTTGGTTCACGATGCCGGAGGGAAAAATTGGTATCGCGTGAAGCCCGATACCAATGGCAAATTCGATACCGCGGGCGTGGCCTGGTCGGGTCCCTTTTCGATGGCCAACTCGAGGCAATTCTATGCCTCCGGCGTCCTGGCCGATGGGCGCGTGTTCGTACTGGGCGGTGAGTACTCCTCCGCTGGAGGCGATACGCCGCTTGGTGAAATCTTCGATCCACAGACCAATACATGGTCGGCGATGAGCAAACCGAACTCGTTCAACTGGATCAGCGGCGATGTTTCCGCCTGCATCCTCACGGACGGACGCGTGCTGCTCGGCGCCCTAACCTCCAATCGCTCCGCGATCTGGGATCCCGCTCAGGACCCATCTCCCGGCGCATGGACGGAGGCCGGCCTCGCTTTCGGAACCCTCTCCAGTCCTACAAAAGTCGGGACCATCGACGAAGAAACCTGGTCGCTGTTGCCGGACGGCACGGTTCTCACCGTCGATATTTCGTCGCCCTCACTTGCCGAAAAATATGTTCCGGCAACCGATACTTGGGTCGCTGCGGATAAGACGCCTGCCACGCTCACGCAGCAGCTCGCGTTGCTCAGCTTGAACGACACCACCGTCAACCCGCCCGTGCCGGTCAATATCGGCGAGATCGGTCCTGCCATTTTGCTGCCGGACGGGCGCCTGTTCTTTATCGGCGCGACCGGCCACACAGCCTTGTATACGCCTCCCGCGGTTGCATCGCAACCCGGCTCCTGGACCGCCGGACCCGATCTGCCGCCCGATACCAGCGGCAACAATTTCAACAGTCCCAATGGGAACATCCAGACCGCCATCGACGCCCCTGCTGTCCTGCTTCCTGGCGGCAAGGTTCTTTTGGTCGGCGGGCAAACGGTTCGAGAAGTGAATAACGGTCAGACCCAGTTCTGGTCCAATCCCTCGACCGTGTTTATCTACAATCCGGCGACGAACGGTCTAACGAAGCTCCCGTCGCAGCCGCCATCAAATGGCGTTGATACCTGGCAATCGCGCTTCTTGTTGCTGCCGACCGGCGAAGTCCTGATGACCACCCAGCAAGGCCAGACAATCAGCATCCTCACGGACACTGCGATTATCGGAGCACCTCAGCCGGCGTGGAAACCGGTGATTACGGCTTTCACGCCGGTAATGGCCGTCGGACATCATTACAAGATTTCCGGAAAACAGATCAACGGTTTGTCGCAGGCATGCTGCTATGGCGACGACGCACAGATGGGGACTAACTATCCCATGGCCCAATTCACCAACACGGGTAGCGGCGCAGTATCGTATTTTCGCACCTTCGATTTCTCTACCTTCGCAGTAGCCACGGGCGCTGCCATTCACAGCACCCTGGTCGAAATCCCCGCATCAGCCGTTCCAGGAGCCTACACCATCCGAATCATTGCCAATGGCATCGCTTCCGACCCGGTGAATGCGCAGATCGTGCCTGCCGCTCCAGCCATTGCGGTAAATCTGCAGGATGATCTGCTCTTCGGAACTGTTTGTGAAACACCCGCCTTCCTGACATTGGAAGTCTTCAATGTTGGCGGGCTCGACCTCATCGTCGACAGCGTCGCGCGAATTGCCGGCTCCACCGACTTCGACGTTCTTCCAAATCCCGTCACGCCTTTGACGATCGCAGCGGGCGAGCAGGTCGACTTCACGGTTCGTTTCACGCCCACCAAAAAAGGTGTCTTGGAAAGCGCCACAATCCGCATCAGCTCGAACGATCCCGTTACTCCGCTCTTCGACATCACGACTAGTGGAACTCTCGGAACCGGCAAGCTCGAAGCCGTGTTTGCCCACAGCGGCAATCTAGGCAATGCCTGCGTGGGCGGCTTCGCGGATACGGAACTTACATTGAACAACAACGGGCCGTGCAAACTGTCGATCCTCGGAATCGCATCCTCCTCACCGGAATTCCTGGTTGCATCGGCGCTCTCTTTTCCGTTGGTGATCGGCGCGGGCGATTCAATCGAAGTCCCCATCCGATTCCAACCCACCAGCTTTGGCGCGAAGTCCGCCAAGATCACGGTGACCAGCGACGACCCGGCGAGCCCCAAGGTGATTCAGGTTTCGGGCAACGCGCCTCCGCCAAGGCTCGTCACCATGGTGCCCGACACCGGCGACTTTGGAAACGTCTGTCGCGGCGGGTTCGCTGACGAACCATTGACGTTGTGCAACGCCGGCCATTGCACTCTTACGGTGAGCAACATCACTTCTAGCTCGCCCGAATTCCAAGTCCCTGGCGTACTGGTGTTCCCATTCACGATCGAGGCGGGTAACGGCATTGAAGTGCCCATCCGGCTCAAACCAACTGCGCTCGGCGCGCAGTCTGCAACCATCACAGTATTCAGCGACGATCCCGCCGGCGCGCATACCATCGCGTTGTCGGGCAATGCGCCCGCGGGCAAGCTCGCCGTGACAGGCTCAACCTATTTCGGCGAAGTCGATTGCGGCATCGCACAGAAAACCGTGTGCATCTGCAACGTCGGCGACTGCAAGCTTCACGTTTCGTCCGTCGCCTTCAGTCGCAAGCGGCGCCATTTTAAGTTGATCAACAATCCTTTCCCAGCGGCGCTGCATCCGGGATCATGCCTCGGTGTGGTAATTGAATACCGTGCAAGCTGTGATCCGGAGTGCTGTGAACTCGTCATCACCAGCGATGATCCGGATGAACCGGTCAAGGTGCTTGATGTTGTCGCCTACACGCGATGCGAGAAAAAATGCGAGTGCCATCGCGAGGAGTGCGGTTGCGCGGATCGCGACGAAGACAGAGGCAAGGACGATTGCTAGATCGGCTCCAATCGCTCCGCTCACGGCTCCGAATGAAGAATGTGCTCATTCAGAGCCGCGAGCGTAGCGACCGGAGGGCTTCGGAAAATGTTCAGGCCGGAATTGAAGTTTGCGGCTGATGTAATTGCGATGCAGACGCCTCAGATCGCGAGGCGTCTGGTTTTTGCAGCAGGCCAATCACACACCGGTACAGCCGATTCCGCACTTCGAAGCGGGCTGACGCGCGCGTGACGTAGCGCACGACAATTTCGATTCCGTAGGCGCCGGGGCGCAGGGTTACCGCCGGCTCGGCAGTGAAGCGGCTCAACTCGTTCTTCTGGGTAACGTGCTTCCATTCTTCTTCCGCCTGCCGGGCCTCCCGTTCCGTTTCCTTCACCACAGCTTGATAGATGAGCTCGATCACCGCGTAGGCATCGCCGGTCGCGGGGATGCTGAATGTGATCTCGTCCCACATCCATTGCCCGGTGGTGGAGAAGTTGAAGTACTGCCCTTTGATGGCAAAGCTATTGATAAAGGTTACGCGGCGCCCAGTGGGATGGCCCTTATCCGTCCAGTTCCCGGTTTCGAGCAGGGTGGTGCGGAAGACTCCCACTTCAACAACCTCGCCTCCGACGCCGTTGATCTCTACCCAGTCTCCGGCCCGGATGCCATTTTTGCCCATCAGCACGAACCAGCCGAAGAACGCAAGGATGAAGTCCTGCAGCACCACCGTAAGTCCGGCCGTGGTCAGGCCAACGATGGTAGGCATCTGGCGCGGGGTTCCAAAAACAATCACCAGGATCAGCAGGAGCGCTATCAGCTGTATACCGAGCGTAAGAAGGATGCGCCGCGTATACATCCGCCGCCGGTCGGCCCCGGGCCGCCGAACAAGATGCCGCACGAGGCTATCGAAGAAGATCGCGCAAAGGAGAATAAACGCAATCAGCGCAAACGATTCTAGTAGCAGGTGGAGTACGATGCGATGCTGCAGCAGCACCTGAGCGGACCATTTGCCGTAAACCGAGGCGAGCTGCTGTTCGGTTTCGATGCGGTCGTCGTAGATGCTGAGAAGCTGGCCCTGCGCGGTTCTGCTCAGCAGAGCGGTTAGCTTTGCGGCCTTGTCTGCCGGGGCAGCGTTTGCAGTGTTTACGGCCGTCTGCGGTGAATTGGCTATAGCTCGCGACGCGCCGGCGCTCGCCTTATTCTCAAAGTGGTTCTCAAGCTGGTCGTGCTGAGCAATGAGCGCGAGCGCATCTGCTTGCGCTTGATGAAGCGCCTGCTGGATCAACTGGTAGCGGTTACGTTGATCCAACCAAGCCTTGACGCGGGTAGCAACCGTTCCTTCCTGCCGCGCCGAGACAAGAGCAGCGGGCTGGGGGCTGCGAACCTCGGCATCGTACTTACGCATGTTGGCCTCATGCGCGGCGAGCTGCTGCTGAATCGTGGCGCGCTCATCGCCTACCGCGCGAGCCAGATCTCGCTGCGCATCCGCCAGTTCATCTGAATCCAGGCCGAGCTGGGCTTTTGCAATAGCGAGATCGTCGCCGCCAGGGAGCGCCGCACCGCGGGTTTTCGAAGTGGGCGCTTGCGTGAGTTTCTGGACGGCGGCTTGGTCCTCTTTGACGATCTGCTGGAGGTGTTCGATTTTCCGTGAGAGAGTGAGCGCCGCGCCAGTGACGGGATGGGGTTTTGCCGCGGCTGCCCGGAGAGCGGAAGCGAAAGCCTGGTCGACTTCGTGGTCAGCCAAACGCTCGGCGTCACGCGCGTATTCCGTCTCCTCCGCCGTAACCGCCGAGGCCGCCAGCGCCTGTGCCGTCTGCCAAGGCCGCACATCGACAGGCGCCTTCTCAGTCACGACACCCGGTTTATTGGCTAGCCGCTTGAGAAACGGAAGACTGGCCATGGCATCGCGCGTCGTCCAGGAGAAGACCAGGCACACGGCAACGACAGCCAGCAGCGCGAGAGTAAGTATGAACCTCAGCCCGCTAAGAACGCGGCGGCGATGAATGGCATCCGAAGCTGAGGCGGGTGGGTTGGCTGCCATAGATCGATTTTCACAGGTTCACGGATCGCGCGCGACATTGCGGTACCGGAACCCGGCTCGCTGGCCCTGCTCCGGCGCGGGCGTCCGGTTTCGAAAACCAGTGATCGCGGCCACGTAGCCGTCCGCCCATCACCGCCGCCGCTGCGCCATAGGCCAACGCTTTCACCCATGGCTTCGGGCATTCATGGGCGATCACGCTCGAAGAGCGCATCGGCTCGCGTGCCCGGTCGCGCTTATTCGAGATGTAGACGGGACAGCCCGGACACACGAGCGGCACGCGCCGTAAAATTAGCAGTGGCTCCCTGCCGAATAGGCAATCCAGTTCGCACGCAGGCTAAGCCCTCTAAGCAGAGATGGCAAACCAAGAAACAGAGAAAGATATGAATCGCCGAACATTTGCCAAGACCGTCGCACTTGCTCCGCTGGCTGTTAGTTCATCTACCGAAGCGAACGTAGTGTCAGGAAAGCGCCCTCCTAATGTCATTGTCATGATTTGTGATGATCTCGGCTATGGCGACATCCACTGCTACGGTTCATCACTGAAGACCCCCAACCTGGACCGTATGGCAGCCGAAGGCGCTCGCCTCACGCGTTTCAATACCGCCCATCCCATCTGTTCTGCCTCCCGCGCTTCACTCCTCACAGGCAGATATGCCAGCCGCAGCCATACCCAGGGAGCTTACAGCCCTGATTCGCCGGCCGGCATGGATCTCGAGGAAAAAACACTCGCGGACGTTCTGAGGTCCCGCAATTACAAATCTATGTGCATCGGCAAATGGCACTTGGGATACCCACGTGCCTATTTGCCAACGAGCAGGGGTTTCGATTCCTTCTTTGGCGTTCCCTGGAGCGTCGATATGAGCCCTCTTCCGCTCATGAAGGACATGGCGGTAATCGAAGCCGATGCCGATCGCGAATTGCTGACGCCGCGCTACACCGAAGAGGCCGTGAAATTTATCGACGCCTCCAAAAACGACTCCTTTTTCCTTTACCTGGCTTTCTCTTATCCACACGATCCCCCACGTTCGTCTCCCAGCTTTAGCGGCAAATCCAAATTCGGTCATCAAGGCGATGCCATAGAAGAAATTGACTGGAGCGTCGGCGAAATATTAGAGGCGGTCAGGCGAAACGAGCTCGACCGTGACACGATTATCCTGTTCACCAGTGATCATGGGCCGTGGTTTCAGGGGAGCCCAGGCTGTCTGCGCGGACGCAAAGCCACCACGTTTGAAGGCGGAACTCGCGTTCCTTTCATTGCGCGCTGGAGGGGCACAATCCCAGCCGGAAACACCATCCATGAGTGGGCTTCGAATCTGGATGTCGTTCCTACAATCGCATCTATTTGCAGTGCAAAGCTTCCCGAAAAGCGCCTCGACGGCCTGGATATTTCCATGCTCCTGACCGGCAAGAGTTTAGCGGTCGAGCGCGGGACTATGCTCTATTTCGCGGTATCGCCCCAGCAGCAGGTCTTGGAATGCGCGAGGAAACGAAACTGGAAGCTTCGCGTTGCACAAGGAACCGGCGAGATATATATCAATGACTGGCTAGGCGGCTCATGTGGCCCCAAAAGACACTTTCTGCTGCCGCGTCCGGAGCTATACAACCTGGAAATAGATCCGGCCGAGAGCTACGATGTCGCGACCGATTTTCCCGATGTCGTGCGGGACATCCAGCGAGACATCGAAGCGCTTCTTCCGACTTTCCCCGACAATGTGATCAAAGCATATGTGGATTTGAAGCACAACCCAGGTAGTCCTTTCACTCCACCCGGAGCGGCCGCGCGCCCTGATGATGTAACTCCTCCAAAGTGGCTTTGGATACCAACGTCTCGCCGCAAGCTGTGACGCAGCAAAACAAGAACGTCGTCTGCAAATGCCGGCGCTCCTCCCGCAATCGTCGGTCGGAGTTATATTCACTCGTACCTGTGCGCCATCGGCGCGACCAGGATTTGAGCGCGATGGATTGCATGCCGGTCCACAAAGGACCCGAGCTTTCCAAAGCCGCTATGCGCTTTGGAGCACGTGTGGATCGGCGGCTGTCTGCAGAGACTCCAAAAGACGTTTCAATTCCTCGGCATGGATCGGTTTAGCCAAATAGTCGTCCATGCCTGCCTGCAAGCAGTGTTCCCGGTCGCCACGCATGGCATGAGCCGTCAAGCCGATGATGGGTAGATGACGCCCGGTCCCGACTTCTTCGCGGCGAATGGCGGCCGTCGTTTGAAATCCGTCCATCTGAGGCATCTGCAGGTCCATCAGAACAACATCCACGGGTGTTTCTTTGAGCTGAGCAAGAGCCTCGATACCGTTTGCGGCGGCGATGACCCGGTAATTCCATTTTTTCAGAAGCAGTTGCACCACTTTTTGATTTACAGCATTGTCTTCGACCAAGAGAACGCGTAAGAGAGGGTCGTTCCCCACCGTTTGGTTGGTGACCGGCGGACGTCTGCTGTTGTTGATTTTCGCCTCTCCCAATACACCCAGGATCGCTTCCTGCAATTCGTGTTGCCGGATAGGCTTGGTCAAATAAGCGGAAAGCCCTAAAGAGCGGCACCGTTCGACGTCTGCATATCGCCCGACCGAGGTCAACATCATGATCGCGACCTGGGTGAGTTCGGCGCAACGCCGTATGGTCTCGATGAAAGTAAACCCGTCCTGCTCCGGCATTTGCGCATCGGTCAGAACCAATTCAACCGGCTGCCCCGTTTTGCTTCTTTCAAGAAGAACCGAGATGGCGCTGCGCGCTCCCTCGACCGCCGTCGGGCAGCATCCCCAGCGCCGCAATATTTCTACTAGAATTTTTCGATTGGTCGCGTTGTCATCTACCACCAGCACGGAGAGATCATGTAGCACAGGAGGGGCCGAGACGACGGGCTGAGAAAGCATGTTCTGGCTCTCTGGAAGAGGGAGTACGACGTGAAAAATACTTCCTTGCCCCACTTCGCTTTCTAACCAGATGCGACCGCCCATCAATTCCGCGAGTTGCGTGGAGATTGTCAGGCCCAATCCCGTTCCTCCCTGACGCCGCGTGATGGATCCGTCGGCTTGCACAAACGCCCGGAAGATATCGGCTTGCTTTTCTTTTGGGATACCAGCTCCCGTGTCTTGTATCGCGAAATGCAAATCCGCCTGATTGCCGGTCCCGCTGGACCTCTCAATCGTAACCGTTACTTCCCCTTCATCGGTGAACTTGATCGCATTGCCGACTAAATTGGTCAGAATTTGACGCAGCCGCACCGGGTCGCCAAAAACTGTCTCGGGGACAGCAGAATCGATACGAGAGGCGAGCTCCAAACTTTTTTCGTGAGCTCGTAACGCCAGCGCCCTGAGTACGTTTTCCACACATTCCTGTAAATGGAATTCAATCGGATCCACTTGCATTTGACCCGCTTCGACCTTCGAAAAATCGAGCACATCGTTGATGACGCCAAGCAACGACTCCGCTGAGAGTTTTACCGTCTCCAAATAGTCCCGTTGTTCTACGTTCAAAGGGGTATCCAGCGCCAATTCGGTCATTCCGATGATTCCATTCATCGGAGTACGAATTTCGTGGCTCATGTTCGCGAGAAACTCGCTCTTGGCCTGGTTGGCGGCTTCCGCTGCCTGCTTCGCGGACCGGAGTTCCGCTTCCGTCCGCTTGCCCTCGTCGATATTCAGATACATGCTCTGGATCTCAATGGGCTGACCGTCGGAGGACTCCATAAGGGTCGCGCTGTGCAGCACCCAAACCGATTCCCCGCTTATCTTGACTAATTTCGTTTCATAAGGAGCTAGACGTTTGGTCTCAAGTAACTTCTTCCGGCAAGCCTCTGCTTCAAGGGGCGGCAGATGTTTGGCGAAATTGATTCCGATAGCTTCTGAAGGCTTCTCGTATCCCAGAAGTTCGGCACATGCGCGATTTATTCCGACGATGGTTCCGTCCGGGGCCGCGCGGCAGATTCCCGTAAGACTCCGCTCAAATAGAACGCGATAGCGCTCTTCCGTGGAGCGCAAAACCATGGCCTGAGCCGAGAAGCGTTTGTCGGCAATGGAAGAGACGATCACCACGCCAAGAAGAATGAGAGACACGATAGCAATGCCGATCCCCCCTAACGAGGAGACATTCACCCCGGAGTTGGGATCAAAGAAATGATGTGCTGGGCTGAATCGAGCAGCGGCCATCGCCGTGTAATGCATGGAACTAATCGCAAAGCCTAACAAGATTGCCGCAATCACCTTACGGAATCCGCCGGCAGCCACTCCGGAACGCAAGCTGAAGATTGCAACGCCACACCCAACAACGGCGATTACGACAGAAAGAGCGACAATCCACCAATTCCAAAGGCAAGCGCAGCTCATCCGCATCGCCGCCATCCCTATGTAATGCATGGCGCCGATGCCGCTGCCCATGAAAAGGGCGCCCCACGCTAGTTGGGATGCGTGAAGTACCGGGCGACTTATAAAGGAAAGTGCTACAGCAGACGCTATAATCGCCGCTATCATCGACACGATGACGAGGAAGACATCATAACGGACCGGAATGGGCAAATGAAAAGCCAGCATTCCGATGTAATGCATCGACCAAATGGCGATGCCCATGGCAGATGCGCCGCCCCAAATCCAAGCAATTTTTGCGAGCCCCTTGGTTGAGGTGACGCGGCTTGACAGATCGAGCGCCGCATAGGCTGCGCAGATCGCAACAAAGATGGAGAGAGCTACTAGCCGGTAGTCGTAAACAGCATTCAGAAACATAGCCAAGGTATCTAGGAAATCGATGCTTCAGCCACTCAGGTGTGGTCCAAGCCGCCTTCCCTAAAAATCCGTTCCCAGGTCGCGGTGCTTAATGGTGCGTCACAAACTCATCGATGATTTATTGACTAAACCGTACAAGCGTGCTGCTTCCTTAACTTCTTTATCGACCGTATTCCTGGGAAGTTCTAGGGCTAAAGCTGCGAAATGTATATTAGGGCGCAAAAATGTTCCGTCAGCATCGGGTTCAGACAACAAGGAGCTTAAGAAGAGCGCC
>CAWBDW010000064.1:0-32252 GCA_963787545.1 uncultured Acidobacteriaceae bacterium
GGCTCAGCAAACGCGTGGAAGCACTTCTGATTGAATGGCGCAAATTGAGTGAAGTATTGTCGACGCGAAACCGTTGCGCTGCGAGTGAACTGTATCCCCACTCGCCCTCGACGCAGCGGCAACACACTAAAACGTTCAGCTTTCCGGATGCATCAAACGGAACGAACACGCCTCGCGACACAGCTAAACGATTGCATTATTAACACTTACGGAAGCTAATGGGAGTCGGAGACGCCTGCTGCTCCTAGAATCAGTAAGTTACTGATTCTGCGTTCCTCTATATCCAATACGTCCTCTATATCCTCCGTCCAACACTACATGAACACTACACGGACGGAGATGCCGAATCCGCGATTCACTCCGGTGCAACGGACACTCGCGAGAACGGGTGTTAAACGATGGAAGCATCGAGTTGAATTGCCGGGCCGCTCAATCGGCGTAAACTGGAGATGCGATGGCTCAGAGCGTTTTTCGTCCCAGTGCCCATGCTGACATACTTCGAAAAGTTTTTGATCTGCCTGGCCGCGGCATGACAAAACCGCTCGCCGAAGGTATTCTAGCGCTCGACTTTCCCGCAGCAGACGCCGCACGCGCCGATGAACTGAATGCGAAGGCGAACGAAGGCTTGTTGACAGAAGACGAGCAAGCTGAGCTTGAGGCTTATGTGAATATCGGGGACTTGCTTGCATACTGGCAGTCGAAAGCTCGCCAGGCGTTGCGGCAGCCTTGACAGAAGACTTAGGTGCGGCAGTACGTCGCCGTGCCGGGAACCGGTGTGAGTATTGTCATCTCCCTCAGGATGCGTTCCGTCGTCCTTTCCACATCGAACACATCATTGCAAAGCAACACGGCGGACAAACTCAGCTTGAAAATCTCGCCCTTGCTTGCTGGTACTGCAATCTGAAGAAAGGCCCCAATCTCGCCGGAATTGATCCCGAATCGGGGAATACGGTTCCGCTTTTCAATCCGCGAAAGGATGAATGGGCTGACCATTTTGCTCTGAGTCTCTGGTCAACGGGCACTCCGGGCATCGAGATCAAGGGCCTGACATCCACCGGGCGCGCGACAGTGCGCGTACTTGGGATGAATGATGAAATGAGGCGTGCTCTGCGTTATGAGCTTTGGCGGGAGGGTAATTCGCGCTCATGACGTTTCGCCTGCTGGCTGCTTCTTCAGCGTGGCCCTGGATAGTAGTGATCGAACGAAATGAACTGCATTGTCAATTTCCGAGTGGCGCTCATCCGGCAAGAACCGGAAACAATCTCGATATGTGTTACGTAAACCTCTCGTGGATTCAACGGCAGCTGGCGTTATTGGCTTCGGCAATAGCCAGAAATGTGATACTTGCCGGCGCCAACGTGATCTGTCCAGAATGGGTCGGGACGGGAGTAAGGGACGGAATCGAATCACCAGACCCGAGCTTCAGTTCCTCTCCGTTCAGGTCGACCCGGCCATCCTCCAGCTTGGGCGCCGTTAACGTATAGCGTTCCGAGTTAGCTGAAACGTCCAGCTTTTGTGAAGCGTTTCGATCCGTATTGATGGCGAGAAGCGCCACCCCGCCCGGCACATTCCGCAAGCATTGGGCGTACAGATGCAGGCTCGGCGTCAACGATACATCCGGCTTGAGCACGGTCGTCCCCATCAGCTTTCTCCACAACAGCGCCGCCCAATAATTCGGACGCGGGGCGAATGTATTCTCATCGAGAAGGCCGTAGTCGCTTGAGGCAAGCGTGTTGTGCGCGATCACGCGAACACCCTGTTGCGCCAGGCGAGCATGCGAATCGAGATAGCGGAACGTGTCCAGAAACGTGGAAGCCCAGGGATTTCCACCGCAAGCTGCATCGGCGGTTTCAGTAATCCAGAGCTGCTTGCCCGGGTCGAAACGATCGCGCAGACCGGCGTAAAAGGCGTTGATCTTGTCCGGGCGGGAAAGCCATTCGTCCGAAAGTGCTGCGTTGGAAGTCGTCTGTGAGGCTGGCCCCATGCTTGCGCACCGCTGCGACACCGCTGCGTAGAGGTGATATGAGAAAACATCGAAAACCGGCCCGGTGTCCTTCAAGAGATCCTCAGATCGAATAAAGCCGCTGCTTGGCGGAAGCGAAAGTGAACCACCTTCTCCGACAGAACCCGGACCGAGAAATATGATTTCGGGTGCAGTCTGCTTGAGAAAAGGACGGAACACCCCGATGTCGCGTGCATACGCCGCGGCGTCATAGCCTTTCGGAGCGCCTCCCATTGCCGCAGCTGTCGGTTCGTTCATAAATTCTGCCGCCGCAATCTCTCCGCCGGCTGATTTTGTGTAGGAAAGAAACTGGCGCGCTTGCTCCGGGGTCCATACACCGCTCGCGTCGCGAGTGCCGGGGCTGGTAGCAAACGAAGTGATGATTCGCGCATTCACCGCGTAGGAGAAGTCGATCACGCCTTTCCATTGCTTCCGCGTAAGTACACCGCTGAAGCCCCTGGGCGGCATTGTTGGAGCGGGGCCGTTTGCGTCGTAAAAGTATGTCGTGTTTGCCCATGTTCCGCTCACGCGTACATACGTCGGCCCTAGAGCTGCCGCGAGTTTTCGTAGGCGAGGGTTGCTCAGATCGATAGGTGGCCGATATTCGTAGAGATTCGGATTCATGCCCGCTGGCGTTGAACCGGATTGCCGCGAGGCCGGCTGCTTGTTGGCCTCCGTTTGTATATCTTTGTACGGCTTCCAGAAGCGACCACCTGTTACTTCCAACATCTCCACGTTGTATGCCTGAAACCGCTCTTCGATTGTGCCGATCCGAGGCATACTCGCCGGGTTAACAACGTTCTGTGATATGCCGGAACGAGCCACGCAACCCAATATTCCCCCGAGCATCATCAAACGGACGCTTAGAGTCAAGCCGCGATGGCTAGTTTTCTTTTCCATACGGTCCCTTATTCCTTCCACAAGTCTATTTCCGCGCGTCGATCACGGGCGAAAGCGGAGCAGCCTATCCCACCTGCGCCGTCAGCATCGATATGGACCCTCCATCGACACCTTCGATGGGAAAGGTAATGAGTTCACCTTGCTGGCGGGTTGCGATCACATACAACAGCGGCAGATAATGATCGGGTGTCGGGATGGATAGGATTGCCTCGCGCCCGAGCTTCTCGTAATCGATGAGTGGTTTGTATTCGCCGGCGATCATCATCTCTTTCGCTGCTGTTTCGAAGCGAATGGCCCAATCATATGGATCGGGCATATGCCGGCCCCATGCATAAGCGTGCAGATTGTGAACCAGGTTCCCGCTGCCTACAATCAGAATTTGCTCATCCCGCAATGGCGCGAGTTTCCTGCCAATGTCGAAATGAAAGGACGGTGGCTGTGTCTCGTCAATGCTCAGTTGCACGACCGGAACGTCGGCATCCGGATAGACGTGCCGAAGCACAGACCATGTCCCATGATCGAGTCCCCACGAGTTATCCAGCTTTACTGGGAAGGGGGCAAGCATCGTTTGCACACGTCGCGCGAGATCCGGATCGCCTGGTGCGGGATACAACACTTCATAGAGCTCTCGCGGAAACCCGCCGAAGTCGTGAATGGTTTTCGGCGCTGTACTGATCGTGACCCCAGTTTCTGGCACAAACCAATGGGCGGAGATCGATAGGATTGCCTTCGGTTTTGGCGTTTGCTTTCCTATCATCGCCCATGCATCGGTGTAGCGGTTATTCAGCACCGCATTCATGGGATTGCCGTGACCGAAGAAAATTGCGGGCAGTGTTTCAGACATCCTAGGACACCTTTCTTTGGTTTGTTGTTCTTGTTGGCGCATTGGGTCCGCGTGCCGGATCACGATACACGATGCCATCCTTCATCACGAAATCGACCTTCGCGGTGACGCTAATGTCTGCGATCGGATCGCCCGGCATGGCAACGATATCGGCGAGTTTACCGGGGGCGAGCACGCCGAGATCATCACGACCGAGGAGTTCGGCGGCGACGCTCGTGGCTGCCTTCAGAGCACGGATGGCACTTAGCCCCGCCCGAACCATCGCCTGAAATTCGAGAATGCCATGACTGAAGGAAAACATCCCGCAATCCGTTCCGTAGGCAATCTTGACGTTGCTTCCCGCAAGCAATCGCTGAGAGGCAAGGATCTTTTCGTTGTCGCGCCGGAATTTCCACACCGCCTGACAGGGCAGCGTGCCGGCTCGCAGTTCGTGCAGATCCTCTTGCGTCATCTGCATGGTAGGAACCACGTACGACCCTGCTTGTTCAGCCATCCGCAACCCCTCGGAATCGATCAGGTAAGCATGCTCGATACTGCGTGCGCCAAAACGAATCGCCTGCTTACAGCCATCGGCGGCCCCTGTGTGCACAGCCACGGGCATACCGAGCTGGCGCGCGGTCGATGTCAACACTTCCATCTCGTCATCGAACCAGGTCACGCGTGCCGGATCGTCACCTGCGCTGAAGTAGCCGCCGGTGTTTGTGGTTTTGATCCAGTCGCTGCCATAGGTGTGCTCGCGCCGCACCAATGCCTTAATGCTTCCTGGATCATCGGCGGTGGCTGAGACAGCTATCCCCCAGCGAGGGTTGTAAAAGCCGCGCAGATCCCCGTGCCCTGCACTCGCGCTGAGAATGTGCGCTGCGACGATGAGCCGAGGTCCGTCCACGAATCCCGCGTTGATGGCATTGCGAAGATCGACAGTCGGCCATTCCGGATCGGCGGTCCCGAGATCGCGCAAAGTCGTGAAGCCGTAGCCCATATATTCGCGGGCGAGGCTCAGTCCCTTGAGTGCTTTGCTTGCCGATGATTCGAGCGTCTGCTGTACCAGATTTGCGGCGTCCATGGTCAGGTGGACATGCGTATCGATGAACCCAGGGGTGACTGTCCGATCAGAAAGATCGATCACCTGCACTCCGCGCGGCCGGTTGACCGATTTCCCAATGCTCGCAATCCGGTTGCCTTCAATCAGGATCTCCGCCGGTCCCGTCAGTCCTTCCGAGATGCCGTCGAACACCTTGCCGCATACGAGCACAGTTGGACTCATGCTGAGCCTCCTTGGCTAATTTCCGTTTGATCGCTGAGCGTCGCTATGCGATTGTCTGAGCGGATGCGCGATCGGAAGGTGCCAGCCGAACCGCATCGCCATAAATCGAAGTCCGAAGCAGAGAACTGCGCCGGCTGTAGCTGCAGCGGCGGACGGGAGATGCAGCATGCGCCCGATCACGACTGTAGCCGCACCGATCAGCGCGGCAACGGCGTAAAGTTCGGTGCGCAACACCGTCGGGATCTCCCTCACGAGCACATCGCGCACCATGCCGCCGCCGATTCCTGTCAGCATGCCGAGCAGCGTCGCCGCGACCGGTCCGGCGTGAAAAGCCAGCGCCTTGCCTGCCCCGGAAACCGCAAACAGAGCGAGGCCGGCGGCGTCGAATACCAGCACGGGGCTGCTCAGACGGTCGATGATTCGATACCAAAAAAACGTAATCATCCCGGCAAAAATGCAAACGGCGACATATCTCCAGTCGTTGATCGCCGCCGGGGGAAGCGCTCCGATCATCACGTCGCGCGCGATCCCGCCCGAATTGCCTGCTGCAAATGACAAGACCAGAACACCGAACAAGTCGAGCCTGTGCTTCACCGCCACCGTCGCGCCACTGAGCGCAAAGACGAACGTGCCGCCAATGTCGAAGGCCACCAACAGCGTGTTTATTAAGACTTGCCCATTCACAACCATTCGCTTATGCCGATAGCCACGCTTGCGCGGCCACCACCAGCGCTTCCACCCCTGTTTCCAACGTCGGATGGATCACCGGCGCGAAACGCGGGTTGTGATTGGTAGGAATCTCGCCGATCTTGCCCTCCTCTTTGGCTTTCGCGTACACGCCGGGATCGGTGCCGCCGACGAACCAGAATACGGATGGTGCGCCCCACTCGGCCCCGAACGATCCGAAATCCTCGCTGGCCGTCGTCGGCTGGGTTTCCTGTACGCGGCCGGCGGGAAAATACCGCCGAAACGCATCGCCTACTCGCTTGGCTGCGTCCGGATCATTCCTGACCAGAGGATAACGGTCGAGTGGTGTGATCTCTGGTTTCTTAGGCGCTCCTGAGGCTTGGGCCTCCGCATTGACAATACGCTCGATCGCCGCAAGCACCCGTTTGCGGACGCCCTCGTCAAAAGTGCGAACGTTCAGCTTGATAATTGCCTCGTCTGGGATGACATTCTCCTTCGTGCCGGCCTGCAGCGAACCGACGGTGACTACAGCGGCCTCCGTAGCGGCAATTTCACGGGAAACAATCGTTTGCAGGCGGAGCACCGTTGCGGCAGCCATGACCACAGGGTCGATGCTGGCCTGCGGCATCGAGCCGTGAGCGCCGCGTCCAAACATTCGAATCTGCAAGCTGTCGCCGGCGGAAGTTACGACTCCAACGCGCGAACTCAGTACGCCAGAGGACCCCACCATGACGTGTTGTCCGAGCACGGCCTCCGGTTTGGGAAAACGCTTGAAAAGACCATCGTCAATCATGGCTTGCGCGCCCTGCGCCGTCTCCTCTGCCGGTTGAAAGACAGGCATCAGCGTCCCCCGCCATGCGTCCCGATTTTGCGCAAACAGAGTAGTCGCACCTATGAGCCACGTCACGTGCATGTCGTGACCGCAGGCATGCATCACTGGCACGGTCCTTCCCTCGGGATCGGCGGCGGTAGCGGTGCTGGCGTACGGCAACCCTGTCGCTTCCTTTACGGGCAACGCATCCATGTCAGCGCGCAGCATGATAGTCGGACCGTCGCCGTTTCGCAACAAACCCACAACGCCGGTCTTCCCGACTCCGGTCGTCACTTCATAGCCTGCGGTGCGCAGACGGTCCGCTGCCACATGCGCGGTCCGGTTCTCCTGCATGGACAGTTCGGGATGAGAATGGATGTCTTTATAGACGGACTCTAGATCGGGCAGCAATTCTTTGAGGGTTGCGAGTATTTTGCCGTGGATCTTTCGAACTGTCCGCGTTCATCATGCGATGCCTTTCGTCTGGCGCTAATTCATCCTATGTCTTTCCGACACCTAACAAACCGACGAATTTGTGCTTAAACTACTCAAGCCCGCCAATCCGACACGCGTGAAAGCGTAAAAACATTCGCATTTAACTCCAGGAGCCGGTCCATTGAGCGAACGTCGGAAGGATCGGCGAGGCTGCACGAAATGATGTAAACTGCTTCCGGCAGAGATAGCAGTGGTGCCGGGCGCAACGGATGTCGGCTGAAGCGGTGCGAAGTACATCAGGAAGGAAAGAGGAATTCCGATGGACCCGCATCGCGGTTGATGCGCATTTAGGCCAGACGACTATTGCCTGCCGGATACCCAAATCGCGAGAATGAACGCGCTTGTGCCAGTCACTGAAGAGCACAGCCAGCATTGGATCGCAGTTTCCGGAGCTCGATTACGATGATTTCGCACGCGAACTATTAAAAGCTAAGTCGGTTGGGCAAATCGCAAAACGGCGATATCGCTCAACGCGACTCGCGGCACGGGGCGGCCGGGCTGCTCGATTATCAACCGCGTTGCGCCCGTCTCTTCGAAGCACTATTCGCCGCTTGCGCACTTCCTCCATCGCCACGAAAGCGAACTGTCTCCCCATTTGCCCTCAACCCATCCACAACACGGTGAAAACACTCGGCCCTGCTTCGTGTTTCGATTAAAGATCGCGACCGACAATGTCAGGTAAGTAGTTGATAACTAATGACTTACGGAAGCTAATGGGAGTCGAACCCACCCGTGACAACATAAGTGCCGCACTCCGGTTTTGAAGACCGGGCCCTGCACCGGCAGAGTCTAGCTTCCGACTGCGATTGTAGCGTCTTGCGGGGCGGGGAAGAGGCGCGCGCTCATTCCGTAACGTAGCTCTTCCAAGCCGGCTCCGGTCACGCTGGAAATCGCGTAAAATTCCAAGCCGCGCTGACTCGCTCTGGCGCGTACGGCTTCGAGGCGCGCAGGGTCCTGGCAGGCGTCGATTTTAGAAGCCGCGACGATCATGGGCTTTTCGGCGAGCGCTTCGCTGAAATACCGAAGTTCGTCGAGAATGATGTCGAAGTCTCGCGCCGGATCGCGGCCGCTGAAATCGGAGACGTCGACCAGATGTACCAGCAGCCGCGTACGCTCGATGTGGCGCAGGAATTGATCGCCAAGTCCGTGACCCTCATGCGCGCCTTCGATCAGACCCGGTATGTCGGCCAGCACGAAGCTGCGATCTCCGGCTTGCACCACGCCAAGATTCGGTACGAGTGTCGTGAAAGGATAGTCCGCAATCTTCGGTCTGGCCGCGGAAAGCCGCGAGATCAACGTCGATTTTCCGGCGTTCGGAAAGCCAACCAATCCCACGTCGGCGAGTAGCTTTAATTCGAACCGCAGCCGGACGAACTCACCCGGCTTACCCTCTTCATGTTCGGTAGGCGCCTGATGGGTGGAAGTGGCGAAGCGCGCATTGCCGCGCCCACCGCGCCCTCCCTCGGCTACCAGGAAGCGCTGCCCCGGTGCCGTGAAGTCGAATATTTGCTCACCCGTTTCGGCGTTGTAGACGAGCGTGCCGACCGGTACTGGCAGTTCGATGCTTTCGCCATCGCGTCCCGTGCGGTTGCTGCCTTCACCATGCCTTCCACGCTCGGCCGTATGCTCCGGATTGAAGCGAAAATGCAGCAGGGTGTTGTAGTGTTCGCTCGAGACGAGAACGACATCGCCGCCGCGTCCGCCATCGCCGCCGCTTGGGCCGCCCCGGGGCACAAACTTCTCGCGCCGGAAAGCGAGGCATCCGTTACCGCCATCGCCGGCTTTGACGGAAACTATTACTTCATCGATGAACACGAACGCTTACGACTGCGCCGCGATCACGCTGATGAATTTGCCGAGTCTGCCGCGATCGCGGAACTCGACCGTGCCGGGCACGGTTGCAAATAACGTGTCGTCCTTCCCGAGGCCGACGTTGCGGCCGGGCTTGTACCGCGTCCCGCGCTGCCGCACGATGATGGAGCCGCCGGTCACGAACTCGCCTCCGAACACCTTCACGCCCAGGCGCTGCGAATTGGAGTCGCGGCCGTTTTTCGAACTTCCTAAACCTTTTTTATGAGCCATTGCGAATACCTAGGACACAATCTCGCGTACTTCGACGCGCGTGTAATTCTGGCGGTGGCCGATGGTGCGCTTGTACTGTTTCTTCCGCTTGAATTTGAATACCAGAACCTTGTCGCCGCGGCCATGGGCGGCGATTCTGCCGCGCACGCGCGCGCTCTTCAACGCATCGCCCAGCACAAACTCGTTCGAATCACTCGAAATCGCCAGAACGCGGTCAAACTCCACGTCGGCGCCGACATCTCCGCTGAGCGTGTCGATTTCAATCGTCTGACCGGGGGCGACGCGGTACTGTTTGCCGCCTGTTTCAATCACAGCGTACATAATCTAACCTTTTTCGTTGGGTGATTCCAGGCGCGTGTGCCGGAGCACACCAATAGTTTCTTCCCAAGCACAGCCCGGACTTTCTTTTATGATAGCGAACTCTGAACTGCGAAAAGGAGAATAGTACGATTTGTGCAGGGATGCTTTCCGCGATCAAAGTCGAGTACGCCCATGAGCGTAGGATTCGCGCGCGGAACAAGGTCCATTATCGGCTTGCACACTGGCCGATTTGGATTTGGGTTTTCTTTGTGGCGCCGGGTCCACTGACGTTCGATTTGTTCGCACATGGGCCGAGTTCGCGAAACGGCGCGTGGCTGCTCTTTGTGATAATCGCCACCGGAATTGCGGGACTCTTCGGCCAGCTTCCGGGAGTGGAACCGCGACCCTACATTCTTCGCTTCTGCGAAGACAAGCCAAATCCGCTCTACCGGCGCGTGTGTTACACGCTCGCCTGGAACGCTCTGGTGAGTTTCGCGCTGCTGAATCTCATCGGATTGGCCGCCGCCGTCGCCACCCGCGCCTGGCATCTGAAGCAAATCTACCGGTACGGCTATCTCCCTGCTTTTCTAGCAATGGTCGCGCTGGCAATGCTCGGCGTTCTGCCGCGGGCCGGCCGCTCCACCAAGGGCGAGGGTCTGGAGCGCCGTTATTTCTATGGCGCCGTATGGGCCGTCACGTTCGCACAGAGCGTCGGTTTGATCTTATGGAAGACTTTGCCGCAGACGCATGCGACCGATATTTGGAAGCTGGCGGCATTCGTGCTCGTGCTAGTTGGGATGGGCGCCGCAGCTGCCTTGGGGCTGCTGCCGCGCACGCGACCAATCGTGCCGGGCGAGTTGATGATCGCCGATTGAAGGAATCGTGTTCGTACTGTTCCTGCTAGCGGGTTTACTCGCGGCGGGACTCCTGTATCAGGGACTCGGCGCGTACCGCGATGCGCATCGATACATAGCTCCCGGACGAATCGTCGACATCGACTGCGCGCGCCTGCACCTCAACGAACAGGGCGCGAGCCGGCCTGCCGTGGTCCTGGAATCCGGCATTGTGGCAAGCTCGATCAGTTGGGCCTTGGTGCAGCCGAAAATTGCAGAATTCACGCGTGTATGCAGCTATGATCGCGCGGGTCTCGGCTGGAGCGCGGCCTGCTCCACGCCTAGAACCGTCGAGCAAATGGTTTCAGAGCTGAAGACTCTGCTCGCGCGCGCACAGATTCCGTCGCCTTATATTTTGATTGGGCATTCCTTCGGAGGGCTGCTGATTCGCGCGTATGCGCACCGAAGCCCTGAAGAGGTGGCCGGACTGGTGTTTGTGGATCCGGTCTCGCTGGAATATTGGGCCGGTTGCTCAGCGGCCGAACGGCGGCGTCTCACACGCGGTGTCAAGCTGTCGCGGCGCGGCGCGTTATTGGCGCGGCTGGGGATCGTGCGAGTGGCGCTCGCGGCCTTGGCTTCGGGAGGACGCCGCTTTCCAAAATTTGTGGCGCGAGCGAGCGCAGGGCAGGGAACACGAGTAATGGAGGGCATCGCGGGAGAGATCCAGAAACTGCCTCGCGAACTCTGGCCCATGATTCGCGCGCATTGGAGCCGCCCCAAGTGCTTTTCGGCGATGGCGCTGTATCTGGAGTCGCTGCCCGAAAGCGCCCGGGCGGCGCTCGCGATGCCGATTCCCGGCCAGATCCCGTTTATCATTTTGTCGGCATCCAACGCGACCGAAGACGAACTGAAAGAGCGCGACTCCTGGCTGAACGCGAGCGGCAGAGGACGTCACATTCGTGTCGAGAACTCCGGGCACTGGATTCAACTGGAGCGTCCGGCTGTGGTCGTGGAAGCGGTCCGCGAAATGGTCGGACTCCTCTAGACTGGGAACAAGACTTGAGACAAAGGCTTTCGTTTTGAGAGGAATCCCGTTTGCGGTCGCGATTCTATTGGCATTGCCGTCCGCCGCCATACCCCAGTCTTTCGACGTCATTATTCGAAATGGGCACATCGTCGATGGCACCGGCTCGCCATGGTATTCGGGCGATATCGGAATTGTGCACGGCCGCGTAGCGCAAATTGGCGCGTTGGCGGGCGCATCGGCGCCGAAAATCATCGACGCGCATGGACTCATTGTTGCTCCGGGGTTCATCGACATGCTCGGCCAATCGGAGCTGTCGATGCTGGTCAATCCGCATGTGCCATCGAAAATTTTTCAAGGCATCACAACCGAGATAACCGGGGAAGGGAACACCATCGCCCCGCTGAACGACCGGATTCTGGCGGAGGACCGGCCGGGGTTCCTCCATTACAATGTCGATCCGGATTGGCGGACGTTCCGCGAGTATTTCGCGCGGTTGGAAAAGCAAGGAATAGGGATCAATCTGGCGAGTTACGTCGGAGCTACGCAGGTGCGGCGATTGGTGCTTGGCGATGCCGACCGAGCGCCTGACGCGGCTGAGTTGGAGCGTATGAAAGCGCTGGTGCGTCAGGCCATGCAAGACGGCGCAGTTGGCCTGTCGACTGCCTTGCAATATGCGCCCGCGCCCTATGCAAAAACCGATGAGTTGATCGCGCTGGCGTCGGAAGCGTCGAAGTTCGGCGGCATCTACGCCACGCATATGCGCAGTGAAGGCGACGCGATTGATGCGGCGTTGGATGAAACATTCCGGATCGGGCGTGAAGCGCACATTCCGGTGGAGATCTGGCATCTGAAAGCGGCGGGGAAACGGAATTGGGGACGCATGCCGGAAATCGTCGATCGCATTGATCGAGCTCGCGCCTCGGGCGTGGATGTGGAGGCGGATACGTACGCGTACCCGGCCTGGTTCAATACATTCTCAGCATTTGTTCCGCCCTGGGTGCATGAAGGCGGGGACGCGAAAATGATCGAGCGGCTTAAAAAACCGGCGCTGCGGGCGAGAATTCGCATGGAGATGGAAACCCCGACTGCCGCCTGGGACAACGAGTGGCAGGAAGTGCCCGGCCCGGACGCGATTCTGGTAAGCGTGGTGGCGAATCCCGCGCTGTTGCCGCTGCAGGGCAAGACCATCGCCCAGATCGCGAAGCAGCGGAACAAAGATCCCATCGACACAATTTTCGACTTGCTGATCGCAGATCCGGGAATGTCGGTCGCCGTGTTCGGTATGTCGGAAAACGATATCGCCTATGCGCTGAAGCAGCCATGGGTTTCAGTGGATAACGATTCGCAGGGAACCGCGCCGACGGGCCTGCTCGGCCGGGAGCATCCGCATCCGCGCGCGTACGGAACGTTTCCCCGCATTTTGCGAAAGTACGTGCGCGAAGAGAAACTACTCACGTTGCAGGAAGCGATTCGGAAGTTTAGCGCGCTGCCCGCGCAGCGAATGCGGTTGACAGATCGCGGCGTTCTGAAAAAGGGAATGTGGGCCGATATCGTGGCCTTCGATCCCCAAACGATTCGCGATTTGGCGACTTTCGACAATCCAAATCAGTTCTCGGTCGGAATGAAATACGTGCTCGTGAACGGGGTGCCGGTCATCGAGGAAGGCAAGATGACGAATGCGCTTCCCGGCAAAGTGCTGCGCGGTCCGGGAGCCGCTCGATAGCCTAGCGGTCGCGTTTCGGGACAGAGCCGTTCCAGAAGCAGACAGTTGAGGCCGCACAGTAGTTCGTGCAAGCTCTAGGTAACAGATACACAGCAGGTTGGCCCTCCCGTTGCTTACAGGATAGAGTCGTATGTCCGCCCGCATCTTTAAATTCGGCGTATTCGAACTGAAACCGGACACCGGCGAGCTTTGGAAGCATGGTGTGCGAGTGAGATTGCAGGCCAAACCCTTGCAGGTGCTGGAAGCGCTGCTGGCGGAACCGGGCGAGGTAGTCACGCGCGAAGAGCTATTCAAGAAACTTTGGTCTACGGGCACGTTTGTCGATTTTGAGAGCGGCCTCAACACCGCGACCAATCGCTTGCGTGCAGCGTTGGGCGATTCGGCGGACGCTCCGCGTTACATCGAGACACTTCCCAGGTTGGGATATCGATTTATTTGCCCCGTATCCGAAAGGGTACCCGCCGCGCCTGTCGAACAAGCCGCTCCGGCTGCAAGCCCAGCACCGGAATTAGTCGCGCCCGCGCCTGCCCTCAAGAAAGTGAACGCAAAATACCAGGCTGCGGCCGCGGTTCTTTTGCTCGTCGCCGTAATCTTGCTGCTGGTCTATGTGCATTCCAAAGGGAACAGAAATCACTTACAGCTACAGCCAGCAGTGCAAAGCGAAGCCGGACATGGATTCGGACCCCGTTCGGCGCTTTCCTACACCAGAGACGCGCGCGCTGAAAATGGGAATTGAGATTGTTGCTGGCGGGAATGGTGGGCGCGACAGGACTCGAACCTGTGACCTCCTGCGTGTGAAGCAGGCGCTCTAACCAACTGAGCTACGCGCCCAAAATCAGCGGACTCTTTCGATTGTAAACTAAGCTTCTGCTACCGTAATCCCATGGCGCAAGCGCGTACGAACGCACGCATGCTACTGCTCGTTACAGCGCTGCTGGCACTGGCTTCACTCGCCTGTTTCGCGTTGCCGATCTATGTCATCCGTCCTTTCCGGCATCAGGGCGCGGGCGAGTTGAGTGTTGCGCTGTTCGTAATGCGCATCGGTCCGTGGCTATCGGCTGTGTGCGCAATCGGTTGCGCCGTGCTGCTCGCATTCGCCTGGACGCGCCTCCGCGGATGGATGTGGCGCGCTGGAGCCGTCGCGGCACTGCTGGTTGCGATTGCGGCCGCCTATTTGACGCGCATCAACGTTTACGAAATCCTGTTCCACCATCTTGATCGGCCGCAGTTCGAAGCGGCGAATCGTGCGCACATCGATTCTGGCGACATGGTGATTGCGATCGCCGTCAACGGCCAAGGGCGCGCCTACCCGATTCGCGAAATCGCCTACCATCACGTGGTGAATGACCGCCTCGGAGGAGTGCCGGTTGTCGCTACCTATTGAACGCTCTGTCACACCGGTCTGGTGTGGAAGCGGATGGCCAAGGGGCTGACACTCACTTTCCATTTGGCCGGAATCAATAACCAAAATTTCCTGATGCGCGACGAGCAGACCGGCACGTTTTGGCAACAGATCAGCGGGCGAGCGATTTCAGGGCCGCTCGCCGGCTCACAACTCGAGCTGATCTACAGTGACGAACTCACGTTCGGACTGTGGCGCGCGGAAACAGGCCAAGGTACGGTATTGAAACCCGTTGCGCGCTACGCGAAAGAATATGCTCCAAAGAATTGGGACCTCCGAATGCAAGAGACGCCCACCGTGCTCAACTTTCCGAATACGCCTTTGAAGTCGCGTGACCTGGTGCTAGGGATCGATGACTTCGGAGCTGCGCGCGCGTATCCGGTTGAGCGAATTCTGCGGGAAAAGCTGATCGAGGACCATCTCGGGGAGGACGCCGTTATCCTGGTGGTTGCTCCCGATGGGAAGTCCATTCGCGTGTTCCGGGCGCGCATTCATGCAGGTAAAGCTGCGCCCGAATACTACCGTTCCATGGCGGCGCGCAAAAGCGCGGATGAGCCGCTCTACATGGATTCCGCGACGGGCAGCGAATGGAACTTCAGAGGCTGCGCGGTGAAGGGAACGTTAACCGGGACCTGTCTGGAACCGGTTTCCGCCGTCAAGGATTATTGGTTCGATTGGCGCAACTACCATCCGAACACGACCATCTTCCAGCGATAGAGCCAGATGCCCGAGCCCAAGTTCCGTGTCCTCTACAGCGACATCGGGGGCGTTCTGGGCACCAACGGCTGGGACACGAATTTGCGCCGGAGGATCGCCGCACACTTCGGAATCGAATTCGAAGAGATTGAACCACGTCATCACCTGACATTCGACAGCTTCGAGCGTGGTTATATGAGCTTCGAAGAGTACCTGGCGCGCGTGTTCTTCGCTTCGCCGCGCGATTTCACGCTGGAACAGATTCGAGACTACACGTACAACGCCTCGGTCCCGTGGCCGGAGAACATCGAATTCTTCCGCTGTGTAAAAGCCGCGAACGGGCTCAAGCTCGGGCTCATCAGCAACGAAGGGCGGGGAATCGCCGATCACCGCGTCGCCAAATTCGGGTTGCGCGAGTTAGCCGATTTTATAGTGATCTCGCACTTCGTACATCTCCGAAAACCGGACCACGACATTTGGCGGCTCGCGTTGAATCTGGCGCAAGCCGCTCCTCACGACTCGATCTATATCGACGATCGCGAAATGTTCGTGAATGTCGCTGCGGAACTCGGCTTTACGGCGATCCGGCACGTCTCGCTGGACACTACAAGAGAACGGCTACGGGAACTCGGCCTGACGGTCCCTACAGGTGCTTGTTAACTTCGTCCCAGTTGACGACGTTCCACCAGGCCGTTATGTATTCGGCGCGCCGGTTCTGATACTTCAGATAATACGCGTGCTCCCAAACATCAAGGCCCAGGATCGGCTTCTTTCCTTCCATCAGCAGGCTGTCCTGATTTGCGGTCGAGACGATCTCGAATTTCCCGTTATTGCCGACCAGCCAGGCCCAGCCAGAGCCGAAGCGACCCGCTGCCGCGGCGGCGAATTTTTCTTTAAACGAATCGAAGCTGCCGAAGTTCGAAGAAATGACGCTCGCGATTTGTCCGCTGGGCGCGCCGCCTCCCTTCGGAGACATAAGCGTCCAGAACAGCGAATGATTGGCGTGGCCGCCGCCGTTGTTGCGGACCGCGGTCTTGATGGAATCGGGAACCGCGGCTAGATTATTGGCGAGCAGATCCTCGACGGACTTATTTTGCAGATTTGGCGCGGATTCAAGAGCCTTGTTCAAATTCGTCACATATCCGCCATGATGCTTGTCGTGATGAATCTCCATGGTCGTTTTGTCGATGTGCGGTTCCAGCGCGTTTGACGGGTAGGGAAGTGGGGGGAGTGTGAATGCCATTATGTTTTCCAGAGTCTCCTTCTGTTATTTAGTGTCTCTTATGAAGACAGTTGTTCCGGCGACTACTGTTTCAATCACGGTTAACGAATTCGCAGCTTCGTCCCACGTGAAGCGCACAATGTCAGCCTTCTCACCAGGAGTGAGACCACGCTGGCGTCCTGCAATGCGCGCCACCCGAGCCGGATTGACAGTGGCCATCGTGATCGCTTCGCGTAGGGAAAGCCGCCCCAACCGGACCGCGTTACCGATGGCGCGATCCATGCGCAGCGCGGAGCCCGCCAGGCGAGTCTCGCCGCGCAACACGACGCTTCCGTCCGATCGCAGCTCGACATCCACTTGCCCCAGCTTGTACGGACCCGGCGCGCATAGTGCCGGCATGACTGCGTCCGTCACCAGAACCGAGCGCTCCACACCCTTGGCGCGCACGGCCGCCCGAAAAAACGCGCCCGGAATGTGAATGCCGTCCACGATGAAGCTGGCCGTCAAACGGTCTTCCGCTAATTGTTCCCAAATATAATTCTGCGTTTTGGGCAGCGTAGGATGGGCGGCGTTGCCCAAGTGCGTCGACATGCTGGCGCCCGCCTCAACCGCTGCTTGAATCTGTTCCGCACTGGCTTTGGTATGACCGATGCTCGCAGCCACACCCGAGCGAACAAGTTGGCGGATGTAGGAAGGCGTATGCTCCCATTCGGGCGAGACCGTGACCAGCCGGATATGGCCCCCGGCGGCTTCCTGCCAGCGCTGAAATTCATTGAAATCCGGAGGACGGATGTGCTCCAGCGGATGAGCGCCGCGTGGACCCGATTCGGGCGAGATATGCGGCCCTTCAACATGAAAGGCTTCGATGGCGTGCTGCTCAGGCAGGCCGTTGCGGTGAAACTCCTCTTTCGCGGCGGCAAGATTTCGGAGGGCGCCCCGCATGCGTTCTTCCGAACCGGTAATCACGGTCGGGAAGAAGCGCGTCACTCCAGTGCCGAAGATGGCTCGCACAGATTGCGCAATGGATTTGTGCGATGCGGCCGGATCGTTATAGTCCACGCCCGCGAATCCGTTGACTTGAACGTCGATGAAACCGGGCGCCAGAAAGTGTGAAACATCGGGTGGCCGGATCAGCTCGTCCACGCTGCCGATGAGGTCCTCAAATCCAACTTCGGCGATGGAAGCCGTTCCCGGTATTTTACCTGTCAACATAAATTCGACTCTTTGTTTTTTTCACAGTTTAAGCACAGAGCTTCGCTTGTAAACGCGCCACAACATGGCAAATACAACATGTTGAAAACGGCATTTCTACCGAAAAAACTCTTTGCCAGCGGATCGGAATTGCGATACAAAATCGTTAGATCCGGCGCGAGTGCTAGATCGGCAGGTAATCTCGGGGGAGGTGGCTGCGGATTTAGTGGTCGCGCTTGGACGAAACATCGGAATTGGGCCGGCCAGCAATGGTGAGCCCAAGATTCAGGGCAGGAATCCACTCTGCCGGGCTTCATAGCCGGGGCGGAAAGGCTTTCTGCCCTGAAGGTGTTCTTGGGGACACGCGCCGCGCCAGTCTAGGCGACCACCGGTTCGCTTTCGCGCACTTGGCCCACTGGCGTAAGCCAATTCAATTCTCCATTGGCCTCGCCCTTGACGATTTCGAAAAAGCGGCGCTGTATGCGCTCGGTGATGGGTCCGCGGCGGCCTTGGCCCACCGCGATGCGGTCGACCGAACGGATGGGGGTGACTTCGGCAGCTGTTCCAGTGAAAAAAGCCTCGTCGGCAATATAGAGCAGCTCGCGCGGGACGAGCGTTTCGACTACCTGAATTCCAAGCCGGCCCGCGATGGTGACAATCGTGTCTCGCGTAATGCCGGGAAGAACGGACGCTCCGAGCGGCGGAGTGAGAAGCTTGCCGTCGCGCACCAGAAACAGATTCTCGCCCGAGCCCTCGCTCACATAACCCGCTTCGTCCAAAGCGATGCCTTCGGCATACCCGTTAATGGCCGCTTCCATCCGAATCAGTTGCGAATTCATGTAATTCGCACCGGCCTTAGCGAGCGCCGGCAGGGTATTCGGAGCGATGCGGTTCCAGGAAGAAACGCACACGTCGACGCCTTCAGCCAGCGCTTCTTCGCCCAGATAGCGGCCCCACGGATAGCAGGCGATGTAAGTTTCTATCGGATTATTTTGCGGCAGCACGCCGACATCTCCGTAGCCGCGCAGCACGATGGGCCGAATGTAGCAGGCCCGCAAATCGTTTTCACGCACTGTCTCAGCCATAGCGGCGGCGAGCTGAGCAAGCGAGTAGGGCAGTTCCATCCGATAAATCTTCGCGGAATCGAGAAGACGGCGCGCGTGGTCTGCGCCACGAAAAATGGCCGGGCCGTGGATGGTCTCATAGCAGCGAACTCCTTCAAAAACGGAGCTGCCGTAGCTCACCACGTGCGAGAGAACGTGAATCTTCGCGTCCTCCCAGGCAATGAACCGGCCGTTATGCCAGATCTTTTGGGTCGGCTGCAACATGTTTGAAATTATAGCGAGGAACTGATGTGGCAGCCGCGCGAGACGGCGAAAGGCCGTTAGCGCCCGGCGCGCGGGCGGTGGGAGTTCCGGTCGTCCGTCACGTCATGCATCCAGGCGCGGTCAGCCGCGATTTTGGAACCGAGCTCAGACGGCAGGTAGAAGCGCGTCTGGCACTCCCGGCAGCGATACGGCTTCATGCCCCACAGCCGCATAAACAGATCCGTCAACTTCCGATGTCTCGAGCGGCTGATTTGGTCGGACTTGCAGCGCGGGCACATGACGTACTTACTTTACAGTGACACGATCGACGCCGGGAAGTCACAGACGCCCAAAATAATTCCCAGATTGCGAAACTGGATGGCAGCATGCCCGACGATCCATCGAGAGACCCGCGCGTTTACTTCGCTGCCGAGAGGACATTCCTAGCCTGGATTCGGACCGGCATTGCCCTGATGGGCTTTGGCTTTGTGGTCGCCCGCTTTGGTCTGTTTCTGAGAGAGCTGCAAATCTCGCCGCACGGTGAGCCGCCGTCTTCACCTCGGCTGTCGCTCTGGATCGGCGTCGCACTGGTGGTGATGGGAGTGTTTGTGAACCTCTCGGCGATGATTCGTCAGAGCCGATTGATTGATCAGCTCAGGCGAGGGGAGTGGAACGTCAAACACCAGTCCCGTGTTGGGATCGGAATCTCTATAACGCTCGCCAGCATTGGAATCGCGCTGGCGGTTTACCTTGTTGTCGTTCGATAGCGCTGCAGAGCGCTCATCCGAGGACTTTGGCTTCGAAGCAATCAGGTGAAGAAAAATGTCCGATAACAGATATTATGTCAACTTATAGGGTATAAATATACTTGACTAATCCACGGTTCAGGCGCATACTTGAACCATGGTTGCCAGTCCAAAGACGCTACTCGAAGCAGTCGAAGCACTTTAGAGACGAAGACAATTGCATTCAGCTATCTTGCCGCGAAGCGCTGGCCTGATGGCGTTGTGAAGTGTCCTACCTGCGGTAGCGATCACGTCGGCTTTCTGGAGAACCAGAAGCGCTGGCAGTGCTGCAACTCGCCATCCGAAACGCCAGTTCTCCATCAAGGTCGGCACCATCATGGAGGATTCCCCTATCGGTTTGGACAAGTGGCTGCCGGTTCTTTGGCTCATTGCCAACTGCCGCAACGGGATTAGCTCCTGGGAGATTCACCGCGATCTAGGCGTCACTCAAAAAACCGCATGGTTCATGCTGCATCGCGTCCGACTTGCCATGCAGGACGACCGCAAGGGCGGCAAGCTCTCTGGGGAAATCGAAATTGATGAGTCATTCATCGGCGGCAAAGCGCGCAACATGCACAAATCCGCAAAAGCCAAAAAGCTGAAGGCAAAGGTGGCGGCGTAGTCGGCAAGATCGGCGTGCAGGGCTTGCTCAGCGCGGCGGAAACATTCGCGTTCGCGTCATCGACGACACAGCTATGGGAACCGTGCTTCCGAACGTGGAAGAGAATGTCGAAAAAGGTGCTCACGTTTACACCGACGAACTAAAATCTTATTTCGGACTCCAGGCCGACTACGCTCACGACGTGATCAACCACAGTGAGACGTACGTCAACGGTCAGATCCATACTGAACGGCCTAGAGAACTTCTGGAGCTTGCTAAAGCGCGGTCTGGGCGGTACCTACGTGAGCGTTGAGCCATTTCACCTGTTCCGCTATGTCGATGAGCAAGCGTTTCGCTACAACCATCGCAAGACATGCGGACGGATCCAAGATCAGCGAAGCGGAGCGTTTCGGTAGTCTGTGCGATCAGATCGTCGGTCGCCGGTTGACCTATAAGCAGCTCACCGGGAAGGAGAGCGAAAGGCCGGAGGATTTCTAGCAAAGAAGCTAAGCGCCAAGGCCGCGGGAAACGCCGTCCTTCGGCTTTGGACCGCGCTTGTTTGGATTCCGCGCGACTGCCTATCGTACTCCCCTTCACGCCTAACGATCTCAGCGTGCGGAACAGCCAAGACGTCTCTACGAGGGCGTCGAAATTCGCGAACTGATTCAGGGCATCGCATTTCCCCACGACCTCTTCAGAGATTTTGATCGGCTTCTGGTTCTTCATGCATAGAGACAATCTCGCCTAATTATAGGTTTATCTGTCGAATCGCCTCCATCTACGAATACTCTAATTTAGCTAGAATCCGTGTCCGTATACAACTTTCTATACGGAATCATCTTTCCCCATGGAATTAATTCAGGCGACTTGGTATTATGCAGTAGATGTTTGTTTTCAACGCAATAGGAGAACACGTCCTCGATTGGAAACCCAACCGGCTCCAGGCTTGCGTGGCCACGAACGCGCTTTTCATATTCCTCATCATTAAGGATGAAAACACCTTTGGCCGATTCTGACCAAAACTTGCGAACCAGTGGGGCACCACCAAATGCCTTCCAAAATAAGAGGTTGCCCTTTTTCCAAACCCATGAACTGATAATCACGTTACGGACCGGCCAGTCGCAACCACAAATTGAAAACTATCCTACGCCGTATTGACATTGGATTCCCTGTCCCATAGAATAGTGGACGTACAGGGTAGCGGTAATCACACGAACAGGATCGTATATGGACAACGAGAGCAAATCCCAAGCCCCGCCTTACGTGGCTTACAAAACGATGATGAATTTCCTGGAGCGGTTCAAACAGGGCGTCCCGGGACGAATTGACACAACGCTTATGGGCAGCATGGCGGGCGGTACAAGAAGCCAACTTATGACGTCGCTGAAGGTATTCGGGCTGATCTCTGAGACGGGAACGCCCACCGAAGCCATGAAGCGACTATGCGGATCGGAAGGACCTGAACACCAAAAGATACTGGCTGATCTAGTTACGAACTGCTACCCGTATTTGTTCGGCGATGGATTTCATTTTTCAACGACTACTGCATCTCTTCTGCGGGAGGCGCTTACCGAGAACACAACAGCAACCGGCGAGACTGTAAACAGATGCGTAGCGTTCTTACGCGAAGCTGCGGAAATGCTGGCATTACAGATCGCCGTTTCTGAAAGGTGAAAAGGCGCGCGGGCCACGACCCAAGAAGAACGGCAGCGTGCGCCGATCTGTAACCGCACAACCGACTACACCATCATCAGCACCTACAGTTCAAACCCCAGACGCCCACCGCCACGAGATCAATCCTCTAAGCATCGTCGCTCAAGAGAGTTTATTGCTCTGGGGGCTATTTCAGCGACTTCCGAAGCCTGGTAGCGTGTGGCCAAAAACCGAACGGGATCGTTGGACCGATACCCTGAACAACGTTCTATCTCTTGAATACAAGGAACAACCGTGAATGGAGTTGCGGTAAATATATCAGGAGAGCTATAGCCTCTACCGCCCGCGTTCACCGACGGCGGGGGCGACAACCGAAAGGCCCAGTTCGTTACAGCGCCCTACAAAGCAAAGAACGAACTGGGCACGTGGTGGACACATGCAACGTGCCGAGGACGTTTTTAAGGCCCACGAATACGTCCTTAAGCATATCGTGGCACTGGGTGGGCCGCAACGGTTTTATAGGAACAAAATGAACGGAACAGTCACTTTTAACGAAGTCTATGACCCACAACTGGACATAATTGTTCGGGTGAAAGAAAAACACGAACAATCAATCCAGTTCAACCCTCAACAGATGCAACCGATCAATCGGAATACCTATCCGCCACCCCCACCGCCACCGCCTGGATCAACCGGACAAGGCTATAACAACGTAGTTCTCAACTGGGAAGGCCAGGACGGATTAGCGGCAATCAGCGAAATCCTTCACCGGTTATATCCGAATCTGCCCGTCCACCGTATCCTGACTAGCAGCTCTGATCTGCTCATAAGCGAGTTGTAGGATACGTCTTTTTTCCTCTGCATCTGGCCGTCTGAAAAGAGCGGTGAGCCGATCACGAAGGCCCAGCCGCGTAGGTCTGCGAGCCCGCGCCAGCGGGCATCGGCAAACCGGTGGGCCAGCAGGCAGAGGCCATAGATCGCCGCGATCCCCGCGCCCAGCGTGGCCGATCCGTGGAATGTTGGCCCACAGGATTAGCATCGGAAAGACCAGGTAGGCGCGGCGCGTCGGCCGGCGAACCTCGCGCGCCAGAAGCCAGAGCGTCCCGATGAAGAGCGGATAGGCGAATCCCTGGGTGCGGATCGATACCGCGGTGGCCAGGTAGAAGAAGGCGCCGAGCGGCAGCATGGCGGTGACATGCCGGTCTTCAGCTCCCAGCCAGCGGGCAGCCGCGATGGCCATGGCGAAAGCCGCGCCGGTCAGGAACACATACAGGACCGTGAGGAGCGGAAGCCCGCCGATGCCTAGAGCCCGAACATCGCAGCTGGGCCAGCCACTGCTGATCGTTCCAGCGCACTCCGTGCGCCATTACGGTCAGGTAGTCGTGGTGCGGGATTCCCTGTGCGCGATAAGCCGGCCGGCGGCGAGGGCCAGCCAGCCGTCCTGGGACAGGTGGGCGGGGATCGCCGCGAGGCTCATAACGATGACTGCGGCCGCGGCAGCGATGAACAGCGGTGCGCCTCCAGCCAGCCAAAGAGCGACCGCGGGTGGGCGGTCGGAAGCCGGGCAGGGGGAAAGTCCGTTCCGACGCTCGAGATCGCCGGGGCGGCTCCGGGCGCGCGGACCGTATTCAGTTTCCAAGGGCATGTAGTTTAAGGTCGCCAACGTGTTGGTCGAACGCCCGACTAGACATTTGTCTAGGCGCGGATTAGACGATCGCGCGGCTCATTCTGGGCGATTGCCGATGCTTCGTCCACAGGGGCAGGGGCCTGACTGGGGCTTACCCCAACCTAAGTACTGATTTGTTGAGTGTGCACTAAAGCAAGCCCGCATCGACACCGATACCGCAAATTGAGATGACTCAACTAATGCGCAGAGGGGAGTCCGGGACTTCTCGGACCAACAGGTTTATGCGCCTTCCACATCTGGGACGCATGGGAGGGGGTGAAATCAATGCTCAAGATCTTCACGAGCCTGCAGCTCGTCTGGCTCGTGCGGTGGACGAGGAAGAGGGTCAGGGACTCACCGAGTACGCCCTCATCCTCGCGCTGATCGCCGTCATCGCGATCGCAGCCCTGACGCTCCTCGGCGGCAAGGTCCGACGTGCTCAGCACGGCGGCCAACAGCGTCTAGTCGCGGTACCAGGCGTCCGGGACGCATTGCGCTCCGGACGCCCCCACGAGGCGTCGCGTAGGTCGTCACTCGGACTGACAGTGAGGAGAACGGCAGGGATAACGGATTATCTCGGACCGGAACAAAAGGAGAACATGCTTTCTATTTACACCAAGCTACAGATCGCTCTCGCTCGCGCCTTTGACGAGGAAGAGGGCAAGGGCCTCACCGAGTACGCCCTGATCCTGGCGCTGATCGCCGTCATCGCCATCGCAGCTCTGACGCTCCTGGGTGGCAAGGTCTCCGACGTCCTCAGCACCGCCGCTAACAGCATCTAAAAGTCGACAGGCGTCCGGGTCGTTCGCGACCGGGCGCCTTCATGATGCTCGAAATAGGTGTCAGGTAATCACTAGTAGGCGACGGAAATGCAAGGATTAAGGGGAATGACACGAGATCCGAACAAACGGAAGGGGTACCGTGCTTTCCATTATACACCAGGGTGCAGATCGCTCTCGACTCGCGCGTTTGACGAGGAAGAGGTCAGGGACTCACCGAGTACGCCCTGATCCTGGCGCTGATCGCCGTCATCGCCATCGCAGCTCTGACGTTCCTCGGTGGCAAGGTCTCCGACGTCCTCAGCACCGCGGCTAACAGCGTCTGACGATATACGGCTACCAAGCGGCTCGGTCGCTCCGCGACCCGGCCGCTCTTTTCTGGCATCAAGGGGGACCTTCGTCCAGCGAGAGCTCTCTCGGCATTTAGGTGAGGCCACGTCCCCGGCGTACAGGGCTTCCTTCCCTGTCGCGTGTGGCGCCGAGCAGACGATCCCCGCGGACATCTCCAAACCACGGCCGAAGCATCCTTGCGTTACATACATTGGCAAGTCTCTGCCCGCCCAATTGCAGCAGACGGCTCGCCGACGGCGGGCGCCATATTCCAAGCGCCGACACTACAGGCCGGCGGCGCCCCGGCTGGCCTGTCGGTGCGCGACGCCACCGCCTTTGGCGCCCGGACCCGCGTCATGGACTCGACGAGCGCTGGCGCGCGAACCGCCCGGCGCTTGAGGCCCTGCCATGGACCCTGAGTACGGTGCGCCCCACACCCACTCGAGCCCGGGCAGCGGGCCAGGCCGACCGTCCTGGGCCCAAGGCCGCGATGTCCTGCCGTACGACGAAGATCGGCGTAGGCACCGCCCCTCGCGGGCCACCGCTCCTCCGTGAAGCGACCCGCGAAAGACGCCGGCTGGGCTGCTCGGCCGTGCGCCGCTGCCCGTCACCGCCCTCAGGCAGACCTCCCCGTCGTGAGGAGAGGAGCCCGGCTCTCCCTCCCACCGAGCTCTCGCAACTTCTGCCCGGGCTCTGTGCGGATCGGACGGGCCGGGCGGTGTCACCACGCTCTGGGGGCACCCTCGTGCTGGGCTGGCACGATCACATCTACTGTCCGGGCGTCGAGCGCCGCGATCCCGTGCGGACCGCCCAGCCGCCTCCGGGCCCCCTCCCTCCCCCCCCCCCTCTCTCGTTAGAAGCCCTTGAGCGAGTGCATCAGGTTGATGATCGCCGGTGTCATCAGGACGATGAACATCGACGGGAAGATCAGGAAGACCAGGGGGAAGAGCATCAGCACCGGGGCCTTCTGCGCCTTCTCCTCGGCCGTCGCCTTACGCCGGGCGCGCATCTCGTGCGAGAGAGAGCGCATGATCTGCCCGGTGGAGATGCCCATCTTCTCTCCCTGACCCATCGCCCGGACGAACGACCGCATGGCGGGCGTGTCCGCTCGCTCAGCCATGTTGCGCAGCGCCTCGTCGACGCCCAAACCCATCGTCTGCTCCTGAAGGGTCAGGCGCAGCTCGTCGCTGAGCGGCGGATCGAATTCGGGGGCGGCGAGGCGAAGCGAAGCGGAGAAGCTGAGGCCGGCCTCGACCATGACGGTCAGCAGGTCAATCAGATCAGGCAGGCGCCGATCGATCTCCTGCAGTCGCTTGCGCGCCTTGCGCTGGACGTAGGTGAGCGGCACCGTCCAGCCGGCGAACAGCATCAGAACCATGGCCAGGATGTCCAGGATCTGGCTCCGCCGGTCAACGCAAGGATGAAGATCGGGAGCAGAATCGCGGCCAGCACCCGGTATCCGAGCAGTCGTCCGCGGTGAGGTCGTGTACATGCCGGCCGCCATGAGCTGCTCGCGTACCTCGTCCTCGCCGACACTGCCCAATCGGCGACTCAAGAGTCGCCCAGCCAGGTGGCTCCGCCCGTGAAGATCGAGCGCTTCGGCTCGCCGCTCAGGATGGTCGGCATGACAGCGTCGGAGGTGAACCCATACTCATGGATGGTTGAGAGTCGCTGAGCCGTCCGCATCCGACGGGCGCCGAAGGCGAACAGGAATGCCGCCACCGCAATGGCGAGGCAGACGATTCCCATGGCGAGAAATACGTACATGTCAGATGGTGATGTTGACGATTTTGCGGATAGCGGCGCTGCCGGAGATCATGAGTACAACCGCGACCCCCAGGGCGACCAGTCCAGGCGTAGTGTGGAACAGTGGATGGGCATAGGCCGGGTTGACCAGCGAGATGATCAGAAGCAGGCCGGCTGGCAGACCGGACAGGATGAATCCGGCCAGGCGCCCTGAGCGGTGAGTCCGCGAACGAGACGCCGAATCTCGATGCGGCCCCTGATCGTCTCAGCGACCAGATCGATGACCTCGGCGGTGTTGCCGCCTGTATCCCGCTGGAGCCCGGCGACGATCGCCACATGCTGGAAATCCTCACTGTTCATGCGCTCGGTGACTTGCGTGAGGGCGTCGTTCAGAGGCACCCCGAGCGCCTCGTCGGTCACTGCGCGCTTGAGCTCGCGGGCAGAAGGTTCCGGGGCGTCGTCAACCACGGCCTGAAGCGCTCCGACAAAGGTCTGGCCGGCTCGCATGGCCGAAGCGATGACCTGCAGGTTGTCGGGCAGCTGTTCTGAGAAGTTCCGGCGTTGCTTGTCGGCCTTCATCCTCACCAGGAAGTACGCGCCGACGGGGACCAGGAGGGCCAGAGGAGCGGCTAGCGGGCTCTTCACCTCGGTCACCACCAGGTAACCGATGAGCAAGGTGATGATGATCAAAGCCGCCAGCAATTGGTCCAGGCCCACCGGCGCCTCGGCCACCTCGAGTTCCAGCTTAGATCGGTGAAGAACGGCGAGTGCGAAATGGAACGCGACTCCTTGTCTCCCAGCGCTCGCTCGATCAGCGATCGCGCATCGAGATACCGCCGGGCCGGAGACGAACTCCCCGACGCGCTTGCTGACATCGGTGCGCCGGGTCACCGCCAGCAGCACTGCCACCGCGATGAGAGACGACGAAGCCGGCCCAGAGCGGCGAGACCTGGCGTGCTGGACAGGAAGGATGTTGCGATCGGACTGGTCATCGGCCGAAACGGCGATTGTGCGCCTCGACCCGCGGGCTGGCAACCCGCCACGCGCGGCGGCGACCAGCGGAGCAGCCCCGAACTGATGGCTCTCCATCCACTTGGGCAGCGCCACGCCGTGGCGCTCGAACTTGTTGCACGTCGGGCGCAGGCCGGTATAGACCATCGAGCCGCCGCCCTCGGTGTGCGCCTTGTCGTACTTGTACTCGAAGATGTCCTGCAGGGTGACCGTGTCGCCCTCCATGCGCTGGACCTCGGTGATGCTGGTGAGCTTGCGGGAGCCGTCGCTGAATCGCTCGATCTGAACGACCAGGTCCAGCGCACGGGAGACCTGCTGGCGGATGGCCCGGATCGGGAAGTCGACGCCGGCCATCAGGACCATCGATCTCGATACGGGCCACCGCGTCGCGCGGGGTGTTGGCGTGGCAGGTGCTGAGCGAGCCGTCGTGGCCGGTGTTCATGGCCTGGAGCATGTCCAGCGCCTCCGAGCCGCGGCACTCGCCGACGATGATCCGGTCGGGGCGCATGCGCAGCGAGTTGCGCACCAGCTCGCGGATCGGGATCTCGCCCTGACCCTCGACGTTCTTCGGCCGCGCCTCCAGGCGAACCACGTGGGGCTGGTGAAGGCGAAGCTCGGCCGCATCCTCGATCGTGACGATCCGGTCGTCCTCCGGGATGGCGGTGGACAGCGCGTTCAGCAGCGTCGTCTTACCGGAGCCGGTGCCGCCCGAGATCATGATGTTCAGCTCCGCCTTGATGCAGGCCTCGAGGAACTCCTTGGCCTCGCCGGCATCGAGCCGAGCCCGACCAGGCCGGCGAGGTCCCAGCGGCTCTTGGAGAACTTGCGGATGGTCAGGATCGGCCCGGTCAGCGACAGCGGCGGCAGCACGGCATTGACGCGGCTGCCGTCAGGGAGCCGCGCGTCGACCAGCGGCGAGGACTCATCGACGCGGCGTCCCACCTGAGCCACGATCTTGTTGATGATGCGGCGCAGGTGGTGCTCGTCGCTGAAGCGAACCGGGGTCTTATGCAGCGTGCCGCGCTGCTCGACCCAGACATCGCTCGGGCCATTGACCATGACCTCGCTGACTTTGTCGTCCTGGAGCAGCGGCTCGATCGGGCCATGCCCGAGAGTGTCATCGGCGATCTCCTGAACAAGGCGATCACGGTCTGCGATGGCGATACCGCGCTCCTGCGCCAGGCGGTTGCGGATGTCGGTGAGGACCACATCGCGCAGCGCCTCGGAGGAAGCGACTCGTTGTACAGACGGGGCCCGAGGTCCGAGATGACGGCCAGGTGCACCCGGTCTTTGAGCTCGGCGAAAGCGTCCAGCGGTGCCGCCGGCTCATTGGCGGTGGACGACTTCTGACCTTGTAGACGCTCACGGAGTTCCATCGACGTTCCTCAACTCGATGACTCGGTCTTGTCTGGGCGCGATTGGTTACCGGCCGCGGCGGATGAGCACACGGCCCTTGCGAGGGTTTGCGGCTGCCTCCTCGGTATACCGGCGCGTGGCGAACAGGCTCGGCCAGCGATTCGAAAGCCCGGGCAGCCTCCGACCGGCGCTGGGAGATCACCACCGGAGCGCCTTCGTTGACCGAGCGAGCGATGTCACGATGGCTGGGCACCAGGATGTCCGGGTTGCGGCCGAGGATGCTGAGCACATCGGCGCGGGTGATACCGACGCTCGTGTTCGCGCGGTTCAGGACCACCCGAACGCGATTGGGGTCGTAGCCCATCAGGTCCAGCGTCTCCATCCCGAGCCGCGTGTTCTTCAGCGAGAGGCGTCGAGCATCCCCACCATGCAGATAAGCCGTCGAGGCATCGATGGTGGTGATGACCTCCGGCGTGAAGGACGGCGGCGTGTCGACGATGACGAAATCGAACTCCTCACGCAGCACGCCGAACACGTCGGCGATGAACTCCGGCGCCACCGATGCAGCCTGATCAGGACGCGCCGGCGCCGCCAGGACGCGCAGGCCCGAGGAGTGGGTGAGCAGGAAGGCATCGAGCTTCTCGGCATCCAGGCTGCCACCCGAGACCGCCAGGTCAAACGAGGTGGTGTCGGGGGTCAAGCCGAGCGACAGCGCGTCGTCCCCGAACTGGAGATCGAGGTCGACGAGCACCGTGCTGATTCCACGCAGTGCCATTGCCACCGCGAGGTTGCAGCTGGTGACCGTCTTGCCGATCCCGCCCTTGGGGCCGAGGACGCAGATGATCTTGCCGAAGTCGGTGCTGCTCGGCTCGGCCACCGTCGATGTCCGGGCCAGCGCCTTGCGCAGCGAGAACTCAACGTGCTTCCGGGTGGAGTCCGGCACGATCGGGCCGGGATCCATCGGCAGGAGATCGTCGGCTCCGGCGCCGAAAGCCTCCTCCACATAACCGTTGTTCGTGCCCAGGCAGAGCATCACCACCGGACGACCCGGACGCGCACCGCGCCACCAGGTGACGAGAGCCGAGAGCGTCATCCGAGCCTTCGCGGCAGGCCACGACCAGTACATCGGCGTCGGATCGCTTGACGGCGTCGGTGGCCGGGAACATGCTGTCCACCACCTCGGCCACGCGAAGGTCCGAGTCCTGGGGCAGGTGCTCTGCCACCAGAGCCGCCGCCACCGACTGGTCATGGACCAGCAGAGCGTTGATCATCCTTTGCATTAGTAGGTTCCCCTCGTGCCGACGCGGATGGATGCCTGTGCCCCTGTCGGGGGCCGCAGGACCAACCAGATCTTGGTGGCGTCCGAAGCCGCAGAGATCTCCAGGGCCTGACGGTCGCTGACCCGGAGGACGACGTCACCACCGGTGTTGGCCAGACCGAGATGTTCTGGGCGAGGACAGTGGTCGAACCATTGTTCTCGTCCATCACGTCGACCGTGTTGCCGGCGGATAGATATGACGTCAGTCCGTGCTGCGGATCCAGGGCAACTGCGATTGCCCGCTGGGTGCCGGTCAGGTAGGCACCGATCGTGACGTTCGCATGCGTGAAGTCAGCGGCCGTGACCTGCTGATTGGGAGCGATGCTGGCGGAGGAGACCTCGCCGGCGATCACGGAGGGATCGGGGATGGCCCCGACGACCGCCTGCTTTGCAGGGACCTGCGTCTTCTGCAGGAGGTTCTCTGCAGCGATGGTCGATGCCGGAGTACCGGCGGGGATGTACCTGGTCGCCTGGAACACGTACACGTCGCTCGGGGCCGCCACGGTGGGGGTCGAGCTCGACTTGTAGTGCTGAACGAACAGATACAGCAGGATTCCGGCCAAGACGGCAGCGAGCGCGGCGACCGTCATGGCGCCCCGCCGAGTGGCCAGCAGCTGGGCGGTCCAACTACCGCCAATTCTGCTACGTGGGTTTTGCGCTTCCATGTGATGTGTCTCCTTGCGGGGCTTTACTCAGGTTGCCTATCGGCGGGAAAGTCAAAGGACTGAAAAGTTTTTTTCGGCAGGCCGGTTACTGACGGCAGGCGGTCAGCAGCCGCTCGTCGTGATCGTGGGTGCCGGCACCGTGCTGCTGGTTCCAGGAATGTCGTGGTTGGCATCGGCCTCGAGCCACGTAGCGCTGCGCGTGGTGGCCGAGCCCTCCATCCTCATGGCAGCCGTAGATCCGATCGTGACGTTGCTGGCCCCACCGGTTACACCGCCGATGCGGCCGATCCCGCCAGCCAGGATCCCCAACCAGTTGAAGCTGCTGACGACCCGCACCGAAGCGTGTCGCCGGTCGCGATGCTCGTGGTAGTGGCGTCGCACACCGTGACCGTGGCCTGGCTCAGCGGCGCCTTCAGTCGCCCCTTCACAATCGATGTAGCCGACCAGCGTGGTGTAGGTCGTCGAGGTGCCGCTCTTGGTGTAGGTGCAGGTCCCCGGGGTGGTATTGCTCGAGGAGAGGACCGCGGTGGCCCGGGCACCCAGGTTCGCCAGGTTCGTGGTGTTGTTGTACTGGTTGATGGCGAGCCCGAAATCGATGATCGCGAAGATGATGAAAAGCAGGAGAGGCACGACCAGCGCCAGCTCGACCAGCGCCTGTCCGTCCTCGCGGCGGAGGTTCGTCCTCGATTTACGTTCTCGTGCCAAGTTATTGCCGTCGGTCTCGGTGGACTACGGCCCTTTTGTCTGACGCTGCCTAGACGTCAATCCAGGCCCGTCCCGGCGAGGGCCGCTCGTCCGTCTTATCGGCAGGTGTGGCCCTGATCCGTAGGGCCCTTGACCGACTAATCACGCATGGCCGGGAACAGCACGACCTCGCGGATCGTTCGCTGTCCCGTGAGGAGCATGACCACGCGGTCGATGCCCACTCCGATGCCTCCGGTGGGTGGCATACCCTGCTCCAGAGCTTGGATGAAGGCCCCGTCGTACGGTTGGGCCTCCTCGTCCCCAGCCGCCGCCAGGGCTCGCTGTGCCTCGAAGCGCTCGCGCTGATCGTCCGGATCGTTCAGCTCGGTGAATGCGTTGGCGATCTCCATACCCCCGGCGAACGCCTCAAGCGCTCCACCAGACCCTCCTCGCCTCGGTGTCGCTTGGCCAGCGGTGAGAGCTCGACCGGATAGTCGATGAGCAGCGTCGGCTGCAAGAGATCAGGCTCGACATGCTTGGAGAGGAGTTCGTCCACGAGTGGGGCCAAGTGTCCTCCGAGGGCGCGGAGCCCACGGGCCTTCATCGCAGCCGCAAGCGAATCCCGATCGCGGTCGTGCTCGAATATCGATGCCGGTACGGGAGGATCGCGTCGCGAGCGTTTCCCGTCGCCAGGGCTGCGAAAGTCGATGGCCCTGATAGTCCACGGCATCGACGACCGCCCGCATCAACGCCTCCAGCCGATGGGCGATGTCCAGGTAGTCGGCGTAGGCCTCGTAGACTCAAGCATCGTGAACTCGGGATTGTGCTTAGGGGAGAGACCTTCGTTTCGGAAGTCCTTGCCAATCTCATAG
>CAWBDW010000065.1:0-103112 GCA_963787545.1 uncultured Acidobacteriaceae bacterium
TGGATGCGGGATCCCCTCTCCAGAAGCGATCTCGTAAGCATAACGCTTGCATACGCCGAGCGCCCAAGAATTGTCATTCTCGGCATTATTGTGGGACGAGAAAGTCGCTCGACAGTATCCCTGGCATCTATTTCCGGCATTTCGCAAATCGAGTCACAAGCGAAAAACTCAATGTTTACGGCCCTTCCACGCAAAAACCATTTGACACGAATGCTACTCTGAACTTGAGGAAGCCCGTCCCGCTTCCATCTTTTTAAACGCCGGATCTGGCCGCTGTGCCGCTCCGGCGTTTTTCATTTGGAGATTATTCAAAATGTCGACTCCCGAGCAAATTGCCGCCAATCGTGCCAATTCCCAGCATTCCACCGGCGCAAAAACTGAAGCAGGCAAAACCGCTTCCTCGCAAAACAACTTCCGTCACGGCTTCAATGCCCGCTTCAGCCTTCTCGAATCGGAAAACGCCGACGAGTTCCAAGCCTTGTTGAAGGACCTGCGCATAGAACATCAGCCCGGCACCATGACCGAACGCCTCCTGGTGGAGAAAATGGCGGAGCATTATTGGCTCACCCAGCGCGCCCTGACCCTGCAGGCCGACTGGCTGGCCGATGAAAAGATGTTCGCGCTCTATCTTGCGCTACCAGACCACCAACGACCGCGCCTTCCACGCCTGCCTCAACGCCCTGCTAAAGCTCAAAGCCGAAAAGAGAAAAGTCAAAATTGGCTTCGAATCGCAGAAGCACAAAGAGGCAGAAGAAACCCGCCGCCAATCGAACGAAAATCGCAAGCAGGAACTGCACCAATGGGCCGTTTTGCTCGCCGAAGCCAAGGTAACGCACCAACAAGTGCTCACCTCTGGCGCAAAATTACCCCTGGTGAGAGCCGCCGTCGAGGAGGAAACCCGCGCGCTCGCCCAAAAAGCCGCCTGAACCGCTCCCAGTCTCGAATGCACGATGACATTCACACTCCATCCTCGTCCGCATGCACGCACTCGAACTTCATTTTTCTTCGTAACCTTTCCTCGATACTCCGGTATTGACCTGTGAGGGGGCGAGTGGAGAGCCAAACCGACAGCGCTTTGATGAAGCTTGTGCAGGCCGGCGACACCAACCAGCTCGCTACGCTCTTTGAGCGCTATCACGTGGGGCTGTTTCGTTATCTGCTGAGCCTTACGCGTAACCGGGCGCTTAGTGAAGATCTGGTGCAGGAGGTATTTTTTCGTGTTCTCAAGTACGCCCGGAGCTATGATCCTGCCCTCTCGTTTCCGGTGTGGCTTTACGGAATGGCTCGTCATGCGCGCTTCGATTCGCTTCATAAGGTGCGCGCGGAGCTGACCGGGAGCGAAATGGGCGACATCAGGAGCTCGGAACCTATGCCCGAAGAGGTGATCGCCCGCAAGCAGGACGTGCGATTCCTGCGGGAGGCGCTGGAGAAACTGCCCGACGACAAGCGAGAGGTGCTTGTGCTGAGCCGTTTCCACAATATGCGCTATGAAGAGATTGCTCGCATTCTGAAGTGCGAGATAGGTACGGTCAAGGTTCGCGTGTATCGCGCACTGAAAGAGCTGCGCGAGACGTTCGGTGAACTTTCAAGTAACTCGCCGAAAGGCCAAATGCCGTTTCGCGCGAGTGGAGACAATTTGTATGACGCCTGAAGAAATTCGACTGCTGATTCCGCAGTATTTGGCCGGTCAGCTGACACCTGCCGGCAAGGAAATGTTCGAAGCGCAATTGGCGGCTAGTCCTGAGCTGCAGGCGGAGGTCGACGAGCTCCGCTCGCTTTGGCAGGAACTCGGTTCTGTGCCCGAAGCGCAGCCCAGCGAGGCGCTGCGAGCCCGCTTCTATCAAAGATTGAACGTTGCTGCAAACGAGCGTCGTTCTTATTCAGAAGGCGGCTTCGCCTGGTGGAAGCCTGGGCTGCAAGGCTTGGTGCGGCAAACCGCGATCGCTGTTGTTGTGTTCGGTCTCGGCCTGTACCTGGGCCGCGCAAACTTCTCGCCCACCGCGCCCACACAGGAAGTAAAACGGCTCGATACAGAGGTGCAGACTTTGCGCCAAACCGTCGCGCTCTCGCTGCTCGAACGGCAGTCCGCCACCTCGCGTCTCGAAGGAATATCGTGGAGCAGCCGTGTGGAACGCCCGGATGCCGATCTGGTCGCAGCGCTTCTTACGACGCTGAATCACGATCCAAATATCAACGTGCGGCTTTCCGCGCTGGATGCCGTCGAAAAGTTCTCAAGCGATCCAACAGTTCGCAGCGCGCTTGTGAATTCCATCGCACAGCAGGATTCGCCGCTAGTCCAGATCGCACTTATAGACGCGCTAGTGCACATGCGCGACAATGCTGCCGCAGGCCCGCTTCGCAAGCTGAGCGGCGATGCGGACGCGAATGCGGCAGTGCGGCAGCGGGCGCAATGGGGCCTTCAAAAGCTCAGTTATCCATAGGGGGAAGGAAAATGAAAATCACTATTTACCTGGCGCTCCTGGCGTTCGGATCGGCCGCGCTGTGTCTTGCCTCTTCGCACTCGGACCGGTGGCCTATCCGGGAACAGCAGACGATTCAAAAAACGCTCTCGCTTTCCGGGGCGCCCATGCGGCTGGTCGTCGATAACGTCGACGGATATGTGCACGTCAGGGCGGGAAACGGCTCCGACGTTCGCGTTACGGCGCACCAGGTAATTCGTGCCGAAACCGACAGCGATTTGCAGCAGGCGAAGAACGAAGTCAAGCTCGAGATGACGGAGAAGCCGGGCACTGTTTCGGTCTACTACGATGCACCCTGGCGCTGCAACGGGGAAGGCCGCGGATGCCATGACGTATTCCGCCATTTTTACAACGTCACCTACGACATCGATGTGCAGGTTCCGCGCGAAGCCCGAGTGGTTGTTTCGACGGTGAACAACGGGGATGTGCAAGTGGATGGAACGGGTGGCAACTTCGATATTCGCAACGTCAACGGCGGAATCGCGATGACGAATATCTCCGGCTCGGGCGACGCCCATACCGTCAATGGTCCTGTCTCGGTTCACTTCGCAAAGAATCCTTCCGGGCCGAGCAGTTTCAAAAGCATCAACGGGCAATTGGATATGTACTTCCAGCCGGGGCTCTCGGCCGATCTGCTTTTCAAGACATTCAATGGCGCCATCTATAGCGATTTTGATGTGACTCCCAGAGCGGTTCCGGCAGCCGCGGGCGAGCAGCGCGACGGGAAATTCATTTATCGCAGTAATCGCGGCGGAAGCGCGCGCGCCGGACGAGGCGGCCCGGAGCTGAGCTTTGACGCATTCAACGGAAACATCCGCCTTCATCGCGAACCATAAGGAGAAGAAATAATGATCCGAATCATAGGAATTGCATTTTTTTGCGCTGCATCTTTGTTAGCGCAAGACGCAGGCGAGAAGGTGAATGTGCCTTTGCACGATCCCTCGCGTCCAGCGCGCGTCCGGGCGCACCTGCTTCAGGGCAGCATCATCGTGCGAGGAGCGGATATAAAAGATGTCGAGGTGCAAACGCGTCCTCGCGACCAGGAAGGACGGCATGAATCCCACCCTGCGCGCGCCGACGGAATGAAACGGCTGGACCTGGCCGGCAATTCCGGTCTCGACGTCAGCGAAGACGACAATGTGGTCGATATCAAGACCGGCTGGAACGGGTCTGCCGACCTGGTCATCACCGTCCCGCGTCACTCATCGCTGCAACTGCAATGCGTGAACAACGGCGATATTCAGGTCGAGCACGTGGATGGAGAAATCGACGCGAACGATCTGAACGGCAAGATCACCATGCAAGATGTTGGAGGATCTGTGATTGCCCACTCCCTCAACGGCGAGGTGCAGGTTAGCCTAAACCAGGTCGATCCGTCCAAGCCCATGTCCTTCAGCACTCTGAACGGGAATATCGATGTCACTCTTCCTGCAAACGTCAAGGCGAACGTCCGTATGAAAACGGACAACGGCGAGATCTACAGCGATTTCGATGTGAAGCTGGATTCGGGCGCTCGCGTGCTTGAAAACGAGACGGGGCGGCCGGAAAACGGCAGATTTCACGTGCGCTTCGACCGCGCGCTGCGCGGCGCCATCAACGGCGGCGGTCCGGAATTTCAATTCACTTCCTTCAACGGCCAGATATTCATCCGTAAAGCCAAATGAAATGATTCGCCGCAACGCAATCCGATATTCTTCAAATGAATGCACCATAAGCTCGTTATCTTTGGCGGCGGTGGCCAACTCGGGGTCGAATTGTGCCGCGAATTTGAGCGCCGCGGCTGGACCGTTCAACCCTTCGACCGGCAAGCGATCGATATCACGGACCCACATCGAGTCGAAGAGGGCATCGCCAAAGCCGATCCGCAAGTGGTTATCAATGCGGCCGCATACAACCAGGTGGATATCGCCGAAAGGGAGCCGCTGGCCGCTTTCCAGACTAACGCTTTGGCGGTTCGCAACATCGCCATGGCCTGCCGGCAAACCGACTCGCAACTGGTTCACTATTCCACCGACTACGTCTTCGACGGCACGAAAGGAACTCCTTATATCGAGACGGACCGGCCGCATCCGCTAGGCGCCTATGCAGTCTCGAAGCTTGGCGGAGAGCTTTATGCGCAGGCCTATCTGGACAATCCGCTAGTGATCCGCGTCTCGGGCGTGTTCGGGCCGGGCGGCATGTTCACGCCGCGCGGAAATTTTGTCGAGTTAATGCTGCGCCTGGCTAAAAGCAACAATCCCATCCGAGTGGTGGAGGACCACGTCGCTTCTCCGGCTTATGCCCCCGCGATCGCGTCCCGCACGGCGGATCTGGTGGAGAAAAAAATCACCGGCCTGTTTCATATGGGCGGCGGCGAGGCGATCTCCTGGTTCGATTTCGCGAAATCGATTTTCGAACTGGCCGGTTTGTCTCCGGCTCTGCAGGCCACTAATGAACGCGAGTACCGGACAGCCGCCCGGCGCCCCAAATTCTCCGCGCTATCGAACGCGAAGCTTGAAGCGGCCGACATCGCCCCCATGCCGCCCTTTCGCCAGGCCGTCGCGGATTATCTGGTGGCGCGCCAGCACGCTACTGCTCATCGACCGGCGTAGCGTAGTATCCCTTGCGTGCCTGCACGCGATCGTTCGCATCGTCCACTTTGATTTCGATCTGCCGGAAGCTTCCGTCGCGCTTCGGGTTCGTCGACTCATAGCCGATCGAATACTGGTTGCGCAGCTCGTCTTGAATCTCTTTGAAAACCTCATTGAGCGGGTGCTTTCCGCTGACGCTGAAAACGTGCCCGCCGGTTTCCTCCGACATCTTGCGCAGCTCTCCTTCGCCACCTCCGCCAAAACCCATGCCAGCCGAGAGATAGAAGCCGCGATCGACATAGTAGATGCTGTAAATGATGGCATCGGCCTTTTGCGCCGCTTCGATGGCAGCTCTGCGATCGTAGAAGCTGCCTTGATCGTCGCCGTCGGTAATCAGAATCATTGCCTTGCGCCCTACTTCGCTCTTCAGCTTTTCATTTGCGGCCAGGTAGACCGCGTCGTAGAGAAGCGTGCCTTTCGGTGTGCCGGTGGTGGGGACCGGGCCGGTATTGACGGGAATGTTTCCGACCATCGGCGTCTGGCCGTCGGGGCGCAAATCCTGTAGCGCCGCCGTCAACGATCGCGCCGAATTCGTATAGTCCTGCAGCAGGTCGGTGCTTTTACCAAACGAAATTAGAAAGGCTTCGTCTTTCTGGCGGATGACGCTCGAAAAGAAAGCGGCTGCGGCTTCGCGTTCGATGTCCACCAAGCGCTCCTGGCTGGCGCTGATATCGATAAGCAGGCCGAGCGTGAGCGGCAGATCCGTTTCGCGCGAGAAGCGTTGGATGGTCTGCTGCTTGCCGTCTTCGTAAACGGTAAAATCTTTCTGTTCGAGATTTGGGATGAGCTGGCCCTTCTTGGTCTTGACGGTAAACAGGATATTCACCAGCTCGACATTCACTTTGATCGGGCCGGCTTGATTTGGCGCCGGCTGGTCCTGATCGGGGGGAGGCTGCATGCTCAACGCGCCGCCGGCCAGTAGCAACACTGCGGATACAAACGTGAGGGGAACGATACTGCTCATCTGGTTAAATTATCGTCTAGCTCCAGTTAGCGGACCCGGACAATGAAATCAGCAACGCTGCACCTCGAAAATGCCGATCCTGTGATGGCTGCCATCATCGCGCGGGTAGGTCCGTGTCAGCTCGCCCTTCGCGAGCCAACGTTCGAGACGTTAGCCCGTTCCATCGCGTTCCAACAGCTTAGCGGGAAGGCGGCCCGCACCATTTTCGAGCGTCTTCGCAAGGCTGTGGGGCGCAGATTCACCGCAACCGCATTTCTGAAACTGACGCCCGAGGAATTGCGCGCCTGCGGCCTTTCGCGGCAGAAAATCGCATCTTTGACGGATCTGGCCGAACGGGTAGCGCGCCGCGAAATCAATTTTCGTAAGCTGCCCGCGCTCGCTGACGAAGAGGTCATAGCGGTCCTTTCTCAGGTGCGCGGCGTCGGCGTGTGGACGGTGCAAATGTTCCTCATCTTCGCCCTGGAGCGTCCCAACGTGATGCCGCTCGCCGATCTGGGCATTCGCAACGCGGTGCGCAAAGCCTACGGGCTCGCGGAGCTGCCAACACCCGCCGAACTCGCCAAACTCGCCGAGAAATGGCATCCCTACTGCTCGGTCGCAAGCTGGTATCTATGGCGCAGCCTGGAAGGCGCAGCGGAAATCTGAAGCTTGAAAGCTTAGGTCCGAGCGGGCTTCAAGACGATTACGCCTAGCGGCGGAAGCGTTAGCTTGACGGAGGCCGGTCTTCCGTGTGATGGTGTCGGCTCCGTGTTCACTCCTCCGCCGTTGCCCATGTTGCTGCCGCCGAAGATCGCCGCGTCCGAGTTGAAGATTTCGCGGTAAAAACCTACTTCCGGCATTCCGATCCGATAGTTCTGGTGCGGAGCGGGGGTGAAATTGCAGACGAACACCAGATAATCTTTGCGCTCTTTCGCGTAGCGCACGAAGGAAATGATGGAATGCTCGGCATCGTGGAAGTCAATCCATTCGAAGCCCGATCCGTGAAAGTCGATCTCGTACAATGCGGGCTCGGCGCGGTAAAGATCATTCAGGGCCGCGCAGAAGGCCTGTAATTTCCGGTGGATTTCATAATCGAGCAGCCACCATTCGACTTGCGCTTCCGAATTCCACTCGGCCGTCTGGCCGATTTCGGAGCCCATGAACAACAGCTTCTTGCCAGGATGTCCATACATGTAGCTCAAGAAAGCGCGCGTATTGGCGAAGCGCTGCCATTCATCGCCCGGCATCTTGTCCAAGAGCGCGCGCTTGCCGTAGACCACTTCGTCATGCGAGACGGGCAGAACGAAATTCTCCGTGAACGCGTAAATCATGCTGAACGTAATGTCGTTCTGGTGAAACTTGCGGTAGATCGGATCGCGCCCGAAATACTGAAGCATGTCGTGCATCCAGCCCATGTTCCACTTCATCGTGAAGCCCAGGCCGTTTAAGTAAACGGGGCGCGAGACTCCGGGAAACGCGGTGGATTCCTCGGCGACCGTGATCGCGCCGGGCACTTGGTGGGCCAGCTCGTTGGCTTTGCGGAGAAAATCCATCGCCGCCAGATTTTCGTTTCCTCCATAAACGTTCGGGACCCATTCGCCGGGTTTACGCGAGTAATCCAGGTACAGCATGGAGGCGACCGCGTCCACACGTAATCCGTCGATGTGATACTTCTTCAGCCAGAACAGCGCATTGGAAATGAGGAACGAGCGCACTTCGTTGCGGCCGTAATTGAAGATCAAGGTGCCCCAGTCGCGGTGCTCGCCCAGGCGCGGATCTTCGTGCTCGTATAGCGCGGTTCCGTCGAAATAGGCGAGTCCGTGAGCATCTTTGGGAAAGTGGCCCGGGACCCAGTCCATGATGACGCCGATGCCCGCCTGATGGCAGCGATCGACGAAATACATGAAATCCTCTGGGGCGCCGTAGCGGGAGGTGGGAGCGAAGAAGCCGGTGACCTGGTAACCCCAGGAGGGCGCATAGGGATGCTCGGCTATGGGCATCAACTCGATATGCGTATAGCCCATGCGCTTTACATAATCGACGAGTTTGCTGGCAAGCTCGCGATACGTGAGCGTCCGATTCTGCTCGCCCTTCATCCAGGACTGCAGGTGTACTTCATAAAAAGCGATGGGACTCTCGAGCGGTTTCGCAGCGGCGCGGCGCTCCATCCACTCCTGATCGTGCCATTCGTAGTTGTCGATGTCGGCGACGATGGAAGCCGATTTGGGCGGAGTCTCCATGTAGAAGCCGTAAGGGTCCGACTTCATCTGGCTGTAACCGCGGAAGCGCGACCGGATGGCGTACTTATAGGGCGCGCCCGCTGCGACACCGGGAATGAAAATCTCCCAAACGCCGCCGGTTCGCGCGCGCATTGGATTGCGGCGCGTGTCCCAATCGTTGAAATTCCCGACCACGCTTACTACGATTGCGTTTGGCGCCCAGACGGCAAAGCGCGTTCCTTGCACGCCGTCGACGGTCACCAGGTGTGCCCCGAATGCGAGATAGCCGGCGTAATTGGTGCCTTCCGACGTCAGGTGTAAATCGAAATCGCTGAGCAGCGGCGGGAAGCGGTAGACGTCTTCGATCTCGGATGTGTTGCCCTGATAATCGGTGATGCGGAGCCGGTAATTGGAAATCTGCGCGGGAACACGAGCGGCGAAAAGTCCGGCCATGTGCTGGCGCTGCATCGGAATGTTTTTGCCATCGGTCAAGACTTCCACCTGCTGCGCCTGCGGAAGAAAGGCTCGAACCTCCCACTCATTCTTGTTGTCACCGGCCGCATGCGGACCGAGCACGGCGAAGGCATCGCCGTGGTAGCCACCCGTTATCGCTTCAATTTCCTGGTCCGTCATGGCACGTTTATTATGTCAGGGGAATGGAACATCTGCGGCAATTCATTCATGGTTTGGATAAGGCCGATCTGCATCTCCATCTAGAAGGATCCGTGGAACCCGAAACGATTCGGGAACTCGACTCCTCGCTAACGTTGGATGCCATTCGCGCGAATCTTCATTACAGTGACTTTGCGGGGTTTTTGAAGGCGTATGTCTGGGTGACGCGTAAATTGGACACGCCGGAAGCGTATGCGCTGGCCACGCGGCGCTTGCTTGAGAAGCTGGCCGCGCAGAACGTCGGGTATGCCGAGATTACGTTGTCGGTAGGCGTGATTCTGTGGAAACAGGAGAGATTTGAGCCTATTTTTGAAGCGATTCAGGCCGAGGCGGCGAGCTTTGAGGGCGTTGAGGTCGCGTGGATCTTCGATGCTGTACGGCAGTTTGGAGTGGAGCCGGCGGCCTGCGTTTTTGAGCTGGCGAAAGCGTATCGGAATCAAGGTGTGGTGGCGATTGGCATTGGAGGCGATGAAGCACGCGGGCCGGCCATCTGGTTTCAAGATTTGTTTCGATCGGCGAAGGAAGCTGGACTCCGATTGACGTGTCATGCCGGGGAAGTGACGGGTGCGGACAGCGTCTGGCAGGCCATCGGCATTGGGGCGGAGCGCATCGGGCACGGGATTCGGGCAATTGAAGATGCGGCTTTGCTTCGAGTGCTGCGGGAACGCGATATTCCGCTGGAAGTGTGCCCATCGAGCAATGTTTCGACCGGCGTGGTTGCCAGTTTGACCGCTCATCCGCTGCGCCGGCTTTGGGATGCCGGAGTGCCGATTGTGCTAGGCACGGATGATCCGGCGCTGTTTGCGACCGATCTGATTCGGGAATATGAGCTGGCGGCAGAGGTGTTCGGGTTTTCGAGAGAGGAATTGACGCAGCTCGCTGCGAATAGCTTGCGGTATCGCTTCGCTCGCTAGCCGCGGGCTTGGCCTACTCGATCTTCGAGCAGCAGGCGCAGCAGGGCTTCGAGTTCGCGAATGCGATCGTTCAGTTGTTCGAGATCGGCTTCTTCGGATTCGCCACAGGCTGCGACGCGGCCGTGTTCGAGCGCGCCGAGCGCCTCGGCGGGTCCTCTGACGAGGCGTGCCGGGATGCCGACTACGGTGCAGCCATCGGGCACCGAATGGACGACCACCGAACCCGCTCCCACTTTAACGTCGTCGCCTAAGCGGATGTTGCCCAGAATGGCCGATCCGGTGCCGATGACGACGCGGCTGCCGATCGTCGGATGGCGTTTGCCGCGCTCATTGCCGGTGCCGCCCAGCGTCACGCCCTGATACAGCAATACGTCGTCTCCCACTTCGGCGGTCTCGCCGATGACCACGCCGGTTCCGTGATCGATGAAAAGGCGCTCGCCGAGTTTGGCGCCCGGATGGATTTCGATGCCGGTGAAGATGCGCGCGCCCTGGGATATAAATCGGGCGAGAACGTAGCGCTTATGGCGGTACAGCCAGTGCGCGACGCGGTGGATCAGGACTGCGTGCAAACCCGAGTAGCAGAGCAGAATTTCGAGGCTGCTTTTTGCGGCCGGATCTTCGCGCTTGATGGCTTGAATGTGCTCGCGCAGCGACATCTGGTCCTATTCTCTCTTAGACGTGATGCTGCTCGCTTGTTTGAGGATGCTAGATGTTGAGGGGTGGGTACGGAGCGGCTTTACTACACAGATTGTTATCTACGCACCTTCCAGGCGAACGTGACTGAGAGCACAGAGGACGGATGCCGCGTGTATCTTGACCGGACGGCGTTTTATCCATCGTCGGGCGGGCAGCCGAACGATTTGGGAACGCTCGGCGGGCGGGCGGTTTTGGATGTGATCGATGAAGAAGAGCGGATCGCGCATGTGCTGGCGTCGCCGCTGGCGGAATCTGCGGTGGAAGGCTGTATCGACTGGCCGCGCCGCTACGATCATATGCAGCAGCACACCGGGCAGCACTTGCTTTCGGCCGCGTTCGTCGAACTGTTTGGGCTTCCTACGCTCAGTTTCCACATGGGCGGCGAAGTGTCGAGCATCGAGCTTGGGAGCAAAGAGCTGACGGAGGCGCAGATCGATTCGGTGGAAGAGCGCGTGAGCCAGATTGTGGGCGAAGCGCGGCGCGTGAATATCCAGTTTGAAGCGGCGGATGCGGCGCGGGATCTTCGTAAGCCGAGCGGGCGCTCGGGAACGCTGCGCATCATTGAGATCGAGGGCTTCGATCGCAGCGCGTGCGGCGGAACGCATGTGCGCTCGACGGCAGAACTGGGTCCCATCCAGATCCGCAAGACGGAGAAGATTCGAGGGCATGTGCGGGTTGAGTTTGTGTGCGGCACGCGCGCGCTGCGGCGGGCAAAGCAGGATTTTCGGATCTTAAGCGAGCTTGGACGCGAGGGCGCGGCGGCCTTTGAACGGCTGCCGGAACAGTTCGCGTCGCTGCGGCAGCGGCTGGCGGAAGCTGAGAAAGAGCGGCACAGATTGATGCTGGAAATGGCGCGGCGGGAGGGCGAGGCATTGTACCCAGGCGACTACGCCTTCGGCCGATGGAATGCGGCGCGCAAGGTTCGAAGCCAGCGCGATCGACGATGCCGTGCGAGGCAAAGCGCAGGCGTTCGCCAGCCGCTCCAGAGCGATTGCGTTGGCGGTTGCCGCGGATGGCGGCGTTTTGATCGCAGTGTCTTCGGATTCGGGCATTCATGCGGGGGCGGTGTTGAAACAGGCGCTGGCGGCAAGCGGAGGGCGGGGTGGCGGATCGGCGACGCTGGCGCAAGGAAGTTTGCGGGATGCGGAGGCGTTAGCTACGGCGCTGGGCTTTTCGTTAGGCAGCGATGCCGATTCCGAACAGGATCACGCTGCAGGCGAATAGCAGCGCGGCGAGGCTGAGCGCAAGTTTGGCTTGCCGCCCAGCGGTAGCAAATTCTTTCCAGGCCAGCATGCCCCAGAGCATCATCAGCAGGACTGAGCCGACGGGCAGGATAATGCCGGCCGCGCGATGCGGAGCCGTTTGCGCGGGAACCGATGCGAGCGCGGCGCACAGCGCTCCGATGGCCCACAGCGCGCCGCCGCCGAAACCTAAAAGGTGCTGGCGCACATTGCCTTTAAAATAGGCGCCGAAACTTGTGGGCGGGCCGTCGATTGCGATGTTCAGGAAATAGAAGTTGTAGATGAAGGTAGATATGAGGATGCCGATGGAGAGCATCAGCATGCCGGCGTAGGGGCCTAATCCGAATTCGCCGCTGGTTCCGTTTGCCGCGGCCGGATAGAAGAGGCCGAGGGCGATTCCGCCGAGCACGGCGAGCAGCAATCCCTTGTTGGTTTTCCGCGCGCGTGTTTTGCCGGGCGCGGCTTTGGGCGCAAGCCTGACGCCTGACGGTTTGGGAGCCACGGTTGGCGGCGCTGTGACTGTGGCTTTTACCGCCACGCGATGAGTTTTCGAAGCACTTCGATCACGCAGGCGGCATGCGCGTGCATCCAGCACAACCGCGACGATCATTAGCACGATTCCAATGATCAGAAGGATGAAGTTGCCGCGGTGAAAGTGGAACAAGGAGGTAACGACCAGCGCGACTCCGACGCTGAGCGGGAACGCGCTGGCCACGCCGAGCAGGGAAACGGCAGCGAGCAACAGCATATTGCCGAGATTGAAAACGAATCCGGCGCCTACGACGAAGGCTTGCGCAGTACGCCCGGCCACCAGCATGCGGTCGCTAAAAGCCAGGTCGGGGCCCAAGGTTCCAAGGGTAAAGGCGGCGATCACGCAGAGCAGGAGCGCGCCGATTGCGAAATCGATATAAAAAAGCTCAAAGCGCCAGCGCGTGCCAGTGAGTTTGAAAGTATTGGCCCACGATCCGAGGCAGACGAAGGAGAGCAAGAGCAGCAGTAGGGCCGAGACATCCGTGGTGGGGAGAATCATCGGAGGCCCACTTTGCGGCGCTCGTTACTGCTGGTTCTGCATCGATACCAGGCTGGTTGCTGCCGGGGGCTGGTCTGAGCCGAAATAATGCTGTTCCGCGAGATTGTGATACACGTTCCCCGCGATGCCGGAGGCGATAGGACCGCTGATTCCACGACCGCCGGTCAGGAGCACCACGACGGACAATTTTTTGTTTGCTACATCGCCGAAAGACGCGAACCAGCCGAGGTGAACGCCGGGCTGCGCGGTATCAGTGCAGGTTCCGGTTTTGCCAAAGACGGGATCGGTCGCATCGAAGTTGGCTCTGCGGGCTGTGCCGTATTCCACGGCACCTTCCATTCCGAGCTTGAGTTGCGGAATGTAGTTCGCGATGTCGAGCGTGCGCTTGATGCGGGGGACGAATTTGGCCAGGTCCTCATCGGTCCTGGGGTACTGCAGGTAGTACATGGTGCCGCCGTTCGCGACGGTACCGACGATGCTAGTCAGCTCAAGCGGCGTGAGGCGAATGCCATCGCCAAAACTGGTCATCATGCCGACGCCGGTTTGGGGTGGTTCGGTGGTGAGATAACCCGCTTCTTCGCCGGGGATATCCAAGCCGGCCTTTTCGCCCAGTCCGAACAGCTTGGCATATTTTTCGACACGATCGAATCCGAGGTCCCGGCCTAATGTCGCGAAGTAGAGATTGTTGGAATGCGCGATGGCTTGCGTCATATCCATGCGGTAGCGGCGCGTGAGGCGGATGGTTGTGTTGGAATCGACAATTCCTTCGCTAAGCGAGGCGAGCGAAACCACGATTTTAACCGTGGAGCAGGGTTGGAAGGCGCCGGTCAGCGCGAGTTTCTGGTTGACGATGCTCAGGATGCGGCCGGTGGTGGGGTCCGCGACGACAACGGTTCCGTTATATGGCCCAAGCGCGTCCACGGCGGCTTTGCGAACGACGAGATCCTCTCCCTCGACGGAATCTCCAACGGTGGAATCGGCATAGGTTGGCTCGGTCCAGGGGTTTACATAAACGTGTCGGCGACGACGGCGTCGCGCTGCGGCCACTTTAACGGTGGTTGCGGCATCGGTGTGGAGGAAGGCGGTTTGGTTGGTGGTACGCGCGACGGAACGTCCGTCGGCGGATGTGACCACAGTCGAGTGCAGCGCTGCGACCGGCCTTCGGTGTCTGCGTTTGTGCTTCTTCGCGGTGGCGGTCGCCTGAGGCGCAGTCTGCGCACACAACGTGGTTGCCATGCCGAGTACGGCCACGGTCAGAGCCACCTTATAGAAATGACGGAGGTTCATCAAGCAACCCCTTCAATAAAGATCGACGTTCCCATCAAAATACTTTGTACGCGGTAAAAAATACGCGGCCACACGGATCGCATATCGACAACCAGCGCTACGAAATCCAGATTACTTCTATGGTAGGTAGTTTGTTGAATCGCGTCAACTGAAACATTCATATAGCAGTTAAAGAATTTTCACTTGAGAGGTGACTCGGGGGAAACGCTCCGTTACGGTCGCGGTTCTGTTGCGTCTGAATACGGCAAAATGCCGCCTACAGAGGCGGCTGCAGCCACGATTGGCTGCCCCACTGGGTTGGTATTACCGGGGGAGTAGGGTGGATTTTAGGTGGTGTTGCGTGGGTTCGTCGAGTTTTTGGCCTTGGTGGGTGACGTAGAAGACGTCGAAGGCTTTGTGGGCTTCGGTGTCGATCAGCACGATTTCGATGTTGCAGCCGGCGGCGGCGATGGCGGAAGACAGGTCATAGAGCAGGCCGGGGCGGTCCGGGGCGGCGAACTCGATCAGCGTGGCGGTATCGGAGGCGTCATTATCGAAGCGGACGCTGGGCGCGAAACTGGAGGCTGCCGCGGGGCGGGGAAGCGGGCGGCGGCGCTTTAGCAGGTCGGCGACTTCGATGGAGCCTCGGACGACGCACTCCACCGTCCATTGGAGACGGCTGACTTCGGCGGGATTGAGCTCGAGGGTGCGGATGGGGTCGGTGAAGCGGAAGAGATCGAGCACGGAACCGGCGGCGTTGGAGGCGGCCTCGGCTTTGACGATGTTCATGCCGAAGCTGGCGAGAGCGCCGCACAACGAAGCAAAGAGTCCGGGGACATCGCGCGCGACGACCGCCATTACATACGCGCCCGGTTCGCGGGAGATTTCGACAGCTACGCCTTCGCGCTGGCTTTTCTCATGCAGCGCGGCGTGGGCTTCGATCTGTTCGCGGGTGTGGGTGCGCAGATAGCGTTTGGGAAGACCGTCGAGGAAAGCGTTGGCCCGGGGCGATGGATCGTGGATGCGATCCGTGGAGAGCTCGCGCGTGAGCTGCCCGGCTGCGGCGGAATAGGCGCGCCAGAGCTGTTCGAAACGCCAGGGCGACATAGCGGCGGGATTCACCGCGGAAATATCAGCATAGGTGAGCAGCGTGAGGCGGCGCAGATCTTCTTGCGTGCCGATGCGTTCGGTGAGAAAGCGCGCGGTGGCGGGATCTTCGAGATCGCGGCTGTGCATGATGCGCGAGAGGTCGAGATGGCGCTCGATTAAAAACAGAACGGCTTGTTGAGTGAGCTGCGGGGCGTTCATGCGATCAAGGGCTGCGTGCGCGGCAACGAGCCCACTGCGGACGTGATCGCCAGGATCGCAACCAACGCGCTCGGTTCCTTTGCCGATGTCGTGCAGCAGGAGAGCCAGGCGCAGGACGATGCGATCGTCTTCTTCGAGCGCGAAAGCTTCGAAACGGGGCGGCGTGCCCGGTTTGCGAGCGATCAAATTGTCGATGGTCTCGATGGCGATGAGGGTGTGTTCGTCGACGGTGTAGCGATGGTAAAAATCGCGCACGACGAGGCTATCGATGGCCTGCCATTCGGGAAGAGCGGCGGCGAGCAAGCCGGTTTCCTGCATTTGCTGGAGAGCGAGCGCGGTGCTTGGCTGGGCAAACAAATCGCGCCAGGCGGACCAGGGCGGCGGATGTTGGCGGAAGAGTTGCGCCAGAGTCTCGAGCTCATTTCGCAAGCGCCGCTGGACGTCCCAGGAAAGAGGCATGGCGTGGTGGGCGGCGAAAGAAAACAGGTGCAAGATGGATTCGGGCGAGCTTAGCGTTTCGCCCGGGTTGCGAAGGAAGAGACGTTCGCGGGAGATGGTGAATTCGGGCGTGGAGAGCCGGCTACGCCAATCGCGAAACTGGCGCAGGAGTCCGGGGTCTTGCGCATCGGCATATTCGATCGCGCGCAGCGCCGACTGAAACACACGGCGGGCATGCTGATAGTAGAGGCGCATCCAGGCTTCGGGGGCGAGCGGCTGGGACGGCAACTCGCGCGCGGCCTGATCTTGCAGCTCGAAGCTGAGCAGGTTGTTGTCGCGTCCGGCCTGATTGTGCAGGAAGCAGCGCAGCTCAGCCAGGAACTCTTCGGCGGGCTTCAGTTCCTGGAGCGAGTCGCGGATGGCTTCATGGTTGGGAAGCAGCGCGGCGAGCCAGCGCAATAAATGGATATCGCGAATTCCGCCGGGCGCTTCCTTGATGTTGGGCTCGAGATGGTAGACGGTGTTATTGAATTTCGCGTGCCGCTGGCGGGCGCGCTCGACGAGCCGGTGCGTGAGAGCGGCGGCTTCGCGGCGGAAGAGGCCGGGCAGATACTCTGCGAGACGATCGAACAGTTCGCGCCGGCCGCAGAGGAAGCGAAGATCGAGGAGGCTGATGTGCAGCTCGAGATTGTCGTCGTGCAGGCGGCAGCATTCGGCGATGGTTCTGGCGGAATGGCTGACGCGCAGGCCGCTATCCCAGAGCGCGCGCAGAAATTCGGAGAGCGGTTCTTTGAGAGCGGCGAGGGCGGCTTCGTTTTCGGCGAGGAGTAGAAGGTCTACATCGGAGTGCGGGAAGAGTTCGCGGCGGCCGTAGCCTCCTACGGCGGCTAGGGCGAACTGCGAAGCGGGAAGAAGCTTCGCGGCTGTTTTTTCGACGATGGAATCGACGGAATTAGTTCGCGCCGCCTGGAGAGGCGGCGGCAGCCAGGATTGGCCGCCCCACATTGCGCTCAGAGGGCGGCCTCTCCGGTATCGTCGTTGCGGATGCGGATGGCTTCGATGACGTCGTAGATGAAGATCTTGCCGTCGCCGATTTTGCCGGTGCGGGCGGCCGATGCGATGGCATGGGCGATTTCGTCGAGGCGCGCGTCGGGGACGATGGTTTCGAGCTTGATTTTGGGCAGCAGATCTACTTCATATTCCATGCCGCGGTAGACCTCTTTGTGGCCTTTCTGGCGCCCATGGCCGCGCACTTCGGAGATGGTGATGCCGTCCACGCCGAGCGCGTGCAGAGCTTCTTTGACGTCGTCGAGCTTGTGGGGTTGGATAACTGCTTCGATTTTTTTCATGGAAGTACGATTAGCCTTCGAGATTGTAGCCCTCTTCGCCGTGCATGCTGAGATCGAGGCCTTCGACTTCCTGCTCCGGGTTGGCGCGAAGGCCGACTAGCAGGTCGGCAATTTTCAAAATAATTAGCGTCCCCACGATGGCGAGGCCCCAGGAAATGGCGACGGCGATGCATTGATACTCGATTTGTTTGGGATGGCCATCGACCCAGCCGAGCGGAAGTACTTTGCCGGCGGCATCTTTGAGGCCGTCGTTGATCGCGCTGGTGGCGAAGACGCCGGTCAGAATTGCGCCGAGCGTTCCGCCCGCGCCATGGACGCCGAATGCATCGAGGGTATCGTCATAGCCGAAGCGGTTCTTGACGGCGCTGACCATAACGAAGCAGAAGATGCCGGCCAGGAATCCGATTAAGAGCGCGGGAAAAGGGGCGACGAATCCGGAGGCTGGGGTGATGGCGACCAGGCCCGCGACAGCGCCCGAGATGCCGCCGAGCATGCTGGGCTTGCCATGCTTCACCCATTCGCCAAACATCCAGCCGAGAGCGGCGGCGGCCGCGGCGAAATGGGTGGCGACAAAGGCGCTGGTGGCGAGGGCGTTGGCGGCAACGGCGCTTCCCGCGTTAAAGCCGAACCAGCCGACCCAGAGCATGCAGGCGCCGATGACGCTGAGCACCAGGTTGTGGGGTTTCATGGGCTCCTTGGGAAAGCCGAGACGCTTGCCGAGATAGAGCGCGCAGACGAGCGCACTGACGCCGGACGTGATGTGCACGACCGTGCCGCCGGCGAAATCGAAACAGGGGAATCTGCCTCCGAGGAAGGCGTTCAGCAGGCCGCCTTTGCCCCAGACCATGTGGGCCATGGGGAAGTAGACGATGGTGGACCAGAGGCAGGTGAAGATCAGCATGGCGCTGAACTTCATGCGTTCGGCGAAGGCTCCGGAGATGAGCGCCGGCGTGATGATAGCGAACATCAACTGGTAGATCATGTACGTCTCGTGCGGGATGGTTGCGGCGTAATCGGGGTTGGGGGCGGCGCCGACTCCGCGGAGAAAGACGTACTGCAGACCGCCGATGTAGGGATTGCCTGGCGCGAAGGCGAAGCTATAGCCATAGACGGCCCACAAGACTGTGACGACGGCCATAAGGGCGAAGCTGTGCATCATGGTGCTGAGAACGTTTTTACGGCGCACGAGGCCGCCGTAGAATAAGGCCAGACCGGGCCCGGTCATCATGAGCACCAGGGCGGCGCTGGTGAGCATCCAGGCGTTATCGCCGGAATTCAACGTGGAATTGGGCATGCTTGGGGTAAGGAGAAGCGTAACAGGGTTGCCGTGGGCGCACCAACGTACAAATTTCTATGCATTGGATTGAAATGTTTTATAGGCGCAGCTTAGCCACGAATGAACACGAATACACACGAATAAGAAACAAGTGAGCGAAACTAGGCGGCTTTTTGCGCTTGGTTTTTCTTCTACTACGGACCTCCGGCAGCTTTGCGTTCAGTGAGCACTTGCTGGTGATCGACTTTCGCCTCGGCGAGCAGGAGTGCTGGGCATTCGCCTGGTTCGCGGCAATTTGAGAAGCGGTAGACATTTTTATGGGAACTCCAAATGAAAAACGCCGGCGGGGCATAGCACCCCCACAGCCGGCGTTTGAAGAATTTGGAAGCGAGTACACGCTTCCATGAGTTAGGTCATAAGCGGATAGGAGCTGCTTGGCAAGAGAAAAATGAGGTGAGGCCAACGCGCTAATTTGAGCAATTATATATTGGACGCCGTTCTGAGCTAGGACGACAACGGCGCGAAAACGCAAAGACTCTAGCTCAAGAGCATCATAAGCGCATTTTCATGAAGTCCTGACTGCTGGCTAATCGTGCCATCAAGGGTAAAGGAAATCCTCGAGGAACCGATCGCCCATAAACTCGTATAGGATGGGAACAGATGAAGCCGGCACTGGCGCCTCACGTTTCCCGCAACACAGACGCCGAAAGGTTCGATGACGCGCTTCAAACCATCTTCAGAGTGTCGAAACCCGACGTAGTGAAGGCGGAGACGAACGAGAGGCGCATGAAAGCTCGTAAGAAGCGGGCGAAGAGGCTGGCCTGAATGGACGCCGTGACGATTCCTTACGTATACGTAATCCTAAACTGCAGAAACTGCCCGAGAGAGATTCTTCTGTGGCACCTTCCGATAGAGCAACGGCAATCCTATGAGTCGCCTTCGGATTGGACCGACAAGGTAAGGTGTCCACACTGTAAAGAAGATTCGGTCTATGTCGCGAAGGATCAGCGCATTCTGGAGTTGAACGAGGCTCTGGCGGGCAATGGATCAGCCTAACGGTGCTGCTTTCTCAGCGATCTGTTGAGCTTCGTATTTGCGAAATCGATAGGCTCCCCTGACGCCATTTGTAAAATACACGGACTGCAGCGTTGTGAATCACCGCTGTGCCAACCGCTAAATGAACATGGGACCGCAACCCTCACGGGAAGACCTCGGTGCGCGTACATGAGGCGCAGAAAGGCGAATCTCACATGAAACAGACCGCTATGTTGACCACAGCGTCGCTACTCACCATTCTATTGATGACGCTTCACATGGCCGGCGACATCCTGTTCAACGATGGCCCCGGCAGGGCTCGTTAATCTGTTGGTGATATTCATTTTCGTCGTTCAGCTATATGGAACCCTGGTGCTCGCCGGAAGGCGGGCGGGATACATCATCATCTTCTTCGGGTCCGCCCTCGGGCTGCTCATCCCTGTCGTCCACATGAAAGGGACGCGGGGTCTTATCGGTGGCGAGATCGGCAACTCAAGCCAGGCTTTCTTTTTCGTGTCGGATACTCCTCGCGTTGGGTATCACCGCGACGTTCTCCATCATCCTATCGGCGCGCGCACTGTTGAGCTTGCCCTGGCGCCGGAGCCGCCGCGCGTCAACTGCCGCATAACACCCGTTCCTGACATTTGCCGGAATCGGCCCTGTCTGACGGAGCGTTTACGGGGGGAGCAACCGGTTCAAACGGCAACTGGCTACGAACAGCAAAGAGCTGAAGCCCGCACAGGTTCGCGGGGGAACCGGCTTCGGCCACCATGGAGCGAATGACCCACGACTCCTCCGACTCTATTTTGCTCGAAGCCAATTTCTTCTGTTTTCTTGTTACTGTTGAGAGAGTTGGAGCCGCGGTCGTGGGTGGTTTAATAGCGGCGGAACAGCGCGAACTGCCGTTCCTGGTCGTTGCTTCAGGTGTAAACGATATTTCAGAAATGCAAGCGAAGGCCGAACTCAATTTGTCGCGGCAAGACCGCTGGAACGGTTCCATCAGGGCTGGCGCCGATTGCCTGGCTTGTCACTACGCCCCAGTCGGCGGGATCGGTGATGTCGAGGTATGGGTTGTCGGGCTGCATGTGATTTAGGACGTTTGTGATTTGGGCTGAAAAAGTGAGGCTGAATCGTTCAGCGATTCGGAACTCCTTCGAAACCGCGAGATCAAGATCCCAGCTCGGGAAGCCGCGAATAGGACCCGCGCCGCCGTCGGTGGTATCGAGGCCGAGAACGACGGGCCGGAACTGGGCGAAGGTTGCGGCCGGATTCCCAAACAGGTTGATTCCGGAACCGCCACTGGCGGGATCGCCGCTGGAGGCGACGCCGCCCGAGCCGGTCACGCCATAATGCGCCGAGTTGCCGGATGTATAGGGAGAAGTAAGGATCGCATTCTCCAGCGTGGAGCCGCCGTTGGGGTTGAGTTCGCCAAAGGATTCACAATCGCAACCGCCATTCAGATTCACCTCGATGGGATAACCGCTTTGCGCGGTGAAGAGCGGGGCGATGCTCCAGCCGCCCAGTATCCGGCCGAGAACTCCCCTCTGATCCTTGAACCAGGGTGTTTGATAAACCATGCTCATGTTGTAAGTGAAGCGAACATCGAACGGCTGGGGTCCATACATGGCGTGGAGATCGAAGGGATTCAAACTTGTGAACTCGCTGGTGGCCTGAATTTCGTCTTGAGTGCCCAGGGCCCTGCCCCATGTGAAATTCGAGCGTGCCGTGAGACCATGCCAATTTCTTAGAGTCATCGAAACATAAAGCGCATTGTAGTTTCCCCAGCCGAGACTGCTGTTGATGAAGGTTGCGCCGTTGACTTGTGGATTGGCACCGGTGCTCGGCATGGTGTTGCCTAAAGTCCAGCTCGGTGAAGCCGCGAGGGCATGCCATAGGGTGTAAACCTGCGGTGTGGAGATCAGGCCGGCGTTTTTGGCGGCGACCGCGGCGGTGCAACTGGAATACCCGACACAATAGGCCGAGTTGTTGCCACCTAATGCGGCGTTAAACCAGGGCTGCGCTGCCGGTGTATTGCCAGCGGCGACCGCAAGATAGGTATTTGCGAATGCGTTAGCGAAACTTTGACCGCCCAAGGTGTAGTTGATGGGCACAGCGTCGAGATTGATTTGCTGGAATTCGTCTTTGATTTTGCGCCCGATGTATCCGGCTTCGATAAGCACCTTTTGGGAAAGGGCGCGCTGAATAGAGAAGTTAAACTCGTCGGAACGGTCTGGTTTCAAGTTCGGATCGATATAGGTACTTACGCCAGTAGGTGGGCCGTCTATGCCGCCATAGTAGGGATGCGGCAGGGTCTGCGAAACCGCGGGCAGCGTGACGCTATTGCCGTCCGTGCCGATGCGAAATCCATTCGCCGGAGTTGCGGGTGCCGCACTCGAGCATCCGCCGCCCATCAGCGGACCCGCACAGATATCAGTTTGAGCCAAACCGGTTCCGAGAAGCGGGATCAGCACCAGGCCGACGCCGTTCAGACGCCCGTAGATACGGGAATAGCCGCCGCGGATAACCGTCTGGCCATTGCCGAATAACTTCCCAAGAATTCCACTGGTGAAACTTGGATTCCAAGCCGCCGAGACGCGGGGGCTGAGCCCTCCGTAAAAGGGCTGGAATGGATACTTGGCGGGAACATTCCGAATCGTCTCCGATCCAAGCCGCGGATCGAATGATACACCACTCTGCGCGCTCACATTCAAGTTCTGTAAGTAATTTTGAAGCGAGACTATCTTCCCGGACGTATCGACTAACTCGACCTGCTTGCCGTTTACTTCATATGGCGGCATTTCGATGCTGTCACTTAAGCCATAAGTAAGAGTGAAATCCTTCCGCGCGTGCCAGGTATCGCTGACGTACAGATCGTAACTGGGGACGATATCCTGGTCGAACAAAGGCGTTCCGAGAGGCTGAAGGGCGAGGTTATTCCCGGCGCGCGAATACATAACCTGCGCCTGCGAAACGAGTCCGAGAAGTTCATCGTAATACTGGCCCCAACGGGTTGAATTTACTCCTGCCGGTGTATAAGCAGCAGTGTTGACCGCGGACTGATCGTTAGCTATCTGGTAAATCGGCGAGACGTCGATTCCCGCTCCGTTGTCATTACGCAGGTGGTAATCGAAATTGCGCTGGTATGCGCCCCCGAACTGGATCAGGTGATTGCCGTGAAGCATATTCACGTCATCGCGCAGGTTCTTGTCCTTACCATCCCAGAAGCGCTGGCGGACGTCTTGCGTGTTCACGTTATATGGAATCAGGGCATTGCGCGAGGCGCCGACCGGATTCGTGTTTCCGACAAATTCACCTCCAATTTCGACCGCGGCCGCCAAGCTGGGAAGCTGGGGCGGCGCGGAGCCGGTGTACCATTGCCAGAAGTTACGCAAATAGCTCAGATGCAGGTCATTCGTCGTGTTTGGAGTGATAGTCGTCGTAAGACCTATCACCAAGTACCAAGGCTTCTGCGGGCGGAAAGCCGCCGAGCAGGCTTGTCCAACGGATCCGCACAATAGGCCGCCGATATCGGTTTGAGTGGTTACAGACTGGCTGAAATTGTAGTAACGATAGCTACTCATCAGGTGCCACTTGGCGCCGAAGTCGTGATCGATGCGAACTACGCCGAAGTCCGACTTCTGAGGCAGGGATATGGAGGAAACATATCCAGCGGTATTGGAGCCGTCGCCGGCCGACGGATCATTGGGTAGAGGCATGTACTTATTCCAAATCGTGTTCACGACCGGGTTCATGCCGAGACCGCGCGGATCGCAATAATTCGCACCTCCGCAGGCGGCGTAAGTGACGCCATTAGTGGTTACCGGATAGGGATTGATGTTGTAACCGACAGGGTTGCCAGATCCGTTCGCCAGAGTAATAATTCCCGCGCGCAAGCTAGCGGTGGGAACGAGCCGTTCGACGGTGGTGGACTGCGGGAAGCGCCGTCCTTCATAATTTACAAAGAAGTACGTCTTTCCGCCCAGCCAGTTGGGCAGAAGCGTGCCTCCCAGGGCGCCACCGTAGCGGTTTTGATGGCTTTTGGGAAGCGGAGTATAGGGGAGATTGCCGGAAGGCGTGTGATTATTCAGCCAGTAATTCGCGCCGAAGTTACTGGCCAGGTAATATTCATACAGCGAGCCGTGAAAGGTATCGGTGCCGCGCTTGGTGACCATCTGGACTTGAGCGCCGCCGGCCTGATTGAAATCCGCGGTCTGATTGCTGGTCGCGACCTTGAACTCCTCTATGCTCTCCGAAGGTGTTGGAATGACACCTGACGGAATCCCGCCGGTGGAGTTGGACCCGATGTAACCGCTGGCGGGCGTGTAGGTGTTCATATTGCCGTCCATGTCATTGGTGTTGTTCCCGCCGTCGAGCTGGAACATGGTGGCGTCGTTAGCTAAACCGCCGACTTCACCGGTGGGCGTTACGCCCGGTTGGAGGGTCATGAACGCATTCGCATCTCGGCCGAGATTGGGAAGCATGTCGAGCGATACGCCGCTGATGGTGGTACCGACAGTCGCATTCGTGGTCTGCAGGTCGGCCCCGGCTTGCGCCTGCACTTCCACAGTTGTCGCCGTAGCGCCGACTTGCAGAGTCATATTCAAGGTGAGTACGGAACCGACCTCCACCGTTTGCCTCTGCACTCGCGAAACAGCGAAGCCCTGTTTGGTGACGTCGAGATTATAGTTACCGGGTTCGACGTTACTGAAGGTATATCGACCGTCGGAATTGGTTTGCGCCGTTCGCGCCCTATTGGTGGCCATATCGACCAGCCGGACGGCGGCATTGGGAACGGCGGCGCCTTGCTGATCAGTAACCTGACCGGTAACGCTGCCGGATGCCGCGTTTTGGGCCAGGGCAGAAACCGGCGCGAGGAGCAATAAAGCTACAAGACCGGAAAGAGCAAGGAGGAAACGAGGTGCGGGAGGCGACAGAAATGTCGAGTACATGAAAGCCCACCTTTCTTTAGCGTGTCTTTAGCGTGTTAGAAGGCTCACAAGGCTTCAAAGCGACGTTTTCGCCAGGGTATTGCAATACTCCGGTTTTGTCAAGGGAATGGTTAGGCTAGTTAGAGAGAAGTTAGGGAAAAGTTAGGGAAAGAGTTCGGGCTTAAATCGCAGGGACACAGGCGCGGTTTTTCGTTATAATCCGAGGTCAATGCCACGCCTAACGATCTGGTTCGTCGCCATCTTGCTGGCCATTGCTGTCCTGGTGTGGGCGACATCGAGATGGATTATTTCCGAGTCGCAATTGCCCCTGGCGAACGCGAAAGCCGCTCAATTCGTTACGGGCAACGTTTCGGGTACAGGCATGGTAGCGCGGATGTGGGTGAACTCCGCCCGGGTTTACAGCGGACAGACCGTTCGCATGGATCTGGTTTTCGAAAATCATGCCGCAAAGCGCATAGAGAATCTCGAATTCGTCGATTTCCAGCACCCAGGTTTTGAGCCATCCGGAACATGCTGGAGAGATCATCATCCGGCATGTCTCGGAGGAAAGACAAAGGCTGTCGAGTTGAACCCGATTCTCGAGCCGGGTGAGTCGGTTCACATTTGGGGAAGCTTGAAACCTTCGGCCACGGGCCGATATAACGTGCTCGCCGTGTATACATTCTCTTCGCCGTACGAGGGCCCCGCCGCAAACGGCTCCTCCGGGATGCAGCGCTTCACTCCCGCTCTGTCTTTGCAAGCGATCGAGGTGACGACTCCGCTTTGGGAAGCGGCCGCAGGTTTCAATAAGTTCCTGGCTTTGCCGTTGATCGGCGCTTTGATCCTGTTTGGTGTGCAGGCCTGGGATAAAGATCGGGATAAACGGAAACAGCAGATCGAAAACGAGCGCGCGCGTACCTTCACGGTTTGGACCGAACAGCTGAAGCGAGTGTTCGAGTACACACAACAGCACTATCTTCCGATGTATCAGTCTATTTCGAATTTGCGGGGAGATGTCGGGCTGCTGCGCGGGACTGCCGGACGACCTGCGGAGTCGCGGTATGCACTGCACGCGCTTTTTTCCTTCCTGATGTTCCGCACTCAGGTGCGCCGTTTGGCGCTCGCGAAAGGCGGCTTTTTTCTCAGCACGCTGGATGCTGAAAACATCCTAAGTAAAATTTCACAGCTGCTCAAAGACGTGATGAGAGCGCATGGACCGTCTGAAGACGACATGGCGGCGGCCGTTAGCGCGGTGAATCGCCCGGTAGATCTTGCAAAATTCACGCTTCTCTTAACCTCGCCCGAAAAGGGACCGGTTATCACCCGCGTCTGGCGGCCATTGCTGGCGTGGATTATGGGAAGCGCCCCACATCACGATCAGGGGCAGTCTTTCGATGTATATCTCGCGCTTTTGACCATCATGGGAGCCGTACTTCAATTCGAATGGGATCGGCCGTTCTTCCGGTACTGGTATGCGAAGCGGCCGGAATTCGATGCAACGGAGGTTAGGAATGCGCTGGACAAGCTGCCGGATGCACCCGAGCAGTGGGCCGACTTCAAGCAGCTTGTTGAAACGTATATGGGCGATGTTGTAAAGTACCTGGCAGTTGAGGAACCAGGATCACAGAACGCGCAATATTCGTAACGCTCTGAATTTCAAGGAGTAAGCGGAACGGGGCGCTTGATTGTGTTGGCTTGTGATGGTAGGATGAAGTTGTAGGTGTACGTATGAGTCAAGACCGCGTAGTGGTTTACTAGCCATTTCAGCGATGGCCGAGAGACCCTCAGTGGATTTAAATCCGCTGAGGGTCTTGGCATTTTGCGCTAGGCGTGCTGAGCGCGGTGCTTTCCTTCTGCGAATTCCTCGATTATTTTCCTGTTGAAGGCCGGGATATCGTCCGGCTTGCGGCTGGTAACCAAGCCGTGATCGGTGATCACCTGCTGGTCGGCCCATTCGCCGCCCGCATTTCGAATATCGGTTTTCAGCGAGGGCCACGAGGTGAGTTTCCTGCCGCGCACTACTCCCGCTTCGACCAACATCCAGGGGCCGTGACAAATCGCCGCCACCGGTTTGTGCGCGTCGAAAAACGATTTGACAAATTGAACCGCCGCGGGGTCCTGGCGTAGATGGTCGGGATTCATCACGCCGCCGGGAAGGAGCAAGGCATCGTAGTTGTTCGGGTCGGCGGATTTCAGATTCACATCGACGGAGACGGAATCGCCCCAATCGGTTTTATTCCAACCTTTGATCTTTCCTTCTTTCGGCGAAACGATTTCGGTTTTGGCGCCGGCTTCTTCCAACGCCTTCTTGGGCTCTGTTAATTCAACGTATTCGAATCCTTCGGTAGCGAGGATAGCCACACGCTTGCCTTGTAACGACTGCGCCATATCAATCCGTTTCCTTTCGAAAAATTGGATTCGTAGGGGCGCGGGCGGTTTCGGATTATGCGGCTCCGAACGCACAGGCTAAAGACCTGTGACCACTTCGAGGTCGCTGCATGCGTGGTTACGACGTGCGGCGCCTCGACGCGCCTGAGTACATGTAGTCGGTATCAATGTCGGGTTTGCGCGGTTTGAATGCGGATCCGAGGAAGCCGGATCGCAATGTTCAGAACGGATGGAGTCGCTATGTTCAGACTGAGGCCATACCGGGGTTTCGGAGCGCACGTACGCCATCACGCGTCAGCTTGAGGACGAATCTCGATGCTTCTCGTTCAGCGGATTCGTATCGTCTTAGGAAAGGCAGTCTGACGAGCGACTTGATCGTGGTCCATCTCCACACTGGAGCGCAGCGAGGACGTCACTGCATCTTTTCCGCTGCGATCCTGCCGAGTCGCGCACGAGCGCAAAGAATCGAGGCAGCGCTTCTCCAGGACCTACGAACTGTCGTGCGCAGCGAAAGCGCGTGTCGGCTACATGTTCTCGCTCGAGCGCGGATACAAACCGGGGGAAGGAAGGTGTCGAAATCGTCCGCGATCCGGTGTGCCCTTCGGCCCAGCCGAACTCCGGCTTGTTTCTTTTTATGCGCGGGTGAGGAATGCAACCGGTAAGCCGTGTTTGGTGATGCTGATGCGCTCTCCCTGTTCGACCAGCGCGAGGACTTCGGACAAGCGTTCGCCGGCTTCGGAGGCGGTGTGCCGACAATTCGCGATTGTTTTGTAAGGAAGTTTTGTACGAACCGCAGGAAAAGGAAATGGCTCCGGGGGTGAGCCGGAGCCATTTCGGTGTAAGTTTGTTGTGAGTTGCGGTTAGAAGTAGAAGCGCAGGCCAACTTGAATGATTCGGGTGTAGTTGGCGCCTGAAACTCCGGCACCGGCTCCGAGCGCTAATGCGCCGTATTGCCCACCTACAACGCCGAAATTTGACGGGTCCTGCAGATTGACACCCGGGTCGCCCCACTGCATGTGATTCAGCACATTGAAAGCCTGAGCGTAGATCTGCACGCCGGCGTGCTCGGTGAAGGTGAGCTGTTTCGTGAGGCCCAGATCCAGGTTCCACCTCTGCATGCCGCGCAGCGTACCACCGCCTCCGCAGCGTCCATCGATGCCGACCAGGTTGGGGCGGAAGTTGTTGTAGACAGCCTCGGGATTCCCGAACAGATTGACGCCAGTTCCACCGTTTGACGGGTTTCCATTGGACGCTACTTGTCCAGGGACGTTTACCCCGTATACCGTAGTATTGCTGTAACCCATGCTCGGATCAATTGGTACGGCAGTGCAGCCGTCAGTGTCTCCGGCTACGCCGGTGCCCCATTCCTGATAAGAGCCGGTCTCCACCGCAAGCGGTAAGCCACTTCCGTAAGAGAAGATGGGGGAGATAATCCAGCCGCCGACGATCTCATTGATCGCAGTATGGCTGCTTGACCAATGCTGGCCTTTGCCGAACGGCAGGTTGTAGGAGGCCAGCAGATTAAAGGTGAACTTGCGGTCAAAGTACTGCGGGCCGTAGTCGACACTGGGATTCCAGGGGTCGTTGGTGGCGGCGAACGTGTAGGCCTGGTTCAAACCGGTGGTACCAAGTGCGCGACCGTAGGTGAAGTTCCCGTTTATCGTCAGATTCTGGGATCGCTTGGTGAGAGATACAATACCGGCGTTGTAGTTGGAGAAGCCCGTCGAGGTGTTGGCATAACAATAGCTACCGCACTGGCCGGCGTCGATCGGATTCGACGGTCCGAAGGGAAAGCTGCCGTCCAGGTCGGCCCACATACTCCCAACCTGTTGAGTGGAGACGTTGCTGGCCTCCTGGGATGCAACCGCCTGTGTGCAATTTGCGAAGCCAGAGCAGTAACTGCTGCCCTTCAGGGCCGTCTCAAAGAACGGTTGCGGCGCGGGAGTCGCGCCCTTCGCTCCCGCGAAGTAGAGATTATCGTAAGCCTGCGCGAAGGTCTGGCCGCCCTGCTTCATCATCCAGGGCACATCACTGAATTCGACGCCGAGGTAGATATTCCTCGTCCAATTACCCACATAGCCGAATTCGAGAAGCAGGCCGCCCTTGAGCTGCCGCTGGATGCTGAAGTCGACCGAGTCAGATACGCTGGGCCGGTAGTTGCCATCCTGGGTTTCGAGCAGCGCCGCTGAAGGAGCGTTGTAGCCGGGAGTGTTGGCCGGTCCGGGAATCACCGGGGTCGGCAGAGTCTGTGAAAGAACCGGAAGTGGCGAACTCAGCCCATTGATTCCAACGCGGAAGGAATCGGCAGGATTGGCGCCCTGTGGCTTGGTGCATGCGCCGCCGGCAAGCGGCTCGGAGCAAGTCACGGGCTGCAGGAAGCCATCGCCCAGCACGGGGGTCGATACCAGATCGATTCCGAGGCTGCGCGAGTAGAAGCGGCCGTAGCCGCCGCGGATGACGGTCGCTTTATCACCGAAAAGCTTGTTGAGCCAGCCGCTACTCGCCTGCGGACTCCAGGCGATGGAGACGCGCGGAGAGATTCCGCCATAGAACGGCTTGTAAGGATAATTCAAGCCCTTCACCGCTCCGATGGGGCTGAAGCCCAGCGTCGGGTTGTATGCCAGGCCATTTTCCGCCGAGACCAAAATGTTATTCAGATAATTCTGCATGTAAATCGGCTGATTCGTAGAGGCGTCGACCATGATGTCCTGCGAGCCGTTCGCATCGAGCGGCGGCATTTGCAGCATGTAACTCAAGCCCCAGGTCAGGGTGAAGTTCGGCTTGATTTTCCAGGTATCGTTGATGAAGACGCTTCCGGTCTGATCCGTTACGTCGGAATGAACCGGCGTGCCCAGCGGGTTGAGCTGAAGGTTGGCGCCTTTGCGCGTAGCGACTACCGTTGCGGAGGAAATCAGACCCAGTACATTGGCATACATCGAATTCCAACCGCTGATCTCGCTTGATGGCAGACAATTTGCCGTGAGAGTGTCGGTGCAGGCAAGGGGCTGGTAGGTCGGGGTCATGTGAATGCCCGAACTGCCGACCTGATAAATCAGTTGAGTCAGTCCGCCGACCACGTTGTCGTAGCGGTCGAACCTCCAGGTCTGATGAAGGAATTCACCGCCGAATTGAAAAAGGTGTGTCCCTTTCAGCCAACTGACAGTGTCCCGATAGTCGAAATCGTGACCATCCCAGAGGCGGGGACGAGCGTTCTGGGTGTTGATGTTTAACGGGACGAGGGCGGCAGTGTGGCTGGAGTCGCCGTTGATAGTGAGTGGGGCGCCGAGGCCGGGATATTGCGGTATACCGGCGCCGGCACGGAGCCATTGCCACTGATTCCGGGTGTAGCTGAAATGGAAATCATTTGTGAGCGTGGGGGAAAGAGTACCTGTGATGCCGGCTACCAGGAAGCGGGGCTGATCAATGGTAGTGGACGCGCTGGCGGGCTGGCCGAGTGTATCGCCGGGGAGCAATCCGCCGATATCGACCTGATCGGTGGTTGGATTCGCCTGCCGGAAATAGCGGTAGCTGGAGAAGAAGCGCCACTTGGCGCCGAAATCGTGATCTATACGGATGACGCCAAAATTGTTCGAGAGCGGATAATTCAAATTGCCGATGAAGCCGCAAGTGTTCAAGCCGTGGTCGCCGTAGTTCATGTCGTTGCAGGCGGGCATGTACTTGCTCCAGATGCTGTTGACTACCGGGTTGAGGCCGATGTGCAGCGGATCGCAGGACAAGCCTCCATTTGCGCCACAGGCGGTGGAGTTGAGGAGATTGTATTGCACGGGTGTGCCGTTGGCGTCCTTCTCGGTGACAATTCCCTGGCGCAGCGTGGCTGATGGGACGAGGGATTCAAAGGGGCCAGAGCGCGGGTAGCGCTCGCCTTCGTAATTGACGTAGAAATATGTTTTTCCACCGAGGAAACTGGGCAGCAAGGGGCCGCCAAGCGCGCCGCCGAAGCGGTTGTAATGGCCCTTCGGCTTAGCAATTCCATTGAAATTGTTGTACCAATCATTGGAGTTCAACCAGTCTCCCTGGAAGAAGTCGTAGGCCGCACCATGGAAGGTGTTGGAGCCGCGTTTGGTCGTGACCATTACCTGTCCGGCAGCGGATAGAGAGAAATCGGCGGTCTGATTGTTGGTGTTGACGCGAAACTCTTCGACGCTTTCGGCGGGGGTTGGCATGACGCCAGCGCCGTTATGGCCTATGTAGGTGGCGTTGTCACCATCGAGGTCGCTGGTGTTGTTGCCGCCATCCAGCATGAACGTGTTTTGATCGGCGAGACTGCCAGCGATGTTGCCGCTGGTGGTGTTGCCTTCGGCGCCATTAAAGGTGGGCGCGGCGGTGGGCTGGAAGAAGACCAGGGAAGAGACATCGCGGTTGATGCTGGGCAATTGCAGAATCGCGTTGCCGCCAATGCTGCTGCCCATGGTCGCGCTTTCCGTCTGCAGCTCCGCGCCTAAGACTTCCTTCACTTCAATTGTTTCGCTGGTGGACCCGATCTGGAGAGTGATGTTCAGCGTGAGGTTCGTGCCGGTGGTGACCTGCTGGTTAGCGACAATGCTCTTGCGGAACCCCTGCCTGGTGACGACCAGGCTGTACTTGCCTGGACTTACGTTCTGGAACACGTACAGGCCGGCCGGGTTGGTTTCGGCGGTGAGCGCGATGTTAGTTGACACGTCGGTCAAGACAACGGTGGCGCCGGGTACCGCGGCGCCGCTTGGGTCTGTCACGATGCCCGTGACGTTCCCATTCCCCAAGCTTGTTTGCCCCAGGAGGAGGGTCGCTGGAGCGAATCAGAGCACAGCATGAAAAACACCCGCCAAAGTGCTAGTTTCATAGGTCCCCTTTTGCCGTGATGTAATGCGGCGACTTAGCCTTACGCGGCAGTATAAGGCAAGTAACGGGCTAAGGTCAACAATTTATTAAGGAATGGTACTAGGGGTCACGGATGGATAAACCGGGTTAGTAAGGCCGCTCTCTCTGGTGACGGCTCGGCTGCGGAGGTTGTGGCTCAGTTTCGGAGCGGGTCGGTTTCGGCATTTAAATGGCGGACCGCAAAAGACGACGGTCCGCCCCACCTGGGTTGCAACCTGGGTTGCCAAAACCAGGGGCGTGTTTGATCCCGTTATTTGTGGCGGATGTCGAAGACGATTCCGGTGGCTTTTCCGTTGGGCAGGCAGGCGACGGTGGACTGCACGTAAGCGTCGTTCTGGCCGTGGCTGGTGATGCAGGTGCCGATGTTGGTGGTGTAGAAATGGATCGCAGCTTTGGTGTTGGGCAGGTCGCGGGTGAAGACGGGGTCGGCGGCTTGGAGGCAGCCCCAGATTTTTTCGGCGTCCTCGGCGGGAAGGATTTTGGCGGGCAGCAGGGGGAGCTCGTCGGTGAGGTTGAGCGAGAGCACGATGCCGGCTTGGCCGGGCGAGAGGTCGTAGTGGTAATCGATGGTTTTCACCAAGCCGGTGGAGGTGATTTTGCGGCAGGCGATGTCGATGAGCGGATAGTTGACCTGCTGGCCGATTTTCAACCCGGAGAGGCGAATGACCGAGTGCTCGGGCAGGCGGGTGCCTTTGACGTGGAATCCCCGGAGCTGGATTAGCTTGTTGCGGTCGGTGGGAGTCGCCGGGCGCTGCTGCTGGGCGTGAATGGGAAGCGAGAGGAGCGTGAGGAGGAAGGGAAGAATCAGGCGCTGCACATCTTCACAATACGAAATGCAAGCCGCTTCCTTACGGTCGCGGTTCTGTTGGCGCTGGGTCGAGTTTCAGGATCAGGAGGGTCATGTCGTCGTGCTGCGGGGCTTCGGCGGTGAATTGGTCGGCGGCTTGGAATAGGGCGTTGAGGATGTTTTCGGCGGAGGCGCGGCGCGCTTGTTCTATGGCTTCGAGCATGCGCTCTTCGCCCCACTCTTCGTCGTCGTGGCTCATGGCTTCGCTGATGCCGTCGGTGTAGGTGACCAAAACGTCGCCGGGCTGTAGCACGAGGGACTGCTCTTCATAGGCCGACAGGGGCAGCAGGCCGACGACGAGACCGCCCGCTTCCAAGCGTTCCAGGGTGCCGTTGGCGCGCACCAGCATGGGCGGATTGTGGCCGCCGTTAACATAGCGCAACTGGCGGGTGGCGGGGTCATAGGTGGCGAAGAAAAATGTCGCGTAGCGGTTGCTGGCGGAGGCTTCATACACCAGGCGATTGATTTTGTACATCATCTTGGCGAGATCGCTGGGGCCTTCGAGGGTCATGCCGCGCAAGGAGGCGCGCAGGCTGGCCATGAGTAGCGCGGCGGAGATGCCTTTGCCAGAGACGTCGCCGACGGCTATACCGAGGCGGCCGTCTTCGAGTTCGATCAGATCGTAGTAATCGCCTCCGACGCCGAGCGCGGGGCGGCAGAAGCCGGCGAGGGTGACGCCTGGAATTTGGGGAAGCTGCTGGGGGAAAAAGCGCTGCTGCACTTCGCGTGCGATTTCGATTTCGCGGTTGATGCGCTCGCGCTGGGCGGCTTCGGCGGCGAGGGAGTGGGCGAGCTCGCTGACTTCGAGGGCGAGACCGGTTTGGGTGGCAACCGATTGCAGGACGCGGAGGTCGGTGGGGGTGTAGGGCTCTTCGGATTTCTTCGGACCGAGAGCGATGAGGCCCATGAGGCGGTCGCGGCCGGGGAGGGGCAGAAGCAGCTCGGCCTGGACGGTGTCGAGCGCGAGTCTTTCGCGCGGGCTCGGCTTCCGCGAGCCATTCGGCGGGGCGGTCGCGATACACGGTTGCGGGGCGATTGGTGCGGACGAGATTTTGCACGGTGGAGGATATTTCGGGAAGCAGCACGGGGCCGGGGACGATTGAATCCGACCGCTTGTTGGAGATGGAAGGTGTTGCTGCCGCGCAGCCAGACGGCAACTAGCGGGACGTGCAGGACTTCGGAGATGCGGCGCGAGACGGTTTCGATGAGCGGATCGCGTTCGGTGAAGCGGCGGGCGTGCTCGGAGAGCTCGCTGAGGACCATTTCGGCGTTGTAGGCTTCGCGGAAGAATTTGCGGTCGAGCCAGGCGTGCAGGCGGTTGCCGACGCTGATCTTCTTGCCGGCGGCGGAGCGGCGAATGAGAAAGGCCACAATGGCGACCGAGACTGCAATCAGGACAAATGTGGTTTTGTGCACGTGGCGCTCGACGATGGGAATGTCGACGCCGAAAATCAGGACGAGCACAAAGACGATTTGCAGCACGACCAGGGTGGCTTTGGCGATCAGATACTTGGTGCCCATGCGCAGCAGGATGCGAATGTCCATGGCGCGCTGCACGACGACGACGTAGGCGAGGGTGAGCGGGAAGAGGATGAAGACGGGAATGTCGACGGAGAGCAACAGCCACTCGGGGGGCGAGAAGCCGAGGCGTGGCAGCAACCCGATCATAAGCACCATGCCGCCGAGAGAAATTGTGCTTCCGACGGCCAGGATGCGCAGGCGGCGGCGGGCGTCAGGCGTGGAGGCGGAGCGGAGCTTGTCGAAGATGGCGGCCAGGAAAAGAGCGGAGCAAAGGATTGCGGACCAGCCGCTGACCTGGTTCGTCCACGACTCTAAAGGAAGAAGCGGGGCGAGCGCGGCGACGTCAAAATATTGCAACCCGGCGAGCCACAGATTGAGACTGAAGGCAGCGAGCACGACAGCCGTGATGGTCCATTTAACGGCGGGCCAACGGATGTCGACGCGCCAGCGCTCGGGAAAATAGACACCGAACCAGAGCAGTGCAAGCTGCAATAGATAGGTCTGAGTGAAATTCCAAACGCCCAGGACGGTGGACGACGCGCCGCCCCAGAACTTCCAATCGAGATTGGCAAACCCAATTTCCGGGAAAGTAAGCAGGAACAAAACAAGCCAGGCATTCGGGTCGCGTGGACGCGCAGCCACGATCCAATAGCCGACGATCAGGCTGAGTAAGGGGACGAAGAGCACGGGAGTGAGAAAGGCGAAATATTCCCCCAAGCTGAAATTCGGGCCTTCCACCGGGAGCAACGGGGTCTCCACGTTTTTGGCTCGGCCATCGGGAGTGCGGAACGTAAGACGAATGGGATCGCCGGGCTTGCTGTGCGCGCGGAAATCGCTGAGCTGAGCGAGGCCGGTGTACGGCGCTCCATTCAGGCGCTCGAGAACGTCGCGCTTCGCGATTCCGGATTTTGCGGCTTCCTTATCGATCTTCGTGACAGTTTGGGCGTCGTCACCGAGGTCGAAGGGAACGGCTGCGTTTTTCGCGCCATGGAAGAATTCCTGGCGCAGGGCGGCGACGCCGGCGATGTAATAGGTCATGCTGGCGGCGGCGTACAGGCACAGGACTAGATAGAGCGGCCGCGCGGACTTGGATGGCACTTCAGGCCATTCTCTCGCATGTACTACTTGTGGAGGGCGCAGGCCAGAAAGGTGACGGCTCCGGAGAGGAGGGAGAGATTGAGGCTGAGGATGAGGGTGAGGGCGGCGTAGAGGCGGCGTTCGCGTGGGGTAACGGGGTAGACAATTGCCGGTTGGTCGAGGTCAGCGCGTATTCGGATCAGCTCGGGAATGGCTCCGGTTCCTCGGCTTCCTTATCGGCTTCGGCGCGGCCGGTATGAAAACTCTGGATTTCGGCTTTCCAGCTTCCGTGGAGGGGGCTACCGAGAGCGCGGGCGAGGAGATCGGGATCAGCGGTTTCGCCTTTATAAAGATGCATGACGTCGGCGACGCTGATTTGGCCGGGGCCGGCGGCGGTTTGCGTGATGGTGTCGCCGCGCTCGAGCTCGCCTTCTTCGACGATGGAGAAATAAATTCCGGAGCGGCCGCTGTGCCAGAAGCGGCGGACCATGTCGGCGCGATTGAAGCGCAGCGCGAGTTTGTAGCAGGGCATTCTGGGCTGGGCGACTTGGAGGAGAGCGGAGCCGATGCGGAACTGGTCGCCGATGTGGGCGGTGTCTTCGGTGATGCCTTCGGTGGTTAGATTTTCACCGAAGGCGCCGAAGGGGAGATCGGTACGGGGAAGCTCGGCGGCCCAATACGAGTAGTGTTCGAAGGGGTAGAGATAAACGGCTTTGTAGGGGCCGCCGTGGACGCGCAGGTCCGACTGGCGGTCGCCCGCGAGGTTGTAGGCGCGCAAGGGTACGCGGCCTTCGACGGGCGATTTGAAGATGCTGGTGAGGACGGGACCGGCGGGGGTGTCGATGCTGCGGGGAAGGCCGACGTTGATGGAGAGGACGCGCACGGGTTAATACATTGATGATATTTACAGGAATCGCAGGAATTCTTCTACAGCGACATCCGCCTGCCGGAGGATACTCTGCAAGGTGCCGACCGCGAGTGCGCGATGCATTGGAATAGTGATACGTTTCTCGTCTTTGATCATTCGAACGTGGGAACCAGTCTGCCGAACAACGGCGAAACCGAGGCGCTGGAGGGCTTTGACCGCTTCGGTGCCGGAGAGATCGCGCGGAACTTTCACGCGGGCAAAAGGATTGGGTCACTCACGAAGTGGAGGCGGATTCGCTGAGGCGTCTCACCTATATCGAAATGAGCGGCCACTGCATCGACAATCTGCTGTTGTAGGTCGCAAGGTCCTCCCTTGCGTCGTGATGCCACCGGTACCGTCCGGAGCGTCCCAGGAGGCCAGGAGATAACCCGAGTCCTCGTCTCGCTGGACCTGGAGCGTGATTTCGTTCATTGCTTTCACGCTAACGGTTTGATGGAGTGGAGTCAAGGGCGGGTAGCTGGCTGAAAATGCGGTGCTATACTCAGTTGTGCGGACGCGAATCCTGGGTATAATCCCAGCCCGATTTGCCTCGTCGCGCTTCCCCGGAAAAGCTCTTATCCCGATTGCGGACAAGCCCATGCTGCAGCATGTGTATGAGCGCGCGCAGCGGGCACGCTATCTCGACGACGTGCTGGTGGCGACCGACGATACGCGTATTGCGGACGTGGTTCGCGGCTTTGGCGGGCGGGTGCGCATGACGCGCGCGGATCATCCTTCGGGCACGGATCGCCTGGCCGAGATCGCCGGTTCGGAAGAAGCTGCGCTGTATGTGAACATTCAGGGCGATGAACCGCTGATCGATCCGGAAGCGATCGACGCCGCCATTCTGGCGGTGCATGGAGATGAATCGGTCTCGATGGGCACTCTCAAAAAGCGTATTGCCGATCCCACCGATCTGGTGAATACAAATGTCGTGAAAGTGGTGACGAATCTGCTAAACGACGCCATCTATTTTTCGCGCTGCCCGATTCCGTATGAACGCGACGGGCAGGGCGGCGTTCCTTTTTATAAGCATGTCGGGCTGTACGTTTACCGGCGCGATTTTCTGCTGCACTATCCGGATTTGAGCGTGGGGCCGCTGGAGAAAGCGGAGCGTCTGGAGCAGTTGCGCGCGATCGAGAACGGCTATCGCATTCGGGTGGTGGAGACCGAATACGAATCGCTGGGAGTGGATACGCCGGAAGATCTGGAGCGAGTGAACCAACTTTTCTCTCTAGGGCAGCATGTTTCGGGGGGATCATGCCTAAGTACATCTTCATAACGGGTGGTGTTGTTTCTTCGTTAGGGAAGGGAATTGCGGCCGCGTCGATCGGCTGTCTTCTCGAAAGCCGCGGGTTGCGCGTCACTTTACAGAAATTCGATCCTTATCTGAACGTCGATCCAGGGACGTTGAGCCCGTTTCAGCACGGGGAAGTTTTCGTGACCGACGATGGAGCGGAAACGGACCTCGATTTAGGGCATTACGAGCGCTTCACGCACGCGGCGCTTACGCAGAGCAATAATCTCACCTCCGGCCGTATTTACGAAAACATCATCACGCGCGAGCGGCGGGGCGATTACCTGGGTAAGACGGTGCAGGTGATTCCGCACGTTACGAACGAGATTAAAGCGGCGTGCCGAAAAGTTGCGGCGGATGTGGATGTGGCCATTGTGGAGATTGGCGGCACGGTGGGAGATATCGAGTCGCTGCCATTCATCGAAGCCATCCGCCAGATGCGGCATGAAGAAGGGCGCGAGAACACGCTGTTCGTGCATTTGACGCTGGTGCCGTGGATTGCGGCGGCACAAGAGCTGAAGACCAAACCGACGCAGCACAGCGTGAAGGAATTGCGGGCCATCGGTATTCAGCCGGATATTTTGCTGTGCCGGTCGGAGCGGCCGTTGCCGAAGGAAGTCAAAGAGAAGATCGCGCTGTTCTGCGATGTGGATGTCAGCGGCGTGGTGACGGCGAAGGATGTCGATTCGGTATACGAGATTCCGATGGTGTTTGCCGAACAGGGCGTGGACGAAAGTATTTTGCGCATGCTGCGCATGGAGGCGGGCGCGCGCAATCTGTCGCGCTGGATGGACATGCTGAATCGCATGCACAATCCGGAGCGCGAGGTGAGCATCGGGCTGGTGGGCAAGTACGTCGAATACGAAGATTCGTACAAGAGCTTGAAGGAAGCGCTGCTGCATGCGGGGATTGCGCACCAGGCGCGGGTGAATATCGAGTGGATCGACGCGGAGCGGATGGAATGGCCGCACTGCCGGCGAATATTTGCAGGAGTTCGATGGGATTCTGGTGCCGGGCGGATTCGGCAAGCGCGGGATTCAAGGGATGTTGAATGCGATTCGCTGCGCGCGGGAAGACAAGATTCCGTATTTCGGGATTTGCCTGGGCATGCAGACCATGGTGATCGAGTTTGCGCGGAGCGTGTGCGGGCTGAGCGACGCGGACTCGACCGAATTTAACCCGGCTACGCCGCATCGCGTCATTTATAAGCTGCGCGAGTTGAAGGGCGTGGATGAGCTGGGCGGGACCATGCGGCTCGGGGCATATGTGTGCGAACTGGCGGCGCCCAGCTTCGCCGAGCAAGCGTATGGGGCGGCGGAAATCAGCGAGCGGCACCGGCATCGCTACGAATTCAACCGGGAGTTTGAAGAGACGCTGACCGGGCATGGCATGCGGCTGACGGGTCAAACGCCGGACGGTATTTATGTGGAGATTTGCGAAGTGCCGGATCACCCCTGGTTTCTGGGCTGCCAGTTCCATCCGGAGTTCAAATCGAAGCCGCTGGAGCCGCATCCGTTGTTTACGGCATTTCTTGCGGCGGCGTTGAAGCACAAGGACGGCAAACCGCGAGTGGGGAAAGAAGCCGCCGCGCTGCCGGAATTTTCGCACGTGCGATGACTGCGGTCACCGTCGGCGAAAGCGATGTAAAGGTCACATTTTCAAATACAGCGCCTCTAGCGCTCATCGCCGGGCCGTGCGTGATTGAGAGCGAAGAGCACGCGTTGGGGTTGGCGGAAGCGATTCGGGCCGCAGTGGGACCGTATGTTTTCAAAGCATCGTTCGATAAGGCCAACCGGAGCAGCGTTTCGTCGTATCGAGGGCCTGGGTTGAAAGCGGGAGTGCGAGATACTCAAAAAGGTTCGCGAATACGGGATTCCGGTGCTGACGGACATTCACGAACCCGCCCAGGCAGAGGCAGTGGCGGAGGGCGCCGACATTTTGCAGATTCCGGCTTTCCTATGCCGGCAGACGGATCTGCTGGTGGCGGCCGGGAGAACCGGACGCGCGGTGAACATCAAGAAAGGGCAGTTTGTGGCGCCGCAGGACATCGCGCGGGCAGCGGAAAAAGTCGCCAGCACGGGAAACGATCGAATTCTGCTGACCGAGCGCGGATCTTCTTTCGGCTACAACAATTTAGTCGTCGATATGCGCGGGTTACGCATAATGGCGGATACCCGGTATCCGGTTATTTTCGACGCGACGCATAGCGTGCAATTGCCCGGTGCGGCGGGAAACACATCGGGCGGCCAGCCGGAATTCATCGAGCCGCTGGCGCGGGCGGCTACGGCGGTAGGAATTGCGGGCGTGTTTGTGGAAGTGCATGATGAGCCGGAACGAGCGCTATCGGACGGCGCCAACGCGCTGCGGCTGGATCTGCTGCCGGGGTTTTGGAGCAGGATGCGGGCGATTGACGAACTGGTGAAGGGTTTCAAGGAACATTCTTCGTTGTAATTCCTGGCTGGCCGGTGTCAAACAACGGAGGCGGACAATGATCGATCCCAAGTTAAACGACTTACCGGCAGACGAGAAGAGCGGGTTCAGACGAGATCGCGAGTCGGATCTCACAGCAGAGCAGAAGGCCGAGCGCGCCAGAAGGGCCAAGGCCGGGCTGAGCATCAACGACACGATCGCTTCGGATGCAAACATGTCGATTGGTGGAAGGGGTGTAGACGTTTCGGGCGTGGACACCGGGGTCGGCGCTGGAGCGGGCACGACCAATCTCACGCCGGGAGATGCGGGAGGAGGGTCGCCGGCTCCGACGATTGTTCCACGAGCGCGAACTACGGGGATGACGCCGCGGGGCCTAGAGGCTTCGGATCAAAGTCCGACGACGCGGCTCGATCAGGACGCTTCCTCGCCGACGCGCGACGAAGTTAGCGAACGGGCTTATCGCTGCTGGCATGAGCGCGGATGCCCACATGGCTCGCCGGAAGTGGACTGGGATCGGGCCGAGCGAGAGCTTCGGCAGGAGCGGGAACGCCCCAGATCGACGTCGGCAGCGGCCGGGAGCGAGCGGCGCTAAAGCGAGCGGCGCTAACATTTATCTTTTCGGTTCGCGCCATTATCTTAGGTGCGGGAAAACCGCGACCATTACGTAGATAACTAGCGGCGTGATGGCCATATAAACTGAGCAAAAGACCCAATTTGCCCGGGCGGAGCGGGTTTTAGAAGCTGTGTTATGTCCCATGGCGGTTTGGATTGCAATTCTGTTTCCCGTCGCCGCTTCCTCGCTGGCGCCGCGTCCCCATTTCTCCCGTTTTCCCTGCGAGCGGGCCAGGAACCCACTTTCTCCACCGAAGTAAAAGTCGTAAACGTCTTCGCCACGGTCCATGACAAGCAAGGCCAAATCGTCCGCAATCTCGAAAAGAACGATTTCACAATCTACGAAAACGGCAAGCCTCAAGCGATTCGATACTTCTCGCGCGAATCGGATCTGCCGCTTACAGTCGGATTGCTGGTCGATACCAGTTTGAGCCAAACCCGCGTCCTCGAAGACGAGCGCACCGCCAGCTATCGCTTTCTCGACCAGGTGTTGCGGCAGGATAAGGACCAGGCTGCTATCGTGCAGTTCGACCAGGCGGTTCTCATCCGGCAACCGCTCACTTCTTCGCACAAAGACTTGCAGGATACGCTTTCCTTGCTCGATTCTCCGACGGCCCAGCAAACCGTGAACGGCTCCGGCACGCTGCTCTACGATGCTGTGCGCACTGCGTCTATCCGCATCATGCGCGAGCGGCAGGGACGCAAAGCCTTCATCGTACTGACGGACGGCAACGATGTGGGCAGCCAGGTCACGCTCACCGATGCGATTCAGGCGGCGCAGCGCGCCAATACCCTCGTCTATTCCATTTTGTTTTCCGACGAATCGTATTACGCGCGCGCGGGTGCATTTGGCGGTGAAGGCAAGCGCGTCCTGGAACGCCTTTCGCGCGAAACGGGCGGCGGCTTTTTCGAAGTCTCGAAGCAAATGAGCATCGGGCAAATTTTCAGTGCCATCGAAGCCGAGCTCCGCAGCGAGTACAGCCTCGGGTTCGTCTCCAATCAGCCCGCAACCAGATCGCAGTTCCGCAAGATTCGGTTGACCGCCAAAGAGAAGGGGCTGGCCATCCAAGCGACCGAAGGCTATTACGCCGAGACCTGAGATTTCGCGCGTGCGAACCTGAAATCAGAAGGTATGGACATGCCCGTCTACTCCGAAGCAAAACAGAAAATCGAAACGTCCGGGTTCCAATTGAGCCGTCCGGAGCTGCTGCTGGACCGCGCGTTCATCGGCGGCGAGTGGCGCCAGAGCGGTGAGCGCCGCGAATTTCAAGTGCTGAATCCGGCCGATTCATCGCTGCTTTCCGAGGTGCCCGATTGCGGGGCGAGCGATGCCGCCGCCGCAGTGGATGCAGCCGAGCGCGCCTTCGCCGAATGGCGTCTCACCACTGCCAAGGAGCGCTCGCGCATCATGAAATCCTGGTTCCGGCTGGTCCTCCAGAATCAGGAGGACCTGGCGAAATTGATCTCGCTGGAAGAAGGCAAGCCGCTCGCGGAAAGCCGTGGAGAAGTTGCTTACGGAGCCGCGTTTATCGAGTGGTTCGCCGAAGAGGCGATGCGCGCTTACGGCGAAGTCATCCCGGAAACCGTTCGCGGCCGCAAACTGATCGTCGTCAAAGAGCCGGTTGGAATCGTGGCCACCGTCACGCCCTGGAATTTTCCACTCGCGATGCTGACGCGCAAGCTTGCGCCCGCATTGGCGGCCGGATGCGTGGTGGTTGCAAAGCCCGCCGAAGACACGCCGCTCTCGGCGCTCGCCGTCGCCTCGCTCGGTGCTGAGGCAGGTGTTCCCGCCGGAGTCATTAACATCGTTACGGCTTCCCGGCAGCGCACTCCGGAAGTGGTCGACACCTGGATGCGCGATTCGCGCGTGCGTAAAATCTCTTTCACCGGCTCGACCGCTGTCGGCAAACATCTGCTGCGCGCTTCCGCCGATACGCTCAAGCGCGTCTCTCTCGAATTGGGCGGCAACGCGCCCTTTATCGTTTTTGACGACGCCGATCTGGATGCCGCCGTCACCGGCGCGATCGCGTCAAAGTTCCGCAACACCGGACAAACCTGTGTGTGCGCCAACCGGCTTCTCATTCAGGATGGTGTATTTGACGCCTTCTCCGCGAAACTTGCCGCTGCCGTGGACAAGCTGCGTGTCGGCTCCGCCGGGGAAAACGATGTGCAGCAAGGGCCCCTTATCAACGACCGCGCGCTCGCCAAAGTGCAGGAGCATCTTAGCGACGCGCTCTCAAAAGGCGCCCGGATTGTCACCGGCGGAAAGCGCCATTCGCGCGGGAAAAACTTTTTCGAACCTACCATTCTGGTCGATGTGACCGGCCAGATGAAATGCGCCCAGGAAGAGACCTTCGGCCCCGTCGCGCCTCTGTTCCGCTTCAATGACGAAGCGGAAGCCATTCGACTCGCCAACGCCACTTCTTCCGGTCTGGCCGGCTATTTCTACTCGCGCGACCTGGCTCGCGTGTGGCGCGTCGCGTCCGCGCTCGAATGCGGAATGATCGGCATCAATGAAGGCGTCTTCTCGACTGAAGTCGCGCCCTTCGGCGGCGTTAAAGAATCCGGCATCGGCCGCGAAGGCGCGCGCGAGGGGCTTCACGAATATGAAAATCTGAAATACCTTTGCATGGGAGGGCTGAACTAGGCCGTGCGCCTTGCATCGCTGTTCCTGTTGTTGACCCTTCCTATCTGGACCGCAGGTGTTACTTATCAGGGGAAGCATGGCCCAGGGCATGGCAAGTACATCGTGCTGGTGGCGGGCGACGATGCCGAATATCACTCGGAAGAAACGCTGCCGCAATTGGCGAAAATTCTCGCCGTGCATCACGGCTTCAAATGCACGGTCTTGTTTTCCATCAATCCGGCCGACGGCACCATCGATCCCAAGGCGAACCGCAATATTCCGGGACTGGAAGCTTTGCGCCAAGCGGATCTGCTGATTCTGTTCATGCGCTGGCGCGATCTGCCGGACGATCAAATGAAATATTTTGTCGATTATTTCAATTCCGGCCGGCCCATTCTCGCCATTCGAACCGGAACTCATCCATTCTGGTTCAAAACCAGCACGACGTACGCGAAATATTCGTGGAACAGCAAAATTCCCGGTTGGGTGGGCGGATTCGGCCGCAAATTTCTCGGCGCAACCTGGGAGGAGCAGTTAGGCCACTACGGCCATCATGGTCTGCACGGAAAGCAAAGCACGCGCGCGTTATTTGCGCCGGATGCCGATTCGAACCCCATTCTTCGCGGCATCACGAACGGCGGAATCTGGGTTCCGACGGAAGTTTACGAAGTGCCGCTGCCGATGCAGCCCACCTGCCATCCGCTGCTGCTCGGCGAAGTGCTTTCCGGAGAAAGTCCTAACGACCCGCCGGTTGCCGGCAAGCTGAACGACCCGATGATTCCCGTCGCCTGGACGGATAATTTCACGGCCGAGAGCGGCAAGACCGGTCGCAGCTTTACTTCGACCATGGGCGCCGCAGACGATCTGCTCAGCGATCAACTGCGGCGCTTACTCGTTAATGCGACCTACTGGACGCTTGGTATGGAGAATAAGATTCCGGCTAAAGCGGATGTCGATCTGGTGGGCGACTACCACCCGCATTCGTATCACTCGGAGACTTACACGCATGGCGTGAAGCCGTCGGATCTGGCGCTGAAAAAGAAGTAGATCAGAAACTAAGCTTCAGGCTGACTTGAATTGTTCGCGGCTGGTTCTCAGTGCCATATGCCTGGCCGAACGGCCCGCATGACGATTGCGACAGATCGAGGCAGAAATTGTTGTACTGGGCGTAATTGAAAGCGTTCAGGAATTCTCCTCGTATCCAGGCCTGGAAGCGTTCTCCTCCCAGGTTCTTGGCGATGGAAAGATCCACGTTACGCGCTGCCCGTTCGCGCAATTGCGTCAGCCGCTCCGGCGCATTTCCGAGCATGTAGATGGACGCCGGAGCCGCATACGCGGCGGCGTTCACCCAGTTAAATGCCGTCCGGTTCGTTGGCACGACATTCTTGCTGATTAAATCCGGCAGCGCCCCTCCCGGATATCCGTAGTTATTGAGCTGGTTGCTGTAGGGGTTTTCGTATACGGGACCGATGGGCAGACCGCTCGCCAGCCGGATGACCGAACCGAGCTGCCAATTTCCCAGCACCTCTTTCGCGATAAAGTGAGCGTTGTTCCCCCAATGCTTGCCGCGTCCATAGGGCAGCTCATACACCAGCGCCGTCGCAAAGCTCTGCGGAACGTCGTGCGTGCTGATGTTGTAATCGAGCATCGTGTTGTAAGCGTCGCGCCATGAATTTCCCGTGGCCCAGCCGAAGTAGTCCTCGGGGCCGTTGTCCAGCGCTTTCGACCACTGATAGGTCACCAGCAAACTCAAACCGGCATTGAATTGATAGTTGTATTTCGCTTGCAGCGCATTGAAGGAAGATCGCGCGCCCGGCAGCGAACGAGTCCATTGCAGATACGTGTATTCCGGATAGGGTCGCAGCAGCTCGTTGTAAGCGATGGTCGGCTGCTGTCCCAGATACGTGCTCGGATCGGCAATACCGTAGAACGGATTCGGCACCTGCGAATCGAGCTGCGGGCCCAGCGCCAGATACTTATCAGGCAACTGGTCCGCGTCCAGATTCGGATTGCCGTACAGCAGCTTGCGTCCGCGATTGCCGGTATATCCGACCTCAAAGACCGAATGCGAAGTGAGCTGATATTGCAAATCGAAGCTCCACTGTTCGCTATAAGGCGTCGGGTGCTTCTCCATTGGCCAGATTTGGCCTAGTCCGGTTCCGACGAGCGTGTTCGGGCCTTGCGCGTCGCCTTGCGGCTGCTGAATTCCATAAGGGAACGGATTGTTGATCAGGTTCAGCGGAGTGTATCCGTTGTTCGTCGTCGCAAGATACGAAGTCGAAGAGCTGAAACCGTAAAACTGGCCGGGATTGTCGAAAGTGATCATCGCCGAAGGCGGCAGGAAGAAAATACCGGCACCCGCGCGCATCACCAGTCTGTCCGTAAGCTTTAACGCGATTCCGGCGCGAGGCGCAAAATCGAGGTTATTGGGCGGCCATGCGTAACGGCTGTTTCCATTGACGCCGGCATATTCGAATTCGCCCGGAACCGTAAACCCAACCGCGTTACTGATGGGGTTAATGGCCGTGGTGTTGAAGTACATCAAGCGGTTAAAACGTTCCGTAGCCGGGCGCTGGTTTTCATACCGGACGCCCAAGTTGACGGTCAGGCGTTGATTCACGCGCCACTGGTCCTGAATATAAGTTCCGTAGGTATGCAGGCCCATGGCCGGATCGATGTTGATTGACTGTCCTCCGCCACTTGCCGTGCCGAGCAGCATGGAAGCGATCGAATTCCCGCTCGCGCTGGAGCTGTAGTTCAAGGCTGTACAGGCGCCTCCCGAATTCGGATCGCACGAGGTTTGTGCGCTGCTGAAATTAAACGATCCCGCTGCCTCGCTCACGCTGTTGATTCGCTGGTCATCGAAGTTGGCGCCGAATTTCAGAGTGTGCCTGGAAAAGACTTTCGTGAAATTCAATTCGACCGTGTTGGAGTAGCGTACGTATTGCTCATAGCTTCCATTTCCCAGGCTCGAATAGCCATTGTCCGGGTAAATTGTCGGCAGAAGCGGCGCTTGGAAAAGCGTTGGCGACAAGCCGATGGCGGAGGCGTCGGCCACCCCGTATCCCTGCGCGATATGCGCTTCCTTCCAACGGCTGTAACTCAGATAAGTATCGATCACCCAGGTAGGGCTGGGCGTGACAGTGTCGTTCACAACCACCTGGAATCCTGTGTCGTTCTGGTTTACTCCCGTATCGGCGCCATTACAGAAGAAGCAGGGATAGTTTTGATCCTGGCGGAAGCGGTCAGACCAGCGCACGAAAAGCCGGTGCACCGCGTTCTGCTCCCAATCGACACGCGTATCCATTTTGTCGTTCTGGAAATGGCCCGCGCCCTGTTGGAAGTAGTTATTCAGATCGTTCGGTCCTACTCCCGTGCGGTTGGGCAGCGGATAAAGATTCACAATCTTCTGACCGACTGGATTGATCAGGTTGGATGGAATCACATTGCCCGCAAATTGCGTTCGCGTGAAGTTGTTGCCGGTGTTATCGAGAGCGGTTGTCGTGAACGGGTTGTAGATGAGATCGGGCGTGCCGTCTGAGTTCAACGCGCTCGAGAAGTTTCCGGCGCGCTCGGCCTGCGTGGGGACCGTGATCAGCGTGGACTGCGTATTGGGCTGCCGCAAGCCTTCATAGCCGCCGAAAAAAAACAGGTTCCAGCGCTTCAGAATCGGCCCGCTGATGTTGCCGCCGAACTGATTCTGTTTGAACTGTCCCTTGACGCCTCCGTACGTGTTGTTATACCAGCTATTCGCATTCAAGGCCGAATTCTGCAGGTAATCGTAGACCTCTCCATGGAACGAGTTTGTGCCGCCCTTGGTGATGAGTGAAACGATTCCGGCCCCGGAGCGCTCGTATTGCGCATCGTAAGAATTCTGCACGATCTGCTGTTCCTGGACCGAATCCTGCAGCGGCGACACCATGAGGCCGCCCCAATCCACGGCTTGCGAAGGAGCGCCGTCAATCAGAATCGACTCGTCGCCGGTCCGTCCGCCGTTTAGTCCGAAGTTGCTCGACATCTGATCGAACGTCCCGTATTTCTGCGTTTGGCCGCCAGGAGCCTCCGTCGTGCCTGCAACCGCGAACACGAAATTCAGCGGATTCCGCGTGCTGTTTGGCAGAGCGGCAATCAATTGGCTGTCCAGCGTCACAGAGTGATTCGCCGTCTGGGTATCGACCAGAACCGCCGAGCCGGTTACTTCCACTTTCTGCTGCGTGTTTCCGATTTGAAGCGAGACGTTCACTGTGCTGGCGACCTGCGCCTGCAAAATCAGGTTTTGCTGCACGGAGGTTTGAAAGCCGGGCGCGGTGACTGTAATCGCGTACGTTCCGGGCTGCAGGTTCGTGAAGTGATACGAGCCGTCGCCCTGTGTGGTCGCGGGGTGAATATCGTTCGTCCCCATGTTCTTCAGCTCGACTTTCGCGTTCACAACCGCCGAGCCGCTTGGATCGGTCACGACTCCGCTAATCGACGAGGTGAACGATTGCCCGGACGAGAATTGGCAGAACGCCAAAGCCATGACCATGGCGACAAAAAAGCTCCACGGCGCGGCGCGCCTGGCGGCTGGATTGGTGACGTGGAATAAGCGCACGACTCCTCCTTCTAGAACCCTGCTGCTGGATACAATAGCAGACTGGCGGGAAACGTTCAAGAATTTTCACGAGTTTGATGAACGTTCACATGGAGCGCCGCTGCGCGTATTCTTGCAGCAGGTGCTCGGATTCGGAAGGATGCGCTTCCAGCTCCGCGGCCAATTCGCGCAGCATAGGGATTTCGGGATCGTCGGGCAGTACGCGCGCTCCTTTATTGAGGAGGCGAATTGCGTCGGACGTGCGGCTTTTCTTGAGCAGCAGCAGCGCGACTTGGCGGTATAGTTCGGCATGTTTCGGTGTTGCTTGTAGCGCTTGTTGGAAGACACTGGCGGCGTCCGAAGTTTTGCCGAGGGCGTCCAGCATTTGCATGCGCGCGAGATCGTAATCGCCGTTCCGTCCGGCCGGCGGAATGGCGGCGAGCTCATCGAGGGCGGCTTTTGCTCCCGACTGGTGAAAAGTGGCAAGCGCCAGGTCCAGTTTCAGCTCCGGCGACGCATCGATGTTTTGCTTCAAGAAATCGGCCGCGAGCGCGTATTGTTCGGCCGCAACCAGCGCGTTCGCCGCCTCTGTAAGCAGAGCGGGGCTCGGCTTCAGCGCGAGAATTTTCCGGCTTACTTCGGCTGCTTCCGGAGCCTTGCCGCTCTGAAGCAGTATTTCGAGATAGCGCACCTGGGCCTCGGCATTAGCGGGATCTTTCTGCAGAGTCCGTTCGACACCGGCGCGATAGCGGGCAAACTGCTGCTCCGGCGTCAGGCTGAGAAATTCGACCAGGCCGGCGGGATGCGGCAATGCCGATTTATTTGGACCCAATTCGCGGAAGCGCGCGAACACGGCTTTCGCTTCCTGCGCCTGCCCCGCGCTCTGCAATGCGCGGCCGAGGTGCAGAAGAATGGTGGAATCGTTCGGCGCAAGTTGTGCGGCCTGGCGAAAGCTGCGCAGCGCATCGGCGTGGCGGCCCAGCGCGGCATACGTTTCGCCCAGGCGGTCGAGCACGCGCGCATTTTTGGGATCGTGTTGCGCGGCGAATTCGAAATCGGCCAGCGCAGCGGCTGGTTTGTTCGAGCGGTAATTCAACAGCCCGCGAGCTATGTGCGCGGCCGCCAGATCCGGGTTCAAAATCAGGGCGCGATTCAGTTCCTGCAAGGCTTGGTCCGGGTTCGTCGCGCTTTCGGCCGTGCCCAGTTCATAATGTCCGATGGCGTCTTTCGGATGCTTGGCTGCGTACCAGCGCAGATCCGCGAGCGCGGCGCTCGAGTGTTCGTCCAGCGCGGTTTCAGCGAAGGCGTGCTCGCGCCGCCCGATGTCGTCTTCGGGCGCGAGAGCCCTGTAGCGCTGCCACGCATCTACCGCATCCGCAAAATCTCCCAGATCAGCGGAGGTATGCGCGAGCAGCCGCTCGACATCGGCCCGCTGCGGGGCAATCCGGGCCGCGTGCGCCAGCAGTTCCAAGGCGGTATCGGTGTGGCCGAGCTCGGCATCCACCGCCGCGAGATCGTAGAGAACATCGGCATTTTCGGGCTGCCGGGCGAGCGCCTGCTGCAGCACCTGTTGCGCGCGCTCCTTGTGTCCAGCGTGCGAGGCGGCCAGCCCCAGATCGTACAGCGCGTCGAAATTATCCGGCGCGGCTTCCACTGCGCGCGAGAAAAACGCCTCGGCCTCTTCGTATTGGCCAACGCCGGCCAGAGCGACGCCGAGCGGGAAACTATCGCTGGTATCTGCAATGCGCGCAAGCAGGGCATTCGCCTCAGCGGTTCGTCCAAGGGCGTAATCGGCTTGCATCGTCAGAATTTCGATGTCCGCGGCTTTCTTGCGCGCTCGCCGGAAGGCGATTGAGGCAAGCCGTTTCGGCGGGCGATTTGCGCTCCAGGGCAAGCCGCGCAAGCTGGGTGCAGGCGTTCACTTGGGCCGGATTCAACGCGAGGACTTTCAGGAAAACCGCGCGCGCTTCGTTCCGTTTGCCCATGGACAGCAGATGATTTCCGTAATTGTTGAGAATGGACGGCGAATGCGGATCGGCGGCGACGGCGCGGCGATAGATTGCGTCGGCGTCTGTGAATTTCTTCTCCTGATCGAGCACCACGCTGAGGACGTCGAGAGCGGCGGTGTTGTTGGGATGGACTTTTAATTCCGTGCGGAGAATTCGTTCGGCGGAAGAAGGATCGCTAGCCTGCAGCGCCGCTACCGCGTTTGAAACTGCATCATCCTGTGCCGCGCAGGGCGCAAGCAGCGCGATTAGAAACAGAGCGAGCCACCGGCTGGATAGCATCAAAATGTAGAAGTAACATGCTTCCTATGAGCAGGCGCGAATTCGGGGGATCTCTGACAGCGGCTGCGCTACTGCCGCGGAGCGAAACACCGCAAACTTATGCCGTAATTGGCGCCGGTGTGTTTGGCGCCTGGACGGCGTACCATCTGCTTTCGGCTGGGCACAAAGTCACGCTGCTCGATCAATACGGCCCCGCGAGCAGCCGCGCCAGCTCGGGCGGCGAAACGCGCATCATTCGCTGCGCCTATGGCCCCGACGAAATCTACAGCCGCATGGCCAAGCGCTCGCTCGCGCTTTGGTCCGGCTTCTTCCGCGAGACTGGACGGAATTTCTTGCGGCGCACCGGCGTGTTGTGGATGTCGAAGCCCGGCAATACCTATGCGGAGCAGAGCAGGGAAACGCTGCGCAAGGTGGAAGTTCCATTTCGCGATTTCTCTTCGAGCGAGCTCGCGCGGCGTTATCCGCAAATTCACATCGACGCGGGGACAGTGGCAATTTTTGAGCCGGAGAGCGGAGCTTTGCTGGCGCGCCAAGCGGTACAGGCTGTGGTGGAAGCATTCGTTAGCGCGCGGAGGTACGTACCGGCTGGCGCAAGTTCGAACACCGGAGGGCCATGGCCGGCTTAGATCGTATCGCGCACCTCGGATGGCGAATCGGTCGCCGCGCGATGCGTTCGTCTTCGCCTGCGGGCCGTGGCTCGGGAAAGTTTTTCCGAAAATGTTGGGACATCGCATTTTTCCGACGCGCCAGGAAGTGCTGTTCTTCGGTATTCCGGCGGGCGACCGCCGCTTCGAACCGCCGCAGATGCCGGTGTGGATTGATTTTGAGGACAATCGCGGCATGTACGGTTTCCCGGATCTTGACACGCGCGGATTCAAAGTCGCGTTCGATAATCACGGGCCGGCGTTCGATCCCGATTCCGGCAACCGGCTCGTCACGACGGATAAGATCACGGCCGCGCGCACTTATGTCGCCGAACGATTTCCGGCTCTTCGCAACGCGCCGGTTGTCGATTCACGTGTTTGCCAGTACGAGAACACATCGAACGGAGATTTCGTCATCGACCGGCATCCTGATTTTGAAAACGTCTGGATTGCGGGCGGCGGATCCGGCCACGGTTTTAAGCATGGTCCGGCGGTAGGAGAATACGTTGCGGCGCGCATTACAGGCGCGGCGACTCCGGCTGTCGAGCCGCGCTTTTCGCTCGCGTCAAAGGGTACGGAGCAGCATCGCAGCGTCGTTTAAATCAGCGTGACTACCGGAGGGGTGTCTCTCGCCGGTAATCGAGAATCAGCGAAATAGCCTCACGCAAGTTCGACAGACACTCTTCACGCGATTTGCCCTGGCCGTTTGCTCCCGCCACTTCCGCGCAGTACGCGATGTACCATGAGTCATCCCGTCCGACAATCGCCGTGAACTCATTGTGCATGTGCCTATTTTACTGCCGCGATGTAATGAGGTGCCGCTAGTGCCGTTCGTTCCAGCCTTCGTGCTCTTGCCAATCGAGGATTCGGAAATGCGGGTAGGCTTCGTGGCGGGGTAGCTTGTCGAAATCGGTGATGTTGGCCTGCTCGTGATTGCCGTCCTGCGACTGGTAATACCAGGTCGCTTCCTGCCCGAGGCGCGCCGCTTCGCCTGAGACGTAGAGCGTTTGCTTTTCGTAATGATATGGCGCGGGCTTGGCGGGGGCCGGTCCGTACACCTGATCCACAATCAGCTTGGTGTCGCGCGAGATCGCTCCTTCGCGCAGCAGTTGCTGCATAGCTTTAACGACGATCCAGTTGCCGGTGCGGTGATCGACGTGCCGCTCATCCGGATGGCCGGTAATGATCATGTCCGGCTTGAAACGCTCGATAAACTGGCGGGCTGCCGCGACGGCCGATTCGCGCGCGTAGGGCAGATTCGGAATTGCGTCCTCGGGATACGGCGCGTGATCGCTGGCGAGAAGAACCGAGAGATACGGGTCGCTGGTGCTTGATGTGGTGATCCCAGATCTGCTCTAAACCGCCATCGGGCAGACCGAGAAAAAACAGATTTTCGCGCGGAACGCCCAGATGCTCGAGGGAGGCTCGCGCTTCGTCCATGCGGACCTCTCCGAAATCCATGGCGCGCGCGGCATCGCAGGAATGCGAATAGAAGCGGTCGCATCCGCCCGCGTCGCCGCTGGTGAAGTAGACGAAATGGATGGGAATGTGGTTTTCGACGGCGGCGCGGATGATTCCCGGATGCGCGGTGTCATCGTCTTCGTGCGCGCAGAAAACGAGAATCGATTTCGGCAGCGGATTTACGGCGAATTCAAGCTGACTGCGTGCAATAGCAGCGCCGCTCGGCGCGTGTACGGAAACTTCCACCAGGTAAACACCCGGAGGTACAGGGCGCAGCGTCACCGCGTGGAGGCCCACAAGCGGGCGCTGGGGACTTTCGGTTTCGATTTGCTGACCGGCCTGGTTGAAGACGCGGAGCGAAATGCTTTTCCGGTACTCGCTGCCATCCGGGTGAATCCAAAATCTGACTGACGGCGCTTCGCCCATCCGGAACATCGTGTGGCGGGTGTCGAAGGCGATCGCGCTCGAAACAAAAACTGGCGGATAAAAATGCCTGTATGCTTCCGATCGCGGCACATCGGCCTCATGCCAGTAGAGATATAAGAACGGATACTGCTTCGGATATTCGGTATTGGGCGGCGCGGTAAAAGCAGGGGGCGCGAATGCCAGATCGTAGATGCGGTCCGGATCGCGGCTGTCGCGAATGACAACCGAATAGTAATCGATCAGCGGCTGCTTTTCAGCCTCGATTACGGTCGCTTTCTGCACATTGAAAGTCTTCTCGGCGCCGGGTGCTAGCGAAAGGGATGAGGCGACAATATGTTTCCAAAGCGGCGGCTCGTCGGGAGGCGGCGCGACCCAGGGATAGTTGTAAGGCTCGAATTCGACCTGGAGGTTATTAAGCGGGCGGTTCGATACATTGCGCACCACGATGCGCGGATTCACGCTGTCGCCGGGCGTGTAGAACGTTTTATCCAGTTCCACCGAAATTACTTTTGCAAGCTGGCGGTGGACCGCGAATGAAGTTGCGTTGTGAACCGGCGCGCCACCCGCAGGCGTGAGATCCACTTCATAGCGTCCCGTGCGCGCATTCCATGGGATATTCCAAAGCGGGGCGTAATCAGACCCGCGCACCGCGATGCCCGCCGCTACCGGCGATTGCTCACCCGCATACCGAATAGAGGCTGTCGCGTTCGCGCCGGACTGCAAGCGGATGCGGACTTCAGAACCGGCGTTGTAGTTGGTGTAATCGGTGACAGCGGCGGCGTTCAGTAAAACGATCTGCGAAAGCGCCAGGATAAAAAAAGCGGACGTTCGCGTCACTGCGCTTTGACGCCGAACGCGTAGAGAGTGGAATCGTGCGTAGTGACGAAAATTTGACCGTTGCTGACCGCCAGTCCGCCCATGTGCGTGAACGAAGGCATCGTTTTTCCGCTCGAATACAATTCCTTGCCAGTCTCGGCGTCGAAGGCATACAGGGTTGCGTTGCCGACCGCCTTTTGTATTCGTTCCGCGCTGGTATAGAGCGTTCCATCCTCCTTGATCTGGCGCGTGAATTCACCGCTCGAAACGGAAAAGACAACGCCATTGGCTATGACCGGCGGCTCCGGAACGTTCATGTCATGCGATATCCAGGCCGGTACCAGCGTAGGGCTGCCGTCCTTATCTTCCACTTTGAAAGCCATGATGCTGCCGTTCGGAGCCGGTCCATTCGTGATGGGAAACGCGGGTGCTTTTGCAGCCTTCGGTCCCCAGGCCGGTGCGTAGATCCAGCGCGTTCCTTTCGGGTCCTGCCAGGTGGCGAACGATCCCCAAAATCCGCGGCCGGCAATATCGGCGTTTTCGTTGGCGTAGAGCGGGCTCAGAAAGATCGGCTTACGATGTGTGTCGCCGCCCAGAGATTTCGCGTCCATCAGAAACAGCGCGCCCTCTTTCCCCGAGCCGACCAGCAGCTCGCGTCCTTTATACAGGAACGACACAGGCGTCATGTTGCCCATGTCGAGATCTTTCTTGGTCAGGTAAGCGGCGTTGACCGGCGTGTAGTAATCGAGCAGCTTCAGATTCTTGGCCGAGAGCGCGAGCACCGTGTTGCCGTACTTTCCGGAATTCGGATCGAATGGGCCGTCGCCGGTTTCGGCAAATACCATTCCGGTGTGTCCGACCGACGGTCCTCCGCGGCCCCACACACCGCCGCCGAATGGATCGGTCTGGAAGAAACTGACGGTTTTATCAGGGCTGCCCACGTCCATGGCATACACGGCGGATTTCGCGTTGTTGCATCCCTGCGAGGTCGATGTGTAGACGACATTATTGACGAAATTCAAGCTCCAGTTTTTCGAATAAGGCGGGACGAATTGCTTCGGCGGGAAGCGATCTTCTCCATTCACAATATTCAGGGCATGTAATTTTCCATCGATGGAAATGACGTAGACGGCGGGCGGGGTGGGCCAAGTCGCTGTGCCAATCACAGGCGTGTCGTTCAGCGCATTGGGGCAAAAATAATAGCCTTGCGCCATAAATCCGGAGGGCGGTCCGGCTTCGTTGGTGAAATGCTTTTGCCAAACGATTTTGCCGCTGTCGGCGTCTACCGCATACAAATTGTCGGAGCTTCCACCGACAACCACATACTCTTCGGCTCCGCGATTGGTGTACACCGGCTCGATCACGATTGGAACGGTAAGGGCGTTCAAGTCCTTGGCCTGGTTGTCGAACTGAATCTTCCAATTGAGCTGAAGAGATTTCACGCTCTCCTTGCTGATGGATGTTTCGTCTTTGGCCCAACCGCTTCGCTGCGGATCGCCGCCGAAGGTGAGCCAGCTCGCAGCCGATATGGAACAGCCAAGCGCGACCGCCGCTAGCGGTTTTAAAAATCTCTGTACCAAAAATTTCCTCCCAGTTTCAAATCGAGCCCGCCTCACTCAAAATAGCGCTCGCTCATGCGCCGCAGGAATGCAAGCGACTCCGCCATCTCTTCCATGCCATTCATTCCATCCTCAATACTGACCCAACCGCGGTAGCGATTCTCCGCGAGGATGCGAAAAATTGCATTGTAGTCGTTGAGGCCTTTGCCGGTTACTCCGTGGCGCAGATTGCCTTCCTCAAAATAGCGGTCGCTGGCGTGCATGCTGACTACGCGGTCCGCCACGCGGCGTAACAATTCGAGAGGATCGTCGCCCGCCACAATCGCGTTGGAAGGATCGTACTGCACGCCAAAGTGCTCGCGATCCGGGATCGCATCCACGATGGCGAGGAAACGATCCATCTTCTGCGCAAATTCTGGATATTTCCAGAAGCCGTCCTTGAAGTGATTTTCCAGTCCGAGGATCACTTCGTGCTGCCGGGCCGCGGGCAAGACTTGCTGAATTCCATCGAGCACCCAATCCCGGCCCTGTTCCCAGGTCACTTCGGGATACCGCTGGCCGCTGAGTATGCGGCAAACCGTGCCGGGGCCGCCCAGCCGCCGCGCAATTTCGATCATACGGATTTCGGCGTCAATGGATCGTTTGCGCTGGTCCGCATCCGGAGCGGTGAAATCAGGCGAGCAGCACAGCATCGGCATCGCGAAACCGGCATTGTGAATGGCTTCGCCTACGCGATCGAGATATTCGTTGTCGAGGCTGGTGAAGAAGCCCTCATACATTTCGAGGCCGTCCGCGTCGAGCTGTTTCGCCATCTCGATCCAATCGAAGACAGACATGCGCCCGCTTGCGATCTCTTCGAGATAGCACTTGGGAAATGCTGAAATTCTCAGCCGCATTTTAGGGCGTCAAGACTGCTTTGACGTATTCGCCGTGTTCCATGCGCTCAAAGCAATCTGACCATTCGGCAAGATTGGCTACGCGGCTGATGACGGGATTGAGATCGATCTGTCCGGAGGCGATCATGGAAATGATTCGCTCCCAGGTCGGCCAATTGTGCGAAAAGCTGCCGGAAATGGTCACGTTTTTCTGCACCGCGGGATCGAGGCTGAATTGCATGGGCTGCGGTCCCCAACCCACTTTGACGATGTGCCCGGCGGGGCGGACCGCCTGCAGGGCAATTTGCAATGTCGCGGAAGACCCGGAAGCGTCGACCACCATGTCAACGCCGAGGCCATCGCCCAGGCCTGCCACCGTTTCGGCAACCGCGCCCTCGAGAGTCAGATCCGCGCCGAGCTGGCGGGCGATGTCGAGGCGGGACCGGTCCTTTGGTAATCCCGCGACGATCAATTGACCGGCGCCGCTCAGCTTGGCCATCTTTGCGCAGAGCAGACCGATGGGTCCCGGTCCCAAGACCAGCACGCGGTCGCCCGGCCGGACGCGGCCGTTCACACAAACCGCCTGATAGGCCACGCAGCAAGGTTCGGTCAGGGCGGCCTTCTCAAAACTCACGCCGTTTGAGATGCGGTGGAGACATCGCTCCGGTACGCGCACGAAACGCGTCATTGCGCCGTCCACGCCGTAACCGAATCCGCGGCGCGAGGGATCGAGGTTGTACAGGCCGCTGCGGCTCAAAGGCGAGGATGGATCGATCACGGCGGCGGTTTCGCTGACCACTCTGTCGCCTGGTTTGAAATTCTCGACCAGCTTGCCGGTTTCGGCGACAGTGCCGGAGAACTCATGGCCGAGAATGCACGGGTAATTGACATTCCAACTCGCCGATCCATTCCACTGGTGCAGATCGCTTCCACAAACGCTGACGGCGCCGACGCGCAGCAGAACATCGCTATCGCCGATCTCCGGCACGGGGACGTCGCGCAGATCCACAGAATAAGGCTCGCGCGCGTAATTAACCAGCGCGGGCATCGTTTCAGTTTTCATAAGCATGAACTCTTTGGCAGATATTGCGCAGCGCGGCTTCCAGATCGCCCGAGGCGGTGTGAAACGAGTGCGCGTCAATGGCCAGCGGCGCTCCGATCACTACCAGCGGCGCGCCGTACTCGGGCGCCTGAATAGCCTGCTCTGTCGTCAGCCCTCCGACGGCCTGAACCGGAACTCGAACCGCCTGGACCACTTCGCGCAGGCGATGCAGCGGACCGGGCGCATCGAGTCCGCGTTGGCGGCGCAGCGTGCGGAAATCATAGCCGATGTGATGAATGACGAAATCGCAGCCAAGCTCTTCCAGTTGTTTCGCGCCTTCGACGGGGTCCGGCATGGCCATGTTATCTCCCATGACTTTTATGCCAAAGTCGCGGCCGGCTTTGACCACCAATTCCACAGTTTCGGTATGCGCCTGCCCCATTACGACGACCATGCTCGCTCCGGCTTTGGCCATGAGTTCGGCTTCGAGCCAGCCGCCATCCATCGCTTTGATGTCGGCCACGATCGGCACTTCGGGGTAATGCGCACGCAGTTCTTGCACGCCGCGCATGCCTTCGGCGAGGATGAGCGGGGTGCCGGCTTCCAGCCAATCGATGCCCGCGCGCATGGCGATTTCGGCGGTGCGCAACGCTTCCGGTAAGTCGATGAGATCGAGCGAGAGTTGAACGACAGGTTTCAAGCCCCATCGTAGCGGTTTACCAGAACTGTGTGGCCAAGATTTCCGGCGGACCCGCGGTGCCGTCGATGACGTGGGTTGCGAGCACGACTTGAATGTTCTTGTGCTGCCAATCGCGCGGCGCGCGCCGGATAAGCCGCGAGAGGTACTCGGGATTGGTCAGAAATTCTCCGGCGGCGGCAGTGCCATATTCCGTGATACCGGCGGCGGTGACCACCATCTTGCCGGTAGTGGGATCGAGAACCCGCGAAACAATGGCGTAGTCGATGGGCATGTTCCAGTCCGGCCATACGTTGAAGAGTTGCCAAGCGCGGTTGGCGGGATGCAGGCGGTCGTGTATGTAATGGGTGTTTTCGTCGGGGCTCAATTCGAAAGTGAAGCGCAGTTGGCCGGTGAGGCGCATGGTCCAATCGTTGGTGAAGGCGCCGATCAGCACCGCGGGGTCCTCGCGCAGATCGGCGAAGCTGGTGGAACCGCCTCCGCGGATATGGTACGTGCGTCCGCGCTGAGCGAGCAGCGCCGAGATATCGGACAGGCACTCAGCGTCGCCGAGGGTAAGATAGCGGTCCCAATTGGGAACCACCTGATTCGCGGTGAAAGTGAATTTTTGGTTCGCAGCGGTACCCGAAAGTATATGTCTAGGCGCGGGCATCAGCCGATTCATTTCGGCTCCAAGCGATCCGAGAAGATTGTAAACCTTGGGCTGACCCACGCACAGCAGCACCGGCCCCGAACTCTGCAAAACCGGCGCCCACAATTGATCGACCACGGTCTGCGGCCGGCGCGAAAGACGGGTCATGAACAGGGTTACCGCTATTCCCGCGAGCACAACGAGAGCGGCGTATGGTATCCAGCGTGTTCGAGTCCGGACCGGCGCGGGAATTTCAGCGGTCTTCGGGACAGGGATGGCGGCCGGTGCGTGGAAATCCGGCAAATACGAGCCCGACGGAAGCTCAATGCGAAGCTCCCGCTCATGTCCGGGCATTTGATAATACTGCGCGAGCCGCTTGCGCACCTCGCTGGCCGTGCCACGCACTACGGGATCCTGGTTGGTGTCGTAGTTTGGATCCCGATTGAAAACCTCGATTCCGATAGTTCGTTCCTTTAAGGAGTCGAGCCGCCCTTCCAGCGCGGCGTGCACGACGAAATCGAGAAACACCACGCAGCGGCGGCTGGACCGGAACGGTTGGCTGGCTCTTATGCGCTCAAGCTGCGCCTGGATATCGCTTTCCGTAACGTTGGCTGGCAGCGCGTGTTTTGCGACGGCAGCAAAAGGCGGTCCGTTATGGCGTTCAGATTCCATGCTGGGCGGGTAAATTACTGTACAGTACGCGCGAAGACTTTGCCATTCATTCTACTCCGAATAAAACGAGCGCGAAAGATGTTGTTTGCAATGGAAACAAAAGCAGCTAACGCCAGTAAAGTACCCGTACGTTACGTGGATTCAAATTCCCTAGAGGACTTGTTGCTGCCGGCCAATTCCGAAATAGTACCCGTAGACCAGAAGGCCTTTTTCGAGGAGAACTTCTGAACTAGTTCGTTTCAGGGTCGCAACACCGAAGAGGGAGGCATTTCTTGAGGAGACAACAGATTCGGCGCGTGTGGATTGTCTAGTCTTTGCTCGCGTGCGCAGCTTTCACGGCGTGGGGTCAACGGAATACGGGATCGATTACCGGCACGGTGAAAGATCCGTGCCGGGGCAGTTGTGCCGAACGCCAGAGTCACGATCAGGGACGTCAATAAGAATTACGCGTACAACGCCGTTACAGATGCCAGCGGACTCTATACGGTTCGCGACCTTGCGCCGAGTACGTACACCGGCGAAGTCGAGATGACATGGCTCACACGCTGTCCCGCGCCCGGGCCGCCAACGTGGCCGGATTGGAGGTAAGTGCGAATGTCGCAGGTGAAATGAGTTTACAGGTGTGACTGCCGCACGAATAGCGGCATCGGAACAGGGTCGCGACCATGCTGCAAACGCAAGATTTACGGTGGGCCGGACGGTAAACCGGGCCGTATGGCAAAACAAGCATGCGCCTCATCGCGCGCGGCGTGTTCGACAATGCGATAAGCGGCATGGAAGCGTACCCCGGTGAAAGATCCCAACCGTACCGGTTGAACCAGGTCGCGGGAGATTCAAATAGGTAATCGCCGATCTGCACGATATAAGTGCGGCCCATGAAATTCGAACCTATCTGGTAGCGAACCGGATATTCCGCAGTCAGTCCCCGCTCGGAGAGCGTGTGAATCATCCGGCCATTGCGTTCTTCAATGGTGATTACGCTGCCGGACAACGCATGATGATTCTGCCGGGCGGCAAAGGCGCGGGCGCGATCAGCGATTGTCCCATCGGCGTCCGCAAATATAGGGCGGTCGCGTTGGGATGGCAGTTGGCGCAGACGACACTCGACTAACCCGCTGCGAGGCCGGGCCAGACGGCCGCCGCAAGCAGCACGAAACTAATTCGGATAGCTTTCACTGGCACGGACGATTCGAATGTCGTGATCGGTGAAAAGCATATGACCGCCGGGAAGCGTAACTTTGGGCATGTGGCAGCTCACGCAATCGCTTTTGGAAACCGGACAGGTTTTCATGGCGACGGCGTTGGGATGAGCTGAAATCATGCCGAGGCTAAGCTTCGCGCCGGTGCTGTGGCAGGCCAGGCATTTCGGATCGTATGTCTTGTCGTCGCGCACGACCTCCTGGTGCGGATCGTGGCACGCCAGGCAACTGATGCGCGAATCACTGCCGTCGAAGCATTGGCTGTTCTCGAGGCGATACGGCTGGAAGCGAACGTTCATCTGTCCCATCCAATGGTTCCGCACCACGGTTTCCCAGGTTCGATGGCATTGGCCGCAAAACGTCGATATCGCTTCCGGAGAAAGCTGTTTCAGCTTCGGGGGAAGGGAAGCGAGCTTGCCGCGCGATGCCGCCTGCAGATGATTTTCCGCTCCAGCGTGGCAGTGCAGGCAGGTAATGCCGGGGGTAACCGTCTCCAGGTGTAATCGATGTTGCGTCACCGATCCGGTAGAGTGGCAGCCGAAGCAAAGAGTAAGTTCAGAGGTGGCAAGCGGGCGTCCGAAAGCCTCCAGAAGCGTTTTCGGCTGAATGCCTTGATCGCCAACTGTGGTGTCGAGGCCGTCGATGTTCTTCCAGTAGCTCACCAGGCTTTCATAGAAATTGCCGTTCCGCTCCAGCACAAACGTCTGCGTGCCCGCGCCGAAGATCCAGCGCACGGGAACAGAAATGGTATCGGCGCCATCGCTAACTGAGTAAGTAGTTTCGTTGCCGCGTGTTTCGACGATATAGGTGTACGTTCCCTTTTGCACGCTGATCTTTGGGTGTGTTTTGAAAAGCGGATTACTCGCAGCGGGCTGCAGCGCGTGCGCCATGGAGGTGAGGGGTTGCGTGGCGGCTTGCCGGGTATGGCAGGTGGCGCAAGTCCAAGTCTTGGACGCGGGCTGGCCGGCAAGTATTGCCCCCGCGCAGAAAAAAACAGCGGTCCCGAATGCGTTATGGCTGCGCAACCGGCCCGTTCTCCTTTGTCATCTGCAAAGCAATCTGGCGTTCGCGCCTTGCTTCCCGCGGCTGGCCGAGCCTGGAGTACGCGGCCGCCAGCACCACGTGCGTGTCCATATTGTTTCCGTCCGCCTTCTCGGCCTCTTGCAAATACGGCAGCCCCCGTCGGATCTCTCCGGTTTCGACTAGCGCCCGGCCAAAGAGATACTGCGCAAAGGCAGCTTTCGGCGTCTCGTCGGCGGCCTTTTTCGCATAAGTCAGGGCCTCTTTGGGATCGCCACGGGTTAGCAAGCCCCAGGCCAACATTGCGGCGGCGGCGGTATTTGAAGGCGAGATCTCCAACTCGCGCCGGAACTCATCGAAAGCGGCGTCGGGATCCCTCGCGAGCAAATAAACACCATGCATGTAATGCACGTTCGGAGCGTTTGGATAACGCTCGAGCAGTTCGCCAAACGCCGATTCGCCATGAGAATAATCTCCCGTCAGAACGAAGGAAGCTGTTTTTCCTCCCAACAAGTAAAGATCCTGCTGGCTGGGCGGGACCTCTTTCGGCAGTAACGGAGCGCGCAACGCCGCGAGGCCGATACTGGTCAGCAACGCGTCATTCAATGTGCCGCTTCGTGTGTCGCCGTGCAGGAGCTCGGCATATTTCTGAAGTGCTTTGTCGAATTCGCCCGTGCGGGTGAGCAGCAGAGCTTCGTGATACAGCAAAACCGGCCCAAGCTGCGGCTCCTTGCTCGCTCCCAGCGAAAGGCCGTGTTGGATATCGCTGAGCGATTTCGAGTAATCGCCGGTTTCAAACTCGCACAACCCAAGGAATGCCCATCCTGGAGCGGCTTGGGCGTTGAGGTCGACAAAGTGCTGGAAGGCTTGGCGGCCGGCCGCGTACTGGTCGCTGTCATATAGAAGAGTTCCGGCAAACCACCAGCCTTCCTGCCAGCGCGGGTTCAAGTCCAGCGCCTTCCGATATAACTCGAGCGCTTGCGGAACGTCGTTAGCCTGGCGCGCAGCCGTAGCCCGAGCGGAAAGGTCTTCGAAAGTATCCGCCGCCGGAACGTTGGCGCACAGCAGCAATAGGAAGGATAGAAACAGCTTCATTTTTTCCCGCTGGAGGCATCCCCGATCTCCGGCAGTCCGGAAGAATCGTGCTCCGAATGTAGCCGTACGAATTCCGCCAGCTCTTTTTGCGCTTCGGCGGTTCTGCCCAGCCGCCGGTAAACCTGTTGCAGATATAAATGGAGTTGCGGATTCGTAGGCGCGAGCTTCGCCGCGCTGAGAAGTTCCGGAAGCGCTTTCGCAAATTCGTTCTGCTGCATGTAAGCGCGGCCCAGCACGGCGCGCGCGAGCGGGTTCTCCGGTTGAAGGCGCACGGCCTGTAGAGACAGCGCCGCCGCCGGTGCGGAATCGCCGGCTCGAATATCCAGAATCGCGATTTGCAGACGCGCCGCGACGTGTGAAGGACTGATCTGTAGCTCCTTTTGAAATTCAGCGCGGGCGGCTGCCGGATCGTGCGCCATCAGATAGATTCCGTTCAAATAGTGAACGCCGGGTTCTTTGGGAAATTGCGCCGCCAATTCCCGCAGCGGTTCGACCGCATCCCCATCGCGGGCCGCCGACATGGCCCATTCGGCACGCCCGGCGAGTTCTACGGCCGGCTGCTTGACTGCGGGAATCTGCGGCGGCAGATAAGGCATGCCGAGCGCGCTGACGCCAAAGGCTTGAATGGTTGCGGCGGAATCGTCGCCTAGTAACGCCAGCGGTTTCAATTGCTCGATCGCCGCACTGAAATCGCGGGCGCGCATGTAAATGAGAGCGGCACGATTGTGCACCGTCGATACAAACTGCCGGTTATCGGGAAGTCCCAGCGCTTCGCCTTTCTGAATGCTGGAGAGCGCGCCATCGTAATCGGTCAACTGATAGTCGCAAAGCCCCAGAAAGGCCCAAACCGCCCCTTTTTGCGGCGCCAGTCCGGCCGCTTGCTGGAACGCCTTGCGCGACTCCGGATACTGCCCCATTTCATACAAACCGGTTCCCAGATAGAACCAGCCCTCTGCCCACGCGGGTTTGAGCGCGATCGCTTGCCGGTACAAATCGACAGCCTGTTTCGGATCGCTCTGAAGCGCCGTGGACGCGCGACGGGCCAGGTCCGTAAAATCGGCTCCGTCCTGCGCTGAGGCAAACAGGCACACAGCCAGACCAACCCAGGCGAACTTCATACTGCGAGACTTAAACTGAATTCTATACCAGTGTTGCGGCGTTTCCCAGTACTCCTGATTTGTATGGCGCTCTTCACCTCTGTAGTGCAGTGCCAAGAACCGGAAACGGAACGGTTGTTCCGCGAAGCCGTGGACGCGCAGCAACGCGGAGATTTTACCGTTGCGATCCGCGATTACCGGCAGCTTCTGAAACTGCAGCCGGATTCAGTCGATGGGCTGGCGAATCTGGGGGCGGCGCTGGTCCATGTTGGGCGCTTTCAGGAGGCGATCGAGGAATACCGTTCCGCCTTGCACCTCGATCCCGCAAACAATGCGATCCGGTTGAACCTGGGGCTGGCGTTCTATAAGAAAAGCGATTTTCAGAATGCTGCCACGCAGTTTGAAGAACTCCGTAAAGTGGACGCCAATGACCTGCGAATTGCCACTCTGCTAGGCGACTGCTACTTGCGGCTGGGCCATCCAGAGCGGGCGGTGCCGGTGACGGCAGCGCTGGCCGCTTCGCACCCGGACGATTTGGATTTGGCGTTTGTGGCCGGCAGCGCGTTGATCCGGAGCGGAAAACGGCGGGACGGCGCGGTGTTGGTCGAGCGCGTGGCGAAACAGGGCAACAGCCCGGATGCCTATCTGCTGGCGGGCAGCACCTGGCTAGACGTCAACGAGTTCGATCGCGCGCGAGCCGATCTGGATACCGCTCTCCGGCTCAATCCCAAGCTCCCCGGCATCCACGATCTGGCGGGTATGGCGCGCGACAAGGCAGGCGATGCGGCAGCCGCCGAACCGGAGTTCCGCAAGGCTCTGGAGCTCAACCCCGAGGACTTTGAGGCCAACCTGTATCTGGGCGCGATTCTTTACAAGCGGCGCGATCTCGCGCCCGCCCGCGGTTACCTGGAACATGCGCTCAAAATCAATCCATCGGCGATGCTGGCACGGTACGAAATGGCTCTGGTGGAGAGTGCATCCGGTCAGTTCGATGCCGCTGCCGCCGGCCTGCAGAGCATTGTTCGCCAGTACCCGAACTGGCTGGAGGCGCATGTCGAGTTGGCCGCGCTCTATTACAAAATACACCGGCCAGCCGACGGCGCCAAAGAACGCCAGATTGTAGACCGGCTAACTGCCGAGCAACAGGCACGCGGACCACAGTAGGCGCCTCAAGTAGCGGCGGTTCACTCCTTTCCATTTCTAGAATCACGAGCTGAGAGCGCTTCCAAAATGTGGAACGGGGCTCGCGATTCGGCCCGCAACTTCCGCTCTAGCTGGAACAAATTACCGTACACTACTCCGTACAGCACCGCGAACACACCCGAAAATTGTTGACATGCTCACCAACAGCGCCTATTCTCTTCCTAAGCGGTTGGGCTTTTGCCTGCTTTGCGTGTATGTTACAGCGTTAGGCAGGACAATTAAGCTCGCCGGCGCGCAGCGCCAAATTAGAAGCTTTTCTGGGGGGACCATCTGATGTCTGGATCATCGAGCCGCGCAGCTCGTTTTCGGAGCCTGCGTCCGTTAGCACAATACGCAAGTTTGCTTGGGCTGCTTATGGCAGCTTTTTTTGTTTCGAGCGGCGTTGGCTATGGCCAGCAATTGACGGCCGCGCTACATGGCACGACCTATGACCAGAGCGGCGCTGTTATCCCGGCTGCCGAAGTAGTGATCAAGAACCAAGCCAGCGGCGATCTCCGCCAGACTGTTTCGAATAGCGACGGTTACTTCACCTTTTCCGCGCTACCGCCGGGGACCTATTCTTTGACGGTGTCGGCCAAAGGGTTCCGGAGCTGGCAACAGAACGGAATCACTTTAAATCAGGGCGATAACCGTAGTCTGCCGAATATCGCGCTGCAGATTGGCCAGGCTACCCAGCAGGTAGAAGTTGTAGCCGGCGCGGTGGCTGTCGCTCCGGTAGATACCGGCGAGGTTGCGACTACGCTGAACACGCAAATGGTGAATGACCTGCCGCTGCAGGGGCGCGATGCCGGTGAATTGTTCCGAATCATGCCCGGCATGGCGTTTGCCAACGGACTCACGCAGGGTTCCAGTTTCAGCGATCGGACGGTGGGAACCAACACCGGCCCCATCGGAGCGTATTCGGCCAACGGAACGCAACCCAATGGCGCTATCGCGTACATGTTTGATGGCGCAAATCTGCTGGACCCAGGCAACCAGGGGACCCAGATCGCCGATATCAACCAGGACATGACCTCCGAAATCAAGGTGCTGATGTCGGGCTACGATGCCGCTTACGCAAAGGGCCCGGTCGTGTTCCAGGCCTACGGCAAGAGCGGCGGCGCGCAATTCCACGGCGAGGGCTATATGTACGCCAGGAACAACATTTTCAACTCCGAAGACTCATTTCAGAGGAGTCAGGGGCAAACGAAGCCGGATGCCTACGAGTACTATCCGGGCGGCAACATCGGCGGGCCGGTGCTTCTGCCGTTTACCCATTTCAACCGGAATCGCGACAAACTGTTTTTCTGGGTTGGCTATGAATACATGCGGCAGCAGCCCGCGGGCTCGCTCTGGCAGACCTTCGTTCCGACTACCGATATGCGGAACGGAAATTTCTCGCAACAGTATCTTTCGACCCTGGCCGCTCTACCCGGCAATCACTCCGCCATCGACCAAGTGCCCTGCCCGGCGGCGAACAATGCTCAAGGTCTGTCGCGTGCGGGAGGCTGCGGCAATCTAACCCTGAACAACGGGCAGATTCCCGCCTCTTTGATGGATCCGAATTCTCTGGCACTGCTGAAGTTGTATCCTCAACCCAACATCGATCCGGCAACGCACAGCGGTTACAACTTTCAGTACCTGGATCAGAGCCCGCAGAATCGCTGGGAATTGATGGAGAAAGTCGACTACAACATCAGCCAGAACACCAAGCTGACGGTTTCTTACAATCGCCAGGATGAAACCGATCTTCATCCGGTTCAGGTCTGGTGGGCGCCGGCCTTCTCTGTGCCTTATGCTTCTCCGCTGGTCGCTCCCACAACCGCCAACGTCACCATGGCCAATGTGACCCACGTTTTCAGCCCGACGTTGACCAACGAGACCGTGTTCACTTACGCCCGCTATACCAATCCCGATCGTGCCCAGAACCCCTCCGCGATCAATCCTTCTACCATCGGCTTTCAGTCAACAGGTCTATTCGGGGTGAAGGAGATCCAGATTCCGAACGTCATGAGCTGGAGCGGGAACCAAATGATGGCCGGATGGGTCCAGCAGGCTGTTTTCGGCGGTACCTACAAGGGCGGGGAGTTCGGGAAAACCGCGTCGGATCCGGCTATTTACGACAATCTCAGCAAAGTTGCCGGAACGCACACCATGAAATTCGGTTTTTACTGGGACATGAATGGCAACCTGCAATCGAGTGGCGGCCAATTAAACGGCACTTACGATTTTGAGACCTATGGCAGCACGACCACCGGCAACGTTTATGCGGATTTCCTGCTCGGCCGAGCCTCTGGCTATAACCAGGCGAACATCATTCCGGTCGATAACCTGCAGTATCACCAATACTCGTTCTACGGACAGGATTCGTGGAAGATTGCCAAGCGCCTCACCGTGAATTACGGGATCCGTTTCGATCATATGGGCCAGTGGTATCCTGCGACGACGCAAGGCGCAGCGGTGTTCGATCTGGGGGCATACGAGTCGAATCCAAACGCGGTGAATGCCGGATTGCTCTGGCATTCGATCGATTCCAAGATTCCCAATTCGGGGTTCAAATCACCACTCTTCTACTATGAGCCGCGCATCGGTATCGCTTACGATGTCTTCGGCGACGGCAAGACTGTTGTTCGAGGCGGCTTTGCCGTGTTCCGATACCAGATTGCGTCTAATGTCAGCGGACCTTCCGAATTGCCGGAAGGCGCGATCAACTATGCGAGCCCTGGCGGCTTAACATCGCTGGCGCAAATTCAGACACTGCCGGCCCCAACGACCGCAGGAAATCTGGCTTGCGGCACGGGCTGCAGCATAGCCCCTCTGCAAGCTGGCGACGGAAAAACCCCTTACACGGAAAATTACAACTTCTCTATTGACCGCCAACTCCCCTGGCAGACTTTGGCGGAAATCTCTTACGTTGGAAACCGGAGCCGTGACTGCTTCTCGCCGGTGGCGCTTTCGACAACCTTAACCCTCAGCCGTTGGGAGCGTTTTTCAAGCCCGATCCGATAACGCATGTGCTGAATCCCATTGATAACATCCCCAACACCGGCGATTACCGTCCGATTCAGCAATATGGGGACATCAATGTCTTCACGCACGGAAGTTACGCGAATTTCAATTCGCTTCAGGCCAGCTTGCAGAAGAATGCCGGTCCCTTGACCTTGCTGGTCAATTACACCTTCGAAAAGGTCATGGGCATCCGCGATAACTACAGCGGCAATGGACCTTCTGCCGGTAATACCGTAAATCCATTCAATATCTGTAGATAATTACGGCGTCCTCGGTTACAATCACACGCACATTCTCAATAGCGGGTTTGTCTGGAGCATGCCGAGCCCGGTCCATGGTTTCCTAGCCGGGGTCGTGAATGGATGGCAGCTCTCCGGAACGACGAACTTCCAGACTGGTGCGCCCATTCAGCCCAACACGAATGGCACGATGTTTGCCAGCTATGGAAACATTCCTGTCAGCGGCGGCACTATTAATATCGACGGCAACACGCTGCCGGTGGCCGGAAATTCCGTTGGGCTCAGTCCGCAAACTTCGCTTGGTTCGAATGCCACGTATCTGGCGCTGGTGCCGCAGCTCGTCTGTAATCCGACGGCCAATCTGAAGTCCGGTCAATACTTCAATCCGAGCTGCTTCGCTCCTCCGGCATTAGGCTCAAACGGGACTCTCGTTTGGCCGAATATTCACGGGCCGGCATTCTTCGATGCCGATCTGACTCTCATGAAGAACTTCAAAGTCACCGAGAACCAGAAATTGCAGATCCGATTTTCTGCCTTCAATTTCCTGAACCGGCCCAACCCGCAGTTCGGTGCTGGCGGTAACGGTGACATGACGCTGCAATTCTCCGGCGCCAACAACGTCCTTACGCAGACCAACCAGAACGGGTCAACCACCGGCTTCCCTGCGCATACAGTCGGCGACCGGCTGGTGGAGTTCGCTATAAAGTACTACTTCTAAAAAGGGCAAATCGCATTTCCATTCGTGAGAAAAAGGGGCGGCTTCGGCTGCTCCTTTTTTTGCGGTTGCTATCGTTATTTTGAGCCGAATGTCGTTACTCCGCTGTGTAGCTGTAAGTCTTTTTCTCGGCTCCGCCGGTCTCATTCTGTACTCATCGCAAACGCCTCCATCTGCAATCCGATTTGAGTTGAAGCCGATTCCGTTCCAGCTCGAAAACGATCAAACCAGCGGATACAATGTGCCGGAGACGATGCCGGGCGGAGTGGCTGTCTTCGATTACAACCGGGATGGCCGTCCCGACATCTTCTTCACCAACGGAGCCGACGTTGAGACGCTGAAAAAAAACTCGCCGAAGTACCGCAACCGGCTGTTTCGAAATGACGGAAACGGAAAATTCACCGACGTCACAGACGAGGCGGGCCTGGCGGGCAGCGGCTACGATACGGGTGTTGCCGTCGGCGATTACGATAATGACGGTTATCCCGATATCTTCGTGGCCGGCGTGTATCACAACACGCTTTATCACAACAACGGGAACGGGACGTTTACCGACGTAACCGCCAAGGCGGGGCTGGACCGTTCCAACGACCCGCAGTACGGACCGCTTTGGTCGATTACCGCTGTTTGGGTGGATGTGAACAACGATGGCCTGCTCGATCTATTCGTTGTCAATTACCTGCAGTGGAAGTACACAACGCAGCCGTTGTGTTCCTACAAAGGCATGGCGGATTATTGCCACCCGCGCTATTACAAAGGTGTTCCCGATCAACTGTTTCTTGAACAAGGGCAACGGCAAGTTTGAGGATGTTTCCCAGCAATGGGGCATTCGCGGCAAGATCGGCAAAGGCATGGGCGCGGCTTTGGCCGACTACGATCTGGATGGCAAGCCGGACTTATTCGTCACTAACGATGCCTACTATAACTTCCTGTTCCACAACGTGGGCGGAAAGTTTGAAGAAGTCGCATTTCCGGCCGGCGTCGCATTGACCGAGGATGGAAGCTTTATCTCGGGAATGGGCGTGGATTTTAGGGATTTCAACAACGATGGATATCCGGACCTCGCCTTCGTCGCGCTGGCGAATCAAACTTTTCCGTTATTTCAGAACACCGCGAAGGGCGATTTTCGCGAGGTAACCGCCGAAAGCGGAATGCGAGCTGAGAGCTTTCATATGTCAGGCTTTGGAGCGGCGCTTTACGATTTCGATAACGATGGCTGGAAGGATCTTTTCGTAACGCGCGGGTACGTCCAATCCCATTCGCTAGGCGGCCACGAAGTGAATGAATACAACACGGTTTTTCGCAACATGGGCGCGAGTGGCAAATGGCAGGCCCTCACCGAAGAAGCGGGATTGAATGCCAGCCCAGCGGCGCGGCATCGCGGCTGCGCGTTTGGCGATCTCGATGGCGATGGACGAGTCGATGTTGTCGCTACAGCTTTATCGAGACCAGCCGAAGTCTGGATGAATCGCAGCCCGGCAAGCGGGCACTGGCTCGACATCGCGCTCGAAGGGACGAAGAGCAATCGAGACGGGATTGGTGCGCGTATCAAGCTGGTTACGAAAAGCGGCACGCAATACAACCACATGACGGAAAGCGTGGGTTACGCTTCCTCCAGCCTGGGGCCGGTGCATTTTGGGCTGGGGCCCGATAGGCGGGCGGAATCGATTGAGATCCACTGGCCTTCGGGCACGGTTCAAACTTTTCACAACATAGACAGCGATCAGGTATTCAAGGTTAAGGAATCAGTGCCGTAACATCGCCGCTAAAACAAACACCAGCGGCGCGTTCCAGTTGATTGCTACTTCGTTGCAGGCATAGGCGCCGGTCACGTCCACGTAGGCTTTGGCTGGCAATACGCCGGGCGGCAGCAGCTTCTTCATTACGTTATCCTGGCGTCCTGGATTCGGGCCGCCTGCCAGCAGACCCGGCCACGGCAGATCCAATCCATCGGCGGCGCTGGGCCGGTGGTGCGGGTGCAAAAGCGCGTGCTCTCCTACTTGCGTCACCCAGGAAAGCGAAAAGGTGTTTCTGCCGAGCACATAGTGCAGATTGTCGAGCGCGGCTTCCACATATTTAGGATTCGAATGAAAATGATTTGCGATCAGCAATTGCATGCTGTAGTTGGCGGCTACACCATTCGATCCCCAGATGTAATCGTGCGTTGTGAGTGAGATGCGATAACCGTGATGTGCGGTGCGCTCCGTAATTTGATCGGCGGCATCGCGCGAGCGCTGGCGAATGGCATTTACCGCTTCGCGATCCGTACCGTTGCCGAGCACATAACTCCAAAGCGCCAGCGGCGCGACCATGGACCAGGATGGCGGGCTGTTCGCTCCGATGCTATCGAGATATTCGCGGTAGTGCGCGAGGAAATAGCGCGAATATAACTCATGGCCCGTCGAGCGCAGCAGTTCGGCGGCGGCCCACAGTCGCTCGTCGGCGCAATTCGAATCTCCGTATGCTCCGGTGCTGACGCCCGGCGGATTTTGAAACAAGACATCGGGGTGGGCGTCGACCCACTTCCAGGCGCTCTCCGCAGCACGCAGACAGCGGGCCGCGTAGGCGGAATCGAAGGGCTTGTAAGCGCGCGCTGCAATCGCCATCACCGCCGCGAAATCCGCAGTCGCGCAGGAACTCTTAAACGGCGCTGCTCCCGTACCGATCACGTAGCTCACCAGCTTGTCGACTTCCGGCATGATGAACGGGCAGAAATGGGTGCTGGTTTGCTTGTGCCACACTCCCCCATCGCTATCCTGCATGGTCAGCATCCAATCCAGATTCCAGCGGATCTCGTTCAGAATATCCGGCACTCCGTTACCCGATTCCGGCAGATGCAGGCTGTTGTTTTTCAGGCGGTCGCCGTATAGCTCCCAGGCCCAGAGCAAAGTTCCGGTGCTGATGCCGGAGTTCACCACGTAGCGGCCATAATCGCCGGCGTCGTGCCATCCGTGCGTGGAGACGTGCGGGCCTTCTTTTCCCGACGAAGCGTGATACGCGCCGTCGAGATGACAGGCCGCATGCTTGTAGCCGGGGAACTCCGGGCCAAGATCGACCGCGGTACCGCAGCGCTGCCCATAATACGAGCGCATCGCCAGATAATAGGCACGCTCGAACACATCCGGCCCAATCGAAAAATCCCAGCTTCGGCCTACGCCCGGCACGTCCAGATAAAATTTGCCGGTCTCGCGCAGCTTCGAAAAATCGGCAGCCTGCACGTTGTCTCCCGAATCGGCGTCGAATACCGGCGCTTGCAACTTGCCGTGCAATGCAATGGAGTCATCGTGAGCGCGGCGGACGACGAACGTCTTGGCGCCCTGCTGCACGACCATCGCGATTTTCGGAGCATTCGGCAGATATCCCACTTGATCGACTTTTATGGCCGTTACCGCAGTCGCCGCGGCGAGCGGCATCGAGAGAATGCAGACGGCCGCGGAAAGGACAATATTTTGCATACGCGGTATAGATGAAATTTCCGGCGCTAATGTAAGCTCATTGATTGTGTTGACGGAGGAACGTTATCTCATCTCATTGTGTTCGGCTGTAGCGATCGCGCTCTTCTTGTATCTGAAAAGCACGATTTTGCGCGGCAGAGCCGAACGGATGACGCTTGCTGGAATCGTTTTGGTTGCCGGCACGGCGGTAATGCCGGGCTATCGCGCGTTTGCAGCCGCCATTACGCTCACCTGGATAGCGCTGGCGTTCCTGGCGTATCTGCTGGTCGCTTCCATCTGGCGCAGCCAGCGAATTGCCCGGCAGCTGTGGAGTACGCTCGACACGCTTGCCGCAGCCAGCCTGATTGCGGCGGCCATCTTTTCGCTCGCCCGCATCGTCCTGCGCCTGGAGACGGAACCCGCGGGGCTCACGTTGCTGGCCTCGCTGGTGACACTCGCCGCGTGCCTTCACATTGTCCATGAGCTCGATCGTGCGCGCGTCCTGCAGCGCCCTGGCGGACTCGTTTTCGGCCAAACATTGCTGATCGCTGGCGTGGTCCCGTGGTGCTTTGGCCTCCATCGGATAGATGCCGTGAATTTCGCCTCGTTCGCGGCGGGCATTGCCATCGCGGGTTTGCGGCTGAGGAGCTATTTCGGGACAACCGAAGAACGCCGCGTTTTGCAAAAGATGGCTGTCGAAGGCGACCGCTTGCAACCCGAATACACCGAAGCGTCCGAGGAGTGCCCGGAACCGCGCTTGTGGTCGATGTTCGATCCTATGACTGCTGAAAAGGAAGTTCTCGATCTGCTCTACGCCTTAGTGAGCGCGTTGAAGCCGCGGTTGGCGGTCGAGACCGGCACGTTCTCCGGAATCAGCTCCACTTATATTGCGCGCGCCATGCAGGAAAACGGGCGTGGCCGCCTGATTACTTGCGAGATGGATCCCATTGTGCACGAAAATGCCTGCGAACGATTCCGCGCCGAGGGGCTGGGCTCACTTATCGATTGCCGCTTGGGCTCGAGTCTGGATCTGCAGATTCATGAAGAGATCGATCTGCTCTACTGTGACAGCGAACTGACGATACGAGGCGCGGAGGTGCGCCAATTCATTGGGCAGGTGAACCCGTTCGGCCTCATCCTGATGCACGATGCGGGATCGCGCTTCCAAGTGGTGCGCGAGGCCGCTCTTCAGATGGAAGCCGAAGGGCTGATCTCGGTCGTTCTAATTTCGACCCCGCGCGGTCTAGTGGTGGCGCAGAAGCGCCAGGGCCGGAAGTAAGGCGGCCGGTTATTCGGGCTTTCTTTTGCGCGGCCGCCGTCCCATCGCGCCCGATGGCGCTCGTTTGCGCGCTGGCGCTTTCTTTGGCTTCGGCGGAGGCGGGTTGGGCTCGAAAATCGTGGGCTGTCCTTCCACTATGGGTTGCGGCTCATCCTCTTCTTCTTCGGGGATCTGTTCGGGCTCGACCTGCGGCAGCGCGGGCGGATAAAATTCCGCGCCCAAATGCACAATCAAGCCGCGCTCTTCGTCGGGTTCGGTGCGCACCACGGTCTTGTCTTGTGCGTAATTCAGAAATTCCGAAAATTGCTGGAATCCGTATTTCGACAGATTGAATTCCGGATGCTCGGTCTGCATCCACTGCTCCAATTCTTCGACACCCGCGCCTTCTTCGAGCTCCATGCGATGCGTCTCCAGCATGTCGCGCAAAATCGGCAATGCCTCTTCCGGCTTCGGAGCCGCTTTTTCCGGCATATGACCGCCGCGCCGCTCGATAATATAGCGGCCGCCGGAGCCGCTCACGTTGACGAATTCCGCCTTCTTCAGCTTTTCGACGAAATCGGAAAAGCTTCCGGCTCCATACGCGCGCTCGCTGAAGGCGGGGTCGAGTTGCAGCATGGTGCTCTTCAAAAGTCCGAGCTGTGGCTGTACGGCGCGGCGCTCCAGCACTTGCAGTGCGCGTTCGACCAGCGGCATGGCTTGCCCAAGATCGAGCGGCGCAGGACGCTGGCCGCGATCCTTTCGATCTTTGCGCTCCGGACGTTCGCCGCGCTCGGTCCGTTCCGGCCGGTCGCGCCGTTCGGGCATGGGCTGCGGCACGATGCGCTCGCCGTCTTCCAACAGCGATTCATAGCTCACGAATTCGTGGCAATTCTGCTGAAGAATCGTGCTGGTGAAGGCCTTCCCGCCCAACACGAACACGGTCTTGCCGTATTCCTTTAGCTTGTTCACCAACGGGATGAAATCGCTATCGCCGCTGACGATCGCAAACGCGTTCACGTGCGCGTGCGTAAAGGCCATCTCCAGCGCGTCCAGCGCCAGATTAATATCGGCTCCATTCTTATCGCCGCGCGGGGACGGGATGCGCTGTACCATTTGCACCGCATTTTCCGCCATCTGGCGCGTCGCGCCTTCCTGCCGGCCCCAATTCGCGTAAGCGAATTTAGCGACAACGTCGCCGCGCTCTTTGAATGCGCCGAGCGCCAGCGACACGTCGAATTCACGCCGTAGGGTCGATTTTACGCCAATCTCTATGTTGTCGTAATCGACGAATACGGCAATGTTCAATCTATCTTGCATTCCATTCCTTTTCTTCCCGCGGATCCCTTCGAATTTGAAATGGAGCGCCACGGGGTTTTTGCCGAGCCTAAACGCTCAGGCTATCTGTTTCACCGATTCGCGAATGAAGTGGACGATCTTCTCGAGCGAAGCGCCAGGCTGAAACACTTCAGCCACTCCGAGCCTCTTAAGCTCCGCCGCGTCTTCATCGGGGATGATGCCACCCACGACGACGAGAACATCCGTCATCTCCTTTTCGCGCAGCAGCTCCATCACGCGCGGCACAATCACGTTGTGCGCGCCCGACAAAATCGACAATCCAATCACCTGGACGTCTTCCTGCAGAGCTGCATTAACGATCATCTCCGGGGTCTGCCGGAGACCCGTGTAGATCACTTCCATTCCAGCGTCGCGAAGCGCTCGTGCGATCACCTTTGCGCCGCGGTCGTGTCCATCGAGGCCTGGCTTGGCAACAAGGACACGGATTGGAACGCTCATACTTACACTGTCCAAATTATAAAACGCGGGCCTACACTCATTTAAGAGATACCCGTGAGCGACCAAACTTTCAATGAACCTCGAATCGCGTTGAACCGCATTTACACGCGCACCGGCGACGCTGGAGAAACCCACCTGGCCGGCGGCCAGCGCATTTCCAAAGACGATCTGCGTATCGATTGCTACGGCACCGTGGACGAGCTGAATGCCTGTATCGGCGCGGCGCGCGCAACCGCCGAGGAACTGTCCGTCCGCGCAACGCCACTGCTAAGCCTGGCAACCACGCTGAAACGCGTACAGCATGAGCTATTCAATCTCGGATCGATTCTCGCGACTCTGCCCGAAGACGTTCATCCCAAACAGCCGCGTGTGACGGGCGCGGAAGTGGAGCAGCTCGAACGGGAGATCGATGCCGCTAATGGAGATCTGCCGCCGCTTCGCTCTTTCGTGCTGCCGGGCGGGAGCCGCCTGGATGCGGAACTGCACATTTGCCGCACGGTTTGCCGCCGGGCGGAACGGCTGCTGGTTCGATTGGCGCGCGAGCAGAGCGTGCCTGCTGAAGCGCTGCATTACCTCAACCGGCTGAGCGACGCGCTGTTCGTTTGGAGCCGTTGGGTGAACCGCGCGCTCGGCAAAACGGAGACGCTCTGGGAGCCGAATGCAGCGGCCAGCGGAAGCGCAAAGCCGTGAATGGCGCGACGGCTGTTGCAGCTCCGCAAGATCAATGGGCAGCGCTGGCGGCGAGCTTTCTCGGCTGGACGCTCGACGCGTTCGATTTCTTCCTGGTGGCGTTTTGTCTCATCCCCATCCGGAATGAGTTCCATCAGAACGATACGGCCGTGGCTCTCTCCATTGGGCTTACGCTCGCGTTTAGGCCTGTGGGGGCGTTTCTCTTCGGCTTGATCGCGGACCGCTATGGCCGCCGCTTGCCGCTGATGCTCGATCTGGTTTTCTATTCCGTAATTGAAGTGGCGACCGGCTTCGCTCCCAATTTCACGACGTTTCTGGTGCTCCGCGCGTTGTTCGGCATCGGCATGGGCGGCGAGTGGGGCGTCGGCGCTTCGCTCGCGATGGAAAAGGTTCCGCTGAAGTGGCGCGGCGTGCTCTCCGGCTTATTGCAGCAAGGCTATGCGTTGGGCTATTTGCTCGCCGCTCTCTGCCGGTTTTCTCTTCTGGACCGTTGGGGCTGGCGTCCGCTGTTCTTTCTGGGCGGCGTGCCTGCGCTCTTGGCGCTGCTGGTTCGCTACCGCGTGAAAGAGTCGGAGGTGTGGCGGCAATCGAAGCGCGAAAACTGGTCGGAGCTTGGCAGCAGCATCCTGCGGCATTGGAAGCTCTTTCTCTATCTCACTGTTCTGATGACCGGCATGAATCTTTGCTCGCACGGCACGCAAGATATGTATCCTACTTTCCTGCAGCGCTATTGGCATTTCACCGGCGACCGGAGCGCTATCATCTCGGCGATATCGATGCTCGGAGCACTTACCGGCGGCGTGCTCGTCGGCTTGCTTTCGGATCGAATCGGGCGCAGGCGGGCGATTGTCTTGTCGCTCGGCGCCGGCATTCTTTTGACTCCCTTATGGGCGTATGCGCCGCGAGTCTCGCTGCTTGTCCTGGGCGCATTTCTGCTGCAGTTCTGCGTGCAAGGCGCATGGGGCGTGATTCCAGCGCATCTGAGCGAACTCTCTCCCAACCATGTGCGCGGCTTCCTGCCTGGATTTTCGTATCAGTGCGGAGTATTGCTGGCAGGGTGGGTGGGCGCTTTGGAAACGGTGTTCGCACACCGCATGAGCTACGCGACCGCGATGGTGTTGACGGCCGCGACGGTGTTCGCCGCCACGGCAGTAATTGCAGCGCTCGGGCGCGAGAAGAAAGGTATCGAATTCAGCGCTGCGGCGTGAACCTGGTCCAACGCATGCCGCAGTCTTTCATTCCGGCGAATAAGGCTCGCAGTGCATTTCCGCGGTGGCTGACCGCGAATTTTTCTTCCGCTGTCAATTCGGCGAACGAACGTCCGTGCGGGGGATAGAAAAACAGCGGATCGTAACCAAATCCGCCCGTTCCGCACGGTGCCTCGAGAATCTTGCCTTCCACCGTCCCACGCGCGGTCTCGACGAGACGCCCGCTTTGCGCCAGCGCCACCACACAGACGAAGCGCGCTTCCCGATGGGTGCTGGCCCCTAAATTCTGCAAGAGGAGATTGTTGTTTTCCGCATCGCTCGCTGCCGGTCCGGCATAGCGCGCCGACCACACCCCGGGCGCTCCATGCAGCGCATGCACCGCCAGACCCGAATCATCGGCCAGCACCGCTGCTTTGGTAAATGCCGAGTAATAGAGCGCCTTTGCCGTGGCGTTTTCTTCAAAGCTCGTGCCGGTTTCCTCTGGTGGCGGAATTTGCTTCAGTCCCGGCAGCGCTTCAATCGAAACGCCCTGCACATTGGCCTGGCGTGCGGCCGATACGAGCTCTCGCAGCTTCGCCTGATTGCTGGAGCAGGCATACACAATCATGCGCGTTGCGCGAGGGCTGCTGCTTGAATTTTTCCAAGCTCCCCGATTCCGGCGCGCGCTAATTGAATCAGCCGTTCTAAATGCGAATCTTCGAACGGCGTCCGCTCGGCTGTCGCTTGCAGTTCGACAAAGCGGCCGGAGCCGGTCATCACGACGTTCATGTCCACTTCCGCGCGAGAATCTTCTTCGTACGCCAAATCGAGCATTGCCGTGCCGTTCACGATGCCCACGCTGGTTGCCGCTACTGAATCGAGCAGCGGCGATTTCGCAATCACCTTGAACTTTACGAGCGTCCCGAGCGCCATCGCGAGAGCGACGTACGCTCCAGTGATCGCGGCCGTGCGTGTTCCGCCGTCCGCCTGAAGCACATCGCAATCGACAATCACGCTGCGCTCGCCGAGCGCCGACAAATCCACAACGGCCCGCAACGAGCGGCCAATCAGCCGCTGAATTTCGTGGGTTCGCCCCGAAGCGCGGCCCTTGGTGATTTCCCGCGGCGTGCGGGTCACGGTTGCGCGCGGCAGCATCGCATACTCCGCCGTCACCCATCCTTTTCCGGTTCCTCGCAGGAATCCCGGAACCGAGTCTTCCACCGTCGCGGCGCAGAGAACTCGGGTATTGCCCGCTTCGATCAGCACCGAGCCTTCCGCGGTCATCAGATAATCCGGCGTGATGCGCGTCGCGCGTAGCTGGCCGGCGAGTCTTCCGTCCGTTCTTTGGCTAGCGGGCAAAGGACTATTCGAGCTCCGCCCACATCTCAGCGGTGGCGATCTCGACCGAATCGCCATCCGGCAACTCAGGCTTCAACGCCGCCGCCGCTTCGTGCAAATCGTCCTTGCGATATACCCAGGCCTGGCGGCGTTCGGGCCAGATAATCCAGCACACAGGTGTTCCGCCCTGCAGAAGCCGTTCCGCTTTGTCCAGCAGACTCGAGAACGATTGCCCCGGCGATAGAATCTCCACACAAAAAAGGGCAGGGTCGAACAGATCGCCCTCCCGATATTCAGCCGTGCGGAGCGCCACAGTGACATCCGGAATAACGCGGTCGCGGTGCTCCGCGCCGCACAAGACATTCAGCTCGGAGAGGACCTGGTATTTGCGCTTCAGTAGATTTGCCGACAACGCCGCGATGAGGTAAGCCTGAATAATTGCGTGCAGTTTTTTCGGCATTGGTTTTTCGACCTCACGCCCATCGATCCGCTCCACACGATACAGAGATTCCGCCAGAATCGCGCTCATTGTTTCTAACTCCGGATTATCCCGTAATATGAAATCCCGCGAAAAAGAAGAAGGCGATAACCGCCAGTATGATGCCGAGCAGTATCAAGCAGGGGATCGTGCCCTGCCGCGGCATAGCCGACGCTTTCACTCCAGCCGATTTCTTGCCGGATGTCCTTTTCTTGATTTTTGCAGAAGCCACCGCAGCTCGAGTGCTACTTCTTAAACAAACTATCAAACGCCGCGCGCGCATCGGTCGCGCTGCGGGGCGCCGCCATCAGCCCATTATCTGCCAGCTTTGGCGCCGTCGCCGAGGGCAGGGCATCGCGCGCCACAGTGACTCGCGGAGCAAAGAGCTCGCAGGTGTTGGCCTGGTCTTTAACCGCGATCCGCGCCGGAATCGGCTTGGCGCACTGAAAGCGCATGGACGAATCGAAGTGCACGCACTGTTTGCAGCAATGCAGCGCGGTCCCGCACTTGGGACAAACGCTCTCACTTTTAAAATCCATGTCCGGGGACAGTGCCATCCCGCAGCTATAACATCGCGAGGCCGCTATGGTTTGTACAAGCCGCGGAAGCTTCGGCCCAGTAATGTCGATGGAAGGCCGTGGGCCGGTTGGTCTTTCGCCCCGGCGTGAATCTCCGCGCTCGGTATCCTGATAGCCTCGTTGCTTATATTTTCGATCTCCGTCCATGGTGGTGGACCGACTCCTTGAAAAGTCCAGTGGCTGGCGAGTGCACGATCGTATTGTGGTGGTACTGTCGCTAACTAACTTGGACGTGCGTCACAGTGCAGTTCCAGTGTGTTCAAAGAAAAAATCCGCTAACGCTGGAATTCTCTAATGAAGAGGGCCGGGTCCTGATATCGGAAGGAACGTGCTTGCAGGTCCCGCCTGCACCTATTCAGTTATGTACCATGAATCCGTCCGGAACGCTAGTGCCCTGTCAAAATTAATCGGATACCCACTTCAGCAGCGCATTGCAGGGCCGCGTCAGAGGATTATCGAAATGATTCGGGCTGATTCGCACCGAATATCCCACTCGCCCGGTTTGTTGCGCGGTAAATTCGTTCGCAAACACCACCATCGTACCCCGCTCTTCTACCGGTACCAAGGGCAGGGTGTAGGTGCTCTCCAGTTCTCCGTTCACGCCAATTTGGCCAATCACTGCTTCCACCCGCACTTCCGAGGCCTGCAAACCCGCCAGCTCTACGGTCGCGCGCAGCGGCACTGCCGAACCACTCATCACCTGATCGCCCGGGCTGTCGCCCAAATCCACAAACTTGATGAGGTGCCACAATTCGCTCAGGCGCTTATCCCATACCGTCTTCTGGCGTGCGGCCTCGAAATTGTCCTTGGAAATGCTGCTCCACAACTCGATGCGCGGGCCGGTACAGCTCCGACATGTATTCGGCCACCATCCGGCCGGAACTGAAGCGCGGCGTGACATTGGCAATGCATTTCTTCATGCGGCCCAACCATTCCTCCGGGATCTCCTCCTCGGAAGCGCGATAGAACAGCGGAACGATATCGTTTTCGAGAATGGAATAAATCGCGCTGGCGTGGCTCTCGTCCTGGTCTTCGGCATAGACTGCACGACTGCCGATCGCCCACCCGGCCGAAAGCTCGAAAGCTTCGTCGAACCAGCCGTCCAGCACGCTTAAATTCAGCACCCCGTTCATACACGCCTTCATGCCGCTGGTGCCGCACGCTTCTTCCCCGCGCCGCGGATTGTTCAGCCACAAATCGACGCCTTGCACCAGCTCGCGCGCTACTTGAATCCCGTAGTCTTCGACGAAGATGAGCCGCTTGGAAACTTCCGGGTCGCGCGACAGATTCACAATCTCGCGAATCAGCGCCTTGCCCGGCTGATCCTTCGGATGCGCCTTGCCGGCCAGCACGATTTGCACGGGCATCTTCGGATGGTTCAGAATCTTTTTCAGCCGCTCCACATCGCGAAACAACAGCGTGGCGCGCTTGTAAGTCGCGAAACGCCGCGCAAAGCCGATGGTGAAGACGTCCGGGTCAAGAACTTCATGCAGCCGCCGCAACTCGCCCGCCGACGCCTTGCGCTGCACCGCCGAATTCACCACCCGCTCGCGCACGAAGGCCACCATGCGCCGCTTCCGCTTGCGGTGCATCTCCCACAACTCCTGGCTCGGGATATCGTGTATCTGCTCCCACATCGTTTCTTCTTCGATGCGCTCGCGCCAGTCGGGTTGTAAATACTGGTCGTATAAGCTCGCGAGATCGCCGTTGATCCAGGTGGAGGCATGCACTCCGTTGGTGACTGACGTGATCGGCACTTCTTCCACCGGCAGCCGCGGCCACAAATCCTGAAACATATGCTGCGATACCAGGCGATGGAGCACGCTCACGCCGTTGCGGAACGCCGAAGTCTTCAGCGCCAGCACCGCCATGGAGAAACGGTCGCTCGCGTCCTGCAGATTTTTGCGCCCTAAAGCGTTCAGCTTGTCGAACGATATTCCGGTCTGTTCCGAATAACGGGCGAAGTATTCATAGATGAGGCTCGAATCGTACAGATCGATCCCGGCCGGAACGCACGTATGGGTGGTGAAGACATTACTCAACCGCGTTACTTCCAGGGCCTGCTCGAAGGTCAACCCGTCCTCCTGCATCAGAACGCGGATTCGCTCGATCCCGAGAAATGCCGAATGGCCTTCGTTCATGTGATAAACGGTGGGCTTGACTCCCAGTTTCTTCAGCGCCCGGATGCCGCCGATTCCCAATACAATCTCTTGCCGGACGCGTTTGTGAATGTCGCCGCCATAAAGCTGGTCGGTAATTTCACGGTGCTCCGGCAGCTTGTTTTGCGGGATGTTGCTATCGAGCAGCAGCAGCTTCACGCGCCCCACGTCGATATGCCACACCTTTAAAAACACTTCGGCTGTGGGAAGCGTCACGCTGACGATAATTTCTTCGCCCCATTGGCCCAAGCACGGACGAACCGGCAGCGTATAAAAATCGTTGAGCGGTCTGCGCTCCTGCTGCCATCCATCCGGATTCAGAAACTGCTGGAAATAACCGCACTGGTAGAGCAGCCCGACGCCCGTCAGCGCGAAATCACTATCGCTTGCCGCTTTCAGGTGATCGCCCGATAAAATTCCCAGACCGCCGGAGTAGATCTGCATGCAATCGAGCAGGCCGTATTCCATCGAAAAATACGCGATTTGCGGCCTGGTCTCATTCGGCTCGAGCGGGTGCAGATAGCTGTCGTAGCGCTCGCACGCGCGCCGGTATTGCAGCATGAAGCGCGGATCGGCCGCCGCTTTATCCAGCTTCTCCTGCGACACGCGTCCCAGCATTTGAATAGGGTTATGATTGGAGTCTTTCCAAGCGCCGGGGTCTACCCGGCGGAACACCGCTCGAATGGTGTGATCCCAACTCCAGAGCAGGTTGTACGCCAGCTCCGGCATCCTGCTGAGCGCCGGCGGAACGGCCGGACGCACTAAGAACTCCCGTAAGGGTTGAATCTGGTAAGGCATTGCGAGGGTGCGGGAAATATCCAAAATAGCAAAAAGTGTGGGTCTAAGGCCGGGATGATTTCAAGCGGCCTTTTCGGAAGCCGGCCGATTTCGGCGAGCGAGCGCACACTCAGGCTTTGTTTAGAGGATGGCGTTTGCATGAGCAATGGGGGCCGTCGCTGGTTCAGGCGGCAATTTTGTCAATCCGTTGGCGGCTGCGCGGGTAAGAAACTTCTGTTCTTGGATCTGAAGGTGGATTTGAGCGGTTGCGTAGCGGACGGTGTGGATCTCTTCGCGGCGAAATTCGTGTTTATCGCGGCGCTGTTCGGCGGCTTGCGCGCGTTTTTCACGTTCAAAGCCAATTTCGTTGGCTAGCCTTTCTTTTCGGAGCTTTAGCAGGGCATTCAAGGCGCGCTGGAAAGCGCGATCGTGGTGGGCCTGATAGATGGTGAAGCGTTCGAGGTCGGCGAGGATGCCCATCTCGGCTTGATCTTTCTCGATTTGCTCGGGGGTGCGGCTGAGGACGACGAAGCAGCCTTCCTGATAGCGGCGGGCGCGGTCGGAGAGCCACATGTGCTCGGAGATTTTCTTGACGAGCTCGGTTTCGAGGAGGCCCACGGGCTTCTGCTCGAGGATCAACTGGTCTACGAGATTGTCGTAGCGCTGCTGATCTTCGCCTTCGAGGACCTGGAAGCGTCCGAGCAGGCCGTGGACGAGACGGTTTTGCCCAACTCTGGCCTTGCCGTCGGCGCTGACCGGGCCGCAGCTTTTCTTTGCGTTGCGGCGGTTGGCCGCGATCTGTTTGGGAGTTGCCATGGGTGAATGACTCTCTTTTCGAGGGATGCGCGGATTGCGCGCCCGACCGAATTGTGAAGGATGGGTGCGCGGGGTTGGGCTCACGCGGAGGGGTAACGCGTTGGTTTCTAAGGAGAAGAAAAATTCTGGAAATTTGAAATCAGTATAGGCTACAAACCCAGCGCCGAGACGGTGCCCCGCGCGGCAGACACGAGTGTCCGGGCCTCGCATTCGAATAGTTGGGGCTTGCAGATCACCTTGATGGCCTGTTGTTCCGTGTCCTGCTGTTGCCGGAATTATGAACGGCAAGTCATGGTGTGGTTTGGAAAGCGTGGCTGCAGAGGGCGAGGGCGTTTTTCGTTCGTAATCGACGCCCCTGATAAGTCTTACAGGTTCAACGAACCCGGGCACGGACGTCCTATGACACGAGGACAAGGAACGGCTCAGGATCCATTTCCCGTCGCGAGGCACTTTCTGGAACCATCGCTTCGGCGCGCGCTATAAAGCGAATCATGTCAGATTCGAGCAAGGGCCTTATTGTTCACTTCAGCCTGAGCGACCGCCTTGCTCCAGAAGTTCACATTTGCGATCGCACTTGAACGCTCCGTTTGCCACCTATGCAGGACCTGCCGTAGCGTCATTGGCCCGTTGGAAAGCGCCTGAACCAAGGTGGCCTTCTTCTGCTCGATCTGCTGATCGAGTACCCGGATATCAGCGGGGTCGAGGTCCTCGTTAGGATTGAAGACGAAGCCTTGTTCTACCCAATGTCTCCACGCAAGCAAGTTCGACTTCAGTATTGGACCGAACCCCTTAATGTCGATCCATGGAGTTACGTCGCTGGCATCCTCAATGCCACAGGCGATTAGAAGTGACTTCCTGCCCGCACCGATGCCGGTGATGGTCGCATCCTGAATGCGATGCCGTTCGAGATAGCGCCTGAGTTGTTTGTCGCGCAGCTCCGATCTGAGCTCATTGGTGCGCGCCGCCTTTCAGCGCTGGAAGGCTGTCTAACTCCCGCCGTTGGACCTGCAAGAGGTTTTTGGCCTCGGTGAAGGCAAGCGGTGCATGCTGAACCGTCTGCCATCGGGCGGACGCTGCGTTGAACGATCGCAATGCCTCCTGGCGTTGCTTCGTGAATGGGGCTGCCGGTATGTCCGCGGACCGCCAAAGCGTCGTACTTCCCGCCAGTCCGGCGATGAGAATAGCTATTGCAAAAACGGCGGGTATGGAACCGGGCGCGACAACCGCTATGGCGAGAAGCATCACCGCTGCGGCCAGCGTCGTCTCTTCCTGCGCTTTAATTTCGCCTCGGGAATGCTCGGGTCTGGCTTGCATTGATCGAGATAGGCATTTGCAAATTGCGGGGCTGCACTCGTGTCAGGCTGGACGGCGCTCCCGGCCAAAGAGGTGGGCCGCCGGGTGGTGGAGCTTTACTGGCCACAGACCGTCCCCTACGGCGCGGCCGCCGGCGGTGAGCCGAAGATCTTGTCGCAGGCCGCGCAAAACGACATACCGTCCAAGCTCGCGGCCTGGCGGGAAGCTCATCGTCTCGGTCCGGGCGCCAGCCTGGACGAGGCGCGCGCTGTAGACCCGGCCGGGTGGGCGGTGCTGGAAGCGGAGCTGGTCGCGGTGGTCATCGGCATGCCGCTGGCCAAGCTGCAGCGGTTCGGGCAGGGCAGGCGCTTCGTCGAGGACCGCTTCATCTATGACTTCTCCTGGCGGGAAGAGGTGGGGCGCCCGGCTGTGGCCAGGGTTACCTTTGATGACTCGCTTCGGCTGCGGCCTGGAGTCGGCGGCTGGCTGGTTCGGCTTGCCCCGCTGATCCGTCCGCTTGTCCAGGCGAAATGGGCATCGATGGTCGCCGCGCGCAACGCCGACCTGGTTGATGCCGAGCGGCTGGATGAGTTCCTTTTCGGCGCCGAACGGATCAGCCTGGCACGGGTGCGCGGCCCGCTGGCGGAGGCTCAGGACCAGGAATGCTTCTACTGTGCCGGGCGGCTGGCTGCCCGGTGGGACGTTGATCACTTCCTGCCGTGGTCGCGGCATCCGGACAACAGCCTGGACAACCTGGTCGCTGCCCACGCGGCCTGCAACAACGCCAAGTCCGCGAGCCTGGCCGGGCTGGGTCACCTGCGCCGGTGGGTGGACAGGTTCGCTGAGTCGCCGGCGAATCTCAGGGTCGAGGCGGTGCGACAGGCAACCGGATGGCCGCGCAGGCCGGACCGGGTCCTGTCCACCGCCCGCGCCACGTATTTGTGGCTGCCCGAAGGAACGCGGCTGTGGCGGGAGAAAGACGTCTATGACCGGCTCAACCCCGCCGAGCTGCGCGTCCTGTTCGCCGCTGTCACATGAGATCCAGCAGCCCGGGGCCTCCCCTTATCCTCCAGGAATGCGAGTCGATCACGGCAAGCTGGTCCGGGACCGGATCCCGGCGATCATTGAAGCACGCGGATGCCGCGCGGTCGTCCATGCCCTGGACGAGGACAGCTACCGTACCGCGCTGCTGGCCAAGCTGGCCGAGGAGGCCCACGAAGCACAACAGGCCACCGCGGATGACCTCCCCGCTGAGCTGGCGGACATCCTGGAGGTCCTGCAGGCCCTCACGGCAGCCTTCGGCCTGACCTGGGAACAGCTCCAGGAACTAGCCGACGACAAACGCGCCCATCGAGGTGGCTTCCAGCAGCGGCTCTTCCTGGACTATGTGGACCAGCCTGAGTAAGACCAGAGGCATCCGTACGACCAGGCAACGGGCCGATTTTGAAGTGCTGGACTCTTCCCGGTTTGGCTAGTGGCTGGCGCGGCTCTAAGCGGCGGATTATGAGATCGCCCTGAGGAGATTCCATACCGTCCGCTGGGCTACGCCCTGCAGCTCAGCCGCGTGGCCGCGACTCATGCGAACGGGTATGTACGAGGACGAATTGCAACCAGGACTGCAACCATCACCGCTCAGCTCGCCGCCGACCGCGGGCGCCTCAACAGGCGCCGCGACAGGTATGACTCCAGTGCGCACATCTCGCCCACCTGGAGGGCCGATGACGGGCCCCGATCACTATCGCAAGGCTGAGGAACTCACCGAGAAGGCTCACGAGTACCTCGGGCAGGGAGACGGGCAGGAGAGTGCCGCTGTCTGGGCCGCTGTCGCCCAGATTCACGCCACCCTCGCCCTCGCTGCTGCCACCGCACTCGGGACGACGGCCGCTGACGGCCGCGCCTGGCCGACGTCGCCGGTACCAAGCTCAGCGGCGGCGGAACGGAGCCCGGGCCGCGCCACTAACCGGCGAATGCCGCTGGCATGCTGTGACCGTAGCTGACCTTTGGCTTGCACGCCTCGTCTTCGCTGTCGTATGCGGTCGCTGGCCTGGGCGGACGCCATCTCAGCTGTCCGCTGCGGTCTGGTCAGATGGCATACGGTCGTGGTCAGGCTTGGTGGTCGGCAGGAGCATGTAGCAGGCCGCTCGCATGACGGACATGATGTCGTGGCTTGGCCCTGAGTCGGCATGGCTGGCCAAAGCTGATCGTGCCAAGCACCACATTGATGATCTGGCCGGCGAGATCCAGGAGTTCCTGACTGGAAGCTTCGGTGTCATCCCCGAGCAAGGAAACCAGCCCGGGGAGACTATGCAGTATTAAGCGTCAAGATCCAGGCCGGTTCTGGCGAGGCACGCGAACTCGACTGTCCTGCCGCACTCTCCCATGCCTGCCTGATGCCTGGCGGCCGTGCCCGTTAGGTCGCCGATGCTCTGGGCCGGTTATTGGGATGGTCCTTCGTTGTACCTTTCCCAGGCTGCTACGGCTGGCGCCGCCGTCGCAGGAGTACCAGAGCGTCGCGGCTGCCCTAGACATGCAGGGCGATCGGATCCATACTCAAGGAACAGCTATTTCGAAGACGATGTGCTCGGCTCGCCGACAGGCCTGATTTCTGCGCGAGGAGTTTCATGGCGAGCATGGCAAATGCTATAAGCCTACGTTGCGGGAACCTTCCCGCTCAGCAATTTGCTTCTAGTGGAAGGTCTGGTGACTGGCAGACCTTTCACGTGCCGTTCCAGCCGTGGATGCCGCAAGCTGCGGATGGCAAAGTCCGAGTAATGGTCTCTGCTAGCGATGCGGACGTTGACGTCAGTGATCATCAAGTCGCTCCCGTGCCTTTGGTCGGCGAAGTAAGCGTCCGTGGTTTCACGGCCTGGGTACGTAACTCCGATGTCTCGCCGGGAGTGTCAGGCCTTGCTTGGGTGGCTGTCGCCGAAGTACCGGATTCACCGCCAGCAACGCCTAAGCTACGTTCAGGCCTACTACAACCCCAACACTTCCAGGTGACGGGCATACGTGGCGACTGGCGTCGTTGGTCTGTTGGTTTCGGACAACGGGTTGGGTTTACAGCCGCGCCGACAGTTGTAACAACGCCAACCAACTCGAACGTACGCGTACATGCCGCGTCCACTGTCGGCGTCTCCTGCGGCGTGACAAAAGACGGATTTAATCTAGCCGCTCGCAATGCGGACATAGGCCCTGGGGCTTGTAACTTCTTTTATCTTGCCGCATCAGGGAATGGTGGTAACGAGCAGATACAAATCGATTCCGGTCAAGTACCAGCTCGCCCTTTCGCCATAACCGGAGTCCCTGGTGATTGGCAGGTGTGGGCAGTTTCTTTCGCTGAACCATTTCTCACGCCCCCCGTTGTGCTTGTTACCGCCGATAACTCTAACGGCACCTTGAGCTCTTATGCGCGCGCCGTTCAGGGCGTCGTGTTTGATGTGACGACTGATGGATTCGTTCTTGCTGGGCGTAGCACTGACATGAGCGCCGGGCCAGCAGGCTTCTCGTGGCTAGCTGTAGGCAGGCCTGGGTAGGCGAGATCGTTGAGCGAGTTCTCGCCGGAGTACGTGTTCCCGCCCGATTATGTACCGATCACTCCAGAAGATATGGTTCCCTACGAAACCCTCAACGAGGGATACTCGCTCGGTGTATATCCCGACTCAATAGGCATCCCTACTATTGGGATCGGCCACAATCTTCCAGCAGGCGGACGAGCGGCAATCGAATCCTTGCCGGGACATCCTAACTATGATGACGTCCTATCGGGTCGAACTAATCTCACACCTGAGCAAGTTAGCGTGCTATTTAATACCGACATGAGTAGCGCGATTGATACTGCGCGAGGTGCCTTTCATTCTTTTGATACACTTCCCGCTAGTGTGCAGATTGCGCTCGCCGACATGGCTTTCAATCTCGGGTCAAGGATTAACCAATTTGTCGATTTGCAGAATGCTGTAGCGCAGCATGATTGGGAAGCGGCCGTTCATGCCATGTTGGACAGCGCCTGGGCAGACCAGGTTCACTCTCGAGCTGACCGCGACGCATTTCTGATATATATGCCGCAGTACATAATCGACATCCAAGAAGCCGTCAAGAGCATCATTGAGCAAGCGCCGCCCTTTGAAATGCTAGACGCATATGACCCTAACGAAAACCTCGATGAGGTGCCCGGAGATTATCCAGCACCGACATCGGACGGAACAGCGATCGCAATGACAGAAGCCGGGCCGTTCAGCAGTGATGTTACTCCAGCTGATTCCAATGATCCGCAAGGATATCAAGAAGGCCCGGGTTGGGACGGCGGAGTTGTTGGTGACCCTACCGCTGCCCCCGGTACCGCGGGCGATGGGTACTCGGGTGGCGGCTTCGGCGACCCTAGTCCTCCGATGGGTGATTATAGCCCTCCAGGCGAGGGCGTCGACTACGGCCAAGCTGGGTTCGGAGACGGCGGGTACGGAACTGGGGCAAGCTTCGGAGGAGGCCAAGGCGGGGATGGCGAAGCCGGCGGCCAATTCGGCGGCGGGGGGGGAGGATACGACGGCGAAGGAGGATATGGAGGATATGGCGAGGGCGGCGACGGGAATGGCGGCGAGGATGGTGGCGAATAGTAGGCGTTCAAGTTCAGCCCGGAGCGGCACCCCTCGATGCGAACTCTCGGCAGCGAGGTCGTTCGCGGTCGCTGGGGCAGGTCAGCGGCCCGGTCGCAGTCGGACAAAGTTGCTTGCAGCCGATGACGTTGCTGTACTCGTGTGCTGTACAGCTTCTTACTTGGCCTGTTGGCTGCGTGCGGGTCAGGTCCATAGATCTGTAGACGCAGCAGTTGTTGACGCTGGGCATCATCGTGAGGCCAAATAAGACCAGACGGCGCGTTCGTGGCAGCAGGCCTCGTCGCAGGGCCGCCTTCTTCAGCCGCTTGATCTCCGCCAGCTCATCACTGGTCGGTCCCGGCCGCTGCCCGGCATCGGCCTGGGCCTGCAGCACCCACTTGCGCAACGTCTCCGAACCGACCCCGAGCTTTGGCCCCAGCGCCTGGGCTGTTGCCCCACGCCGAGCCGTACTCATCGAGCCGCTCAAGAGCCATCCGCGTCGCGCGCTGCCGCTGCTCGGCGGGGTACCCGTTGGGCATGATCTGCATCCTCCTCAAGGAAAGGAAGCGGCATCAAACCCGGAACGGTTCAAACGTTCCCTGCTACGGCACTAGCTTAAGATGTTTAGTGGCGCGCGGCAAGCCCGTTTTGCCTCGCCCATCTGATGGAATGGTACGTTTGAGACTTGGCTAGACAAGTACCTGTTCGACTCCTCTGGCATGCCTCCGAAGTGAATAGCGGTTACAGGTGAACGGGTCTAGCGTCGCTCGGGATGCGATGCCAGATTGAAACTCTATCGTGTGAACGGACCTAAACGTGATGAAGAATATCCATCTCAGTTGGCGAGGACGACAGTTGCGTCCTACCTTGAGCCTGCCACTGCTGGCAGCAATTACTTACGCACTAGCCGGTTTCGCGGGTTTCTTTTTCCAGATCAACTGGCTTTGGATAGGGTGTCTGGTTTTGGCGCTAGGGACCAGCCTTGCCTGGCTACTGCAAAGACTCGTCTCAAGTGGCGGCCTCTCCGGCGTGGACATCTCTGAGGCGACTGCCGGTACTGTTCCTCCACTCGCGCCGTACTTTGTTGGCCGCGAGAGCGAACTGCAGCAGATTTTGTCGGCCCTCAAGGCAAACGGCAAGGTGACCGTAGAAGGATACGGGGGCGTTGGCAAGACGCAAGTGGTGGCCGCATATATCGAACGGCATCGCTCCGACTACAGTCTAATCTGGTGGATTCGGTCGCGCGATCCGCAAGTGTTGGCAAGCGACTTCGGTGCAATAGCTTTGGCCAAATCGCTAACTAAGGATCCAAGTGCACGCCAGGTTCGGGTAAGGAAGTGGCTAGGATCGCACCGTGGGTGGCTCCTAATCTTCGATGATGTAACGGGCCATAGTGAGATAGCGAAGTTCCTTCCTCGCGGTCCGGGTCATGTGATATTGATAAGTAGAGAAAGGCTGGAGTTTACAGAAGCCGTAGTGAGTATAGGAGACTGGAACAATTCCGATGCCGTAGCATACTTGAACGCAGCTCTTGGTGGGAACCGGACTGGACTGGAAGAATTGGGGCGTGCACTTCACCACATACCCCTTGCCCAAGCGCAGGCGGCGAATTACATTCGGCTATCGGGGCTGTCTGTTGAGCAGTACCTTGAGTTGCTTAGTCGCCGTAAGGCTGAGCTGTTCTCGACTGGCCGCGCATTCAACCGTATCGATACTATCGCTACGACGTGGTCCCTCTCCGTCTCAGCGGCGAACCGTGAGGCGCGGGGAGCAGTTAACCTCCTCCGTCTTTGCTCAATCTACTCTGGGGAATCAATACCACGCGAACTACCGCGCGCTTTTGGTCTTGCCGATATTCGAAACAAGTTTAACCGACAATCGCCGCTCGCATTGCGATTCAGGAAGGGCTTGATCAACGACGTCACCTATAATCGATGGGTGGCGGCACTATCTCGCCACATGCTCCTAGCCGCCGACGACTCGTTCATCCGTATTCATCCTATGATCGCCGAAGTCGTCGTACAGAGTCTCAGTGCGCGGAGGCTTCGGCATTTCGTGTTCTTTGCAACGCACTCCATAATATTGCTTTCTCGTCAGAAGACGAGCGGCGAAGAGAGTTTCGATGAGACCCCGGATTGGGAGCTGGTGCTCCCACACATTTTGGGAGTTGGCAGGCGCGTCAGTGTTATAAAGCCGCCAATTCGTGCATTGCTGCCTGTCGATGCGAAAGTTGCATGGTTCGCGTGGGTGGAGTCCGCCATTATGCTTACACAGGTCAGCTATCGCATGCTGATAGGCGGCGATATCGCGGGAGCAGAGAGTGTGATACAGACGGCTGTGGAATTGGCGGAGCGTTCAAGAACTCCGCTCCTGCCGGAATTCTGGATCCCTGAGGACTCCGGGTTCGCACTCGCAAGAGCTCTTGAGGTAGCCGCTGTTATAGCGCACAGAATGGGAAATGTGCAGGAGGCTGAACGCATATCAGCTCGCGGACTAGCAATTCGAGACATCGGGCCTGTCGAAAGATCTGGACTTCTCATGGGGCTGATGGATGTTCTGGTTTCTGAGGGTCGTCCTGCTGAAGCCAAGGCTGTATTCATAAAAGAATGGCAACACTTGGATAAATGGCTCTCCCCGGAGGCGAGCGAGCGAGCAATGTTGTTGACGAGGGCCCAGGCACTTGACCGCCCAAGCGCGGGTCAAGAAACGAGACCTCGGCAGTCAACTCGTCGACGACGGCAGCGGAAGTAACTACCATTGTCACAATGGAACTGCGATGGATTCAAATGCCTACGGCGGATCGGTCTGCAACAGCAATCTGAGACTGCTTGGTGAATGTGTGGCTCAGGTGAATAGGTCGTAGCTCGCTGGCCTTAGGTTTGGTCTGGAAGGGGACGTCTCGGGATAGAAGAGGGCGCCGCTACATGATCAACAACCCGAAAAACTGTCTAAGATCGTTGACGCAGCTCAGCCTCGATCCACCGGCCGATGCGCCCCAAAGCTCCTTGCGAAAGACTATCCAAGGTTCTATTTAATCCAGCTCGTCCGCTCATTCAGGAATTTCAGCAGCCGTTTTGCAAGCTCCTGAGCGTTGTCTGGAACGTATAGTTCTCTAACTGCCCGGTGCTTGTCGCGCTCCGGCTCAAGCACCGAGTACAGCGAAGCAGCTTCATACGTAGTGCGGGCTCTGGTACCTATGTGCTCAAGCGTATAGACGTCGAACTCGACCCGAGGTGCATCAAGCTGACCTTCCAGCAATAGTTGCATAATATTGGCTTCGTACAGCGGCTGGTAGAGCCGGTCACTGCGCAGGCTGCGCTTGAAGGCGACGGCTAGCAGTATCTCGCCGGGTTCGATCTGTCCTTGCAGATGGCGGTACGCATGGTGTAGCTCCGCCTGGTGCGGCTTCTGCAAGTTCGGCAGTTCGGTTCGCCACCGCTGGTCAGCCCAATGGGACTCTGGCACCACGACGATCGCTGCGTCTGGTGTTGAGGTCACTAGCCGCAAACCGGCCTCAGCGAGTTCTTCTCGCAGATTCTTAATCTTGTCGACGGCGTCAGCTGTCAGCAATTTGACCCAGTCATACCGACGTGGCAAGTTGAGCACGGCGACTTGCCGGGCCTGGCTGCGTTCGGCAGTTGGCCGCTGGTATGGGCTACGTTGTGGCCAGGTGCCGTCTACCATGTACGTGTTCCAGCGAGCCGCGATGTTCCACAAGATAGCGCAGGACACAACCTCGAATGAATCGCCGACGACCTTCGCCTTTGCGTTGCTCGAAACGGTATAGTCTTTCGGGAAAAAGTGCATCCCTTCTTCATCGGCATTCTTCAGCGGCTGGTGGACGAACTTATCGAATGGCATGTCGTTACGTACCCTATTTGGGGAGAAACCCGGCACGTAATCTGGAAAGGTGTATGCCAATGAGTTGGCGGACATTATCCTGAATTTTGTATTACGACCTCGGATAGGATTGCTACGCCGATCGTCAACGCAGCGATCAGCTGCATCGAGCGCATCGGTGGTCGCTGGGCTAAAAATGAACGGCATTACTGCATCTCTTCCGCAGCTTTGACTAGCTCTGACAGGGGACGGCCGAGCGCTACCGCGATACGCTCCTGGGTCGTGAGGGTTGGGTTGCGCTGTCCGCGCTCTAGGCCGCTGACGTAAGTGCGGTCAAGCCCGGCCGCTTCGGACAGCTGCTCCTGTGCCCAGCCACGCTCCCGCCGGGCAGCTCGTACCGCCAGGCCGAAACGCTTGAGCAGGTCAGGCACAGCGAGACACTACGGATGGTCATGCCTAACAGTCCACGGACGATAAGTCACATTCGCCGGTGCGGCGTGTCGCCCGTGCATGTCACTGGCATCGGCTATAGGGTCCCGCCATGATCACTGACCGGGCCAGGGGTTACCGAGCCGTTTCGGTGTTTTCGGGATGTGGCGGTTTCTGTGAGGGTGTCCGGTTGGCCGGATTCGACGTCCAAGCCGCGGTCGAGTGGGATCGCTTCGCCGTCCAGACATACCGGCACAACTTCCCGGAAGTGCCGCTGTTCGCGGCAGACATCCACTGGTTCTTTAACGAAGACACCCTTACGTGGCGGATCCTGAAGTCACGGTTCAGTGGCGTGCAGCCGGGCGACGTCGACCTGCTCTTTGGCGGTCCGCCATGTCAGGGCTACAGCCAGATCGGCACGCGTATCCTTGATGACCCGCGCAACGACCTGTACAGGCAGTACGTGCGCATCCTGGCCACCCTGCGGCCTCGCGTGTTCATCATGGAGAACGTGCCCAACATGCTGCTGCTAGCCAAAGGCCGGTTCAAACGGGAAGTACTCGAAGCCTTTGCGGAAGCTGGTTACTCCAATTGCGGCGTCACCGTGGTTGCCGCCTCCGACTACGGCGTGCCTCAGCTCAGGAAGCGGGCCATCTTTTTCGGCATCAGTGACGCTGAAGAGCTGGGCATGGAAGCGGTTGAGTTTTTCGGCAAGCTGCTGGAGCAGCAGAAGCAACCTCAGATGACGGTCCGGCAGGCAATCGGCGACTTGCCTAAGAAAACCGCCATCCACTATGAAGATTTGTCCTACCCCGAAGCCGCTGGATCGAACGACATACGCAACGAGCTGCGCTTGGACAAGGACGGGCGGTGGTACTGCGCCGAGTACAAGCAGCGGACGGCAGGAGGCAAGCTGCGGCTCTTTAACCACCACACCAAGGAAATACAAAAACGCCGGAAGGACCTGATCGCGCTCCTCAAGCAGGGGAAAAAGGCGGACTCGTTGCCCGAGGAAGTCTGGAATGGCGCGCGGCCGGAAAAGTGGCGCCGCCTGCATCCCGACAAACCGGCGTATACCATCCTGGCCCAGATGCACCGCGACCTGTCGGAGTGGGTACACCCGGATCACGAGCGTTGGATAACCGTCCGGGAAGCCGCCCGGCTGCAATCATTCCATGATGGCTTTATTTTTAAGAGCAGCGAGTGGCAGATGCTCAAGCAGATTGGCAACGCAGTGCCGCCGTTGCTCGCCCGCGCCTTGGCCAGTGCGGCCGAAGGGGTGCTCGAGCGCTTGGATAATAACAGCGCTGGTGTGTGACGAGATTTACAGGCCTGGCCGGTAGAGTTACAATGAAATATCCTTCTAGGCTTTGAAGCGTTCCTTGTACACCGCAAGGGCCCGATCGATCTCTTCCTGGGACAGCTTGTCAATGAATTTAACCGTTTCCGGAGACCATCTAACCACGGCTCCAGAGGCATCGGCCCACCAGTACTTGGAGTTGCCGCGGAGCTTATATGCATAGACGATGGCCTGGAATGAATGGGGAGTTAGCTGCCTCTTCAGCCTGGGCAGCAACTCCTTCTGACGGTAAGGATAGGTCACATTTGGGTCGATCTTTCGAGGGACTATTATTGCGTCGGCCTGGTTGTCAGGTGATACCCCGACGATTACGTCTGCGTCGGTCACCTTCTTCGTGGACTGCAAGGAGACGCTAAAGACCGTTAGCAGACGACTGGAGTCAAGTCCCTCGTCTTCTAGCTCACCAATCTTATCCTTAAGTACGGTAAGGAATTCCTGTGCGGCCCGACTGCGCTGCCCGCCCTTTACCGCATTCCCGCGCATGAACTCTATCGGATCTATTGGGTTAGTGAAGCTAAGTGGCATTATCCGCCAGGAGATGCCCTCGGCAACATCCTTATTGAATACCTGCAATGCAATGTCACGGAAGTTCAGAATAGAAGTCTGGATCAGAGAGTAGAGCAGAATACCAAACGAAGGGTCATTGTAAAAATGTACAGAATTGTCTCGATAGATCTCAATAAGTTGGACATTTGAACGCACAGGCTCTGCAGGAGTGGTCGCCGGCCACAGACTGGAATTGGCAGCCTTCCGAAAGGCATCTCTGCAACTCAGCGTCCTGTAAGGCTCTCCACGCTTTTTCGGGTAGTAGATACTCTGGCCAGCTTTGGATGCTATCGCCTTAAGAAGAAGCTCCCAAGCGTTAATTAGCAAGATAGATACAACCTCATCGCGATACTCGAATTGGGGTTTGTTGTAGAGCTCGATTGCTCCCAGCATTGCCGCGATGGAATTTCCGATCAATCGGCGATAGGAACCGCGGTAGTTCATCGATGTGCTCGGCAAGTGTGTTGTGTGATCTAGATTTCGTCGCCCGGGATCGGCGGGTCGCGGTGCAGTTCCCGCAAGGCTGTCCGGATGATCCCGGTTACGGGAGCACCTTTAAATTCGATAATCGCCTGTGTCAGCTCTAGCTCCTGGACGGCGCTTAGCTGATTGTTGCGAATCCAGCCTGCAATCTCTTGATCAGAGAAAACACTCGTTTTTAGCAGGTTTATGAACTGCTCTAGAGGCATCGATGTAATCGGGTCAGTCACAGAGCAGATCATAGCGGCTTACCGACCAACAACTAGTTCAGATCGCACAAGATTCGCCGTGATTTTCGGGCTTGACCCCTCGGCGTTGGGCGGCCACCCCGATGATCCGGACGCGCCACTCCTTTCCCCGGGGTTCATCCTCTCGCCGTCGGCCACCCTCTGGGTAGCGGGCTTGGCCCCGCGGGTGAAGGTGGAGCACCCTACTGTCTGACCGACCTTCGCCCGCGGGGCCAAGTCTGCTAGGCCCTGCCTGGCCGATGGCGAGAGGATGGACCCCCACCTCAGCGTGACACTGACAGTGCCTGCTTTTGCACTTCCCCGTCCATCCTTGAGCCTGAGGTCCCGCCGGAGGCATGGATTCTCGGTGGTCCGTCAGCTCGGGAAGTTTTCGCAGGTGGCGCCCCACCTTCTCATAGAATGTCAGACTCCGGCGCTAAGAAGGTGCTAGACAGCAAGGGTCGATGTCCGGCCACGGCTTGGCGCACGAGGGGGTGTCATGAGCAACATGACCATGCTGGGCTTTGTGCTCGGTGTACTGCTGGCCGCGGCGGTCCTGGCTATCGTGATCCTCCTAGCCAAGGTGGGACGCCTTGGCCGACAGGTCGTCGAGTTTCACCAGCGTGAGAAGGACATCAGGTCCGACGCGCGGAGGCGGTCAAGGACTGTGCATATGGCGTCGATCAGCGAGCAGCTCGCCCCCCTTCTGCCTGGTTTCCGGTACAACCCCAAGGATGTCCAGTGGATCGGAGGCGGTGGTGCCGTTGATGCCGTCGTCTGGAACGGTCTGGAGGCGGGGGGAGATGTCGAGATCGTCTTTCTGGACGTGAAGACAGGCCCTCATGCGCGCTTGACTAGTAATCAACGCCGTATCCGTGAGGCGATCATGTGGAGGAGGATTTCCTTTGATGAGTACCGCCCGCCACAAACGCCGCTGCTGACTGAGGCCCTTCCGCCGGAACTGTCAGATGACGAGTCCGTGCCTGTGCCCGAGGACCAGGCGGAGGAGGAGACGGACCAGCAAGTCCGTGCCTACGTGGGTATCGAGTCTGAGCCGATAGACATTCCTGCGTCGTTCATGCGCGAGGTGATCGCGGCCGGAGAGGACGATTCGTAGCCTCGCGCCCCGATGGTGCTGTCGTCTGATCAGGGCTGGCGTCGGACCGGCGGGCGCGCCTTGACCCGAATTCGGCTCAACTCGGCAGCCGGATCGCTGCTTCGCCGCTGCTCTGCCTCTGGCCTGGCGATGCTGAGCATCTGGATGCAAACTAGCCGCATAGTGGTCGCTGAGGGTCGTTGAAGCAGGTCAGCAGATCGATGAGGGTCGGTGACGGTCGCGTCTGATCCGGCGTAGTTGCTACACTTTGCTGCTGCACTGCCTGCCGTGGCCCTGCAACTTGATAAGTCAATAGCGGTAAGAGTTGCAGGGCTGGTTTCAGGTTCTTCGTGTGGGTCGGGTCCACTTTAGGGGTCCTCGTGTCGGCCGAGTTCCGCTGGGGCTTGATCTTTGCATTGATACCCATTTTTGGGCATTGCCGGTAACCGCGGTCGTCTTTCCGGCTCCCTTTGACTTCTTCCTCGTTGGCGAAACTCCCCTCCGGCTCACCCCTCGCTCTGATGTTGACCTTTGGTCATTGCTGGCGTCCCGGGCTGTACTCTCGGATTCGAGGCCCGGCTTGTTATGTGATTCCAGAATTTGCTGCAACTCGCGCTGGGCCTCGCGGTCAAGGGTGTCTAGCTCCGTTAGGGTCTTACTCCAGCGCATTATTAGTGGCTTCAGCAAAAGGGTATTTCGAATTCCGCGTTGCCAGCACGTTGTTGCCAACGACTTGTACGCGGGCACTAGGAGAACAATTGTGAAAATGACTCCGGCGCCAAGCGTATCGATGCCTATTTTTTTGAGCGGCCCGTTGCCGAAATGTAGCAGCAATATATAAATGCCACTCAAGATGGCGGCCATCCAGGCCAGCAGTCCGACCAGCATATTTCGTACAGTTCCCTCGCCATTCGGACTCTTTATGATTTCTTCATAATGCGAATCCAACTCAAGTCTGAAGGCGCGTTGCGGAACTCCAAGCAGCAACCAGAGCACAGCGATGGTAAGGTAATATTCGGCGTTGCCGTACCCCATGCTGGTGTTGTCCGAGCCGTACGAGCCTCCTGCGGCGAGGGCGGCGAGCCCTGCCAGAACGAACTGGAATATAACGAGGACGATTACTGCTAGGATTCCGGCACGAAGGATTGGCCAACGTTTCCCGCTTTCTCGGAGAGTCTTCTGCCAAAGCGCAGTGCCAAAAAACCACAATACTGCAACTGGCCACCCATGGAATTGATTCGCGACCGCCAACAGGACGATGCCTGGAAATGCTCCCCCGAAGAACAGCACAACCAAGACTATAAGGCCATTAACCCTTGATGTCCTTTCGGATGAGTTCATCCGTTTGATGCCCTTCTATGTGGAGTGATCGTGTTTCACTCCGCCGCCAGCCCCTCAAACCCCTCACGCTGGCCCCAGACCTACAGGGTCAGTACCTCACTCATGTCGGCGCTGTCAAGACATCATCACAGGCTCCCAGCCTGCCAGAGAGGGACGTAGCGAGGAATACCCATAGGAAGATCCGCCGCTTCTTCCGCGCTGGTGGCGGCGCCCGCTGGTGCCCCGACCGCCGCTGGGGCGGCCTAGTCGAAGTCGAGTTCAAGTCCACGGCAGGCTGTCGCGGCATCGCGGTGCCGCACCTTCCTCCTGTACCTGGAGGGACGGGTCCGGTCCTGGCCATCCTTCCGACTGGCGCCGGATCGAACCGATGGAAGATCACAGTCAAGGTCGTCTTCGCGTGTACGTGCACCTGGTCGCCCTGACCGGGAGCGGTTGCCCTGCCGTCACAGAGGGCCTTGACGGTGATCTTGCTCGGCTTCAACAATGGACCGCGCCGGGAGGATGGCCCCGTTCGCGCACGCGGGGCGGGTTCCGGCGCCCAGCTGGTGCGGCGAGCTGCCCGGGGTCCGTGCCTCGGCGGCCGCCGCCGTGCGCCGCCGCGGTAAGGCGAGCGGCCGCCGCCTGGTGCGGCGGGTTCCCTGCGGGCGCGTTGCGCCCGCTTTTTGCTATGTGCGCCAGTTTGCCCGCCGCATCTCGTACGTGATCACGCGCCGCCAGGCGCGCGGCGCGCAGGGCGCGCCCTTGAAGACGTATAGAAAGTTCTCACCAGCCGTGATGGTGCCTGTGGGTTTAACGGTGTAGATGGTGTTCATGGGACCAGCGAGTGCCCAGTTCGATATGGTGCTTGCGCAGCGCGACAGTTGAATCCTCGCGCGCACGCGTCGGGCGCGACAGTATCGGCGATAGCTCGGATGCAGGCATCAAGTCGGCGGGAAGTAGACTTGCCCGAGTGATTGATCCAGTTAGCGCTCGCGAGCTTGCGGAGTTGTGGCTTGCTACCGCGGCGCCTCGGCGCTGGCATCATGTGCGCGCTGTAGGCGCTAAGGCAGAGCGTATCTCTAGAGCCATATCTTGGGACGACAGTCGTGATTGCGATGTGCTGATTGCTGCTGGTTATGTTCATGATATCGGGTATGCACCCGGCCTGAAGCGAACGGGGTTGCATCAGCTTGATGGAGCGAGGTTTATCTGCAATCTCGGGGATCACCGGTTGGCTGCTCTCGTGGCACATCACTCGGAAGCTCACTTCGAAGTTGAGCTCCGCGGATATAAATCAGAGCTTTCGAAGTATCCTCACGAGGACACTACAGTTTATGATGCCCTCGTGTACTGTGACCTTACTACCGGTCCTGACGGAACGTCGATGACGTTTGAAGATCGCATTAACGAAGTACACGAGCGATACGGAGAGGGCGACATATCGCGCGCTTTGCGCATGGCCGAACCGTATTTGAAGGCCGCAATTGATCGGATATGTCAGGCTATGAATGCCTCAGACTTACCTGAGAGATAATGCGATATTCTCAGGCGGATTGACGGGTGCATGTCTAGTGCGTCTACTTCTTCTACGGGCCAGAACTTGACTTCGAGCGACTCATCGCTCTTAGTGATTTTTCCTGTCACAATCCGACAGGCAAAGCAGACAGAGAATTCTTGGCGTACTTCCCCGTCAGAGTAGGCGAAGACGTGATCCGGGTCAGAATAGACGCCTACAACACGGTAGGCTTCGACGTTCAGTCCTGTTTCTTCCTGCACCTCGCGCTCGGCGCATTGTGCAATGGTTTCCCCGATGTCCATTGCTCCCCCTGGGAGCGCCCATCGCTCGTTGTCGCTGCGTCTGTGCAGGAGCAAACGGCCGTTATCGTCGGTCACAATGGCCGAAGCACCAGGTACTAGCGAGTTGGCTCGCGGCGCGTTTCGATCGTGGTAATAGTCAGTCCGCGTCATCATTCATGCCTTTCGTGGTTGCCCAGAGGGATTCAAATTGATCAGTGTAGGTTGCAAATATGCCGTAGGGACTGAGCCGACGCAGATGCAGGGCTGGGTGCTGGAATCCATGCGCCCCGACGAGGTAGGGGGTTACCAGCATCTCATCATCGAATCGGTAAATCGCACTGTATAGATGTATCTCATGGTAACGAACTTGGATAGATGGAGTTTCCAGTATCGGTTGCAAGTGGACCACGGTGGTACGTATTCGGGCCGGAAGGGTGCCGTTAAGGCCTTCTAGTCGATCACGTTCACGGGTATGTTGGCAGTCTGGGTCGGCAATTGAGATGCGGACTTTGCACCCGTTAGAGCACTTATTTGTAATAACCTCAATAAGGTTTACAGTCTGCTCTGGCAGAAATAGGAAAGAATAGCCGATGATGTCGATCTGGCGGCAAGCTCGGGTCAAAAGTTCATTCCATACGCTCGCCGGGATGTCGGCGCGGTGCGCGTAGGCGGTGACAACCTCGGAGGTGGCAGGGGCTCCAGGCGCTACGTCTGGACGGGCTGTCGGCCATAGGTAACCCTCTTCTTGGCCGACGAGCTCTGAGACTTTCCAGCGATGCCGAGGGTGTGGAACGCGACCAACCAGCCACCGCTGGACAGTCTTCGGGTCGACACCGGTTGCTTCCGCAACTTGATCGACATCTATCCGGGCATTAGCCATCGCGGCACGTAGCCGCTCGTTCGGCATTGATGGTCTCCCATCGCCGGTCGGGAGCGGGACGTTTAGAGCCTAGCACAGACGTCCTTAAACGTCCTGTTCCGTAGTTCCCCGGTCCCGCATGTCGGCTCGAAAGTGGATGCGTGGCCGATCCCGGTCAGTACGGCGAACGGCCCCCGGGGTGCCGCGGAAGGAGTAGTCGATCATGCGTCTGGTGCTGAAGGACGTAGAAGTACAGCCTTCACGGTGACGAAGGCCGCGGAGCCGCGAAAGACCGAGTTCGGCACGGTCGAGCAGAAGATGAACCGGGCCAGCAAGCTGCCCGAGTGGGTCGTGGAGGTCCTCGGCGATGGACTCCGAGCGCGGAGAGGTGATCCGGGTCACGGTGACTGGTGATCAGCCCAAGGTGAGTCCCAGGGCCAGCCAATCCGCATCGAGGAGCTGGAAGCGATCCCGTGGGCCAACAACGGCACGTACGGGGTGGCCTACCGCGCCGTCGCCATTCACCCCGCTGCGCAGAACCGCGCCGCCTGAACCCCGGCCTGACCGGTCTCCGCGACGGGCCGGTCGCCATCCGAGGTGCCAGGCGCCACCCGCATGTCCCAACCGCACTTCGCACGAAAGGATCACGCTGCCATGACCAGCAACATCACCCCGATCACCGCCGCCAGCAAGAACGGCGACACCGACTAAGCCCACTGGGAGGACAAGTCCCGCCCGAGCACGGCCTGGCCGTACTGCGACACAGGGAAGGCCGCGGCCTGATCAGCCTGGGCGGTGACGCGCTGACGAGGACCGCCAATCTCGCGAGCGAGATGCACGCCCAGCTGTACGCCACCGACCCGGCCGATGACCGGGAACCCAGTGCAGACTGAGGGCGAGGCGCTGGCCTGCCTGGAAACCGCCTAGCACTACCTGCTGATGCTCAGCAGCATCGTCGAAGAACGAGAGCGCACCCGCCCGCCGACCCGGACGTCGATCCGTGGTCGGTGGAGCCCGCGTTCTGACCCCCGCATGGTGCCGGGCCTAGGGGACGGCCATCCCCCGGCCCGGCCAGCCACACCAAGACCCCTCCCAAAGCCAATTGAGAAAGAGGTGAGTGGCGTGTCTCACGCTATCAACCACAAGGCGGCCGGTCATGTGTAGGCCGTCGTGCTGCAAGCCCCGAACGAGGGCGCTGGCATCGCCGCGGTCGCGGTGATCACCGCCGGCTCGGCGCATTCGTCTACGCCAAGGCGGCCCGGCCGTGGCCAGGATCTGGCACCTCGCCATGGAGGCCCTGTGCCATCCTTCAAAGCCATCACTGCGCGATCTGCTGTGGTGGTCCGATCGTGGCTCCGCCGTCTGGGGCCGATGGCGCGGCTCATTCGCAGGCCGCCGGGCACACCGGCAGACGCTGCCGCGAGCCGGGATTATCGAGGCCTGCCCGCGCCCCGCACGACATACTCGATCCAGGGCCACACGGCGAGCCCCGGGGGTGCCTGGCTTGCGGCGGCACCGGCTACGGTGCTGCGGGTCTATCAAACCGCCAGCGATTACCGGGGCCGACCCCTGCCCGGTCTGCGAGCCCGCCGAATGGGCCGGGGTGAGCGTCATGCCGCAGCTGTCCCCGCGGAATCACTCGCAACCAGACCCCCTACCCGGCCGACCGGCTATTCGCTCAGGTGCATCACAGCGCCGCCGGGGTCCATCTGGCGGTTCCGCACCGAGACTGACCGGCCTGCTCGCCGGGGACGACCGGCCTCTGGGAACTGGCCAAGGCGGTCACGCTCTACCTGGGCCATGATCATCATCACCACTCGTCGCCTCGCCGTCATGGCAGTGCCGCCGACCCGGCGGTTCTGGCCGTGCGCAGAGCATGGTGCGTGCTGTCCCGGCACCGCATCCAGAAGGTCTGCTTCGAGACCCGGATGCACACCCGGTCCGGGCGGCTGCCCCTGGTGCTGCGCATCGCCCCGACCGAGGTCGGGGAGCGCGCGCTGATCTGGTGCCGCGCCGGGATCTGCGCCGCCGACTTCGAGGCTGCACGCCCCCGGAGATCGCCGCGGCCTGCTACGCCCGCCAGGTCCGCATCGAAGGGCACACAAGGTGGGCACAGCTGGTCTGGCTGGACGTCGTGCGCCGCGACACCCTCGCCCCGCACCTGGTCATTACCCCCACGCTGGGCGAAGGCCGTACGAAGGCGGCGTCGTGACCAGCTACGGCATGTGCACCTGCGCGGCCGGGTGCGCCCGCAACCCGATGGCCGACCCCGGCGCCTTCGGGGACGACTGCCACTGCTGGTGCCACACCCAGCCCGAACCGCTGCCGTCACCGGCCGATGCCAGCCTGGACCGGCTGCTGGCCGCACTGGCCCAGGCCCGAGCGCGTAAGGAGCACGCCGAGCAGGATATCCGGCTGCTGCTGGCCTATGCCCGGGAAATCATCGCGCCCCGCCCATACCGGCTGGCCGACCTGGCCAAAGCCGCGGGCCTGTCCATCTCCGGCGTCCGCACCGCCTACACCCA
>CAWBDW010000066.1:0-709158 GCA_963787545.1 uncultured Acidobacteriaceae bacterium
CGAACTAAGCTCTACGGTATTGCTCAATGTCGTTCAGGCATGTCTTCACAGAAGTGCGTCCGAGTGGATGTTTTTTCGCGAGCTGCGAGTCGGGACGGGGTTCCACGGCAGTGCAGCGCAGCGCCTCGACGCATTCGCGCTAAATTGCTTGCCGCACACTTCCATGAGGCGCGTGTGCTACGAAGTAAAGACTTCGCGAGCAAACTTTTTGTGCGAAATAAAGCAGCCATTGAAGCGCCGCATTGGGCTACGCTATTCGAACGAATTCTATTTCGTAACGCCTGCTGGGCTGTTGAACGCCTCCGAACTTCCCATCGAATGCGGCCTGATTGAGATCGGAACCTTTACTCAAGATGAACGCTTCCTCGCGCATGCCGAATCCGGCACATTGGTCCAGTTTGAGCCGAACCATGAAACCTATTGTCGAGTGAGCGTTCCAGCTCCGTGGCGAGAGACGCCAGGCCCGACGTGGCAGTTCGTTGCGGGCATGCTGCGGAACCAGCAGAAGGCTTTTCAGGGCCGGCCACCAAAACCGCCAAATCAACACCGTTTGCCCTTCACCGATTGAACGCCTGGCTGATTCGAGGAGCGGACATGTCCAAAAAGACTGCCGAGAGTTCCACAGCCGCTCGTGCCCTTCCCAGCACTGAAAAAGCGACCTCAAAATCTACTACGCAGCTGCCCGCGGCCGAGTTACTGAGCTTTCTGAAGCAAACTCGCGGGGTTGGGACGTGGACAGAAAGGGATTTGGCGAAGGCACTGAAGATTGGCTTGGCAGAGGCAAAGGAAGCGATTGCAGTACTTCAGCTCCAGGGCTATATAGAACCCGCGGGCCATACCGGAAAGTGGAGGATAACTGAAGAGGGCGAGCTAGTCGCCGGCGCGAAGTCGCCGCGATTCACGCGCGGAAGCGTTGAAGATGCACTCGCCGGCCTGCGCGATCGAATCAAAGCTGTAAGTGACGACCCGAATGCTCCGTACAGAATTCCGAAGCGGTTGCGTTCGGGGATTTTCTTGGCGATGCAGCCGGTATGAAGCAGGCAAGCGAAGCGGAGCCTGGTTGAAGTTCAAGCTGAATCAGGATCAGGAACTTCTAGTCGGCGGATACATTCCCGGAAACCGCGGATTCCGGATGGTTGCCCGAGACCATTCAAAGCGGTGTTACGCAGTCCTCAAGCCGAGTAGTTGGACGAGAAGAGTCTTGCGGTGAACCACATCGGCTAAAGAATACCGGTCCAGAACCCTGAAATAGGCTTCCAAAGCTTCCTTTAAGATGACTCGTAAACCGCAGCCGCCCGCAATAGGGCACCGATTCGACGCAGGTTCGAAACATTCGACGATTGTCCAGTCTTCTGTCGCACGTAAAACCTGTCCGACGTTTATCTCCTTGGCCCTCTTGGCAAGCTTGAGTCCTCCTGCACGGCCGCGTACTCCTTCGACATAGCCAGCCTGAGCGGCACGGTGGGCAACTTTCATCAGGTGATTGCGCGAAATCCCGTAGTGTCCCGCAATCTCCTGGATAGTGGCGACTCCGCTAGGCTGAACTGCCAAATGGATCAAAAGACGCATTGTGTAATCGGCTTGGCGCGTTAGGTACATAGAGGAAAATCGGCGGCTCCCTAAAGATGTATTATAGATACATCTTTACTGCTGCCGTATGTATCACACCCTAACCGAGGACAGTATTGCCGAGGTGGTCGACACCTTTTATTGCCGGATTCGCGACGATCACCTGCTAGGCCCGATTTTCGCCGGTGTTATCGGCAGCGAGTGGGGACCGCACTTGGACAAGATGAAAGCGTTTTGGTCGTTCGTACTGCTTGCCTCTCGCGACTACAAAGGGAATCCAATGATTGCGCATCTGCAATTACCCCGCCTGACACGACATCATTTCGAACGCTGGTTGCAGTTGTGGCGCGAAACCGTCGCCGTCCTGTGTTCTGACGAGCTGGCCTCTCTTCTTATTCGAAAGGCTCAAATGATCGGCGAGCGTTTGCTGCATGCCATCACGACATATCATGAGCCGGCAGTTCGGGAGACGGCGGAAGCAACGCGAGGAGCGCTATGACCCACGCAGATCTGCACTCGTTTTTAAGCGATACGGCCGGGCTGGGACGGACAACAACGCTGTTCCGTGAAAACGGCCTGCGCACGCTGCTGTTGCACTTGAAGACCGGCGAACAGATTCCAGAACATCAAACCCGGGGTGCGATAACTGTGCACTGCTTGAAAGGCGAAGCGATTTTTTTGAGCGGTGATGAGCGTGCTGAGCTAAAGCCCGATTTGCTGCTCAGCTTGGCACCTGGCATGCCTCACAGCGTGGCGGCCCAGCAAGATACGCTCCTGCTCGTAACCATATCCGAGCAGATCGTATGATTCCCTTCGATGATGCGCATCGGGCAGTCCACTATCCCAAGGACCGGCGGTTCCGAATCTGGATTCGCCCCTCGATTCTAATTCTTCTAATTGTGCTGGCCATCGTTCCATTGGTGCTGGCCTGGGTACAACACGCGTTCTTCGGTCTGCCGTACATCGCCCCTTCTGCGGCATCTCTCGAGGGCGCAGCCAGCGGCCCGCACGGCTTTCCGGTATGGATCCGCTGGAGTCACTTCTTCAACCTCATCTTCTTGTTCATGCTGATCCGCAGCGGCTTGTCGATTCTGATGGACCACCCGCGCCTATATCTGAATGACCATTGCACTCCCGGCACGGAATGGATTCGCTTCACGCCATTGACCGTGCCCAAGGACCGCCTCTGGACGGCCAAGGACGACGCGCGGTACATCTCGCCCGCCGTTGCGCTGCCAGGCTACCGTCACACCGTGGGGATCGCGCGCTCCTGGCATTTCATCAACGTCTACGGGTTCGTGCTGACTGGTGTTTTTTTTGTCTGCGGGTTGCTTACCAGCAATCAGTGGCAACGGCTGGTGCCCACCTCTCCGGCCGTCTTCGTCGAAGCCTGGAACACGTTCGTCCACTACGCCAATTTCCACTTGCCGCCCGAACCGAATGGGTTTTACGGCTACAATGCGCTGCAGCAATTGGCTTATTTCGCCACCATCTTCGTTATGGCGCCGCTTTCTATCCTTACCGGGATGGCGATGTCTCCCGCGCTGGTCAACCGTTTCCCTCGGTATGCCAAATTCTTCGGCGGGCGGCAGGCAGCCCGGTCTATCCACTTCCTAATGCTCGTGGGATTCCTGGCATTTGTGGTCGTGCACGTCACGCTCGTCGCGCTGACTGGCTTTGCCCGCAATATGAACCACATTGTGCTAGGCACTGACGACAGCCACGCTACCGGGATGATTGTGGGATTTATCGGGATTGGGGTTGTGCTGCTTTGCTGGGTAGCGGCCCATTATATTTCCTGGTATTTTCCGCGCGGCTTGCAGCATGCGCAGAAGGCGATCACAGAGCCGGTGAAGCTCCTAACGCTCGATCGTCTGATTCCGCGCGAGCATTACACGAAAGCGCAGATCTCGCCCTACTTTTGGCCAAATGGCAAAATGCCTGTGCGGGAAGACTGGAAGCAACTCGCGGCGGATGGCTTCAAGAGCTACAAGCTGAAAGTATCCGGCATGGTCGACAACCCAGTCGAGCTTTCGATCGAGGAGATGCGCGCTCTCGGAGCCGAAGAGTCGATTACCATGCACCATTGCATCCAAGGCTGGTCGGGCATTGCGCAATGGCGCGGAATCTCGATGCGCAAATTGATCGAACTCGTAAAGCCCAAGCCGTACGCCAAAGTGGTCGCATTCTACTCTTTCGGAGGCTCGTTGTACGGGGGTCTTTACTACGATACGCAACAAATCTACAATGCGATGAAACCCGGGTGCCTGTTGGCATTTGAGATGAACGGCGAGCCGTTACCCGCCGTCTATGGAGCGCCACTCCGTCTACGAGTCGAAAACCAGCTCGGCTACAAAATGGTCAAGTGGATTGAGCGGATTGAATTTGTCGAGTCCGAGAAACTGCTCGGAGAGGGCGAGGGCGGCAAGAACGAAGACGATGAGTACTTTGATCTGCTGCCGAACATTTAAATGACCAGGGGCAAACCCCAAATTTCTCCAAGCGCTGGAGCCGACAGATCGGAGCATGTTTTCCGGCTCATCGAGCGGCTGAAGTTGAGCTGGCTCTTAGCCCACTTGCCGCCCACTGCCGTCTGGGCGAGTTACGTGTTCGTGAACAGTTTCGCCACCATCGGCCTGCTGGCTCTGCTGGCATTCCTGACGCACAATCCGTTTGTTTTTCCCTCGCTCGGTCCCACGGCGTACCTGTTTTTTTTCACTCCGCTTGCGGAACCAGCGAGTCCCCGCAATGCCGTTCTGGGTCATGCCATAGCACTCTGCTGTGGCTTTGCTGCATTTTCTGTTACCGGCATGAGCCATCTTCCACCGGGCCTGCCGGTCGAGATCTACTGGCCGCGGGTTTTGTCCGCCGCGCTTTCGCTCTCGCTCACGGGGGCCATAATGGTGCTTCTGCGCGTCAGCCATCCGCCTGCCGGTGCGACCACCATGATTGTTTCGCTCGGGATCATCTCCAAACCCGAATATCTTGTGACGATTGAAGTAGCTGTAATCCTGCTCACCGCACAGGCGTTGGTAATAAACCGGCTCGCGGGACTCCCGTATCCCATCTGGCAAACAGCGAAAGCACAATCTAAGTGAATGAGCCTTGATCCAAGAAATCCGTAGTCTCGCATCTCCTCATTCACCCAGATTGCGTGACGTACTTCTAGCTCGCGGGTACTCCCGATGAATGCTGGGAAGCCGACCAAATATTCGTGGTTCTCCAGCGAAAATTTGAAAGACCACCGGGAATTTGCAGGAGCAGCAGCTTTACGGCACAGAGCTTCCGTCCGTTAGCCGTCCAATATCTGCATTTGAAGGGTGAAAAACAGGCACTCAAACCGAGAGAGGGACTCGAGAGAGCCCCTCTTATTCTGTTGCCAAGTCGCTGAATGCAAAGCGACTTGCGTGCGAAAGAACTGGTCGGGGCGAGTGGATTCGAACCACCGACCTCCTGGTCGCGAACCAGGCGCTCATTATATTTGAAATGCCTGCAAGATTCTCCGCAACTAGCTTCGAAGCACTCTTGCCCACCAACTTGCGGCGACGCCGGAAATCACTTTTGCCCACCAACTTTCTGGAACTGAGCCAAACTGGTGATTACAACGTTGGCGACCCACACTATCTCTCTAGGAACGCGCTGAATAGAACAGAGCTCTGCACTCCCGATTCCGACGTGCACTCGCAATATGCTCGATTTTGCTGGGAACGAATCCATGAGCCTGAGGAGAGGTGTTGGGTTGTAGCCTTATCCATCAGGTACGACAATTTCTGAAAGCGAAGCCCCGAACGCATCCCCCAACTGCTCAGCCGTTCGATGCTGCCCATGCTCACGATGTCGAGGTGAGGTGGCCGAGATGTCTAGGATACGTGTTCGTTCCTGCCAGCAATTAAAGCCCGACAGTTTCTTACAAATTGGACCCTTTGGGCGCAGATAATTTTTGGTGGAAGTGTTCTTGAAAGTGCCGTTCGGCAGTTTCAAGTCGGTCCAACGCATCAAGCAACTGCATTCTCGCCTCGACGAGAATGGGGTGCTCTGGAGCGACTGCTTCTCCTTGCCGAATTGCAAACCGAATGCGATCGATCGCAACCCGGGCCTGGTAGGCCAACTCAAATGACGGGCCATTTTTCGGGGCAGTCCGTCGAAAGCTCGCCTTGAATAGAGCGACACGGCGAGACCGGAGACCGGTGGAGAGAAGAACTGGAACTAAGCTCGTCATGAAAATTTTGTATCGGCTTTCCGAACCGAGGTCAAAAAAACAGGCTGGATCGCCCGATCTGAATGTGCTGTGATTTCTTTCATGCGTGTAATGCCGACGTGCTAAACGCACGTTAGGCGCGGGGGCCCTTACGGCCTTGACTTCCGCCTATCGCGGTCGTTGTTCGCGCTCCACCCGGATTCCAGTTGGCTCTCCGGCATGCGTGTTCTCGGAGCCAATCGGCAATCTCGCCGCCGCGAAACCGTACATTGGACTCGATCTTGTAATGCGGAATCAGACCCTGAGCAGCATAGCTATACAGGGTCTTCGGCTTGATCGTGATAATCCCGGACAGCTCTCTGGCGGTGAGGAGCTTTGGACATTGCAAGAGTCGCTCGAAGATGTCGTCCGAAAGTGGACTGGAGGGTTGCGGAAGCACGGGGGAGGTCGACATCAAGCGTTTCCTTTCTTTCGAGTCGGCGTGCGGCTTTCTCTGACGACGGCCGCCTTGCTTCCCTTCTAACCGTTCTTGCCGGTATCAGTCAAAAATCTGTAACGTCCGATCCCCCTTGACTCCAGTGAAATCAGCAGGATTCGCCAAGGCACCCGCGCAGCGATCAGCTCGAGCGCGTCTTACTCGATTCTTCCGCAGAAAGAACCTAGTTTCAGGATGCGCGGCTCGCCTTTCGATTGGATCCGGACTGGCCACTCGGCTTCCCCGGCTTAACTGTGGAGGAACTCTTCCTTCTTCCTGGTATTCCGATCCGGTCCAGGCGATCATGCACGTCCTGGGCGGGTACCAGGTAGCGCATGGTGGTCTCGACCGACTTATGTCCCATCCAGTGCTGCACCGTGCGGATGTCGAACCCGGATCGCAGCATGCTGGTCGCGTAGGTCGAGCGGAAGGTTTTGAGATCGAAGGTAGAGGGATCCAGTCCGGCACGTGCCGCGACCTCCTTACAGCGGCGCAGGAAGTTCTGCTCCCGATTCCCCGTGGGTGACGGAAACACGAACGGGCTATCGATCGACTGCGAGTGATTCGCGAGCACCTGCGCCAAATCGACAGGCACAGGTACTTCCCGTTCCTCCCAGCGTTTGGGAAAGAAGCCCAACTCGGGCTTGGAGAGGACTCGCACGGTCCGCAGTTTCAGATTGAGGTCCCTCCAGAACAAATGCATCACTTCCTGCTCTCGGAAGCCGGTCAGGAGAAAAGTGGAAAACAGGGCCAATTCCCAGGCATCGCACGCCGAGAGAAAACGTGACTGCTCTTCTTCTGAATACAGTTTGGGGAGGCAGAGGATGGCTTCGGGCAATTGCAGTTCGCGCGTGATGTCGCGCCGGCCGTTACGCCTGAAAAACTGCGCGATGATAATCACGTTGTGCAGGACCGTGTTGGCGGATAACCCGCTCTTCTTGAGTTTGACAATGAAATCGTCCAACTCTTCGATCGAGATCTGTTCCAGGCGCCGGCCGGCAAAGTGTTTTTCGAACCGGGTCAGTACTGCATTGTACTTGCGGTAGGTGTTCCTCTTTTTGAGCGTGTCGGTCTGATCCAAATAGCGCCGGATCAGACCGGAAAGAAGCACCGGCTCGGGTGGAGGAGGCGGCTCGACGGGCTTGTATCGCTGGAGGATGCCTACCTCTGTCGCCGCGAGCTCGGCTTTCTTGATGCGCTGCGCTTCAAGCGCCTGTGAGACGCTGCGCCCGGCCGGAAGACGCATCCGCGTTCCGGCTTCCCGCCATTCGAGAAAATAGCTTCCCTCCGGCAGTGCTTTCCAATCCCGCTCGCCGTTTGCTTTGCGGGGGATCGATCGAAGCACCCACCGGCTGCCGATCTTGATCTGTTTGACAATATTGACGCGCGCCATCGTTCCATTCCCGATACCACGAAATGGGGCGGCGACGCGAAAAACTCGTCGGGGAGGCTACGGTGGACAGTAAAGCGGCCAGTAAGTTAGCTAAATGATTGAGAGATCAGGCTGATACCGGAAGCTGGCATTCTACCGCTGAATTACTCCCGCTTGGCTGAACCCTACGATAAAAATCGCCTTTCCATCATAGCGAACTCCCCGTAGACGGCCGCCCGCTCATGACCAGAAAATTTTCCGTCAGCCCTTCGCACTGCCCGGCCTAAACTCCTCCAATTCAAACGACTGCCGAACCACCGCTCGCAGTTCCGCCAGCGACCCGATATCGCCCGTTCCCATGGACTGAATCAAAGCGTTTCCAACCGCTGTCGCCTCCGCCGGCCCGGCGACCACGCGGCGTCCCGTTTTATCCGCTGCAAGCCGATTCAGCAGCCTGTTCCGCGAGCCGCCGCCCACAATATGGATCACGTCGATCTTCCTGTTCGTGAGCCGCTCGATAGTTTCAAGCACCTGTCCGTAGCGCGCTGCCAGACTCTCCAGAATCACGCGCGTCAGCGACCCCTCATCTGGCGGATTCTCTTGCCCGCTCTTCCTGCAGTACTCGCGGATTTTCTCCGGCAGCTTTCCGGGCGATGTGAATTGGTCGAGATCGAGCACGGTCTCCATCGGTTTTGCGGCCGCGGCGCGCTCCATCAACTCTGCATACGAATACTCGCGCCCTTCTCTTGCCCACGCTCTCCGGCACTCCTGCAGAAACCACATGCCCGGAATATTTTTCAAAAATCGAATCTTCCCCGCCGCGCCTGTCTCATTTGTGAAATTCGCATTCAAACAATCCTCGTTTATAACCGGCTCATCGAGTTCAACGCCCATCAGCGACCATGTTCCGGAGCTGATATAGCACCAGTTTTCGCCTTCCAACGCCGGAACCGCCGCAACCGCCGACGCCGTATCGTGGGATCCGGTGGTGTACACCAGCGTGTCTCTTGTTAGCCCGCAATCCTCGCTCACCTGCGGCAGAAGAGGCCCGAGCTCAGTGCCCGGATCGATTAACCTTCCGAGAAATCCGCCCGGTATTCCCAGCTTCCGCAGCATGTCGGTTGCGAAGCATTTCCTGACCGGATCGTAAAATTGCGACGTGCTGGCGATGGTCCGTTCCGAGGCGTACGTGCCCGTTAGGAAATAGTTGAAAAGGTCCGGCATGAAGAGCAGGTTCGACGCCGCTTCCAGCAGTTCCGGCGAATCGCGATGCATCGCGTAGAGCTGGTACAGCGAGTTAATCTCCATGAATTGCACGCCGGTCTCGCGGAAAATCTCGGCGCGCGGGACGGCCTTGAATACTTCTTGCGGAATGCCGCGCGTGCGGGCGTCGCGATAGTGCCTCGGATTTTGCAGCAGTTCGCCCCGCGCGCCGATCAATCCGAAATCCACGCCCCAGGTATCCACCGCGATGCCATCCAGCTCGGCCCCGCATTTGCCCGCCGCGCGAATGCCTTCCCGCATCTCCTGAAACAGATGCAGGCTATCCCAATAAAGCCCAGTGGGAAGTTGCACCGGCGTATTCGGAAAACGGTGAAGCTCGGCTAAGTCGATCTTCCCGTCCGCGAGCTTCGCCAGAATCGCGCGCCCGCTTTCCGCGCCTAAATCCAGCGCTAGGTAATGGCGGTCCATGATTTTGAGCTACTGGTTTCGAGCTAGTGTCTTGAACCCGCGGCGGCTCCCATGGCGGCCTTCTCATCCCCGCCGTTACCACCCATGAGATGCGCTTCGAAAGTGATTAGCAGTACCAGAACCAGTACCACGATAGATCCTAAAGCCGGAAGCAGCATCACGTATCGTATCCCGAAGTAGCTATCGACATAACCTAGCAGCCAGGGAGCGGACATTGCGCCGGTGATCGCTATGGAAAAAATTCCGTTATAGAAACCCGCATGATAGCGAAAGCGGTCGTCTAGCTTCTCAGCCACCAGCGGATAGATGGGAGCAAATCCCGCTCCAATAACAACCGCCGCGATCCAGGCCCCAGCCATGCTCGTCGTGAAACTCAGAAGCAGATATCCCGTCATTGCCGTCGCGGTGCTGCCGAGCAGCAAACGCCGATGATCTACCCGCGTCATAAATCTCCGCGCAATCAGGCGTCCCAACAACAGCGCCAGAAAATAAACCGCCAGCGCGAAGATCGCCCAATCCGGGTTTGCGCCCAGGCGATGAATCAAGAAGAGCGGGAGCCATCCGGCAATGGCCCATTCATTGCCGAACTGAAAAAACAAAAGAAGGCTGAACAGAACCGCCGCAATACTGCGCAGGCTCCTGAGCGTCTGCCGTACTCTGTTCTCTTCTGCGTGAGCTTCGACGGCCGCCAGCGCCGGCGGAAACCGGTTGCCGGCGTACACCAGAAAGTAGATCAGCGGAATGATCGCCAGTAGACCGGTTTCAATTTGCACCGACCCGGCGAAATACGTGATTCCGATCATCAAAGTCGAAACCAGGCAGCCGCAGCCGAACAACAATCCCGCCAGATTGGCGAGGTCGGCGGGCGATTCGGAAAAAAACGGCTCCAGCGCGTACAGAATCGCGGTCCCGAGCGCTCCTCCCGCCACCCCCACGAAACCAAGGCCCAACATCCGCCACACAGCCAGAACCGGCGGAATCGCAAACGACAGAGCGGCGAGGCTCACGAATCCGATACCGCACGCAACCAGCGCGACAGCCCGAATCGAAACCCGGCGCAGCACTCGCTGAGCTACCGCCGCCGCAATGACATAGCCTGCATTCAGCGCCAGGAAATGCAATCCGATCAAGCGCGGATCGGTGTCGATATGGTACTGCCACGCGATTGGTAGCGAGCCAAGCAGACCTACTAGAACTCCAAGCAGCAGGAAGCCCGCGATCCACTCGCGCGCCCGCCGGTCCTTAACAAATTTTGGGGGCAGATCAAGACGACTGGTTGACACGATGCGAACGTAATTTATAAAATTAGATCATCACTGAGGAAGGAGGTGGTCCAGTCGAAATGAAATCTGGCAGTAACTGTAGCATACAATCCACGCGCGAGGTGGCCGACTCTTAAAGTCGCCGTTCGTACGTTCAGGTGTCGTTCAGTGACGAGGCCGAAGTTCCTGTGGACCGGCCGCCCCGTCGCGCGTAACGTTAGCTAGAGTAAATAGCAAGCCCCGGCGGAATGCGCTTCAACGCTCTGCCGGGGCTTTGCGTTACAATGAAATCGTCACCCCCGCCGTTTTCGAAAGGAATCCAAAGCAATGAAAGTAGGGATTCATCCCGCTTATGACGAAGTGAACGTGACCTGCGCCTGCGGCTCCACTTTCCGTACCCGTTCTACTCACCAGGGCGATCTGCGCGTCGAAATCTGTTCCAGTTGCCATCCCTTCTTTACGGGCCGCCAGAAACTCATCGATACCGAAGGCCGCGTCGACCGCTTTCAGAAGAAATACGCTAAGGCGCGCGAGATTCAGGCCCAGAAAAAAGCCGCCAGCGACGCCAAAGCCGCCAAAAAAGTTCACTAGTGTGATGTTTCCGAAGTTTTTTGACGGATCAGTTCGACAAAGCCACTTGGGGACACCCCAGGCCACCTCAGACAACCCGCCCAAGTCCGTATAGCAGGCGTGTCCCCTCGTCCACAATGCTCACCTTGGCAGCATGGCTTTCAGTGGAGCTGATCGCTAAAGCAAGTTCTGAAACACGACACTAGCCCTTACTTCCTGCCCATCGGCAGAGTGAAAAAAAACGTAGCTCCTCGACCCGCCTCCGATTCCACCCAAATCCGTCCGCCGTACCGCTCCACTACGCGCTGGCAGATCGCAAGCCCGATGCCCGTTCCCGGAATCGTCTTCCCATGAAGCCGCTTAAACATCCCGAAAATCTTCCGATGATATTCCGGATCGATTCCCATGCCGTTATCGGTCACCGCGAAGCGCCATTCCCCTTCCAGCTTCTCCGCCGATATATCGATGCGTGGCGAACGCTCGCTGCGGTACTTAATCGCGTTGCCGATCAGGTTCTGCAGCAGTTGAAGAAAATGCGCAGCGTGCCCATATATCTCTGGTAACTCGCCGCGGTTCACAACCGCCCCGCTCTCCGCGATGGCCGCTTGCAGGTTCTTCGTTGCCATATCGCAAACCGCGTTCAAATCGACGAACTCAGCCCCCTCCATTCCGCTTGCGCCCGCCTGCGTATAGGAGAGTAGATCGTCCAGCAATTCCCGCATTCGCTTCGCGCCCTCCATCACGTAGCCCAAATACTGCGAGCCATTCGCATCGAATTGATTGCCGTAGCGTCTTATCAGAAGCTCCGAATAACTGCTGATCATGCGCAACGGCTCCTGCAGGTCGTGGCTGGCGGCAAAGGCAAATTGGCTCAGATCCCAATTCGCCGCCTGTAGTAACCCCTCCGCAACTTCGGTGCGTTCATGCTGGCGCACCGAACCGACCATCAAGGCCTCGTTCATCGCAACCGTTTCCTGGTGAAAACGCGTTGCCTCCGTCACCTGGACGATGATCCCAACCCTATCGCCGTCGGCGCCAAAAACCGGCCACACGACATAAGACCAGAAGGGATCGGAAGTGGCGTCCCCCTGTCCAACGTGGGTTTCGGCTTCTCCGGTTCGGTAAACCCGGTCGAGAAGCGACAGGCATTTCTCCCCCGTCGGCACGATGCCGCAGAACGCGTTTCCAATCAGTTCTTCCTCGGCCTTATCGACAAGTCCGCAGAATGCGGGGTTGGCATAACGGAGGATGTGGCGCGCGCCCTCCACGGCCGCCATCGGCAGGGGCGAAGCCTCGGCAATGGACCGGCAGAGGCCTGGTAGGTCGAGTGCCTCTTTCGCCTGGCGTGTTGCCCTCGCATCCATTCGTCTCAATCTCCGCTAGTCCACCAATTCATCCGTCCGCCTGGGGATTCCGGTGACAAGATGATGGTATCCTGTTAATCTTTCGCCGACGACGACCCCTTTGGATGTGATTTCATATTCGCGGATTTCTCTGCTGTGATTGCCGCCGCGCATCTTGACAACCATCATGATCTTGCGAAGCTCGCCTTCCATCTCAACGTAACGGAGCCGGAGAATGTCGTCGGTGAGAAACGAGATGGAATAGCTGCTGAACGGTAACTCCACAAAAGACTCCTGCATCTCCAGCGTGCTCAGAATCGTGATGCCGATTCCAGTCAGCGCGAAGATCATGCGATAGAGCGATTCCCGGAAATCGGTGCGAAAGCCGGGGGCCAGCGCCATTTCAAAACCTGCCAGCGAGTCGATCACCAGACGCTTGGCGCCTGTGTTTTTGATCGCCGTCAATATTTCGTGCATGCTCTCATCCACCGAAAGGTCTAGCGGACGCAGGTAGATCACTTTAAGCTTTCCTTCGCGCAGCGGCGTTTCCAGGTCAAGGCCAAAATTGTTGGCCCGCGCCACGTATTCGTCGGGACGCTCTTCGAACACCGCCACGATTCCCGGATCGCCCAGGCGCGTACCCGCTGCAATAAATTGCGTTGCCAGAAGCGATTTTCCGGTGCCCGACGAACCCGCTATCAGCAGACTATCGCCTTCCGGAATCCCGCCGCCCAGCATCTCATCCAACCCCGGAATGCCCATCGAAAGACGCTTTGCGCTGACCAGCTTTCTCGGCCGTCCCACCAGTCCGAGAGTGCGTGAGAAGGCCTGCAAGCCGGCATTCGTAATGCGCACGGTGTGCATCCCCGGTACCGACTCCTGGCCGCGCAGTTTCACAATTTGCAGCTTGCGCACAATGGAATTCCGCTCTACGACTTGATACAGCCAGAAGAGCCCATCGGCCACGGTGAACACCGGATTATCGTGCATCTCCGCCTCGCTATACTCGCCGATTAAAAAGGTCGTGGCCTCCCAACTGGCCAGCAGCAATCCCAGGCGCTGCACAAAAGCCTGAACCTCCATTTCGCGTGCGTCGTTCTGCACGTTCCGCAGCACGGTGCGAAACGAGTCCACCACCACAATGCCCGCATCTGCCGCTTCCACCTGTTTAGAAATTTCCTCGAGTATGCCTGCCAGTCCGCGGTCTTCCAAAATCTGGCTTAAATTGATAAAGCGCACCGCGCTATTCAACTTGGAAACGTCGAAAAACGTATATTGCTGCTGGTACCGCAGCATTTTCAAAGCGGGTTCGCCGAGCACGGTGAAATACAGCGCGGGGTGCTCTGGAGTGGCGTTGGCAAACACGAACTGATGCGCCAGCGTCGTCTTCCCGCATCCCGGTGCGCCGCCAATGATGTTAAACGAAAATTCTGGGATACCGCCGCCCAGAATGTCATCGAGCCCCGGGACGCCGCTCGGCAACTTTTTGATCGTCACCTTATCTGGTTGGGTCATATTCGTTTTTCTCGGTGATGTTCCTCAGTGAGATTGGGCAGCTCCGGCCACGCATCCAGCACCAGGCGCAGCGCCAGGTTTTCGCCTATGAAGTTGCCAAGCAGTCCCAGCAATTCGGCGATGAGCAGGACGCCTGCCTCCGCAGCGTGGTCATTGGCAATGTTGCCAAATCCTTCTAGTGAGCCGTCCGGGTTGACCTGCACTTTCCTCAGGCTGGGAACTTGCGCCTTGGCCAGCGCCAAAGCTCGCCCCAGCAGCGCGTGAAAACCAGCGGCTCCCGCGAATGTCGTCAGAAGGCGGCGCAGCTTCTCGCAGACGCGAAACACCGCAACCATATTTGGCGCGGAAGAATCGCCCGCAGCCGCTTCGTGAGCCAGCAGCCGCTGCGCAAAATCCCGAAATTTCGGATTGGGAATAGTGCCATTCATCGTGTCGGTGCGCCTGAAAACACAGCCCTAAAATACCATTTGACTGCTCCGATTTGCGTTACTCTCACCGCTTCTATTGGGGCGAGCTGAAGTGAGTCAATTTCCATGACCTCTAGCGCAATCGCGGCGAGATCTTCGAAGATGGCCGCTATCTCACCGAACGCATCACCCCGAAATCGCCGACCAACTCCAAACCCTAGTGCACGACTGGCGCCGCGACGTGGAAGCAAATTGAAAAAACGAACCCAATTTGGCTTCGTTTCGTAAAACACCCCCGCCCCTCTACAATGGGTTCGTTTGGTAAAAATGGCCCCCAAGCCCGACAAATCCCTATTCTGGCTGGGAAAGTACCTGTCGCTGGCCCTCACCCTCCCGGCTTCCGTCGTAGCCGGCTACATCCTCGGCGCGCTTGCCGATCGTTGGCTCCACATCCCCATCTTGCGGGCTCTGGGAATCCTGCTCGGCATGGCCGCTGGCCTCACCCAGATCCTGCGCGAGCTAGCCCGCGACGAGAAGCGGCCCAAGTAAATGACGGAACAGGAGTTGGATCGAATCCTGCGCCGCGTTCGCTGGCTGACGGGTTCGTTCGGTATTCTTGGGTTCGTTTCGTATTTTTGGCTGCAAGGCCCGCGCCCGGCCTTCGCCTTTCTGCTGGGCGCGGCGAGTTCGTTTGGTAATTTCCTGCTGTTCGAATGGCTCAGCCGCGCCATCGCCCCCGGCGATGCCCCGCGCCAGCCCTGGAAAACCGCAGCCTTTGTCGCCCGCTACCTGCTTCTATTCACAATCGGCTATGTTATAGTCAAAGGCTTAGGCGTCAACCCTTTGGCGGTAGTTTTGGGTCTCCTCGCCAGCACAGCAGCGGTACTCTTTTCTTCGACACTCGAAATCATTCAAGGCTTTTCGCGAAGCAAACACACCGACTAAATGCCGCACGAACTCTGGATCACCCGTCTGTTCAACAGCCTCTTCGCCGCTCCGGCGGATGCGCTGTTGAACGCGATTCATTTCCCCGCGCGGGACCCCAAATATCCGTGGAGCGATTGGATGGTCTGCGAAATCCTGGTCGTGCTTTTCATCCTTATATTCTTCGGTGTGGTCCGCCGCCGGTTTTCCGTCGACCACCCCGGCAAAATCCAGCACTGCCTCGAACTCACTTACGAATTCATCCACGCCCAAGCCGAAGAGGTGGTCGGCCACGGCGGCAACAAGTACATCAGCTTTTTCGGAACCATCTTTCTGTTCATCCTTTTAATGAACGTGATCGGTCTCATCCCCGGCTTCGATTCGCCCACCATGTACACAATGGTTCCGTTCGGCATGGCGGTTTCGGTTTTTTTCTTTTATCACGCGACCGGAATCCGCGAGCACGGTCTTGGCTACATCAAACAGTTCCTGGGACCCATGCTTTGGATGGCGCCCCTTATTTTTTTAATCGAAATCCTCAGTCACTTGGCCCGGATGCTTTCGCTGACCGTTCGTCTCTTCGCGAACATGTTCGCTGGGGAGCAAGTCTATCTCACATTCATCGGCCTGACGAAAATTCTTGTTCCGGTTGCTTTCCTTGGCCTGCATTTATTCGTTTCACTCCTGCAGGCCTATATTTTTATGGTGCTGGCGATGGTCTACGTAGGTGGCGCCGTCTCGCACGAACATTAACGGCTTTATTTCGCCTCCAGCGTGAGCGCCCGGCGTCCCAACGTACGGTGTCGAACCACCTCCTGGCGGCCAATCTTTAGGAGAGAACAATGACAAACAAACTAATGATGCTCGTCACGAGTCTTTTGGTCCTGGCGAGCCCAATGCTCGCGCAAGGAACGGCCAGACCGGCGACGTCGCCCTCCGATGCAACACGACTTGGTGCGGCTTACCTTGCAATGGGAATCGCCTCCGGCCTTTGTGGCCTCGGCCAAGGCAAGGCAACTGCTTCGGCGGCCGAAGCCATGGCGCGCAATCCCGGCGCGGTCGCGGCGATCCGCTTCGCGATGATCTTCGGCTTGGTGCTGATCGAATCGCTGGCGCTTTACACGCTCGTCATCACGATCATAGCCAGATAGATGAAGCTGCAAGGAGTCTTTCCCGCGCTCGCCACCTGCTTCAACCAGGACGGCGGCCTCTGCAAAGAGAAGACTGTTCATAACATCGGAAAACTCAACGCCATCGGTCTCGCCGGTTATGTCGTGTGCGGCTCTACCGGCGAGACGCCGCTCATGAATATTGAAGAGCGCTTTCAACTGATGGAGTGGGTGGCCGAAACCGCCGCCCCGGGTAAGATCCTCATCGCCGGCGTGGGCGCCGAAAGCGTCCACGAAACCGTGCGGCTCGCCAACCGCGCCGCCGAAATGGGTTTCCATTACGCGCTCGCGCTCACACCCTTCTACTACAAAACCCAGATGCATCGCCCGGACACCCAAGCGCTCTTCTTCCGCGCGGTGGCCGATCAATCCAAAATTCCGGTTCTGATCTACAACATCCCGCAAGTCACCGGCTATCACGTTCCCATCGACACGCTCGCCGAGCTGTCCCATCACCCCAACATCGCTGGCATGAAAGACAGCTCCGGAAATATGGAGAAGCTGGGCGAAACGGTGCATGCCGTCAAGCCCGGTTTTCAGGTGCTGTCCGGTTCCTCGAGCAATCTCTGGGAAGCTCTGCAAACCGGAGCAGCCGGAGGAATTCTGGCCCTAGCCAACGCATTGCCCTATGCCTTCGTGACCATCTGGGAAGCCTTCCGCACCCGCGAGATCGAAGCCGGAAAAGATTGGCAGGACCGCGTCACGCCCCTCTCCCGCCTCATCGCGACCAAGTACGGCATCCCCGGAATCAAATACGCAATGGACCTGAACGGCTACTACGGCGGCCCTCCGCGCCTGCCCTTCCTCCCGCCCGGCCCGGAAGCAAAAGCCGAAATCGACCAAGCCATAAACGGCCTCCGAAGCTGATCCGGACAATAAGTTTATGAGGAAGCGCCTACAGGTGCTGATGTCCGATCAGGATCTAATCGAGATTCAGCGGCTAGCCCGGAGCGAGCATAAGACGCTCAGAGAATGAGTCCGCCGGGCGTTGCGCTATAGCCGCTCACGCCAGCCGGTAAACGACCCTGAAGTTAAGCTGAAAGCCATTCGACGCTCGGTGGAGTACTCATTTCCTATCGCCGACGTCGAGCAGATGCTGAGCGAAATTGAGCAAGGATATCGCGATTGATTCTCGTCGGTACTCGCGGCTGCCCCAGCCGATTGCTATGCATCCGATTTTGGTTTTACGCTAGGAGCGTGGGCGCCGGTTTCCAGGGGAGTCGGTCTGGAGCCGCCTTCGACGGCGTTGCGAACGCTGATACTGGTCGCAACGGCCGGTCGCTCATAACTCCGGTCCACATCGCAATCATGGAGCGCCATGGAATTCGATCTATTTTGAGCTTCGACGACGATTTCGACCGTTGGCCCGGGCTGAACCGCGTACATCGCGTGTAAGCGTTCACCGTGTGGCTCCCCGACATGGATTCGAACCACGATTAACGGCTCCAAAGGCCGCTGTCCTACCATTAGACGATCGGGGAATCGGGAACGAGATCAGTGTAACAAGCTGGCGCGAACAGCGGTCACCAGTCGGCGTAGGCGCTGCCGTCCAAGGCGGTTTTGTCCGATCCGCTTTTGACGTCCCAAATGCCCGGTGGCGTGTTGCTGCCGCCGATGGAAGTATCTTCCATGATGATCTTCCAGGTTTGATCGGTGCCGGTCATCGGGTCCTGCGGAATCTGCCGGAGATACCCGTCCGATACTAAATCCTGCAGCGATTGGGGCGCTTTTTGCTTATCGATCGTGTACTCGTCGATCATGCTGCGCATAGTGAACAGGTTGTTGCGCAGCACCGTCTCTTTCGCGCGGATGATCGATTTCTGATAGATCGGCAGTGCGATGGCAAGCAGGATCGACATGATGGCCATCACCACCATCAACTCGATGAGTGTGAACCCGCGCAGCGCCCGTTTGAGGTTCACGCGCATCACCACTCCGAGTACGGCGTCCCGTCGGCTGCCTTGTCCATGCTCTTGGTATAAACGTCGAATATGTTTTGCTCGCCCCAGGAGGTGGAATCCGGCTCATCCTGCATGCTGCGCTTTCCCCAGTCGGTATCGCCGGTCATGGGGTCCTTCGGGATGCGGCGCAGGAACCGGATCTTGCCGCTTTGGTCGTTGCCGCTGAGCGTGTTCGATAGTTGAACGCCGTCCACCAACGATTCGAGAGTCAGCGGATAGCAGTACGCGTCCGGATTGCCGGCCTGAATTTTGCCTTGATCGCAAAAGTCCTTATATTTGTCGATGGCGGCACGCATTTCGTCCAGATCGGCGCGCAGTTCGTGCTCCCGTAGGCGCGTCACCTGAATGCGCGCCGCCGGAACCGCCATCGAGGTGAGGATCAAAAGAATGCTGAAGGCCACGATGAGCTCGACCAGTGTCAACCCGGCCTGTTTTCTCCGCCGCCTTTGCAAACCAGGACAGTCACTACCGCGCAACATACTGCTCAATATCGATAACTCCATTTTACGGATGCGGTGGTCCGGGCTGCGTCGGCTTCGCCACGGGCACAACGGGTGCGGTTGAGGAAACCGGCGTGCCCTCCGGCCGGTGCTCGACTTTTGTCACCTGTTCGCTGCCGGCATAGACGCCCGGCTCGCCCATAGCAGTCAGGTCGGGACCGCGCACAATATGCGGAATCAGGACGATCAGAATTTCGCTGTCTACATCGGTCTTGTTTTTCTGTCCAAACAGATATCCCAATAGCGGAACATTGGTAAGACCTGGAAAACCTGAAAGGGTCTGGTTGTACTCCTTGTCGGAAAGACCGCCCAGGATGCTCACTTCGCCGTCCTTCATAGTGATATTCGCTTCATCGATCTGCTGGCCGATTTCGGGTTCGTTGATTCCGGCGATCGGAATTTGCGCCGCTATGTCGGAAACTTCAACTTTAATTTTCATGCTGATCTCGTCCGGACCGTTCACGTGCGGCTCCAGATCGATATTGGTTCCAACATCGATTTGCTGGAATTGCGTCGTGGCGTAAGGAATAGCCCCGGGTGTTGCTACTGCTGAATTCAGAGAGCCGGAAACGTAAGGAACCTTCAATCCAATCTTTAGGGACGCCTTGCCGCCATCGCTCACTCGCAACTGCGGACGCTGCAAAATGCGCGACCGGGTATCGTTCATCAGTGCATTCACGATCGTGCTGGGCAGGACAGTCGAGAAGTCGCCGGTCGAAAGGTGGCGCACAGCGGAAAGCGGTATGCCGCTTGAGGTAGTGGGAGTGGTACCGGTGCCGGTCGTGCCCGTGGTGCCGGTCGTTCCGGTCGGCGGGAGAGTGGTGCCGGTCGTGCCAGTGCCGGTTCCGGTATTGGTCGTCGGGATCGAAATAGAAGTCCGCGGAGTGAAGTTAATCGGAGCCGTGAACCCACCCTGGCCCAGCAGCGAGGCTCCTATTTGGGTGGTCAAGTTCTTGTTGACTTCCATAACGATCACATCGACAAGCACCTCCGGCTTTGGCCGGTCCAGATCGTGGATGATCTTCTCGGCGAGAGCTACGGTGTCGGTCGTTCCGCGCACCACAATCGCGTTCTGGCTGGGCACCGACATCACCCCTACCTGCAGCTTCGCGCCCTGACGAACACCATTGAAGATTTCATTGAACTCGTTGGTAGTGCTTGCGTTCTGGATGTAGAACACTTTCACCACTTCATCCTGGTATTCGCGCCGTTTGGGATCGGTTTCCTGAGTGACGAAGATCGCGTTGTGGCTGATCGGTTTCCAAAACGAATGCGTCTCTAGCGCCACATAGTTCAGCGCTTCTCCCAAAGTGACATTGGTGAGATCGAGATTGAAGTTCTTGTTGTTCCCCCCTATGGTGTCGATGCCTTGCGGATCGAACAGTACATTAATCCCCGCCAGCTTGCCGATACTTTCGAACAAAACGCGCGCGGTCTGGTTATTGATCTTGATGCTGGTGATTGGGTTATTCAGAGAGCGCAAGGTGGGCGGACCTTCCAGCGAATCGATGCGCTGTTCCATCTCCCGTTGAGCTTTTTCGGCGGGCGTCAGAACCGGCACGCCGGGAAGTTTTGTCTTCTCCTTGATCATGGCTGTGGTCTGGCGAATTTCCTGGAGCGCAACCTGCGAACCGGGATCGGCAAGAAATGCCTTCTGAAACTGCAGCAGCGCCTCGTCCAATCTTTGCTGTTGTTGCAGTTTTCGTCCCTCGGCTATATGCGCCTGGGCCGCTGTACTGTGGATGCGCTGATCGGCTATGATGTAGGCCGCATCGTCCCGATCCGTCTCGAGCGCCTGGTCATAGTACTTCAGGGCTTCGTCCCAATTCTTCGCGGCCTCCGCTTTAGCGCCGAGCTTCATTAGTTTGTCGCCCTTTTTCGTGTGTGCCGCAACCGGCGGCGCAGCCAGCACGAACACGCACAAAAGCGTGACTGCCGTTTGTAATCTGTTTGAAAGGTTCACCTTAGACGCGTACCAGCCTCATGTTAGACTACTAAAGCGCTATCGTCCTGCCTACCGCAACGCCTCAAGAAACACTGTCGCACGTGCACTATATTCCTCTCTGCTTCGAATGGAAGACGCTGGGGGTGGACGTGCCGTGGAGACGAAAGGCCTGAATCGCGTGGCCCAGCAAGGCGACATCAAGATTCTGAGCGATAACCGCTCGGCCAGTCACAATTTTCACCTCCAGGAGCGCTTCGAGGCTGGATTAGTACTGACCGGTACAGAGGTTAAATCAGCCAAAAGCGGCAAGATCCAGTTGAAAGAGAGCTATGCCGAGGTGAACGAAGACGAAGCCTGGCTGGTGAATGCGCACATCAGCGAATATTCGCATGGCAATATCATGAATCACCCCCCGGTTCGCAGGCGCAAGCTGCTTTTGCACCGCGCGGAGATTGAGAAATTGCGCGAGGAAACCCGCGAAAAAGGCCTGACGCTGGTGCCGACCAAGCTCTATCTGAAGGGCGGACGCATTAAGGTGGAAATTGCGATCGCCAAAGGCAAGAAGTTCCACGACAAGCGCGAGGCTACCAAGGCCAAAGAAATGCAAGCGGAAGCAAAAGCCGCGCTGGCGCGGCGGAGCCGTCAATAAACATTCATGCAAATTCAAATTGAGACCGGACGGGTAGAGAAATTAGCCGTCGACGCATTGGCTGTTATTTGCTTTGAAGGCGAAGGAAAGCCGGACCCGGAAATCGCGGCGCAATCCGGCTGGCTTAGCGAATTGCGAAAAACCGGCGAGTTTACCGGCAAACTCTACGACATCGCTATTCTGCACCGGCCGACGGGCGTGGGTGCGAAACGGCTGGTTGTGATCGGGGGAGGGAAGCCGGACAAGTTTTCTCCGGCGGAAGCAAGGCGCGTAGGCGGTGCGCTAGCGCGGGGCTTGAAGAGTAAGGGCGTGCGCAGCATCGCTCTGCTGCCCGGCGGCTTCGAGAGCGCGGATTTCATCGCGGCGTCGGTGGAAGGCGCAATTTTAGGCGCATGGGAAGCGGACAAATACAAATCCGATCCCAAGAAGAACGAACATCAAATTGACTCGTTCACGGTAGCGGCGCCGGGCGCAGATGCCGCATCGCTCCACAAAGCGGCCGAATACGGGCAAATCGTCGCCGAATCGCAGAATCTGACGCGCGATCTGGCGAATGAGCCTGCCAACAAGCTTACTCCGGCTTTACTGGCGGAACGCGGCCCGGCGAATGTGCGCCGAATCCGGCCTCGAATGCGAGGTGCTGGATCGCGAGGCGATGGCGGAACTGGGCATGGGCGCTCTGCTGGGAGTGGCGCAGGGCAGCAGCAACCCGCCGTTCCTGATCGTCATGAAATATCGTCCTTCCGGACAAACTGGAACCGACCATCTGGCGCTGGTCGGCAAGGGCGTGACGTTCGATACCGGCGGCATTTCTATTAAGCCGTCCGAAGGCATGGAAAAAATGAAGTACGACATGGCGGGAGCGGCGGCTGTGATCGGCGCCATGAAAGCCATTGCCAAACTCAAGCCCGCAACTCCCGTTACCGGATATGTGCCGACGGTGGAAAACATGCTGAACGGCGATGCGCAGCGGCCCGGCGACATTGTCACCTCGTTGGCCGGCAAAACGATTGAGGTGCTGAACACCGATGCGGAAGGCCGCTTGATTTTAGCCGACGCGATCACGTATGCGACCCGCAATGGCGCCACGCACCTGGTAGATGCCGCTACTCTGACGGGAGCCATCGGCATTGCGCTGGGCCACTACAATATCGGCGCATTTACCAACAATCAGGCCTTCTTCGAACGCGTGCTGGCGGCCTCTCAAACGGCAGGCGAAAAGACCTGGCAGTTGCCCATGGACGAGGAGTATAAAGAATATCTGAAATCGGCGTACGCGGATCTGCCGAATATCGGCGGCCGCTACGGCGGGTCGATTACCGCGGCGTGGTTCCTGCGCGAATTCGCAGATCCCACACCCTGGGTTCACCTGGATATTGCCTATACGGCCTGGCTCGACGACGCCAAGGCGTGGATGTCGAAAGGGCCGACCGGCGTGGCGGTGCGAACCTTCGTGGAGCTTGCGCGCGACTGGAAGTAAATATTTCGGCGGCATGGGCCGAAATGATTTCGAATTCCTATTCGTCTAGCAGTCGAAAATGTTCAAAGCATCGTTCCGGTATGCTTATCGGCGGAGGTCCTGAGGATGCGGCTTCGTGTTCTTGCGTTCGTTCTTGCCGGAGGTAAAGGAACGCGGCTCTATCCGCTAACCAAGGAGCGGGCAAAGCCGGCGGTTCCGTTCGGCGGGCGCTATCGAATTGTCGATTTCGTCCTTAGCAATCTCATCAATTCCGGTATCTTTTCCATCTACGTTCTGATTCAGTTCAAGAGCCAGTCTCTACTGCAGCATCTTCGGGAAGGCTGGGAAGTCAGCGGGCTTCTGAGGAACAACTTCATCATTCCGGTACCGGCTCAGATGCGCTCCGCGCAGGAGGATTGGTACCGCGGTACCGCGGATGCGATCTCGCAGAACATCAATCTCATCCAGCAGGCGGATCCGAATGTAGTCATCATTTTTGGCGCCGATCATATCTACCGCATGAACATCCGCCAGATGATCGAATACCATGTCGAGAAACAGTCCGGCGTTACCGTTGCGGCCATTCCCGTGAAGAAGGAATTTTCGTCCGAGTTCGGAGTCCTGGAGACCACGCCTGAAGGCCGCATCATCGGCTTCCATGAAAAGAAGGCCGATGCGCCCACCATGCCGGGGGACCCGACCCGCGTCTACGCGTCGATGGGCAATTATGTGTTTTCGACCGGTTTGCTGCTTGAAGAACTGCACAAAGACGCGGACGACGAGCGAAGCTCGCACGATTTCGGCAAAGACATCTTGCCATCGTTGATCGGGCGCGCGGATATGTACGCCTACGATTTTCAAACCAATGTGATTCCGGGAGATCCCATCGGCTCTCCACAATACTGGCGCGACGTGGGAACCCTGGACGCCTATTATGAGGCCAGCATGGATCTGCGCGCCGTCTCGCCCGAGTTGAACCTATATAACCGGCAATGGCCGCTACGCACGGCGGGTTATTTCGATGCGCCGGCGAAGTTTGTATTCGATGAGGAGGGGCGGCGCGGAACCGCGATCGATACCATCATCGCGGGAAGCTCCATCGTGTCGGGTGGGAGCGTGAAAGGCTCGGTGCTGGGCCGCGGGGTGCGAATCCATACCGGAGCGGTCGTCGAGGATTCAGTGATCTTCGACAACTGCGATATTGGCCGGCGGGCGAAAGTGCGGCGCGCCATTCTGGACAAGAACGTCAAAATTCCCGAAGGAGCCGAAGTCGGCTACAATCTCGACGAAGACCGCAAGAAGTATCACGTCACAGAAACGGGAATTGTGGTGATCGAAGGGCACCAGTCCACCGTCGATATCGCGATGTTACAGGTGTAGTTCAGCCGGGCTGTCGCAGGGCGGTCCGGCGTCGGGGCGCAGAAACGAGATACTCATTCCAGCCGCAACGACGATCAGGCAGCCGATGACGTTGTACCAGAGAAAAGAAATGGATGTGAACCAGGCCGCGGCGAAAATAGCGGCTTGTCCCGCCAGCACGCCATAGAACGCCGCGGTGCCGCGCACTCGCTTACAAAGGAAGGCGAGCACGAATACTCCCAGCAGGCTTCCATAGAAAAGCGAGCCGACGATATTCACCCGCACGATCAGTGCTCCAAAACCGCGCGCTCCGGTGGCGGCAAACGCGACGGCATAGGCGCCCCAGAAAACAGTCAAAAAGCGCGAGGCCATCAGGTAATGCCGATCGCCGCGGTTCCGGACGAAGAAGCGGCGATAGATATCGACCACCGAGACGGTCGCGAGCGAATTGATTTCGCCGGAAGTGGATCCCATGGAGGCCGAAAAAATGACGCCGATGACCAGCCCCACCAGGCCCACCGGCAGAAAAGATTTCACAAACGAAAGAAATATGTAGTTCGTGTCGTCGAAGGTTTCGCCCCCATGCAGTTGTTCCACAATGTTGAGCGCCTGCTGGCGGCTGTGCCGGAAATCGTTCTGAGCGGCGCGAAACGCGGACAGCGCAGCGCCATCCGCTTCTCTGGAGTGACGAGCTGCGCCCGCGAAATTGTAGGCGGCCGCGCGGCGCTGCTCGAAGGCACGACGGTATTGGGCGTCTACCGTTTTCCAGGCAGCGGTTTGGGCGGCATGAGCGGCCTCGACCGGCTGAAAAATTGCGGGGGTTGGGATAAACAGCGATAGCACGAAAACCATGGCGCCAATGAACAGGATGAACAACTGCATGGGAATCTTCACCACCGCGGTGAAGAGCAGGCTCAAGCGGCTCTGCGCGATGGACTTGCCGGTGAGATAGCGCTGCACCTGGCTTTGATCGCAGCCGAAGTACGCCAGCGCCAGGAAGCCGCCGCCAATCAATCCGCTCCAAAGCGTGTAGCGGTCGTTCGGATCGAGGCGCGTATCGACGGTGTTCAAGCGGCCTGCCGCGCCGGCCAGATGCAGCGCATCGGAAAAAGAGATACCGGAAGGCAGCGCGTGAAGAACCAGGGCGAGAATCGCGATCAGGGCGAGAAAGATCATGCTCATCTGCTGCACGTCCGCCCAGGTAAGCGCCTTGATGCCGCCGCTCGCCGTATACGTGACCACCAGCACGCCGATCAGTACAGTGATGATCCGGTCGGACCAGCCAAGGACGGAAGCCAGAGCTACGGCCGGCGCGTAGAGGCCGATGCCCGCCGCCAGACCGCGTTGGATGAGGAATACCATGCTGACCAAGGCGCGCGTCTTCGCGTCGAAGCGCTGCTCCAGGTATTCGTAAGCGGTATACACCTTGGCGCGATGGAAGATGGGCACGGCCGTTGCGCACAGAATGACCATGGCGATGGGAAGTCCGAAATAGAACTGCACGAATCGCATGCCGTCGACATAACCCTGGCCGGTGGTGGAGATGAAAGTGATGGCGCTGGCCTGCGTGGCCAGAATGGAAAGCCCCATCGCATACCAGGGCATGGTTTTCCCCGCCAGCAGATATTTGTTGGTTGTGGTGCTGCCCCGGCCGCGATACAAGCCAAAAGAAACAAGCGAAACCAGCCAGGCAAACATCACCACCCAATCGAGCGCTCTCATGCGAGTTTCAGGGCGGCGATGCTATGGCGGCTGATGCGTCCCGAGATGGTTTGCGGCAGGCGCGCAGCGCGGCCGACGTGAATCTCAGGCAACCCCGGTTCTTGTTTCAGCCGGTTCAGAAAGGAAGGAGCCAAGCCGGCGGCGGCGAGGATTTTTATCTCTGGCGCGGCGGCCGTTTGCCATTCGACGAGACGCGCGATGCGCCCGGCCTCCGAACCGTGACCGCCGGTGGTCAAGATTCGATCGATGCGGCGGAAACGCTTCAAATCTTCAATGGCGCGCAGCGGATTTCCGGCATGGTCGAAGGCGCGGTGGAATGTCGCCGGGGTGAGCGGGCGCGGCGGCGAGCAGCGCTTCCGTGCTTGCCACGTCCACAACCCCATCTCTGACGAAACCGAGCACGAAGCCGTCGATGGGGAGCTTGGCGAAGCTCGATGCGCAACCTTGCAGAAGCGAGAGTTCCTCGGCTCCGCCGATCGACATGGACGCATTTTCCCGAAGCATGATCCGAACCGGTATCGAGACCACTTTGAGAACATCCGCAGCGACCTCGAGTTCAGGAGTGAGGCCGCCGTGCTCGAGCGAGCGAACCAACTCCAGACGATCCGCTCCGCCGCGTTCGGCCTCAATCGCTTCCTGCGCGGATGTGACGATCACTTCGAGGAGCTTCGGCATGCGGCTACGCAATAGGCATGGTCGCACGCCGCAAAGTGTCGCATTGAAGCTTCAGTACCTGAAAATCCGGCTGAGGACATACAGCGTGGTAATCAGCGCGCCGAGGTAGCACAGAACTGCGATGTAAACCCGGCGCCAGCGGCCGAGAAAGGGCGGAGGCTCATTGCCGGAATCCGCCTTCTCCCCTATGTCCATCTCCATAACAGTTTAAGCGTGCGCGCTAGCAATCCGTGCAGTGGCGGGATCGAACTCCGGCGAATTACTCTAAAAGGTTCAAGCCCACGAATTCGGCAGTGCCTGAGGAATGCTCTCGAACCCGGCACTTCGGACGGCGATTTTACTACAATCCGCTACACTGAACAAATTGGCAAACCAGTCTACTCGCCAGTCTAATGTACTCGTCGTCGACGACGAGGAGTCGCAGCGTACGCCGTTAGCGGCGATGATTGCTGCCTGGGGCTTCAACGTCGAAACTGCTTCCGACGGCCAGGAAGCGCTCGAAAAGCTGTCGACGTTTTCGGCCAACGTGATCGTGACGGACCTGATGATGCCGCGCATGGACGGGTTTGAGCTGATGAAGCGGCTCGGCTCGGACGGCAACATGCCCGCGGCGATCGTTTTGACCGCGTTCGGCAATATAGAAACGGCCATCCAGACGATTCACGATCTGGGCGCGTTCTGGTTTCTCGAGAAGCCGATTCAACCAACGGCGCTGCGCGTTCTGCTGGAGCGCGCTTCGGCGCAGAGCCAACTCGCGGAAGAAACGGAGCGGCTGCAGCGCCAGCTTTCGTATCAAGGCGTGCTGGTGGACATGGTGGGCACCTCGCCGCAGATGCAGCAGGTGTTTTCGACCATCCGGCAGGTGGCGCCGAGCAAAGCTTCCGTTCTGGTGACGGGTGAAAGCGGGACGGGCAAGGAACTGGTGGCGCGCGCCATTCATCAACTCAGTACGCGCAAAGGCGGTCCGTTTGTCGCGATCAACTGCGCCGCCATGCCGGAAACTCTGATGGAAAGCGAGCTTTTCGGCTACGAAAAAGGCGCCTTCACCGGCGCATTGGAGCGGCGCTCGGGTTGCTTCGAATTGGCTCAACACGGAACCTTGCTGATGGACGAAGTGGCCGAAATGCCTTCGGGCACGCAAGCGAAGCTGCTGCGCGTTCTGGAGGATTCGCGGCTGCGGCGGCTGGGCGGCAAAAATGAGATTTCGGTGGACGTTCGCGTCATCGCAGCCACCAACCGCAATCTCGACGACGCATTGAAAAAAGGCGACCTGCGCGAGGATCTTTTTTACCGCCTCAATGTTTTCCAAATTGAGCTTCCGCCCTTGCGGCAGCGCCTTAGCGATTTACCGGTTTTATGCGAGACCTTGCTGAACCACCTGAATCGCAAGCATACGTGCAACGTCACGTACGTCACCCAGGATGTGATGGAGGCGTTCAAGAAATTCTCCTGGCCGGGAAACGTACGCGAACTGCGCAATGTGCTGGAGCGCGCGGTCATCATGGCGGGCGAAGGCGCAATTCAGATGGCGCATTTGCCGTACGATTTCGGCGTTTCGGTTGGCTCGCGTCCCGCGGCACAGGTCTTCGAACCCGATAACGTGCGGCTGCCGGTGGGGACCACGGTGGCCGAAGCCGAAAAAGCGCTCATCCAGCTCACGCTGCAACACACCAAAAACAACAAGACGCGCGCGGCTGAGATTCTGGGAATCAGCCTCAAAACGCTGTTCAACAAACTGAAGGAATACGGCGCAGCCGAAGGCGCCGAATCCCCAGCCTAAACGGCGTCCCGGGAGCACCTCGCACGAGTGGGGCCGGCCTGTAGTGCCATGTTACGCTGAGGGTTCTGTGGCCGCTGTTTCCGAACTGAAAAAGACGCCTCTGTTCGAGGTTCACACCGCGTTGAAGGCGAAACTCGTCGATTTCGGCGGCTGGAACATGCCCGTCCAGTATTCCGGTATTTTGGAAGAACACAATGCGGTACGGAATGCGGTGGGCGTGTTTGACGTCAGCCACATGGGCGAGATCGGCGTGCGCGGACCGGAGGCGTCGAAGCTGGTCGATTCGGTGGCAACGAATCACGCGGCGAAGCTGAAGCCCGGCCAGGCGCAATATTCTGCACTGCTCTACGAGCACGGCGGCTTCGTAGACGACATTCTGGTTCACAAAATCTCGGATACGGATTTTTTTTTGTGCGTGAATGCGTCGAATCAGGAAAAAGATTTCGAACACATTCGATCGCGCAACAAGTTTGACGCCGAAATCGATTTTGCAAGCGAGCGCTACGCGCAGTTGGCGATTCAAGGTCCGAAAGCGCTGGCAACGCTGCAAAAGCTGACGAAAACCAAGCTCGCAGATATCAAATATTATTGGTTCACCGATGGCGCGGTCGGCGGCGTTCCAGCGCGGATTGCGCGAACCGGTTACACGGGCGAAGACGGATTTGAAATTTACATTGCGCCGGAATCGGCAGCGCAAATCTGGAATGAAGTATTGAAAGCGGGCGAAGAATTCGGGATCAAACCGTGTGGCCTGGGCGCCCGCAACACGCTGCGTCTCGAAGCCAAGATGGCGCTGTACGGGCACGAACTGACGGCCTCTACCAATCCATATGAAGCGGACCTGGGATGGATAGTGAAGATGGACAAGGGCGATTTCGCCGGGCGCGAGGCGCTCGAAAAAGTGTTGCAGCAGGGCGTAACGCGAAAGCTGGCCGGTTTCGAAATGAAAGACCGCGGCATCGGGCGCGATGGCTACGAAGTGTGGATGGATGGCAAGCCGGCAGGATGGGTTACCAGCGGCGGGCCATCTCCAACGCTCAATAAAAACATCGGCCTTTGCTATTTGCCGGCGGAGAAAGCTTTTCCCGGCGTTCCCATTCAAATTATGATTCGCAACGCGCCGGTAGAAGCGGTTACGGTTCCGACGCCGTTCTATAAGAGACCAAAGGGATGAGCTATCCAGAAAGCTACAGATACACAAAAGAGCACGAGTGGGTGCATGTCGAAGGCGGCCAGGGCACTGTCGGCATTACCGATCACGCGCAGCACGAGCTGGGAGATATCGTGTTTGTCGATCTGCCGAAGACTGGAGCGAAAGTAACGAAGGGACAGACCTTCGGCTCAGTTGAATCCGTCAAAGCGGTGTCGGACGTCTATTCGCCGGTTTCCGGCGAGGTGACCGCGGCCAACGAACTGTTATCGAAAAGTCCCGAGCGGCTGAATGAAGATCCGCACGGCGACGCATGGCTGATCCGCGTCAAACTGTCGGCGCCGGAGGAAGTCAATGGACTTCTCTCGGCGGCGGATTACGAAAAATACATAGGCGCGGAATAGCCGGAGCGGCCACACCTCTTTGCGATATCTACCGAAATCGGATTCCGAGCGCCGCGAAATGCTCGCCGCCATCGGAGCGAAATCTGAAGAAGATCTGATCGCCTATTTGCCGGCGGACGTTCGACTCGAGAGGCCTCTCGATATCGAAAAGGGCAAGAGCGAATACGACATTGTCGATTACTTCAAACAACGCGCCGCGGAGAATGCAAATGGGTATGCCAGTTTTCTCGGCGCGGGCGTGTACAACCATTTCCGCCCGGTGGTGGTGGATACGGTGGTCTCGCGCGGCGAGTTTCTGACGTCGTACACGCCTTATCAAGCCGAGATTTCGCAAGGCACGCTCACCAGCATTTTCGAATTTCAGACCATGATCTGCCAGTTGACTGGCATGGAAGTGGCGAACGCTTCCATGTACGACGGATCGTCGGCGGTGCCCGAAGCCGCCATGATGGCGGTGCGCGTCGCACGGCGAGACAAAACTCTCATCGCCCGTACCGTGCATCCCGAATATCGCGAGGTGCTGCGCACCTACACGAAGCACCAAGGCATGCCGGTCGAGGAAATCGCCTATGGCAAAGATGGGCGCATCGATCTCGACGATTTAAACCGGAAGCTGGACGATAGCGTTGCGGGTATTATCGTGCAGTCGCCGAATTTTTTCGGCGTGTTGGAGAATATCGGCGAACTCTCCCGAATTGCCGCGAGCAAGGGAGCGCTGCTTGTCGTGGTGTTCACCGAAGCGGTCGCGCTCGGTATTGTCGAGCCGCCAAGAGAGGCGGACATCGTGGTGGGCGAGCTGCAAAGTTTCGCGATCTCGCCGAGCTACGGCGGTCCGTATGCGGGCATCATCGCGACGCGCGAGAAGTATGTCCGGCAGATTCCGGGACGGCTGGCCGGCGAGACGACGGATGCCGAGGGCCGGCGTGCGTTCTGCCTCACGCTCGCTACCCGCGAGCAGCACATCCGGCGCGAGAAAGCGACTTCCAACATCTGCACCAATCAAGCGCTGCTGGCTCTGATGGCGACGGTGTTTATGGCGCTCTATGGAAAACAGGGTTTGCGCGAATTGGCGGTGCAGAATCTTGCCAAGGCGCATTATCTGGCGAGCAAGCTGCCGCTCGCGTTCGCAGGTCCGTTCTTCAACGAGTTTGTCGCGCGCGTAAACGGCGCGTCGCCGGAACAGATCAACGCGGCGCTGCTCGAACAAAAGATTATCGGTGGCTTGCCGCTGGGCCGCTTCTATCCGGAACTGAAGGATTGTATGCTGCTCTGCGCCACTGAGATGAACAAGCGCCAGGACATGGACGCCGTTGCGCAGGCATTTCAAAGGCAATGATCAAGAAAGTTTCGAGACACATTGTTCAGGAAGAACCGCTGCTGTTCGAGCTGAGCTCGCCCGGCAAGGCGGGATATCAACTTCCCGATCTGGACGTTCCGGCCGTCAATCCTGATTCCGCGCTCGGTAAGGAAAACGTCCGTGCTGAAATTGAGGATTTTCCGGAAGTGAGCGAATTCGACGTGGTTCGCCACTTCACCAGGCTTTCCACTTGGAATTACGCGATCGACCTGGGCCTGTATCCGCTCGGCTCCTGCACCATGAAATACAACCCGCGCGTCAACGAACTGGTGGCGCGGACCGAAGGCCTGGCGTGGGCTCATCCGTATCAGCCGGAAGCGCTCTCGCAAGGCTGCATGGAAGTAGTTGCCGCGCTGGAGCAGGCGCTCGCGGAAATTACCGGCATGGACGCGGTAACGCTGCAGCCGGCGGCCGGAGCGCACGGCGAATTCACCGGCATCCTGATGATGCGCGCTCTGCTCGAAACGCGCGGCAATCCGCGAAAGAAAATTCTGGTGCCCGATTCGGCGCATGGCACCAACCCCGCTACCGCGATGATGGTCGGCTACGCGGTCGAAAATATCAAATCGAACGATCGCGGCATGGTGGATCTGGAGGTCCTGGAGCGCGCTACGACCGAAGACGTGGCCGGCCTGATGATCACGAATCCGAACACGGTGGGCGTGTTCGAAGGGAACATCCGGAAGATCTGCGGGATTCTGCATGACAAGGGCGCCCTGGTCTACATGGATGGCGCGAATATGAACGCACTGGTGGGGGTCTCGCGGCCGGGCGATTTCGGCGTGGACGTGATGCACCTGAATCTGCACAAAACGTTTTCGACTCCGCACGGCGGTGGTGGACCGGGCTCCGGCGCAGTTGCGGTTGCCAAAGTGCTTACGCCGTTTCTGCCCAGCCCGCGCTTGCAGCGGGAAGGCAGCGCGTGGAAGTGGAACTACGATCTGCCGGATTCCATCGGCCGCGTGCGCGCCTACTACGGAAATTTCGGCGTGCTGGTTCGCGCGCTGGCCTATATCATGGCGCACGGCGGCAACGGTCTGCGGCAGGCGACTCTGGATGCGCTGCTCAATGCCAATTACCTGCGCGCGTTGTTAGAGCCGTACTTCGAGATCGCCTACAAAGCTCCCAGCATGCATGAGTGCGTGTTCAGCGACGATCGCCAGGCGAAGAAAGGCGTTCGCACGGGCGATATCGCGAAGCGGCTGATCGACTACGGTTTTCATCCGTACACGGTCAGTTTTCCATTGATCGTTCGCGGCGCGCTCATGATTGAGCCGACCGAGACCGAGAGCAAGCGCGAGCTCGACCTATTTGTGGATGCCATGATCTCGATCGCGAAAGAAGTGGAAGAAAATCCGGAGTTGGTGCTGAAAGCGCCACATTTAACACGGACGCGCCGGGTAGATGAAGTCAAGGCCGCGCGCAAGCCGATCGTGCGCTGGACGCCGGGTCTCCGGTAGCCAAATATTTTCAGTTACTCCGAGTGCCGTTAACCGTCCTCGCCTGAGGACATAGCGGTCGAATGGGATTCAGGAGTTTTGATTCCAAATGTCAAGTTGCCATTTCCACAATCCGTGTTCTTCGCGCCAATACACTACGTATTTCACCTCTATCTCGGCAGCGGCGCTTGCCTCGGGGTGCACCGTAAGCGTCGCGCGCCCAACCTCGACAATACCGTCTCCTGCCGGGATGACATCTATGGTTGCAAGCACTGCGGATTTCGCATTCGTCGACTGAACCAGATTGGACCAAAACTCCTTAATAGCTTGCCGACCAGAAATCATTGGTGCGCCTGGCGGAAGAATGCGCGCGTTCGATGTATAAATGTTATCCAAGGCGTCGAAGTTTCGTTTCCCGAACACCTGAGTGTTGAAGAGATCGTTTGTCTTGGCCATGGCGGCCCGAATGTGGTTAAGTGTTGTTTGCGCTGACGTTGACATGCGGGCAAGCCTATCACAGCTTTTGCCTTTCCGGAACTCTCTCAGTTCAGTGGCAGACCGAGCCAGCCGCACGGCGGTCGACTGAGAGCCACGGCCGTTAGGAGCGTTTACGACAAAATTTCGATTAGCGTCTGTGCGTACGCGAGAACCGATCCAGTTCACGCAACAGCGGCCGCGCGGCTGCAGTAGGGGCTATTTTGCCGTCCAGAATAGCGCTCTGCTCGACAGGCCGTCCGTAGATCGCCGCATTATCGGCGTCATCGGAGCGCATGGTTGAGCCATTGAGAGTAAGTCCGCCAAATACGCCTCGGGCGCGCGAATACGCGAGCAGTCCGCTGGCCGGAATCGGTGTAGTCGCAGCTTCAGCCTGACGGCCCACTGGTCCTGCTGCCGCCATAATGTCGGCCCCCAGCTTCACGCCCATTCTTCTCAATTGATCCATCGCATCTTTATTCATGGCGAGCATTACGAGATCCGTCTCGCCGGCACCGATTTGCAGTCCGAAGCTACCGCCCTCAATACGGATCGTGGATGGGGCCGACCATCGCCCGTTTGGCAGCCGCGCAAGGAATACGCCCTTGCCGTATTGGCCGCCGAACACGAATCCGGCGCGCTTCAATCCCGGCACGATGATGATTCCCCGCGCCGTTTCCAGCAGCCGCGAGGGAATCCCCTTGTCCGGCGCGCTTTCGATTTCCTGAAAAACTTCCGCGGCGGCCCGAATACGTAAGGCCTGATCGTCTTTTTTTGCGGGAGCGGCGGGCAAGCTCGCCACCAACAGCAGCGCGCCAAGTCCGATTGCGCCCGTGATCGTCATAGAGTTGTTTATCATTCACTCGATAGATGATCCGCACTAGAAAACGTGACGAAGCGACGTTAGAACGTTTTCGATGCACAATGCTTCGAGTGGGTTCGAATGCAGAATCGTAACGTTCTCACCGCGCGGTCCCCAAATCGCCGGATCGGTTGGACCGAATAGCGCGAGCGTTGGAACTCCGATGGCCGCCGCCAGGTGCGTGATTCCGGAATCATTGCCGATGTACAGGCGTGCTCCGGCAATCCAAGCGGCGAGTGCGCCGAGATCGTCGAAGCGCGCGGCGTCCGGCAACTCTTCTTCCGGGCCGGCGCTCCATTCGACGGGGCAGGGAAGATGTGCCGCAAGTTCCCTGAAACTTTCGAGCGGCCAATTCTTCTTCTTGCCACCAGAGAACGGGTGAATCACGACGCTGTCCCGCTTTTCGCGCAGCTCTACCGCGATCCGCGGAATTAAGCCTGACGGCGCGCCGGTCTGGCCGGCAAAGAAATCGATTGCGTGCCCCGCATAATCGGCCGGCGGCAGCGCCCGGTGAAATTCGCACGGAACCTCCAGATTGGAAAGGGCCTCGCGAAATTCTGGGCGATTGGCGCCGTACCAACTCACGATCGAATCGAACGAGCGCAACTTATTCGTCAACGTTGCTGGAATTTCCAGATCGCCGACAGCGACTAAGTCGAGTCCGGTTGCGCTGAGGGCCGTAACGGCATCGGCAAATCGAATCAGCGGAACCACCGGCGAAGGCGCCCAGACTTCGGTGTAACCGGTCCGCAGATGCTCGAGCGCGGGGAATGACAAAATGCAATCCCCAACAGCGCCCGGGCGAATGAGAAGGCGCCGATGAGAACGAGACATCCCGCGGCTCCGTCGCGCCGCTATTCGATCAGAACCGGCACGCGGATTTCGATGGTCGCCGGCCGGAAACACATCTGGTTGTTGCAGGCCTGGTAACGAAGTTTGCCCAGCACAGTTGCCGGACCGGGCGTTGCACTCGCCGGCGCTTTGAAGGCCGTTTGAATATTGAAGCTGCCGGTGAAGACCGACAGCATATCGTTGCCGACTTTTACTTCTTCCGGTTTCGGATAGGTTACCGATTGCGCCTGAAGCGGTCCGGCTGTCCAGGTCAGTTTCAGCGGAATCAGAAACTCGTCCTTGGGCTTGTCGCTGTTGACGTGGAAGCCGGGCAAAACCGCAACGTTCAGAGTTCCGGCCGTGCTGCCGCCGCGCTTGACTACAATCTGTTCCGGCGTGCTAACGGTCAGCTTATTCTGCTGGGCGGGCGATAAGAAGGGCAGGCACGCGATGCACGCCGCGCAAAGAAGCGTTGTTTTGCTTTGTGCCGAGAAGACTCTGAATCTCTTTGAGGTATTCATTTTTCGGTGCCAGGCCAATGTGAGGAGCAAATGCAAATCGTCCATTGCGGTCGATGATAAAAGTTGTTGGAAGCGAATCGACACCGCCATATAGCTGCGTGACGGTGTCATTACCGAGCAGCACGCGATAGTTCATCTTGTGCTCCGCGACGTAGGGTTTCACCACTTTCCACCCCTCGTCGTCCATGGAAACGCCGATGATCTCCAAGCCTTGTGACTTGTACTCCTGTTCGAATTGCATGAACCAGGGGATCTCCAGCGCGCAGGGGCCGCACCACGTCGCCCAAAAATTCAAAAGAACCACTTTGCCGCGATAATCGCTAAGCTTCACCGAATTCCCGTTGGCGTCCGTGAGAGTAAAATCGGGGGCCAGTTTCCGGTTGTCCGAGTGTTGAACGGTGACAGTTCTAGTGGCCGTGGAACTACCCGAGCAAGCCGACAACCATACCATTCCGGCAATCGTCAATCCTGCCCAGACCGTTTGGCCGATGAAGCGCATGTACAACTTTAGTGTATCGCCCAACCGCAGTTCAGCACCGGAACCCGCTTTGAGCAAGGCTTTGAAACCAGCGTTTGCGGCGGCCGCTCCAGCGCTGTGCGAGCGAAAACGATTCGTGCCGCTCCACGCCAGAATAAAGCCACGCGGCGGTATCGCAGAAACTCTCGCAAACGTAATCGCGCCAGGCGAGGGAACCTGCGAAATACGGCTCGCGCGCAAGCAGATCGTTCTTCTTCACAGCGGCCGATTCGCCAAGTTCGCCGCGCGCACGGCTCTCCATCTCAAGCCGCAGCAAGGCGGCAAACTCGTTCCTGGCGGGATTGCCGAGCCGCGTCCAGACAAAATGAAAAATCTCGTGCAGCAGGATGAGGCGGAGCATGGAGGGCGCGCCGAATAGCTCCACCTCTACGACGATCTCCCGTTTCCTGATAAAGCAGCCCGCGTGGACTGGAACACCGCGATCCAAGTGAGCCGATAACAGCTTGCCGCGATGCGCAGTGAGCGCGGTCCGGCCGGAAATGCGAATAGGGCTGCCGGTTAACCGCGGCAGGCCCGCGATAATGTCGCGGATTTGCATCCGCGTCCGGTTATTGACCTTGATGAGGCTTAGTTGGAGGGGGCGCTGGAGGCGGCGCGGATCGCAGCAGCGACGGAGTATGCGAGCTTGGCGCGGTAGAGGCAAAGAAATCCGGGTCTTGTACCTGGATTTTATATTTATCCACTTCCAGCTTTTGAATGATTCGCTGCCGGACTTGTTCATATGGCAGCTTGGTCCGGCTATTCACCTTCAGAATGAAATAGCCTCCGTTCACGCGAACCGGTTCGGAGACTTGGCCGGGTTGCAGCTTGGCGACTGGCTCCCGAATAGCGGCGGGAAGGTTCGCGTCTCCCACCGTGATGGTGCCCAAGTCGCCGCCGCGCACTGCGGATTGCTGCTGATCCGATTCCACCCGTGCCAGCGCGCTGAAATCTCCTCCGTCTTTAATCTTCTTTTCCAGATCGTTCGCCTTCTGCTGCGCTTCCGTTTCCGTTCGTGAAACCTGTGCTCCGGAGGCCGGCGTGCCGGGAGGATTGAACGCTATCAGTATCCCGCTGAGCTTTACCTGTTCGAACTCGGGCTGATGAGTGTTGTAATACTGCTGCGCGTCGGCAGCCATCGAACTCGCCGGAGTCTTGCCCAAATCGTTTACGTAGGCCTGTGCCAAAACCTGCTTGCGATTCAATTCGAGCTCTTCTTTCCAGGGGGATTGCTGATCCAGCTTCAGCTTCTCGGCCTCGCCGGAAAAATGATCGACCATATAGACCTGCTGCAGGAGACTCGCAAGGCTGGGGACTTTGCTCCTTTGCGCCTCGGGTATCTGGTTCAGGATTGTCACGGCTTGCTGCGCCGTGATCGGATGGCCATTGATGCTCGCAACTACTTTATTCGGATCTTGTTGCGCAACCGCCTCCGGGCCTCTGACTTTCAACTGCCCGGTAGCGCCCACGGGTGGGGTCTGGCTCGCCGGGGCTTGTGTGGAAGGAGTGCCCGGAGTCGGGCTTTTGGCTGTTGGCGTTGTACCTTGCGCCCACGCGAGCAGACCACAGGAAACAACGGCGATGATGATGGTTACACTACTTTTCATTCAATATATGTCGATTCGATACCTCCAACTCTAACATGCGCGCCGCAGCCTGGACGGATGGAGCGCCGCTACTCGATGGATGCTTTTTTCAGGCTGGAAGCGGCTTTGGCTTTGCCCGCCGTGCTGACCTGGATGTTATTGATAACTTGGACCGCGCCTGCGGTTCGGGCCATGCGCGTGGCCGACCCTTTATGCTGCACGACGTTGGTCGCGCCTTCCCAGGTCACCACTCCCCTCTGCACGTGAAAACGAAACCCATCCCGGCCGATTTTAGATTTCGCCAGCTTGGTCCGAATCCTGAGTTCGATCTGGGCATCGCTCGGGGTTGGCGCTCGTTGTAAGGTCGAGGTCCGGGACGCGCTTGGAGCCGCGTTCACCGGCACCGAAAGAGCGCAGAAAGTGGTCGCGATGGCTGTGAAAAAGATTAGAAAGCGTTTCATATGCGTTCCTCGCACGCAAAGAGCTAGTGCCGCCCGGGACACATTATTCGCAGGTAAGCTTATGCGGTGCAGCGCTGGCCATCGCCCGTCCTTGCATACGCCATTGGATACAGGGCGTGAAGCGGATCGTCGGTTTGCGCGGTCAGTCTTCCAATCCCAAAGTATACAAATACGTGTACAGAAAGTGATTGACAGGTTTCCAGACTGCCCTTTATACTCCGCAGCAGGGGACAATCGCTTGTCTCACTCGCTTCAGGAGTATTGTATGCCGATATCGAAACTCATCCGGGTGAGTTCTCTTTTGTGCGCGGCGGTTTTGCTCGGGCCGCTGGCATTTGGCCAGTCGCAAACCACAGGACAGATTCGCGGTACCGTCACGGACCCCAGCGGAGCCGGCGTACCTGATACAAATCTGTCCGTCAAAGATTTGGCCACCGGCCTGGTGAAGACGGCGACTTCGGGCGCCTCCGGAGGGTACACGTTCTTGAATCTGCAGGCCGGGACTTACGAAATCACCGCATCTAAAACGGGATTCAACAAAGCCGTGTATTCCAACATTGTTGTGGACGCGGCGCGAACCACCGATCAGCCGATCAGCCTGCAAGTCGGTTCGGTTTCGAGCACGGTTGAGGTAACTGGCGTCGCTCCTGTGCTGCAGACCAGCTCCAACCAGATCGCGACCACGGTGACCAACAAAGACGTGCAGGATCTACCGATGAGCGGGCGCGACACACTGCCTTTCGCGCTGCTGATGGCGGGCAGCCAAAGCGTCTACGGCGGCAGCACGTTCGACGGCCTGCCGAACGCTTCTCTGGATATAACGCTCGATGGAATGAATAACAATTCGCAGCGGTTCAAGAGCGGCGGCACCAGTTTCTATCAGTTCGCTCCCGCCCGCCTGGACGCGATTGATGAAATTACCATCGCGACCACCGGCTCGGGCGCCGATGCTTCCGGGACCGGAGCGATGGAAATCAAAACGGTAACCCAGCGCGGCACCGACCAATATCATTTCAAGCTGTTCGAGCAGTTTCGAAATGAGGATTTGAATGCCAACAGCTTTATTAACAATGCCCGCGGATTGCCGGTTACGAAGCTGCGCGAGAACGATTTCGGCGGCAACATCGGCGGCCCGCTCCCCATTCCGTTCGTGCCGTATTTCAAGCACAAGCTGTTCTTCTTTATCAATTTTGAAGCGACTCCGCTGCCCAGCAGCACGGTTGAGAACGCTACTCTGCTAACTCCTCCGGCGCAATCGGGAAACTTCTCCTACATTGGGACCGATCACCAGGTTCATACGGTGAATGTCTTGGGGCTTGCAGGCGCCAATGGATACCCGAGCACAATCGATCCAACTGTCGCCGGTATGCTCAGCACCATCAACGGAGCCGTGGGTAAGGGCGTTCTTCAGCCCAGCACGACCAATCTGTATCAACAAACGTTGCAGTGGAATCAGGCGACCAATACGACGACTTACTATCCCACCGCGCGCCTCGATTATCAGATCACTCCCAAAGTGGCTTGGCACGGCACCTGGAACCTGCGCCATGAAAACATCGCCGGCACACCCAACTACCCCGGATTCTCTATACCGGGAGGCGCGTATAAGATCAACGCCTATGTTGCGACAAATACGGTCGATTGGACAATAACGCCGAATATGCTGAATACAGCTATGTTTGGCGTGCAGAGTAACGGTGAATATTTCTATAAAGGGACCAGCATTCAGCAGTGGGAGCCTTACGGAAACCGCTATGTCCCGCTCGGGCTAGGAATCACCGACATTGTCCCGGACGAGACTCCGTATATCCGGAACAATCCCGTCTACCAATTTACCGATAACCTGAACTGGATCAAAGGTAAGCATACAATTGCATTTGGAGCGAGCTGGTTACATTCCAGCTTCTACGAAACCACCTGGAGCTCGCCTGGTTATGGCGGCGGCGTGCCCTTGTACGGTTTGGGAATCGATCCCAGCGATCCAGTCAACTCCGTTTTCAGCCCGGACAATTTTCCCGCTATCGGCAGCAATGATTTGTCGACTGCTGCTCAGCTATACGCGACCTTAACCGGCCGCTTGAACGCTATTTATGGGGCTAACTTCGTCGACGAAAAGTCCCACCAATACAGTCTCTTCGCGTCCTCCACGCAGCGCTTCGCCTACACCACCAGCGGAGTGTACGCTCAGGATTCCTTCCACGTAACCAACAATTTCACTGTCAACTATGGGCTGCGCTGGCAATTTACGACGCCAGTTTCCAATACTAACGGCATCGATCTGACTCCCGATCTCGCCAATTTCTGGGGCCCGTCGCCGGGACCGTTCGCGCCTGGCGTGCTGACCGGCCCGCAAGATCCGCAGCTTACTTTGCGGCCTAGCGCTTACTCGGCCGACTATAAGCAGCCTGCTCCGAATGTGGGCTTCGCCTGGAATCCGAAATTCGACAGCGGCATTTTAGGGGCGCTCCTGGGCCACGGAACTGTAATTCGCTCGAGTTATGGGATTAACTTCTACGACGAAGGCATGAACGCCATCTCCAACGTGCTGTCCAGCAATCCCGGTAACACTCAATACTTCAGCCTCTACCCCGGAGAACCGGGATTTACGCCCGGAAGTCTTACGCTCAGCTCCTCGATTCCACCGCTGCCTGGCTTCCCCGCCAGCTTCACTCCTACGCTTCCGGAATCGGAGTTCGCTTTCTCTACCGGCTATCAAACAGTGAATCCGGATTTGCGCGTTCCTTATGTGCAGAACTGGAATTTCGGCATCCAGCGCCAGCTTTCCCCGTCCACTGTTCTCGAGGTCCGCTACGTAGGGAATAAGTCGACGCACATGTGGCATTACTACAACGCGGAGGAGACGAACATATTCGAGAATGGATTCCTATCGGAGTTCAAGAATGCGCAAAACAATCTCGCCATCAATCAAGCCGCGGGCGTGAACAGCTTTGCGAACCGCGGGTTGCCGGGCCAGGTGGCGCTTCCCGTCATGCAGACAGCGTTCTCTTCCAGCCCATCGGCCTTTCGAAGCGGCGCGTTCATTACAGATCTGAAACAAGGGCAAGCCGGAGCGTTCGCGAATACGCTTGCCGCAAATATCCCCTACTATTGCGCTTTGGTCGGCACTAACTTCGGACCTTGTGTTTCCAATGGATTCACCAATCCGGGCAGCTACCCGATTAACTTCTTCCAGCCCAATCCTTATGGAACAAGCCTGATGTATCAGGATGACAACGGCAACTCGAATTACAACGGTCTTCAGATCGAGGTCCGCAAGTCCACCAGTCACGGACTGGCCTTTAATCTGAATTATACTTACAGCCACACTTTAGGCAACTTATTCAATTCCAACGATCAGACCGCTACTTCGCAGGAGCGAACGCTGCGCGACGATCATCTCGATTACGGCCCGACGCCGTTTGATATCCGCCATGTTTTCCAGGCTTACTGGACTTACTCGTTGCCAGTCGGCCGCGGACGGGCGCTCAATCTTTCGAATGGTGTCTTGAATAGTATCTTGGGCGGATGGACCTTGTCCGGCATTCACCGCGTTACCTCGGGTCACGTGTTTATTCTAGGCACCGCTACTCCATTTTCAGGCACTAATCCGCCGGGCTATTCCGTCACTCCGTATCAGACCTTTAATAACCTGACCGATTCCGGTGTCGTTTTGAATGGCATAACGACAGGCCAACTCCAGAGCATGTTGGACACAATTGGCAGCGGACCAAACAAGAATATTACGTGGGTAAATCCCGCGCTAATTGGGCCAGACGGAAGAGCGAACCCAAAGTATGTCGCGCCGGCGACTACGCCCGGTGTCTTGGGCTCGCTGTTATACCTTTACGGACCAAACTTCTTCTCCACCGATATGGCGCTCGAAAAGATCTTCCCCATCAAAGAGCATCTGAAGTTCGGGTTCCAGGTTGAGGCGTTAAACGTCTTCAATCACCCGGTGTGGAGCATTGGAAACGTGAACTACGTCAACATCACCTCCACGTCGTTTGGGCAAACGACCACGCAAACGGTGGGTCCGCGCAATCTACAGTTGCGCGCCTACCTGGAATGGTAGAAGCTTCAGCGCCGGTTTTCCGCCGGTTGTGGAGCCTCGGTATTCACAGTGACGTAAGGGACGGCAGATTGCGCCATCGCCTTATTCAATCGCGCCAGATCCTGATTGGTCAGCTTATCGACGGCCGCGACGCCCTGCTTCAGCTCGGCGGAATCCGCGTCGATATCGGCGAGCTGCCGCGCGGTGGGCGCTCCCGTATAGCTATCGATTGAAAACATCAGGCGGCTCAGCTTCTGGTTTACGGGCGGTGGAGTCCATTTCAGCGGCGGCCCGGCGTTGCCCAGCCCGCCTTCGCGCTCCATTTCAAATGTGGCGGTCGCCTCTTTCGTGTTTGCCAGCAGATCTTCCGCCTCTTTCTTGACCGCTTCAGGAATCTGTGGCGCGCCCGGGCGCTTCCAACCGTCCGTCAGATTTGTGAGGGAGGTGCGAAGCGCGACTATCTTTTTGCGAGCGTCGTCGGCCTCGCGCAGCATGGAATAGAGTTTGTCGAGCGCTTGACGGCGCTCGGCGATCACAGCCGGAGTCATGTTGACGCGCGGATCCTGTTCCACTCGAAACGGCTCCGACGCGGTCTTGCCCGCCACCTCGACCGAGATGGTGTATTCGCCGGGATCTACCAAGGGACCGCGCGCGGCGCGTCCGAAGAAACCGCCGCCGCCAGCACCTCCACCGCCCCCAGCGGCGCCTGCAGCCGCGGCCGTGGTGCTGGTCTCTTGCCCCGCTTGCCCGCCGGGACGAGGCGCTATGGCGGTCCCGCCTTCGACCGGCGCAACTTGCGCCGGATTCGGTCCGCCGGTTCGCCTCCTGCTGCCGCGCGCCGCAGTTCCAGTTGGCTGCGCCGGTTCCGTCGGTGAATCGTAGCGCAGGTCCCAATCGACGCGGTTCACGCCGGCTTCCGCGGGTCCATGCAATTCACGGATGCGCTTGCCGTTCTTATCGGTGATCGTGATGCGCGCCGGATCGTGACCTTCTGTTTTCGTCTTCAGGAAATAATCGAGAATGACACCATACGGCGGGTTCGCACCCACGAACTCCTGCGCGCCGGTGAAGCCCTTCATATTGGCCATGCGGTACTCGATCGCCGGCCGCGAACCAAACAAGTGCACATCGGAAGAAACGATGCTGTCGCTCATCTTTTCGAGCGGCGTGATGTCGTCCAAAATCCAGATGGAGCGGCCGTGCGTCCCAAGAATCAGATCGTGTTCGCGCGGCTGAACGTGAATGTCGAAGACCGGAACCGGCGGAATGCCGTTCTTCATGCGCTGCCAGGATGCTCCGCGATCGAACGAAACGAACAGGCCGAATTCGGTTCCCGCAAACAGCAGATTCGGATTCGCGGGATCTTCGCGCACCACGTGCACCGACCCGGCGTCTTCCGGAATTCCTTTATCGATAGCGGTCCAGGTTTGGCCGAAGTCGCGGGTCATATATAGGTAGATGGAAAAATCGTCGCTGCGATGGTTGTCGAAGGCGGCGTAAGCGGTGCCCGCATCGCGGAACGAAGCCTCCACTTTCGCGACATACGCGCCTTTCCGCAGGCCTGGAATCCGGCCCACCACGTTGCTCCAGGTTTTCCCGTCGTCGCGCGTTACTTGCAGATTTCCATCGTCGGTGCCCACCCAAAGCACTCCGGCTCTTACCGGCGATTCGGCCACAGTGGTGGCGCACGGAAACTGCTCGACACCGTCATTGCGCGACAGCATGTTCTTATCCGGCAGCTTGCCGAGAATGGTCAGCTTGTCGCGATCCACGCCGGTCGTCAGATCCGGGCTGATGCGCTGCCAACTGTCGCCGCGATCCGTCGATTTGAATAGAAAATTGCCGCCGTAGTAGAGCGTGTGCGGATCGTGCGAGGAAAGCACGACTGGCGAATTCCATTGGAAGCGGTAGCGCGGCACTTTGTCGTTTTCTTCCAATGGACGCAGCGAACGCGATTCGCCGGTGCGTAGATCGCGCCGCAGCAGATTGCCATCCTGCGATTCCGTGTAGACGATATTCGGATCGCCCAGATCGATCTTGGTGTCGAAGCCATCGCCGCCCCCAACGTTGTACCAGTCGTCGTTTGTGATGCCGCTCGCCACCAGGTTGGCCGAAGGGCCGCACCAGGAAAAATTGTCCTGCAAACCACCGCAGATGTGATACGGCTTCTGCATATCGAAGGCAATCTCATAAAACTGGCCGAGCGGCACATTGTCGTCGTAATCCCAGGTACGCCCGCCATCGAAAGTGATGTTAATGCCGCCGTCGCAGCCCGCGATCATGTGCTCTGAATCCGTCGGGTCGATCCAGAAGGCGTGAAAGTCGCTATGAATCTTCTGCCAGCGATCTTCCCGGAACGTGCGTCCGCCATCCTCGCTGTAATACAGCGGAGCGCCCAGCACCCAAACCTTATCCGGGTTATTCGGATCGATGCGAATCTGGCTGTAATAGGATGGCCGCGGATTCGTACCGCTCATGCGCGTCCAGGTAACGCCCCGGTCTTCGGAGCGAAAGATTCCGCCGTGCGCATCTTCGACCAGTGCGTAGACGATGTTCGGATTTTTGCCGTACACGGCGACGGCGCAGCGCCCCGTGTTGCCGTCCTGCGGCAAGCCTTTGGTGAGCTTGGTCCAATGCGCGCCGCCATCCACAGTGCGGTATAACCCGCTGCCCGGCCCGCCGCCGTTATAACCCCACACCGTGCGCCGCCGCTCATAGGCCGCCGCGTACAAGATATTCGGACTCTGCGGATCCATCGCGATGTCCGAGACGCCTGTATCTTCGTTGATGAAGAGAACCTGCTTCCAGGTCACACCGCCATCGGTTGTCTTATAAACGCCGCGTTCTTTATTCGGTCCCCACAGATGTCCCAATGCAGCGACGTAAACGATGTTCGGATCGGCCGGATGAATCACCACGCGTCCAATGCTCTGCGTGTTCGTGAGGCCCATGTGCGTCCAGGTCTGGCCTGCGTCCATGGATTTATATATGCCCTTGCCCCACGAGGAGCTCTGGCGGTTGTTAGGCTCGCCCGAACCGGCCCAAACGATGGATGGGTCCGAAGGAGCGATCGCGAGATCGCCGATGGTCCCGACATCCTCATTATCGAAAACCGGCTGCCAGGATGCGCCGCCGTTGACGCTCTTGAGAATGCCGCCCGCCGCAGCAGCGATATAAATTACGCGCGGATCGGATTCGACCACCGCAACGTCGTCGACGCGGCCGCCCATAATGGCCGGACCGATGGAGCGAAATTTCAAATCTTTAATTGCATTTTCATAAACCGATTGCGCAAACAGCGGCAAGGCGAGAAATCCGAGCGAAAGCAGACAGGTAGAGCAACTTTTTGTGATGAAAGAGACCATAATTGTCCAAACGGAGAACGATTGTAGCACCGGAGGCTGAAAGACAGGAGGACGTGGACTCGCAGGAGGGTCCGTCATGTTGCCTCTCGGCAGCCGCAAGCTGACCGATGTTGTGCAACCTTCCGCATGTATCGGAGTTAGTTTCCGATGGGAAACCGCATGACGTCCTGTTGCTCTTGTGTCAACGATTGCCAGACAGCGTGCGGAATTGCATTCACCTCGCGGCTGTTGTCGACATACCAGCGCCGCACATAACGGATTGTGGCGAGCGCCCGTGGCGTGTCGGTCGTGTTTGGCGTGCCCCGGTGCAACGCCCAAGGATGACGAATGAGCACGTCCCCAATCTCTAATGGGACTGACTGCATCTCAATTTCTGCGGATTGCACTGCCCGTACCGCTTCCTCTTTCGGCATCCGGTGAGTGCCGGGTGCAATTTCGATCGCACCATGAGCGGGTGTTATGCGGACCAAGCCGAAGCTGATGACCAAAATATAAGGAGGCAGCAAAAGGTCCGGGGCTTCTGCGAACAACGGCCGTTGATAGTCGATGTGAACGCCTTGATTCTGGGATCCCCGGAGTGGTACGTCGCAACCCCATTGGTCGGCTACTATCCTTTCGTCCAGAACGCTATGGACGATACGCAGCACGCCGGCGTCGAAAAAGAATTCTGGACTGAAGCAGGGCGGCTCAAAGGGCATTGGTAAAAAATGACGCTGAGGTCCACGGTTAGGCGCTTCCCCATGGCTCTTCAAGTAATCCAGGAGCACCGGCCAGAACGCCTTTCGGCAAGCATTAATCGACGACACCGAAAAATGTGCCCTGAGTACGCAAAAGCCTTTTTGCTGTAGATCGGCGATCTTGTCTACGTGGAACAAGACATTCTTATACCTTAGAAGGGAATGAAAGACGAGCGAAGCCTTTTACAAGCAGTGCTCGCGGATGGCCGCTTCTTGATTGCGCTTACCGGTATCGTCGCTTGCGCTGAGCGGTGGATTCGCAGTGCTTCAATCGATTTCTGGACAATTACTTCCGCAGGATAGTCATGCGATTGGCATGAACTCAATCGCATTGATGCATGCGGGAAATCGACATCTGCTGGGATTTATGTTTCATGACCGGGTGGCATACGGCGGATCTCTGCTGGCCATTGGCTTCGGCTATCTTTGGCTTGCGGAGTTCCCCATGCGCACTCGCGCGGCTTGGGCGTGGTGGGCGCTCCTTTTCTCAGGCGGAATCGGCTTCCTGGCATTTCTCACGTATCTCGGGCAAGGTTATCTGGACACCTGGCATGGAGTCGCGACGCTCTTTCTGCTACCGGTCTTTGCGGCCGGGCTGTGGCGCTCTCGCCCCGACAAATTCTCGATTCGCGCGGTTTGGGCCTGTAGCCACAAGAGTGAGGACGTCTTCGCAAAATGGGGTAGGATTCTTTTGGCATCCTCCGCGGTGGGCCTCATTCTTGCGGGAATAACGATCGCGATTTTTGGAATCACCACGGTCTTTGTTCCGTCGGACCTCAGGTTCATCGGGTTGGAAACATCCGCGCTCCGGCGGATCTCACCAATGCTGATTCCAGTTATTTCGCATGACCGGGCCGGGTTCGGCGGCGGGCTTTGCTCAATCGGCAGTTTTCTGCTGTTTATGGCGCGTTGTGCGGAACTCAATCGGAGCTTGGTTGAGATCGTTGCGGTCATGGGCTGCGCTGGGTTCGGCTGCGCAATTGGGGTGCACTTTGCGGTGGGCTATCTCGATTTCTTCCATCTCTCACCGGCGTTCATTGGATTGATGGCTTTCGTCTTTGCCGACGTGCTGCTTTGGATTGGCAAAGAGGAAAGCTCGCCGCGTATATTGCCGCAAGAGAGCGATTCTTGTGTCAACGTACGCTGAGTCGCTTTTCTAGCGCGGTGCTTTGAAACAATGCCCAATATTTGCGCGGTTGGTGAGGTTAACGGGCCTTACGAAGAACCTTAAGTATCAGAGAAAGCAAACACGCGAGAATTCCGATGGGCAAAGTGATCCACACGCTTACATACAACCAGAATGGAAACGCATCTTCCAGGCCGTGATTGTAAACGAACAGTAGCACCAACTCCAGTACACCGAGCCCGACAAATGTGATCCCAAATTTAGATAACGGACTTTGTGGGGATCAGCATTCCGTTAGACATGAACTGATATCAGTATTGTGTCAAGAGCTGTTGACCTGAACGTGGCGCTCTCGAGAGTGAGCAGTTCGGCACCGACCATAGTTGGTACAGGTTGATCGGCGGTGCGGAAGTTATTCCGGATTGGTAATCGGAAACCGCCGCCTCGATTCATCTCGACTGAAGCCATTTTGCATGTCGCTGTGGACACGTCAGGCCATGTCGAACGCCGGCGCAATCGTTATTTGCCTGATGGTTGCGGCTGAACTGACGCGGTAAGCCCAAGATCGCTTAATACTGTAGAAGCAGAGAGGCCAAGTTGCAGGGCAATCTCATTGACGTTGTGACCTTCCTCCTTCAATAGTCTGGCCTGGGCCGTGGGCGAAAGCGTCACCGAGTCCGTTGCGCCAGAAGCGGCCTTTATTGTGGCCGGAACCGGCGGCGGATCTTGCGTCGCCGCATTCCGATTGGTTGCCGTAATCCCTTCGATCCGATTTGTCATGGCTGTAACCCCACTGGAGGTATCGATCATTTTCTGGAAATTTTCAGGGTTTTACGAAAGAGCCCTGGCGGATGGAGGACAATCTGCAACATGGGCATTCAAGGCGAAGCAATTGGCAGGCGAGAGTTCTCACGGCAAGCCGTGAACTTGACCCTTGGATCGGCCATCTCAGGTCTTGCGTTTGCCAGCGCTAGTCATGTTGAAGCCAGGATGAATGACTCCGAGCTTTCTCTGTCGAACAATTTTTTGCGCGTGTCGTGGAGCATTTCCGGCGGAAAACTTCGCCCGCTGCGCCTGCAGGATCGAAAATCCGGCCGATCGACATCGTTAGGCTCTGATGCCTTGACCCTCAATTTCACCGATGGCCGAGTGTTGCGGACAAGCCAAATGGCGCTGATTTCAAAACCGGTTTCGCTTGAGGTGCAAACCGATCCGCACTCTAGGCGTCGAGCGAGTCAGATGCCGGGCAAGCAATTGGTGTTGCATCTCATGGACCCTGCCACAGGAGCCCTAATCCAATGGACAGCCGTTCTGCTCGATAACACTCGCTATCTGCGCCAGGAGTTTTCTATTCAGGCGCGGGAGCGGGATTTGCCAATACAAGACGTGATCGTTTGGGATGTCCGTCTGAATGAGGTCCAAACTGCCGGCAGGGTCAAAGGGTCGCCCGCTATTGCCGGGCAAGTGTTTCTCGCCTTCGAAGATCCACTTTCGACTACGGCGGTGGATGGATCGCGCTTGCGCTGCGCCTTAAACCGGAAATTGCCTCTCCGTTTGCATCACTCATTCGACTGCTCTTCGGTTATTGGCGTATTTACCAAAGACCAACTGCGGCGTGAATTCTTAAGCTACGTCGAGGACCAACGGGCGCATCCGTATCGAACATTTCTGCATTACAACACTTGGTACGACATCGGATATTTCTCTCGATACGATGAGGCGTCGGTCTCGGATCGAATCGACGCATTTGCCAAGGAGTTAAGCGAGCAACGAAGAGTAGTTCTCGATTCGCTAATGCTCGACGACGGGTGGGATGACCCGGCATCGCTGTGGAACTTCAATTCCGGATTTCCAAACGGCCTCACTCGCGTTGCGGATAGCTGCTCAAAGGATCGCTTCAGACCCGGGATTTGGCTTTCGCCCTGGGGCGGCTATGGCAAACCGAAGCAAGAGCGGCTGCAGTATGGCCGGGAGCGGGGATATGAAATTGAAGATGGCGGTTTTGCTTTGTCGGGCCCGAAGTATTACGAATACTTCCGCGACGTCTGCCTGCGAATGATCGACAAATACGGTGTCAACCAATTCAAGATTGATGGTACTGGAAACGCAAATAACGTAATTCCCGGCAGCGCGTTCGACAGCGATTTCGATGCCGCTATCTCGCTAATTGCCGATCTTCGAAGCGCAAGTCCCGATCTGTATATCAATCTCACTACCGGAACATATCCGTCTCCGTTCTGGCTGCGTTTTGCGGATTCCATCTGGCGCGGCGGAGAGGATCACGATTTCCTCGGCGTAGGTTCCTGGCGTCAACGCTGGATTACTTACAGGGACGCGAACACTTTTCAACATACAGTCAAAGCCGGACCGCTGTTTCCTTTGAACTCGTTAATGCTGCACGGGATGATCTATGCCCAGCACGCTAAAAATTTGAACTCCGATCCAAACGGCGATTTCCCGAATGAAATTCGCAGCTATTTTGGGACCGGAACTCAGTTACAGGAAATGTACATCTCACCGCAGTTACTCTCCGAAAGCAATTGGGATGATCTTGCCGAAGCCGCTAATTGGTCGCGGCGAAATGCCGCAACATTGGTCGATACTCATTGGATAGGGGGCGACCCCTCCCAACTACAGATCTATGGTTGGGCGTCATGGTCGAACGCCAAGGGAATTGTAACTTTGCGCAACCCGAGTGACCGTCAGCAGGCTATTTCCATCGATATTCAACAGTTATTCGAGCTTCCCGCCGATGCCCCGCAAAAATATCGGGCGGTAAGTCCTTGGAAGAATAACCGTACAGAGGCCATTCTTTCGCTTACTGCCGGTGAGCGGCATGAATTTCAGCTAGCTCCTTTTGAGGTAATGACGTTGGAAGCCGTGCCGGCCCGCTAATGTCCACCAGCGCCAGCATGCGATATCGCAATTTGGGCAATACCGGCCTTTCGGTTTCCATCCTCGGCTTCGGAGCATCTCCCTTGGGCGACGTTTTCAATCGCACGGATCCAGCCGAAGGCGAGCGAACCGTACGCGCCGCCATCGATCAAGGCGTTAACTTCTTCGACGTGTCTCCTTATTACGGACTCACGCTGGCGGAAAAAAGGCTCGGAAGCGCACTTCTCGGCCACCGCCATAAAGTGATTCTTGCAACCAAATGTGGCCGCTACGGCGAGTCGGAATTCGACTTTTCAGCCAAGCGCGTCGAAGCGAGTATCGACGAATCTTTATCTCGTCTTCAAACCGATTATGTCGATTTGCTGCAAGTGCACGATGTCGAGTTTGGCCCTGCCCGGCAGATTGTCGAAGAGACTCTCCCGGCGCTGCGCGATATACAGCAACGGGGGAAGACGCGCTTCATTGGCATTTCAGGGTACCCGTTAGGGCTGCTGGGCGCCATTGCTTCCGAGTGCGCTGTCGATACCGTCCTCTCCTACTGCCGCTACAATCTGCTGGTCACAGACCTCGATGCTGTGCTCGCGCCCCTGCTGCGCGCCAAAGGCATTGGACTCCTTAACGCCTCGCCTCTGCATATGGGGCTTCTGACCGCTTTCGGTGCACCGGCCTGGCATCCGGCCCCGCAACAAGTGAAAGACGTGGCGGCGCGCATCGTTGCGTTCTGCCAGGCGCGTGGGCTCCAACCGGAAAGCGTCGCTCTGAAATTTTGTTTGGATTATCCTCACGCCTCGTCCACACTGGTTGGTATGTCGACGCGCGCTCAGCTAGAAATTAATTTGCAATCCCTCGATTTGCAACTCGACCCGGAGCTGCTGTCTCGAATCCAACAGCTTGTTGCGCCGGTGAAGGATACAGTGTGGTCTTCGGGCCGCCCCGAAAATGCCGGCCCCGCATTTGAGAAAAAGACCTCAATCGAGGCGCCGCAATGAAAGCCTTGCAGGTTCAGGCTCCGGGCCAAGTTGCGGTCGTGGATGTGCCCGCACCTCATCCCGAAGCCGGCGAAGTACTGCTGAAAGTTCGTATGGTCGGCTTGTGCGGCACGGACCTCAGCACCTTCCGCGGCAAGAACCCACTCGTCACCTATCCCCGCATTTTAGGTCACGAAATCGCGGCTACGGTTGAAGGCGCCGCCGAAAATGGAACCGATCTCGCTCCCGGAACTAACGTCACTGTCTCGCCGTACAAGAGTTGCGGCTCTTGCGCCGCTTGCCGCAGGGCCAGACCAAATGCCTGCGAGTTTAACCAGACATTGGGTGTTCAGCGCGACGGCGCAATGGCCGAATTCATCGCGATTCCACGCGAAAAAATCCACCAGGCGCACGGGTTGACGCTGGAGGAATTAGCTTTGGTGGAACCGCTGACCATTGGCGCTCATGCCGCGGCGCGAGGCCGAATCTCGGCAGGCGATGTCGTAGCGGTATTCGGCTGCGGTGGAGTTGGCCTGGGAGCCATCGCCGCAGCCGTGCGCCGGGGCGCAACCGTTATTGGCGTCGATGTCGACGATGCCAAGCTGAAGCTCGCCCAGTCCGCGGGTGCTAAGTTCACCGTCCACTCGCAACGCGAGCCGCTTCACGACCGCTTGCAAGACATCACTTCCCAGCGCGGTCCCGATGTCATTATCGAAGCGATCGGCCTTCCCTCCACCTTTCGCTCCGCGGTCGAAGAAGTGTCGTTCACGGGAAGAGTCGTTTACCTCGGATATGCGAAGGAGCCGGTCTCTTATGAGAGCCGCTTTTTTGTGCAGAAAGAACTCGATATAGTGGGATCGCGAAATGCCGCGCCGGAGGATTTCCGCGCGACGATAGAAATGCTCCAGCGGAAACAATTTCCCGCGGCGCAGGCAATAAGTTGCGTGGTGCCGCTCGCCGGCGCCGCTTCCGCCCTCGAGCAATGGAGCGGCAATCCCAGCCGCTTTAGCAAAATCCTCGTGAGAGTCGACGCATAATGCGTAAAATCGACACGCATCAACATTTCTGGAATTACGACCCGGTCGAGTATGACTGGATCAACGACAACATGCATGCCATCCGGCGCAACTTTCTGCCCGAGGATCTCGAGAAGCAGATCGCCGAATGTGGTGTAACTGGAGTCGTATCCGTGCAGGCGCGGCAAACGCTCGAGGAGACGCAGTGGCTGCTCGAACTCGCAAATCGGCATAAGTTCATTCACGGAGTGGTCGGATGGGTGCCGCTAATTGCTCCTGACATAAGCGACATACTCGAACCTCTCGCCGCGAATCGCAACCTGCGAGCCGTTCGACATGTCCTCCAAGATGAGCCGGACCCATTCTATATGTTGCGGCCTGACTTCAATCGCGGCATACGCGCTCTGAAGAGCTTCGGACTCGCTTACGACATTCTGATCTATGAACGCCACCTGCCACAGACCATCGAATTCGTCGACCGCCATCCGGACCAGATATTTATCGTCGACCACCTGGCGAAGCCGCAGGTCCGGAGCGGCGCGATTTCCCCTTGGCGGGAAGACATGCAGGACTTGGCGAGGCGGCCGAACGTGTATTGCAAACTCTCCGGCCTTGCGACTGAAGCCGGCTACGCAAGCTGGACCGAAGACCAGCTTCGGCCCTATCTGGACGTGACGCTCAAAGCGTTCGGGCCCCGGCGTTTGATGTTCGGCTCCGATTGGCCAGTGTGCACGGTTGCGGTGGAGTATGCGCGCTGGGCTTCCATCGTTGGAAATGCCATCGCCAGCCTATCTGCCTCGGAGCAAGAACAAATTTGGTCGGCAACGGCGCTCAAAGCCTATAACTTGACGTAAGGCTGACTATTCCGCTTCCCAAGCGCGGAACCTATGCTGATGGGCCGTAAGATCCACTCTCCTACCTCGAAACGTGACGCCTTCCATCCGCAGAAGCAGGCGTTGCTCCGCACCCGCCTCGAAGGGGAGTTTGATTTCACCTCCAGCCCCTACGACCCGCTGCCAAGGAAGTGCGTGGGACGGGCTGGTGCGAAGAAGCCGCGCCACCGCCCGGTGATACAGAGGGTATCCTGCAGCCGCGGCCACTTGTCCGTAGGTAGCGACGCTGCCTTTTGGGATGGAACGAATTCTCCGGCGAAATGCGGCATCTCGAATCTCGTTCGGCCGGGCAGCATCCTTTGTGATTCGCCGAACGAGTTTCCGTGAGAGTGCGGCCGTGGTCCGCTGCGTTTTCATTCGTGATGCTCTCTCGATTTGACATGCTTGCGCTCATGCTCCAGCAACCACCGCTTGCGTTCCAGACCTCCGCCATATCCGGTGAGCGATCCGTTAGATCCGATGACTCGATGACACGGCACGACGATTCCAATGGGATTGGCGCCATTCGCGAGACCAACGGCTCTGACGGCCTTCGGGCGAGCGATTTGACAGGCAAGCTGTCCATAAGAAATGGCGGAACCGCCAGGGATTTTCCGCAATTCCTTCCAGACGCTACGTTGAAAGGGTGTACCGGCGGTTTCGACCGATATGCCGTCTATCGCTTCCACATCGCCTGCGAAGTAACTGCCGATCTTGTCTCTCAGGCCATGAGGATTGCGAGCCGGTTCGAGCTGGAACCCTTCCTTGCCATAGTGGAGCCGCAGCAGGCGCATCATACGTTCTTCATAGTCAGTCCAATCGACGGCACGTAACTTCCCGGCAGCGTCTGCCACAAGCAGTAGCTCGCCGATGGGCGTTTCTATTCGATCGACACATAAATGTAGAACATCAGGCATAAGTGCTCCGGGATTCCGAGATATTCGCTGCGCTGGCGGCCCAGAGGTGCTGTGCCGCATAAGCGCGCCATGGCCGCCATGACTCGGACCGCATCAAGAGATTGGACACAGTGGGTTTTACTCCATCCACCACCTCCGCACCGCGAAGCAAGCCAATGTCGGCGGCGGGGAACGCATCCGTCTCGCGTAAAGCGCGGAGTGCAATGTACTGCGCCGTCCACTCGCCGATCCCGCGGATTTTGCGTAACCTGGCGATTGCCTCTTCGATCGCACCGAACGGGCGAAAGAGATTCGGATCTGCCGCCGCAGCTTCCGCGAGTTCTTTCAAGGCACATCGCCGCGCAGCAGGCATGCCGAGCTCTATAGATTTCGCCAAAGCAAGACGTTGCGCGTCGGGAAACACATGCGTCAGACGTGGTTCGCTCACGAAATCCCTCGATACGGCTTGGCCATGACGAATGACGAGTTGTTCTGCGAGCCGGCGGGCGGTGGCAACACTCACCTGCTGGCCCAGAATGGCCCGCACCGCCAACTCAAAACCGTCCCATCCTCCGGGAGCGCGTAAGCCGGGACGCCGCGCTATCAACGGTGCCAGACGCATGTCGAGAGACAGGTGAGCGTCAATCGTTTCGATATCCGCGCCCAAATCGAATAGCCGGCGGACTCGGCTGACGATCGCCGGTAGCGATTGAACGCGCGGAAAACGAATGGTGACGCACAGGCTCTGCCGCTCCGGCAGATGTATTACCTGGACGCTTCCAGTAAATCCATCGATTCCGATGGTGCGTAGATAGCTTCCGTTCTCGACGATTTCCACGCCGGGTATCGCGCGCGCCCGCAGGAAGCTGAGCATGGAATCCCAGTCATAGGGCGGACGATAGCGTAGCCGCAGCGTCACGCCGGATTCTGGGCTCGATAAACTCGATGAAGTTTTTCGTCGCAACGCGCTGGGAGGCCGGTGAAACAGTTTAAGAAATATTTCGTTGAATCGCCGAATGCTGCCGAATCCAGCCGCCAGCGCAACTTCGGTTATTGGCATTTTTGTTTCGTGGATGAGTTGCTTGGCGAACAGGACACGCCGGGTCTGCGCCACCGCGATCGGCGAAGCGCCCAGATGCTGGAGGAACAGCCGCCGCAGATGGCGTTCGCCGATGCCGAGGCGTTCCGCCAGCGCTTCCACGCTGGTGTTGCTTCTATCAAGCGCACCATCAGCAATCAGCGCAAGCGCGCGAGAAACTGTGTTCGAGGTTCCACGCCAGGAAGCCAGATCGGGCGCCGTCTCCGGGCGGCACCGCAAGCACGGACGAAAATCTGCTTCCTGTGCCGCCGCCGCTGAACCGAAGAATCGGCAGTTCTCGAGCTTGGGCGTGCGGGCGGGGCAAACGGGGCGGCAGTAAACGCCCGTCGAGGTCACGCCCACGAACAACAACCCGTCGAAGCGCGGATCGCGGCTCTGCAAAGCACGATAGCAAGCCTCTCGCCCAGGCAGCTCCATGTGCACATTCTCTCAGTGCTTGAGCAACGAAACTAGCGGTTTTCGGACACCAACAATCTAGACCGGGATTGAGTTTCTCGCACCGGTGGTGCGAGTTTTCGCCGCGTGTCGATTATCAGTGCGCTTGGCTTAACAAACAACATGGCGCCGGCGGGTTCATCTCGCGGGCCGTCGGTTACGGCAAAATGGTTCTGGATGCGGCCGCTGCAACCTGTCCCCCAGATCGTGAAGGCCATTGAAGAAACGCGCATGATTCGCGTGATGTATCACGATAAAGAGCGCATCCTTGAGCCGCACGACCACGGCATCCTCAACGGCTCGGTCCAGTTATTGGGGCATCAGACCGCTGGCTCCAGTACTCGTCCAATGCCCAACTGGCTGCTGATGAAGACAGAGGAGATCTCTGATCTGACCTTGCTGGATCAGACCTTTCCGGGAGGACGCCCCAGTTCGAAAGGCGAACACATCAAATGGGACGTGCTCTTCGTCAGAGTCAAACCGGCTCGCGAACTGTTGCGGGCCGGCGCGCTGTAACTCAGGCGGGGGGCGACTATTATGCGACGGGTGTCAGCCCTGCAAGCTTCGCTCGCGACACGGTTGGCAATCCTCGTATCATTCAATTTGCTCTAGAATTATCGTTCTGACCGGAAGCTTAAAACAAAGGGAATTTATGATTTTCTGGCCTCATATTTCAAACCGCAGTAAAACGGGACATATTTCACGGCTCGTCTGCGCCGCAGTACTCCTGCTCTCTCCTGTTCCGGCGCTTTATGCGCAGACTCCAGCCGAGATACTTGCCCGGCCCGATGTTCAGGCTGCCATGCAAGACATTCAGAACGATGAGCCGCATTTCATCGAGGAACAGATACGGATATGCGAGATTCCGGCGCCGCCTTTTCATGAAGCCGAGCGCGCCGCCGAACTTGAACGTCTTTTCCGCGAATCTGGCCTTGCTAACGTCCGTATGGACCGCGTAGGGAACGTACTTGGCGATCGCCCTGGCAGCGCCCCGCATCCGCATCTGGTGATCGCCGCCCATTTGGACACAGTGTTTCCGCCCGGAACCGATGTTCATGTCACCCGCGAAGGCAACCTCCTGAAAGGCCCTGGCATTGGCGACGATTGTCGTGGCCTTGCTGCTTTGTTAGCGATTATGAAATCCATGAACGAAGCTCACTTAAAGACTCGTGGCAGTCTCACTTTTGTCGCCGATGTCGGAGAGGAAGGGCTCGGAAATTCTCGTGGGATAAAGGAACTCTTCGACGCCACGATGAAAGATCAGATCGACGACTTCATCTCGATTGAACCCGGTAGCGCGAATCGTTTGACAAATGTTGCGGTTGGCAGCTACCGGTATAAAGTCACTTTCTCCGGACCCGGCGGCCACAGTTACGGGGCGTTTGGAATAGCGAATCCCATCAATGCCCTCGGCCGTACCGTTGCCCATATCGCCGATCTGCAAGTCCCGGTCCAACCTAAAACCACGTTCAATGTTGGAGTAATTGGCGGAGGTACATCGGTCAACGCAATTCCGTATGAGGCTTGGTTCGAGTTTGATGAACGCTCCGCCGATACAGCATCGCTCGACAACCTGGATCGCAAGTTCAAAGCTGCCGTACAGGCGGGCTTGGATGAAGAAAATGCCCGTTGGAAAGATAAAGGAAAGCTCAGCGTTAAGCTTGAGGGCATTGGCGTTCGCCCCGCCGGGAAAACCGATCTCCAAACCCCGCTTGTTACCGCTGCCGCGGCGTCCATCAAGGCGCTGAACTTCGGCGAGCCAACGTTCCATGCCAGTTCTTCAGATTCCAACATTCCCATGCACCTCGGCATTCCTGCCATTACTATTGGCGGAGGTGGAATCGACAAGGGCGCCCATTCCTTGAATGAGAGCGATGATGTTACTGGTGCATATAAAGGTGTACAGAATGCTCTCTTGATTATTCTGTCGGTTCTTCAGGAATGACCGGCATCATCTCCAGGATGATACTCCCGCTCGATGTGTCCTTTGAGTTCGGAAGGATAGAAGTAGACATCCCGTAAGTTGCCCGTCGCATATCGCTCGGCCTGATCGTCGAAGTGAGGCGAAGATGGATGGCCGCTCTCACCACCAGTCGTCACGGCTTTGGCTCGTACGCGTTCGCCGAACTCAACTACCGCCACGAAGCTGTTTCCTCGCGTGCCGTACCATTTCTTCGTCCCCGGATAGGCGCGCGCTCCGAACGCGGCCAATGAACCCCATACCGAAGACGTGAAGCCGACGGGGATGCTCGGTTCTGCATCGCTAAACTGCTGCACGATGTTACCGTTGAGGCGCTGAAACCGGTTGATATCACCCCATGGCGTCTTCCAAGTCCCGAAGTCGGCGTCGAGCTTGCCGGATGCCGCCGCCAGCGCCTCTAGAAGTTGATCCGCCGGGACTTTGGTGGCGATATAGTCTTCTGGCGACATGCTTGTCAATGTTACGCCCCGCCCGCCTTCCGCTGGATTTCCTCGCCCCAGAACACTGCCAGCGACGTAGGGACGGATGTTACTCCCCATCGGAAATCCCACGAGCGGAGGAGTTCGATTTCCGGCGCCAGCTTCGCTTTCAGAGGATTCGAGGCCGAGGTCTCATCCCAAGCCTTCACCAGCGCCGGGATGGTCTTCTCAAACCAGGGAAGATAACTATCGTACGCCGCAGCCCGAAGAGAATCGAGGGTGAAATTCTTCTTGTTCTCCAAGACCAAAACCGCGTGCCGTCCGCGTGCTGTTTCGTGGCCGTTGTCCACATAAGCGGGATAGTCTTCTCTTTTCGGGCTACTTGGTCCGGCCGCGGCCCACGGCCAGTCATTGCTGTTGTATAGCCAGCCGCTCTTGGGATTCAGCAAGTGCGGACTTTCGTCGATAGAAAGAAGCCCGTGCCACTCCGTCGCCGGATTGCTGCCATCTACTGGCTTAGCCCAGTTGAAGTGAGGATCGCGTTTGGGAATGAAGTTTCCGTGGAAGTAGGCAATGTCCCCATCGGCATCGGCAAAGATTGTGTTATTCGACGAGTTAGTATGGAGTTCCATCGTCTTCCGAAACGACTTGTAATCTTTCGCCTTGGTGCGCGTGTAAGACTGAATCAGCGCCTTCATAGGTTCATTCATTAACCGGATGCTCACCCACTTACCGCTCACCTCCCGAATGATCGGCCCGTGCTGAGTGCGGTAGACGGTGAATTTTCTTTCTGCCATCCCATGGTCTGTCTTATAGGGAACCGTGATCTCATTGGTTACAACCGGACGTTCCTCGTTCCCATACTTGTAGTAAAAACGATTACCCTTCTTCTCTACCGTTTCGAGATACTCATCAAGGTCGTCTGCCGCGCTGGTGGTGTGCATCCAGCCGGCGCGTTCATTGAATCCCTGATAGACGAAAAACTGGCCCCAAGTCACGGCGCCGTAGGCATCCAGCCCTTCATCGCTCGTCATTTGCAATTCGGAGCGGAAATAAAACGAGGTATGAGGATTAATCAACAGCAGAGCGTGGTGCGCGATGGTGTTTGAAGGCGCGATGGCCATGCCATTCGATCCCAATGGCTCCCGAGGCTGGCTCTCGTCCGCCGAAGACGCCTGACCCGCGGAGCTTTTGTCGTAGAACGCCCGGAGTTGGTCGATCTTCACATGCGAAATATCCCCGCCGATGCTCCCCTCGCTGAAGGAAAGCGCCATCCAGGGCTCGAATCGCTTGATGACCCGCGGCTTCACCTCGGGGTGTTCGAAAAGATAATAGTTCAGGCCGTCGGCGAACGCATCCATGAGCTTCTTCAACCAAACCGGGCTCGCCGCGTACTGCTTCTTCAACGCGTCAGGGTCGATGAAGAGCTTCATCCGCAGATCCTGGTACACCTTGGACTCACCTTCGGTCTCGGCCAAGCGCCCCAGCGCGTCGAGATAGTTCGCCTCGACACGATTGAAGTCGTCTTCGGCCTGGGCGTATTCCATGCCGAACACAGCGTCGGCGTCCGTCTTCCCATGGACGTGCGCGACGCCCCAGTCGTCCCGGATGATGGTGACGTTCCGGGCTTCTGCCTTCCACCGCGCGACTTCCTGGCCTTCAGCCTTCTGGAAGGCGAAAGCGCTGGATGCGGCCGCCGCAACGACAGCCAAAAAAGTAAGCGCGCCAGTCACAACGAGTCTGCGTGGCAACAAATTCACCGTTCCTTCCTGGATGAATGGTCGAGTATCGCGCATCCTGAACCGCTTGCCAATTAAACCATACAGAAAATACGATCCTCAGATGAGCCGCGCTGTTAGTAGCCACAAGTTAACTGCAGAGAATCATGCACTCCTCGGAATGTAGGCGACGCTTTGAATCTCGATCAGAGATCCATAATGCAGTTGCCCGACGGGGACAATCGCTCTCGCAGGTGCAACTGGAACATCTTTTAAAAAGGCTTCGTATATCCGATTTACCTCAGGCCAAAACTCCAGGTTACTGATATATAGAGTGCATTGAACAAGATTGGATAGTCCGGCACCTTCGGACTCGAGGATCGCCTTCACATTACTCAGGGCCTGCAAAGTCTGCTCGGCAATGCCTCCAGGTACAACAACCCCGTTAACATCCAGAGGAAGCAGGCCGGAAATATAAAGAAAAGGCGCCGCGTAAACAGCCTGCGAGTAAAATCCTCTGGGCCGTGCTACCTGATCGCTTGTAACTGCGTAATGCGTGACTTGTTTCTTGCTCACAATAGCCTTCCTGAGACCGCTTCTTGCTCCAACGATCACGGCACCGGTTGAAATCTTTCCAGCCGGGTCTTTTGTATTTCGAGCGCCTCGTCCAGCTCTGTCTGCTTTAGATGTTTCGTTTCCTCGGCCATTTCCCGAGCCTTCTTCGAATCCCCCAATCTCGCGCGTTGAGCCAAATTTTGCTCAGGCGTACGGAAAAGCGCACTGTTCCAGCTCTGCGGGCTTATCACCGGCCTCCTGCATACGCGCTCGGAGGCGTTCGCGCAATTCTGGCTCGATGGCCGCGGTTTCTTTACGTCCCGCGAGATTCACAAGTTGATGTGGATCTGCAAAGTTGTCATAGAGCTGAAAACTCGAATAACTTGGTGCGTTCGGAGCGGGTGTAAATTTGCCGTTTCCGCGCGGCGCCGCCATGACATACGTCCACTTGGGCGTTCGTAGTGCGCGCGCAACCCAAAACTCCGCCATCTGAACGAATACTTCGTTACGCCAATCGTGGGTATTGCCGGATACCAGCGGCAGTGTGCTTTTGCCTTGCATCGTATCTGGAATCGGCACCGCCGCCGCATCCAGCAAGCTGGGCGAGAAGTCCACCATACTTACCAGATCGTGAATCTGGCGCCCGCCCTGGAATCCGGGGCCTTCGACAATTAGCGGAATATGGATCGATGCATCATGCCCGCTTCGTTTGTATTCCGTATTTCGCGTCATGAAATGACAACCATGATCGCTTATGAACGCCATGATCGTATTGCTGTCCAGCCCGCGTTCCACCAGGCTCTGGCGGATCTCTCCGACGGACTCGTCAATTCGCTTGATGGAGCCATAGTAATCCGGTAACTGTTCTTGCCAGTTTCCCGGGAAGTGCTTCAAGTCCTCCGGAACGAATGGATTGCGATATCGATCGGCGTAACCCTTCGGCGCAACCATGCGGTGCATATCGTTCTGCTGATGTGGCTCAAGATAGGAGACAACCAGCAGGAATGGAGAAGTTTTGCTGACGTTCTGCAGGAAGCGCTTGGCGAGCCCGGTTAAGAAATCGACGCGATATTCGTTTTCGAAGTGCATAGGCCGCCCGTCCCCATCCCAGATATCGCCTTCGTACGGATGCGAGGTCAGTTCGAGCACATTTGCCGCTTGCCAGAGGTCGAGGAAACCTCCGCGATTCGCCGGCGGAACCGGACCGAGAGGCCCATTATTCAAGTGCCATTTGCCGATATAATTTGCCGAATACCCTGCGTTCCTGCACGCCGTCGCTATTGTTTGTGCGCTCGCGGAAAGCCCGACGCCCTTGCCGGCATTACGCCACACTCCATGTTCTGCCGGGTACTCGCCTGTGAAGAGGCACGCGCGTGACGGGCTGCATACCGGCTGGTTCGTAAACATGTGCCGGTATAAGGTCCCGCGCTGCGCCATCGCATCGAGATTCGGCGTCAGGTTCATCGGGTTCAGCCCATACGCTCCAACCGCATCCCACCGGACCTGATCTGCGATGACGATGATCACGTTAGGCTTAGTGGCGTTATTGGGCTCGCTTTGACCCGCTGCGCCCATTCCCACTGCTGCCATTGAGCCGGACGCTACGAGTAACTCACGCCGGGTGACCCGAATGTCAGGACAATTGTGCTCATCTGACGTTGTTATTTTCTTCATAGATTCTCACTTAGTCCTGCGGGAGATAACGCATGGCGCCGTAACGGCCCGGAGGCTCGCCTCCGCGAACAGGCGGTCCGCTTCCGGCATATGGATCGTTGTATCGCGCCATCATTTCGTAAAGCGCGCGGCGCAGCTCGCCGGCTTCTTTCCGTGGTCCCGGATCATCGGCGAGATTGTTTAGCTCGTCGGGATCGTCCTGCAAGTCGTACATCTCGTCGATATCAAACCCATTAAAGACATATTTATATCGTTCTGAAATCGCAAAGCGCTGTGTATAGAGGAACTCGCCGCCATAATATGCGCACATGATCTGGTTGCTCCAATCAGTGCGTTGCGGAACCTCGAACAGCGGCTGCAGAGGACGCCCGTCGGCAAACGGAAGTTTTTCAGCGCCGGCAGCGGCTAAATAACTGTGCCCAAGGTCGTGCGTCTGAACGAGCGCGGAAGTCGTGCTGCCGGGCTTGACATGCCCCGGCCAGCGGATAATCAACGGTACCCGATAACATTCCTCATAGGGCATCCAGCCTTTGATCCACATGCGATGCGCTCCGACCAGATCGCCGTGATCGGTCGTAAAGGTAACGATCGTGTCGTCCGCTTGGCCGGTTTTTTCGAGCGCGTCCAGAATGCGGCCGACCTGCGCGTCTATCTGCTCGATCAACGCGTAATAATGCGCACGGCTTCTGCGGCAATCGTCTTCCGTAACCTCACCCCATGTCGCAGACTCGCGGCGATGCATTCCGGGCTTGTTTCGAAAATCGTCATGGAAACTCTTCGGCACAGGGATGGACCGCGGATCATACCGGTCGAGAAATTTCTTCAACGGAAAATACGGATCGTGCGGATGAATATAGTGCACTTCCATGTGCCAGGGCTGGTTCCGCGCCGCGAGGCCGTTGAGCATCTGTATCGCGCAATCGGTTCGATAGTGATCCGGCGCGGCATCCTCCGGACCGTCCGTGTAACCCCACATGGGGAACGGAGCAGATCCCGGCCACTTCATCGTCCGCTCGACCGTACGGCGTAGCCTCTCTTTTGGTCTTTGCGGATGAATTGAGCTCTGGGCGGCATCTCTGCGCGCATCGCGATACGAAGTCGTATCCGCAACTTCATGGAAGCCGAAAGCGAGCGGTCCACGAACCCAAGATGCGTGCCACTTTCCAACGTAGCCGAGGCGGTATCCTGCATCGCGCAGCCGCTGAGAATAGAGAACCACCTCGGGATACATATCGCGGTGCACGGAAGGAGCTGAGTGGACCTGATTGAAGACGCCATTGTGCCAGTGATACGCGCCCGAAAGGATCATCGCGCGAGCCGGACAGCAGAGTGCACACGGCGTATAGGAGCGCTGAAAGAGCATTCCTTCGCTGGCCAGACGGTTCAGATTGGGCGTGCGGCATTCGGAGCGGCCCGCAATGGAGGCCCACTGCTGCTGATCGGTCATGATGTGAAGAATGTTCGGGCGGCTTCGCGATTCGGTTGACGCGCGGGGTGCTCCGGTGGCAAGCGCCGCGGCTGTGCCGAGCAGTTCCCTTCGATTCAGCATGTTCGATCTCTCTTGAAACTCTTCATCACGACGACTACATGTAGGGGAAATACGCGGATGAAATAGCAGGCCGCGCACCTCCCGCTTTGGTAATCCGCGCGGCCAGCCGCTCGCGCAGTTGTTCTGAAATCTTTCGTGTTTCGGCGCGCCCTGTCATATTGACCAACTGCGCCGGGTCCGCGTACAAGTTATACATCATGTATTCGACGTAAGCATCGCTGCTTGCCTCGGCTTTCCAGCCGTGCTCCTTTGGAGTACCGACGGCGTACGTCCATTGAGGAGTGCGCAGAACTTTACCCGTCATCGGCCCGGTGACGGCGATATATGCTTCGTCATCCCAATCGCGTTTCCCCGCTTGGAGCAACGGCAGAAAACTCTTACCCTGAACCGTCGCGGGCGTCTCGACCGCCATCGCCTCCAGCAAAGAAGGCATTAGATCGACTTGGCTAACGATTTGCCTCAATTCCAGGCCGAGGTCGAACCCCGGTCCCTGGATGATGAGTGGCACGCGGATAGAACTCTCGTGCGGACTCTGTTTATACGCTGGCCCTCGCGTCTTGAAGTGACACCCGTGATCGCTTATAAAAACCACAATGGTGTTTTGCTCCAGACCCTGCTCTCGTAACGTGTTCAGCAGAGTTCCAAGCTGATCGTCCATCGCTGCGACGCACCCGTAATAATCGGCCAGTTGACTCGGCCACGACCCTGGCAGCGCGCGCAGATCGGCCGGTACGAATGGGTTGCGGAAACGGTCGGCGTAGCGCTTCGGAGGAACGAACTTGTCTATGTCGTTCTGATGATGCACGTTCAGATAGGAAACCGTAAGAAAGAATGGACGCGAGGATTGCTGTTGCTTAAGAAACCGGACGGCCCGGTCAGTCAGGAAATCCGCGCGGTAGACGCCCGAGTAATGTATGCTCTTCCCTTGGGCATCGAATATGTCTCCTTCATACGGATGCGAAACTAACTCGAGCACGTTGCTCGCTTCCCAGAAATCGAGAAAACCTCCGCGGTACTCTGGCTGGACAGGACCAAGCGTGGCCGCCGTCATATCATTTGGCGCGAGGTGCCACTTGCCGACATAATTCGCCGAGTATCCGTTCTCGCGCAACTTCGAGGCGAGCGTTGTTACTCCGGGTTGTAGATAAAGTTGGTTGCGCCAGACGCCGTTCTTCTCCTGGTATTGACCGCTGAACATGCAGGCTCTTGCGGGGGCACAGAGCGGGTTGTTCGCTACTGCCGATCGAAAAAGAGCGCCGCGCTGGGCCATTGCATCGAGATTCGGGGTCAGATTCATCGGATTACCCATGCAGCCGAGGTTATCCGCGCGGAACTGATCCGAGATGATGAGAAGCAGGTTCGGCTTGCGTTGCATTAATGCGAAAGAAGCTCAGAACAAAATTTTCAGTCCGAACTGCACGATTCGCATGTCGTTGGAGAGCGAGGTGATTGTGCCCCCTTGCGGAAGATCCACACGATTGTTCGGACTTCCGAATTGCGGGTGATTAAAAGCATTGAAGAGCTCGCCGCGAAACTGAACGTCTCCGTTCTCGCCGAATTTCGGAATGGCGGAAATTCTTGAAGATGCTCAAATCGAAGTTGACCGCGCCTGGTCCTTCCAGGATGTCGCGGCCCGCGTTGCCGAATTGATAGAACGCCGCCGCGGCAAACGCAGTCTTATCGAACCAGTTATCGATGGACTGCTGTCCGGAAGGCAAATTGCCGTTACCAATCCGATCCGGCCGGTTGTCGCCCGTATTGGCGGAGCTGAAGCCCAACTCCGGAGTGAAGGGAAGTCCGGAATGTATAGTCGTGATTCCGTTCACCTGCCAATTTCCGAGAACAGCGTTGACCACACCGTTCGCGATAGCAAAGCGCTGGCCGTGTCCGAACGGCAGCGCGTACAAGTAGCTGGCGACAAAATTATTCCGGATGTCGTTGCTGGCGAGCGATCGCTCCATCTTCACGTTTCGTGCGTCGCGCAGTTGAAGATCGCCAATGAGTTGCTCGCCGCCATCGTCGATAGACTTGCTGTACGTATACGAAACCAGCACAGAAAATCCATTTGCGAATCGGCGCTCAAGTCTCGTTTCGAGTGCATTGTAATTGGAATCGCCCATGGGAGTGCTCAGAGTGATAGTTCCGAGCCCCTGGTATGGTCGGCGGCTCGCAACCGACGTTCCGCCCGGGAATGGGCTGTTGACGTTGTAACCAATCGGCAACTCAAATCCCGAGGTGCCCACGTAGTTAGCGTCCAGGACAAATTGGCGGATCTGCTGCTGGATGCCGAAGCTCCAGTGATAGACGTACGCTTGCTTGTAATTCAGCGTCCACGCCGAGAGCGAGGCATTGCCCAAATTGAAAATAGGCCCAATCGTGTTAGCCGGAAAGCCATTGCTTAGAGTGATATCCGGTGTGATCTGATTCGTGGGGAAGGTAATGTCCTGAAAGAAAGGCGGATTGGCAGGCAAGCGGCTGCTCGCGCCGAACTCCGGATCGTCCGCGAAGAATTGTCCGAAGCCGCCGCGCAATACGGTACGCTGAGTAGCCGCATAAGCAAGCCCAAAACGGGGCGCAATGTTATTCGTATCGGTGATCTCAAGTGCGCGGCCATTTACTCCGTTCGGGATTGGAGCGACGAGCCCGGAAGAGATCCCTGCCGGCGTATTGTTATTTGGATAAATCAGTTTTGAGCTGTCGAGCAAGAAATTCGCTTGCTGGTTTTGCCGTTCGACGGGCGGCGTCCAAATCTCATAACGCACGCCGAGGTTCAACGTCAACCGGTCGGTGACTTTCCAGTCGTCCTGGATATATGCGCCGGAGTATTTATATCGAAGGTCGCCCGAGAGCGTGTTGCTGAGCTCCGCGTTGCCTGCAATACCCAACAAGAAATCGGCCATTCCGGAACCCGTCCCGGTGGGCTTCTGTGGATTCTGAGTGAAGGTACCGTCAAAAGTGAACGAGCCCCGCGCTGCCGAGGAGATATAGAACCAGCTCCGGACCCATCTGTATGTTCCGCCGGCAGACAGAGAATGCTTGCCGTGAACCCAGGAGACGTGATCTTCAACCGTCGCCGTTTCCGAGATTTTGTCGTTGGGCAAAAAGGTGGCTTCCCCAAGCCCTGCAAATCCAGAAATAGTGAATTTCGGTAATCCCGTCACGCCCGGCAATTCCGGTATACCGGGTATTCCGAAATTCGCCGCTTCGTAATTTGTATCGAAGGGTGTGAGGTTATCCTGAACACGGTTATAACCAAGGCGAAATTCATTGACAATCGTTGGCGAGAACACGTGTGTTTCGCCGAGGGCGGCGCCATTGGCCAAATCGCTCTTTGGAGCCGTTTGGAAGTTAGTGCTGCCGACCAGCGGAGGGGCAAAAGGCCCAGGGGTTACAGTATGCGCAGGCTGATAGCTATAGCGGGCAAACAATTGATCGGTGTCCGAAATATGATCGTCAACTCGCGTATCGACGCGGTCGACGCGTTCGGTGTCGGTAGGGTTCACGACGTAGTTATTGGCCGCCTTGGCCAAATTCGGCAGGGGCTCGAGCGCCAGGAGCTTCGCTGCAGCCGGATTGATCGAGGCGGCCGGAATTGCGTTTCCGGCGAAAGGCGTGCGCACGTAACCGGATCCATTCGGATTGGGCGCCGTGGTACTTGGGTTATAAATCGGCGCGGAACCGGCAAAATTCCCCGCCTTCATGGCTTGAGTCGGGACCGTGAGAACCTGAGTGGTTCCATTGCTCGTGCGTGTCTGTTCCCAACTTCCAAAGAAGAACAGCTTGTTGCGGATAATCGGGCCGCCCAGCGTTCCGCCGAACTGGTTTTGCCGTAGCGGCGGCTTTTTTAACGCGGGACTCGCAAAATAATCCCGTGCATCGAAAACGTCGTTGCGGAGGAACTCGAACGCATCTCCATGGAACTGGTTTGTTCCGGACTTGATGGTCGCGTTCACCACCGCGCCGGCCGAGTAGCCGTATTGGGCCGAAAAATTGTTCGTTTCTACTTTGAATTCCTGGAGTGCATCGACTGAAGGTTGAATTACAACCGGCGAGCTGCTCTGCTGATCGACTATTTTTTCGTTGTTATCGACGCCGTCGAGCATAAAGTTATTCAGTTGAGACCGCACGCCGTTAGCGACGAATCCGCCTCCAGCGGCCGTACGGTCGCCTGGCTTCGGATTGAATACGCCGGTAGCCAATTTCGCAAGCTGAAGAAAGTTGCGGCCGTTCAGTGGAAGATCCTCGATGGGCTTTGTGTCGATGATTTGCCCGAGCGATGCCGTCGATGTCTCGAGCGGAGGGGTGGCGGCGCTCACCTCAATTGTCTGCTTCGTGCTGCCCACCTGTAAGGTGAAATCGAAGCGTGCAACCTGGCTGATGACGAGCTCGATGTGGGTACGGGTGACTTGATCGAAACCTGCCTTGCTTACGGTGATGTTGTACGTGCCGGGATTGAGAACGGGAAACAGATAGTTGCCGGAGGTGTTCGAGGTAGTGCGTTCGCTGACACCGGTGTTTACGTTGGTGATCTCGATCGCGGCCCCCGGCACGGCTGCATTCGTCGCGTCCATGACCAAACCCGTCACTTGTGCCGTCGGCTGCTGCGCACATAGCGGAAAGACCAGCGAAAAAATCAAAGCGGCCAGATTCGACCCACGACGCATGTAACCTCCTGCGGAAAAGGGTAATGCGAATATCGGAGGCTACAGTATCACGAATCCGACGGGCCGGTCAACGTTTTGCTTGCGCAAATAGTCCTCCAATTTTGTAGCTGTTGTCGAGCGCATATAGTAAAGTTTTGCTTTCGGAGAAGCTTGTCGCGAGCATCTCAACTTCGAAAAGCAACCGGCGATCGCACTCGATCGCCAGAATGGGAACACGCTCTATGAATCGAAGAGACTTCGTTAAATCCGCGGGCTTTGCCGCTGCGGCTTCTCAAGCTGCCGCACAAACCGTTCGGACAAGTCGCAAGCCGCGGCAGGCAATCGTTCTGATGAACGATACCATCCGCGCCGATATGCTCAACTGCTACCGGCATACCGGGCTTCAAACGCCAAATCTCGATCGCCTCGCAACAGGCGGCATGCGATTCGAGCGGGCCTATACGTGCCAGCCGGTTTGTACGCCGGCTCGCTCCGCGTTGTTTACCGGGACTTACCCTCACAGCAACGGAGCCTGGGCGAACAGTCTGCCGCTCGGCCAAACCGTGCACACAGTTGGGCAGCGGCTGCACGATAAAGGCGTCCATGCGGCCTACATTGGTAAGTGGCATCTTGACGGTTCGGATTACTTCGGAACCGGCAGACCGGCGCCTGGCTGGGACCCCGGCTATTGGTACGATCAGCGCGACTATCTTTACGAGCTTTCGCCCGAGGACCGCACCCGCTCTCGCGATCCAAAGACCAACAATGACCCGAATCTCAGCGCGGACTTCCTATTTGGGCATCGGTGCACAAATCGCGCAATCGATTTCATTTCAAAACACGCAAACGAAGATTTTCTCTTGGTCGTGTCTTACGACGAGCCGCACGGCCCCTCGCTCTGTCCGCGGCCGTACTCGCAAATGTACAAGAACTTCGTATTCCCAAGCAGCCCCAACGTGAACGATTCTTTGGCAAATAAACCGGCGGAGCAACGGGTGTGGGCGGACGGCAGGCTTCATCGTCCTCAGCCGCCCATTAAACGGCCATTCTTCTTCGGATGCTGGACCTGGATGGACAGCGAAATCGGGCGCGTTCTCGACGCGATTGACCGCTACACTCCGGAGTCGTTGGTTCTCTACACCTCCGATCACGGCGATTTTCTGGAATCACACCGCCTTGACGGCAAGGGAGCGGCGATGTACGACGAGATTACACACGTTCCATTCCTGGCGAAGTGGCCCGGAAACACTCCGGCGAAATCAACCTGTTCACATCCGGTCTCGCATATCGACGTGACCGGCAGCCTGATGGAATTTTTTGGCTACGAAGTGCCTAAGAGCCTGGAAGGCGGAAGCATGCTCGCCACGTTCAAGGATGCTTCTGTTAAGCCGCGGGATGCCGTCTTCATCGAATTCGGACGTTATGAAGTGGACCACGATGGTTTCGGAGGTTTTCAGCCGATCCGGTGCATTTTCGACGGACGCTATAAACTGTCGATTCATGTCCTCACGAGCGACGCCCTCTACGATCTCGAAAGCGACCCTGGGGAAATGAACAACCTGATTGATTCATCCGAGCACGCCGCTAAGCGCAACGAGTTACACGATCGCCTGCTTGAGTGGATGAATCGCACCCGCGATCCTTTCCGCGGTTACTATTGGGGGCGCCGCGCATGGAGGCCCGATTTTCCAGTGTCCTGGGAGAATGCAGGCATGACCCGGCAGCGTGAGAACGATGGATATGAGCCGCGGCAACTCGTCTATGAGACAGGACTAACGATGAAGAACGCGACGAGGCCTAAGTAGGCAGGAAGAGGCCAAGCGATGTGGCCTGCAATAAGACAGCCGCTGCTGACAAAAACGCGAAAGCCCGCCCCGGGCGCGCTTGTAAGTCATTGATTTAAGTTGGAGCCACCCGCCGGGATCGAACCGGCGACCTGCTGATTACGAATTTGCGTGCGCCCGCTAGGGGCAGAAGCTTACGGGCATTCCGGCGGGAATGCAAGAGTACCGGACTGACTGAAGTCTCTTAACTGAAATCCGTTCCGACGCCCACTGCTCAAGGCCGCCCAACGTACAGAAAGCCGCATGTTCCTGAGTCGCAGTTAAAAAGTTCCTCTCGACAGAGACTCGGGAACGATTTGTCAGGGCTCCAACGAGACTGAACGGGACAAAGCCGATCCCGAGTTCTTCAAGTGAGTTCAAAATCAGAATCTCCTGCTCCGGCGACGGTGGAAATCACCGCCAGCGATGTCCGCGACATCAACGATGCTGTCTCGAAGATTACCGTCAAAGGCGCACGGTATCGGCACATTTACAGCACCTCGTAGCGCGCTGATGCAAGGCAACGAAGCAACTTTCGAAACGCAGTAAGCGGCAAGGCAGCAATAAAAGGAACATCGATATGAACATCACTTGAGTTGGCTCGCAGCCATCCGCTAAGGGATACCCGGTGCGCGGACGGCGTGGCATACGCATCCGCTCGGGCAGACCCTCATTGTGACCGCGGGTTGCGGGTGGGCTCAGCGCGAAGGTGGACCGGTCGAGGAAATCCGACCCGGTGATGTGATTTGGTTCCCGCCCGGCGAGAAGCACTGGCATGGCGCCACGCCGGCTACGGCCTTGACGCACATCGCCATTCAAGAGAAGCGCGACCGTAAGGTCGTTGAGTGGATGGAACGTCAGCGATGAGCAATATCGGAACTAATCCAGGCGCTCGGCGGGCTCAGAGCACCGCTGCCGCTAGCTCATTTTTTCTTGAGTTCCTCGTACGCGATCACGCCGCCCGCGACTGCAGCTACGCCAAGCAATACTAAAATAATCGGCCACAATGAGCCGGAAACTGCGGCTCCGGTTCCGGTGACCACCACGCTGCGAGGTGAATGCGGGTCATCGCTGACGATTTGGAACGTCGCTTTGGCGTCGCCATTTCCCGTCGGATGATATTTGAGTGTAACGTCGGTCTCCGCCCCCGGAGCTATGGTCATCGGAAACGCCGGTGCTGGATCGATGGTGAAATCCGAGCTGCCATCTTTGCGATTAATCGCTGAAATGTGAAGGTCCGCCGTCCCTACATTGAAAAGCTGCAGAGGTAGCGTGCGGTCCGAAGGGCTCGATACTGTGCCGAAACCGGTTTGGCTGATTGGATTAGTCCCCAGGCGAGGTGTGAGCGGCGCAGTGATTCCTCGGCCGCTTGCCAGGATCAGGTAGGGAGAGCCTGAATCATTACTGGCAATATCGAACGCGGCCCTGGCATCGCCTGCGCTCGTCGGTTTAAAAGTCATATCGAACGACTGCGTCCCGCCCGGCGCAATGGTCGCGGGAAATGTCGCGGACGGGCTCACGTCAAAATCCGTCGGCCCGCCGGTGGGACTGATCCCAGTCACCGTGAGCGGAGCGTCGCCGCAATTGTAGACATAAATGCTGACCGTAGCTGTCTGGTTTAAGGCGGTGGCGCCGAAGGCCAGATTCGATTCGACATTCATGACCGGCCCAGTCGGGCGAGTCACCTCGAAGCAACTTCTTCCGTAAGTTCCGACGCGAAGCACTGGCGGGCTTACGGTGTTGTCGATTGCCAGAGAATTGCAGCAGACCGTCGGCAATCCGGCGCCGTAAATCTTCCAGGTGGCAGTGACGTTGCCGGCCGTTATTGCCACATCCGTTGAGCGCATCACACCGCCGTCGCTCGCGACAACAATGGCCGGCGGATTAGGAGTTGTGCTCGTATCGAAGACCACCGAGTGCATGGTCAGGTCGGGCAGATTGCCGATGGGGCCATTGCCATCGGTGCCGCTGACATCATTCCAGGTAACGCCGTTATCGAGCGTTAGGAAAATCCGTTTGGTGCGGTATTTCGAATGGATTCCGCTGACACCTCCATACACCACCGCGACGCGCGAGGCGTTGGTCGGGTCTACGGCTATTCCGCGCGCCGGTCCTAAGCCCCCGGGCTGCGTCTGAAAGGATCCCTGGTCCCAGGTTGCTCCCGCGTCCGCAGAATAATGAACGCTGCTGTTGCTGACGCCAACCCAGACGCGGTTTGAGTCGGCCGTCGTTGTCGTGAGCGCCGTTATCTTGCCGCCCACATTGAGAGCGCACCGGACAAAGTTCAGTCCTGCATCGACGCTCTTATAGAGGTCCTGCACAACGCCTACGTACACCACGCGCGCGGCTTTGTTGTTCCCGTTCTGCTCGAGCGCAATGGCGCGAGTCAGATCGCCGTGGGGGGTCGGCAGATTGTTCCCGATCACACGCGGAGTGGTGCCAGTAGTTTGCCATGTCGTACCGCCGTCGCTTGATTTGATGAAGTCCCAGTCATCGAACCCATAAACTACGGTCGGGTCGGTCGGATCGACCGCGACAAAATACCCGTCGCCGTCAATGCCTTCATGCCACACTGTGGTACCGGAATCGGCCGGGCCATGCCCGCTGGTTCCGGTATCCTGGCACCCGCCGTACGTGTAGGCATTGTTGCCCGCTCCTCTGCCGATATCGATGCCGCGAAAGAGATTCGACCCGATTTCGCCGTTGATAGCCACCCAATTACTGCCGCCATTTGCGCTTCTCGCGATTCCGCCGTCGGTGCCGAGGTAAAGAGCCGTCGGGGCGCCGGTGCGATGAGTGCTCGGGCTAAAAGTGAGCACATGGGTATCCCAGTGGACCTGGCTTGAAGTGCAGGCCGGCGATTGGAACGTGGTCCCTCCGTCATTGGATCTCCACAGTTCTTGAAAGCCAACGTATACAGTCTGCGCATTTTGAGGATCGATACCGAGTACCAGATCGTAATCGGTCTGCGTGAACGAATCGGGCGGCACAGAGGCAACCCCGGCGATGTTGGAAATCGGGCTCCACTGCGTCCCGCCGTTGGTCGATCGGTACAAGACAACCGTTGGATTTGGCCCCGGCGCAAACTGCACCAGAGCTAGCAGTGTCTGATTGTTGGGAGTGGTCGATTGCGCCACTTCCAGGTTGCCGAACGGCGGAGCGGGAGCGCCCGGATTGCTGAACAGATTCACCGGAAACGACATGCCGCCGTCCGTAGATGCGAGAACTCCTACCCCCACTACGCAGGCATAAAAGATACCCGCAGTGACGGTATCAGCCACCAGGCCCGAGATGAAGCCGTTTACTATCGGCTGACGATTGTCAAAGCTGGGAGAGTTCGAGCCGAAATTTAGGCCGCCATCCTCCGAGCGGAACAGGCCCTGATCTGTCGCGACCAGCAGCTTGTTGGGCGCTGGTATTACGATTCGATTGATCCCGAATCCGGAGGTGCCCGATCCCTGCCCTGGAACTTCCGATACGGTTCGGCCGGAACCGGCGAAGATCGTCGCGAAGGGTCCACCATCGACGATGCTCCACGTCAAGCCACTATCGGAGGAACGATACAGGCCGACCCCTTTTTTGAAAGCTCGACCACCGTCGTATAAATTTCCCGTTCCGGCGTATACGACCTGTGGATTCGACTGGTCGATGGCTATTGCGCCCATGGAGAGCGACAAAAGCTGATCCATGGTCTGGAACCATGTCGTTCCGCCGTCGGTTGACCTCCAGACGCCGCCATCGTTGGTGGCGACCAGAATGATGTCATCGGTAGCGCCGCTGGGGTCGATCGCGATGTCCGTGATTTCGCCGGAATTCGGCCCGACGCCCTGAAAGTACTGTGCGGCGGGGTTGATATTCAGGGGCGCCGGACCGATGGGGCTCCAGAAAATGCTGGCATCGACATCCAGTTGAACGAAGTCGAGCAGCCCCTGTCTCCACAGATCGGCCCGCGGCTGTCCGTCGGGACCGCTGTGATTATCGAGGAATTGATCCAGCCATTTTCCATGGCCTTCCTCGTCGTGGCGTTCTGGCATAGACGTCCTCTTAGCTGCTGCTCGAGCCGCTGCCTCCGCTCTGCGACGGAGTGGGCGGGCTCAGCCGCAGCCAACCTTCTTCCGCGCCGGCTGGATCCGGTCGCAACTGCGCATCGTCGGTCGCATTCACCACCGGATCTTCTGCCCACGTTATGATGTCGGATCGATGATCCCAGCTCCATGCCCCTTGGATATCGGTCGAAACCGGCATCCGAATCTTTTGCGGATCGACCAGCACCGGCCCAAAGCGAAATGTAGGAGAGAGCTTGGCGAGAGCGGCGGCAACCCAATTCCGGCGCATGCCGATTTCTTTTGAAGGCAGCAGACCGGTAGTGCCATGCACGACCGTTTGCGGCTCTACCAGCAGAGTCAGCGAAATCTCCTGATTCGGCTGAATGGCTAGAATTCCAGAGCTGTCTATATAAGGATGGGTAACGGGGGTCGAGCCTTCCGTAACACCGGCGCCCAGATCGTTCGAGAATGTCTGGTAAAAATCCGGCACCAGATTGGCCTGTTGCAGAAAGCCGCGGCCGGGACCCACTTCGCGCGCAAAGCCGGCGGCGGCATCCGCGCAATAGAGCCGCGTGTAATCGTCATTCACGAAATAGCCGAGCAATCCGTCCTGAAAATGGCTGAGCGCGCCCAGCCGCACGCTGATAGAAGTTGTGTTGAGCAACTCCGGATGAATCGGCTCCTGCACCTCCAGCCGAAGACGGCCGCGCAGCACCACTACGGGATGACCAACCAGCAGCGACAGATGTTCGTCGCCGGAATGCCCGAACGGGTCGACCGCCCAGATTGTCGAATCGATGGTTCGCAACAATGCGCTGAGCGCATCCTCGTGTAAATCGCCTTGGGTCGCGTCCGCCAGGCCCCATTGCAGCAGCCCCTGTGCGATGCCGGCGCCAAATGCGTTCGGGATGGCGCGCTCGGGCGATTGCCCCACTGTCGAAGGCTGTCCCGGCGCTTCCTCCCACACGATGCCGGCTTGCGGATCGGGCCGCACGACGCCCAGATTGCCTCCATCCGCGCCGAAGAACTCGAGGTCGCCATCCAAGTGGTTTGGCATCAGGAAACCGCAGACCGGCGAGATAGAGTCGTTGGCCTCATGTTCGCTGCCGTCCGCCGACATATACCGAAGCCAAAGCCGGCTGGGCGAAGTGAAGCGGGGCGGCAACGCCAGAATTCCGGGATTTTGATCCACCTGTAACGGTTCCGACTCGATGATCGCGGCAGGATTGATGAGCGTCGTGTCGCTCGAGCCTGCGAGGTCCAAAAATTGACCGAAGCAATCGACCAGTCGGAGGCGCAGGATGCGCAGGAAACCGGCGCGAAGCGGTATAAACGGGCTCGGCGTGGAGCCGTCGGCAGGCTTCGACTGCCCGTCGGGGTCATAGCCGCCCCGCAATTGTTGCGTAAACCCGTCCAACGCGCCGGTGAGTACATCCATACTGGATAGCGTCGTCAGAATGTCTTCAAGCGGTGCGCGATCTACGGGCGGAATGGTGCCGGCAGGCGCGTTCGTCACCGTGGTGTGAACGTTCGCGGCCATGGCGGCAAAGGAAGCGAGCGCCGTTTGGGCGAGCTGGGAATGAAACCGCGGAGTGGTGTTCGGCTTCAGATTGCCGGCTCCGCCGGCTGCGAGCGATTGATCGATGGCGCGCCGCAGGCTCGCTGCAGCCGTAGCCGCCGCTCCGCCGGTGAGATGGGTGCGCCCCTCAAGAACGATTCCCGCGTTGGAGTCCGTGAGCGACGGGAGTTTGGTCACGTCGGTGGCGTAGTCGATTTCGCCGAGCGACCAATCCTTTACGCCATTAGTCGAGGGAATGTATTGCAGTTCCCAATCGAGGTGCAGCGGATTCCAGGGTTTCACGGGAGGCGAAACGGCGACGGCGGCGGGCAACATGCCGGTAATCCCGCTGTTCGCTACGAGTGGCCCGTGATCGAAGTTCGGGTCGCGCGTGGCCCACCAAACCGTCTGTTCCACAGCGAAATTTTTAGCAATTGATGTGGTAAAGGAAGTCGACGAAGATGCGGATTGCGAAGCATTCGCGAGCGCCATAGCTGCGCCGGGGTCGAGAATTATGGCCTCGCGCAGCAGATCCTCGCATTCCGGAGGAACGCTGCCATTCTCAATGCCGCGCTCGAGCACGTCGTCGCCTTGCACGGATGGGCGATTCGGCTGACCGGTGATTGCGTTGCAGCTCAGCTCCGTTGCGACAAACCCGGTCAAACGGCAGACCAGTGTGTTGTCCTCGGAAAAACGATCATCGCTGCCATGTTTGAAACTGCGTCCCGCGCCCTCCAGCAACAGAACCGGCTCGCTCGGATAGTAAAGACGCGGCAAGGCGCGGCGGACCGTTTCGTAATGTCCGGGGATCGGTTGCGGTAGTGGATGGATGCCGATGACGCCTCCGAGAGCGACAGACAGTCCGCCGTTGAGAAACGTGGTTTCTCGCGCAGTCTCACTGGCAACAAAATTGATAGCCACAGCTTTGCCGCCGGGCTGCACAGTACTCGCTTTGAACAATCCGCTCTGAAATGCTTGCTGGTGGAAAGGAATGGTAGAGCGGTTTGGAAACACGCCCGGACCTGGATCGACCGGGTTCGGGAGCGGCGGTGGTGTGTCCGGCATTTGCGGAATCCATAATTGTTCTGTCGTGGAACCGCCGTCCAACGATGCGAAAGAATTCGCATGCAGCAGCGCGTCGACCTCCGCGCGGCCATTCGCTTCATTCAGGGCAGACAAACCGCCCAGCAGAAACGCTTCGAGAATGCGGGCTTCACCGGGCGTTTCGTTCTTCAACGCAACGAGAGCGGCGAGCGCCTCGGTAATCGTGTTTCCGGCCGCGACGTTGATGGAAGATGCGGGCGGCGGGCCGCCCGATTCGCCCGATAGAATGCCATTTTCATTTCCCCCCCAGCCGATTCCGGGCCATCCGATCGCGACGACTGATCCATGAAATAGCGTCGCGTTCGGCCACCAAGAGCCGTCGGTCGTATACGGGCCCAATGCTTCTCCGCCCTCGTCCACCGGCGGGAAATTCGGCGCAGTATCCGATACCGCATAGGGTGTATTGCCGCTGGCGGCGCTGATTACATCGGATGTCGCCAAACTGGTGCGCGCAATGGAAGCGAGTCCCAGCTTCGAAGCCGCAATCAAAAACTTGCGCGAATGATTGACGGCCTCATTCAGTTCGCCCGAGGCGAGCTGCCAGCCAAGCTCTGACATTTTATTGTTGAAGTCGGTGAGCGATTTGACGTCCGTGTCGCCCAGCGGGTCCTGCGATGGATTGGAGTACCATCCGCATACAAGGTAAGCGAGCGGACCGGTTTTTATGTCGCTAAGGCTGTCGTAGAAAGCAAGCCGGTTGACGACGTTGTCATAATAGGCCGCCCAGGAAACATCTCCCTGACCGAGAACTGTCAGCGGATTATTGATCGCATCCTGCGATGGCGGACCTTCGGTGAAACTGTCGAGATCGATCGGCACGGGATTCTGATCTCCGGAGCGCAGCACCCATCCTCGAACCGAGCGGCGCTGCTGGAGTGTGGCCGGCGACATGCGAAGCACCAACCAGCGATCCGGAGCGGCCGGGAAGCTAGCGGTATCGCCATCGGCTGTTGCGCTGGTGAGTGCATCGGGCAGCGCCCAATGAAGGTATACGCCCTGCGACCGTGCCGTAGCCAATTCGGCGAATGGCGCGGGTAGCAGATCCCGGCGCGTTACGGTTCCTGTTCCAGGATGCGGCTTCAAAGCGCAGTCAGCCCACTGCTCGGCGGGTTGACCGGGCCGAATCACCAGAGCGTCCACCTGGATGGGAACCAGGACGCGCGGAGTGCGCAGCAGATAAGGATTCCATGTGGCCACTACTTTCTGCGTAATGCGATAGGCCGCGGCGACCGAAAAAGCCGCCGTTTTGTCGACAAACGACAGAGTGCTACTGACCGCCATTGCCCGCCACCAGTTTTTCGAATGCGCTGACGATTTCCCCGCCCGCGACGCGCTGCGCGACGTTCAGGTTGGCGACAAAGCCCCCCGAGAGATTTTGAGTTCCAGCTTGGTCTACCGAGCCTTCAAAACGCTGCCGCCACGGTGGATTGAGCACGGAAATCGCAAAGCTCGCGCTGCCGGTCTGCGCGACTGCATTAGGAGGTCTTCGCGCCTGGAAAAGACGGCGGCGCAGCTCGGTCACGTGCACCACGCGATTATTGGCGGCGCGTACCGGCACGGCGATGTCCACCGGATTGCCGCCGGAGGTCACCTGATGGCCGGTTGCATCGCGAATGTAAACGCGATAATCGCCGTTCAAGTGCACTCCGAACTGCACGCCGTGATGCGGCTCTTCGAGGTTCACGAGCTGCGGCACGCCCTGAAACAGCGCGATCATCACACTCGGCGAGAGCAGCTCCAAGCGGAGGGTTTTGAGCTGGAGCGGCTGAATCTTCGGGTCTGCCGGATCGAGTGGCTCCTTGATGTCCTGGCTATAGGCGCGCACATCCATTTGCGGCCATCCGCTCACAGCCTGAGAACGGAGCAGAAAACCGGTGATCGTATCGGCGGTGGAAGGCTTGCCATCATTCGCGCTCTTAAGGTCTGCGAAGTTGCCGAGCGCGCGTTGCAGAGGGCGTACGATGCGCTCGGTTTGATCGAGCTGCTGGTTCAACGCGGGCGCGTGGGCCTGATGATGCGCCTGCTCCCGCGTGCCGATCTTGCCGACAGCAATAGCGCCATCGACCAGCCGGTCGGTCCAGGATCGATCGATATAGAAAAAACGGATGCTCTCGTCCGGCAGCAATCTCTCATCCGGCACCAGGTAATCGAACGGAACGCCGATCAGCAATCGCAAATGCGCCAGAAACGATTCCATGTAAGGCGGCATGCCGGCTTCCGGCTGCGTGCTTGCGACCTGCGACGGATTGATCATCCGCTCTCGCAACGCTTCGGAAGCCTGAATCCATGCGGTTCTCATTCCGACCCTCCTAATACCTGCTGCGTGTTAGCAACGATGCGGCCGCGCGCGCCCGTCAAATTTTGCAATCCGGTTGCGTCAGCTGCCACTTGATCAATGGTGACGTTCGGCCGCGAAGTCTGGGCAGGCGCCGTGACAATCGCGCCTGTTGCTCCTGCATCGGCGCCGAGAATGGCGGTTGCCTCATCCACGCTCGAAAGATTCCAGGCCTGCTGTAAGGTGGTCGGACTTAATCCGGCGACATTCGCGAGCTGCGCCAGGCCGTAGCGGTCGCCCGTTTTGTCGACGCCGTTGAGGATGCCTTGCGCCGCACTGACAGCCACCACCGGCACGATCGGAGCGTGCAAATCAAGTGGTTCAGCGAGCGTCATCGCGGTCTGCACGGCGGTGAGGCAATCGACGCGCGCGGATTGCCGGAAGGCATCGCGGCGCCAGCGCATCAGTTCCTGCGCCAGACGCGCGTCCGCGGCGGCAAGCAATCTCCCGGCTTCGAACGCTGCCGCATAGGAAACATCCTCGGCGCCCGTCTCCGGTGTTGCGCGCCGGCATTGATCGGCACTGTGATACGTGAGCGGATCGCGCGTCAGCGGTACCGGCACCAATGGCCCGCGATACCACACCTGCTCGTCCACTCCCGCGCGGTCGGCAAGCGAAAGCTGAATGTGCCCTGTATCGGCCACTTGCGGATGGCCCGGGTCCTCCACTGTGCCAGACATCGAGACGTTCACGCGCTGCATGTAATCGCGGAAAGTTCCGACTCCCGTGCACTCGAACTGCCAGCTGTGCAGCAGCACTAGCTGCGTGGTGAGCTCCCAGTACCCGAAAATGGGCGAGGCGATCTGGCCCACTGCGGTCGTGATGCGGCGTTCATCGGCATTCGCCAAAATCAGGCTGGTAGCGCCGATGGGATTGAAGCTGACGCTCGCCGCGTCGCGTGCTTCGGTGGCCGTGATTTGCAGCAAAACCGGTGGCGCCACAGGCGGCGGGTTGGCGGTTACCAGATCTGTGCGCTCCTCAAGCGAAACCAGGCAGGCGCGGTATTTCGCGCCGGGCGCAGGCAGGCGATTCGACATGACCACCGCAAACCAGCCATCGGTCGAGCCGGCGTTCAACTCGCGATCGTCCACGTTGACTTGCCGGACGTGGGCGAGTAGCGTTAGCTCCTCGAGCGACGGCAGAAGCGAGGAAACCAGAAAGAGGTTCGCCTCCACGGTATCGCAGGTGACGCCCGCCGGAGGTTCGAGGCGCTGATACACATCGGCCGGCACAGCCTGCTCTAGCGGAACGTTCTGATGGAGTGTGTACTCGCCTTCAGCAAAGAGTAGCAGCGCCAGCCATGGAGCGGGACCGTCCGGCGGAGGTGGATCGCCCTTCGCGCGCTTCGGAGTTCCGATTAAGCTCGGGTTCGAGGTCAGGGCGCGCTCCCAGGGCAATGTGCGGCGCAGCAGGACAACGTGCGGGACGCTCTCGTCAAATCCGCCGTGACCATTGCGTGGCGGAAACACGCCGGCCACTTCCGTCGCGGACAGCGAAAAACGCGGCCCTTCGATGTTGAAGAAGCCCGTATTCGGCGTGAGCGGCTGCTCGGCGCCATCGAAGCTCACGTTCGTCTCGACGCTGAGTTGATAACTGTTATCCAGGAGAGGCGGCGTGATGTTGTCGTAGAGATACATCGAGCCGATTGGAGGAGCAGCACTCATTGGGAACCTCCTGAGGATGAAAGCAGACGAACTGTTACACTGCCGACCGGCGTAAGCGGGCCATCCGGCACGATGTGCTCCGGAATTTTGCCGTTGAAGCGCACTCCCCATTCCTGCGCCTTTCCGGCGAGACCAGCCAAGCCGGCAAAACGCCATCCGGAAACGCTGGCGCCCGCGATGACGATATGGTCGGCGTCCGCGGTGGTCCCGGTGACGTCGTAGAGCAGCGCGCGCCGGCGCCCGCCCAGCACGCGTATGGGGGAAGAACTCAAGGTTGCGCCCGTAACCGCAAGCGAGAGATCCCCGTTGGCAGCTGCGGCCGGGTCTTGTTGATCGAGAAGAATCATGACGACTCCAATTGATACGGGCAGCCAGGTCTCGACGCCCGATTGATTGGCGATCGCATCCGAAACGCGTACCATGCTCTGGCTGACCGCCTGCTTCTTGCGCCGTGGCGTCTGGGTTTGGGAGAAGACCAGGCTGGCTCCGCGTCCCAGGATTGTGGTCGGCCCGGCCTGCGGAAGCAGATTGCCTGCCTGCCATCCGGCGGCAGCGATGCCTTCGGGGGGCGCGGCGGAAAAGCTCACAGTACCGAATCCAGCCGACAGCTTAGCCGCGGGCGGATTTCCAAGGCAAGTGATGGCAACGATGCCGCAGCGTGCTGGAATCGCGATCGGGCTTTGACTGGCGCTGGGATATTCGCTATCGCTGACTACGCTTCCGCCGCGCGTCAGGAAAGTGATCCGAAACGCCGCTGCGCCAGTGATCGATAACTCGCTCGAGGCGCCCACCGGAACGTCCCATAAATGCGTTGTGCCGGCCGGAACCGCGACGCCAGAGCTCGTCAGGTTTTCGAGCGCTGTCGTCCATTGATTGAGATGCGCTACGCCCGATGTCCAACCGAGCTCGGGCGATCGCAACGTCCGAGCAGCGCGCGCCAACGCGGTGGGACGCGGCGCATTCGGACTGGCGACGGTCCGCAAACTTGCGCCTAATACATCGACACTCGGAGCCGCCATGCGCAAGACGTTCGCTGCGGCAACATTCTTGACACTGGTCTGCAGCGGCACGGGAGCGTCGGAAACCGGCTGCGGACGTCCTTGCAGAACGGCGCGCAGCCGCGGCCCTTGCATGGCGACCGGCAGAACGTCCCCCACCTTCGTGATCACCGGGGGATTCGGAAGCCCGACCGCTTTCATGGTGAGACCGGTGGTGATCGGCGTCAGCAGCGGCGGTGCGGAGCGATTGGTCGAGAGCGCGCGGACGGCCAACGGCGCTAAACCCTCTGCGGGTAATCCCGCATCCGTGCGCATCTGGGAGAAGAAGCCATTGCCTGAAAGCATCTGGCTCGCCGCTTTCAACGTGGCGCTCGAGGAAGTTCCCGCCGCCAGCGTCGCGAGTGCGTCGGCTGCGACTCCGTACGATTTCAGCAGCGTGATGTTCCAGGGCACGGCGAACGGAAGCGGGCGGCTGTTGCCGTAATCGATCAGCTTCGCAATCGGAATGAGCGCGCTCTGTCCCTCTGCGACGGCAAATCCTTCGATAGACAGGCTCGTCACGGCGGGTATCGTGTTTGCCGCAGCGGGAATATTGGCCGGATCGTTCCAGTGCCAGGTCGCTTCCGATACTTTCCCGATGGTGGGCGCGATGGTCCAGTGCTGTTGATCGACGTGGAAGCGAGGATCGGCGCTACTGGCTGTGACTTGGGTCCAGGTAGTTCCGTTCAGCGCAAGAAGCTGAACCACCATATGCGAATCGACCACCTCTTTGTTCATCGGCGCGATATCGATGGTGTGAACGTTCGCGCTTTCATCCTGGTCTCCGAACACGAAGTCGGTCGCGATCGTCGCGGGCATGTTGGTATCGCACTGGAAGGAGAATTCACTCGTCATCTTCCATGGCTTATCCTGGGTGCCGGGCGCGGGCTGGCCGCCGGAAGGCTCGGGAGGCACTAATCCGGTGAGAACGTGAACTGCGAAAGCGTTGCCGTTCGGGTCATTGCCGTACAGGTATTTCGTGGCAAATGTTCCCCAGTCGGTGATGTAGTTGGGCTGAGGATTCGGGTCCGGGCCAAAAGCAACAGTCACGCTACAAACATCCAGGTCTACGGTTACGGTTCCGTGCAACGGCGGGCCGGCAATACTGAGGGATGCGCCAATCGAAAGTGTGATCCCGATCGTCACGCATCCAAAGAAACAGATTCTGATGGATAGCGAAGCGCCCACCGAGATGCCGATATCGATGCTGTAATAAAACGGATCCCACGAGATCAGGAAATCGGCGTACGCGTTGAACCAGATGTTTGCGCAAGAGATGCCGTAGGTGACGGTCAGGCTGCCACCAGCCATGATGCAGGTATTGGTGAGAGCAAAGTAGCAGCCGCCTTTGATCGTCTCGCCGATCGGCAAGCCCCAGCTGAAGCCCAGCCGCGGCACAGTCGGGAACTGCGTCGGAACCTGGAAATTCGGGTTGTAACCGCCGAGCGTGAGGACGAACTGCCCTTGCGGAAACCACATGAAATAGGCAAATCCGCCGGTGAGCTGGCAATCGGGCGCGAACAGATAAGAGTTGTCGGTGAGTTGCGCCTGGATCGACAGAATGCCTTCCGCGCTGCTGTAGCGGGCCTTCAGTGCGAGTTCCACGCTGACTAGCGCGGTGTCGTCGGCAGGAATCGCCATGCGCGCCACGCCGAGAACACCGATTTCGACTCCGCTGTCGAGCGCGACATACACGACCGCGGTCACATGGACGATAACGAACGTGGTGCCATGCAGCCCAACCGCTAGCCAAAAGCTCCCTCGTTTGGCCGGGATGCTGTTGCGGATCTGCATCAGCTCGCCCATCGGATCGTTCGCGAGCGCGCCGCCATCGTCTAGCGCTGCAACCAAAATGAAATTCGGGATTTGGTTGATGTCTTCCGGAACAATCAGCTCGCGGTTGTAGCCCACACCCAGCCCGAACGCATCGATTTCGATCACCGGCGGAATGCCGATGATGATGAAGACGCCCGCGAAGATGAAGATGCTGGTATAGCCGCCCTGCGCATCTGACGGTTTCGAGTAAGCGCCCACTGCGACGATTCCGAATTGCGTGACCTGTACGAGCAGCATGCCGTCGTATTCGATCGCAGGACCGCTGTCGTTCTTGAGCAACGCTCCCGCGATGGTCACGCCGGGCGCGCTGAAGCTGATCGCGATTCCCTTGAGATCGAGTGTCCAATCGCCGGGCGAGGTCAACGATTTCAGCGGGATCGTCACACCCAGTTCGTCCACTTGCCCTGTCAGCCCATCGATTTTCACTGTGGCATCAAGGACGAGCGAAACGGAGGTCGTGCCATTCGGGATGAGGCCAATCTGATCGATGTAGATGGGACCAAATTGCGCATGCACGCCGATCCAGATCGGTTGATCCGAGTCCTGGAATAAGACGTGGAATGTCGCATCCCCCTGGGGCGCCTCCCAATACCAGGCCGCAATGTCGACGCCGGGATTCACCGGCTGCGTGTCGCCGGCGTTGTTATCGCCGCCATTCGATTGAAGCAAGCTGGCCGCGACCGGATTGTTCCCGCCCACGTTCGGTCCAGTGGCTTGACCCAGCGGAATGCCGAGCGAGTCGAGTTCCACGCCGCCACCAGGAGAATCGAAACTAAACCCGTTACCGAATTCGCCGTGGAAGAACGAATAAAGCCGAACTCCACCCAGACGGAAGCCGTACGTGTTCACCAGGGGTGCATCGTTCTGTCCCGTCAAGCCGAGGCCTAAACCCGCGACCAATAGACCGGGATTGAAGGTGAACGTCGAGCCACTCGCGTCGAAAAGGTAGACCGCCACGCCTTCGTCGAACCCGGAGCCCCAGTCCGATGGCGCGCCGAACAACAGGTTGAGCGAAAAATCGCCGGCCGCGAAATCTTGTTCGCCGTAGATTCGAACACCCAGACGCCCGGCATCATTCGTGAGAGCTAAATTAAGCGTGCTGGTGACGGGAATGTCGACGCCGCTCGCGAGCGTGCTCACCAAGCCCGTGATGATCGTCGTAATGTCGGGGATGGAAGGATTCAAGACCACGCCGCCGCCGCTTGCCAGTGCGATGTGAGCGCCAATCAAAACGCTCTGGAGCGTCGGCCCGCCGTTCCACAGAGTTTTCGACAGCCTGCTCTGGCTCGCCGTGAATAAGGTGTCAGCGACCAATGGAATCAGCCATTGATTGATGAGCTGCGCCGCTCCACCGGTGCCCAGGTGAACGGCTGGTGGGATAAAGTCGATGGCAATGGGTCCGTTTCCGGCGCCGCTTGCCAACGGGTAGAACTCGAGCTGGAATTTGCTGCCGTTTTCACTCACTGTCAGCGTTGGCTCGAGATTGATTCCGAGAGCGGCCTGGAGGTGAAGACTGAGACCGGCCGAAACCTCGAAATTTCCATCGCCGTAGCCGGCGGCGGCACCGATTGCGATTGCTCCGCCCGCAAGCTTGACCGAGTTGATGCCCAATAGAGCCGTAGGTCCCGATGCATCCCAACCCAGCGTTAATGCGATCGTGCCGGTATCGCCTCCGCCAAGCGAAAGCGACCACTGAACCGTTCCGCCGCTCGCAGAAACCGTGCCGGGAAGCACACCCGCCAGTGGCGAAGTTCCGCTGAAGACTGCCGCGATCGCGTTGGCGGCGGCGGCGCGCTGGCCGGCCGGAAAGCCGGCAAGCCAGTTGGTCTGCAGCAGCGCTTTCAGCTCATCGGCATGCGCGGCGAATCCGCCGGCCGTATCGTAAATCCCAAGGGCAGCGGCGACATCGAGTGTAAGCGTCAAAACCGGCGATGGACCGAGCGCAGTGACCAGTGCGTCGAGAGCTTGCGGCAGCAGCGCTTCGGCGGCTCCGCCGAGTGCGCCCAGTCCGCTGAAAGTGGGAAGAATTTGTATCGGCGACGCGGTCGCGGGCGTGACCACCAGCGTCACTCCGGCCGCGCTCGCGCCAAACGCGACCGTTACGCTGTTCCATCCTGCAGGTAGAGGAATGGTTATGGTGATGGCGCCCGTAGGCGACGGATGCATAAGCGTGTCGAACGACACGCCTGCTGTAATTCCGACTACACCGCCGATCGGCGCCGTTGTGGAGAGCTGTACCGCAACTGGATCGGCGTTTGTGCCCGCGCCCGACGCGGTAAGCTGCAGTCCGCCCGGAAGACTGAGGCCCGGTCCCGCGGGGAACCCCGCGGCTTGATTGATCGCTTGCAGTAATTGCGTGAGGCGCGATGAATCGAATCCTGTACCACCGCTATTGCCAAGCGCCGAGGGCTGTGAAAGCGAGGATGATGTAGAGCTGAAAAAGGAATCGAGCGGTCCGATGGAAAAGCCCGGACCGAGAATCGCTTCGAGCAATGCAGAGCCGGCCGCGGAAAACAGCAGCCGAGGCAATGCGTTGTTGAGCGCCGATTGCAAAGTAGCCGCGCTGGGAGCCGGCACGAGCGTAAGAGGCGCGAGCCAGGGCTGCGCTGCGACGCTGAGCTGGCCAGTGGCGCTCGAGCACGCAACTGAAAGCGCGCCGATGTTGAATGTCGCCTCGAGCGTGGGCTGAAACGAGGGAAGCGCGACGCTTCCGTCGAACGTGAGCCACGCATTTGGAGCGAGCGCGAATATGCCGGCTCCTCCCGCACTGACGGTCCGGATACCGGCCGTCCACGGATTTTCGGAGACGTACAATTCGAGCGGCAGTGTTCCGAGCGGCACGGTCCACGGTCCGGCCGCCGGTCCTGAGAATCCCGGCAGCCCGCCGCTGAGCGCGGCTCCGAGTTTCGAACCGAGATATGCGGCCGCATCCGCCTGAATCGCCGCAAACGCATCTGCCGATACGCCGACGCCGCCGTGCGGATCAGCGACCCCAATTCCGAGATTTGTCAATGCAGTGAGAAATTGCGAGAGCGCTGTGGCCGCTGGCGGCAGCGGATTCGAGATCGACTGAAATACCGCTCCGAGCAGCGCCTGCGCGTTGACGTCGCCCCATGCTGCGCTCGGCAAAACCGGACCGTGATAGGAGACTTGATGAAGCTGCAGGTACGGATCTACCTCGACGCCACTACTTCCGTTGGGATGAATGTCCGCGCCCAATTCCGCCCACTGGACGCGCACGTCTCCTCCCAGCGCGCTCGATCCGCCAACCAGCCAGCCGTTCGGGTGACTGAGTTGCGCCCGCACCGCCAGCGCATGCGCCGGATGCGGTGGATCGGCCGTGCCTTTCTGCAGTGCCAGCCGGAATGCGTCGCCGCGAATGCTCACGTCCACTTCGACTTGGCCTTGCGTGCCCGGGAAATCGAGATGCCCGCGCGCTCCGAAAGCGAGATGTGTTGGTGCGGCGGGCGGTGTGCCTGGATGGGCAACCGTATTGGCCAGCGTCGAAAACGTCGTCTTCAGAGAGTCGAGCAGCATGCCGGATAATTGGCTGCCGAGCGCAAGGGCCGGGCGTCCGCCGGTATCGATGCTGCCGGGATTTGCAAAAGAACCTACCGGATAGGGCGATGCCACCGCGAGCGCCCCTGGGGAAGCGGGCGGCAAATATCCGTCTAGCGCTTGAACCGCATGATCGAATGCGTTGCGGTTCGCATCGGCCGGCATTGCGGATCGAACTGCTTGCAATGCGCGAATCGCATCGGCTGCATATGGATCGTTGAAGAATGGAATCGCCGCGCCGGTATGGGGCGAGCCAAGCGTAATCAAGCCCTCGACCAGAGTGGGATTCGCCGAAGTGAATGCCCGCGCCGCCACACCGGCAGTGGAATGGCCCACCAATATGAGCGTTGTTGCGCTCGTCAATTGCTGGATCCGCGCCACGACGCGCGCGATCTGCGCTGTCAAAGACGCCAGGTTGCCTGTGCCGTCGTCATTCAGATCGGCGGTGTAATAATTTGCGACCGCCGTGATGCCAGTCAAATCGACAACGGAGGGATCCACGCCTGGCACGCGCAGATTAAAATTGGCTCCTGCCAAAGTCGTGCCGTGCAGATCCGCGCTCGAAAGCAGTGTTTGCCAGATGGTGTGATCGCTGAACGCGGGACCTAACAGAAGCACCGTGCGCGAAGCCGCAGCGCCGCCTGCCCACGTATCGATCTGCGCCAGAATCTGTGAAATGGCCGCGGGATCGGAAGGTTGCGTAGGATGTGCGCTGGCGAGCGTGGCGCCTACGATCCACGAACCGCCCGAGGGCACCTGCGACACCAGGGGCACAACTCCATCACTGGTTGAAAAGTACGATCCCAGCGTTCCCAGCGATGAGGCGAGCAACCCGAGGTCGGCATTGGCGAGCGCGTCGCGCAGACCGGGCACGAAGCCCGCGAGCGACTGCGCGATTTGAACCAGCGAGGGCAAGTCGCTTGCAGACGCGGCGGCGCTCACGAGTGAGGCGGCCCATGTGGGCGGAGGTCCGGCGGGCTCTAGCCAGACCAGTGCATCGACATCTGCGCTCGTGTCGGTCGAGAGCGGCAGCGCCCATGGGTCATCATAGGTTCCCGATCCCGAAATTGGTAGAGCAAACGACGGCAAGCCATCCGAAGGCTGGCTCGGAAGCGCATTGCTCAGCAGCGTGCGCAGCCATGCGAGCGCCGATGGCAGAAACGCGGTCCCGTCCGCGCTGACGTTCACTGCAATCTGAGCGAGCCAATTTCTGAGCGCAGTAAACGGATCGCCGACGAGTGAGCCTGGCGCGCCTGGATCGGCTAGCGTGGGCCAATCCGTTGGCAGCCCGGGAAGTCCGCCATGTACGCCCAGCAGACCGGCGAGCACGAATCCCGGTGTGCCTCCCCATGAATAGGCGGCGCGCGTCACCATCAATCGAAGCAGCAATTCCAAATCGGCAACACTGACGCCGAGACTTGTTGCTATGGACGAGGGATTGGTGACGTCGAACGCGGCGGCCGCGGGGAATTTCAGCGACCCCACGGTCACGGTGCTCCCGGCGAAAGAGACCTGCACGTTATCGACGCCCGCGCTCCAGGTGATGGAGCTGCCGGGCGCCCAGGTCATGTCGGCACTGAAATCCGCGATGCTGATCGACAGACCGGCAACATCTGGAATCGAGGGCACAGGCTGAATTTCAAAATGCGCGACCTGGCCGGCCATCAGTGAGACGGTGCCCGAACCGGACTGCGGCAGATCGAAAGCCATCAGCTCGGAAAGCCACCAGAAGGTCAGCGGCGGTTGCGATACGGCCGCGCGCAGACCGATGCGCAGTTTTTGCGGGTCGGTCGCGACGCCGCTCGATTGATCGTTCCACGCAGCGAGCCCAATACCAATCGGCCCCGCGGTTGCCAGGCTGATCACCCACGGATCCACGCGTGTACCCGTTCCCGAGGGGGCGCCCGCGAGCCCCGCGATCGCGGCAAATTCCTCGAGCATGTGCGACCAGTTATGCGTGCTGTCGAGCAGCACGGCGCGGTGTACCGCCGCGAATGCACCTGCGGGATTCGCGACTAGCGCAACGGGGTCGAGCAGGTGTGGCGAAGTGGGGTCGTTTGCCGGCGCGATGATGCCGGCCAACGCTGCCAGGTGCGCTCCCTGTCCTGTACTGCCGAGCAGATTTGCGATCGTATTGCGTACCGCGGCGCCTGCCGCGGCCTCGACACTGTCGGCATTCGTCAGGTCCAGATGATCGTAGTGCGCGCCGAGTAGCGTCACGTTCTCGAGCTCGATCAGCGGCTGCAGTCTGCTGCCATTCCACTCGAAACCAGCCTCAAGCGACGCCACCGTGATGCTGGCGGTCGAAACCAAATTGCCCGCGCCGGTCGCTCCCGGAGCGAAAGCAGTGATCGAAGCCGAAGGCAGAATCGATGACGAGCCAACCCCCACGATGGGAATCGATGCCAGCGTTGCATCCGCGAGAATGCGTACTGGCGGGGTCGCGCCACCCGGGATAATCGTGGCGCGCAATCCCAACAGAATCGCGGTTGTCGAAGAGATGGTTTGCGTCGCCAGTGTAATGCCAACGCCGGACCCGGCGACACTTCCGATCGGCAGCACTTGAACAAGCCAAGGATCGGCGGGAGTGCCGCTGCCGGTTACCGTGTTATCGCTCGATCCTAATAACCCCGCAAGATGGCCCAGCCACGGTACGATTGGTGCGGTGCTGTGGGCCTCCAGCAGCGAGTCGAACCAGTTATTGATCGCGTTCGGATCGCCAAGCCCAGCGAACGGGAACTGCGGTATCCCATCCTCGCCAAATCCGAGCAATGGCAGCAAGTGATTTACCAGCGAAGCCACTTCACCCGTGGGTCCCGCAATTCGGCTGAGTTGCTCGCGGATGAATCCGATGATCAACTGCACGGCTTCCGAACCCAAGTTGTTCGGATCAAGGACTACGTCCTTGGCGCCGCTGCTGTCGAGTTGAAGCTGCTCCAGCGTGATCGTGAAATTGGCAGTCGCACTGGCCGGCGGCAAAGGGGCAAGAACGGCGGAGACGATTACGGAATCGAGGCCTAGCGCGTCGCTTCCGAACTTCCATCCCAAATGAATCCGAAGGCTGAAATCGAGTGGGCCGCTCGCGGTTCCGGCCACCGCTGTCACGTTGGTCCCGCTGAAGCTGACAATCGGCAGATGCGCGCTCAGGCTCGCGAATGGCGGTGGACCGTCGGTGCTGTGAAACTCCCCGGCAAAGCCGAACGTGACCGTGCCGTTATTCGCCACGGTGAGATACGCGTTGCCGCGTGGCTGACTGCCCAGAATGGGATGCCACGATTCGCCTTGCGGAATGTCCGGCAATTGCTCAGGCGGCAGAAAGTCGTCGAGCAGCCGAAGCAGCGCGGAGCGTTGCGTCGAGTTCTGAAGGATGCTCTCTATATTCGCCAGCGGATTCTGGAACCACGAGGTTTGCAGGTTTCCGCTGTCGTCGAACAGACCGATGGCTTTACCGAGATCAAGAAGTTCGTTGCCGAGTTGATCGCCGCTGATCATGCCTGCCCTTTTGTGTTCGCGCTGAGGGCCAGCGAGTCGCCGGCGGACAGGCTGAGCGTTCCAGCCGCGGCGAAAATGCCTCGCGCGGCTTGTTTACGCTCGGTTGCATGGTCGATGGATAGCGAAAGAATGCTAGACCAAATCGCTTGCTGCAGTTGTTTTCCCCACGTCGCGGCGAGCCCGCCGTTCCCACGTGGAAATTCATCGGTTGTGGCGACGAGCCCCGCTTGATCTCCCGTGGTGCCGAGCGCATAAGCGCAAACCAGCGGGGTGCGTCCGGTCTGATCGGTTTCCAAATCGACGGAAACCAACAGCAAGCCATTGAGAATTCGCGCTTGCGTGCTGTCCAGGTGAACCAAAACTTCATTTCCGCCATTCACCCAGACCACTTGGGCGGGCACGGCCGGCATTGCAGCCACAGGAACGCCGTTGGCTGGCGAACCAATCAGGCGCGCATTGAGAGCGGCCGGTAGAGTCTGCTCATTAAACGTGTCGGGAATTTGATAGGAGGGCGGACATGGCGGTGGACACGGCGGAGGAGGAGGATGGGGGTGTTTATGATCTTCAGGCTTTAGCTTAATCAGCTTCAATGCCAAGAGGCAGCCCACCAAAATGACGGCGATCCGTACCGTACACCGCCTCCTCTCGCCGCCCCCTGATGGAGTTGGCAAATGTCGTTGCGCCGGCGATCTTGTCCTCATCCGGGCGCTTCCAACTTTGGCCCTCCATCATATAACAGAAAGAAACTAGCGTGAAACTGCGGGCATACACGTACGCAGAACGGGACCTCGATCCGGTGACGAATACAGCCTCGGCTACAGCCGAGAGTAATTGGCCAAACGATGCGATTAGGACGGATCGCAAGTGAGCTCATCAACGGTCTACTTTGGGAACGATGGAGAATTGTCCTCGGTCCGGGCGGCTCCGGAAAATCGACCCTCGCTGCGCGCATCGGTGAGATCGCTGGGTTGCCCGTCATCGAGCTCGACAAGATTTTTTGGCAAGAGAACCTCACGGCACCTCTGCGCGAGGAGTGGATTGCGACTCAGCAGCGACTAGCGCGATTTGGCAAGAAGTCCAATGCTAGCGGGAATACTCCATTCAGCAGCGCCATGTCATCCGAGTTATCCGCGGTGCTCGTGCTGACAAAATTGCTGACAAAAACACCAAAGCCCGCTCGCGCGGGCTTGTAAACCATTGATTTTAATCTGGAGCCACCCGCCGGGATCGAACCGGCGACCTGCTGATTACGAATCAGCCGCTCTACCAACTGAGCTAGGGTGGCTTGGACCTTATCAGTTTAGCCCATTTCCCCAATCTTCCCCGCCTTGCGAAAATTACAAAAGAACAAGTGCCCGAACTCCCCGAAGTCGAAACCGTCGTCCGCTCCATCACGCCGCACATCCTCAACCGCAAAATCGAGCGCGCCGAGCTTTCATCGCATCGCGTCACCCGCGGCGGTTTCACCAAGACAGCGGCATCGCTAGCCGGCCGCACCATTCGCGACGTGCGCCGCCACGGCAAGCAAATTTGGATTCATCTCGATCGCGGTCTGCTCTACATCCATCTCGGCATGACCGGCAAGCTGCTCTGGAATGCGGAACCCGGCAAATACACCCGCGCCATTTTGACGCTCGACCGGGGAACGTTGCTCTACGACGACGTCCGCCAGTTCGGACGCGTAGAGTTCTTCGACCGCGTCCCCGAACTCCTCGACCGCGCCGGCCCCGACGCCTTGAGCCTCGGGTTCGAAGAATTCTACGCCCGCTTGCGGCACCGCGCCGGCAGCATCAAGCCCTTGCTTCTCAATCAGGCCTTTTTAAGCGGTGTGGGCAATATCTATGCCGACGAGTTGCTGTTTGCCGCGCGCGTACATCCCCGCACGCCCGCCGCCCGCATCTCGAAGCAACGCGCTCGCACGCTGCACCGCCGCCTGCTCGAAGTGCTCCGCCTCGCGATCGAGCACCGCGGCTCTTCCATTTCAAATTACGTCGATGCCGCCGGCCAGCCGGGCGCCTTCCAGCAGCTTCACAACGTCTACGGCAGAGAGGGCCAACCCTGCCCCCGCTGCGGCGCGCCCATTCGCCGCATCGTGCTCGGGCAGCGCGGAACGCACTACTGCCCGCGTTGCCAGCGCGTTTGAATCTCAACCGGCTCCGCGTTCTCCTGCGCCGCCTGCCGGATCGCGTCCACTACTTCCACCACCGCTTTCATCGCCTTTACATCGTGCACGCGCACCATGTGAGCGCCATGTAAAATCCCCGCCGCCACCGCGCCCGCGGTTGCGAACTCCGTTTCCTGCGCCTGCTCGCGTTTCAAAAACGATTTCCGCGACGGACCAATCAAAATCGGCAGATCGAACGACCGCAGTATCCCAAGCTGCGCCAGAATCTCCGCATTCTGCTCGCGCCGCTTCCCGAACCCGAGCCCCGGATCGATTACGATTTGATGCTTCTCCACACGCGCCTGCAGCGCCCGATGCACTGCCGCTTCCAGATCGGCTCCGATCGAACGCATCAAATCCTTCAGCGGCGGCAGCTTCGCCCAGCTCTCCGGATTTCCCCGCATATGATTAATGATCAGCCCCGCATCGTGCTTCGTCACCACCTTCGGCAGTTGCGGATCAAGCAAAATGCCGCTCGGATCGTTGATGATCTCGGCCCCGTGCTCGATCGCTTTTTCCGCCACCGCCGCTTTATAAGTGTCCACCGAAATCGCAATTCCAATCTTCCCGCGCAAGCGTTTCAAAACCGGAATTAACCGTCGCAGCTCCTCCGCTTCCGATATCCGCGCCGACCCGGGCCGCGTCGATTCCGCTCCGATGTCCAGCACGTCCGCTCCTTCGTCTTCCAATTCCAGCGCTCGCGCAAAAGCGCGATCCGGATCTGAATATTTCCCTCCATCCGAAAAAGAATCGGGCGTGACGTTCAGCACTCCCATCAACAGCGTCCGCTCTCCCAGCACAATCTCGCGCTGCTTCAACTTCCACCGGTATCGCTTTTCCATTCCCTAGACTATGAGTGTGGCAGACCCCGTGCCCGCGCTTCCAGCCGAACTATGCCGCGATTTCGCCCGCGCCTCGCGCCTCGAGTGGCTCGAAACCAACCACACCGGCGCATACGCCATGGGCACCGTCGCCGGCGTCAACACCCGCCGTTATCATGCCCTCCTGATCGCTTCGCTCGATCCGCCCGCCGACCGCTATTCCATCCTGCCGCGTGTCGAAGAATCCGTCTCGCTCGGCAGCCGGCATTTCGATCTCGCCGCCGTGCAGTATCCGGGAATCGTCGCCCCGCGCGGTTTCGAATTGCTCGATGGCTTCGCGCTCGATCCGTTTCCGCATTGGCGCTATCGCTGCGGCCCAATCTCCATCGGCAAAACCGTTTGCCTGCTCGACCATCAACAATCCGTCCTGCTCAAATACGAAAGCACCGCCGCGTGCCGGCTCGAAATCCGTCTGTTCGTCGCCTTTCGCGATTACCACGCGCTCACTCACCAGAACGGCGCGCTCCAAAAAACTTCCACGCAACAACCGGGAAGCGTCTCCATCGCGCCCTATCCGGACTTGCCGCCGCTCTCCATCCTCCACTCCGGCGTTTTTCATGCCGAAGCAATCTGGTACCACAACCACGAGTATTTGCGCGAACTCGAACGCGGCCTCGATTTTCGCGAGGACCTGTTCTCCCCCGGATCTCTCCAGTTCGAACTCGATGCGCAACAGCCCGCCTGGTTCATCGCAACCCTCGAGCCCGAACGCCTGCCCTCGCCCGTTTCCCACTCCGCTATCGAATCCATTCTCGCGGCTGAAGCGCAGCGCCGCCAATTTCCCACGCTTATTCGCGCGCTCGATCAATTTCGAATCACTCGCTCTAGCAGCCGCCCGTCATTGATCGCCGGCTATCCGTGGTTCACAGACTGGAGCCGCGACACGCTCATCAGCCTGCCCGCTCTGCGCGCCGCCGGCTTTCCGGATCGCGAAACCAAAGAAATTCTCGAAATGCTGCTGAGCGAGCGCTCGCAAGGCCTGCTGCCGAATCGTTTCACCGACGCGCAGTCCACTCCCGAATACAACACCGCCGATGCCACGCTCTGGCTGTTTATCGCCGCGCACCACTTCATCGAGCAAACTAACGATCTGCCTTTTTTGCGCGACGTGCTCTATCCTGCCGCAATCGACATCTTCGAATGGCATCATCGCGGAACGCAAAACGGCATTCACGTCGATCCGGCAGATCGTTTGCTCTGGGCCGGCAATCCTGAAACGCAACTGACCTGGATGGACGCCCGCATCGGAGCCGCGCCCGTCACCCCGCGCTACGGCAAGCCGGTGGAAATTAATGCGCTCTGGTATAACGCGCTTCGCATCGTCGCCCGCTGGTCGGAATTGCTCTCGCTCCCCGCGGCGCAGCGCGATTTAGAAACCGAAGCGGAGCGCGTGTCCATCGCCTTTCGCAGCCAGTTCTGGAATCCCGAACGCAATTGCCTGTTCGACGTCGTCCATCCGCCCTCACCCGATCGAAGCCTCAGGCCCAACCAACTCTTCGCTCTAGCGCTGCCGTTTCCATTGCTCGATCGCGAAGCCGCCCGCCTCGTAGTCGATCTCGTCGCGCGCGAATTGCTCACGCCCTTCGGCCTCAGAACGCTCGAGCCCGCGGATCCGTCCTACCGCCCCCGCTTCGAAGGCTCCCTCCAGCAGCGCGACACATCCTATCATCAAGGAACCGTCTGGCCCTGGCTCATCGGCCCTTTCGTCGACGCGTATCTGTACGCCCACGGCGAATCGCCGGAAACGCTTGCCTTCTGCCGCGAACTCCTTCGCCCTCTCGAAGGCCAGCTCTCCGCTTGCTGCCTCGGATCTCTAGCCGAAGTCTACGACGCCGAACCGCCCCAACACCCCGGCGGCTGTCCCGCCCAGCTTTGGAGCATCGCCCAGCTCATCCTTGCTTCCCATCGATTGGACGGTAAGCTCTTCCCCTCTTCCCCTCCGCCCGCCCCAGTTGCTCGTCCAGCACTTGCGCGATCTGCGGATGATCCCGCCGCAACTCCTGTAGATACGTCTCCGCTGTTTCCTTCGAACACTCCGCCAGTGGGCCGCCCCGCGTCACGCGCGCGCCTTTCGTGAAGTCTTGAAACATTTTCTGCCCCATCTGTTCAATGACCGCGCAAAGTGGATTTCCCGAAATCCCGCTGCTCCGTAGCGCCTGTTGCGCGGCGATCAACAGCGGCATGGGCGCCACCGTCGTCAGCAGCTCCGCTCCGAAAAGAAGCGCTTTGGCGCCGGCATGAATTTCCGCGCTGTGCATCCCGTTGCGATCCAGAAACCGGCGAATCTGCCGCACCGCCGGAATCTGTCCCTCCACCACAAACCAATCGCGCTGCACGCTCGGAATGCACACGAACGTCGCCACCGCCGCGCCCCGCTCCCGCAGCGGCGCCAGCACCTCGGCCGTCAGCCAGCTCTCGCACAGCCCAAACACCAGGTCTCGAAACACCAGTTCCGCCGAGCACAACTCCTCCACCACCCGCGGCACCGCCTCATCCGGTACCCGCAACAGAATCAGCCGCGCGGCCTGCAATTCCTCGTATTCGCCCACCGCATAACCGGCATGAAGCATGTTCGACAACCGCCGCGCTACTCGCAGCGTCGCCGATTTCACCGGACCAAGTTCCTGACTGATTGTGCGTAGGCGCAGAACGACTGAGCTGGCGGCTTTACCTTCCACCACCAACCCGAGTTGCGCCTGCTTCTTCATATACGCCGCTCGCTTTCAGAGCCTTGATTCGATCCCGCAGCCCCGCCGCCTTCTCGAATTCGAAGATCTTCGCCGCCTGCCGCATCTTCAACTCCAGTTCGGCGATCAGCGCCTCGCGCTCCTCCGGCGTCAACTCTGTGCCTGGCTCCGTCTCCTCTTCCAGCGGAACCGTCACATAGTCGCCTTCGGCAACCGCCACCAGGCTCATGTCGATTGGCTTGATGATCGTCTGCGGTGTAATATCGTTCGCTTCGTTGTAGGCCTGCTGCAGAGCGCGCCGGCGCTCCGTCTCCTGTATCGCGCGCCGCATGCTGTCGGTCATCACGTCCGCGTATAGAATCGCGCGTCCACGAACGTTGCGCGCCGCCCGGCCCATGGTTTGAATCAATGAGCCGCTGGAGCGTAGAAACCCCTCCTTGTCCGCATCCAGAACCGCAACCAGCGAAACCTCTGGAAGGTCCAACCCCTCCCTCAGCAAGTTAACGCCGATGAGGACATCATAAGCTCCGCGGCGCAAATCGCGAAGAATTTTAATGCGGTCCAGCGTACTAACCTCCGAATGCAAGTACGCGCATTTGACACCCACCTCGGAGTAGTATTCCGCTAAATCTTCGGCCATCCGCTTCGTCAGCGTAGTCACCAGCACTCGCTCATTCCACTCCGTCCGCTCCCGGATCGCATGCAGCAAATCGTCCACTTGCCCCTTAATCGGGCGAACCTCCACCTCCGGATCGATCAACCCAGTCGGACGGATAATCTGCTCTACCACCACGCCCGCCGCTTTCGTCAGCTCATAAGGCCCCGGAGTCGCCGAGACATAAATCGCCTGGTCCACGCGATTCTCAAACTCTTCAAACGTCAGCGGCCGGTTGTCCCGCGCGCTCGGGAGCCGGAATCCGTACTCCACCAGAACGTCTTTCCGCGACCGGTCTCCGTGATACATGCCTCGCAACTGCGGCATCGTCTGATGACTCTCATCGATGAAAATCAACGCATCGTTCGGCAGGTAATCGAGCAGCGTCGGCGGCGCTTCTCCCGGCAGCCGCCGCGAAAAATGCCGCGAGTAATTCTCAATTCCATGGCAGAATCCAATCTGCCGGATCATCTCCAGATCGAACATCGTGCGCTGGTACAGCCGCTGCGCTTCAATCGTCTTGCCCCGCGCTTCCAGTTCTTTGTGCCACCACTGCAGCTCGTTTTCGATGCTTCGCAGCGCCTGTTCGCGCGTTGGCGCATCCATCACATAATGCGTCTTCGGATAAATAGGCAGCCGCAGATACGTCTGCTTGACTTGCCCCAACAGCGGATCTATCTGGCTCAGCGATTCGATTTGATCGCCCCATAACTCAATCCGGTAAGCATTATCGTCGTAAGTCGGGTACAGCTCAATCGTGTCGCCGCGCACCCGGAACGTCCCGCGCCGGAAATCGCCATCGGTCCGCTCATACAGAATCTCCACCAGCCGCTGCAATATCTCCTTGCGGCCGATGTGCTGCCCTTTTTCCAGCATCAGCAGCATCCCGTAATACGCTTCCGGCGATCCCAGCCCGTAAATGCAGCTCACGCTCGCCACAATCACGCAATCGCGCCGCTCGAACAACGAGCGCGTCGCCGACAGCCGCAGCTTGTCCAATTCATCGTTGATCGTAGCTTCTTTTTCGATATAAATATCGCCCGAAGGAATGTATGCTTCCGGCTGATAGTAATCGTAGTAACTGACGAAATATTCCACCGCGTTCTTCGGAAAAAAATTCCGGAACTCGTGATACAGTTGCGCCGCCAGCGTCTTGTTATGCGCCAGGACTAATGCGGGACGCCCGCACGCTTCCATGATCTTCGCCATGGTAAACGTCTTCCCCGAACCCGTAACGCCCAGCAGCACCTGGTGCTTCTCGCCTTCGAAAATGCCGCGCGTCAATTGTTCAATCGCAGCCGCCTGGTCGCCCCGCGGTTTGTAATCGATTACTAAGTCAAATCCCATAAGTTCACTACATAGCTACTACTGCATAGCAGTAATCCGCTCGCGCTCCGCATTAAACTCGCATCCTATCAATGCGATACATGCAATCAGATACAGCCAGATCAGCAGCACAATCACCGTCCCAATGCTTCCATAGAAAATGTTGTAGTGCGCCAGATGCTGCACATACACCGCGAACCCCGCCGTCACTACCAGCCAAAGTACGGTCGATACAAACGCCCCGGGCCACACTCGCATGAAACGCGACCCGCCGCGCTTCTCAGTGCGCTCCGGTTCCGCGCGATGATTCGGGCCGAAGTAATAAAGCAATCCCGTGACGAAGGTCGTCGTGCAGAACGCTAGCACATAACGCGCGATCCGCCACAACAGTTCCACCGGCGCGCTGATATCGGAAACTCCTATCCAGTGAATGAACGCCCTTTCTCCGCGATCGCCGAAAATGATCAGCGCCGACGCGCCTACCGCCGGAAACGCCGCAATCAGCACCAGAAAAATCGCCATCGCCCGCTGCTTTAAAAATGGCCGCCCGTATGGAATCTGGTACGCGGCCTGAAAGCCGTCCATCAGGCTGATCATCGCCCCCGAACCCGCCCATAGCGATAAGACAATCGCCGCCACCGACAACGGAATCGGCTTGGCGCGATGCGCTTGCAGCCGCCACAACAGAATGTCCCCGGTCCCCGGCGGCACCACCTGGCGCACGAAATTCGCGATCACATGCGCCACCGAAGGCGCATTCATTTCAATCAGAATCGCAATCAGCGTGGTCAGAATAGGAAACAGCGAAAGGAGAAACGAGTACGCGGCGCCCTTCGCAATCGCGAAGCAGCTATCCGCGTTCGCCGACAGAACCGCGCGCCGCAGCAGCCATATATTCTGCGCCACCCAGCCCGGCTCGATGATGAAAAAGTTGGGCCGTTCCGGTAAGCTCGTCGTGTCCGGCATCGCCGCGAGTCCTCGCTAGACGATAATAGCCGACCACCTCTTGCGCCGCACACTTTGGAGGGTGGGCTTCAGCCCGCGCGGAGCTTTAGCTCCGCCGTCTACCATCTCAAGCCGTCTGAATCCGATACCCCGAAACCCGCCGCGCCCGCACCGGCGACATCTCCCGTCCCGCCAGCCGCAACAGCTCCTGCGACACTTCCTCCGGCCGGCGCGCCGCGCCAATCCGATGATACGCCTTCCCGGAATAATACCGAATCAGCTTTCCCGCATTTTGCCGGTATAGCTTCAACCGCTCGCGAATCGTCTCCGGGTTATCATCCGCGCGCTGCGCCAGCGGCGAGCCATCTCTATCGCAGAACAGTTCCGCCGCCCGCGCATTCGTTCTCGCGCTGAAAATTCGTCCGCATTGCGGGCACTGCCGCCGCCCGCTCAGCCGCGCCACTACTTCTTCTCCATCCACCGCGAAATCGAACACCACCGGCCGCGCCATCCCGCGCTCTGCCAGCAAGCGTTCCAGAAAACGCGCCTGCGAAACCGTCCGCGGATACCCATCCAGAACCCAGCCGTTTTCGCAATCGCACCCGTTCAGCCGGCTCGCGACCACCTTATTAATCAGCTCGTCGCTGACCAATTGCCCCGCATCCAGCACGCTCTGTACCGCTCGGCCCAACTCCGATCCCGATTGGCATTCCCCCCGCAGCATCTCTCCAGTCGAAATCGCCGGAATGCCCAGCGCCGCCGATAACCGCGCCGCCTGCGTTCCTTTCCCCGACCCCGGAGGGCCGAGCAACACGATTACCTTGCCGCCTGCGTACATAAGCCGTGCCTCAGGCCTAGTGTCTACCTTTATATACGCAAATTCCAAGCGCCCTGGTCCGCGGCGGACCAGTTGTCCGCGATGTCTAGACCCACCCCCTCTCGCGTAGAATTGGAGAAACGTTTCCCACCCCATGCTTGCCCCCCCATTACTCCAGGAACTCGGTACCCTGCTCCAGCTCCGCAGCATTGAAGCCGGTACCACCCTGCTCGGGCGCCACCAGCCGGATTTTCGCGAAATCGCGCCTGAAAACCCCTGCGCTGGCGAGGCTTTGGGCTGCCTGGCACAGTGGGTGGACGTCGGTTTCGACGACGATGGCCTGCTCCCCGATCTGCTTGCGCGCTTCCCCAAAGCCGCCCGCCAATGTCTGCCCTTAACCGGCTACGTCCACTTCCGTCTGGCCCAGGCCCTGGTCTCCATGCGCGGCGAGAATCTGTCCGAAGCCCTCGCGCATCTCGACACCGTCCTCAAACTCGCCGTCGATCTCGAAGACCGCGGCATCGAAGCCGTCGCAACTCTATGGAAAGCGCGCTGCCTGCGCAAAGCGGGCGAATACGACCAGGCTCTCGAGATCACCCGCCACGGAATCCAGCTCGCCTCCGCCTTCGGCTCGCCCGGTATCGCTGCCGTCATCCGCACCCTCGAAAGCTGGCTGCTCTTCCAAAAAGGCGACACCAAAAACGCCATCGGAATCCTCCAGGAGGCCGAAACCGTCTTGCGCGAAACCGACGATTTCATCGCGCTCGGCAACATTCAATCCACCTACGGCCGTATCGCGCTACGCGAAGGCCGCTATGACCACGCGCTCCAGTATTTCGACGCCTCCATCGCCCTCTTCCAGCGCTGGCCCTCGCTCGAAGGCTATCTCGCCCGCTCGCTCACCAACATCGCGCAAGCCAAACGTCTCCTCGCCCTGCAGTTGCGCCGCAGCATCGATGCCCAACGCGAGCGCCATCTCCAAAACGGCGGCCGGCCGCGCCCCTCGCCCTCCCATGAAAAAGCCGCGCAGTTGGAGCGCATGCACGAACTCCTCCGCAACGCCCAAGCCGATCTCGCCCGCGCCGACGCCATCTACAAACGCGCCGGCAATCACCACGGCGCCGGCAACGCCGATGTCAGCCTCGCTCAAATCTATCTCGACCTCGGCGATCTGGACCAGGCCGAAGAACGAGCCTCCGAAGCCTTCGACCTCGCCGCCGGCAAAGCCGACTATCTCCTCATGTGCCGCGCCCGCATCGTGCAGTCCATGGTCGCCAACGCCCGCTTCGAAGAACAAATCGGCGAAGAAGACGACCCCAGCCGCTTCGCCCAACTCGCCCACGATTGCGCGAAACAGGCCGTCGATCTGGGCGAGCGCACCGAAAGCCGCCGCCTGCTCGCCCAAGCCCACGTCTGCCACGGAATGACGCTGGTCAACGGCTTCTTCCACAACACCGAGCTCGCCCGCGCCTGCTGCGACCGCGCCGAAGCCTTCCTCGACCACGACCGCCACGATGCGCTCTGGTACGAAATCGAAATCCTGCGCGCCAAAATCCTGCACGCCGGCCTCGAAGATCCCAATCTCCGCGCCTGGTCGCAAGGCGCCATCGGCGACAAAACTCTACAGGACGTCGTCGCCGATTTCGAAGAACTCCTCATCCGCAAAGTCTGGGAGCAGGAAGATCGCAAAGTCTCGCGAGTCGCCAACAAGCTCGCCGTCTCGCCCAAAAAAGTGCGCCGCGTCCTCCGCCATCTCGGCCTCCTCGCGGTCTAAAGATCGCGAACTTCTCAGTGAGTGGATGTCGAGCCAGTCTCCGCCTGCGCTTCATGGACGATCTCATAGAGAATTGGATGCGGCTGAAAAGCGGACCCCTCCGGTTTGTCTACGAGTTCGCGAAAACCGGCGTCATGCGCGGCCTGAAAATCCGCCATTGATGACCATCGTGCAACGTTAACGAAACGGAACGGAGCGTCAGGCGTGATTGCACGATGAAGTTTATGGCTCAAATAGCCGGGTTTCTTCTGCATATAAGCATTGACCTGCTTCCAAAATTGCAGGAACTCATCCTCACGTCCTGTCGGGACTTCAAAAGAATTAATCAAGGTAATAGCTGCCATTTTATGTCTCCGTAGAATTCAGTTTTTCTTGACGGACCGCACCTCAGTGTCGACGAGGCGGCGGTCCGACGATCGTTGTTTCAAGTTGGCTCAAAAGCTTGGCGACTTCTTTGCCGAATTCAGGAGTATTCGCCGGGACACGCTTAGCTAATTGATCCAGTTCCGGAAACAGGCGTTCGAATCCAGCAGGAGTACCTGCTCCAAGAAAGCGAACCGGCGATGAGGAAGTGTTTCCCTGTGCATGAGGAACACCTTTGTGAAGTAAGGCGAACGTGCCCGGAGTCAGATCGTGCCACTCGCCACACGTAAAAACGGAGAGAACGCCGTCGAGCACGTAGACGTATTCGTCCATATTGTGGTGGAAGTGGAGTGGGGTCATGAACCCAGGCAATTCTTCAGAGTGGCCGAACCACCACTGGTTCTGCGATTTGGCGCCGTCGATCAGAATTCGCATTTCTCCTAACCCTTGACTCAACCCGGCGACATCTTGGGTTCTGACGATTGATGGCTGAGTCGCGGAAGCTGTCACAGTATTCATGGTTGTATGTCCTCCTAAGAAAGCAACTCCGGATTTTTGGTTCGATAATGCAAGTGCAACGAGACTAAAGAATGATCGTCGATTCATGATTCCTCCTCGCTTTTGCAGCGCCCTGACCGAAGCCTTTGTTCGGCTTGTTCCAGTGCGCCCGCGACTAGAGTCTCTGCAGCCCAAACAGAAACGCGCGTCACTTCTTTCTGAGATAGCCCACGCAAATTCGTCAATACCATTACAGACTCGATACCAACGCACAAGGAGAGGGCTGAGACAAGCCGTTCAAACTGTTTCCCTCCAAGCCTTTTTTTCGCTGGTGCGAGGGCGGTCCTGATCCATTCAACCCGGTTGGTCCTCACCGGTATGGAGTCCTCAGCGCCGGCCTTGTGATCTAGAACGTGCTCGGCAGTGAGGCGCACAATCGTTCGGCAAGCGCTCTGGTTTTCATAGACAAATCGCTGCACCGTTGCCACCAGCAGCCGGATGCGCGCCCTCAGGTCTTCTGGGAATTCAGTATTGGATACCAGGGGCTGGGCGCTCTTGACGGCAGCCTCAGCCAATAACTGATCCTGCGAAGGAAAGTATCGGTAGGCGGTGCGTCTAGAAACCTGTGCCGCTTCGGCAACCGCTGTCACAGTGGGTGTTTCGCCGCTCTGGATCAGTTCGGACGCGGTCTTCACAAGAAGGGCACGAGTGTGCGCGCGTTGCCGGAATCTGCCTTGTTCTTCGCCTGCACTCATTCTACGCTCTATTGTCACACGAGTGCCATAATAACACAAGTGTGACATTTAGAAAAAAGAGAAAACCGCGCGGGCCGCGGCGGAGCTACAATGAGCTTGCTGGGCGAAACAGAGGCTGGCTCTGCTGGGTAGTAACCATGCCGAGCGATAACCGGTGGGCTCATCGACACGATGAACGGATGGTTACACGCTTGCTTTTCTAGCTGCATGGTGGTTTGCTCTCTGTTTGCAGGCTTGGTGCCAAGCTTCGCCCAAACTCTGCCGCTGAACCAGCGCGTGCTGGTTGTCTACAACGCAGCCTCCGCTGAATCTCGCGACGTCGCCCGCTACTACATGGCGAAACGAAATATACCGGAAGCCAATAGCTGCAAGATTCGAGTCTCCTCAACCGAATTAGTCGATCAAAACGAATTCGAGTCCCACGTCAAACAACCCATTCGGAAATGTCTCGACAACGTTAGTAAAGACCAGATTCTTTACATCGTCTTCTCCTTTCAAACTCCGTTCATACTGAGCTTGAACAACAAGACCTACGCCCTCGATGCATTCGTCTCCGATATCTGGGATGAGTTCCTGCCGTTTCGCGCCGCAGATCAAAACGAAATCCAGCCCTATTTCGGATATGCGCAAACCGAAGGCGACGTCTACCAAGGCTTCATTTCGCTTTCCGCCTTTCGCGAGAAACCGAAAGCGCCGCACATTTACTCGGTCTGGCGCCTGGATGCCGCCACCTCCGCCCTCGCCAAAGGTCTGGTCGATAAAGCCCTATTTGCGGAAGCTCACGGTCTTTCGGGCAAAGGCTGTTTCGATCTGAATTCCCCCATCGAAGGCGTCGCCGACTATCGTTATGGCGCAGGGAATTGGGATATCTATCAGGCCGGGGAATTTGCTCGTGCAGCGGACTTCCCCATCCTGGAGGACACGCATTCCGAAGAGTTCGGCACTGCTCCCGCTCCGCTGCGCTGCGATGGTGCGGCGCTTTACGCCGGCTGGTACAGCCTGAATCATTACAACGACGCCTTTAGCTGGAACCCGGGCGCAATTGGCATCCATCTGGACAGCGCATCCGCGTATAACCCCCGCAAGGGACCGAACTGGGCCGCGAACGCCTTGCTGAAAGGCATCACCATCACGAGCGGCGCCGTAAGCGAACCGTATCTCGACAACCTTCCCCATCCGGACCAGGCCTTCTTGTATCTTCTGGGAGGCTCGAATGCCGGTGACGCTCTGCTGCGCAGCACTCGATTGTTGAAATGGGTAATCATGAATATGGGCGACCCGCTGTATCGCCCTTTTCCTAACGGCGTTCACGGAACGACACCAACCGGCAAAATCATTCTTGCCCTGTTGCCGCAAGCGACTCTCGGAGACACCACCTCGGCTGCTGTCATCATCTTGAACGCACCGGCTCCGGGAGGCGGCTTGACTTTCTCGGTGAAGACGAATCGGCCGGACTTGGTCGAAGTGCCGCAGAGCGTTTCCGTGCCCGCGGGAACGGATCACGTAAAATTCGAAATCCAAACACGCGCCGTTCAGGACGACGAGACGTTAGCCAAAATCTCCATATCTGCCAACCAGCTCGCCAGATCCAACACGCTCGTGCTGTTTCCCACCCTGGCGGCCCTGACCCTGAGCCCGGAAAAACTCCGCGGAGGTTCCGGCGCCTCGGGATCTATCGTGCTGCGCCGCAAAGCTCCGCCCGAGGGCATCCCCATAGCGCTTTCGAGTAACAACCCGGCGCTAGTAACTTTGCCTCAACAAATCAAAGTCCCCGAAGGACAAAACACCGCCACCTTCGCGATAACCACCCGCCCCGTCTCCACCGAAACCCCAGTCATCATAACAGCCACATACGCCGGCGTGACGCGAAAGGCAACCTTGACGATCGTGCCGTAAGGCAGAGAGCGATCGGTACCGTCTTGCATTCGTGCAAGATGCTGAAACCGAGCCGGGAGCGTAAGCGACCTAATACGGCGCCTATTTTTCGAGAGTGAGCCGTGACCAAAGAGAGCGGTGCCGCGCCGCACGTCGCTGATCGTCTTGTTCCAGGATTTCCCGAACCGTGTGACCTCGGAGATCCGAGCGCTAGCCCATGTAGCTGAACAGCGTTCCAATGCTATCGGCGTTCGTGTTGAGGGAAGCCGCGGACGAAGTAGTCGTTCCAGTAGTGGATGCAGCGCCAGAATTCGTCTCCGCCGTTTCCAAAGCTTGCAGAATTGGGTCCGTGGTCCCGCCATTCGAGGCGGTTGAGCCGCCAAGCAGCGTAGAGGTGAGATTTTCGCTCAGGTTGACACTGTCCGGCGACGATGCCGCCCCGCCAAACAGGGACGAAGCAACACTCGATTCTGCGTTGTCAATGGCAAGCTGAGTGAGTTCCCCGGGCGACGCATTCTTCAATTGCTGTGAAGTCAGGTTCGAAGGGAGTAAGCCGTCGTTCGAGAGGACTTGGAGGCCAGCCGAGAGCGAACTGGGAATAGTAGACATGGCACTTTCTCACCTGAGATATCGGTTGCGGACTGTAGAAACTTTAGCCGCTTTCGCCAATCCCCTCCGCAATCGGCGTACCCCGCACGCCCGCGTAGGAACGATAATTAATCCCCAGCAAATCCAGAATCGTAGGAGCAATATCGCGCTGATAGCAATTTTCCGTATGAACCGCTTCGCCGCTGGCGGGAGTATCCGGCCCCACGAAAGCCGCCCAGATCTGCTGATCCCCGGGCACCTTCGGGCCATGATCGGAGAAATCCGCTAACGTCCCGCCGCGCCCATGATCCGTAGTAACCACCAGCGTAGTGGCCTTGGCGTACTTAGGAGAATTTTGCAGATAAGTCCAGATCTCTTTCAAAGACTGATCGAAAAATTGCAGGCTCTCCAATACGCGGTCATACCGCCGCGAATGCGCCCAATCGTCCGTCTCGTCGAAAGAAACAAACAGGTGCTCCGGCTGCACCTTTCGCAAATACTCCATCGCTAGTCCGAATGTAAACGCATCATGCCGCGAGCTATCTTCCAAATACCGCGCTTCAAACTGCAACTTATTGAATAACTCAGTCCGCGGAGAGTCCGGAGGAAGCCTCGACTCTTCATAGCCCGCATTGACGAAAATTTCTCCCGGTTTCGTTTCCGAACTGTAGTGAAAATTGTCCCAGGAGGCGAAAACCGCAACTTGCTCGGCGCGCAAATGCTGCTTCTCTTTCAGGAACTGCAAAAAGCTGGGGATCGGGTTTTGAATTGGAGCGTTGCCTTGAATGACCTCGTCCTGCTCGCGCCCGGTCAGAATTTCCGAGTAACCCGGATAAGAAACGCGGTACCGGTTAGTAACCTCCATCGAGCTGCCTTTCGCCAGGTTACCGAACACAATCCCATTCGGCGCCAGCGTGTTCCAGAAAAAAGGCATGAGAGCCTTGCGCCGCCCATCCGCATCGGGACGCCAAAGCAGTTTTTCCAGCGCCGCGGCGTCGGCCATTCCCGCCTGCTTCTGATTCATCAGCTTCGCATCTATACCGGTAAACAGGTCCTGCCACCGCACGCCATCTGAGGTAAACAACACAATGTGCTTCGTCTTGCGTCCCGGTATTTTAGCCGAATGGCCACGCTGTCCTAATAACGCGGCCTGACTAACCATCGCCCCAGCCGAGAGGAACGTTCGCCTGGTCACTAGTGTGATGTTTCCGAAGTTTCTTGACGGATCAGTTCGACAAAGCCACTTGGGGACACCCCGGGCAAGATCAGACAACCTGCCCGAGTCCGAGTAGCAGGCGTGTCCCCCGTCCACAAAGCTCGTCTTGGCAGCATGAGTTTCAAAGGACTGATCGCTAAAGCAAGTTCTGAAACACGACACTAGCCGAGGTCCCGCTGCATCTCGGGATATGCGGCCGCCGCTTCTTGGATATCGGCGGGAAAATCCGAGAACTCCTGCACCTGCCGCACCTCGATCGTTTCGTTATCCGAAGCCGGGCAGCGCGACGCCCACGCAATCGCCTCTTCTTTGGACTTCACCTGAATCATCCAGTAACCGCCAATCACTTCCTTGGTCTCGATAAACGGCCCGTCCGTCACCTTGGGTTTCCCTCCGGAAAACGAAACGCGCGCCCCCATCGAAGGCGGATGCAGCCCATCCAGCGCAAGCAGCACTCCCGCCTTCCGCAGCGCCTCATTGTACTCCATCATCGCGGCAACCGCCTTGGCATCCGGCATCGCGCCCGGAGCTGCCTTCTCATACCCCTTGGGAATCATCAGCATCATGAATCGCATGGTAATCTCTCTCCTTCACCATTGAATCGAACGACGCCCAGTCAATTCGACAGGCCGATTCGAGAAAATGGGGACAGGCTTCGAATTTTCGCACCTCGAAGCCGCAAAAAAACAGAGTTCTCACGAGGCGAAATTTCGTTGCCTGTCACCTTTTTCTCCGTCCACTTACCTCCACCGCACGCTCCCACCCCATGATTCACCTGAAACGCGTCTACGACAAACCGGGGCCGCAAGATGGAAAGCGTTTCCTGGTTGAGCGCCTCTGGCCAAGAGGGATCCGCAAAACCGATCTGCCGGCAGAAGCCTGGCTAAAAGAAGCCGGTCCAAGTACTGATTTGCGGAAATGGTTCAATCACGATCCCAAAAAATGGAAGGAGTTTCAGCGAAAATATTTCGCCGAACTCAACACCCGGCCCGAAGCCTGGGAACCGATTCTGAAAGCCGCCAAACGCGGCGCCGTCACGCTGCTCTACAGCTCGCACGATACCGAACACAACAACGCCGTGGCTCTGAAGGCATATCTCGAACGGAAATGATCACGGCAGCGGTTTCTTCCCTCCTCCGAAATCTTGAAATCATATCCAAGTCTTTATTTGTGGGGCCGGCAGGCCAGCCGCCGATGAAAAAGATAGCCAACTGGAAATAAGGTGATGCCAAGAACAGCACTGCTGAGGTCCAGATAATGTCCGACGCTATGCCGGCGACCCCAGCCCATTTCCGGAAACAGATGAAGCGCTTCGCAGATATGTGCCAAAACTACTATCGTGAGACAAGCCGCGCCGAAACATTGCACAAAGGTCCACGCAGTTTTTCTGCGAAGGCACGTCATCAAGGAAGCGAAGAGAAGTACGCCCGCCGGCAGCATTGCGATTGATGCTTTGATCAACGTGGCGTTCATGAATTCTTGGCAGTGTCCGCCGTTCAGCTCCGTCTCTCCGGAAATTCCGAGACGCTCAATATATTCCCGTCCGGATCCTTGAACCACGCGACCTTTGCGCCGCCCGGCGCAGTCCAGACGCCCAACGAGTCCTGCTTCACATGTTCGTAGCGTTCAAACTGAACTCCGGCCCGTTCCAAATCCCTTACCGCCACCGTTATGTCCGGAACCTGCCAGCCCAACACGGTGCCCACGGCCGGAGTACGTTCCTTTCCCATCCCTAGCCGCAGCATGATGCCGTTAGCGTCGAAAACAAGCGCGAACGGAGGTTCTTCGCTGACCAACCGCAGACCAAGCTTGTCTCGATAGAATTCCTTCGCCCGGGCTACATCGACAATCGTCACAAATCCGATTACGTTGTAACTGCCCAGACCGTGCCGTTCCGCCATGCGGATATTATCAGCCACTACGGACTCGTCGCTTTTTTGCGAAACGAACCCAACCCCCACTTCGTTCGGTAAAAATCCCTCCGCCGTCAGGTGGCGCGGACGATCGCCTTGCGTCGTCTGCGTCTTCGCAAATTTCAAAAATAAATTTTCCCGAATAAAATCCAAGACTTATCCCGCAGTTTCTCCTTCTCCGCCGCACGCCGCCGTGCCATCCTTCGCTCGAAAGCAAATGCCGAACAATCGCCGGACAGACAATCCAAATGGCTGCACGGGCCCAACTTCCCCTGAGGGGCGATCCAATTCTTCCAAAAATTCCCTCAAACACGGCTGCCGCTCCACCATCCTGATCCTTCCCGGCGAAAACCGGCAGGATTTCGAAGATCTATATGACCGCTGGAAAATGACCTACCAGCCGCAAGACGAAGCCGAACTCGAATTAGTCGAAAAAGTCATCCTCGAAAAATGGTTTTTGCTGCGCAACGAACGCCGCTATTCGGAAATGGAACAGGATCTCGCCGATTCCTCTTTCGCAGCCTGGACCGACGCCCAGCACAAGAATTATCAACTCGCCTTACGCTACAAAACCGCGGCCGAGCGCTCCACCGCCCGAGCCGTGCAACAACTGGAGACCTTTATGGAATACCGCATCGGCAACCTGGAAACAGCGCTTCGCATCGAAACGAATTCAGTGCGTAACAGCACAAAAATTCGCAAAGAGATCGGCCACGCCCAGGAAACCTATAAAGTCGACCTGTCCGCCGAAACAGAGAGGCTCAACCGCCTAGAAGGCGAACGCATCGCCGCCGCAGGCTTTAAAACACGCGCGCAAACGCTTTTCCAAGGCCAGCTCAGCCCCAAGAAGCTCCGCAAAATTCCCATCCTCGACCAATGGGTTGAGGTCACCATCGAAGACGGCAAAACCGTCACCACGCTCTATCCTCCCAACGGCCAGCTCATTAAAGAAGGACAAGCCATGCTCCCGCCGCCCGAAATGGTCTATCGCCGCATAAATTTCCCCAACGGCGTCCCGGAAGAATATGCCTGGACCACCCGCAACGACGACGTCCGCAAGTACGGCGGCTTGGGCACCCAGCGCATGACGGTCGATACCTGGCTGGAGGCCATCGAGGAAGAGAAGACCCGCGCCGATGGCCATATCGGTCCACTCCGCGTCGGCAATCTCCCCCGTCCCAAAGAGCGCGGAACCTGCGACTGCGAATTCTGCACCGAAGCCTACGCCCGCATCGAGACCCTCGAAACGGAGCCGGGAGCGTAAGCGCGGAGCTTCAGCTCCGCTAATATCATACGCCGAGCGGACAGCTAGACTGAAAGCGCATGCACACCAACGCGCTGATCCACGAAAAAAGCCCCTACTTACGCCAGCATGCGCACAATCCGGTCGAATGGATGCCCTGGGGCGAAGCGGCCTTCGAAAAAGCGCGAAAAGACGACAAGCCAATCTTCCTTTCCATCGGATATTCCACCTGCCACTGGTGTCACGTGATGGCGCACGAATCGTTCGAAGACCAGCAAGTCGCGGACATTTTGAATCGCGAATTCGTGCCGATCAAGCTCGACCGCGAGGAGCGCCCCGATGTCGACCGCATCTATATGTTATTTGTGCAGGCCTCCACCGGAAGCGGCGGCTGGCCCATGTCGGTGTGGCTGACCCCCGATTTGAAGCCATTCTTCGGCGGAACGTATTTCCCGCCCGATTCGCGCTACGGCCGCCCGGGTTTTCGCGAGTTGCTGGAGCATCTCGCCCGCGCCTGGAAACAGGAGCGTGATCGCGTGGACGCTTCCAGCGAAAACGTCGCAGAGCAATTGCGCGCCATGGCGTCGGCCGCCAAGGCCGCGGGCGAACCGGATCGCGAGTTATTCGGCTCGGCGTTTTGGCAGTTCCGCCGCGCCTTCGACGCGAAATGGGGTGGATTCGGCGGCGCCCCGAAATTTCCGCGTCCCGTGGTCTTGAATTATCTGCTTCGCTACTATGCCGCGGAAAAAAATGAGGAAGCGCTCGACATGGTTGCCCAGACATTGCCGCAAATGGCTGCCGGCGGCATGCACGATCAGTTGGGCGGCGGCTTTCACCGCTACTCGGTCGACGAGCGCTGGTTCGTGCCGCATTTCGAAAAGATGCTCTACGACCAGGCGCAGCTCGCAGTTTCGTATCTGGAAGCCTATCAGATCACACGCGACGAGCGCTTCGCCGAAGTAGCACGCGGCATTTTTACGTATGTCCTCCGCGACCTGACGGACCAGGACGGAGGATTTTATTCGGCCGAAGACGCCGACAGCCCCGATCCGGAAAATCCGTCGCACTCGGGCGAAGGTGCGTTCTATATCTGGCGGAAAAGTGAGATCGACACGCTTTTAGGCGAGCAAGATTCGAAACTGTTCTGCACGCGCTTCGGCGTCGAGCGCGACGGCAACGTCGAGCACGATCCGCAGGGAGAATTCACCGGCCGCAACATCTTATATGAAGCCGCGCCCGAACAGGAAACCGAGCACGAGACGCTCCAACGCGCCAAAGAGACGTTGTTTCAGGCAAGAAGCAAGCGGCCGCGACCGCATCTCGATCGAAAAATTCTTACCTCCTGGAACGGCCTGATGATTTCGGCGCTCGCGAAAGGCTATATCGTGCTCGACGACGCACGTTATCTGGAAGCGGCGAAGCGGGCGGCATCGTTTCTGCTTTCCCGCATGTACGATCCCGGCTCGGGCCGCCTCCTGCGGCGCTTTTGCGATGGCGAAGCGGCCGTTCCGGCATTTCTCGACGACTATGCCTTCTTAGCCCAGGCGCTTTTGGATTTGTTCGAAGCAAGCTCGAACGCGGCTTATTTCGTAACCGCGGTCGACCTCGCGCGCCGCGGATTGAAGCGCTTCGAGGACTCGCAGCAGGGCGGATTTTTCAGCACACTGGAAGGCGCCGGCGATCTGCTGCTGCGCATGAAAGACGATTACGATGGCGCGGAGCCCTCTGGGAATTCGGTCGCGACCGATGTGCTTGCTCCGCCTCGCGCATATGACCGATGACGATGAATTTCGCCAGTCAGCGGAGCGAAGCTTGCGCTGGTTCGCTCCGAAATTGCAAGCCCAGCCCACCATGGCGCCGCAAATGCTGGCCGCCCTCGGGCGCTCGCTGGCGGAGCCCGAACAGATTGTGCTGCGCTGCGCCAAACTCGATGCGCAGGTGGAACGGTCCCTCGCCGCTCACCGGCGAAACTTTGCGCCGAATGCCAGCGTGCTGGCGCTTGACGATGCGGCGGCGGAACGGCTGAAGACCACGGCGCCGTTTCTGGCCGGTCTTGAGCGCAAGGATGGAATCACGTTATATGAATGCAGGAATTTTGTTTGTGAGCTGCCCAAAGCGATTGCGTAAAAATGGATTGACGGAGAGTGTGACGCGATGTTCAGTCGACAGCTCCGATACGTAATCGTCGCAGGCCTGCTTTGCACGCCGGTTTGGGCTCAGCAGAAAGCGGTCCCTCTGCAAGTCGGGAGCGGAACGCCGCTCCGGCTCTATCTCACCCAGCGCGTCTGGTTCAAAAACGGCGCCGCCGTTCATGCCAAATTCGCAGAACCGGTGTGGGCTTTCGACAGAATTGTCATTCCCGCAGGTACTGCCGTCAATGGCCGCATCGCAGCGCTTGATCCCGTGCCGCGAATGCAGCGGATTATGGCGATGGTTCGTGGAGATTTCACGCCCTTAAAACGCGCCGAGGTGCGGTTTACAAGCATGTCGCTGCCCAACGGGCAATCCTTGGCCGTCGACACGATTCCTTCGTTGGGCTTAGCGAGCATCTACCTGCCGCCCCGGCCTGGGAAGAAAACCAAGCACCGCGCCGCGAAACCCGCGCCCTCCAATCCGAACAGTAAGCGCGCGCGGCTGCGGCAGTTCCTGACACAGCAGGCGCAATCGCAAGCCAACGCCCGCAGCGGAGGATTCCTGGATTTCGTTCGCGGTCCAAACAAGCGCGAATGGCTCGAAAATTATTGTTGGAGCAAGCTGCCCTATCATCCGCAGTGGTATCGCTCCGGAACGCGCTTCGACGCAGTGTTGGAAAAACCGCTTGGCTTCGGCGACATCACGCTGGACGCCAAAGAACTGAACGGACTGGGTTCCGCGGCCCCGTCCAATAGCCAGGCGTTGGTGCGCCTGACGTCTACCGTTACTTCCGCGGATGCGCGCCCCGGCGATGCTTTGACCGGCGTGCTGTCGCAGCCGCTATTCTCCGCCGACCGCCATTTGCTTTTGCCCGAAGGCACCCGGCTGATCGGAAAAGTCACGCTCGCTCGTTCAGCGCGTATGTTTCATCGCGGAGGTCAATTACGATTTGCCTTCGAACGCGCCGAAGTTCCGGCGCTCGTCGCCGCGGCTCAGCCTTTGCGCGCAGAACGCGCAGAGGCGCAGCTAACCTCGGGCGAGGCGGCCAGCGGAAACGTGAAGGTCGATTCCGAAGGAACCGCGCGCGCCACCGAATCGAAAACGCGCTTCCTGCGTCCCCTCATCGCCGGCCTGGTTGCAGCAAAATCGATGGACAACGATGCTGGAAAACAGAACGCTTCCGCCGGCGCGAACGCAAACTATTCCGGCCGCGCCTTGGGAGGGTTTTCGGGATTTGGATTATTCGGAACGCTAGCCGCTTACGCCCCGCGTCCCGTCGGCTCCGCGCTCGGCTTTTATGGCTTGGCCTGGTCCGTCTACTCGACCGTGGTCTCGCGCGGAAGCGAAGTCACCTTCGAAAAGAACGCCCCCATCGAAATCCGTTTTGGACCGCCCGCCAGATGAGCGGGACCAAGCTAAACGCCCCCCATCAGCCGATAATACGCATCGTTCCAGCGCAGCTCATTCTGGAAATCCCGAATCGTCGTCTTGGCGTCAATCGGCAGAAACTCGATGCCTGCCATGCCGGCGAAATCTTCCAGGTGCTCGGCCGTCAACGCTTGGCTGAATCCGGTGTGGTGGGCGCCGCCCGCGAAGATCCAGGCCGTCGCGGCGGTTTTCAAATTCGGCTCCGGTACCCAGATCGCCCGCGCGACCGGCAGCTTGGGAAGCGGTTGCTCGGGCGCTTCTACCTTGACCGCGTTCACCACCATGCGGAACCGATCTCCCATATCGACCACCGACGCATTTACCGCCGGGCCCTGTGCGCGCATTGAACACCAGCCGCACCGGATCGGCTTTGCCTCCAATCGACAAAGGATGAATCTCGAGCGACGGGCGCCCGTCGGCAATGGAAGGGCAAACCTCCAGCATGTGCGCTCCAAGCACCTTGCCGCCGCCTTTGAAATGGTAGGTGTAGTCTTCCATAAAGGAAGTCCCGCCCGGCAGCCCGGCCGCCATCACTTTCATGGCCCGCACCAGAGCCGCCGTTTTCCAATCGCCTTCGGCTCCGAACCCGTAGCCGTCGGCCATCAGCCGCTGCACGGAAATTCCGGGAAGCTGCGGAAGATGATGCAAATCTTCGAACGTGTCGGTAAACGCGTGAAAACCGCCGTCTTCCAGGAAATGCCGCAATCCAATCTCGATGCGCGCAGCCTCCTGCAGGGAGCTGCGCCGGCTTCCTTTCACGCGCAGAGGCTCGGCCACCGCATACTGGTCGTCGTATTCGGCCGAAAGTTTATCCACTTCGGCGTCGCTGACTTCGTCCATGCGCTTCGCCAAGTCTCCCAAGCCGTAGCCGTTCACCGAATATCCGAGCCGCGCTTGCGCTTCCACCTTGTCGCCTTCGGTGACCGCCACGTTGCGCATGTTATCCCCGAATCGCGCCACCTTCAGCGATTGCGCATCGTGCCAGGCACACGCAGCGCGCATCCATGCGCCGAGCTCTTTTTGCACGTCATCATCCTGCCAGAATCCGGTAATCACCTTCCGGTTCAGGCGCATTCTGCTGGCCAGGAATCCAAACTCCCGGTCGCCATGCGCCGATTGGTTCAGATTCATGAAATCCATATCGATGCTCGACCACGGCAGCTCGCGGTTGAACTGCGTGTGCAGATGAACGAAGGGTTTGCCGATCGCCCGCAGCCCCGCGATCCACATCTTCGCCGGAGAAAAGGTGTGCATCCAGCAGATCAAACCGGCGCAATTGTTATCGCGGTTGGCATCCAGGCACAGCCCGCGAATCGATTCCGGAGTCGTCAACACCGGCTTGCGAACCAGCTTTACCGGATTGTGGCTCGAGCTCTGCAAGCCGCGCGCGATCTCCTCGGAATGCGCCGCCACCTGCTCCAGAACCTCCCGGCCGTAGAGATGCTGGCTGCCGGTAACAAACCAGACTTCGAAATCCGTAAGGCTGATCATCGTTGTTTTATGCTGGGTTGTTTCATGCTGCGAGAAAGCGCTTACCGCGTGCAGCTTGAGCTAACGTATCACAAACCGCCATACGTGCTGCCGGTGCCGCTCCGTGCCATGAAATCGTTTACAGCGGAAGTCTCAGCCAGTACCGCTCTCGCACCAGTTCCCGCGCTCTCCCAGCGTATCGATCACTTTCGCCAGGCGCTCCACGCCGTTCTGCCAATTCACCTGTATGCCGCTTTCCGCCGCGTTCGCATCGCCTTCCTGAATGGCTGTGATAATCCGCTCGTGTTCGCGAACCGATTCGTCCAGTTGATCGAGAATCGCGCTGGCGTAAAGCCGCCAGTAGCGCTCCGCTTGCGGCTGCGTCGTCCTGTGAAGCTCCAGCAGACGCGGTCCCGCGCTGGCCTCCACAATGGCCCGGTGAAAATTCATGTCCAGCTCGAAAATCGTATTCGCTTCCGAGCGATGCTTTTGCGCCAACTCCGCAAGCCCGGAATTGTACTGCCGAAGTTGCTTAATCACCTGCATGCGATTGGCGAAAGGAAGCTGCGCCGTCAAGCGCGCCCCCAAGCCTTCGATATGCCCGATGATCGAATACAACTCGCGCGCGTCTTCTTTGGTCAAAGGAGCAACCAGCATCCGGCTCTTGCTGCCATTGTTGGTTGCCACTACGTACCGGTCCCGCTGCAGCCAGTGCAGCGCGCCGCGAACCGGCGTGCGGCTCAAACCCAGCCTCTGTCCCAGATCCGCTTCGATCATCCAGGTGCCCGGCAGCAGTTGACCGCTAACTATCATGTGCCGAAGCTGCTGGAATGCGATTCGAAGGCTGTGCCCTCGTTCTGTCTCCTGACGCCGTTTCTTGCGGACGCGGTTTGTACCGCCGGAGCTTGGCATTGCAGATCTCACACTAGATTAGCGCTGTGCCGCGCCGTCACGCGGCCTACATGTTAAAAGCAACTGTATACAATTATGTATACAGAGACCAGAAGGAGTATTTTCATCATGCGCAATTTCAATCGGAGAAGGTTCGCGGCAACGCTCGCCGCCGCTGCCGGAGCGGGCCCGCTGCTCGCGGGACAGGCCACCCCGCCGCCTCCGCCGAACTCTCCCACCAAGCGCGCGCCGCAAAATGCCAACGCGACTCCGCAGACGACCAGCCCGGCCCGCCGCCGCCGCTGGCGCGAAGAGATTCCACCCTTTGGCGAAACCATTGAATTCGCCCGCAAAGACGCGCCGATGAGAATCGAGACCTTTGAAATGGAGCAGGTGCGCCTTCTGCCCTCCATCTTCAAAGATTCCGAAACCGCCAATCTCGGCTATCTCAAACGCCTCGATGCCGACCGGCTGCTGCACAATTTCCGGATCAATGCCGGGCTGCCCTCCTCCGCTCAACCGCTCGGCGGATGGGAGAAACCGGATTGCGAGCTGCGCGGCCACTTCGTCGGCCACTATCTTTCCGCATGCGCGCTCATGTACTCCTCCACCGGCGACGGCGATCTCAAAACCAAAGGCGGCTACATCGTCGCCGAACTCGCCAAGTGCCAGGACAAGTTGGGCGGTGGTTATCTGAGCGCCTTCCCGCTCGAGTTCTTCGACCGCCTCAACGCCCGCCAACAGGTTTGGGCGCCGTTCTACACCATTCACAAAATTATGGCCGGCCTGTTCGATATGCACCAGCACTGCGACAACAAACAGGCGCTGGAGGTGGTCGAAGGCATGGCTAAATGGGTGGACAACTGGACAGGGCCCATCCCCGAGCCGCACATGCAGGACATCCTGAACACCGAATACGGCGGCATGAACGAGGTTCTTTATAACCTCGCCGCTCTCACCGGCGACGATCATTATGCGGTAATCGGCGACCGCTTCACAAAGAAGAAGTTTTTCAACCCGCTTGGCCTGCGCCGCGACGAACTGCGCGGCCTGCACGTCAACACGCATATCCCGCAGGTAATTGGAGCCGCGCGGCGCTATGAGATCAGCAGCGATGAGCGCTTTCACGATGTCGCGGATTTCTTCTGGTGGGAAGTAACCAGCGCGCGCGCCTACGTCACCGGCGGCACCAGCAACGGCGAACTTTGGTTAGTCGAGCCGCGGCGGCTTGGCGCGGAACTCAAACTCAGCGCCAATACAACTGAAGATTGTTGCGCCTACAACATGCTCAAGCTCACACGTCATCTGTATCGATGGACCGGAGACCCGCGCTACTTCGACTATTACGAACGCACCCTGCTGAATCACCGCATTGCGGCCATCGAACGGCAGAACGGCAAGACGCAATACTACCTTTCGATTTATCCCGGCGCGTGGAAGACCTTCAATACCGAAGACGACTCCTTCTGGTGCTGCACCGGCACCGGCGTCGAGGAATTCTCGAAGCTGAATAACAGCATCTACTTTCACGACAACAACAGTCTCTACGTCAATTTGTTTATCCCGTCTGAGCTGCATTGGAAAGAGAAGGGGCTACGCGTTCGGCAGGAAACGAATTTTCCCGAAGCGCCAACCATCACACTCACAATCGCTGCGTCCGCGCCCGTCCACATGCCCCTGCATGTGCGCATCCCGTACTGGGCCGGCTCGGATGCTTCGGTCAAGATCAACGGCCACGCCGCCGAAGTGACGCCGAGCCCGGCCAGTTACTTCACCATCGCGCGAACCTGGCGCAATGGCGATAGCGTGACGCTGGATCTTCCCATGCATCTGCACCGCCAGGCGATGCCGGACGAGCCCACTACCCAGGCGTTCCTCTACGGCCCATTCGTGCTGGCCGGCAAACTCGGAACGGACGGATTAAACCGCGACTTGATCGTTGGCCCGGAGGGGCCCGATGTGCGTCATCACCCGATCGACATACCCCAATTCCACGCCTCTTCGGAGCCGCTCGAAAGCTGGCTGAAACCGGTTGCCGGCCAGCCTCTCGCGTTCCGCAGCACCGGTCAGGAGCAAGACGTGACGTTCGTTCCTTTCAACCGCCTCTTCGACGGGCGCTACTCGGTCTACTGGACGGTCTCTTAACGCTGCACGCGGCCCGCGCCGCCGCCCTTGAGCAGAGCGTGAACCTCTTCGGCGCTGAAGCGGTTGAAATCGCCGGGAATGGAATGCTTCAGGCAGGATGCGGCCACCGCGAAGTCCAACGCCTCGGCCGGCGAAGCGAGATGCGTGAGCCCGTATATAAGGCCCGCGGCGAAACTGTCTCCGCCTCCTACGCGATCCACAATGTGCGTGATTTCATAGCGGCGGCTCAGCAGGAATTCTTTCCCGGTGTGCAGGCAGGCAGACCAGTTGTTATGAGACGCGCTCTTCGATTCGCGCAGCGTGATGGCGATCATTTTGAGATTCGGATAGGTAGCCAGCACCCGCTCGCTCAGCTCGGCGTATTTCTCGCGTTCCAGGCTGCCCGATTCGACATCGAGATCTACATGGATATTGAGCGCCTTCTGGCAGTCCTCTTCGTTTGCGATGCAGACGCTAGTGAGTTTGATGATTTCCGGCATCACCTCGGCGGCGCACTTGCCCCACTTCCAAAGATTCTTCCGGAAATTGAGATCGCAGGAAGTCTGGATGTTCATCTCACGCGCCGTGCGCAAGCTTTCCAATGCCAACTCGGCAGCCGAGGCGCTAATCGCCGGAGTGATGCCGGTGATGTGAAACCAGGTTACGTTTTCGAAAGCGGTCTTCCACGGAATGGCGCCGGGTTTCGCGAGCGCTATGGCGCTGTGTTCGCGATCGTAGAGCACTTTCGAAGGGCGCTGATTCGCACCGGCCTCGACGAAATAGACTCCCATCCGGCCGGGCGCGCGCACGATATGGCGCGTATCCACAGCAAAGCGCCGCAGCTCGCCCAAAAACGCATCCGCAATCGGGTTTGCTTCCGGCAGCACGGTAAGGAAACGGGATTGGGCGCCAAACTGTGCCAGCGAGACAGCAACGTTCGCCTCGCCCCCGCCGAAAGTCGCCAGAAACTGCGGCGACTGAAGCAAGCGTTCAAAACCGGGAGGCGAGAGGCGCAGCATCACCTCGCCGAAGCTCGCGATAAGAGGTGTCATTCAGGGGAATTGTAGCTTTGCGCGGTTCTTCTCGCTACGGCAAGGTTACAGGCGAGCGGACGTTGGGCGCGAGCACGGCCTCGATTCCGGCCGATGCATCGATGGCCGAAAGTCCTTCGACGGGCTGTACTGTGAACGTGCTGGCGGGAAACGAGGTCGTTTTGCGCAAGGCCGATCCGGCGTAGGCGTCGAGCGAAAAGGCGTTCACCTCGACGGGCGCTTCCACCGGCTGCAAGGCGGAAGCGGCGCGGTGGAGGCGCATGAAGGCTTGCTGCGCGTCGTCGAGAAAATTGCCGAAGGTGAGTTGCAATCCGGTGAACACCAACTGGTGCGAGTTAACCAGCGTGGCGCGGGCGTCCTTGAGCCAGACCACCGGGCCTTGCGTGGGCGCCTGAGTCAATTGGGCGACGGCCTCGCACATGCTCGCGTCGTTGGCCGGATCGCGCAGCGGTTGGACAATGTTGATGGCGGCGTTCGGAAATGCGGCTTGGATCGCGGCGCGGATGGTGTCGTCGCTTTCCGCGCCGGAGGTGAAGCAGGTACATTTGAGGACGCGATCGGGAGCGACGGAAGCCGCGCTCGCGCTGGCGCGCAGACGCTCGAAGGCTTGCGCGAATCCGTTGCCGGTTTGACCCGTCAGGAACGCCAGCCCATTCGGGTTAAGAATGCGGCGTGTCTCGACCACCGCCTCAATCACGACGTTCGCGCGCTCCTCGCCGAGCCCACCGACCTGAATGATGCTCAAGACCGGAAGCGGTAATTTCTTGTCGGTGAAAAGCTGGCCGACATCGGCTTCCACGCGGCGCGAATCTCCGGCTCCGGACACGAACGCGCGCAACTTGATAATGGTCTCGCCGTGCGTATCGCGGATCAGATCGTTCAGGCTTTGACGAATCTGGGCCGATAGACCGCCCGTCCTGAGCAGCGGCGAAATGTGGAAATCGAGCATCGCCGTATCGGCGGCCAAGGCCATCGGCAATTGCGGCGGAAGCGGCAGGACTTGCGGCTTCGGCTCCTCCGTATTCCTTCTGTTTCGCTGCGCGTTCAGGTGCACCGGGCCAGGGAGCAGTAATGCTAGTAGAGCGGCGCAAAGAATCGGAAGTGGCGAGCGCATCCGGGTCTACAAAACTAGTCTAGTGGGTCGCGTAAAATTAGGTCTGCGTTGCGATTTGAGATTCAGGCACGGTGTGCGGAAACGGGTGCGCGCGCCGGCCTGCTGCATACCGCGCACGGAACTATCGAGACTCCTGTTTTTATGCCGGTAGGCACGCAGGGGACAGTCAAGGCGCTGACCCCGCGCGATCTACTTAATGACCTCGACGCCAAGATCGTTCTGGCGAATACGTATCATCTCTTTCTGCGGCCGGGCCACGAACGCATTGAGCGCTTTGGAGGATTGCATCGCTTCATGGCGTGGCCTCGAGCGATTCTGACCGATTCGGGCGGTTTTCAGGTGTTCAGCCTCGACATGTTTCGAAAGGTGACCGAGGAAGGCGTGCTGTTCCGTTCTCATCTGGACGGCAGCGAGCACTTCTTCTCGCCGGAGAACACCGTCGATATTCAACTGGCGCTCGGGAGCGACATTATGATGGTGCTCGACGAATGCCTCGCGTATCCGGCCACGCACGAATCGACGTCGTTGTCGATGCAGCGCAGCGTGCGTTGGGCCAAGGCCGGTTACGCGCATTACCTGCGGCGCGAAAAAGGGTTCGACTGCGCGCTGTTTCCCATCGTGCAAGGCGGGATGTTTCCGGATCTGCGGCGCGCCTGCGCGGACGCTCTGATGGAGCTGGAGGCGCCCGGTTACGCCGTCGGAGGGTTATCTGTCGGTGAGCCGCGCGAGCTGAGCCATGAGATTGCGGCGGCGACGGTCCCGCTGCTTCCTTCCGATCGGCCCCGCTACGTTATGGGTGTCGGGATGCCGGAGGAGCTGCCGCAATATGCCGCTTGCGGTGTCGACATGATGGATTGCGTGCTGCCTACCCGCAACGCCCGCACTGGATATCTATTTACCTCACGCGGCAAAGTGATGATCAAACAGGCGCAATATACAGACGACCAGAACGCGCTCGATCCGGCTTGCGATTGCTACACTTGCCGGACCTTCACCCGCGCTTACCTGCGCCACCTGTATATGGCCGGCGAGATCCTGTTTTCGGTTCTCGCTACAATGCACAACATCCACTACTTTCTGGATATTATGCGCCGGATGCGCGAGGCTATTCTCGCTGGCGGGTTCCCTTCTTTTTTGAAGACCGAAGCGGAACGCGCGGCCGCCGTTTAAGCTGGAAGTAGAATCCCGTATGCCTTTCCTCTTCTTACTGCTGCAGACACACGCGCCCGCCGCATCGACTCCCACGTCAGGCTTGCCTGGCCCGATTCTGACCTTCGTGGCCATGGTTGCCATCTTCTATTTCTTAATATTCATGCCCATGCGGCGCCAGCAGAAAAATCAGAAGCAGATGCTGAAAACACTGCAGAGCGGGCAGTCTGTCCTCACGAGCGGGGGGATCATCGGGACCATCGTTGCGGTCAATGATGATACTCTGATACTAAAAATTAAGCCCGATAATTTGAAAATTCAGGTGGCCAGGAGCGCCGTCACCAACATTGTCGGAGCCGATGAACAAATCAAGAAGTAACCTTCCACCCAAGAACCAACTGTTTGTACCATGAAACGCAATTTACGCTTCAAATTTTTCTTCATTGTGGCCGTGATTCTGGTCTGTGTCTACGGAATTATCGGCCTGCCGAGGAGCAAGGCCGAACTAGCCGCCAACTGGCATAAGAACATTCATCTCGGCCTGGATCTGAGCGGTGGTACCTATTTAGTCGTGCAGGTGCAGCAGCAGGATGCCTTTAACGGCCAGGCCAGTGCCGATGCCGACCGGCTGAAGGACGCCTTGGTTAAGGCCGGAGTCCAGTTCTCCGATGTCGATCTGGACCCCGCCAAAACACTGGCCGACGCGAGCAAGACCGCCATCGTGGTCAAAGGCGTTCCACCCACTCAGGGTGGAAACCTGCGGAGCATCGTGAGCGATCAGTTTAGCGACTGGATTGTAACGCCGCAAAACGCCGGAGCCGACTACCGGCTCACCTTGAAGCCATCCTACGCGCTGACGCTCTGGCAGCAGGTGCTGGCGCAATCGAAGAACACTATCGAAAAGAAAATTAACGCCCTCGGCTTGAGCGAGGCGACCGTGCAGCAGCGGCGTGAAGATATCGATTCCGAACTGCTGGTGCAATTGCCCGGCGTGGACGATCCGGCGCGCGTGAAGCAGATTCTGCAAACCGCGGCCGTGCTTGAGCTTTACGACGTGAGGGGCGGTCCGTTTGCCAGCCGGGACGAGGCGCTGGCCCAGAGCGGCGGCATTTTGCCTCCCGGTACCAGGCTCATTGGAACGGCCGGAGCCGACGACACCAGCAAAGGCGGCGGGGTCTACCTGGTTTCCCGTACGCCCGTGGTGCGCGGCCCGGACATTCGCGACGCGCGTCCGGAGCAGGGCCAAATGCCGGGAAGCTGGGACACCGCCTTCGTGCTCAGCCAGTCCGCGGCCAAGCACTTTTCGGTTTATACAGGCTCACATATTGGACAACGGCTCGCGATTGTGCTGGATGGTAAGGTGCTGGAAGCGCCGGTGATTAAGGGGCAAATCAGCGATAACGGCGTGATCGAGGGTGCCGGCAGCCAGCAGGATGCGGCCGATCTGGCCCTCAATTTGAAGGCGGGCGCGCTGCCGGCGAGCGTCAAGTACATGCAGGAAGATACGGTGGGAGCCTCACTGGGCGCCGATTCTATCCGCAACGGCTTTGCGGCCGGTATCGCCGGAGTACTAGCGGTTATTGTCGCCATGCTCGTTTATTACAAGAGGAGCGGTATCAATGCGACTCTCGCGCTGATTCTAAATGCCGTTATCCTGATTGCCTGTCTCAGCTATTTCGATGCCGTGCTGACTCTGCCGGGCTTGGCGGGAATCATTCTGACAATCGGTATGGCGGTGGACAGCAATGTGCTTATTTTCGAGAGAATTCGTGAAGAGCTGCGGGCCGGCAAGGCTATTATTCCGGCGGTCGATACCGGCTTTAATAAGGCGCTGCTGACGATCATCGATACGCACGTGACGACGGTGGTCTCTTGCGCTATCCTTTTCCTGTTTGGCTCGGGGCCGGTGAAAGGATTTGCGGTCACTCTGGTCATAGGCCTGGTGGCGAATATCTTCACGGCCGTATTCGTTTCAAAATTTATCTTCGATTGGGAGCTGTCGCGGCCGAAACCGGTCACGGCTTTGAGTATTTAGAGTACTGTACAGGCCTTCCAGGCCATTGGGAACATTTGTGGGTTGCCGGTGTCTATTTCTGATAGATGCCGGCCATGGAAGTTAGATGGAAATCTTCAAGCATACGAATTTCGATTTTCTCGGCAAGAAATGGCCGTTCATTATCCTGTCCCTGGTCCTTTTCGCAGCCGGTCTTATCAGCCTGGCTATTAGAGGCGGCCCGAGGTATGGAATAGATTTCACGGGTGGAGCGCTTATGGACGTGAACTTCATCCACCGACCTTCCGCGGAAGCGATCCGCTCCGCGCTTCACAAGAAGATTGCGGGCGAAATCGAGGTGCAGGAAGTCAGTAATTCGCAGGGGGCGGGGAACTCGCAGGAAGCCTTGATCACCACCGGCCTGCACCAGGAAAACCTCTCGAATGCGCGAACCGATATCGTCGGCGCCTTGAATGCTGCATTCAACCCGAACGCCGGGGGCAAGCTGGATATCAATCTCACCGCCCAGACGGAGCTCGCGGACCGCTTACGCGATCCGCTGACGGCAGCCAACGTTTCTCTTTCCGACGATCAGTTGCAGGCGCTGGCGAAGCATATTATCGATTACCGGACCGCGCATTCCGGACTGATTCATAATCTCGATGAACTCGGTTCGGTGCCGGGCGTTACGCCTCAAGTATTGAACGTTTTGAAGCAGCAATGCTTTGCCGGCAGCTTTGCAATTCGAAGCGACGAAGCGGTCAGCGCCAAAATCGGCGCCGACATGCGCCAGCAAGCGATCAATGTGGTGCTGATCGCGCTGGGAGCAATGCTGGTCTACATTGCATTCCGGTTTGAGTGGATTTACGGGGTAGCGGCCGTCATTGCGGTCTTCCACGACACCATCATCACAATCGGGCTGTTTTCTATTTTCAACAAACCGATCGATTTGACGGTGATCGCGGCGCTACTGACCCTGGTTGGCTATTCGATGAACGACACCATCGTGACATTTGATAGAATCCGCGAGAACCTCAGGTTGCAGATGCGCGGCTCGTTTACCCATATCGTGAACCTCAGTATCAATCAAACGCTGAGCCGGACCATTCTAACCTCCGGTTTGACTTTCCTGACGGCCTTATCTTTGTTCCTGTTCGGCGGCCAGGTGTTGAATGGCTTCTCCTTTGCGCTGGTTATAGGTATCATCATTGGCACGTATTCGTCTATTTTTATAGCGAGTCCCATTCTGATCTTCTGGCAGGATTTGGCGGAGGGACGTAAGCGCAGGGCAAGACCGGTGGTGATGGAGAGTCGGCCACGGAGTACGGCAGCAAGTGTGAAAGGCGCAAAGCCGGTGAAAACGGCTAAGTAAGGAAACGCGGGAACGGAAAGGCAGGCGTTATGTTCGACCAAACATTTGTAGATGGGGCGGCAAAGACCAAGAAGCCGTACACGATCGTGTTGTCTTTGCTCGTGCAGATCATAGCCATTGGCGTCCTGATTCTGATACCTCTGATCTATACGGAGACGCTGCCGAGCGCGCAGTTGAGGAGCATGCTGGTAGCGCCACCACCACCACCTCCTCCTCCGCCACCACCACCGCCGCAAGCGCCGAAAGTCCCGCCTAAGCCGGTAGTGAAGCAGTTCATCGCGAACCAGCTTATGGCGCCGAAGGTGATTCCGAAACAGATCAACCATATTGAGGAAGCCGCGCCTCCGCCGGATGCCGGAATCGGAGTAGTGGGCGGAACCGGGGAAGCCGGCGGTGTTGCCGGTGGTGTGATTGGCGGCGTGCTCGGCGGCGTGCCGAGCGCCGCACCTCCTCCTCCTCCGCCTAAGAAAACGGGCCCGATGCGAGTTGGCGGACAGGTGATGGAAGCGAACCTGATCCGTAAAGTAATGCCGGTTTACCCGCCGCTGGCCAAGTCGGCCCGCGTGCAGGGAACGGTAGAGTTTACGGCTGTTATCAGCAAAGACGGCTCCATTCAAAAACTACAACTGGTGCGCGGGCACCCGCTGCTAGTAAATGCGGCGAAGCAGGCAGTGCTGCAGTGGAGGTATAAACCTACGCTGTTGAATGGCGAACCGGTGGAAGTCATCACCGATATCATCGTGAACTTCACGTTGAGCCAGTAAGTTTGGAAGTAAAGTTAAAGTTTAGATTTGACTAGCGATTCGATTCAACTTAGGAGACAAGAATGATTTTACAACTTCAAGTATGGGCCTTCTGGCTATTCCAGGAAGGACAGGAAGGCATTCAGTTCGATGTTCGCTCGGTGTGGGCCAACATGGGCCTCTTGGCCAAACTCGTCGTGGTGTGTTTGTTCATCATGTCGGCTTGGTCGATTGGAGTTATGATTGACCGCCTGATTGCCTATAATGCCGCGCGCAAGCAATCACGTGCTTTTGCGCCGGCAGTGGCCGGAGCATTGCGCGAAGGCAAACTCGACGAAGCTATCAAGATTGCCGACCGTTACAACAAGAGCCATTTGGCGAAAGTCGTGGTGGCGGGCCTGCAAGAATTCAAAGCTCACCAAGTGAGTTCTGAGATCCCGGGCGAGGACATCGAAGCTTCCCGCCGTGCCTTGGAACGCGCCGAAGCGATTGTGCACGCCGAGCTGAAACGCGGCGTAAGTAGCCTTGCGACCATTGGTTCTACCGCCCCGTTCGTGGGCTTGTTCGGAACGGTGGTCGGCATCATGCACGCCTTCCAGCAGATTTCGACCTCGAAATCGACTGGTATCGGCGCCGTCGCGGGTGGTATTTCGGAAGCCCTGATTACCACCGCAGTCGGTCTGTTCGTCGCCATTCCCGCCGTCTGGATGTTTAACTATTTCGCCAACCGCATCGAAGCGTTCGATGTCGAAATGGGGAACTCCAGCTCGGAGCTGATCGACTACTTCCTGAAGCGCAGCCAGAAAGTCGCAGCAGGCCGGTAAACGCCGCGAGCCCGGATGGTTTGTCCATTAAGTTGAATCGTGGGCGTGGAGCGGCTGCCCGTTTACCGGTCGCCGCTCCAGCGTCATTGTTTGAAACTGTTTTCGAGAGGAACTGGAAATGAAGGCACCCAAGGCGATACCGGTGGTCTCCGATATTAACGTGACCCCGATGGTGGATGTGATGCTCGTTCTGCTCATCATCTTCATGGTCATCACGCCTATGTTGTCCAAAGGCGTGAATGTGAACCTGGTGAAGACGTACAATCCAATTCAGATGAAAGATGCCGATAAAGAGGATGCTATCTTGATCTCCGTCACGCGCGATGGCAAGGTGTTTCTTAGCCCCGGCAATAACCTGGTTCAGCCAGACCAGTTAAGTGGAAAAGTGAAGGATCTGCAGCAAAATCGTCAGGACAAAACGGTCTATATCAGATCCGATGCGCGTGCGCGTTTTGCGAGCGTGACGGACGTTATCGACAATCTCCGGACGGCGGGTGTAGACACGCTTGGGCTGATTACCGAACAGATTCAGGGAAAGAACAAGAACAACGCGCTGTAAGCGCAATTTGAAAGGGGTTTAAGACTATGTCAATGTCGGTTGGCGGCTCCAAAGGCGGCCCGATGGTGGATATGAACGTTACGCCGCTGATTGATGTGTTACTGGTGCTTTTGATCATCTTTATGGTCATCACGCCGTTAACGCCCAAAGGATTGGATGCGTTGGTACCTCAGCCGCCCCCGCCCAATATGCCGCCGCCGCCGCCCAACCAGGATCCCACCGTGGTGATCGAGGTCGGCAAAGATCACAGCCTTCAGATCAACGGCCAGCCGGTAAAAGAGGCTGATCTGGAAGCTCGGCTGGTAGACGTCTTTAAGACGCGAGCTACCAAAGTGCTTTTTGTCAAAGGCGACCCGGATGTGGATTACCGTTATGTGGCGCAAGCCATCGACGATGCCAAGGGAGCGGGTCTGGATAAAGTAGGTATCATGACTCCCAAGGTGGAGGCGGGTCAATAACCGCCGCCATGCCACGCCGCCAAGGGGAGGTCCGGACGATGCAGAAGTCAAAGTTGTTGTTGCTGGCGTTGTGCGCCGCGCTGGTTTTGCTTGCGGGTTGCGGCAAGCTCGAGTCGCGGGATCAGATGAATCAAGGCATAAAGGCCTACCGCAACAATAGGTACGCCGATGCAGTCAAGCACTTCAAGGAAGCGGTCCGGCTTGATCCGACCAATCAGAACGCGCAACTCTACCTGGCGACGTCGTACATGATCCAGTGGGTCCCGGGCGCCGATTCGCCCGATAATCAGAAGAATTACAGCATGGCGAAACAGGAGTTTCAGAAGGTTCTGAACAAGGACCCCAAGAACTCTCTGGCGCTGGCTTCAATGGCGTCCATGGCATACAATTCCGCTCAAACGGGTACGCAGGAGCAGAAAATGGTGGCTTTAGAAGACGCCAAAAAATGGAACAATCGCCGCATCGAAGTGGACCCGAAGGACTCCGAGGCCTACTATTATCTGGGTGTGATCGATTGGGCCGAGGCTTTCAACCCAATTCAAAGTGCGCGCGTGAATGCACATATGAAGCCCGACGATCCCGGTCCACTGAAAGACGTGAAGCTCAGAGAGGAACTTAAAGCGAAGTACGGACAAACGGTTCAGGAAGGGCTCGCAAACCTCAAGAAGTGCCTCGAATACGATAAAGAGAACGAAGACGCGATGTCTTACATCAATTTACTGCTTCGCGAGCAGGGGGTATTGGAAGACAGTCCGGACGCCGCAAAGGCAGACATTGCACAGGCTGAAGATTGGTCGAACAAATCGCTGGAAATGAAGCGAATTAAGGCCAGCCGTCCGGCGAAAACCACCGCTGCGACTTAATGCACAGCGACCAAATTTGGGTCGCTCACGCTCCGCGGCTCGGTTTCGAGGTTGTGCGCCGCTAGCAGCATGATGGTGTGGTTCGAGAAGTTTCACGACGCGAATTCTTGTCAGCTCGCAACCGTCTTGACGGAAGAGGCGCGACAGATGCCCATATTCAATGATCTTCTCGACCATGAAGTTCTCGGACCTGCGATTAAGCAAGGAATTCAGCAAGGAGAACTGTCCGTTTTGCGCAGACAGCTTGAAAAGCGCTTTGGTCCACTGCCCGATTGGGCGGAACAGCGTTTGTTAAGTTTGTCCACGTCCGAGCTGGACGATCTGTCTATCCGAGTACTGGAAGCCCGGAACATTCGAGACTTACTAGGCCAAAATACTTAGGATCTACTCCAGAAAGTAAATCCGAAACAGTGGATCACGCGCTTTCGGTATAAAACCCGCATCTCGAATCACGTACCGGAGTTGTTCGTGTGTTGGGCCGTGTGTTCCGTTTGCAGGGCCGGTGATATCGTCGGCACCGAAGCGAAGCGCAATCTGACAAATCTTCAGGCCGAGAGTCCACGAAGTCTGAATGTGCGGAATGTTGTCGAGATAAATGCGCGAGAGTGCGAGCAGTTTGAGATACTCCACCGCCGTGCCTTCGAGATGGGGAATCGCCGCGGTGAATGCGCCGGTCGCGACTTGTGCCTGCCGCACGCGCTCAAGGCGGCTCACGTGCTGCTCATTGGTTTCGCCGGGCCCGAAGAGAATCGGCTCTGAAGGTGATTCCCCGTCCATGGCCGGATAACTGACAATCCGGTCCGGCTGCAATCTCTGGCGCACCGCGGAGGCTTCCATCGCGATCGCGATCAGATCGCCGCTTTCGAGTAGCCGGACGGCCTGCGTGCGGTCGATCATGAGCCCGCCGCAAGAGCCGGCTTATCCAGATCGGCAAGCTGCAGGAACGTATCGAGGCCTTCTTGCTCTTGGCGGCCTAGCTCGAAATGAATGTAGTGGCTGAGGTAACGTCCAGCCAATTCTTTCGAGATGCCGCGCGCTGCGTACTCTTGTTCGACGATATCGGACAGGTGAGCTTTCCCGAACGCGTAAGAGCCTTGCACGATGGAAGTCAGACGCGCAAGCGGAAGGCCGGGCTTGCCCGCCCAGGCTGCGAATACGAACGGCAGGCCGGTGAGGGTAAGCCATTCCGCGCCCAAGTCGAGATATTCATAGGCGTGATTTTCCAGCCGGATGCACAAGGCCGGATCGCCGATGAGAAGAGCCGCGTCGGCTTCCGATAGCATTTCCTCAAGTTGGGGCCGGCGCGCGGCGATTTCCGGCTCAGCACCGAAACGCTCGCGTAGAATCACGCGTGCAAGCTGGACGGAGGTTCTGGAACTAAGATCGGCTGCCAGCGTTCGCACGCGGTGCCACGGGACGCGTGAAAACAGCAGGATGCTGCGAACCGCGCCAAAACAGGCTATCCCTACGCCTGGCGCCATTTCAAGTCCTTGCCGCGCGATTTCCGCCACCGGCACCAGGCCGGCTTCGATCTCGCCCGATTCGACTTGTTCGGCACAAACCGATGGAATTGAAAAGGATAAATCCACATCGACGCGCTGCGGGCCGTGAAGCATGCCCCATACCAGCGGCACCGAATTCAAATAACTGACCGACCCGATGCGGATTTTCGAAAAGGTCTCTTCCAAACTTCAGTTTCTCAAACACCGCGCCGATTTCCCCACAGATCGATGTGCAACCGTGGGCTATAGCGATAGCCGTGGTGTTTGCAAATCTCGGCGAGCCAGCGGCCCCGCTCCGCGAGCCGCGCGCTGTCGATCCCTTCCGGCATTAGAACCACACTCGAAGCCGGTGCACATAGTTCCATGCGGATAGCTTCGATTTCGGTCAAGTCCTCCGGATCTGAAACCACAAACTTTAATTGATACTCGTATTCCGCGATCAGGCGCTTCAGAACCGCGGGCTGGTAGCGCAAGCGCTCATGCGAGGCCGCCCATCTGCCGCCTTCGCGCTCGTGCGGCGTCGAGTTTTGAAGCTTCGGGCTGATGCTCATCAAGTCGCAGGCGACCGGCGCCTAGATTGTTCCCGCCGTTTCGATGGTGATGTGCAATCCGGCTTCGCGCAGCTTGCGCGTGAGGTCGACGATTTCCGGTGCAATCATGGGTTCGCCGCCGGTGACCACGACATGAGAAGCGCAGAAGCTCGCAACTCGCTCCGCGATCTGGCCGATGGAAAGCAACTCGCCTTCCGGCTGCCAAGAAGTATACGGAGTATCGCACCAAACACAGCGCAAATTGCAGCCTGAGGTTCGCACGAACACTGAAGGCACGCCCAGGAGCGTGCCTTCGCCTTGGATCGAGTGAAATATTTCCGCGATTTTCACAACGGGTCGTAAATGCCGGCTTCTTCGAAACCTTTGCGGCGCAGCAGGCACGAGTCGCAGCGGCGGCACGGACGGCCTTCGGCGTCCGGATCATAGCAGCTATGCGTCAGGCTCAAATCTACGCCCAGCTCGACAGCCTTGCGAACGATATCGGGCTTGCTCATCTTCAGAAGAGGTGCGCGGATGGTAATTCTCGCCGTGCCTTCGACGGCTGCTTTGGTCGCGAGATTGGCCATTTTTTCGAAAGCTTCGATAAACTCCGGGCGGCAATCGGGGTATCCGGAATAATCGACCGCATTCACGCCAATGAAGATTTCCGGCGCTTGCACCACCTCCGCGTAGGCGAGGGCGAAAGAAAGAAAAATAGTGTTGCGCGCGGGCACGTAAGTGGGCGGAATTTCGTTCGCCATTTCGGTTTGCGCGCGGTCTTTGGGAACAGCGATGCCGCTGGTGAGTGCGGACCCGCCAAATGCGCGCAAGTCGATGCGGACCGTGCGGTGCTCTTTAGCGCCTAGAGATTCAGCGACCCGCTGCGCGGCGCGGAGTTCGACGGCGTGGCGCTGGCCGTAATCGAAGGATAGGCAATAACATTCGAAGCCTTGCCGGCGAGCGATGGCGAGACAAGTGCTGGAATCGAGTCCGCCGCTGAGGAGGCAGACAGCGCGTGTGGCTTGCTCACTCATTCTTGTGTTCGTAAGCGGCGGAAATCAGCGCCTGCACCCGGCCGCGATGCAGCCGGATTCCAACTCGCTCGCCGACCGAGACATCAGCCGAAGATCGCACCACGTGTTTCTCCGCGGTTTCGACAATCGCATAACCGCGCCCCAATACAGCCAGCGGGCTGAGCTGGGTTAAATGTGCATGAAGGGATTCATGCCTGCGGCGCGCCTCCCAGAAGCGCGTTCGCACGGTTTTGAGCAGGTGCTCGTAGAGCAGTTCCTGGCGATGGCGGTTGCGGGCAAAGCGCAGCCGCAAATTGGTAGCTTCGAGCCGGCGGCTCAATTCGCGGAAGCGCCTGGCGCCAGCATCGAGCAGACGGCTGGTCAGACGGCACAGCTCGGATTCGAGATCGTCGGCGCGCTGGACGCGCCTGGTCAGCGCGCGCTGCAGCAGGCTCAAGGCGCGATCAGCGCCGCGCTGGTGTAGGTCGCGCGAGCAGGCGAGCAGCCGGTACCGTATGCCTTGCAGCGCCTTGGCGCGGCAGCCGTCGATCTGCTCTAACAGGCTCTGGCGCGTGCAGATGACGATCTCGGCGGCGGCGGAAGGAGTGGGGGCGCGCAAGTCCGCCACGAAATCGGCGATCGTGAAATCGGTTTCATGGCCCACGGCGGAGATGACCGGTACTGCGCAGGCGGCAATTGCTCGCGCGACCGCCTCCTCGTTAAAGCTCCACAGATCTTCGAGCGATCCGCCGCCGCGCGCCACAATTACGATTTCCGCCCAGCCGCTCTCGCTGAAATGGCGCAGGCCCTGGCAGATTTGTTCGACTGAGCCTTCGCCCTGCACCTGCGCTGGAAATAATCGAACATGCAGACCGCGGAAGCGTCGCTCGAGGACGTGCAGAATGTCGCGAATCACGGCGCCCGCCGGGGAGGTGACAACGCCGATGCGGCGCGGCAGTTTTGGGAGCGGCCGTTTTCTGGAGGCTTCGAAGAGTCCTTCGACGGCCAGCTTCTTTTTCAGTTGCTCGAAGGCCAGTTGCAGCGCGCCCGCGCCTTGCGGCTCGATCAGCTCGACGATGAGCTGGTACTCTCCGCGCGCTTCATAGACTTCGAGGTTGCCGCGAGCGATGACCGCCAACCCGTCTTGCGGCTTGAATTTGGCAAAACGCGCCGCGCCCTTAAACAGCGCGCACTTGAGCTGGCTCTGGCTGTCCTTCAGCCCAAAGTAGTAATGCCCGCTCGGCGCGAAGCGGCAACCGGAGATTTCGCCAGCCACCCAGATGCTGCGAAACTCAGCTTCAAACAGGCCTTGAACGGCGGCATTCAGCTCGCTGACGCGGTAGATCTGGCGCGCCGCTCCCAACGACAATTTCATTTGGGCGGGTTCGACAACGCTGTTTGACACGTGCATCTCCAGTTTGGACCATACGGCGCTTGGCGACGGAAATAAAATGCGCTATGCTATCGGGTTGCCGGTAATCTCGGCGCCCCCGTAGCCGCCCAATTCCCTACATCTAAATAGTTTGTCACTTGGAGAAGCAATGACCCCACAAGAAACGTTGGAATTTGCGAAGAAGAACGATGTGCGGCAGATCGATCTGCGCTTTACGGATCTCCCCGGTCTCAGCCAGCACATCTCATACCCGATCTCGATGCTGCACGACGATTCGTTCGAGGATGGCTTCGGCATCGACGGCTCCAGCATTCGAGGCTGGGCGGCGATCAATGAAAGCGACATGCTGATCATTCCCGATTCGTCGACGGCTTTTCTGGATCCGTTCGCCGAAACGCGCACGCTGGTGATGCTCGGCGACATCATCGATCCTATTACGCGGCAGCACTACGATCGCGATCCGCGCTGGATTGCAAAGAAGGCCGAGCTGCATCTCAAAAACAGCGGCGTTGCCGATACCGCCTTTTTCGGCGCCGAAGCCGAGTTTTTCATCTTCGACAACATCCGGTTCGATCAGAACCAGCACAGTGGGTTTTACTTCATCGACGCGGAGGAGGGCCGCTGGAACTCAGGCCGCGAGCACAACAATCTCGGTTACCGGCCGCGCTACAAGGAAGGTTATTTCCCGGTTCCGCCCACCGATCATTACCAGGATCTGCGCAGCGAGATGGTGGCTACCATGATCGAGTGCGGGCTGACCATTGAGTGCCACCATCACGAGGTGGCGACCGGCGGCCAATGCGAAATCGACCAGAAGTTCGACACGCTCGTGAAGTCGGCCGACAACATGACCGTTTACAAGTACGTGGTGCGCAACGTTGCATATCAATACGGCAAAACTGTGACCTTCATGCCGAAGCCGCTGTTTGGGGATAACGGCACCGGGATGCACACGCACCAGAGCCTGTGGTCCGGCGGCAAGCCTCTGTTCGCGGGCGATAATTACGCCGGACTGAGCCAAATGGCTTTGTGGTACATCGGCGGGCTACTGAGGCACGCGCGCGCGCTTTCGGCCATCATTGCGCCCACCACAAACAGCTACAAACGGCTGGTGCCCGGCTTTGAAGCGCCGGTCAATCTCGCCTATTCCAGGCGCAACCGCTCGGCCGCGGTCCGGATTCCGATGTACTCGAACAGCCCGAAATCGAAGCGCATTGAGTTTCGGCCGCCGGATGCGGCGTCGAATCCGTACCTTGCGTTCGCGGCTATGATGATGGCCGGACTGGACGGCGTCGTCAATAAAATCGATCCCGGCGAGCCACTCGATAAAGACATCTACGACCTCTCGCCCGAAGAAATGAAGAAGGTTCCTTCGATGCCCGGTTCGCTGGATGAGGCGCTCACGGCGCTCGAAGAGGATCACACCTTCCTGACCAAAGGCGACGTGTTTTCCGAAGAGTTGATCGAGACTTACACGTCCTACAAGCGCAAAGCGGAAGCCGAGGCGGTTCGTCTGCGGCCACATCCCTACGAGTTCGCGTTGTATTACGACATTTGACCCGCAGACGTGGGTCGACTGGTGCTGAGTTGCGGAAAAGAGCGTATGCTTTCCGCTCCCTCACGGTCGCGGTTCTGTTGGGAAGGTAAGCGAGCGATAGCCTGCGAATTTCTGCAACCAGGTACTTGCAACAAATCAGGTTTTGCTACGGCGTGGGACGATAGCTTCCTAGCACTTTGAGAAAACTTGTCATTTCGTTCAGGTTGGCTATGGCGCTGGTTACGCGCTTGTCGTTTTGCGCGCCTGTGATATCGAGATAAAACAGATATTCCCAGGGCCGGGAGCGTAACGGGCGGGATTCGATCTTAGTCATATTTAGGTCGCGTAAGGCAAAGCAGCCCATGGCTCGGAACAGCGCGCCGGGAATATTCCGCGTGGAGAAGGCGAGCGAGGTCTTCCAGTCGCCCGTGGCGGTTTTTAATTTTTGAGTTTGTTTCGTCAACAGAAAAAATCGCGTAAAGTTACGGCGATTATCCTCGATATTGCGTCTAAGAATGACTCCTCCGTAGAGCTCCGCGGCAGTTTCGGACGCGATGGCGGCCGCCCCAGGAGGGTGCTCTTCCTGCAGCATCTTCACGCTTCCAGCGGTATCGTAGAAGGGGACCGGCTCGATTTGCCCGTACTTCTCGAAAAACTGGCGGCATTGGTTGAGGGCTACGGGGTGAGAAAACACACGCCGGATTTCTCTGAAGCGCGCACCGGGCAGGGCAATCAAACTGTGTGAAATGCGGATGCTGGTTTCTCCGCGTATCGGCAGATTGTATTCGAGCAGATGGTCGTAATTTTCATGAACGCTTCCATGGAGGGTGTTCTCAATTGGAATTACGGCGTGGGTCACCTTACCGCAATCGACCGCGCGAAAGACGTCCTGGAACGAGGCACAGGGCAATATCTCTAGGTTGGCGCCGAGCAGTTTGTGCGCCGCCGAAAAACTAAATGCGCCGCGTTCTCCTTGAAATGCCGCAGAAAATCGCGACGTTTTCCGTAAATTCATCCAGCCGCCCTTTCCATTCGCCCGACGCCCGGTCCGTACCGGAAGTACTCGGGCTCGGACGCGGCCTGTGCGGTCGTTCCCCTTCCAGTACAAGTACATGCCCATAGTGGACTTCCGGTACTTTGCCTGCCGCGCGAGCGGTTAAAACGCGATTTTCGGTGCCAGAGGCACAGCTGTACGAATGTGAGGAGCGCAAAATTGTTCTGAAAACAGAACAGCCGACCCTTTTTCGTGATAAGTTGTCCGAGAGCATTGCTGTTAGCGCAAGCGGAAGGCGGGGCACCGGGGCAAAATGGAGCAAGCGGGGCAAAAGCTACGCCAAGCCAGGGAACGGCTGCGGCTGCGGTACCGCGACGTGGAGGAGGCCAGCCAGCGCATTTCCAATGAACGGGGGAACCATGAGTTTTTGATCGGGTTGAGCCGGCTTGCCGATATCGAAAACAAGGGAACAGTCCCCTCAGTGTACCGCTTGTATTCCCTGTGCGTCATTTATGGATTGGAGTTCGATCTGGCGCTGAGCTGGTACGGTATTGAACTGCAGAATTTGGCGGGCGATTCGGCCCGCGTCGCGACCGAGCAGACCCGGCTAGCCGAATTCAAATTGCACGGCCGTACGCCAGTCGAAGTTCCGGCTGAATTCGACGCCAATTTCGACCCGCGCCAAACATCCTATGTAACGCGCCAGATCCGGCGCTGGGGGAAGCTGCCCATCGCGCTGCTGAACACCATCGATGTGCGCCGGAATCGCTATGCGTTTATTGGAACCGAGGATTGGTCGATGTACCCGATCCTACGGCCGGGATCTTTCGTGCAGATCGATGAAACGCGCCGGAAGGTGGCGAAGGGAGGCTGGCTGGACGAATACGACCGTCCCATCTATTTTGTGGAACACCGCGACGGGTACAACTGTGGATGGTGCGAAGAGCGTCCGGGTCTACTAATTGTGCAGCCGCACTCTGCTTCGCATGCCGCGTTGCGTATTTTCCGGTATCCGGGGGACGCGGAAGTGATCGGGCAAGTGACTGGGGCCGCTATGCGTCTCGATCTGGGGAAGCGACGCCATATACGTTCTTGAGCAGTCCCAGAATCGCTTCGAAGTCGGAGACGTGCTTCTGGCGCTCGGGACCTTGAATGGAACCGGGTACCAGGTTTTTGTAAGGTGTCAGGCGCAGCCACGCATCTATCAGCTCGGCGCAGTCGACCTGGTCGATGCCGGCGATATACACCTCAATGTCCGCCTTCTTTTGTTCTAGCGAATAACTGACCCAGTCCTTAAATATGTCTTCGTGGACGTGCTTTAGCCGTTTGTTTAGCTCACCACGCGCGGAGCTGTCGGACCCGTAATGTTCATAATGCCCGGTATTGGGGTTGCGTAAGCCGGCCAAATACACCAAGCGGCCGTAGGAAGTCGGAATGTGTGCCAGATCGCGCCGCCAAGCTTCCTCGATGTGGGGAGATTGCTGGAGGCTGGTCTTGGTGCGGAGCATCGTCTTCGCACCTCTAATGTGACACGCAATCTAAGTAGGCACAAGGTAGCCCCAGTACCAGCAGGACTAAGTACGTTCTGTTGCCGGAAAACATCGTACCTCACATCCTTCGCCACAGGCTACTAGGGTATCTTACAGTCGAGAGTATTCTATAAAGGATTCGAATACTCGGAAAATCACCCCTATGAAACTACTTTTGACTGCTTCTTTAATGATTTTCGGCCTGTGCGCCAGCGCAGCCGCCCAGACCGCACCGGCTGTTATGCCGGCGGGAGTGAGCTCTTCCACCCACGTCATGATGCCGATGCCGTATCCGGATCCCAATTCTCCATATCCACCATCCGTGATGATGCCCATGCCATATCCGGATCCGAACTCGCCCTATCCTCCGGTTATCTGATTTGCACGTTGACGACCACTTCTTGGTGGACGACCACTCCCTGGTACTGGGAACGCGTTTTCGATCCATTCGCGCAATTTGAGTGTGTCAGCTTCCGCTTTCCAGAAACGAAACCGGGACTTGCTGTCTAGGAAGATTTGCAATACTATCCAATTAAAGCTGTTTTCTCGAAAATGAGTTGGGGCAGTATTGCAGAGGCGACGATCGACATTCTGAGCATGGTGCTAATTGTGCGCTTGCTGAGATGGCGGCTTCACAACGTTTATCGGATTTTCTGTGTCTTCCTGATTTTCGATCTCCTCTCGTCGGCTGCGACTTTTGCGGAAGAATCTATTCACAGTGCGAGATTCGATTATCGGATCACCTGGATCTGCTTCAACGTCGTAGGCTGGATTCTTTCCTTATGTATTGTTTACGGGCTACTTCAGGCGATGTTGGCAGGGCTGCCGGGCATTCGCAGTTTCTCTCGAAAACTGCTGAGTATAACCTTCGTTTCTGTCGTCATAATAAGCTTGCTTACTATCCGCTTGGATGTTGCGGTGTCTGGGAGTACCGGATATCTCGCGCGGACTGTCGATAAAGTTGGAAAGCTTGTGAGAATTGCGTTCGACCTGGATCGCGTTATTTCAACGGTAGCGCTGCTGGTTCTGCTTGTTATTGTCGCCTTCGTGTTGTGGTTTCCCGTGCAGATGCCCAGGAATTTAGCTGTTTTTACCATCGGCTTCGTAGTTTATTTCGCGGCAAACACAGGATTGCTCCTGACCAGGGGACTTTGGTCCAGACAAAGTATCGAGCTGGTCAGCAATGTCACACTGTCCATCATTACCGCTTGTTACGCATATTGGACCATCTTCCTCACCCGCAGGGCGAAACTGAAACCGTCAGGCCGGGGCACGGCTGGCAGCCGAACGAGCAAAAGCGGCTGATCGGCCAACTCGAAGCCATGAACGCGGCCCTGCTGCGGGGCGCCCGGCGGTAAGGCCGTTAAAGGCCCTATTTCCCATTTTTATAGGGATTAGGGTAAAAAAGAATACGTCGTAGCAAAAAAATCGGTACAAGGGGCTTGAAATCCGAGGTGTTATTCCGGTACTTTATATTCAGGTCTATGTCTTCGACAGCTCTCCTGCTGCTTCCCTTGGCATTCTGCGGGTTGAGCCTTGTCCTAGTCGCTCCCATTCTGTTTAAGCTCTATCGGAAATGCCGCATAGAGGAGATCACTCCGGAATGGCTGGAGAGTTTTTCGCCGTCGACGTATTACCCGATGCAGGGCTTGTTGGCCGATGAGGATTTTCGATTCCTTTCCCGCCAGCCCGGCTTCGATTTCTCTTTGTATCGAAAGCTGCGCCGCGAGCGGTTGCATATTTTCCGCCAATACCTCAGCCGATTGATTCTCGATTTCAACCGGCTGCATGCCGCTGCTCGGGTGCTAGTGGCGCATGGACACGAGGATGCTTCGAATCTGATGCCCGCTCTCATTTGGCTGAAGATCCGGTTTTCGGTGGCGGTTATTCAGGCCGAATTCAGCTACGTCTGCTGCTGTGTGGGACTGCGTTCACTGGCCGCTCAATCGCTGATTTTGCGCCTGGAAGAAATGAGCGCTCAGCTTACTGCCATTTCGGCATCCCAATTCGCCTGATTCCGCTCCTCGGTTTTAGAGACGTGCGGTGCGCTCCACGAAGCGCTTTAACTCCAGTTTCGCCTCGCGATACTGTTCGAACGCTTTTTCCGCCTGTTTAAAATCTGGCGTGTGCACGCATCGGCGAGCGCCGCGATGCTCGGCTGGATAGCGCATGTGGAGCATTTCGTGAAACATCACGAAGCGCGCCAGCAGCTCGGGGACGGCTTCCGAATCGAGAAGGCTGGACAAAATAATCGTGTTGTGAGGCGGGTCGTAGTGGCCTAGCGTAGTGCGGGAGGGCCGCAGGCTCCAGCCGAGCTGCGGCCGGGGCATGAGGCCGTGGAAATAGCGGAAGTTCAGGTCGTCGAAGAGCGCACACAGATCGTAAGCCGCCCCGCGCGCATTGCGAAAAGTCTTGCGCCCGCGCGCCTGCTTGACCAGGGAGAGAGTGCGCCGCACGTCGGCGCGGTTCAGATAGCGGCGATAGCGGGCCATGACATTCCGATCGGGAGGCTTGCGAAACAGCTTTGCGATGAGAATGCAGGCTAATGCCTCTTGAATGGGGGCCGGCGCGGCTTCGAGCAGGTCGCTGATATCGACGTTTAGAGATCCGTCCTGGAGCCTGATCCGGCTGTTGGCATTGGCGTACTTGCGAAATTTTACGCTGATGCGCGGTACCTGTGTGCGCGGTTTGAAGGTGCGGAAAACACGTTCATAGATCTGCTCAACCGTCTCGAAGAAGAGAGCAGCCTCGACTTGCATTTTTCCCAACTGTAACATGGGGATGCAGGTTACAAATGCAGAGAGATTCGAGGTGCTTTTGCCGGGAGCAAAGATAACGGCCTTAGGCTGCTATGTACCGCCGGACGTTCTGACCAATAACGATTTGTCGAAAATGGTGGAGACCAACGACAAGTGGATCATGGAACGCACGGGCATTCGCGAGCGGCACATCGCCGGCCGGGATATGGCCACTTCCGATATGGCAGTTGCGGCGGCTCGGGTGGCGCTGTCGGAGCGAGGTATTGAAGCGAGCGAGCTGGACGCGATCCTGGTCTGCACCGTCACGCCGGATATGTTGTTTCCCTGCACCGCCTGCCTGGTACAAGATCAGCTCGGGGCCACGAGAGCCTGGGGATTCGATCTGGTAGCGGCGTGCTCCGGATTTCTTTATGGGCTGACGGTTGCGGCGCATTTGGTCGCGGCCGGAACGCACCGCAAAGTACTGGTGATTGGCGCCGACACGATGTCCCGCATTCTCGATTACACGGATCGAGCGACCTGCGTCCTGTTCGGCGATGGGGCGGGTGCGTTTGTAATTGAGCCAGCTGGGGAGGGCGAAGGATTTCTCGGGTCTCTCAATGAGATTGACGGCTCCGGAGCGGCGTTTTTGAAGATGCCGGCCGGGGGCAGCCGTCTTCCGGCTTCGGAGGAAACTGTGGCGAAGCGCCTGCATTACGTAAAACAGGACGGTTCGCAGGTATTTAAATTCGCCGTTCGGAAGATGTGTGAGCTCAGCGAAGCTCTGCTCCAAAAGCACGGAATTTCCATTTCCGACGTGAAACTGCTGATTCCTCATCAGGCGAACCGGCGGATCATCATGGCGGCGGCAGAGCGCTTAGGATTACCCGAAGAATGCGTGGTAATCAACATCGACAAGTTCGCCAACACGACTGCGGCAACGCTTCCGCTGGCGACCCGCGATGCGGTAGCGGACGGGCGGCTGAAGAAAGGCGATCTGGTGCTGTTTGCGGTAGTGGGGGCGGGCTATACCGCGGGCGCTAGTTTGTGGCGCTGGGCGTATTAGACGGGCGCGCAGCCGAGGCCGGTCTGGCTTTCGCTTTCAATTCGCGGTCATATTCGCGCAACACTAGCAGCACGTAGCGTCTGGTTTCCGGATAGGGCGGTACGCCGCCGTAGCGCGCGACCGCTTCCGGACCAGCGTTATAGGCAGCCAGCGCGAGCGCCGAATTGCCGTGATAGCGAATCAAAAGATCGCGCAAGTATTTTGCTCCGCCTTTCGCGTTCTCCGGCGCACGGTCGGCCCGAACGCCCAACTCGGCCGCAGTCGCTGGCATAAGCTGCATCAAGCCGATCGCCCCTTTGCGCGAAACGGCTTCCTGGCGCAAGCCGGATTCGACCTTAGCGACACTGCGAACGAAATTCTCATCGAGGCCCTGCAGGTAGGCGGCTTGATTGAGGATGCTCTCCGGCGTTTGCATTTCAGCCGATGACAGAACGGTGGGCTGAGGAATCTCAGCATCCGGAAGCGGTTCAATCCGCAGTACCTCGCCGGAGGAGAACTCGAGCGTTCCCGTACCCAGGCGAAAGACGAACGTTTCAGCTTGCCGGGTGTGGGACTCGGCTTCAAAAGAAAAGCCGGTTTTCAGATAAACCGCTTCTTTGCCGAAGCAAGGGGGAAGAATCAGGATGGCGAGGCCGAGGACAAAGTACCGGGAGTTCGGCATGGCGCGCTAGTATGGGGCGCTTGCGACCTTAGTGGTAAAAAGCTCCGCGGATTCTTCTCCGCCTTCGAGAAGCATGATCTCGTGCTCGAGCAAGGTCGCGGAGACCAGCGTTCTCACCGCCACCTCGGCGATGCTGCTGTCTCTGCCATAGCGGGCGGTAAACAGGTCAGAGGCTTCCTGCAACTGTTTCCTTATGCCCGACACGTAGCGTGCCATGGCCGTGTGTTCGTCCGGGCTTAACGGATACTGCACGTTCATTTCCCTGGCCCAGAACCGGGCCGATCCTAACTCAAAACTATTCAGGCTTAAACCGTATTCTGGCACATCTGGGAAAAATTTTCATCCTCGAAATTTGTCTCGCTTTCTGGGTTCTATCGGATTGTCGAGGAATAGCGAACACGTGCGGGGCGTTAGCATTAGCAAAGACATGGGAAAAGCTTCGAATTTGAAATGCAGCCGCTGCGAGAAGGCCTTTAATCCGGATCGCATTTTGAATGTATGCGAGTGCGGTGCGCCTTTGCTGGTCAATTACGATCTCGGGGGCATTCGTAGGAAATGGCGGAAGAGCGATCTGGAAGGCGCGGTCAATAGCATGTGGCGCTACTCGCCGGTGCTGCCTGCCGAGGCAGGCGAAGCAGTTACGCTGCAGGAGGGCTGGACACCGCTGGTCCGGGCCTTGAAACTCGGGCGCGAAATTGGCGCCGCGGAGCTTTGGATCAAGGACGAGGGCCGCAATCCCACGGATTCGTTTAAGGCGCGCGGTTTGTCATGCGCGGTGACCATGGCCAACAAACTGGGGGTGCGCAAGCTAGCGATTCCGTCGGCCGGCAATGCAGCCAGCGCACTCGCGGCTTATGCGGCGGCGGCGGGGCTGGAGGCCAACATCTTCATGCCGAGAGATGTGCCGCAAGCGAATTTCATCGAGTGCAAGGCCTACGGTGCGAACGTGACGCTGGTGGATGGATTAATTAGCGATTGTGGCCGCATGGTCGCGGAACGGAAAGATCGCGAAGGCTGGTTTGACGTCAGCACGCTCAAAGAGCCTTATCGGATTGAAGGCAAAAAGACCATGGGGTACGAAGTGGTCGAACAGTTTAAGTGGCAGGTTCCGGATGCCATTCTTTATCCGTGCGGCGGCGGCGTGGGACTGATTGGGATGTGGAAGGCTTTCGGCGAAATGGAACAACTCGGCTGGATTGGCAGCCAACGTCCCAAGATGATTTCGGTCCAGGCGGAGGGCTGCGAGCCCATCACACGCGCATTCGAGCAGAAGGCGGAGACGAGCGAATTTTTCAAGGATGCGCACACCGTGGCCAGCGGACTGCGCGTTCCCAAAGCGCTCGGCGATTTTTTGGTGCTGCGGGCCATCCGCGAGAGCGGCGGGACAGCGATTTCCGTATCCGACGAGGAAATGCTGGATGGAGGACTGGCGATGTCGCGCTGCGAAGGAATTTTTCCCGCGCCGGAAGGAGGCGCGTGTGTGGCCGCCGCCAGACGGCTGGTGGAAGCCGGTTTCCTGAAACCGGAAGAACGAATCGTTATCTATAACACCGGCTCCGGATTGAAGTATCTGGAGGCGTATTCGGCACGCTTTCCGCGGCATGGCGCGAGTGAGCAGGATAAGCTCGGCGGCTTGATTACACCTCGCTAACGCTATGCTTCCGTAGAATTGCGAGCCCCGCGATTTCGGCACCTACGGGCTGTACGTTTGTGGGACGATAGAACTGTCGGTTTGGAGCTTCGGTTTTTCCCTTGGTTGGCGTCGATTCGTCCCACGTCAGGTGACCTTCTCTTCCGAACAACAGTTAGGAGCGAATTAAGTGACAAAGCTGTTCGTAGGCAATTTGCCCTACAAGGCTACGGAAGCGGATCTGCAGTCTTTTTTTGAGGAAGCGGGTGTTCATGCGGACAGCGTGAATATTCTCAAAGACCGTTTTACTGGCGAAGCGCGGGGATTTGGATTCGTCGAGATCAACGACGATGCAGCGGCGCAGCAGGCGATACAGGCCTGCAACGGACGTGCGCTGATGGGACGCGCCCTGGTGGTAAACGAAGCTCGCCCACCCGAGCGGCGCGAACATGGGCAGGGCGGCGGCGGCGGCGGACATCAACAACGCGATTTCGGCGGCAGCAAGAACCGCTGGTAGACTCGTCCGGCTAACGCGAATCCTGAACGCGGCCTTTCCACTCTCCGCCGCGTCCGCGCCAATATTGAATCGCGGAGTGCAGGGTTGCGCCCAAGTAAAACAGCGCAATCACCGGCAAAGCCACACTCCATAAAGGTGAGCGGCGATAGAAGCGCACCATCGGGAAATACGCGGCGCTCATCAACAGCCATGCCATAGCGCCTAGAATCATCGCAACCGCATTACCTGTAATAAGCAGCAAGGGTGGCAGCAAATAGGTAAACAACAAGGCAAGCAAAGTGGCGGCCAGCAGTACGGACGAATGATGAAGCTGGTTGAATGCGCTGCGCGAAATCATGCGGCCGATTTCGGCAAACGTGCCGTAGGAACGCGTGCTATAAGTTTCCTGCGTCAGGCCCATCCAGATACGCCCGCCGCTACGCTTGACGGCTCGCGCCAGCGCGCAATCGTCGATGACTTCGTTCCGAATCGCCGCGATGCCGCCAATGCGCCGCAGTGCTTCGGGCCGGATGAGCACGCAGCCACCCGCGGCGCCGGCGGTCTTCAAATTCCGGGACCGAATCCACGCCGGGGGATAAAGCTGCAGGAAGAAGAAAACGAAAGCCGGAATCAGCGCCTTCTCGGCAGGCGTGCGGCAAGCGAGTTTCACCATGTACGAAGCGAGATCGTAGCCGCCCGCTTCCGCCGCGGCGACTAATGAACTTACGCTGTACGCGCCGTGCCGGATATCGGCATCGGTGAACAGGAAATAATCAGGCGCGGCTTTTTCCGCGGCGGCGATGCCTTGCGAAAGCGCCCATAGTTTGCCAGTCCAGCCCGGGGCGGGCGGTTTGCCGGCAATGACGCTGATCTGCGCAGCTTTTCCGGCATTCTGCGCCGCGGCTCGAGCCGTCTCGGCCGTTCCGTCCGTGCTGGCATCATCGACTACAACGATCTCGAGCGGGGCGGGGAAGTCTTGTGCCAGCAGAGACGTAACAGTTTCGCCGATGTGCTCCGCTTCGTTGCGCGCAGGGATCACCACGCTGACGCGCTTGGGCGGCGTTTGCGCCAGACTGCATTCGCGCAGACTCTTCGATACTCGCCAGAAGCTTCCGCGAAAGGCCAGCAGATAAATCCAGATCAGTAGCGGGACAGCGGCAATGGCGGTCAGCAGCACGGCACGTTTTTGCTCAGGCGGGCTGCTGTTGAGTCATGCAGTGCAGCGTGCCGAGACCTAGCACGAGATCTGTGGACGCAATTCCGATTACCTTGCGGTCCGGAAACAGCTCCGCGAGCTTATTCAGGGCGATGCGGTCCTTCGGATCGTTGAAAGTAGGGGCGAGCACGATTTCATTCGCAACATAAAAGTTCGCATAACTGGCAGGCAGGCGCTGGCCGTTGAAAAACACCGGCTCGGGCATAGGTAAGGTCTCGATTCGAAGGAGCCGGCCATCTTGATCCCGCATTTCACGCAGGAGTGCAAGGTTTTCTTTCAGCGGCTCATAATTCGCTTCGCATGGATCGTCTTCGCTAGCGATCACAATGGTGCGCGCATCCGTGAAGCGCGCCAGATCGTCAATATGTCCGTGGGTATCGTCTCCAGCAATTCCATTTCGAAGCCAGAGAATATGGCGCGCGCCCAGGTACTGGCTAAAGATTGCTTCCATGTCTTCGCGGGTCAATCCCGGATTGCGCGCCTGCACGGGGCTCAGGAGGCATTCTTCGGTTGTCAGGAGCGCGCCCTCTCCATTCACGTCAATGCTGCCGCCTTCCAACACGACGCGCGACCCATTCCAAAGAGGCGTCCACATAGCAAGGTTCAACTGGCCGGCCAAAGTTTCGGTGACGGCATCGTCGTATTTTGAGTTATCGTACTTGGCCCAGCCGTTAAAGCGCCAATTCAAAATGCCGCATTCGCCTGCCTGGTTGCGCAGGAACATCGGGCAGAAATCGCGTGTCCAACTGCGATCCGTCGGTATATGAAAGAACTGGATCGCGTCCATGCGGACGTTCTGCTTTGTTAGTATGCGGCGGGCAATTCGCTCGAGATCGGCATCTTGCACCAGAATGCAAACTTTTTCAACTTCCGAGAGATGCCGTATGATTTCGGCGTAGACCCAGGGAATGGGCGCGAATTTGCCGGGCCAATCGCTAATTTCGTGGGGCCACGCGAGCCAAGTCGCGCGGTGGGGCGCCCATTCGGCAGGCATATGAAAGCCGAGCGAGGCGGGTGTTGAGCCGGCAGGGTGCATTCGATCACGCCAGCCAGCGCTGCGTGATGGGTGCGTAAGCATCGATGCGACGGTCGCGCAAAAACGGCCAATTTCGCCGGACTTCGTCCATCTGCTTCGGATCGCACTCGACTACGATTACGTGCTCGCGATCCGCGGGCGCTTGTGCAATGACACGGCCGAACGGATCGGCGACAAAAGAATTTCCCCAAAATTCGATTCCTCGATCCGCGGGACCTTCAAATCCGACGCGATTCACCGCCGCAACAAAAACTCCATTCGCGATTGCGTGGGCGCGCTGGATGGTTCGCCAGGCATCCAATTGAGCTTCTCCGTATTGCTCTTTTTCCGAGGGATGCCAGCCGATGGCGGTGGGATAGAACAGCACATTTGCACCTTGCAGGCTGGTGATGCGCGCGCCTTCCGGGTACCACTGATCCCAGCAAACCAGCACTCCGATACGCGAATAGCGCGTTTCGAAATTTCGAAAGCCCAGATCGCCCGGCGTGAAATAAAATTTCTCGAAGTACAGCGGATCGTCGGGAATGTGCATTTTTCGATAAAGGCCGAGCAACGAGCCATCCGCATCGAGAATAGCCGCGGTGTTGTGATAAAGACCTTGCGCCCGTTTTTCGAAAAGAGAGGCGACAATTGAAACTTGCAACTCTTTCGCGAGAGAGCTGAGCGCTTCGGTGGAAGGGCCTGGGATGGTTTCGGCTAATTGAAACAGGCCGGGGTCTTCTTCGCGGCAGAAATACTGACTACGAAACAGCTCCTGCAGACAAACGATTTCGGCGCCCTGGCCGGCCGCGTCGCGAATGCCTTGGATCGCTTTGCCAAGATTCGCATCCGAATCTGTCGAGCACGACATTTGCACTAAGCCGATCTTGAAGCGGCTGTCGCGTTGGGCCTGGGGTGCTGATGAGTTTTGGGACATACTTACATGTAAATTCCGCCGTTCACGTCGAGCACGTGTCCGGTGATAAAGCCGGCTTCTTCGCCGACCAAAAACTTGACGGCGGCGGCGACGTCTTCCGGTCTGCCCATGCGCTTCAAAGGTGTTTGATCCAGTAGTTTCTGCTTCAGCTCCGGTGTCAGACCGTGCGTCATATCGGTTTCGATGAATCCTGGGGCGACGGCGTTTACGGTGATATTCCGGCTGCCCATCTCCTGGGCCAGGGACTTGGTTAACCCGATTAAGCCGGCCTTGGATGCCACATAATTTGCCTGACCCGGATTTCCCATCTCCCCGACCACCGAAGAAATGTTCACGATTCGTCCCCAGCGCTCGCGCATCATTCCGGGCAGCACTTGCTGGATTGCGAAAAAAGCGCCGCTGAGATTGGTTTCGAGCACAAGGTTCCAATCCGCCGGCTTTCATCCGAACCGCCAATCCATCCTTCGTGATTCCGGCGTTGTTCACCAGTATGTCGATGCGCCCGAATTCTTTGGAAGCTTTCGAAATGCCACTTGCGATCGATTCCGAGCGTGCGAGATCCATTTCGACCACGAACGCCTCGGCGCCATTGGCTTCCAGCGCCGTGGCGGTCTCGTGCAGCTTTTCGACCGACCGCGCCGCCAAGACCACGCGATAGCCGGCGGACGCCAGAAGCGAGGCGCACGCCTGTCCGATTCCGCGGCTCGCGCCGGTGACCAGCGCAGTTCGTTTACTCATGATTCACTCTCATGATAATGATTCGGTTCAGGGGCGGCCTTCATCCGTTACACTAGGGAGTTTGAGTTTACGTTTCGGGGTTCGTTTTAGCTATCAATGCGCCTGCGCTGAAACCGCCGCAGGCCATAGAACGTCTGGGGAGTGTTCCGCGGCATGGAAAGGATTCGCTTTTAGATGATTCACCACAGGCTGGGAGGCCTGCGTGTGTGGACGCCGGTGGCTTGTATCATCTGGAGCGTTTGCCTGGTCGCGTCCCTCCAGGCGCAACAGACCGCGCCTGCTCCAACGCAGCCGCCCCAGAATCCTCCACAAAATCCGCAGAATCCGCCCCAAAAGCCCACGACTCCTCCGGCACAGCGCCCCACCAATCCTTTCGAGAACGTCCCGACCGCTCCGACGCAGCCCACCGCGCCGCAAACGCAGCAGGCGCAGCCGACCATTGGGGCCAACATTATTGAAGAGGTCCAGTTCCGCGGGCAGCACAAGGTGCCGCAAGATACTTTACGTGCGCTCATCTACACCAAAAAGGGCGACGTCTACAACGAAGAAGCCATTCACCGCGATTTCATCTCGTTATGGAACACCGGACGCTTTGACGATCTCCGTGTCGAAAAGGAGCCAGGGCCCAACGGCGGAATCATATTGCGTTTCATTGTGACTGAGCGGCGCACGGTCCACACCATCGATTACACCGGCAATAAGTCGATCAGCAAATCGGAGATTCTGGATCGTTTCAAAGATCGCAAGGTGGCCCTCTCACCTGAATCGCAATACGATCCGGGCAAAGTGCAGCGCGCCAAGAACGTTTTATTGGAATATGAGGCTGAGCGCGGCCATCAATACGCAACTGTGACCCCCCAGATCCGGCAGGTTCCTCCTGGGGGCGTCGATATCACTTTCGCCATCGATGAAGGCCCGAAGGTAAAAGTGGGGCACATCATTATCGACGGGGCTCACGCCTTCAGCCAGCGCGATGTGATCCGCGCGATGAAGAACCTCAAGCCCATCGGCATTCCGCATTCGCTGCTGTTTGAAAATTTGTTTGCGCGCACCTACGATTCGACCAAGCTGGACGAGGATTCCGAGCGAATCCGCCAGGCTTACCAATCTAAGGGCTATTTCGAAGCCCGCGTGATCAACCACAGTGAAAAAATCTACGAGATCTACGGCCGGGGTATCAAGATCCCGCTTTTCAATCCAAAGAAGCCCGGCAAGCGCGTGGATATCACGATGGTGGTCCAGGAAGGCGACCTGTTTCACCTGCGAAATTTCCAATTCGTCGGGATGAAGCTGTTCCGCACGCCGGATCTTATTGAGCGGCAGGTGTTCCGGATGACGCCGGGCGACGTTTTCTCAACAGAGAAACTCCAAAAAGGACTCGACGATCTGAAAAAGCTGTACGGGAACTTCGGCTATATCGATTTCGTTCCGTCGCCCGATCCGGAGCCGGTTCCGGGCAAAGATCAGATCGACCTCACCGTCGACGTGGACGAAGGACATCAGTTCTTCATCCGCCGCATCGATTTCCAGGGCAATACAACCACCCGTGACCGCATCATCCGGCGCGAGTTGGTCATCGATGAAGGCGATTTGTACAGCCAGCAATTGCTGGATACCAGCATTCTGCGCCTGAACCAGCTCGGTTATTTCGATCCGCTGAAGCCGGAAGACGCCTGGACGATTACGCGCGATACCAAGACCAACACGGTCGATCTTCTGTTAAAGGTCCATGAGCGCGGAAAAAATTCGATTCAGCTAAATGGCGGCGTCTCCGGTATTTCGGGCAGTTTCATCGGCTTCTCCTATGCGACGAATAACTTCCTCGGTCTGGGCGAGACGCTCAGTCTCGGCGCCCAGATAGGAACGCTGATGGACAATGTCACTTTCGGCTTCACGGAGCCTTATCTGTTTGAGAAGCCCATTCAGGCCGGCTTCACTGTCTTTTTCCAGCGCTACGCCTTTAATCAGGCGCAGCAGGAATCGATTTTCGCGGGCCAGAACCTGGTGTCCTACTACACTGCAATCGGGTCTTACGGTTGTCCGACCAGCAGCCCCGGCTGCAATCTCCTCAACTACGTAACGGACGGGCGCGGATTCACAACTTTCCTCAGCTATCAACTCCACCGCAGCTTCGCGCGCGTCGGCTTGTCTTACGGTTACAGTACGCAAACTCTCAAACCGTCGAGCACGGCGGCGATCAACTATTTCGAATACATAAATTTCGACGGCATAAGCGGGCCGAATTCGCTGCAAGGAATTCGCAGCAGCACCATTACTCCGACTTACTCTTACAACACCGTCAATCACCCGATCATCCCGACGCACGGTCTGCGTGTCAGCGCCACTTTCGCGTTTACCGGAAGCATGTTGGGTGGAAACACCAATTACCTACAGCCGGGCGTCGATATTGCCTACTTCCGCCGCGGTATTTGGAAGAGGAATGTAATGGGCTTTCATTTCAATGGACGAGTGATTACCGGGTTTGGCGGGAAAGTCGCACCGCCGTTCTATCGCTACTATATCGGCGGCGAGGACGATATTCGTGGTTTTGACCTGCTGACGATCAGCCCGTTCGCCTATATTCCGACGGAAGCGACCGTGAATGTCTACAACAATGATGGCACTCCGCGCGTTCAGAAGATCATCAACGCGGATGGCTCGGTGGGAACGGCGGCAGTGACGAAGTCAATTCCGTCATACCAATTATCAGAGCCGGGCGGCGATACAGTTGGTATTTTCAATTACGAATACCGCATTCCCATTGTTGGGCCTATCACGCTGGCGCCTTTCGTCGATGCTGGAGTGAACCGGCTCAGCTTTCCGAGCCAACTCGGACTCGCTCCGCAACGGCTGGCGCAACTGGATGCCGAGTTTCCGCAGGCGGGCTTCTCGTCCAAGGCCATTATTGCGCCGGGCACGGAGAGACCGCGCGTTTCCACCGGCCTGGAACTGCAGGTAATCATGCCCGTAGTGAACGCCCCGTTCCGGCTTTACTGGGCGTATAATTTGAGTTACGTCAACGTGAATTTGCAGCCGCCGATTGTGGTCGACCGGTCGGATTTTCCGAATTACGCAACCTACAACAACGCGTTACAACTGGTCGGAGCGCCGATTCCGGGAGGATTGGACGAAAGGCGCTCAACGTTCCGCTTTTCAATCGGACGGGTGTTCTAATCCGCGGCGGGCGAAGCGGGTTGCGGGTGTGTAACGATATTGAAAGAATCACGGAAGGAAACAGGAAGTACATGGGAATGAGAAGTAGTTTGATTGCGGCGGCAACATTGTTGTGCGCTGCTTTTGGCGTCAGCGCGCAGCAGATTCCGCAAAAGGTTGGCGTCATCAGCGTGCAAGGCGCAATCGTCGGCACCAAGGATGGCCAGAAGGCATCACAGGCCCTGGACGCCAAATTCATACCGAAAAAGAAAGAGTTCGACGCTCGCCAAAGCGAGATCGCGCAGCTTCAGGACCAATACAACAAGAGCGGCAACCTGATGAGCGACGATAAGCGGAACCAACTTGCGCGCGATATCGACGAGAAAAAGAAGCGCCTGGAGCGGGACACGTCGGATGCCAACGACGAGCTGCAGGGTGAGCAGCAGCGCATGTTGCAGGGCTTAGGCCAGCGCATGATGGCGGTGATTGAGAAGTATGCCAAAGACAACGGTTTCACCTTGATTCTGGACGACAGCAATCCGAATACACCGGTGCTCTACGCCTCCACTGGAATCGATATCACGCAAGACATTATCGCGCTGTACGACAAGACGTCCACTAACGGCGGGCCTGCGATAGCTCCGGTCACTCCCGGCGCGCCGGTGAAGACTCCGGGAACGCCCGGTACTCCTGGAACGCCAGGTCCGGCCGCTTCCGCGAAAACGCCTTCCGGACCGAGATAACCTCGAAAGACCGCTCCACGCCGGAACCGGCCCATGCGACCGGTGTCGTTTACTTTTAATGCCTGGAATTCTCGCGTCGGCCTGGGGTCGCTTACGCTCCCTGGCTCAGAGTCAAGGTTTTCACCACTTAGCAATGTAGGCGCGGATTCGCTCTCTCGTGGAGGCGGGATGGGCACTTCCTCCGGTCGAGGCTTCGTCACGTTAGCATGGGTTTGTGTTTACGCTTCGAACTGCCATTTTGCTTCTCGTTTCGGCCGGTCTTGCGAGCGCCGAGGTACATTCGTTGACCTTGCAGCAGGCGCTCGAAATCGCCGCGCGCCAGAATCCCGACATCACGCTCGCCCGCCTGGATGAGCAGCGCGCGGTAGAAGGCATCCGGGTGGCGCAAGACCCGTTCCGCCCCAAAGTTTATGGCGGCAGCGGCTTAGCCTACACGTACGGCTATCCGAACAGCATAGAGGGGAACGCGCCCAGCCTGTTCGAAGTGCGCACCGATATGTCGCTCTATAACCGCCCCAAGAGTTATCAGGTCGCATCGGCGAGAGAAGTCGCGCGCAGCGCCCAGTTTGGCGCTCAGGCGAAAGCCGACGACGTCGCCTACCAGGCCGCCGATCTGTTTCTCACGGCCAGCCAGGTGGAGCACCAGGGCAGCACTCTCACAAGCGAGCTTCCCAGTTTGCAAAGAGTCGTGGACGCTACCGCCGCCGGAGTAGGCGAAGGCAGTCAATTACCGCTCGATCTGAAACGGGTCAAAGCCGATCTCGCCGTTTCGCAGGAGCAACTCGAAGCGGCTAACCTGGACGCCGACTACTACGAAATGATGCTTGCCGTGGTGCTCGGATATCCGGCAAGCGACCGCGTCAAACCCGTGGATTCGGATTTCGCTTCCATTGTCACGCCTCCTGCCGAGTCTGCTGCCGCCGATACCGCCTTGCGCAGCAACCACGAACTTCGAGAGATCCAATCCAACATGCTCGCCAAGCAACTCGATGTGCGTGCTTTCAAAGCGGCGCGCCTGCCGACAATCGACTTAGTGGCGCAGTACGCGTTATTCGCAAAATATAACTACAGCCAATACTTCCAAAAATTTCAGCGCAATAATGCTCAGCTTGGCGCCTCGGTCGCTATTCCCATTCTGGTTGGGTCGGCCTCGAGCGGGCTTGCGCAACAGGCCTACACGGATCTTCAGAAATTGCGCATTCAGATGGACGAAACGCGCAATCGCATTCTGACGGACACGCGGCGGAGCTACGATCAGTGGAAAAAAGCCGAGACCCTCCGCGATCTCAAATTCATACAGCTTGACCTGGCTCGTGAAAACTTGAGCGTGCTTCTCTCGCAAAACAAAGAGGGGCGCGCTTCTTTAAGAGACGTGGAGCAGGCGCGACTGGACGAAAGCAACAAGTGGATGGAGTGGTATGATGCCCAAACACAGGTGGCGCGGGCGAAATTCGCGATTTTGCGCGAGACCGGCAACTTGCTCGCAGCGGTGCGCGCTATCAAGGGAACTGCTCAACCCGAATGACTCCCGCTTCTCAGATTTCCACGCCAGGCGCCCTGCAAACGGGACCTCTAACGGCTGTTCCCGCAATCGAGATTCGCGACCTGGTGAAAACCTACAACGGTTTTCACGCGGTGGACGGCCTTTCCGTTACGGTCCCGCAAGGTTGTTTCTATGGCTTTCTGGGACCAAATGGCGCGGGCAAGACAACCACGATTAAAATGCTGATGGGGCTGGCGCAGCCCGATTCGGGGAGCATGCAGGTGCTGGGCCTTGCGATGCCCCAGAGATCGCTCGACATTCGCAAAGAGATTGGCCTCGTACCCGACGATACTCTGCTGTTCGACTATCTCACGGGCGCGGAATATCTCGAGTTTGTGGCCCGCCTGTATGGGTTGCCGCGTCCTCTGGCGCGCGAGCGAAGCCGTGAGCTGCTGGATCTTTTTCAGCTCAACGAAAACCGCCGCAAACTGATTGGCGCTTATTCGAAAGGCATGCGCAAGCGCGTGGCGATGGCGGCTGCCCTGATCCACCGGCCGCGGCTGTTTCTCATGGATGAACCGTTTGAAGGTGTCGACGCGGTCGGGGCGCGCCTGATGAAAGATATTTTGCTCGAACAGGTGCATCACGGTGCGACCGTCTTTCTCACCTCGCACGTGCTGGAAGTGGTCGAGCGGCTTTGCGATCGGATTGCCATTATTAACCGCGGCAAAGTGATCGTCCAAGGCACCATCTCCGAATTACGGGAGCAGGGTGCGGGAGGCGCGAGCAGCCTGGAGGATATCTTCGTCAATCTGGTCGGCGGCGAGCGGTACAGCGAAAAGCTCGACTGGCTCTGAGCGGTATGTGGCAGCAGATTCGCGCCATCGGATGGGCGCAATTCCGTATCACGCGCAACCATCTTCCGCGGACGAACCTGGGAAGCGTTCTGCTAGGGTTTATTTCGCTCCTCTGGTACGGCATTTTCATTGCGCTCGGAGTTGTTCTCGCGTTCGAGCTGCGGGAGGTTTCTCGCGTTGAGCTTCGCGAATGGCTGCCGGTGGGGCTCCTGGGTGCGTTTCTGTTCTGGCAGCTTGTCCCGCTATTTACTTTGAGCAGCGGCTGGTCGCTTCAGCTCGACAAGCTGCAGATCTATCCCGTCGCGAACGGCGCGCTGTTCGGTATTGAAGTTCTCTTGCGGCTCAGCACCGCTCCGGAGATGGTCATCGTGCTGGCGGGCGCGTTTGTTGGACTTCTCCGGCATCCGGGGATTCCGCTCCTCTACCCGTTATTTCTGCTTCTCTTTATCCCGCTAAATCTTTTTCTCTCGCTGGGTATTCGAGAGTTGATTCTGCATGCGTTTGAACGCAACCGTTTCCGCGAGCTTTTCGCGATTCTCATCATCAGCATCGCGGTTCTGCCTCAACTGCTGGCTCGTACGACACTTGGGCATCGCGCCGCTCCTTATTTTTTTGCAACCGCGCGCGGGAAGTACACCCCGTGGTCGGAGGTGGCAAGGCTCGCGCTAGGCGATTTCTCGATTGCGATTCTCGCCTTCCTCCTGCTTTGGACGCTTGGCTGTTACTTCTTCGCTCGCTGGCAGTTCGAGAAAGGGCTGCGGCAGGACGAGGGTTTCCGCGCCAGCGGGGCCATCTCCGCCGCCGAGCCCGGTGAGAAGGCGGAAGCTGCTCGTCCTAAGAGACTGGCCGATCTTCCAAACAGGCTTTTTAGAGATCCCACCGCCGCTCTCCTGCAAAAGGAGTTTCAATCGCTGTTGCGCATGCCGCGCTTCCGCGTCATATTCGGCATGGCTTGCGTATTTAGCCTGGTCATTTTTGTGCCGATTGGACTGAACGCGGCAGCTAGCGGACGCCACAATTTCATGCGCGAAAATTTTCTGCCGATCGTGACCTTGTACGGTCTGCTTCTGTTAAGCGATGTGCTGCTGTTGAACGTATTCGGGTTCGATCGCCGCGCCGCGCAGATATACTTCGTCGCGCCAGTCTCATTCGAAACTGTTTTGAAGGCGAAAAATTTGGTGGCGGCCGCCTTCGTCGCGGTGCAAGCCAGCGTGGTGTTACTGCTGGCAGGGTTCATGCGCGTGGCGTTCACCCCCTTCAACCTCGCCGATGCTATTGCCGCGGAAGCCGTAATCGCCATCTTCTTGCTCTCAGTTGGGAACTTCACGTCTATCGCCATGGCCCGGCCTGTTGATCCAACGCAAACATTTCGAAAGCAATCGGGCGGAAAAATGCAGCTTTGGGTTCTTATCTGCGGTCTTGGCATGTTTGTTCTGGTTGGATTCGCTTTTCTTGCACGCTGGGCGCTCCAGAGCGAATGGGCGCTATTAGGGGTGTTGCTCGTCGAATTCGTAATTGGAATTATCGTGTATAGGATCGCCACTCAATCTGCTATTGAGCGCGGCGTGCGCGAGCGGGAACGGTTGATTGAGGTGCTGTCGAAAGGCTCGTCGCCAGTTAGCTTGGGGCTGTCGTAAAGCGATTTACGAGAGAAGTTTGCGTACCTCACGCTGAATTGCATCCCGCACGGTCTCGCGGGCCGCTTCGTCCTTGTAGTGTTGACGCGGCCAGAAAAAGCCCTTCAATCCGTCGCGCCTTCTTCGGGGCACGATGTGGATGTGCAGATGCGGAACGGTCTGGCTGACACGGTTGTTGATCGCAATAAACGTGCCATCGGCGTCGACCGCGGCTTCCACGGCCTTGGCCAATAGCTGTGTGGCGGTCATGATCGGTCCGGTCATCGCGGCAGGCAAATCCGTTAATGTCTCGTAGTGATCGCGCGGGCACAGCAGTACGTGTCCGGGAAACAGTGGATGGCTGTCGAGGAACGCCACCGAATCGGCGTCTTCATAAACGATATGCGCGGGTACCTCCCGGCCCGCGATTTTGCAGAATATGCAAGCTGGATCTTCCACGCCATTATGGTATTTCACGGCGCGATCGGCGCTGCCTCAATAGCGCCCACGCGGTTCACCTCGACGCGCAGATCGCCGTTTTCTTCGACCTCGAAAGCGGGTGCGAACTTTGCCCCCCAAACGATCTCGTCATATCGATACGAGTAGCGCGCATGCACTGTTTGTCCGAAGGTCTCGTCGAATGCTCTTATCATGATCATCACTTCCGCTTGCAATCGGGCCAGGTCTTCCGGAGTTTTGCCGAAGAAAGGGCTCTTCTCGTCGATTGGATGGACCACCGTCCACGTCAAGGGGAAGAATTGAACTTGATTTCTCTCCAGTTCCAGCCTCGCGTATCGGCGCTGCAGGCGTTCGCCGATGAACTCGACGGTCATGAGCAGAAGCCGGGCCTCCAGGTCGATCAAATTATTGGATCGCCGGTTTACGATGCGAAACTGCAGGCTGGTGCCGTCGAGGTAAGGAGCGACCAACATGTTTCTGCTGAATCCGATGCGCGCGGACGGCCGTGAGAAGCGGCCGAACAGTAGACCAGTCGCGAGGGCAAAGGCCAGTAAACCGGCAAGCGATTCAATCGCGGCAACCGTGTTTGCCGCCACCCCCATTGGATACATGTTCCCGTAGCCAACCGTGGTCAAGGTATGGGCGCTGAAGAAAAACGCATATATGAATCGCAGCCATTCGGTTGGCGCTTCCGTGCCTTTGATGTGGTCGATTCCGATCGCCATGTAGACCGCGGCGAATAGCAGGTTGGCGACGATGAACGCCGCCGTCACGAGTGCGATGAAAGCCGTCCACGGCACGTTTATCAGAAACAGATAAGGATGAGCGTCGCGCCAAGTGACTCCACTGCGGCGCACATTGAATTGCCCGTCTTTATTGATGGCGCGGTTGAGAACGCCTGCGTACTGCTGTGTCAGCCCCGGATCGAAGGTCGGCTTTTCCATTTCCATATGAAGGAGATGATACGCCGAACCGTAGCGATTCCGGCAGAAAGTTCCGCACTCGCCTGGCCTGCTACGTTGAACACATATGGCACGCACAGAATCGAGCATGCTGGCGCTCGACACGCCCGCTCCCGCTTTTGAATTGCCCGATGTCGTTTCGGGCCGCACTATTGGTCTGCGGAGCTTTAAGGGCAAGAAGGTTCTGCTGGTTATGTTTATCTGCCGGCATTGTCCTTTTGTGAAGCACGTTCAGCGGGAGCTCGCGCAGCTCGGAAACGATTATGCCGCGCAGCCGGTTGGCATCGTCGCTATTTCATCCAATGACGCGAGCGTTTATCCGGACGACGCACCGGAAAGTCTGCGTGAAATGGCGGTCGAGCTCGGTTTTAATTTCCCGTTCTGCTACGACGAGACTCAGCAAGTGGCTAAAGCGTACAGCGCCACCTGTACGCCGGATTTTTTCGTCTTCAACCAGGACCGGCGGCTGGCATATCGAGGTCAACTGGATAGCAGCCGTCCGGGCAATATCATTCCCGTGACCGGCCGCGATCTGCGCGCCGCCATCGATGCGCTGCTGAACGACCGTCCCGTGGACGTAAATCAGAATCCTAGCATCGGCTGCAACATTAAGTGGCGCGACTCCTGATTGCTCTGGCGCAGCGAATATCGGCCGCACAAACCGGTACACCGCGTCTAGCTGAACGTCCAACCTTTTAGGGTATAGAATTAGAAACACTGTAAACATTTCCGGCCCGCCGCTTGCGGAGGGTCGCACAGGAGGTTCGCATGCGCTGTTTTCCGATGGTGCTGGCCTTGCTGGCCGCACCTCTTTTTGCCTCACCTTTTTTCGCCAGTGACGACGGGCCGCCCGATTTCACCGGTACCTGGCAGCTCGATGGCGCGAAAAGTCCCGCCGCTGAGGGATCGAATGTCTCGCTCACGATTCAGGACAGCTCCGGAAAAATCAGCTTCACCAGGGTCGTGCGCGGCCGGGATGGAAAGGAAATCACTTCCCGGTTCACCTGTCAAGCTGGGGGTGGCACGTGTGATTTCGACGAAGGCGGGCACAAGGCGAAAGTATCTTTGTGGTACGACGGGACGGCGCTGGTCGTTCTGAAAACCGACGGCCCCAAGGAAGATTCGGTGACGCAATGGAAACTGCAACTATCACCCGACAAAACTAACCTGAAGGTGGAGTTCAGTCACATCGAGCCGGAGGATAAATCCGAAGACCTGGTGTTCGATAAAAAGACGACTTGAGGCCGGTCTCCGTTATTCGCTCTGGAATTCGAACACGATGACGTGCGTACTCGGGACGGCTTGGCCGTGAAGCTTTGCCGGTTCGAAGATCCACTGTCGAGCCGCCGAAAGAGCGGCTCCCGCCAGAACTTGTTTGATTTTCTTTCCGTGGCTGATTATGCGAGCCCCGGTAACACGGCCCTTGGCATCAATCTCCACCTCCACTTCGACTCGCGGATTAACCTGCATCAGGATCGGTGCAATCTCCCGGATATCCGGTAAGACTTGCCGGAGCGGACGCGGCGGGACTAACGTCGCGGGAAGCGGCGGCGGCTGTACCGTCGCCTGGCTCTTCGCGGGTGTTACGACCACCGGGATTGCCGCCGTACTCTGGGGCGCCTTTGATGGCACAGTATTCGACGGCTTCGAATTCTCGTCGGCGGGGGGTGAAACTGCTGGCGGAAAATCGGCACTGGCCAAGGGCAAAGGAGAAGCTGTCTGGCTGGCCGCCGAGTCCAGCGGAACACTTGGTGCTGCATTGAGCACCGGGGCGCTGCCGCTTATCGAAGCCCCGGTCGAGGCGGTCTGGCTCGGCGTGCTGTTACTGCCCGCCTGTACTAAGATCGGCGGCGTGCCCGGCGTTATATCCGGCGCGCCCGCGACGCTTGTGGGCCGTGCAGCGTCTGGTTGCGCAGGAAGCGCGACCACCGAAATGTCTGTCGCGTTCTGTACCCGGTTGGCCGCCGAGTCGGCGCGCTCCGGTGGGGCGTTCGCCTGTGGCGACGATTCCGCATTGGGCTTCCGCGTAGGCTTGGCGCTGTGTTCAACGGGCGCCGGTGCCGCGCTTGCTGGGCCGGCCGCACTTGCTTGAAGAGGGCGGCTCAAATCGATCGGCTCGCGTCGAGATCCGTCCAGCACTCGAACAGTTGCGGCTATTGTGGAGCCTTGCTGGCTGTGGACCTCCAGCCGGAAAGTGACATCGTTCGAGCCGGGACGGTAGAGCACTAGCCCGTTCTCCATTTGACCCGCATCCAGGCGCACATCGCGATGCTGTGCGCCATCGTCGATGTGCAGAACGCCATCGGCTGCAGTACGTACAACTGCGTTCCGCCTGTTCCAGCTCAGCAGGAGCCGGTCTCCTTGCCCCTCTGCCCGCAACTGCAATCCGGCGTCCGGGAGCAAGCCTTGCAAAAACCGTGGTGTGCCGCTTCCCGAATCTAGCCCGTGCAGCACTAAAAATGCGAATGTTATGCCCGCGGTCAACGCGCAAAGAATCACAGAAAAAATCCAAGGCATCCAGCGGCGCCTCGGCTCCGGACGAAACAGTGCGGGAACTGCCGGTGGCTGTCCCGCGTTGATCCGCATCATCGCGGTGGGTTCGGAAACCGCTCGCTGTTCCGGAACCATAGCGCGTTGGCGGCGTATGATCTGAGCGCGCGCCGGAGACTCGACGGTATCGGTCGCCGTCTTGTTTTCTTCGGCTCCCGTTTGCCTGGAGCGCAGAATGGAAAGCGGAATCCGGGTCCGTAATTTGCTCTTGCGGTCGCCTCTGGCGAGCACGCGGTCCAGCGAGTCCGGCCCTTCTAAACGCCTCAGCTCTTCGCCGGCCCTGTGCATCGCAACTTCCACCAAGCCGATAACAGGCGCATCCAGCGGCAGCCGAACGGCTCCCCAACGATGAGCTTCCGCCGACATTGGCGCATCCTCCGCCTTCGTATACAGTTCCAGCAGGGCTACGCCCGGCGCTTCCCGTTTCAGGATGAGCGCAGCATCGTTGGGCCGCGCGAAATGCGCGTTATGAAACGCCACGTCGCTCGCGTGCAGACCTCCCGCGTCCCGCATCGAGTACCAGCCGATCAACTCCAGTGCCGAGACTTCGGGATCCGTTTGCGCCGCCGCCGAGGCTTGTTTGAAAAATCGCTGTCGCCGCTCGCCTTCAGTCGCTCCCGGTTCATCCGATTGCGAAGCGGAGAACGATTTGAAAGCCTGCACGATAGCGAGGCTTTCACCTGCTATTCCGAACAGCAGCCCCGCCATTTCCTGCCCTTCGAGCCCGGACTTGATACGCGCGCACAATCTGTTTACGAATTGCGGAGACAACCGCACCGCTGTCGAAGTGCGTCGCGGCGGATTCGACGCGGGTGCGCCTTGATCGGCAATGCTCATAGACACGGCACGGTGCTCCTAGGGGATTACGGCCATTCTATACTCTACATCCAGGCGCCTCCGTACGTCTGCTTTCAATAGGAGTAGAATCTTGGCAAAGGGGTTCCTTACATGCGCCCTCTGCGAGTGCTGGTTCCTTTCGCTGCGGCGTTCTTCATGGGGTTGCACGCCTCCGCGCAAGCCGTGATTTCCGCGCATTCCGGCGTCGTTCATTTTTCGGAAGGCTCCGTCTTACTCGACGACCAGCCTCTCGATCACAAATTCGGCAGCTTTCCGAGCATTAAGGACGGATCGACCTTGCGCACCGAAAAGGGCCGCGCGGAAATTCTCCTTACGCCCGGCGTGTTCCTTCGCATGGACGAAAACAGCGCGATTCGCATGCGCTCCGGCGCGCTCACCGATACCCGCCTCGATTTTCTGCAGGGTTCGCTCATTGTCGATTCGCTTGATGCGCTGGCGGACAATCATGTCGTGATCCAGTACAAAGATTCAGAGATCCGCTTTCCAAAGCAAGGCGTATACCGTCTGGATTTCGAAACTGCAACCGTTCAGGCCTATAGCGGGGAGGCCGAAATCGCCCACGATGGAAAGACTTCGACCATCGACGATTCGCATCTTTTCTTTTTGACGCTCGATCTCACAACCAGGAAGCTCGACGCCGGCACCGAAGACGAGTTTTACGATTGGGCGAGAGAACGCAGCAACCAGATTTCGGCCGAAAATCAACTGGCGGCACAAAGTGGCGGCGATCCGGCCGATCAGGATGCGGACCCGAATGCGCTCGCCGGACCCCTTCCGAACTATGGATTGCCTGCGCCCGGAATCGGAGTCCCGGGAATCCCCAGTTATCCGGCGCCCGATTACAGCTATCCGGTTGGCAGCGCATTGTTCAACCCGTTCGGTCCGTACGCGGCCGGTTTTCCCTACATGCCGTATACGGTTTTCCCAGTGTTTGTGCTGGTTCGTCCCTATTACCGGTCGGGACAGTCACGCTGGCCGCATGCGACCGGCTCCGGCACTGCACCAAACTGGACCGGCACGCGTGCAACCTGGCGCAGCACCCATCCGGGTTGGAGCGGCACGCGCTCAACTTGGAATGGAATTTCTCATACGCCATCGCAGCGCTTGGCCTTTCCCTCTTACCGGCCCACCCCTGCTTACAGGGCGATGCCTGCTTACCGGCCCCTGCCTGCGTACAGGCCAATGCCGTCTAGCGTTGCGCGTCCTACCTACGCGCGTCCCGCTGTGATGCCGCATCCAATGGCTGCGCCTGCGCGCGCTATCGGGCGCCGATAAGCCTCTACTTGATCTGGCGGAAATGCGCCGCCTCATCCAATCATTGATTTGGCGCGTAATAGCCCAGGCGCCAACGCGCCTTCAGATCGCTCAGCCCCGCCGGCGGGTTCAGTTTCACTTGCACTTTGCGGTACTTCCCGTTTTTCTCTTCGTTCGATGGCGAATAGGCCAGCACATATTGGTTGCGCAACTCGATTCCAATCTGGCGTGCGATGGCCGGCAGCGCGCTAAAGCTGCGCGCCGGGAATGCGCGTCCGCCGGTTTGCTGCGCGATTTCCTGCAATAGGCGCGGTCCGGAAAGTTCGGCGGAGGTCAGCCCGGCAAACGGGAACTGCTCGAAGACGCCCATTGCATAGATCTGCACATCCGCCTCGCGCACCAGGTCTTTAATCTGGGTGCTCGTGTATTGGCTGTTGTTGTCGCCTCCGTCGGAGACGATGAGCAGCGCTTTACGCGGGTTCTTGGATTTTTTCATCTCGTCGATTCCAAGCGACACCGCATCCAGTAGCGCGGTCAAACCCTCCGGCTCGGCCGATGTCAATTTCTCATCGATCTCCTGCGCTTGGTCCGTAAAGCCGGCCACCAGTTTTGCGCGATCGCTAAACTCGATCAGAAACGCCTCATCGTGCGTGTCCATCGTCTTCAGGAACTCCGCTACAGCCTGACGCGAGGTCTCAAGCTTCGTTCCCATACTGCCGCTGACATCCACCAGCAAGCCGATTGACAGCGGCGCATCTTCACCCGCGAATTGTTTTACCTTCTGAACCACGCCGTCCTCGAGCAGCGAGAAATTCTGCTTTTCCAGACCCAGCACGAAACGATTCGATGCGTCCGTGACGGACACCGGTATGACCACCAGCGTGGTCTCGACGCGCAAAGGAATGGGCCGTGAAGGCGGCTGTGCGTTTTGCGCAAACGCGAGCTGTGAGAAAGCCGTTAGGAAGGCGGCTACGAAAATGAAACACTGGCGCAAGCGGCTTTACGTCCTTTGCTCGCGAGCGGAACTCGTCCGATAGTAACGTTGTTGAAATCAGCCGTTTCGCCGGACGAGTTACGCGGTGGAAGCTTGCGCCGCTTTTCGCGCCTGAGCGTCGTCGTAGCTTTCGCCATAAATGGATGGCACCTTCGCGCCCATCGGCCGTAGATAGACCGTCAGTTGGCCACGGTGGTGGATGGTGTGGTGTATGCCCAGGCGCGCGCACAATACCGCCGGAATCTTCATCAGGCCGCGGAAATCGACCACTTTCGCAAGTTGCTCTCCCGGCGTTTGCGCTAGACGCTTGAAGCTATCTTGCCACGCTTCCGCATACCATTTAGCGACGTCGGCCGGATTCTTAATGGATTCCGGACGTTTGCTTTTGCTGAAATCGAATTGCGCCGAAGACGCTGCATCGAGAAACATACAGTCCGTTGCGGCGATGTGCCAGGCCAGATCGAAAGCCGTCCTGGAACACGGCTCGGGGCAATAGCTGCCCTTTTCTGCCGGTACGGCTTCGATCACTCTTGTGGTGAACTTGTGTTCTTGCTCGAGCGCCGGCAAGGTGAGCTGCAGGTAACGCGCCGCTTCTTCAGCTTTCATGGATTCCATATTTCCTCCTTCGATACTTCCGCAGTATAGATCAAAACTTACGCTAAGCTCGTGGTCATGTGGCGGTTTCTGGTTTTCTTGCTCCTCTCGTTTGCTGCGTTTGCCGATGAGCCTCATCCCACTCTCGCGCTCGGCTCGCCGGCGCCCGATTTTTCGCTGCCCGGCATCGATGGGAAGATCCACAAGCTGAGCGACTATGCGGCCAGCAAGATTCTGGTCATCGTTTTTACGTGCGATCATTGCCCAACGGCGCAGCTCTACGAGAGCCGCATCAAGAAACTGAACGACGATTACCGCGATAAAGGCGTCGCGCTGGTCGCGATTCAGCCCAATAATCCGAACGCGATCCGGTTGGACGAGCTCGGCTACACCGACGTAAGCGACAGTCTGGACGAGATGAAGATCCGAGCCGCCTATCGGCATTTCGATTTCCCATATCTCTACGATGGCGACACGCAATCGGTGGCACGGGCCTATGGGCCTAAAGCGACACCGCACGTGTTCATCTTCGATCGCGAGCGCAAGCTGCGCTTCGAAGGACGCATCGATAACAGCCAGCGCGAAAACCTGGTCAAGACGCAGGACGCGCGCAACGCGATCGAGGCGCTGCTTGCCGGCAAGCCTGTTCCGGTCCCGCACACCGGCGTTTTCGGCTGCTCTACGAAATGGATTTCGAAGGAAGCCGGCCGTCTCGAAGAGATGAAGAAGATTGAAGCCGAGCCTGTCGCGCTCGATCTCGCTTCAGCGGACGATTTGAAAAAACTTCGCTCCAACCCTACCGGCAAAGTGCTGCTCGTCGATTTTTGGGCCACCTGGTGCGGCCCCTGTGTTCATGAGCTTCCGGACCTCGAAACGACCTGGCGCATGTATCGCCTGCGCGATTTCGATTTCGTAACCGTTTCGGCCAACATGCCTGATGAGAAGCCGGGCGTGATCGAATACCTGCAAAAACTGCACGCATCCAGCCGCAATCTGCTCTTCGGATCCACCGATACGGACGAGATGCAAAAAGCGTTCGATCCCCAATGGGAATCGGGTGTGCCCTACACGGTTCTGCTCGCGCCCGGCGGCAAGATCCTCTACCGGGAGCAGGGCGAGGTCGACATTCTAAAGCTGCGCCGCATCATTCTGGGCAATCTGCCCGATCCCGACTATATTGGCCATCGCGCCTATTGGGCCGCGTCACCGAAGTAGCGCCGGTTACGCCCTGGCTTCCGCCGCAATCGCTTCAATTTCGACTTGCACGTCGCGGGGCAGGCGCGCTACCTCTACCGTGGAACGCGCCGGCGGATTCGTTTCGAAATATTTCCCATAGGTTTCATTCATGCGCGCGAAGTTGCTCATGTCCTTGAGAAACACAGTCGTCTTTACTACGTCTTTTAACGACAGGCCGGCTCCTTCGAGCACCGCTTTCAGGTTTTCCAGCACACGCGCGGTTTGTTCCTCGATCTGTCCGCTGACAAGCTGGCCCGTCGCAGGGTCGAGCGGTATCTGCCCGCTCAAAAAAATAAATCCATTTTGCCGAACCGCGGTGGAATAGGGGCCCGCCGCTTTGGGCGCCTTGGGCGCCTGGATGATCTCTTTCATTGCTCTATTTTGCAATGCGAGCTTCCAAAGCTGCTCGTGAATCGGTGCGTGGCAGACTCAGCGAGCCGCAAAGTTCGTCGACACTCCGGACGCCCAGCCGTCGAAGAACTTTTCCTAGCTGCCGGGCAATCTGAGCGGGCGCGCGCGGATCCACGAAAGTCGCAGTGCCCACCTGAACGGCCCGAGCGCCCGCCATCAGGAACTCCGCGGCATCTTCACCGCTCGCAATACCGCCCATGCCAATGACCGGAATCCTCACGGCCTGCGCCGCCTCGTAGACAAGGCGCAGCGCCAACGGTTTGATGGCCGGCCCGGAGAGGCCGCCGAATCCGGCGCCGATAGCCGCTGTACGCCGGTCGATATCGATTGCGAGCGATACAAACGTGTTCACCAGCGAGATCGCGTCCGCTCCCGAATCTTGCGCCGCCATGGCGAACGGCTCAATGCGCGCCACATTCGGTGAAAGCTTCACGATCAGCGGACGGCGAGCGATCTTGCGGGCCCGCGTCACCAAATGCGCCAGCAGCGTCGGGTCGCTTGAAAAAAACATGCCGCCTTGTTCCGTATTTGGGCACGATACATTCAATTCATAGCCGGCAATTCCCGCGGCATCTTCTAAGGCGTGAAGCACCTCCAGGTAATCCTCTTCGCAATATCCGAAAACATTTGCGAATACGGGGAGGGAGTAGCGGCGAAGCCCGGGGAGCTTTTCTTCAATAAATGCAGCAACGCCGACATTCTGAAGCCCGACGGAATTGATCATTCCGCCTTCGGTGTGCCAGAGACGCGGCGCTGGGTTGCCGGCGATCGGTTGGCGCGAGAGGCCTTTTGTGATGATTCCGCCGAGCGTGTTCAGGTCCACCAGCCGCTCGAATTCGATCCCATAGCCGAATGTTCCGGAAGCGGCCAAGACGGGATTTCTCAGCCGAATGCCGCAAACTGTGGTCTGAAGCCGCTCCTCCATTCCGCCAGCCTCCATTCAGCGGCTGGCCGTCGCCGCTTCTGGCATGGCGGCGAGCTGCCGGGCCGTTTTGCGAATCAAGTCCCATGTTTCGCGAACGTCGTGTTCGGTGGTTTGAAAATTGCCGATCGCAAAGCGCAGAACGAATCTGCCATTCAAGACCGTGTGCGAAAGAAAAGCCTTCCCGCTCGCGTTGATTTCAGCTAGCAGGCGTTGATTGAATTCGTCCTCGCCGCGGTACCGGAAGCAGACGAGCGAAAACGGCACGGGCGCGGAGAGCTCGAAGTTCTCATCTTGCTCGACCAGCCCCTTAAGCAACTGCCCCAGGCGAAGCGCGTCGCGCAGCATGGCCATGATCCCTTGCCGGCCGTAATAGCGGAAAACATACCACAGCTTGAGTGCCCGGAAGCGCCGTCCGAGTTGCACGCCGTAATCCATGTAATTCACGACACGATCGTCTTCGCTGGTCCGCAGATACTCGGCGCTGAGCGAAGACGCGCGGCGAAGAATCTCCGGATAGCGCGTATAGAGCACGCTGCAATCGATGGAAACGTACAGCCATTTGTGCGGATTGAGGATCAGCGAATGCGCGCGCTCTACTCCGTCCAGGATGTGGCGCATTTCGGGAAGCACCGCGGCTGGCCCGCCGTAGGCTGCATCCACATGTAACCAAACTCCGTAGCGCTCCGCGATATCGGCAATCGCGGGAATCGGCTCTACTGCGCTGGTGGAAGTGGACCCAATTGAGGCAACGATGCAGCACGGGCGCTTGCCAGCGGCGATATCGGCCTCAATCTTTTGCCGAAGCAGATCGGGCTGCATACGAAATTCACGGTCAACCGGTATGCGGCGTACGTTCTCTTGCCCGAACCCCAACGTGATCGCCGCCTTTTCCGCCGAAGAGTGCGTGTGCTCGGAAACGTAAACCGTCAGCGGATTTCGCATGCCTTTCACGCGCGATTCCGGGTCGATCCATTCGCGAGCGGCGCCGATCGCCTGCATGACCCCCACCGACGCGGTGTCGTAAATGACGCCGAAAAAACTCTCGTCCAGCGACAACCATTCCCGCAGCCAGCCTAACGTGACTTGTTCCAGTTCCGTTGCGCCTGGAGACGATTTCCAAAGCATCGCGTTCACGTTTACGGCAGCCGCTAAAAAATCTGCAAGCATGGACGGCGGCGCAGACGAAACGGAAAAGTATGCAAAAAAACGCGGATGGTTCCAAAGCGTCAGCGCCGGGAATACGACGGACTGAAAATCTTGAAAGATTTCCTCCATCGGCTCGCCGTTTTCGGGCGCTGTTTTCGGCAGCTTCGCAACCAGTTCTCCAGGCTGGAGCGCCGTTGTCACCGGGAACTCGCGCACACGCTCCAGGTAATCTGCAATCCAATCGGCGTGCTGGTGCGCCGCCTTGCGAAACTGTTCGGGATCCACTTGTCTGTATCCTACGCTCTCGCGGCGGTCTGTTCCTGGCAATCGCTCAGAATCGGCGGCAGCCAGGTATGCAGCCAGTGATGAAAAGCAGCGAGATCGGCTTGCGTGTCTTCGTCAAACGGAAAGGCGAAGTGATTGAGATTCCAGCCCCGCGCTACGGCCGCTTGCTTGATCGCAATGCTCGCGGGGAATCGATCGACCCAGCCGACGAACTCCTCGAGATGCCGATTGAGCTGCAGCGCCCGCTCGCCGTCGTTCACTCGGAGCGCCCGGTCTATGGCGACGATCAACTCCGGAATCGCGGCCGCCACGCCGGAGACGATTCCGTCGGCACCCGCTAAGCGGCACTCCAGGTAAAGAGACTCGCTCCCGACAAGCAGCGTAAACGGCACCGCTTCGCGCAGATCTTTGAGCGTGGTGAAGAGCTGCCGGTCGCCGCTTGAATCTTTAATGCCCGCGAACGCTCGCGACTCTAGTAGACGGCTAGCGAGTTCGGCAGAAATTGCATTTGTAAAGGCAGGAAGATTATATAGATAAATCGGAATTCTGTCGCGCATCGAGATGGCGAAGAGTTGATAGAACTCAGCGATCTGAGCGTCCGTGTAATGGTAGAAATAGGGCGGCATCAGCAAAACGCCCGCGGCCCCCGCGTTCACCGCGTTTTCGGCCAGATCGACAGCTCCTGCAAGCGTCGAATGCGAAACGTTCACCAGAACGGGCACGCGGCTGCGCCGGATCGCCAGCGTCAATACCCGCATGCGTTCGGCGACGTCGAAGTGAATGAACTCGCCCGTCGAACCGAACAGCACCAGACCCTCTACGCCGGTGCGAACAACCGTTTCCAGATAATCCAGCAAAACTGCGGCGCTGGCTTCCGTAGAGCCTGAGCTCCTTGGTGTAGCCAAGGCTGCGTAAACGCCCCTTGGAGGAGGTTGTTCCTTGCTCTTGACCATACGGGGCAGAGCCCGTCCGTCTATGAATTTTACTTCCCCGCGCCCCGCGGATCAAACTACGGCGCTCTGGGGGCTCGATTCGTGCCGCAGCATCGCGCGATCCAGCAACTCGCGAGGATCTAGCAGATGCTCGGGTTTGAAGTGCTGCGTAGACCAGCGGCAGCCGTCCTCCAATTGAATCCCCAGAAAGAATCCGATATCCCGAAATACACAATAACGAACAATTCCTACCAGTTCGCCATCTCCATAAGACATCGTAATTGCGGTGCCGGAAGCAATTTGCTTCTCTACCTGAAGGCAGATTCCCGAAAGTGAAATGTCTTCCAGGTTCGCTACGCACCTGCGCGTGCGTCCCGCATCATCCTTCCAGATCACTTCCACCAGTTCCGCGCATAGTAGCCTATTATCAATTCGCCGTTCGTTCATATGCTCCTCATCGGACTCCCACGCCTCTAAGGTGAGCCGGTTTGTCCCAGCCGAAAGTTAGGATTAGATTTAGTACTTCTGGATAGCTTGCGCCGGAAGTACTAGGCACGTGCGCAATTTCCGGAAAGCTCTTGATGCCTTCTTCAACGGATCCGCAAGATCCCACTATCCCACCCACCCAGCCGGACACCCGCATCGGCATCGTGATCCGGGTTGCGTTCTTTGTGGCGACCGTCGTCATCGGCCTGCGTCTGCTCGCTCCAATTTTCCTCCTTTTCGGTGTCGTCGTGGCCGGTACTATCGGGCTCTGCGCAACCGGCCTGCTTGCCAACCTACTCACGATGCGGATCTTCGACCGCAGGCCGCTTCTCGACATAGGGCTACGTGGAGGCCGCGCTTCGAGCTGCAATTTCGCACTCGGCCTGCTGTTCGGCGGCGGAGCGGCGGCGCTGATGTTGGCCGCTCCCTTGCTCGCCGGGACAGGGCATCTCGTGGCGCGCCAAAAATCCGAATTCACATGGCCGGGTCTGGTGTTTTATTTAGTGGCGCTGCTATTGGCGGCCTTCGGAGAAGAGATGATCTTCCGCGGCTACGCTTTTCAGCTCCTGGTACAAAAATTAGGACCCTTCGCGACGGTCTTGCCCGTCGGGGTCATTTTCGGCTTGGCGCATTCCTCAAATCCATATGCCTCTCCGCTCGGCGTCGCCAATACCATCCTCTGGGGCATTCTGCTCGGCTATGCATTTTTGCGCAGCCACGATCTCTGGCTCCCTATCGGTCTGCATTATGGTTGGAATGCCGTCCTGCCGCTGTTCGGGGTCAATCTCAGCGGGCTTACAATCGAGGTTACGAGGTACTTTTACCGATGGGATCTCACGCCTTTGTGGAGCGGCGGGAATTATGGGCCGGAAGGCGGGCTGCTGACTACCATCTTTGCCATCGCACTGTTCTTCGCTTTGGCGCGTGCGCCTATCCGCCCTCAGGTAGCAGCCATCGCGCACAACCTCAACGAGCCGTTATAGCGCCGCTGGTAATGGCCGCTCTTCTGATTGTGCTCGCCCCCAGTCTGCGAGCCGGTAACTTGAGCTTTGATGAGCGAATGGAGATAGAGCGCAGTCTTAACGCCGAATTCGCCACCATGAAAGTTTCACTGCCGCGCGCCAAGAAGCCGCTCGTGATTCACAGCGACGGAACCTACGACAAAGCCGACTGGGAGGAGGTGATGCGCGACAACGGTCCCGCCGCCCGCCTTGGCGATGAAGTTCAGATCACGCGAGTCCAAATCGAATCGAAGAAAATCGTGCTCGAGATCAATGGCGGCACCAAGGGCGGCCATTGGTATGACCACGTCCAGGCTGGGATGGGTGGCACAATGTCGCAAGTGCCGGTGAATCAAAACGCCCAAACCGCCAATGGTTCGCACCTCGCGATCGTTTTCCCCGGCGGCGTTCCCTCTTTGAAATCCGCCGACATACGGCAGATGCTCTCGCCCATCTTCGATTTCGAAAAGCACTCCGCAGCCGCGCTGTACATGGATAAATTGCCCGCGCCGGTCCAGAAAGCAATCAAGGAGCAGCGGGCCATTACGGGAATGGATAAGGACCAGGTGCTGCTGGCGCTTGGCAAGCCGCGCAACAAGAGCCGCGAGATGAATGCGGACGGCGATGAGATTGAAGACTGGATCTACGGCGACCCGCCCGGCAAGATGATCTTCGTCACCTTCGATGAAGGCAAGGTGGTCAAGATCGAAAATTCGTACGCGAACGTGGGCGGCCGGACGGCGCCGCCGCTGCCGACGCCCCGCTAGAGGCGACCCATTTCGCGGGATGTTTTTACCCGCGCCCGTAAAATAAAAAGTATGCCAATTAAGGTAGGTATTAACGGCTTCGGCCGTATCGGGCGAAATGTCGTCCGGGCGGGACTGCACAATCCAGACATTGAGTTTGTTGCCGCCAACGATTTGACGGACACCGCCACGCTGGCGCATCTGCTGAAATACGACTCGATACTCGGTCACTTGCCGGAGGAGATCAAGGCGGACGGCGATAGCGTTCGCGTCGGGGGCCGGAAGATCAAAATTTTCGCCATCAAAGATCCCGCGGAAATCGATTGGGCTGGTTTGGGCGTGCAGGTCGTGGTCGAATCGACCGGACGCTTCACGGATGCCAACGATGCCAAGAAGCACTTACGCGGATCGGTGAAAAAGGTTATCATTTCGGCTCCGGCCAAGAACGAAGACGTGACAATCGTGCTCGGTGTGAACGACCAGATGTACGATCCCGCCAAACACAACATTATTTCGAACGCCTCGTGTACTACGAATTGTCTGGCCCCGCTGGTCAAAGTGCTGCAGGACTCCTTTGGGATCGAAAAGGGCACGATGACCACCATCCACAGCTACACCAACGATCAGAATGTGCTTGATTTTCCGCATAAGGATCTGCGCCGCGCTCGTGCTGCGGCCCTCAACATGATTCCAACTTCGACCGGCGCGGCCAAGGCCATCGGCTTGGTGGTTCCCGAGTTGAAAGGCAAACTGGACGGCTACTCCATGCGCGTGCCCACGCCGAACGTGTCGGTGGTGGATTTCGTCGCCGTGACGAAAAAGCAGACCACAACGCAACAGGTGAATTCGGCGTTAAAGCAAGCCGCCGGAGGGCCGCTCAAAGGTATTCTTGCCTATACCGAAGATCCGGTGGTTTCAAGCGACCTGCTGCACAATCCCAACAGCTCAATCGTCGACGCGGAGCTGACGAAAGTGCTGGACGGCAATCTGGTGAAGGTTGTCTCCTGGTATGACAACGAGTGGGGCTATTCGAATCGCATCGTCGATTTGATTGCGTTCTTAGGCAAGCACGGCTTGAATTAGCTTTTAATTTCCTTCTCAACCGCTTCGGTGAACTCTTCGGTGGAGGCGGCGCCTCCGGCATCGCCGGTAAGGTGCTTGCCTTCCCGATAGACGGCTTCCACTGCGCTTTGCAGCTTGTGGGCCGCATCCGTTTCGCCCAAATGCAGCAGCAGCATCCCTGCCGATAACATGAGGGCGGTCGGGTTGGCCTTGCCTTGTCCCGCGATATCGGGAGCGCTGCCATGCACCGCTTCGAAGACCGCGTGGGTTTCGCCCATGTTGGCGCCGGGAACGATCCCCAAGCCGCCTACTAAGCCCGCTGCGAGATCGGAAACGATATCGCCATAAAGATTTGGCAATAGCAGAATGTCGAACGTCTCCGGCCGCATAACGAGCTGCATGGACGCATTATCGACAATCAGCTCTTTGTATTGAAGCTCGGGAAACTGCGCTGCCGTTTCGCGGCAGCAGCGTAAAAAGAGCCCATCGGACAGCTTCATGATATTCGCCTTGTGAATGGCCGTCACCTGCTTGCGCCGATTCTTCCGCGCATATTCGAAGGCATAGCGCGCGATGCGCTCCGAAGCCGTGCGCGTGATGACTTTCAGGCTGGTGACGACATCTTTGACGACCTCCTGTTCCAGCCCGGAATAGAGGTCTTCCGTGTTTTCGCGGAAAATCACCATATCGATCTTTACGTCCGAAAAGCGCGTTTTGATGCCGGGCAACGTCTTCACGGGCCTGACATTTGCGAACAGATCCAGCGCTTTTCGCAGCGCGACGTTTACACTCTGAAATCCGCTTGCGATGGGCGTGGTGACCGGCCCTTTGAGACCCACTCGCGTCTCATTCAGCGAATCAAGAAGATACTGTGGCAGCGTTTTCCCCGATTCGAGAATGATCGCTTCGTTGAGCTCGGCGCGGCGCCAGCAGATATCTACTCCAGTAGCGTCGACGGCGCGAACCGCGGCATGCGCCACTTCCGGGCCAATGCCATCGCCAGGAATGAGAGTGCAGTAATGAGGCACCTTCCGATTTTATGGCTCTGGCAAAATGTTGTCTTATGGCTCGCATCGAACGGGCGCTGCTGAGCGTCACTGATAAAACAGGAATTGTTGCATTCGCGAACAAGCTGCGCGAAATAGGTGTGGAGCTGATTTCGACTGGTGGAACCGCGAAATTACTGCGCGACAATCGCATCCCGGTCCGTGAAGTCGCGGACGTGACCGGGTTTCCGGAAATGCTCGATGGGCGCGTCAAGACCATTCATCCTCGAATTGCGGGCGGCATTCTTGCCATCCGCTCTAACGCGGAGCACATGCGTTCGCTGGTCGAGCACGAAATTCCGCCCATTCAGATGGTGGTGGTGAATCTCTACGAATTCGAGAAGTACGCGCAGAAGGCAGACGTCACCCGCGAAGAGCTGATCGAGAACATCGATATCGGCGGCCCCACTATGATTCGCGCTGCGGCGAAGAATTTCCAGGATGTAGCCGTCATTGTTTCGCCCAGCCAATACGCCCCGATCCTGGCCGAAATGACGGAACGAAACGGCGAATTGAGCGCGGCCACGCACTGGAAACTCGCGCAGGAAGCGTTCTCGCATACGGCCGCTTACGATCACGCCGTTTCAAGCCGGCTGGCGCGGATTAATGCTGAAGGACAAGAGACCGGCCCCGAGGAAGAATTGCCGGCGACGCTGCGCATTTCAGCGAAACGCACTGCACCGCTGCGCTATGGCGAGAACCCGCATCAGAAGGCCGCGCTATACAGCTTCGGCGAAACGGGTATCGCCGGCGCCAGGCAGCTCCATGGAAAGGAATTGTCGTATAACAACCTGGTCGATCTGGACGCAGCCTGGCAGCTCGCTCAAGAATTCGGCAACCCCGCTGCGGCGATCATTAAGCATACGAACCCGTGCGGCTGCGCGGAGCAGGCCTCGCTCGCGGAAGCCTATGGAAAGGCGCTCGAAGCCGATCCGATCTCTGCCTTTGGCAGTGTGCTGGCCTTCAATCGCGAGCTTGACCGCGAAACGGCAACAGAGGTCGCCAAACTTTTTGCCGAGGCAATCGCGGCGCCGGCTTTCTCGGCCGATGCGTTATCGATTTTGACTGGTAAGAAGAATCTGCGCTTGATTCAAGTGAAGCCGCCAGCCCAACCGGAGTTGGTCCTCAAATCGATTTCCGGCGGAATTCTGGCGCAGACTGCCGATACTGTCGCGCTCGACAAATCGACGCTTCAGGTGAAGACAACACGTGCGCCTACAGCGGAAGAAATGCAGGCCCTGCTATTTGCATGGAAAGTTTGCAAGCACGTGAAATCGAACGCTATCGTCTACGCGCGGGCGGGGCAGACGGTGAGCGTTGGAGCGGGGCAGATGAGCCGCGTCGATAGCGTGAAGGTGGGCGCCATGAAAGCGCTGCTGCCGCTAGCTGGAACGGTGCTCGCGTCGGATGCTTTTTTCCCTTTTGCCGACGGGATCGAAGAAGCGGCCAGGCACGGTATTACGGCTGTGATTCAGCCGGGCGGTTCCGTTCGGGACAATGAGGCGATTGCCGCAGCCAACCTGTTGAATTTGACCATGGTCTTTACCGGCGTGCGGCATTTCAGGCATTAATTCCTGGACGCCATCGCGGAGGCCCAGTCCGCTGGCAGCGTTCCGAGCGGCAGGAGCTGTCCTTTTTCCAGGTGGCGAATTGTTTTGGCGAATTTCGCCGCATGCGGATCGTGCGTTACCATCACCACCGTCTTTCCGAACTCGCGGTTCAAACGCGTGAGCATGGTGAGAACATCTTCCGCGGACGCGGCGTCCAGATTACCGGTAGGCTCGTCAGCCAGCAGCAGATCCGGATCTGTCACAATCGCCCGCGCGATCGCCACTCGCTGCTCCTGGCCACCGGACAGTTGCTTCGGCAGATGCGATAGCCGGTCGCCGAGGCCGACTAATTTCAGCGCGGTTTCCGCATGCTCCAGACGTTCCTTCTTGTTCAGCCGGGTCAGCTTCAACGGAAGCTCGACATTTTCCAGAGCGGTCAAGACCGGCAGCAAATTGAACGATTGAAACACGAATCCGATATGCTCGTTTCGCCAATGGGCAATTTGACGATCGTTGAGTTCTCGCAAATTCGCGCCGAGCACTTCGATGTCGCCGTCCGTCGGCTTGTCCATAGCGGCGATGAGATGCAGCAGCGTCGATTTTCCCGATCCCGAAGGTCCCATCAGCGCGACAAAATCCCCTCGATGAATTTCGATATCCACTTCATCGAGTGCAACGACATGAAATTCGTCGCGTAGAAACTCTTTGCTCAATTTGCGCGTCCTGACGATCGTTCCGTCCATCCCGCTTTCCTTTCGCATTACTGCTTCTCCTCCACTTTTTCGCCGTCTTTCAAATTTGCCGGGGGACTGACGATCAGATCTTCGCCGCCGATCAGTCCGCTCGCGATCAGTACGCCCTTATCGGAATTGCCGGAGATGGTCACCGCGCGCCTCCGTGCCCGTCCGTTTACGACCACGAAAACACTGCCGTTCTGGACAGCGCCTGGCGGCACGGTAATGACGCGTTTTCCGGCATCGGATGCTTCGGTTTTCGCATCGTTGTAGAACGATACCGTCGCATTCATGTCGGGCCGCAGGTAATCGTCCGGCTTCAATACCTGCACTTTCACCTGAACTGTTGCCTTAGCGCGATCCGCTTCCGGCGAAACCTGCACAATATAACCTTGATACTTCCGATCCGGATAGGCATCGGTGGTAATGACGCCCTTCTGGCGCGGTCCAAGCTTCGGAAAATCGCTTTGACCGATATCCAACTCGACCTGCAAATCGTTCAGGTCCGCCATCGTGACGATATAGCCCTTGGCCCCCTTGTCGCCGACAAATCCGGTGGTGATGAATTCGCCTTTTTCCACATTGCGGTCGAGAATCGTTCCGCTCACCGGCGCTTTGATGACGGTATCGTCAAGCTGCGTTTGCGCGTAGGCCAGCGCACCGCGCGCTTGCTCGATTTGCCCTCGAACCTGATCGATCTCTTCCTTGCGCGGGCCCAGCACCGCCAGGTCGAGCGTTCGCTGTAAGCTCGCGACTTTTGCAACATCTCCGTCGTATTTGGCCTTCGCGTCATCCAAGCTTTGCTTGGCCAGCACACCCTCTTTCACAAGCTGGTTGGTCCGGTCGAGCGAAACTTTCGAATCGGCTAAGTCCGCCTTGGCTTGCTCGACATCCGCCCGCGCCTTCTGGATTTCCTGCGGCCTCGACCCATGCTCGTCTTCCGCCAGTTTGGCCTGCAAATTTACAAGCTGCCCCTGCTGCTGCTCCACTTGCGCGCGATATTCTTCGTCTTCCAGCCGCACCAGGATCTGCCCGGCTCGCACCTTGTCGCCCTTATCCACGCCGATCCATTCGATTCTGCCGTTGACTTTGGAGGCGACCTCGATCTTGTGCGCGGCAATGATATATCCCGTTGCCGTCAGCACCGTTTGCTCGCCGGCCGAGCCTGCGCTAACAGGCGATTGCACCTGCACAATCTGTACGGGCACGGCCGCGTTTAGCTTCTCGTAACCGAATACGGCGGCGATGGCAGCAATACCCAGCACGATCGCGATCCCAACCAGTTTGAACACTGGTTTAGGTTCGCGCGAGCGCCTGGCGCCGCGGTCGATCCGAAGGCTCTTTAGTTCCGTTTCCATTGCAAAAATCCGTATCAGATCTCGCGTAATGCGGTCAAGATCTCTTTCCTCGCGGCTTGCCGGGCCGGCAAAAATCCGCCCGCCGCGCCAACGAGCAGCGAGAACACAAGCCCGATGATCATTATGTCCGGACCTATGTGGAAATTAAAACTCACATCGCTGAATGTGATGAAACTTCCGATGCTCGTCGTCATATTGTTCAGCGGGAGAACAACCAGGCACGCGATCACGCCGCCAACCAGCGCAAGCAGCAGCGATTCCAGGAAGAAGCTCAGCAGGATGCTCCCCCGCGTAAACCCCAGAATGCGCAGCGTCCCGATTTCTTTTGCACGGCGCGCCACTGCCGCATACATCGTGTTCATGGCGGCAAACGAACTCCCCACAGCCATGATGATGCAAACGAATATGCCGAGGCTCTGTATGGGGATTGCCGACGAGGTCTGCGAAGTGTAGTAATCTCTCTCGCTCATCACGGTCACATTCAAGCGGCGGTCGTTTTCGAGGGACTTGATCAGTGCCGCCGCGGTCACTTCGTCGGTAGCTTCGAGGAGCGCGGAACTGTACGTGTCTGCGCGGTTGAAATCGGAAGCGACCTCGTTGCCCTCGCCGAAAATTTCACTGTTAACCGCGCTCTTGCCGCCATCCATCACTCCCACCACGGTCCAGTACCCTTTTCCGAACCGCAATTGTTTCCCCAATTGCGCGGCCGGATAGCGCTTGGCAATGTTCTTACCCACAGTTACTTCCCGCTCACCCGGCCGGAACCATCGTCCCGCCGCAAGCTTCAGATGCCGCATTTCAACCCCGCGCATGGGCAGTCCACGCACGGTTACGTTCGATCCTTCCGGATTATCGACACTTGGCAAATTGATAACGGAAACCACTTCGAGCGAGGCAAGCGGTTGCCCATCGGATCCCTTCGCGATTCCCGGGAAGCTTTTTACAATTTGAAATTGCTCCTGCGTCAACAAACTTGTGAGCTCGGCGTTTCCGCCCTTGCGCATAACGAGCACCTGGAGCGGGTCGCCAGTGGCTTCAAACGCCGTCCGCAATCCTGAGACCAAGCCCAGAATCGCTAACAGAACCGCGACCGTCATGGCAATTCCCGCCGCGGTCATCAAAGTTGTCGTTTTTCGAACCACCAGGTTGCGAACGTTATAAGCAATAGGTATAGCCATGCGAGTCTCTCTATCCGCTGTAGCGCAGCGAGTCCAGTATGTTGGTGCGCGCAGCCTGCCAGGCAGGAATGAAGGAGCTGATCAGCCCGACGAAAACAGCGATTCCAATGCAAAAAAAAGCCGTCATCGCAGTAATCGATAAACCGTGAAGCTGCGGAAGCATAGTAGCGGCGGCCGCGCCGACGCCAATGGTCAGTACCGCAGCCAATGCAAGCCCCACAAGCCCACCCAGCACGGAAATGGCAACCGCCTCTCCGATAATGATGCCGAGAATCTTCCCTGTCGTGAATCCCAGCGTCTTCAATACGCCGACTTCCTGAATGCGCTCGCGAACCGACATGGCCATCGTGTTGCCGGAAACCAGCAGAATGGTAAATGTGACGGCGGCGCAGATGCTGAGCAGGAACAGTTTCACATTCCCCAGCATCCCGACAAAACTCAACGCAAATTGCTGCTCGGATTCCGTTTTGGTGGGTGGCGAGGAGTTTCGAAACATATCGTCCACGGTCTTGGCGATGCGTGGCACATCTTCCGGGCTGTCGGCCAGCACCGCTACCACGCTGATGTAATTGCGGCGCCCCAGCGGCAGCATGTCACGCAGGTAATCGTAGTTAAAAAAGAGGCTCTGTTGCGCATCGGGATCGTCGAAAATCCCCACCACCTTTAATTCGAGATTGACCGGATAAATATCGCCCACTAACGTAATCCGGTCTCCGATCTTGAAACCCAGCTTTTGCGCGAGATCGCGCGACACTACGCAACCGGTCCGCTCTGTTATGAAAGCGCGCCTCTGGTCCTGCGGCATGCTTAATTGCGTCCGAATCCTGAGGAAAGCTGCCGGTTCCACGCCGAGCCGGGCGAAGAAATTTTTGAAATCGCGAGCATCTTTATAGGAGCCGCCGAACCAGTTCCACACCGAAACTTCCTTAACGCCGGCGACCTGGCGAATCTTGGCCTCATAGGCAACCGGAATCGGTTGCGCCAGCGACACTTTATGTCTGACCACCAGACGCAGCGCTTGCCCGGGCGTTTGCTGGCCGAAGTAGAGCGCATGGTACATCGCAATCAGAACGCCGAGCAGGCAAAGCGAAACGGCCATGCTGAGCAGAGTCAGCACGCTGCGCAGCGGATTCCGGCGGATGTTTTTGAAGGCCAGTGAGACGAAACGGAACATATCTGCTTTCTCTTCGCTAGGGTAGCGTAGAAGTGATGGTCCTCCTTCACCAGAATCGGCGAACGCCTCTGGCGAAGGGTGCCAACACAGGATACGAATCGGTGAATCCGCCAGTTCAAGCAAGCAATGAAGAATGGATGCGGCGTGCGCTGGACCTAGCTCGCCGCGCGGCGGCAGCGGGTGAGATTCCTGTCGGCGCGGTGATAGCTTACGAAGGTGCCGTCATTGGAGAGGGCTGGAACCGCCCGATATCCACCTGCGATCCCACAGCGCACGCCGAAATCGAAGCACTGCGCCAGGCCGCCGCCAACCGCCGGAATTATCGCCTGCCCGGAGCCACGCTTTACGTCACCCTGGAGCCGTGTGCGATGTGCGCCGGAGCCCTCGTGCTGGCGCGAATCGAGCGTCTGGTGTTCGCCGCGCGGGATCTCCGTTTCGGCGCAGTGCGAAGCAAGTTCGCACTCGCCGATTCGGATCTGCTCAATCACCGCGTACGGGTCGAAGAAGGCCTGCTGGCCCCGGAAGCGACCGCCCTCCTCGCCGAGTTTTTTCGCGAACGCCGCTTGTAACCAGCAGCTTCACCGTTACGAACAGCCGCTCGTCCCGCCGCAGTTTTCACATTTGTAGCAGGAGCCGTTGCGCGTCATAATACTCCCGCATTCCGAGCAGAGCGGGGCGTCACCAGTGTCGAACGGCAGCGCCTGTTGCGGCTCGGGCTCGGTAGGACGAAGGTTGGGCGTTTCACCGGCTTCATTGGCTTCTGTGATGCCCAGGAAGCGGCTGCCGAGCCAGCGGAAGATGTAATCGATGATCGACTTCGCGTACGGCACTTGCGGGTTGCCCGTCCAGCCGCTCGGCTCGAAACGAACGTGGCTGAATTTATCCACGAAAAATTTCAGCGGAACGCCGTATTGCAAGCCATAGCTGATAGATGTCGCGAGCGTGTCCATCAGGCCTGAAATGGTCGAACCTTCCTTCGCCATGCTGATGAATACTTCGCCCGGCGTGCCGTCTTCATACATCCCTACCGTGATGTAGCCTTCGTGTCCTCCCACGGAAAATTTGTGCGTGAGGGATTGCCGCTCAGGCGGCAGTTTGTGGCGGGTCGCTCGATACACAATTTTCTCCACGACCTGCGGCTGCACAGCAACAGGGGCCGCAGCTTTCTTTTCGCCCTTGCCTGTCCCGGAGCTGAGCGGCTGAACGCGCTTCGAGCCGTCGCGATAGATGGCAACTGCTTTCAAGCCGAGCTTCCAGCTCTCGACGTAAGCTTCCATCACATCTTCAACCGCCGATTCCTCCGGCATGTTGATGGTTTTCGAAATTGCGCCCGAAATAAACGGTTGCACCGCGGCCATCATGCGGATGTGCCCCATATGATGGATAAACCGCACCCCGTTCTGCGGGCGGAAGCTGCAATCGAAAACGGCCAGGTGCTCCTCTTTCAGGTGCGGCGCGCCCTCAATCGTACCTGTCGAATCGATGTGCGCGACAATCTGCTCGGTCTGCTCCGGCGTATAGCCCAGTTTGATAAGCGCTTGCGGAACGGTGTTGTTAACAATCTTGATTACACCCCCGCCCACCAGCTTTTTGTACTTGACCAGCGCGAGATCGGGTTCAATGCCGGTCGTATCGCAATCCATCATGAAGCCGATGGTTCCCGTCGGTGCCAGCACCGTAACTTGAGCGTTGCGGAACCCGGTGCGCGAGCCTGCCTCGTAGGCCTGATGCCAGCACTCTTCGGCGGCTTTATACATGTGCGCTGGAACGCGCCTGCTGTCCAAGCCGCTTACCGCGTTCCAATGCATTTTGATGACATCGAGGAACGATTCCTCATTATCGGAATAGCCGGGGCAGGGTCCAACGGTCTCGGCGACGCGAGCGCTGGTGAGATAGGCCTGCCCACACATAATTGCGGTGATCGCGGCCGCGAAATGGCGGCCCTCGTCACTGTCGTAAGGAATGCCGAGCGACATCAGCAGCGCGCCAAGATTCGCGTAGCCAAGTCCCAGCGGACGAAAATCGTGCGAGTTCTTCGCGATCTTCTCGGTCGGATAGCTGGCGTTATCGACCAGGATCTCCTGCGCGAGGATAACGGTGTCGACTGCATGGCGGAATGCTTCTACATCGAAGCTGCCGCCCGGCCCGGAGAACTTCATGAGGTTCAGCGATGCTAGATTGCACGCCGAATCGTCCAGGAACATGTATTCCGAGCAGGGATTCGAGGCGTTGATGCGGGCGGTTTTCTTCGACGTGTGCCAGCGATTAATGGTGCTGTCGAACTGCATGCCCGGATCGCCGCATTGATGCGTGGCTTCGGCGATCTGGCCCATCAACTCGCGTGCCTTGTAGCGCGTCTTCTTTTCGCCCGATACAACATTCTTGGTCCACCAGTCGGCATCGGCTACAACCGCTTGCATGAATTCGTCGCTGGCGCGTACTGAGTTGTTCGCGTTCTGGAAGAAAATGGAGCTGTATGCGTCGCCGTCGAGCGATGCATCATAGCCGGCATCGATCAGCGTGTGCGCCTTCTTCTCTTCCTTGGCTTTGCACCAGATGAACTTCTCAATGTCCGGATGATCGGAATTGAGGATCACCATTTTCGCGGCCCGCCGCGTTTTGCCTCCGGACTTAATGACGCCCGCGAACGCATCGAATCCCTTCATGAAACTGAGCGGACCGGAAGCCCGGCCTCCGCCCCACAGATGCGCATTTTCTTCCCGAATGCCCGAGAGATTCGTCCCCGTGCCCGAGCCCCATTTGAAGAGCATGCCCTCCGTCTTGGCCAGATCGAGTATTGATTCGAGCGTATCGCCCACCGAATTGATAAAGCACGCCGAGCATTGCGGATGATTCTCACCGGGCAGAAGCTTCTTCGTAGTTTGGTCCGCTTCGTCGAAATAGAAGCCATAGCCGCGCGATTCACGCACCCCAACGTTGAACCACACCGGCGAGTTGAAACACGCCTTCTGCGTCAGCATCAGGTGCGCCAGTTCGAGACGGAAATTCTCGCCGTCTTGCGGAGTCTTGAAATAATTTCCAGTCAGACCCCAATCGGCAATGCTATCCACCACGCGATGCACAAGCTGCGCGACACTCGACTCCCGCTCCGGCGAGCCCATGCGCCCATGGAAATACTTGCTCGCTACGATATTCGTCGCCGTCTGCGACCAATCGGCAGGGGTCTCGACGTCCCGCTGCTCGAAAATAACAGAACCTTTGTCATTCCCGATAGTGGCAGTGCGCAACTCCCATGCGACCTGATCGTAGGGCGTCGTGCCCGGCTCTAATTTCGTAGTAAAGAAGCGGGGGAATGACACCCCAGTACGCTCTTCTCTTCTCAATGAGCGGTGCAGCTCTTTGACTTTGGTGATTAAGCTAACGCTAAGTTGTCCCATGGGCCATTTCTATCCGACATTACTTCAGTACACCCATTTTAGACGTTGCGTCAATACAGATTTTGCCCAGCGGCACTACATCTTGTGGATTACGTGTTGAAATCCACAATACAAAGCAGTGACATGCCTTATCGAGTCTTTGCCGGAACTTCCAATCGAGTGTCGCCGAAGGCCCCGCCCAAGTACTCTAATTCATACTTGCCGTTCGACTTCTTGAGGGAGTTCGTTTGGAAATACAGGAATCCGGCGACCGGCGCGGCGAAATTTCCAGCGGGCAAAGCCTTGTCCGTCAATTGCCGTTCCAGAATCATCCGGTCGCGCGGGGAAGCGCCCGGTGGCGGGTAGGACGGATAGGAATAGGGGTCAACAGGACCCGTGCCCACGCCAGCGCCTGCTTCTGTGTAGGTTCCGTGCTCCCGTCGCCCGGTGTACGGATCGGTTCCACTCTCGTATCCCACGCCCGCCTCCGTATACACCTGGGGGCTGCGGACGCTCGGCGGCCTGGGCGTGTTCTTATCCTGCATCACCGACGCAATTGTGACCGCATCCACCGGACGAACGAACTCAGAATTCTTGGCGATCTTGATCAGAAAGCTGGTCGGATCGAGATTGGCGGCTGCCGATTGAGACGGGTATAGTGCGACCTCAAATACCACGTAGGTCTTGCTGATATCCACAGCAAAGATATGCTTTACTTGATCGGCCGGGATAACGGACACAGCAAACGTGCCGATCTTCGACGTCTGCGATGTCGCATAATCGGCCGCCGTGGCTCGCGGATGAATTCCTGCTGGAGCTTGCGCGGAGGCGAACGAGCATCCAATAACAGCCGCTGCACCCGCCATCCAAGTACGGTTGAGGATCGACACGAAACCCTCCCCTAGCACTTCAGCATACGTTATGGGACATCGAAGCGTTACGAATTTTGCGTTTCCGCCGCCAGCCGTCTAGTCGCCGCGAACGTGAGACGGAGGCTTCCGGGAACTGCTGTTCCCCCACGCCGTAACGCGAACGTCCGCGCCGGTCTCGATTACTACCCGGCCATTCCAGCCGCAGATCCTGGCATACCTCATCCAGCATCTCCACGCTCGTGGACCGCTGCTCCATGGCGAACGCGGTGACCAGCAGGTTGTCGCAAAGCAGGTTTATCAGCCGGGGAATGCCACGCGAGCGCTTGTAAACTTCTTCCAGCACCTCCGGCGAGAACACGTTCTGGCGAGGCATGCCCGCGCGCGCCAGACGAGTCCCAATATAGGCGTCGCACTCCTCGGGAGTAAGGGGGTTCAGCATGCAGCGCAACACAATCCGCTGCTTCAATTGACGCAGATTCGGCGCGTCCAGTTTGCGGTCCAGCTCCGGTTGCCCGGACAGGATAATCTGCAGCAGCTTGCCTTGCCGGTTTTCCAAATTACCCAACAGGCGGATTTCTTCCAGAACGTCCCAATCCAGGTTGTGCGCTTCGTCCACAATCAGTACGCAGGTGCGGCCACGCTCCGCCTGCCGGATGAGCAGCGCATTCAGCGCGAACAGCACGTCTGTCTTCGACTTGCGGTCACACTGCAGATCGAAGTCGTAGGCCATCATCTCGAAAAATTGATCGGGTGTAAGGCGTGAATTGAAAATGAAGGCAAACTCCACGCGCTGAGAGTCTAAGTAATCTCTCAAACACTCGAGCATCGTCGTTTTGCCCGTTCCTACCTCTCCGCTTAGGACAATGAACCCTTTGCGGCTGCGAACCCCGTAAATGAGATTCGCCAGCGCCTCTTCATGTTGAGGACTGCGGTACAGAAACTCCGGATCGGGGCTGATATTAAACGGGTTCTCCGAAAACCCGAAATACGCGTTGTATATCGCGTTATGCATAGAGCGAGTGGCCTTTAAAGCGCGCCTGGTGGGAAATCATTACGGGTCGAGAGTGCCCGCACACTTTCATCATACTGGAGTCATCGGCAATTTGCCTTCCAAAATTAAGATCCGGAGAGAGAAGAAGGCGTCGAAGGTACCGTTACTTCTCAAACTGCGCGACGACCCATCCGGGAAGAGAAGACGGTTGCCCGGCCGCGAACACAACGTGCCGTGTTTTCGGGAACGGCACGCCCTCGCGCACAGCTTTGCCCACTCCTGGTATGGTTCGGAGAATCTTGCGATAGGCCTCGTCGTCCGTTTTTAAATACGACGCTTTCGACAAGAAACCGCCTCCGCGGCCGAGGCACAAGAGGCACGATAATGGCGCGCTTTGTGCAGCAGCGACATCGCCCTTCAGCCGCTCGATGCTGTCGCGAAGACCGGCAAGTCCGCTGATTTCCGCATACTGCGCGTGCAATTCGAGCTGCGCTGCCGCATAGCGATTCGCCGCGTCTACAATTTCCTTCGGATCTGGCGTAGTCCGCCATCCTAATGCGCGGGCGAACTCGTCGCTTTCCAGAAATGCGCGCTCGTGCCATTCGCCTTCGAACGCGGTGCCCGGTGCGGCCATTTCGGCGAACGACGGCGTCGCATCCGCAATCCGCTGCGGAGGAACGCTGCCGCGCCCGGCTATCTTCCACGCAAGCTGCGGTTTCGCCTGCCGCGTGTCGAGAGAGGCGACGCGAGTTACGTAAATCTTGAACTGCGATGCTGGGACCGGCTGGCTATCGGCGGCAGCCAGCACTCGCACCTGCGAAGCTCCTGCGCTGGCTTCCGCCGTTTCCGCGACGCGTCGCGGCAGGCGCTCGCCTTCCAGAGACGCGGCGATTCGCTCCATGGTGCCCGATGTCCAGCGTGAGAAAACCAGCCCTGTGCGCAATGCGCCTTTTAATGCCGAGGCCGGAAGATAAGCGCCGCGATAATTCGCTGCGAAAGTTGGAATAAACAGCGATTCCGTGGGCGCCGCATTCCAAGTCGCCGCGCTCTCGGGATGCTCGAACGGAATGCGGCGCTGCGAGAAGTTTTGCGCGAATCCGCCCCACGATGCGAAGTCCAGCTTCGTCGCTTTCCGCAACTGTGTCAGATAGCTCTCCAGACGCGGGCCGCGAGCCAGCAACTTGAAAATGCGCGTTTGATCGAGCACATTCACCTGGTCTTTCCAGACCATGTAATCGATCGGCGAAAGCTCGCGTCCGTCCCCGGCCAGTAGCGGCGTCAGGACCGTCACTTTATATTTCATGGGCGGATTCCTCGGCGCACGGCTTCGGCTCTTCAGCTTCTTCGTCGGACGGCGTCTCCACGGGCTGAATGTCTGTAGGCACGGCAGCAGGCAATCGTACCGCGAGCGCGAAACCGGATCGATACACCGGATGCGCAAAGCCGTCCGGCGCCACATCTACCGCCGCGCCCACCGGTTCCTGCCTGGTCGCAAGCACGGAACCTTCCGCGACCATCCGCGCGATTTTCTTTTGCGCTCCCCATCCGGCCGCACTCTCTACACGGCCGCCGCGAATTGTCAGCCGGTAATCGCCGCCGCTCCAGTCGATGGCGTCGCTCGTTCCCGGCGAATAGAGCGAGAGAATCCAATACAGCGGTGTTTCGAAGCCGTTTCCAGCGCTCTGCAGCTTTGGAAGCAGCAGTGTTGGCCACGCGCCTTCCCGAAATTGTGGCGCTTCCGCTTGGCCCCAACCGCTGCTTTTTCGTCCACCCAAACCGCTATCGGCCAGCAGCCGGAAACATCCTTTCACGCGCTCGCTCCACGTCTCTTCCGCCGATTGATCGGCAAACCGCGCCAGGCACCACAAGCCCGATTCCGCTTCAAATTCCACGCAAGCCGACGAATGAACATGCACCGCGCCGTGGCCTGCGCGATCCACCGCCGCACGTTGCCGCGTAGCCGTGCGAAACGGGCTTGTGCTCGCTCGATCGCGACGCAGCAGACACCCGCTTTCGGCGTCCGGCAGCCATTGATCCGCCAGAATCGCCTGGCCGCTGAGCAGCGAGTCGATCACTGAAACGGGCACGAATCGAGCCGCGCTCCAACGAATCTTCGATAGAAAGACCGGACTGGACGCATTCAGCAGCCACGCGGGTGGCGGCCACAGGCTCGCGGGCGGCGGCGCAAACAGCGAATCGGCTTGATAGGGGAACAACGAGCTGAACACCACCGCTGCTGTCCGGGAGCGTGCCGTTGCATCCAGCCATTCCGCGAGCCAGCCCATCTGGCCCATCGCCAGCGTTACCGCCGAAAACAGCCGATCGCTGCGATACAGCGCGTCCACGCGATCTTCGCCGCCATCTCCCGGACCATAGCGCCACGGTCCCCTGGGCCGCAGGCGAATCAGAAGTGCGGGCTGCATTTACGCTAGCGTAGCTGCGAAATCGTCGGCGCTTACCAGTTGTTGGAAAGCCCCCAGATCCCCGCCGGAAAGAAGAGCGTTTTCACCAGCGCCCTTGGCGTAGTAATCCTTACCCCGCCAGGTGAGCGTCAGCTCTCGAAGTGCGATACGCCCGCTTCCCCGGCTTCCGCCACCGCCCAGCGAGTCGTCTTCCAGCAGCCGCAAACCTTCCGCCACTCGCGCCAGCAGCGGCTTGTCTTCCTCGCAGAGCACGTCCAGAATCATGCGGAAACGGAATCGCGCCCCGGCCGGAACACGCTCCAGAGTACGTGGATTCGCCTGAGATGTGATGCGATCCACCGCGTTTTCGCTCTTCACTTCCGTCAGCTCATCGTCCAGGTTTTCGCGCATCTGCGGCGTGATGCTATCCACCACCAGCGGCGCATCGTAGACGGTGAGTCTGGCCGGAGTTGCAGTCGCGGCCTCCACCGCCTCCCCGGTCACTTTCTCCACGCGGCCCGGATTCCGCCCGAAGAGGATGCATACTTCATCGTCCGGCCGGTCGCTGTGATGAATCCGGACTTCCTGTCCTTTGCGCTTCCAAAGATAAACCAGCTCACTCGGAACCGCCAGTCCCATCGTTTGTTCCAGCAGCGAACGCAATCGCCCGCGCAGGGAGCTGCCCGGAATATATGGAATCCCGAACGCATCCTTCACCACCGGATTATCGGCGCCGCCGATTTCGAGCGATCCTTTCCCCGCGCCAATGTGCAAACCGCTCTGGCACTGGATCTCCCCCTGCAAAATGAGCTTCCCCAGAAATCTCAGTTCCGTACTTGCCGTGTGAGCACTCATGCCTGAAAATGTCCTGTCTGCCTATTCGTTATACGCGATGATGGCTTCGAACAAATCCCGAAAGCGTTCGTAGCCCCGCGTATCATTCTTGCGCGTGACCTGCAGAAGCAGCCGTTCCAGCGCGTCCAGACTGCGTAGCGAATGCCGCGCGATGGTGTAAGCAAGCCGCGCCCGCACCATCACAAACTCGTGCTGGCGTTCGTTTTCAGGCGCGCGCGTGGCTCGCCGCACAGCGTTATAAAGCCGCCGCAATTGGCTCTTGGTCCCCGAGTCCATGTCGCGCATCCGGCTCACCACAACGTGCGCCTGGTTGTCCAGATATAGACTGTCGCTCATCAACTTGTCGATATCGATCTCCGGCGGACCCTCGAAGCGCCGATCGCCGCCCCCGCTCCCGCGCGGTCCTGCTCCGCCGCGTTGGTCCCGCCCGCGATCACCTGAGCCACGATCGCCCGGCCCTCTGTCGCCCGGGCCGCGATCGCCGCGCCGCTGTTCTGGCTTTTTCTCTTCTAATTGAGGCATCTCGATCCCTTCTTACTCTCCTAAACCGCCCGCCGCCATCCGCGCCCACTCCAGCCCCACGCGCGCCGACGGCCGCAGCTTCGATCCGGCCGTCCGTTTCCCGGTCAAACTGGAAATTACCGCGTTTCGCAAATTAAGCGTCTCTTTCCCCCGCGCCTGCGGAATCACTTCCGATAGCCGCATATAAACACGCCAAGGTTTCTCAACGCGAACGGCTTTCCGCCGCGCGCTTCGCGCCGAAGAGGTCTCCCGGTACACCGAGGCTAAATCGTGAATGTAATCGGGCGAGTACCGGAAATCCCGCACCAGCCGCATCAGTCCGCGCTTCAACTCCTCGGCTTCTTCCAGCCGCTTCCATTCGAGCGTTCGCCCGAACAAATAAAATGTTCCAGGTTCGAGCGCCTTCGCATAGCGCAGTTGTTCGGTCGCCTCCTGGAATACTTCCGCCACAGGCGTTTCCATTTCGGGTGCGATTGCCAGCGCCATGCTGATCGTCTTCCCTTCCACGCCCGCAAGCGCCTGCATATTCTGCTCCACGAATCTGTCGAACACCCGCTGCAACTCGCGCGCCAGCGCCAGCAGCGCGTCCCAGCTTCCTAAGATGGCAAAATCGTCGCCGCCCCGGTACAGAATGGTCGCCTTGCGCCAAAAGTCCGGCATCGCGCACAAAAGCGACAGCTCGCCCGCGAAAAAGTCTTTCAACAGAACGGAGAAATGAATATGATCTTCGATGCTGCCGGCCCGCTTCAGTTGGGCGTCGAAATGATCGACATCGCCCGTGAGGATGCCCCACCGTTGCATACCTTCCGCTCGCAGGCCTAAATCCGCGGGAGAGGCCGGATTGCCCGCATCATTCACCGCGCAGCGCCGCGGGAAAAGAATGCTCTCATCCTCGGCGCCCGATTCGTCCTTCAGCGGCCAGCAATATTGCCCTCCGTCCCAACTCAAATAAGCCGGCCGGTCCTTCGACCATGCCACGGACGACACGGCCGGCAGCTTCTCGCCGAAATCCGCGAAGTACGCGCGCGCTTCCGCCCCCGCATTTTCTTCGAACGGAGAAAACAAACCAACCGCATTCGCTTCCCCCGCGAGCGGCGCGGAAGCTTTGGCGAGCAGCGCATCGTCTAATCTCTTCCGAGCGACGGGCCAAGCGCCCAGATTCTCCGTTGTCGCCCAAATGAAGCGCAGCGTGCCCGCGGAGAGTTCCCCCACAGCCTCAGCCACGCGCCTCAATAGCTCGTTCGTGCGTGGAATGTCCTCTTCGGCCAGCACCAGCAGAAATTGCTCCGCGCTGCTCGAGCCGAGCAACATACGCGAAAGCCGCAACTCCGCCAAGAGCGCTCGCGGCAGAACTTCGCAAAAGAGATTGAGCCACGCGCACCGGCCCATCAGTTCCGCGCCGCCGCCCTGTCCGCAATCGCGCCCCGCCAGAAAGTCTCCGGCGCCGAGCATTTGAGCTTGCAGAAAAACTTGCAGCGACATGACAGGTAGTGCGGCCCGCACAACAAGCGGGCTTGGCGTTAGTTCGCGAGAACGCTATCAGGCTATCACAGCAGCCGGGGATTCTATGCTGAAACTATGATCGTTTTCGTAACAGGAGCAACCTCCGGTTTTGGACAAGCCACCGCGCGCCGGTTTGCAAAAGATGGCGCCAAAGTTGTCGGCACGGGCCGCCGTAAGGATCGGCTTGAGGAACTTCGAAAAGAACTCGGCCGCGGCTTTTTGCCGTTGAACTTCGATGTCGGCGTACGCAAGCAAGTCGAGCAGGCCATCGCCACTCTGCCGCCCGAATTTGCCGAAGTCGATGTACTTGTCAACAATGCCGGCGGCGCGATCGGTCTCGATCCTGCGCAAAGCGCCGAACTTGACGATTGGGACCAGATGATCGACGCTAATGTGAAAGGCCTGGTCTATTGCACCCGTTTGCTGCTGCCGGGCATGGTCCAGCGCAACCGCGGCCATATCGTCAATCTCGGATCGGTGGCCGCTGAGTTTCCTTATCCCGGCGGCAATGTCTACGGCGCGACAAAAGCTTTCGTACATCAATTCAGCTACAATTTGCGCTCAGATGTATTAGGCACCGCGGTGCGTGTGACCGACATCCAGCCGGGCCTCTGCAAAACGGAGTTTTCCGAAGTGCGCTTCAAAGGCGACAAAAAGCGCGCCGAGAGCGTCTACGAAGGCACCGTGCCGCTCAACGCCGATGACATCGCCGACGCCATCCATTGGGTCGCTACCCGGCCTCCGCACGTCAACATCAACGCCATCCAGCTCATGCCCGTATGCCAGGCCTTCGCACCGCTGGCCGTAAAAAAGAATGTCTCCCTGCCGTAGCGGCAATTACAACGAGCCGATTGCTTTACTCACTCAGCGATATCGCAGGTTTTCCGCTAAGTCGCTCCACCACGTGCTCTCCTAAACGGTCCGCAAAGCTTCCGGTTTGGCTAACCGTTGTATTGAAAAGCACCACGACCGCATAGTCTCCTTTCGGGTTGAACAGAACGTAGCTGCTATATCCACCTGTCGCGCCATTATGCCAATAGCTGCCCGTATTCGTCTCGTAAAGCCACGCCAATGCAACTTTCATGGCCGGCGCCGCATCCGCGCGGAGTTCGTGCGACATCTGGAGCGCGCGCGGCAACGTGCTCATCGGCGAGTCGGCGGTTCCGTTAGCGATCAGATGCGCGGCCAACCGTATCCGGATGCAGTTGCGCTTCGAGGTAGGTCAGCATATCGCTCGCTGTCGATCGGATCGCGCCCGCTCCCGCCAGCGCATCCAGGTCCCACGCATGCGCCTTTTGATGCTGCGCTCCGTGGCCTTGCGCGAATCGCTTCTCCTGCTCAGGCGAAAGCCTCACCACCGTATCGGTTAACTTCAGAGGTCCCGTAATCTCGGTCTTGAGCAATTGAGCGTATGTGGTTCCCGCGCTGTTCGCCAGTGCCTGACCGAGCAAGCCCAGCCCTAGATTGCTGTAATTGAAGGTTGTGTTCGCCGGTTTTCCTACACCGTGTTTCGCGATAAATTCGTATAGGTTCGCCGGCCGGTAATCCACGTACGGGTTCTCGGGGTCGGCCGGATGGAAATTATCCGGCATGCGAGGGAGTCCCGAGTGCTGCGTGGCCAGATCCAACAGAGTGATCTCCGCGCCCTCCGGCTTTGCAACTGTACTGGGAGGAAGCAATTCCCGCACGGGCTCGTCCAGCTTCACCTTGTGCTGCTCCGCCATCTGCGCCAGTATCAGTCCGGTGAAGGTCTTTGTAATCGATCCAATCTCGAAAATTGAATCGTCCTTCACCGGTCCATAAACAAGAATTCGCCGCTCGCCGTGTTCCACTACGCCGATAGCGACGCCGCCTTCTGTATTGGGCGCCAATGCACCTTCCTGCAGCGCACCCGCCAGATCCCGGTCGAGGACCGCCTTCAGTTCCCCGAGCGTTACAGGCGCAATAGCCTTTTCGTATTTCGGCGGTTCCGGCTTCTTTGGCGCAATCGCCACCGCCTGCCGCGTAAATCGCAATGGCAGCGCGCGTCCCTGCGACCATACCCCTTCCAACTCATTGCCGTTTCCGCTCAGCGTTCCTGACCAGGAGCCATGTACTGTCGGAACTTCGAACGAAAACCGGTCTCCGGCAAATTGCACGTTCTCGCACGGCAGTTCCATCGCTCCCTGGTCCAAGCTGTCGAGTGAACACGATTCCTTTCCCCCGCGCTCGCTCTTCACCACGATCTGAACGCGCAATTTGGCCCCGCCTGCCTGCAGCGCGCCTAACCAGATGCCATCTACCCGCGACGGCTTTTCGGCCGGCAAAAACGGTTCATCCCGGCGAAACACGAGCGGCATCTCCGAGCCTTGCGACCAGCTTCCGTCCAGCGTCGCGCCGTCGTCCGATACGGTGCCGTGCCACTTCCCGCGTACGCTCGGAACCTCAAAGGTCAATTCCTTGCCCACCAATCGAACGTTCGCGCAGCCAAGTCCCATCGCCCCCTGATCCACGCTGTCCAGTGTGCCCTCCACCGCTCCATTTCCGCCTGTCTTCAGGTGCAGCTTCAGATGAAGCGGACCGAGCATGCCCGAATAATCGCCTGCCACTTTCGGGGCCTGTGCAAGTGACATCTCCAGACAAATAAACACCAGCAACCAGCGCAGGCACATCGCCGACGATTTGAGGGTCTCAGTCGTTATTCCATTCAGACGAATTCTTGGCATGGCGTCTTCCTTCCATAAGACCGTTCCGAAGGTGCGCGAGGATCTCGCAGCGGTGTACGAAGCCGTGCAATAGCCGGAGAAGGCAGCAAAGTTCCGGGCCCCGAAAGACAGCGGCCCAAGCTGAGTAACTAGCTTCCAATGCCCCGCTGCGGTCTATACCCAGGCCGCGCCCGGATCTTGAACTTCTTCGAACCCTCGGTTGTCAGCTCGATTCGAATCTTACGAAATCCCTCATTCGGATTTGGTTGCGGATAATACGTAAGCGTGTAGCTGTTACCAAGATCTTCGCGAATCGATTCGAACGCCTCCACCTGCTTTTGCCAGGTTCTCGCGAAATAGCTCTTGCCGCCCGTATTGGTTGAGATTCTTTTGAAAATAGTTGACGAGATCGGGTCCTTGTTCACTTCGCTGGTTGAGATGACATAGATCGGAATGCCCTCGTCTTCCGCCACCGCGCGAACGTCGTCGGGAGCAACCATGCTGGCGTTATCAGGGCCGTTTGAAAACACAATCACGACTTTGCGCCCCGGCACTTTGGCTGCGTCGCGCAAGGTGAGCAGCAGACAATTGTAGAGCGCCGAATCGTCGCCGGCCACCGCCCTTCGCAGCCCTCCAATGGCCGAAATCCGGTCGCGATTGAGCTGCACAGCCCGATTCAGGTTGCGGCTGTAAGTATAGACCGCAATCGAATCGGCGCGATCCAGGCCGCGAATAAAATCCGCGATCGCATCGGAGGCGTATACGAACCCTCGATACATGTAGTTGCTCGTGTCGAAGAGTACAAACACGTTCGTACCGGTCGAATCCTGCCGAAGATCGACAACATTCGGGTCGGCCACCCCGCCCGGACCAGTCGCCGCTGCCACCGTGCCATGCAGAGGCCTCGTTTCTCCGTTATCGAGCACTTGTAGAGGCGCATGATTTCCCTCCGCGAAGGTAGCGACCTTCTGCGGAATCTCATCCTCGTACACCTTAAAGTCTTTCGGCTTCAACCCATTTACGTACTTGCCCTTCTGGTCCGTCACCGTGAAGCTCAACACCACCATGTCCACTTTCACGTGAAATGTGGCTTGACCTTGATCTTGATCCTGAGCGCGCACCCAGAAGCCACCTGCCATAGCGGCTATCAATGCAGCGCTCGCGATGCGTAACGATGTTTTCATGGCGTCTAGTTCTCCAGCCTATTCGCAGCCGCGCTTCGGTTATTGCGCTGTCTTACGGTATCCGCCGTCGTTCGCAGCGAACGCAGCAGCGCGGGCCAGTCTTCCAGATGCGTGGCAAAGATATTTTCGATCGTGGATCGGTTCCATTGCGGAATATAAGAATCGAGCTGATCCACGGGAACGCCGGTCTCGTCCGCCAGCGCCGCGAAAAACAGATTGTTCGATTCCCAGCTCTCCGCCAGGATCCGGCTCGAGTACCCCATCAGGGCCGGAAACGTGCGCAGATACAGAAGTCCCGGTTGATAAGAATGGGTAAGCGTCAGCTTCGGAGTGCCGAAGCAATGTGAAATCGCAGCGGGCGAAAGATCGGCATCGTTCCGGGCTGTCATCCCGGAGATCTCGGAAGAGGCGACATCCTGCGACACATTCTGCAATGCTGGGTCTAAGGCGATTGCATACAACACCGAGGGCGGAACGCGGGACATCGCGGCCTGGAAGTTTCCATCGCGCAATTTGTCTTGCACTCGTTCCACTTCCGCGGGAGTCGCATAAGCGGCCATAACGCTGAAGGACGGATGCCTCGAGCGCTGGGTCCAAGGCCGCTGCCGCAAACAGTGAACGCCCGCGCTCAATGTGCAGCGCCACCCAACGGATCTGTTCCGGACGCACATTCCTCCATCGGTTCACCGTCACGTCTACGATCATCTGCGGCACCAGATCGCCCCAAATCAAAGCCTGCTCCCGTTTCGGTGTAAGGAAATTCTGCTCGGCTTCGGCGACCGCGTAAGGAAGCGTCACCAGTGATCCCATCAGGCGTCCGCCCGCGCTCTCGGGCCAGCCCGTCCCGGCAACCTCGGTCGCGCGCCATGCCGAAGGCGCGTTTTCGGGGCCGATGAAGTCATGACTGCGCACGAACATCGGATTCGTAAACAGCAACTGCGCTCCCGCTGGAGCGTAGTAGCTATACAGAATCCCCACCAGCGAGTCCCGCAGAAAGGGCGCCAGCGCCTCGCGCGCATCTTTCTTATCGGTGTGTTTCAGTAGCTTGTCGACGTTGAGTTTCCGTTCCTGATCGATGTGCCGCTGGCTCCAGTAACCCAGCGCGAAAGAGCTTTTCTCCTCAGTCGAGAGCGAGGCGTGCAGCGATTGTGTTTCTTCCACTCTGCTGAGCTGCTCGGTAATGGTCTTGAACGTTTTCCCATCGGCCGTGCCCTGGTTCGTCTTGTCCGCCGCCGCGAATAACGTATCCAGCGGAATCAACAGCTGCGCATCAAAGACGCGCAGAAAAGTTTCCGGAGGCGACGGCATCGTCGAACTTTCTGCCCCGTGCAATTTCCCAACCAGCAGCTCCATCAACGCATCCTGCCGGGCGCCGGCCGCCGGCTCATTCGCGGCCCTCAGCAGCGCATCTACACCGGATCGGCCTGCGTCGAATACCTCGGCTTCCTGCCTGATGTGAGCGAAAGGCGCAATCAATTTTGCGAAGCTCGCGTCTTCGTTCTCCGCCGGAATCGAATTCTGAACGGCCAGAATGCGCCACAATCCAACCAGCGATTGAAACGTTCCCAGCGTGTCGGCCCGCAGCAGCGTGTCATGAATGCTGCTGATGGAGGCACACGTATCCAGATATTGATTAATCGACGCTTCGCTCAGTCCCGGAGCATCGGCGAACAGCACATATTGCGCCGAGTACGTGCGGTAAAGGTTGATGAGACGCGCGGCGAGATGCGCGGACATTGGCTTCGCGCGCCCGCGGTCGATATCGTTCAGCGCCAGATAAATCTTGAGCGGCTCGTTTTCGACGGCCTTTCGGGTCAGCGCGAAAAGCGCTTCCACCAGATCGTCGCTCGTGCGCCAGGAATTAGCCGAGCGGGTCAGCTTGCCGTCATACTTGCCGTGCGGGTGATGGATGAACAGATTGCGCCAGACATCGATATCGCCCGGAATGTGGGGCTGCCCGTTTGCATCCAGCCGCAGCGAGCTCGTCAACAGCAGCAGTTCCGTGCTGGAGCGGAACACCGGGCGCGCTGGGCCGGGGCTGGTGATCTTGCCCCGGATCGCATCGTAAAAGCGCTTTATCCTTTCCGGCTGTGTCAAATACGCCGCGCTCGGCCCCTCCATGCGCGAAAGCGCGTCGAAATAGCAGGCCATCCATCCGTCGTCCGTCGCAATCATTTTGGCGAAGAACGCCCCGGGATTGTTCGGGGAAACGCCCACCATCGAAGCCCAAACTCTGGGCGATCCGGGTACCACCGCAACTCCATTTCGAACTTCGAACATGCTGCCGAAGAAATCCAACACGTGCGCGTAGATCTTTAGCCGCGCCGGGGCCGCCTGCTTGCGAAGCGCTTCGGAGGTCGCGCGATCCAAATGCGATAGACCCAGATACAAGCGGCACAAGGACGGATCGGAAACAAATGCGCTGAAGAAGTCCGATTGTGCCGGTCGTGCGGCCGCGGCCAGCCAATAGCCGGGCGTATACAGCACCGGTACGGTAGTTGGGCTATAGGCGAGCTCGAAACGGTGATTCGCGCGCAAGTCCTGCTCCAGTTCCGTCAATGGGAAAGCCGAATCCACCGTCAAAAAAGCGCGGGTGGGATTCACCGTCTCCAGTACCAGATCTCCTCCGCACGAACCCCGCATCCGGTAGCCGATAATTTTCAGCAGATTGCCCGTCTGCTCGCTATCGCAACTCGGGATCACGATTTTCCGCGCCCCGCCCGCCATCGCTTGTAATTCGTTGGCTTGGCCGACATAGCGGATCAACAACCGCAAATACTCGGTTTGCTCCAGCGCCTCGTTTCCTCCGGCTTGATAGCCGTTGGTAACTACATTGCGCGCCAGCGCTGGAAGCAGATCCTCGGGAGCCAGATCTGGAGTTAGCGCAGCCATTCTCGCGAAGGAAGATAGCGGACCCGGTATCGTTACGGTCGAGTACGCGCCGGATCTTCCCCGCTTCGCAGGTTCCGCAAGATCGCTGCCGCCCGCGGCGTGATATTGCTCCAAATCAGCCGCCAATTGGCCGTCGTTTCCTGCCATGAAATCGAGCAGCACGGTTTCCCGCAGCGCCAGCCTGCGCTTCGCCGGATCTTGTTCTTCGCCGGCCCACTTCAAATACGCCGCGCGCCGCCCCGGATCGTCGTGCCGGTCGAGAAACTCCGCCAACTCCTCCGCCGCCGCGGGATCGGAATTCGATGCGCGGGCCTGTTCTTCTAATAACGAACGTGCGCCGGCCAGATCTCCCGCCGATTCACGCTCAAAAACCTGATCCCGCATGTTCGGGCCGGATTTTGCTGAAACCGGCAGCACCGCGGCACACGTCATACCGCACATCAAAGCCAGAGAGGCGCCCGCTCTCCAAAGTCCGCCCCTCGTTCGGGGAATCGCTAGCGTCAATGTCCTACCCCCAACTAGGTTTCTTACTCTAGCACTTGTTTTTCGAGATTTGATAACGAAATCGTAAACTTTGGTAAAAGTTTCGACACGTGCAGCCGCACTGGCAAAAAAATCTTGGGTCGTTGTGGGGTACGCGCTTTCGCGTGCCGCGCTGCCTGCGCTTACGCCCGCACGCCTGCAGGCTTTTTCTGCCGCGCCAGCACCCCATAGCGGCCGCGCAGCAAAATGCCCGCACCCAGAATCAGCAGCCCCAGCGCGATCCACTGCGTTAGCGAAAACGGACCCACTAGAGCTTGTTCGTGATTGCGGAAGAATTCGATGATGAAACGCGCCGTCGAATAGAGCACCAGATATAACCCGATTACTAATCCGGGGCGATGCTCGCGACGGAATTGCCGGTATAGGATCGCGAAGATGATCAGATCCGCGGCCGATTCATAGAGCTGCACTGGATGCAAAGTCTTGCCCAACGGCACTGGCGCGGCAGCGTCGGACCGAAAGCGCACGCCCCACGGCAAACTGCACTCCTTGCCCCAGCAGCAGCCCGCCGCGAAGCAGCCCAACCGCCCGATGCCTTGGCCTAGCACGACACCCGGAGCAAACACGTCCATCGTCGGAAATCCCGGCAAACGCTGCCTGCGCATATACAGCAAGGCCACAACGAATGCCGCGATGAACCCTCCATGAAAAACGCCCGCAGCCTGCAGAGTTTCTAACGAGAAGATCTGGCCGGGATCCCTGATGTAATCGCCTATATTGAACAAAAACATGAACAGCTTCGCGCCCAGTATTCCCGCAATCGCGCAATAGACTGCCAGATTGGAAATCTTCTCCGCCGGCAGTCCGGCACGCCGGGCTAGGCGCAGCGTAATGCCAAGGCCAGCCAGGAAACCCAGCGCAACCAGGACCCCATAAGTTGGAATGTAAAACGAACCGATGCTGATCAGCTTTGGATACATCTATTACTACTTGTGAGCGAAACTCGCCTGCTCCTCTACTCTCTTGTGCCGGGACCACAGCAGATCGATAAGCAGCAAAACAGCTCCTACCGTGATCGCGCTGTCAGCCACATTGAACGCGGGAAACGACCACGCGCCATGATAAACATCTATAAAATCCGTGACCGTCGAGTAAACAATACGGTCGTATAGATTCCCCGCCGCGCCCCCCAAGATCAGCCCCAGTCCCAAGCGCGTGATCGTGGAGGAGAACGCCCCGCGCGAATTCCAAAGCGCCGATACTACGAATAGCAGCACTAAACTCGAAACGCCCACCAGCACCGCCGTCCGCAGCCACACGTTGCCGTCGGCAAGCACTCCGAAAGCCGCGCCTGGATTCTCCGTATGTATGATGCGCAACCAGCCCGGAAGGATGGAGACACTATCGAACATGGTGATCGAGTGCTGAATCAAAATCTTCGAGAGCCGGTCCGCCACTACCACCAGCAGCGCCACCGCGAACGGGAAAAGCCGTAATGTCCAATTTCGCTGAGTCACTTTATCGTCAAAAACTCCGGCAGCACCGCCGCGCAGTCCGCGCAAACGGTTGGAAACTCGCTATTGCTGCCGACATCGGTAGTGTATTTCCAGCACCGCTCGCACTTATCGCCGCGTGCGCGTTCCACAAGAACCTCCAGCGCATCCGAGTGGGCCTTTTCCAGCTTCACTTGCGACACCACAAACCACACCGGCAGCTCGGCGCGCATTTCGTCGAGTAGCGTATACAGCTCTCCACTCGCGCGAAGAATTACCGCCGCTTCCAACGGCGCTCCGATCAGCCTGTCTTCGCGTGCCGTATCGAGCGCCTTCAGCACTCGCTCGCGAACCGGCACCAGCCGCTCCCACTTTGCCGCTTGCTCCCGTTGCCCAGCTCCAATTCCAGCCGTCAACTCTTCGGGCTGCGGGAAATACGCCATGTGCACGCTCTCGAAATCCGCCGTGCCAAATTTGGTGTGGCGCCATACTTCCTCGCATGTAAAGGAAAGCACCGGCGCAAGCAAACGCGCCAGCGCCAGGTGAATGCGAAACAGCGCTGTTTGTGGACTGCGCCGCGCGTTGGAAGACGGTGCGGCCGTATAAAGCTGGCCTTTCGAAATCTCGAAATACAGTGCGCTCAGGTCCGTCACCGCAAAATCGTAGATGGCGCGATAGACCTTATGAAACGCGTACGCGTCATACCAAGCCCGGCAGCGTCGCACCAGTTCTTCGGCCCGCACCAGGATCCAAACGTCGATTCCGGCGAGTTGCTCGCCTCCAATCGCTTGCCGCCCAGGATCGAATTCGCCCAGATTGCCCAGCATCCACCGGAACGTATTCCGCAGTTTCCGGTACGCTTCTCCTAGCCGGTCCAGAATCGTCTCGGAAATGCGAACGTCTTCCATGAAATCGACTGAGGCGGCCCACAACCGCAAAATGTCGCCGCCTCTTTTTTTGACGATCTCTTCCGGGCCAATGCTATTCCGCGATTTCGACATCGCGCGCCCTTCCGCATCCAGCGTCCAACCGCTCGTCGCGCATTCCCGGTAAGGCGCCGCGTTCTTCAGCCCCACGCCCACCAGCAATGAGCTTTGAAACCAGCCCCGATGCTGGTCTCCACCTTCCAGATACATGTCCGCCGGCCAGCGCAGGCCATTTTCGGCCGTCAAAACCGCTAAATGACTGCAGCCCGAATCGAACCACACATCGAGAATGTCTTTCTCTTTCCGGAACGAAGTTCCGCCGCATTTCGAGCACGCGAATCCAGGCCCGATCAGTTCTGCTGCTGAACGCGAATACCAGATGTCCGCCGTATGCGCCCGGAACTCGGCAACAACGCGCTCCTGCACCGCCCTGTCGGTAAACGGCTCGCCGCACGCCTCGCAATAGAAGACAAGGATTGGCACTCCCCAAACCCGCTGCCGGGAAATGCACCAATCCGGCCGCCCCGCGACCATATTGGAGATGCGCTCCTCGCCCCATTCCGGCCGCCACCGCACTGTCTGGATCGCCTCCAGCGCGCGCCCGCGCAGCGCGTCCCGCTCCATTCCGATGAACCACTGTTCCGTCGCCCGGAAAATCACCGCGTTGTGACAGCGCCAGCAATGTGGGTAGCTGTGGTCGAGCGTTGCCTCCGCCGCTAGGGCCCCATGCTCTCGAAGCAGCCGCACGACGATGGGATTGATCTGCCAAACCGTTTTCCCGATCAGCTCTTCCGGCAGCTTCCCGCTCGCGCCTTCCGCTCGAAAAATCCGTCCCGCGGCATCCACCGGGCAATACACCGGAATCCCGTAACGCTGGCACACCACAAAATCTTCCTGCCCATGCCCTGGGGCCGTATGCACTGCGCCCGTGCCTTGCTCCAGCGTTACGTGATCGCCCAACAGTCCAACCGAATCGCGATCCAGAAACGGATGGCGGAACGCCGCCCCTTCCAACTTCGTCCCCGGAAACCGCGCGATCACCGTCCGATCCCAACCGAGCGCCTCGGAAACTTGCGCCAGCAGGCCCTCAGCCACAATCGCCGTGCCCTCCGGCGTATCGACCGCCACATACTCAAACTTCGGATTGAAACTGATCGCAACGTTGGCCGGAATGGTCCACGGCGTGGTCGTCCAGATCAGGGCATACACGTTGCGGCCCGCCAAAGCCGGATCGATCGCCGCCGCATCCGACACCAACTTGAATCGCACGTAAATCGACGGGCTCGAATGATTCTCGTACTCGACTTCCGCCTCCGCCAGCGCCGTCTGGTCGTGTATGCACCAATGCACCGGTTTCAGCCCTTTGTAGACGTACCCGCCATGCAGAAAATCGACGAACGCCTGTGCAATCACCGCCTCGTATCCCGCGCTCATCGTCAGATACGGATCGCTCCAGCGTCCGAAAATCCCCAACCGCTTGAACTCCGTGCGATGAATATCTACAAATTTCGAAGCGTAAGCGCGGCACGCCGTCCGAATATCGGCGGTCGACATGGAAGCCTTGCGTTTGCCCAGTTCCTGATCCACTCGGAATTCGATCGGCAACCCGTGGCAATCCCAGCCCGGCACATACGGTGCATCGAAGCCCGCCATGTTCTTCGACTTGATCACCATGTCCTTGATGATCTTGTTGAACGCCGTCCCGATGTGAATGTTGCCGTTTGCATACGGCGGCCCGTCGTGGAAAATGAACTGCGGACGCCCCGCGCGCGATTCTCGAATGCGCTGATACAGGTTCGTCGCCTCCCAATGGTCGAGCGTTTTCGGCTCGTTCAGCGGCAGTTTCGCCTGCATCTCGAACCGCGTCTTGGGCAGATTGAGCGTTTTTTTCAGGTCGACATCAGAGCGCACAGAAGTTTCTGTATCCGTTGTACGCGGTCCTCCACCGGAAGAATTCATGGGTCAACTTCATCGTAGCGAACATCCGAAAATTACAATTCATGTTTCTCGCAGATGTGGCGAGGCCACCGCGCCGCTATCACCACACGAAAGGAACTAAACGATAGCGCGTCTTCAGGCGGTACTCGTTGTACCCTGGCAGATGCCTTGCAAGAAACTTCTCTTCATTGACAAGCCGCCAGACAGTTGCCGAGACCATAAGTGGAGAAAAGAGCAATGCCCAATAGGAACCCAGCGCGAGCGGAGTAAAGACCTCTATCAATAGCGCCCCGGCGTACATCGGATGGCGAACAATCCCGTACGGTCCCGTCGATATGACGCTCTGGCTTCGATTCACTTCAATAATCGACGATGCGAAACTATTTTCTCTGAAGACCTGGAACATTGCAGCGAATCCCATTGCAACGAGGAGATCGCCCGCGATGACGAGGGCACGCGGAACATCAGACCAATGGAACCGATGATCGAGTCCCGGAACCACGATCTCCGCGATGAAAAACAGATTCTTAATGCTGGCCCTTGAGGAGCGGGAACTCATTGAGCGTTTCGGAAATGCCTATCGGGAGTACCAGAGAGAAGTCCCGCGGCTGATTCCTCGCGTGCGAAGGCGCAGTTGAGAAGCCGCTCGTCCGATGCAAGCCGCGCGCACTATCGTTCACCGCATCTAATGCGCCTTTAAGGTTCCACCTGCCCCACGTACGATCCGTACGCAGGCAAATGAATGTTGCTCAGATCCGTCTGCTGGCTGGCTTTGGCAAACGAACCCACCAAAAGCCTCACGTGCTTTCCATGCACTCCCTGCGTTTGCAAATGAAACGACACAGTCTGCGGCTCGGCGGAAAAATTCAGGCTCACCAGCACTGCTTTCCCATCGTTTGTCTTCCGGATGTACGAAAGCACGTTGTTGTTGTCCTGGTCCACCATCGCAAAATCGCCGCTCCGCAGTTGTGCGCTTTGCTTGCGCAGCGAAATCAGCAACCGATAATAGTTCAAAAGCGAATTCGGATCGGTTTCTTCGACTCTCACATTGACCGTCTTGTAATCCGGCGCAACCGGCAGCCAAGTTGTGCTCGCCGTGCTGAACCCTCCGTCCACGCCTGCGTTCCACTGCATCGGAGTGCGCTCACCGTCGCGCCCTTTCTCCTTAGGCCAGCCTAGCTTGCCGATCGGGTCCCGCACATCCTCCTTGCGCTTGGGCGGATTATCCACCATTCCCAATTCTTGGCCGTAATAAACCAGCGCCGTATCCCGCGGCGTAAGCAGCAAGGTCGCAAGCAGGCGCGCAATATCGGCATTGTGTTCTCCGTCTCCGTAGCGGTTCAGCAGGCGGTGATTATCGTGATTCGCGAACACCAAGAGCGGCACATTGCCATTCAATTTGGTTTCCGCATTCTCCAGCTTCGTGCGGAAATCCGCTGCCGATAAACGATTCGTAAACCCGAGATCCGTGTCCATCGGAAGCTGCAGCTCGTCGTCATTTTTTCCATACATCTTCGCCAGTTCGCTCACGTTTGGCAGATAAGCTTCTCCAATCAAAACGCTCCCCGGATAAGCGTTCATTACCTGCCGTAACTGGCGCAGGACATCGTGTAGTTCTGGCAGATTATCCGTATAGATCCGTGAAATATTCCGGTCTCCATAAGCGTTTGTGCCCGCTAGATACGGCTCGTTCCTGAACCCGATATCTTCGAACAGACTCGTAATCGCATCCAGCCGGAACCCTGACACGCCCTTGTCCATCCAGAAGCGCATAATGTCGTACATCGCCTTCCGCACATCCGGGTTGCGCCAGTTCAAATCGGGCTGCTGTTTGTAAAACTCGTGATAGTAATACTGGTTTCGGCTCGCGACATATTGCCACGCCGAATGGCCGAAAATCGATTGCCAATTATTCGGCGGACCGCCTCCCGGCTTCCCATCGCGCCAGATGTACCAATCGGCTTTTGGATTCGTTCTTGAAGACTTCGATTCCTGAAACCACGGGTCCTGATCGGACGTGTGATTCAAGACCATGTCCATGATCACCCGGATATTTTGCTTCTTCGCATCGCTCATCATCCGGTCGAAATCAGCCATGGTTCCGAACTGCGGATCGATGCCCTCGTAATTCGAGATGTCATAGCCGAAATCCACCTGCGGCGAAGGATAAAACGGCGTGATCCAGATCGCATCCACTCCCAGATCCTTCAGATACCCCAAATGTTCCGTGATTCCGTTCAAATCTCCGATACCGTCGCCATTGGTATCGCCAAAGCTGCGCGGGTAGATCTCGTAAATGACCGCATGCTGCCACCATTGGTCGCCCGGCGTGGCCGACAGCAGCAAAATCGGGAACAGCGCAAAGCAAATCAGTCGAACCGGTTTTCTCATACACACGCGATTCTAACCGAGCCGCGACCAAACGGAGCGGACTCCCAAACGCGCTACCCCGCCGGAGTTGCCCACAACAGCAGCCGCACCAACGCCACATCCTCGGTGCCGGCCAACCCGAACATCGCCGATCGTCGTTCAATCCCGAAATCGCTCAGACGAATTTGCGTGTCTCCGTCCACTTGCATCCTGTCGCGCTTTATTGGACTCAACACCACGTTCACCTTAACAATCCGCCCCACGCCGCGGATTTTGAGTTCGCCTTCTACTGCAAATCCCCGCAGCGGTTTTTCATAGATGCGAGTCGAAGAAAACCGGATATCTGGATGCCGCTCCGCCTCCAGCGAGTTGCGCGCATAACGCGTGACATGCTGCTGTTTCCTGCCCTTGAGCCATTGGTCGCGGCACAGAACGCTGCGCGCATCCACCAGAATCTCTACTGCCGAGCTCTGCAGATCGTCCGGCATATAGCGCAAAGTGCCGTTGAATTTCTCAAAAAACAGAATGTGCTTGCGCTTCCGCAGGAGGCCAGTCTTGAATACCTCAATCGCGAGCGTCGAATCGTTCGACGGCGAAATCGTGTACAGCGCTTCGGCAGGCATGGGAGCTTACAGGTAGACGCAACTTGCGTTCCATCGGTTCAAGCTTCCTGCGCACGCCATTTTAGCCGCACACGCGCCGCCTTGACCGCTTGCACAAATGGAGTGTCCATTCCTGGGACTGCGGCCTGTATTTATCGGGTCAGAACCTGCTCAAGAAACGCCAGCGCGCGCGGATCTCTCGACTGCCCCAGCCAGAAGAACGCCTGCTTGCGTACTTCCGGATTCCTTTGCGTTCGCGCCACCTCGATCAGCTTCGGAACACCTTCGTCCTTCGGTAATTGCGACAGCGCAAAGACGGCCCGCTTCTTTACACCCGTATCAGGATCGTTCAAAATCGCATCCGTAATCGCCGCCGTCGCACGCTCACCGGCCCGTTGTGCCAGCCAGAAAAGCGCCTGTTCCCGCGCATGTGCCGACGCGTCCCGTTTTGCCATCCGTATCAATGTGTCGATAGCTTCTGGGTCGTCATGCCGCGAAATTGCGAAAAGTGCGCCATCCATCACGCGATTCGAACCGCCGCTCTCGGCCAGCTTCTCCAGATATTCCACGCTTGCCCGCGCGGGTACGCCCGTGATCCAGACGAACGGCAACCCTCCGGCATCGAGCGCGCAATCGAGCGAATACACCTGAACCTTTTCAACCGCATTGTTCTCAACCCGGAACAGGACGGCGATCGTTCTTGCCCCTTCCAAATGAACCGAAACAGTTGAGCTGCTTCCTTCGAGCGAACAACAATAGCTTCGATCTTCGCCCGGTGTCGCCTTCATGGCATACCCGAACCATGCCGCTGTAGTGGCTCGCATTTGCGATCCCAAATCGCCCGAAAACGCGCGTGTCTCGAGCTTCGCATTCGAGACATTCGGCTGCGCGTTCTGCGCGAACGCGGCAGACGCTATCAAAAACAGCGGCGCGAGTTTCATTTCAGCAGCTCCATCATGTAATCAGTCACATCCTTGGAATGAACCAGCGACATCTTCTCCACAATTCTTCTCTTCATCGCCGGATCTTTCTCACTCCGCGCCAACTGCACCAGCGCTTTCCCGTTCTGCTGCAGAAACAGCGAGTTCAGCACCGCATCGCGCACCTTCGGATTCTGATCCGTCTGGTAAATCGAAACCAGAACGTCGCCGCGTCCGTGATCGCCCATCAATCCCAGCGACTTGATAGCCGCGGCACGCAGCTCTGGATCTTTCTCTGTTTTCGCAACCTCCGCCAGGCGCTCCGAATTGCCGCCCAGAAACATCGATTGCAAAATCGATTTCTTGTCTTCCGGCGACGAAGATTGATACAACTGCCACAACTCGTCCTGCCCGCCGCTCAAAGCGAGCTGCCGGATCGCATCCCGCCGCAGCTCCGGATTCTTTTCCGTCTTCGCCGCATTCAATAGAAAAGTCCCGCGAGCCCGATTGCATAAAGCTCTGCAAAATCGCGCGCTTCAACCGCACGTCGGACGACGAGTTGTAAATCGACGCCAGATCCTTGCGGGAATCCGCGCCGCCCATGAGGCCCATATCGCGAATCGCTTTCATCTGCAGGGCTGGGTCCGACGAGTTTCGCGCCATACCGGCAAGAATCTTCTTCGCCTCAGGCGATGAATTTTGCGTCAGTACGAACAGCGCCCGCTCCTTCACCTTCTCCGAATTGTTGCTGGCCAGCAGCTTTTGCAAAATCGGCAGCGCTTGGTCCGGGTCTGACTGCATCAGGCTGTTGATCGCCAGCAGCTTCAATTCTTCATCGCTCTGCGCTCCCGGACTCACCGGCGCGCCCGCCTGTCCTCTCATCTCCACTTCCAGCGCTTGCGCGTCCTTCACCCACTTGCTATCTGGAAAATCGGAGCGTAGCAGGGAAATCGCTTGAAACGCCCGTTCGGGGCTTCCAGAGCGCATCTCGGCATACGCCTTCCAATAAAGAGCCCCGTCCGCCATCGCCACTTTGCGCCGCGCGCACTCGTTAAATGCCGCGATAGCTTGGTCCCATTGCCGTGCATCCAGCGCGCGCAGCCCTTTTTCGTAATCGGCATCTTGCCGTCCCGTCTGCGCAATCGCCGAAATCGCCAACACTAGCAAAATAAGAAAATTGCGAATCATAGTTTCTGTTCCTTTCGACGAGCGTCCGTGCTCGTCACTCGCACCTTGAACAACAGCCCCTCGTCTTCAATCCGCTGCTGTAGATTTTCCAACCGGTCCGGCGCCAATTCCGCCGGGCTGTTAGCCACATCCAGCAGCACCCGCTCCAAATCGTCAAGCAGCGCCGCATAACCGCGATCCCCGGCGTGCAAAGCCGTCTGCCGCAGCAGCCGGTTTTCATCCACCAGATCGCGCGCCCGTTCCCGCTCGCCGCTCCAATCTCCGTCCGTTCCGCTCGCATTCGCCAGCTCCGTCAGCAGAATTTGCGAGCGCTCCAGATGATTGCTCAACGCCACCAGCAGCACGCGTTCCCGCGCCTCCGCCGAAAAGCCGATCCTGCTTTCCGTTCAGTCAAAATCCCCGCCACAAACGCCACCACGATTACGGCAGCCATCGCCGGAGCCGCCGCCCACCAGCGCATCCACGCCCGTTTTGGCTTCCGAACCGGCAACTGCGGCAGCAACCGCGCCCATACTTCGCGCCCATAGGAATCGCCGCGCTCCGGCACCGCCGCTTCGCGCAGCGAATCGAGCATCTCCTTCATCCGCTGGAGCTTCAACCGGCACTCTTCGCACTCATCCAAATGCGCGCGAAGCGCCGTATCCATCTCTCCGTAATAGCTGTTCACCAATCGCTCTTCTTCGGGGTGATTCATTGCGTTATTCCTCAAACCCCGGCGTTGTAAACGGGCTCCAGCGCCCGTCGCAATTTCTGCACCGCGCGAAATACGCTATGCTTGGCCGCGTTCGTCTGCACGCCCAGCGTGCGCGCGATCTCCTCGATATCGCAGCCTTCGTAATGCCGCAGCACAAACGCAATCCGCTCCGTCTCGGTCAGTTTCTCCATCGCGGGCTCCATCAACGCGGCGATCTGGCCGCTCTGCGTCAGCCGCTCCGGCGAAGGGTCGCGTGCCGCAATGCGCTCCAGCCAATGCACCGCCGCTCCATCCTCATCGCTCACTGCCTGCTGCTCCTTCCGGTTCTTGCGCGCGCGGATCGAATCGAGCGAGCAGTTCGCGCAAATGCGATACAGCCACGTTCCAAACGCCGAGCGCCCATCGAACCGGTGAATCTGTTTGTATGCCCGAAGAAACGTCTCCTGCACCACGTCCTCCGCGTCTTCTTCCCGTCCCGTCATGCGAAACGCCAGACGGAACACCGGCTGGCTATGCCGCTCCACCAGCACACGAAAGGCGTTCTGATCGCCCTTGCGCGCCTGTTCGGCGGCCGCTGAGTCGCTCCATTCCATCCAGTTGGTCCTTAGACTGAAATTACGTCCTCCGGTTAGGAAAGCCCATGAAGACTCTGATTCCACCCGTGCTCATCGCCGCTGCCGCACTCGCCGTCGCCGCCCAGACTCTCCGCCAAGCTGCCGAAGCCCGCCATTTCCACATCGGCACGGCGGTTCAAGCCCGCCTCCTCACCGATCCCGCCTACAGCGCGACGCTTGCCCGCGAATTCAACCAGATCCAACCCGAAGGCGAAATGAAATGGCGCGTCCTTCGTCCCAGCCAGCACGCCTTCAACTTCGCGCCCGGAGACGCAATCGTCAAGTTCGCCCGCAGCCACGGCATGCGCGTCAGAGGTCATACCCTGGTCTGGCACGAGGCCGTACCCGCCTGGTTAGAAGATGGACACTTCACCTCGCGGGAAATGTCGGCGCTCCTGCGCGAGCACATTGACACGGTGCTCAAACATTATGCCGGTTCGGTCTACGCCTGGGATGTGGTGAACGAAGCCTTCAACGAGGACGGCACCATGCGCTCTACATTGTGGTACGACAAACCAGGTATTGGCGCACCAGGCCCATACGGTTATCTCGAACGTGCATTCCGCCTCGCGCGCGCCGCCGATCCGCACGCCCTTCTCTTCTACAACGACTACAATTTCGAAGCGGGAGGCAAAAAGTTCGAAGCTATCCTGGCCATGGCGCGCGATTTCAAGAAACGCGGCGTCCCCCTCGATGGCATCGGCTTTCAATGCCATCTCAAGCTCGGCTCGCTCACCGGAGCGCAACTCGAGCACACGATGCGAGCCTTCACTGCACTCGGCCTGCAGGTGCAAGTCACCGAACTCGATGTGCGTCTGCCCGTGAACGCTGCCGGCCAGGCCTCACCCGAAGATCTGGCCCAACAAGCAAAACTCTACGGCGAAGTCGTCCACGCGTGCCTGGACGTGCCCGCTTGTACCGCGCTCCAAACGTGGGGATTTTCCGACCGCTATTCCTGGATTCCTGGGAAATTCCACGGCTTCGGCGCCGCGCTTCCGTTCGACGTTAACTACCAACCCAAACCAGCCTTCGAGTCTTTGCTCAGCGTTCTCTTGAAAGGATGACGAGCTTGGAGCGAATGAGAGTGCCGGATTGAGCAGTGGCGCCCGTGTCGCGCCATCCGCACCGGGCCTTTACCCAAAGGGCGGCTGCCGCGATATTCGAGCCGGACTTCGCAGCCTGGTAAAGATGTTCGAGAACTTGCCGGTTCCCTTCGGCCGCGCCCTCACTCCGTTCGCGCTTGTAGGATCTTCGCAGCTTTTTGAGCGAGAGCTGGAGTTGGATTGCGATTTCCTGATCGCTCATGCCGATTTCGGCGAGCGAGCGCACGCTCAGCCGTTGTTCAGAGGATGGCGTTTGCATGAGCAATGGGCGCCGTGGCTGCTTCAGGCGGCAATTTTGTCAATCCGTTGGCGGCTGCGCGGGTAAGAAACTTCTGTTCTTGGATGCTGAAGGTGGATTTGAGCGGTTGCGTAGCGGACCGTGTGGATCTCTTCGCGGCGAAATTCCTGTTTTTCGCGGCGCTGTTCGGCAGCTTGCGCGCGTTTTTCACGTTCAAAGCCAATTTCGTTGGCTAGCCTTTCTTTTCTGAGCTTTAGCAGGGCATTCAAGGCGCGCTGGAAAGCGCGATCGTGGTGGGCCTGATAGATGGTGAAGCGTTCGAGGTCGGCGAGGATGCCCATCTCGGCTTGATCGTTCTCGATTTGCTCGGGGGTGCGGTTGAGGACGACGAAGCAGCCTTCCTGATAGCGGCGGGCGCGGTCGGAGAGCCACATGTGCTCGGACATTTTCTTGACGAGCTCGGTTTCGAGGAGGCCCACAGGCTTCTGCTCGACGATCAACTGGTCGAGGAGATTGTCGTAGCCCGGCTGATCTTCGCCTTCGAGGACCTGGAAGCGTCCGAGCAGGCCGTGGACGAGACGGTTTTGCCCAACCGTGGCCTTGCCGTCGGCGGTGACCGGGCCGCAGCTTTTCTTTGCGTTGCGGCGGTTGGCCGCGATCTGTTTGGGAGTTGCCATCGGGTGAAAGACTCTCTTTTCGAGGGATGCGCGGATTGTGCGCTCGACCGAATTGTGAAGGATGGGTGCGCGGGGTTGGGCTCACGCGGAGGGGTAACGCGTTGGTTTCTAAGGAGAAGAAAAATTCTGGAAATTTGAAACAGTATAGGCTACAAACCCAGCGCCGAGACGGTGCCCCGCGCGGCAGACACGAGTGTCCGGGCCTCGCATTCGAATAGTTGGGGCTTGCAGATCACCTTGATGGCCTGTTGTTCCGTGTCCTGCTGTTGCCGGAATTATGAACGGCAAGTCATGGTGTGGTTTGGAAAGCGTGGCTGCAGAAGCCGATCTGGTTCGGACTGATTCGAGCAGTGATCGGATTGTGGGCAGGGTTTCATGGCTGATACCGCTGATCTTCAGAAGCGCACTACTGAATGACGTATTTTGCGGCTCGGCCAGCGCTTTGGCGGATGTAGCTGCGAAATTCAGCTGGCGAAAGGGCGAACGCGGATTTGGATCGCGATCGACAGTAGGCCTCGATCCTCCTAATTTCCGGATCGCCCGTCGTTCGCCAACAACTCGAAAATGATGCCTACGGCTGGCTTAAATACGGACGCACTTCGGAACAATTCACCTGAACAAAGCGCGTGTGTGGCATAATCTCGTTATGCCTGTTAACGATACGCCTAACGGCAGCATGCCTCCTGGAGTTTTGCCGTTGTTGATCTTACGCGTCCTGCATTCGGAGGCGCTCCATGGGTATGCCATCGCGCAACGGATTGCGTTGCTTTCAAGCGAGGTGCTGGCGGTGGAGGAAGGGCTACTGTACCCGACCCTTCAGCGAATGCTATTGAAGGGCTGGGTAACAGCGGAGTGGGGAGTTTCGGAGACAAATCGGAAAGTTCGGTTCTACCAGCTCACGAAAAAAGGGCGGGAGCAGTTGAAAGCAGAAGTGAGGGAATATGACCGCTGCGCGCAAGCGATCCAGGACATTCTGCGGACAGCCTAAAAGGAGAATGGCGCCGTGTTCGAGTTTCTGAGGAGATTGCGTTATCTGCTGCAGCGGCGGCAGATGGATCGCGAACTGAGCAGCGAGATGGAGGCTCATCGCGAAATGATGAGGCAGGCGAACCGGACAAACTTCGGTAGCGTACTGCGGTTGCACGAGGAGGCCCGGGAGGCCTGGGGATGGATGTGGCTCGACCAGTTGGGGCAGGATCTGCGGTATGGGATTCGAGTGCTGGCGCGAACGCCTGGATTTACGCTGACGGCGGTCCTCGTGCTGGCTGTGGGAATCGGAATCAACATCGCGGCGTTCAGCCTGTTCGACATGCTGGCGCTGGAGTACATGCCAGTACCGGACGCAAAGAGCTTAGTGCGACTCGAGAGGCGGTCACCGACGAGTTATACGAGCGAAATGCCGTATCCATCGTTCTTGTTTTACAAAGACCATTCGCGAACTTTGGCGGCGGCAATGGCGGTCCTAGGTGTCCCGCCGCTCCAAATCGAAGGCGATATCCAGGGAACGAGCAGTTCGTTTGTTACTGCGAATTACTTCGCCGAGTTAGGCACGAAGACAGCCTCTGGAAGACTGCTGAACCAAGTCTTCGACGGTAAACCGGAGAGTCCGCCGGTGGCAGTGATTAGCTACGGACTGTGGAAGCGCCGCTTTGGCGGCGATCCGAAAGTGATCGGACGCGCGATCCATGTGAACCGCAAGCCGGTGCAAGTCATAGGCGTGCTGCCGGAAGACGTCGCAACCTTGGACGGACAGCACCCGGATCTTTGGATGCCAATAAGTGAGCAGCCGTACTTATTCGACGGAAGCACGATGTTGACGGACTTTGATAAGCCGAGCGTGCGCATGTGGGGCAGATTGGCGCCAAGCGTTAGCATCGCCACGGCGGAGCAGGAATTGCGGGCGCTCACCAATGAGCTGCGGCGTGAGCACCCGACGGCGGTTTGGGAGAACGAGTTTCTGCAAGTCTCCCGGGGGGGCCATTTGCAAGTCATGCGGCCCGATATGTTTCAGGTAGCGGCGATGGTCAGTGTGTTGACGCTGCTCATTTTGGCGGTAGCATGCGGGAATTTGGGAGCGCTGTTGCTGGCGCGAGCTGTGCAGCGGCAGCAAGAGATGGGCATTCGGCTGGCGATTGGTGCAAGCAGGATGCGAATCTTTCGGCAATTGATCACGGAGAGCTTGCTGCTGGCACTCGCGGGCGGCAGCGTGGGTTTAACTTTGGGATGCGCTGTCGTGTGGATCGCTTTGCGGGAACTCGATGCACCAAAGTGGTTGAGTGCGACCCCGGATCTCCGGGTGATGCTATTCACGTTGGGCGTCAGTTTTGTTTCTGCGATCCTATTCGGTTTTGCCCCGGCCTTCCAGATTGCGCGGCAGGCGCAGCACAAGACGCTGGCACGGCAGATGCTCGTCGCGGCGCAGGTGGCGGGCAGTTGCGTGCTCTTGATTGTGGCGGGATTGCTGGTGCGCGGAGCGCAACATGCTCTGTACACCTACCCTGGATTCGGGTTTGAAAGGTTAATCACCATTGACGGGCAGATGGCGCAACACGGTTACCAGCCTGCGGCGGCGAAAGCATATCTGGATGAGATACGGAGGCGGCTGGAGCGTGTGCCGGGTGTGCGATCGACTGCGCTGGTATTGCTCCCTCCCCTAGGACATGCCGTTTCGCGCGAGGATGTGGAGATACACGGCCAGCCGGTGCGGATCTATCCAAACTGGGTTACGCCTAGTTTCTTCGAAACCATGCAGATTCCAGTGCTGCTGGGGCGCGCGTTTGCGGCAGGAGAGAAGAACGTCGTTGTGGTGAGCGAATCATTCGCCCGACGGCAGTGGCCCGGACAGAATCCGCTGGGCCAGCGAATGGGCGACGCAGCAAAGGATGTAGTGGTGGGTGTGGTCGGCGATGCGCGTGTGAACGCGCTCAGTGATGACGATGCCGTGGAGCAATACTGGCCGGCCATGCAGGATCAAATGGCGGCAATGGCGCTGGTCGTTCGCACAGACGGACCACTAGCAGATGTGTCGAAAGCGGCGAAGCAGATCAGCGCGGCCTTAGATCCGAAACTGTTCCCGGAAATTAGTCAGATCAAAACTCTCTACAACGAGAACGCAGCGCAGATGGCGGAGCTGGCTGGCGCGGTGAGCTTAAGCGGGTTTGTGGCGGTGCTGCTGGCGAGCGTGGGCGTGATTGGCCTGGCGAGCTTCACAGTGTGGCAAAAGACCAAGGACATTGCGATCCGGCTGGCAGTGGGAGCGAGCGGCCGCAGCGTTGTGCAGGTGGTTCTGCGCCAATTTTTATGGCCGTCCGCGGTTGGGGTCGTGGTGGGAGCTTCGGTGGCGGCGATGGGTTCAAAGATTCTGCGGCGCGCGCTGTTTGGGGTCAGCAACTTGGATGTGATGAGCTATGCCGGAGCCATTCTGTTTCTGATGGGAATGCTCCTACTGGCGGCCCTGATTCCGGCACGGCGGGCTCTCCGCGTAAACGTTTCACAGGCACTGCATCATCAGTAAGGTGATTTGCTATATCTGCGGGAACGAAGTGATCAGGCCCTTTCCGCTCAGTTCCACGATAGTCGGCAATCCGTCAATTGGAACTATTGACGGATAAATGATGTTCGACCAATTTTCCGGGTAGCCCGTGAATCCGCTCGCAAACCGGAGTCACGAGCCGACAACAATTCTGGGCCAATTTGTTCTTTGCGACAATCGAGGTGGGACGCGTATGGAAGGGAAGAAACGCGATTGGTTCGATCTCGGCGCAACTGCGTACGCTCAGGCGTGTCCTGGCACGCACGCTGTGCCGACGTACGTGTGCCCGATCTGCCGTAACCCATTCACGGTTGAGGCACTCGACGACGGTCGGCTTTCTGTGGAGCATGTGCCTCCGCAGAGCGTTGGCGGCCGCGAGCTCCTCCTAACCTGCACCACTTGCAACAACACGGCCGGTACGAAGCTGGACGCGTCAGCGAAGATGAAGGAGGACGTACGCCTGGCGATGGCAGGCAGAGCGTCCCGCCCGCATCGTGTTAGAGCGAGGATCGGCAAAATAAGGGTGAACGGTCAGCTCCATACGAAAGACGGATCGTACTCGCTCACCATTCCAAAGAAGCTCAACAAACCAGGAACGAGCGAGGTACTGCAGCGCCTCGGACGCGCCGGTGCGTCAATGACAGTGGAGCACGAGCGCTACTCGGAACTTGGTGCCCGCATTAGCTGGTTGCGTGCGGGCTACTTGGTCCTCGTCGTGATGCAGGGCTCCAAGATTGTCCTCGATCCCGCGATGGACCTCGTACGAACACAGATTCAGGAGTGCGATGAGCGACGAATGCTGACCTTCGTTGCTGACGCGCAAGAAGAATTTCCGCTCACGACAAGGCGAGTTCTCAGAGTTATTGACCCAGCATGGCACCGCGGGTGGACCGTCCAGTTCGGTGGCTACCTCGTCAACCTGCCGTCCCTGGGCGACATGACCTTTTACGAACGACTCGCGAAGAACGGCTTGAGTCCCAAGGTGCAACACACGACATACGAGTACGTCGGCTGGCCCACCACACCCAACTTCGGCCTATCGCAACAACTTCTCTGCCATCGATGAGTGTCCGCCGGGGCTCCGAGGGACGTCTGTCCCGGATAGCCCGTCATCGGACGACTAGCCACCATCGTGCGGAGGGGCCAGCCCTTGAGACGATGAATACAGTTGATGTTCCCAAAGAACTCGCTCAGGGTTCTTTCACATCTCGTTGCTGCTCCGGTTGATTATTACATCAGGCGTCAGCGCCGTCTACTGCAACCGCAAGCAGACTCATTGACTTCGCGTGATCGGATGCAACTGGAGAGCTACTTCGCTCCAGAAGTTTTGGACAGTGTCCGTATCATCGTCGCAGATCCACTGCCGATACCTGATCCGCCATTCGCATCAATAATGCGCCACTTTAGATTTGATTTCCCAAGTCCCTCCTTAACCGAGGCAATTACCGTCGATAACGTAATTGCCTGCCGTTCTGGATTGAATGCCTCACTCTTATTCCATGAAATGGTTCATGTCGTTCAGTACCGAACTTTAGGAGTTGAAGAGTTCGCTCGTCAATACGTTTGCGGCTTTTTGGGGACGCGCTCATACTCTGAAATACCGTTGGAGCGGTCCGCCTTCGATCTTCAATCTAGATTTGAGACTGACATCCGGCCATTCGACGCAGAGTTCGAAATTCGCCTGCATCTGCGGCGCACTTAAGGACTGCCGATGTCGTTTGCAAAGTAACGTTCCCAGCAAGGACTTTCCTTTGGCAACTGGTCGGCAATCCTTCCATTGGAACCCGGGACGGCTGCGACGCTACGCCAATTGACAGGTTGCCCGTCATACGTCCAAGTGAACGCAATACGCCAAACGCTAAGAGCCTAGCACCGCAAATTGCGCGATTGAGGCTGGACCTGATCTTCAATCCGCTGTCCACGTGATGATCATCCTCCGAACATCACGCCTTGACGGTTTCGACGATCGATAAGGGACTTTCAGTCGCGATGACGCGCGACAGCCGGAACCCAGCACCCGCAGCAGCTTTGCAAACTCGGCCTTCGTCCGCTCACGTCCGCGTTTTAAGGTCACAGTTTGTGACCTTAAAGACTCCAAGTGGCGGCCTTCTTCGAGCGTCAGCCGGAACATGAAATCTTCGGGAAAGCGGTGAAGATTCCGCTTGACGGCCTGATTGAACGCTTTTGTCGGAACCCCATAGAGCTCGGCCAAATCGGAATCGAGCAGAACCTTCTGGCCGCGGATGAGCCAGATACGGCTTTCAATTAAGAGAGCGGGGGCCGTTTCGGGGCTGGGCATTGGGTCCGGCGTTTACGCGGATAATAAGCTTCGGCGAAATTCATCCCCTAACTCCCCACCAACTCCGGCCGCGCTCCAATACTCCGCAAGCAATGATCCACCCAAAGCTTCGTCAGCTTCTCTTGCGCGCCGTTCTGCGACAGCCGCGAGCGCAAACTGCCGAACTCCACATGATCCAGCGGCTGGTCCTGGTTGAAACACGAAAACACCACCGTCTCTTTCCCGGTCACCGGGTCTTTGTGCATCTGCAGGCACTGCGCGCAAATCTCTTTCATCATGCATTGCATCGGCGAATTGATGCTGCCGATCGCCTCATGGTCCGGCTTTAGATATGGCCTGAGGACGGAATGGCGTGCCTGCTGCACCGCGCGCATCATCCCGTCCGAGCCGATTACGATCAGCCGGTCCACCGCGCTCAACGGAATCTGCGCCTCCCCAAGATCGCCTTGCGCGTAAGCCGTCATGCCCTCGACAATATTGCCTACGAACGCGCTATCCTGTACGCGGCCCGGCGTAAAACCCGGCGCTTCATCGCACACCCAAACCACCACATCCGCCGCCTTCTCGATCTCGTCCACCTTGTACCGGTCTTCGATCTTTTTGTATCCGGCGAAGTAAATGACGCGCGAACCAGCGGCCCGCAACTGCTGCCCGATCGAGAACAGCACCGCATTTCCCAATCCGCCGCCGGCCAGCAGAACCGTCTGCTGCGCAGGCATCTCAGTAGGCTTGCCCGTCGGCCCCATCAAAATCACGGGCTCGCCCGGCTTCAAGAGGATGCATAGATCGGACGATCCGCCCACCTCCAGCACAATCGTCGATAGCGTTCCTTTTTCGACGTCGACCTTCGCGCCGGTCAGCGCCAAGCCCTCCATCGCCAGCACCGTTCCATCCGTGTGCGCCGCCAGCGATTCGTAATTCTGCAGCCGGTAAAACTGTCCTGGCTGAAAAGCGCGTGCCGCGATCGGCGCCCGTACCACAATCTCGACGATGGTCGGAGTCAGCCGGACCACATCCTCCACCACGGCACGCAATTCATCGTTCAGCCGCGCAACCAAATCCGCCGCCCGCGGCTCCGACGCCGCTCGCCGTGCGAGCACCCGCGTCAGCACCGGATAACCTCGCTTTGCGCTGCCCATCGCCTTCACTACGTTGCCTGAAAACGACGGATGCAAATCACCGAAAAAGCTGATCGCGCGCCCATCTTCGCGCAGCGAAATCAAAACGTTCGTATGCAGAGGTTTCGCAATGCGCTCCGGCGTCACCGGATTACCCTCTTCATCCACGGCCCGGAAATAACGCCCGTCGAGGGTGAAGTTCAGCTCATCCTCGCGCGCCAGAACCGTATTCGGCTGTGTGCCCGCCGCCACCAAAATCGTCTTCGCCGGCAGCATCACCGTGTCTCCGGTAGGCGCCAGTTTTCCGGTCGCGTCCTCAAACCGCTGCTTTTCCAGACGAAGCGCTTTTGCGCTGCCGCCCGCATCGATTTCCACCTCTTGCGGCGTCAGGCATTCCGCAAATCGCACGCCCTCTTCCAACGCCTTCGCCACTTCCTCATGGTTCAGCGTATAGCTTGGCGAATCGATCAGCCGCCGCCGGTACGCGATCGTCACGCCGCCCCACGAATCGAGCAGATCGATCAGCCGTGGACGCCGCCCCTGGCGCGCCGCCGTCTCCCGTTCCGCTCGAATCGCCCGCGCGTGCGATAAAAATTCCTTCGCGATCTCGGCCTCTTCCGCCGTCCACGTCTCCTGAATTTCGCGCTCGTCTAACTCCTTCGCCAGCAGTTCGTAGCGCTTCAAAAATTTCTCTACTTGCACGACGTAGTACGCCAGCGATTCGGTCGCCGTATCGATTGCGGTCAGGCCCGCCGCCGATCACTACAATCGGCAGCCGGATCTGCAAATTCGCCAGCGACGCGTATTTCGCCGCGCCCGTCAACTGCAGCGCCATCAGAAAATCCGACGCCTGGCGCACCCCCCGCACCAGCCCGTTCTTCATCGGAATTACCGTCGGCCGCCCCGCTCCCGCGCACAGAGCGATGTGATCGAATCCCATCTCGAAAGCCGAATCCACCGTCAGCGTTCCGCCGAACCGCACGCCGCCGAACATCGCAAATTCGCTCCGCCGCTCAATCAGCAGCCGGATCACTTTCAAAAAATTCTTATTCCAACGAACCGTGATTCCGTATTCGGCCACTCCGCCGAATCCCGCCATCACACGCTCGTCGAGCCTCTCGTAAATCTCGCTGATATCTTGGAGCGGCCGGAATGGAACGCGCCGGCCATGCGGGTCCACGCCCGAAATCTCCGCCGGCAGCGGCTCTATTTTCAAACCGTCCACGGCCACCACCGTATGGCCGTCGTTCATTAAATGGTGCGCCAGCGTAAATCCGGACGGCCCCAGCCCCACCACCAGCACTTTGTATCCGGTCGCCTCGCGCGGATAAGGCCGCACAAAATCCAGCGGATTCCAACGCGTCAAAAGACTATAGATCTCGAAGCCCCACGGCAGCTCCAGCACGTCTTTGAGCGAGCGCGTCTCAACCTGCGGAATATCCACGGGATCCTGCTTCTGGAAAATGCACGACTTCATGCAGTCGTTACAGATCCGATGCCCCGTGCCCGCGCACATCGGATTGTCGATCGTGACAACCGCCAGCGCCCCGATCGGGTTGCCGTTCCCCTTCACGGCATTCATCTCGGAAATCTTTTCGTCCACCGGACAGCCCGCCAGCGGCACGCCAAATACGGTAGATTTAAACGCGCCGTTCTTCTCCTTCAACCCGGTCGAGCAACTGTCCTTGCCCTGGTTATGACACTTGATGCAGTAGTACGCCTGGTCCAGCGCCCCGCGCAGATCCGTGCCCGCATCGGTCAACTGAAACCCTTCGCGATGGCGCCAATGATCGCTGCTCAGCTCCAGCCGGACCAGTCCGTCCTCTACCACTGGCTGGACCGGAACCAGATGATAGTAGTCCAGCTTGTGCGGAACTTTAAATAAGACGCCGCGCTTATGCTTCGCCTTGCCTTGCGGTGATAACGTCGCCCAAGCTGCGTATTGCGCCGCAAGCCCCAACTGTTTCGTGTGTTCGGCTTCCGCTTCCAGCCAGCGCGCGACGTGCTCCGCAAAGCTGCGCTCCGTCAGCGGTTCTTCGATCAGCGCTTCTAATTCCGCTTCCAGCGCGAATCCGTCTATCGCGCTCGCCTTCTCTTCCGTGTATCCCGTCAGCGCCTTACGCTGCACAAACCGCCGCTTCACTGAAAACAGCGGAGCCAGTTCCGAATGCCGCGCCTGCAACTCCCGCAACTGCCGCTCAATTCCAAACAAGTGCCCCAGGAAATCTTCCAGATACGGAGCGAGTTCGATAATCAGCTCCGATTGCTGTTTCGCTGTCAGCGTGGAAAGATTTTCGCGCGCAGCCCTCAGCCGCTGGCTGAGAGATGCGGGCAACTGCTCTAGAAATAGGGCGTCCAGCTTGATCAGCCCCTCGCGCCGGTACAGGTCTTCAAAGGCCAGACCAAACGGCAGCGCCAATAGACTATTCCAGTTTTGTTTCGTTTTTTCCACGACGGATCGGAAGGAACAACTTCAATTACATGTTCGCCGCAACTAGCGAACAGTACTTGAGCAACTATCTCAATTGTCGCAAACCGCCCCGTCTTGTAAACTCCAGGCGCTGCCGGACGCGTCCTAAAAGTGGGGAGACATAAATGCTCAATCTTCGAACGTGCGCCCTGGCCGCAGTCCTGCTCGGCTCCAGCGGCCTCATCGGCTGTGGCGGCGGTTACTACAGCGGCGGGGTTGTCGTCGGTCCACCACCACCCGAGCCGTACTATGGTCCGGTCGGTGTTGCGCCCGGTCCCGATTATGTGTGGATGGGCGGATATTACGATCTCGACGGCGGCAACTGGCGCTGGAGACAAGGCCATTGGGGCCGACGCCCGCGCCGGGATTACGAATACGTCAGACCACATTGGGAAGGGCACGGCCACGGCCACTACCGCTTCCACCAGGGCCACTGGCAGCGTCACCACCGCTGACCGGCATTACAGAACCGCGATCCACTCGAGCGGGCGAGCGGAATGCATGCCGAATCCGTGACCGCGATCCGAATTGCCGTCACCGAGAATCTAACGCGCCGCTTAATCCCGAGCCGATTAACGGCAATTCGAAGCGCCCACCTTAGACTGCGGTATCGAGATATCCGCATGGCTCTGATACAAACTGAAGTAACATTGGCCAATAGTTCGCGCCACGACTCAGCGAGCAGACCGGGACCGCAACGCCCGTCTGGGTGTCGCGCGCAAACACACGTTGACTCCAAACAACGCGACCCGGGATCTGCGGATAATCCGCCAAGACATCGAGAATCATTCGGAGCATGCGCAGGGCATGCGGTTCACGATATTGCGGCATTAAGACAACATGACTCTTCCGCTCATAGCGAATCTCATGAACGAATTCGGCGAATGTCGTCGCCTGCGAGAGATTTAAGACGGCATTCGGCTCCAAGCCGTGGCGGTCGCCTCCTGAAAGGATGGGGAGATCCACAGCGTCGCCGAGTTGAATCACTTTCTTGTTTTCGGCCCAGGGCCGCAAACCGTTTAGCTCCAGGGCATGCAGCCACGAGCGGTAGCGTTTGATAAAACTGCGTAAAACGCTCGGATGCGGGGCGGAGTTCGTTTCATCCCAAAGCGGATGATTGAGCACCAGCAGAACGTCCGGATATCCATGAAGGTGTTCGAGAATAAACTCCAATTTCCCCTCTTCAGGATTGGCGGTGAAGTCGCGCAACTCCGCCATTACGCCGTTTGCGCAAGAGGGCGGCAAGTTGTGCACGCCGATGTGAAAAATGTTTGTTCCGAACGGAACCGTCCACTCCACCGATACCGGTGCGTGGCGAAAACGATCCAGAACACGAAGAAGCGCGCCCGCTTGAATATCGTCATGATCGGTTAGCGAGACCAAGGCCGGCAAGTCGAATGTTCTATGGATTTGCTTTTCTTCAAGACGATGCGCCCGGCGGGGAGGAAGCGGCGGTGTCCAGTAGCCTCGCGAGAAGTCGAACGAATCTCTCGACTTTATGCAACGGCCAAGGTACGGCGCCCGCGCGATATACGAGCAAATCTGATCAAGGCTCTCCTCCGAGTACAGGGTGTGGCTGTGCAGCGAAACACCTGTTCGATACTGCGGATCGATGGCCCGATCCCGCCAGAGAAACTGAAAAGTTGTTTTTGCCATGCAAGAGATCGACAGTGATCCTGCCTGATTATGGGGACCGAAGCATTGTCGGGCGATGTCAATCTCATGAAGAACTCATGAAACATTTTTAGCAGGAAATGTCTTATTCCTATAGTGTTAATGGTCAGCGGGCCGTCCAACCGCCATCGATTAACAGCGTGTGCCCGGTAATCAGCGAAGCCGCCGGAGACGCAAGAAACACCACCGCTCCCGCCACCTCCATCGGCTCGCCAATCCGGTGCAGCGCCGCAATCCTGTCGATAACATCCGCCCGAAATTCCGCATCCGCCAGCGCCGCTTCGGTTCCCGGCGTATGAATGAACGTCGGCGCCACCGCGTTCACGCGGATGTTGTATTTGCCCCATTCCACCGCCAGGCACTTCGTCAAATGCGCGATTCCCGCCTTCGTCATGCAATACACCGATTCGCCCGGCAGCGCCGCAAACCCCGCTTGCGAACTCATATTGACAATGCAACCTCCGCCCTGCCGCATCATCGCGCGCCCAGCGGCTTGGCTGGCGAAGAACGTGCCCTTCAAATTGACCCTCAGCGTGCTGTCGAAGTCTTCTTCCCGCACTTCTTCCGCCGGATTGCCAGGCGCGATTCCGGCATTGTTCACCAAAATGTCGAGCTTCCCGAACTCCCGAACGGTCTCCTCCACCGCGCTCCGGATCTCTGCCAGCCGGGTCATATCCATCTGTAGCGGCAGCACTCGGCGCCCCATCCGCTTGATTTCGGCCGCCACATCGCTGTGCGCCTCGACTTCCCGTAGCCCGAGCGCCACCTCCGCGCCAGCCTTCGCCAGCGCCAGCGCAATCGCGCGCCCCAATCCTCGCGCCGCTCCTGTCACCAGGGCCACTTGACCGCTCAAATCAAATCGCGGAAGATCGTTCTCCATACAGTCCACTTCCGCGAACCGATCGGCTACTGTTGCGGAGATTTGCCCGCCGGCATGTCTCCCGGTCTCGCTCCCTGCGCACCTTCCGCGGCTTGCAGTCTCGCCGCTTCATCCGGAAACAGCGGATGCGAGAGCGGATGACTGTGGCCCTCGTGGCAGGTAAAACAGCGCACTTCCGGCCTGCCTTTGAAATTGTTCTGATCAATGGAACTGACCATCTCGATCATCTTGCGAGCCGTCTGCTTCTCTTTCTTATCGTCGGAATCGAAATGGCCTTTGACGTGGCAGAACTCGCAATTTTTATCGAGTGACCAGGCGAAGTAGTGCATGTGATCGATGAATTCCGACGCGGGAAGCGCCTTCATCGTGTCGGTCTTCACGTTTTTAAAATGCGCCCCGGCGGTTTCTTCCGGTTCGCGCAACGGCTCGCCGGCCGAATCCGGCTGCTTCATAAGCACGATAACGCTGTGCCGCTCGCGCGGTCCCCCGCCGATGGTGGTATCGATGGTAAGCGTTTGGCCGTCGGAGGAAAGCTCATAAGTCCGCTTGATCGTGGTCGGACGACCCGCAACTTCCGCCGCCAGATTGATCTTGTCCCCTTCCGCCGATGCTGTGATGCGCGTCGGCACGCCTTCATACGACCGCAGGTACGGCTTCCCATTCGGCACGAACGCCAGCAACTCTCGCTCCTGCCCATGTTCGCCCCAAGTGCCGCTTAATTCGTCGATCTCCTGCGCTTTCTCCTGCGTGCGCCGATCGATCACAACCGTCTTCTCTTCGACGATCTCCAGATATTGCGTCGGAGGTGGTCCCGCGAATTTGCTTTTCTGCAAATCCGCCTTCCAAACTCCCAAAATATTCGTGGTTGGCGATTGCGCAAAGAACGCAGGAACGGCCAGAATCGTGAGGGCGAGAATCTTTCGCATAGGTCGCGAGCAGTATAGCATCGCTTATCCAGCTTAAGCCGTGTTTCCGCCCTTCAAACCCACCAAAACCAGCCCCGCAACAATCAGCGCCGTCGCCAGCGTCTTCAACACCAGCGTCCATCCGCTGAAGTCTTCTTGCAGCCAGCGTGGATACAGCCGCGTCACCAGATAGGCGGCCAGAAAGATGATGACGTACCGCAGCCCGGAAATGGCCGCAACCATCGCCGGATGCGCCCGGCTGATCGCGAGAAAAATCAGAAACGATCCGAAGCCGTTGATGAAACGGTTGACGAAATACCAGAATTTGCCGCGCGCGGGAGCCTCTTCCGAACGGCGGAAAATACGCTCGCGCCACGACGGCCGTAGCAGAAAGAGCAGCGCCCCCACGAACGTTCCAATCGTGAAGAACACGTAAGCGGTGACGAAATTCGTCTCGTTGAACGCCATCTTTTGCAGGATATTTGTGAAGCCGAAGGCGATCGCGGCGAGCAGCGTCAAGGTGAGAATTCGCTTCAAATTCACCGGCTCGGAAGCAAACATGAGAAAGCCGCCCGCGACCATCAGGCCGAAACCCCAGCCGCTGAACCCGCCCAACGGCGCTCTCAAAAGCATCAGCCCGATGAGAAACGTCGCGAGCGGCGAAAATCCTCCCATGATGGCAAGCGTTTGCGACGCTTCGCCGGATTTCAACGTCGCGTAGTAAAAATAATTCGCGACCAGATTGGCCATCCCAGCGCCGGTAGCGAGCAATGCCATCTCCAGGCTCGGCTGGTGAAAGCCAAACGGGATCAGGCAAAGCCCCAGCACGCTCATGGCGCCCAGCCAGAACACGTAATTCACCACGTCTCCCAACTGCGGCTGCCGCAGCAGAATCTTGTCCCAAACCAGCGAAATGCCAATCAACGCATGAGCAACAGTCGCGATGAAAAGCCCATTTCCCAGCAGGCTCATTCAGACCGTCGCAATCGCATGGTGGGGACCCCTTCAGATCAGCATACAAGCCGCTGGATGCCGCTCGATATACTCACGATAATCGGGTTCATATATGCCGACACCCTCGATCCTTGCGGGAACATGGAAGCTGAAGAACATACAAGTCGTTACGCAAACTGCATTCGCCATGCCCCGGCAAGTCACAAGCGTTTTCGCTGAGCGCGAAGACGGAATTGACTACACTTCCGATGTCGTCTACGGCGACGGCCGCAGCACACGTATCGAAAGTTCATTCCGCGTGGACGGCCAGACCTATCCGCTAACCGGCAGTCCGGTGGGCGATGCCTGGAGCCTGAAACAAACCGGCCCCGCGAGCTTCGAGGGCGCCATCACGCGCGACGGACAACCCTCCGGCCGTGTCCGCGCTACGGTCTCGCCGGATGGAAAGCTCCTGACCACCGAGTGGGAAATCGTACAGGCCGAAGGTCCAACCATCTTCTATAGAACCCAAGCCGATCGCCAGCCTTGATTCATCCTCTAGCGAGCATACGCATACACCAGCGCCAGCACGCCTACTAAACTCGCTAAAAACACGCTGTGCTTGAACGTAAACCGGAACAGCCGCGGTTCTTCTTCCGCTTTGAGACCGGCCGCCGCCGCGGCAACCGCGATGCTCTGTAAGCTGATCATCTTCCCCATCACGCCTCCAGCCGAGTTCGCCGAAGCCATCAATGCCGCATTCAAGCTCAGGCGATTGGCTGTCACCTGCTGCAAACTGCCGAACAGCGCGTTGGCCGACGTATCGCTGCCGGTGAGAAACACGCCCAGCCAGCCCAGCATGGCGCTGAAGTACGGAAACGCGCGGCCGGTTGAGGCGAACGCCAGTCCCAGCGTTCCCGTTGCGCCCGAATAATTCATCACGAACGCGAGTGCCAGCACTGCCACGATGCTGACGAAGGAGAACTTCAACTGTGACGCGGATTCCGCGGCCGCGTGCAGAAAGCGGCGCGGGCTTAGGCGCAGCAGCGCTGCCGCACCGAAACTCGCGCACGCGCAGGCGGTCCCAGCTTCGGCAAAGAAGCGGAACCGGTAGACGGCGGCGTACGGGCCCGCTTTGGCTACAGCCGGTGGAACTCTTTCCACGAAATTGTGCAGGCCTGGCCAAAGGATGGTGAGACTCGCTTTGCTTAAGACACTGTTGACGCTCTCCGCGCTCCACAGCAGGATCAGCACGACCAGCAGCAAATAGGGCGACCAGGCGGCGGCGATCTGGCCGAAGCTGTATTCCGACCTGGGCCGCTGCGAGCCCGGCGGCCTCCACACTTGCAGCAGAGCGATCAGCGCCAGCATCGCGGCGAGCGAGCCGAGGATGTCCGTCAGATACGGTCCAATGAAATTCGAAATCGCAAACTGGCAGCCCGCGAACGTGGCTCCGCAAACCAGCGCCGCCGGCCAGACGCGCCGCAGCTCCCGCACGCCGCCCATGACGAGCACGATGTAAGCCGGAAGGATGAGCGAAATGGGCGAGCAAAGCCGGCCCACGTACTTACTGAGGTCTCCGATCGGCAGGCCCGTGGTAGCTGCCAGCGTCACGAGCGGAATCGCGATAGACCCGAACGCAACCGGTGCGGTGTCGGCCAGCAGGCAAATGCCGGCCGCATACACGGAATCGAAGCCGAGGCCGCCCAGAATCGCGGCGCCCACGGCCACCGGCGTTCCGAATCCCGCCGCGCCTTCTAAAAATGCGCCGAACGCAAACGCGATCAATAGAGCCTGCAAACTTCGATCCGTCGTCAAGTGGCTGATCGAGTTTTTGAGCACTTCGAATTTGCCGGTGTCGACCGTGATCCGGTACAACACGATGGCCCAGTAGATGACCCAGAAGATGGGAAACGCGCCGAACGCCGCGCCATACAGCGCCGAATTGACGATCAACGAAACCGGCATCCGATAAGCCGCGAGAGCAACCAGGCTCGCCGCCAGCAGCCCTAGCAGCGACGATTTCCAGGCGCTTACGCGGCGGATGCCGATAGCGTAAAGCAATGCCAGCACAGGCAAGGCGGCCACCAGCGAAGACCAGGCCAGGCTGTTTGCGACAGGCGCATAGTTCTGTTGCCACATGGCTATCAACGGCAACAGAACCGCGACTGTAAAGGAGCGGTCCGCACGCTGCTACTGGCCACTACCGCGCCACACCCAATTCGACACGCCCTGCGCCGTTGGCGGGCTTGCAATCGTAAAATGCGGGTGTCTTGGCGAAGCGTTCCTCGTATGCGGCGGCGAGTTGCTCGCGAAATGCGCCAGCCGCTTCAGGAGCGACCAGGTTCACGGTGCAGCCGCCGAATCCTCCGCCCGTCATGCGCGCGCCGTAAACGCCGGGAATTTTTATGGCTGTATCGACCAGAAAATCGATCTCCTCGCAGCTAATCTCGTAGTCGTATTGCATGCTGCGATGAGAAGCGACAAATAGCCGTCCCATTTCGCGCAGATCGTGCGCTCGCGCAGCGGCGGCCAGCTCCAGAACGCGCGCGGTATCGGATATTACGTGCCGCGCGCGCTGCCGCGGCAGCGCGGGAATGCTCTCCTGAACCGTGACGAAATACTCCATGGAAACATCGCGCAGGCTTTGAATACTCGGATCGATCGCCTGCAGCGCCGCTACCGCTGCCTGGCATTCCGCGACACGTTCGCGATACGCGGATGTGCCGAGCTCGTGCTTCACCATCGAATTCACCGCGATGATGAGGACATCTGCCGGGAGCGGAACGTACTCGTGTTCCAGGCTGCGGCAATCGATCTGAATGGCGGCGCCTGCGCGGCCGAACACCGAGGCGTATTGGTCCATGATTCCGCAAGGCACGCCCACAAACTGCGATTCGGCGCGCTGTCCGAGCAGCGCAATTTTCAGGGGGTCCATCTGGCGGTCGCCGAGCAACGCAACCGCTGTCGAAATCTCCAGTGCGGCCGAAGAGCTCAGCCCGGAGCCGGCCGGAACGTCGCTCGAGATGCATAGGTTCGCTCCCTCGATCGGAACGCCGGCTTTCACCAGTTCTTGCGCAACGCCGATCGCGTAATCGTGCCATTCGCCGCTTCGCTGCGCCGCTGGGAGCTGTTCGACGGAAATCGTGAACTCCTCGTCATAATCCTGCGAATAGACGCGAAGCTGCTCGTCGCGCGCGTCACCTGAACCGCGCCGCCGTGGGCGCGTCACCTGAATTCGCGCCGTGACGCGGCGCGATGGCGACATAACAGGCCATCTCGAGCGCAATCGGAAAGACGAAGCCCAGGTTGTAGTCTGTGTGCTCCCCGATAAGATTTACGCGGCCGGGAGCGCGATAGATCACGGGTTCGCTTTCGGATCCAAAGCGATCGCGAAACGCGGTTAGGATTTTTTCGCGCGGAATGACAGCCAAAGCAGGATTCCTCCAAATACCACCAGCGTCAGGCCGCACCACAGATTCACGTTCGTTCCCGAATCGAGAGGAGCGCGCACACTCGGATCGATCAGCCCGTAGAAAAAAAGAATCAAACCGAGCAGCGCGAACAGGCAACCAATAGGGCGGCGGAGGTCATCCATGATCCATCACCAGAAAATAATGTTGAAGATCACCAGCACGGCCAGCACGATGATGGCGAGAGGCCCTGGGCGCTTGTACCAGACCACATTCTCCGGATTCGGCAGATCCGTTACGCCGTATACCAGGTTGTGAAGTTCTGATTCCGGTCTCGGCTTGCTGGCCAGGCTCACCACAACCGTCACAATCAGGCACCCGGTCCACGCGATAATGGCAATCCAAAAATTCTGCGCCATCGCCGAAGGGAATTGGTGAAGATTGCCGAACCATCCGCCTTTGTTCTCCGCGACCGTAAGCCCCAGTGTAAAGAACCCGCCGAGCAGCCCCGTAACCATCCCCCAGAATGCTCCGTGCCCGGTGGCGCGTTTCCAGAACATTCCCAACAAAAACGTCGCAAACAACGGCGCGTTCACGAAAGCGAACACGAGCTGCAAAAAATCCATGATGTTGTTGAAGTAGGTCGCAAGGTAAGCGGTGCCCACCGACAACACAACTCCCACTACCGTGATCACGCGGCCGACCCATAAGATAATGGCGGTCGGGAGCGTTGCGCACGACATAGCCTTGATACAGATCGTAGGTAAATACGGTGTTGAACGCAGTCACGTTCCCCGCCATTCCGGACATGAAGGAAGCCATCAAAGCAGTCAATCCAATTCCCAACATGCCGGACGGATAAAACTTCGCCATCAAAGTTGTGAGCACCTGGTTGTAGTCGTATCCGCCATGCGCATCCAGCGGGAGCGTGTAGCCGCTAGACATGCTCATTAAAGCGACGGCGGCAATGCCGGGTAAAATCACCACAAACGGCATCAGGATTTTTGGAAACGCGGCGATGAGCGGCGTCTGGCGCGCTCCTTGCATAGTCTGGGCGGCCATGGCGCGCTGTATAACCAGAAAATTTGTGCACCAGTAGCCAAACGACAGGACGAAGCCAAGACCCGCGACCAACCCGAAAATCTCGACGCCCATCGGATTCTCGCTGGCGTGCACTGTGTATCGCCAGGAATGCGTCATCACCGGCTGCAGGCGGGAGGAGATGCCGCCCCAGCCGCCGGCCTTTTGCACCGCCAGAATCGAGAGCGGCGCGAAGCCGAGCACAATCAGAAAGAACTGCACCACTTCGTTGTAGATAGCGCTGGTGAGGCCGCCGAGCAGCGTATAGATGAGCACAATGGCGGCCGAAAGCAGGACCGAATTGGTGAAGTTCCACTTCAAAACGAGCTCGAAGAGCAGCCCGAGCGCGTACATGCTGATACCGGACGAGAAAATCGTCATCACCGCGAAGGTGATGGCGTTCAAGCCGCGCGTCTTTTCGTCGAACCGCAGCGCGAGATATTCGGGTACGCTGCGAGCCCGGCTGCCGTAGTAAAACGGCATCATGAACAGGCCGACAAACACCATCGCCGGAACTGCGCCCAACCAATAGAAGTGCACAGTCATGATGCCGTACTTGGCGCCCGACGCGCACATGCCGATCATTTCCTGCGCGCCGAGATTGGCGGCGATGAAGGCCAGGCTGGTAATCCAGACGGGAACCGAGTGCCTGGAAGTCAAGAAATCTTCGCTGGTCTTGACTCGCCGTTTAGCCAGCCAGCCGATTCCCAGAACGAAAGCGAAATAAATGATGAGGCTGACGTAGTCGATCGCTCTAAGTGTCAAGAGTGGCTGCCGTCCCGCAGGAATTGTATCGTACAGGGTCGCCGGTCAGCGCTTATAGCCGAACTTTTGCAGCAGCTCGATACGCGCTTTGGCGTGCGATTCCGTTTCGACGCCTTTCGGTGCGCTGCCGTCTATGACGCCCAGCACGCCTCGGCCCTGCTCCGTTTCGGCCACGATAACTTCCAGCGGATTGGCGGTCGCGCAGTAAATAGTGACGACTTCGGGGACCGCTTGAATCGGTCGCAGCACATTGATCGGGAAACCGTTGCGCAACGCTACGACAAAGATGTGACCGGCCGCCAGAGCGGTCGCGTTCTGAATTGCGTTTTGCTTCAGTTCTTCGTCATTGCCGTCGAAACGCGTCAGACAGTCTCCGGAAGCCTCGTTGAAAGCGATGCCGAATTGTATATGCGGCGAGGTGTTTACGATCGCCTCGTAGATATCCTCAACCGTTTTGATGAAATGGCTCTGGCCAAGAATCAGGTTGCCGTTTTCGGGAATATTGAGGCGGACGGATTTAAGCTGCATGCCGTCAATATAGCGGCTGCCATAATTTCGAATAGTGCCCAAGCACATTAGCGATGGAGCCGTGCTCGAGCATATTCGTAAACTGCCGCATGCCCGCGCCACTTTCAAACAATTAGTCCGCGAGCTGCGGGTAGATGGCGGAGAGCGGGATGCGCTGGAAGACGTGCTCGACCGGCTGGCGGAGAAGGGACTGCTGGTCGAACTGCGCTCCGGTCATTTCGTGGCGGTGGGCGCGAATCCCGAATATGCCGCGGGACGGCTTTCCATTCATCGCGATGGATTCGGGTTTCTGATTCCGGACCGAGCCGTAGAGGGCGTGGACGGCGATATCTTCTTGCCGCCCGGCGAAGCGGCGAAAGGGATGCATGGCGATCGCGCCCTGGTACACATTACGCGCATAGCGAACGAGGGCCGCGCAGAGGGCGAGATCCTTCGCATTCTGCGCCGCGCGCACGTCACCGTAGTCGGCGAGTTCCGCATTCGCAAGCGTGGCAACTTCGTCGTTCCTTCCGACGAGCGCATTCAGCAATGGATCGAGATTCCCGAGGGGATGGAACTCCCCGGTCCCGCGGTTTCGGTAAATCGGGTGGGCGCCGCGCCGCGCGAAATTCACGCGCGTCGAAGATCTGGACGGAATGATCGTGAATGTCGAGATTCTCGAGTTTCCCGAGGACGGGGAGCCCGCAACCGGGCGCGTTATCGAAGTGCTGGGCTCTCCCGGCGACTTCGGCGTCGATGTCGAAATCGTCATCCGCAAGCACCATCTGCCGCATGAGTTTCCGCCGGAAGCGCTCGAACAGGCGCGCGGCATCGCGGACCGGATTCCCGCGGCCGAACTCGAACACCGCCGCGATTTTCGCCAGCTCGATATCGTCACCATAGACGGGGAAACAGCGCGCGATTTCGACGACGCCGTCTGGGTGGAGAAGCTCCCAAACGGGCATTTCGCGCTGCAGGTTCATATCGCGGACGTGGGCTACTACGTCCGGCCGGGCACGCCTATCGACCAGGAAGCGCTGCAGCGCGGCACCAGTGTTTACTTTCCGGACCGCGCCGTGCCGATGCTGCCGGTGGAGCTTTCGACCGGGATCTGCTCGCTGCGGCCCGGCGAGGACCGGCTGGTGCTTTCCGCGCTGCTCGAGATCGACGCGCGAGGCGACACGGTTGCCCAGCAGTTCACGCGCGGTGTGATTCGCAGTGCCGAGCGCATGACCTACACGAATGTGTTTCGCGTGCTCGAAGGCGACCCGGCCCTGCGGGGGCGCTATGCGAAATTAGTGGACCGCTTCGAGCTCATGCGCGAGCTGGCGCTGTTGCTGAATCGGAAACGAACCCGGCGCGGCTCCATCGATTTCGACCTGCCTGAAACGAATATCGAGCTGGATCTCTCCGGCCAGATGACGGGCGTCACGCGAGCCGAGCGCAACATGGCACATCGCATTATCGAGGAATTTATGCTGGCCGCCAACGAAGCGGTCGCGGGTCATCTGGAAGCGGCCGAAGTGCCGGCGCTTTACCGCATCCACGAACAACCGGAAGCCAGGCGCGTGATGGACTTTGAAGAGATCGCGGCGCACTTCGGTTATTCGCTCGGAATTGGCGCGCTGCCGGTGAAGCGTTTTGCAGTGGCTGAGAAACGGCGCGACGGCCGCAAGCAGCGCAAACAGATTGTTATTCCGCGCGAGGATTTTACAATTTCCTCGCGCAATTACCAGCGCTTGATTACGAAGATTGCCGGCAAACCCGAAGAGCGCATCCTCAGTTATCTCATGCTGCGTTCGCTCAAGCAGGCGCGCTACAGCAATGTTAATGAAGGGCATTTTGCGCTTGCCGCTCCGGCCTACACGCATTTCACATCGCCCATCCGGCGCTATCCCGATTTAGTCGTGCATCGTATTCTGGCGCACCACCTTGATACCGGGCAGGCGCTGCTCGCCGAGGATTTACTGCGCGAATTGGGCGAGGATACATCCTTTACCGAACGGCGCGCGGCCGAAGCGGAACGCGAGCTGATCGAGTCGAAAAAAGTAAAATTCATGCAGGACCGCGTGGGCGACGAATTCGACGCGCTGATTATCAGCACTACCAAATTTGGATTCTTCGTCGAGCTGACGGAGCTGTTTGTCGAAGGCCTGGTGCCGATCGACAGCTTGCCCGCCGACCGCTTCCGCTATCACGAGAACGGGCGCAAAATTATCGGCGAGCACAGCCGCAAAATGTACTCCATCGGAGACCGTGTGCGGGTGCGGCTCGATCGCGCCGATACGCTAGAGCGCAAACTGCAGTTCGCGGTGGCGGAAGACCGGCCGCGCCGAAAGAAAAAAACAGAACCGCGACTGTGAAGGAGCGGCTTTAATCCAGCACCTGTACGAATTCTGCGACGATCTGGTACTTGCCTTCCTCTTCGTCCAAATCCCAGGAAGGATATGCCGGATTCAAACTCTCCAGACGGATGCGCGTCTGCAGGAAGCCTTCTTCCGCGACGGTTTTCTCGCTGCGATAGCGCTTCACGGTGTACTGATTTTCGTCCGCCAGCTCGGAGTTGCGAACCAGCACCAGACGCCCGTTGCGCGAGCCCACGACATTGCGCCGGAACACGCAAAAGCTGCCGTCGGGAATTCGCGGCTCCATCGATTTGCCCTGAATCCGCGCGATAAACATGTTCTCGTCGAGCCGCAGATCGGGCGGCGCTTCTATCCACTCTTCCGCGCTGATATCTTCCGGATTGGTCAGAAATGGCCCGGCCGCTACCGCCAGCGAATAGCGCGGCAGGTGGGTGCGAAAGCGCAGTACATGCGAGGGCACATGCTCGCGGTAAAGCTCACCGAGCTTTTTTTCGAAATCTCGAACCGTTACGCCCTCGCGATCGGTCACACGCAGCGCATTCGAGGCAATGGTTTCCAGGTGTTCCAGCACTGCCCTGCCGCCGCGTTCCCGAGCCTGCAGCAGCAGATCGTCTTCCAGTTCGGCCAGAACCTCGGCATCTTCCTCGCTCGCAACCGAATCCCAATCCCGGCGCAGCCGGACGTGCAGCGTATCGCTCGCCGGATCGAGCAGCAGCACCCCAACCGCTTGACCGCCGCCGCCCGGCAGCTCCGCGGTCAGCAGCGAAAACTCTCCCGCTTTCGGAGCGAAATCGCTGAAACTGAGGAGGCGCGCAGACACAACAACAGCTTATCGTCTTTGGAAGGCCGATTGTGAATCGCTAAGGATTGCCGGCGTAGTACCCTTTGCGGGCGCGGACGTGTACGTTTCCGAGATCGACAATCACCTTCACGCTGCGATATGCTTTGTCCTTCGGATTATCGGAGACATAACGGATGATGTATTGCGTCGTGATCTCGCCGGCAATATCCGCCACCGCGTGATACATGCGGCTATCCACCACCGACCGGTAAGCGCCGGTGCCCACCGTGAGTGCATAATTGCCGTCATCCGATGGGTGCGAGAGATAGCCATCGGTGTCCTTATAAACGTCCCCCAGCGGATAGACCACGCGCCCGCCGGTCTCTGTAGACAGCCGCACCAGGTCGGCCGTACTTGCGGTCGTAAAGCCGAACGCCTCGGTGCTGATGCAATACACCGTGACCAGATCGCGCTGCGCAAGCTCGATCACCTGGTTTAGCGAGTGCTTGCTGGCGTTATCGTGCCCGTCGCCGATGATCACGATGATGCGCCGAGGCTCGATCGGTTCGCCCCGCACCAGCTTGCGGGTGGTGCAAGCCAGATAAATCGCATCGTACAGGGCCGAGCCGCCGCCGGGCTTCAGCTTGCGCACTTTCTCAACCAGCGGCTCCGAATCGCTGGTGGTATTGACCGCGATCTCCGCATCCTGGGCGTAATCGATCAGATAGCCGGAATACTTCGGGTCCCCCGTGAGCAGGTTTTGGATGAGCTCAATAGTTGCGTCCTGAAAGTTTTTCCAATGGATGCGGCTGGCAGTGCTCATATCGAGCAGAAATCCGATGACCACCGGCTGATTGCGTTCGCGCGTGAAGTAGCGAATTTCCTGCGGCTTGTTTTCTTCGAAAACGTGAAAATCCTTCTCGTCGAGATCGGAGACGAAGCGCCCTTTTTCATCCGTCACCGTGACCGGCACGATCACTTCATTCACGTTGACGTGGATGGGCGCGCTGGCTTTGGAAGCGGACGCGGCCGGCGCGTTGGGCGACCCGCCGCCGGCAACCGCGACCCTAGTTTGGCTGACTGTGGTCTGGCTGCTTCCGGCAGCCGTAGCGGGAGCGGGCTGGGAGGATTTCTGTTGAGCCGGCAGAGTTTGCGCCAAAAAGAAACCGAAGACGAGGACAGCCGGAACGAGGGGCGGCTTACGAAACTGCATGTAGGGGGTGCCTCCTCGAATTATAGCGAGGAGGGCGGAAAATACGAAAAGCTCAGTTGTGAGCGGCCTCGCCCCGGTGCTCATCTACAAATTTCATCAGCTCTTGGGTCCGGATTTGCACTTCCACAAAAGTTGCGTCCCGATCGTTCAACGAGCCGTCCGCCGAGCCGTCCAGCGTCGCAATCACTAGCCGCAAACGCTGGGCGTCTTCCACCTGCGCATAGATGTTCGTCCGTTCGCCGTTTCGCGACCGCACCCGAATCATGGGCTTCCAGCCGCCGCCCTCTATCGCCTCATCGGCCATGCTGCTGAAGCGTTGGGGGTCCAGGCCGACGTGCTCGAAGACGGCAAGGTTCAACTCGCTCGCGCCTCCGGGCTGCGCCACTCGCACGGCAAAGCGTACAACTCCGAATAGCGGAATACGCATCGGCTTCGCCCCGCTCTCGCGGGAAAATTCCCGCACCAGCCAATTAAATTCGCCGGCGGGCAGCACAACCGGCAGCGCGCACACCATCGCGAGAATAGCCATTATCCGCCGCATGCTACTCCTCCTTCGCGTTTCCCTTGTTCTTGCCCTTATCGAATTTCGGAATGCCCATATGCCCCCCCAACTCGCTTAACTCCTCCGGATCGATCGCTCCGTCGATATCTACAATGGTCAGCTCTTTCGGTTCGATATCCAGCACCACCAGGCCGCCCACTTGCTCTCCATCCTTCTTCAGATAGACTTCGGTGTTTTCGCCGTGCAGCGATTTCACTCCTACAATCCGCGACCACTCCGGCCCCTTCAATTGCGACCGGATTGCATCTACGTCGCTCATCGAGTACTGTCCCTGCTTATCGAATTCGAAGCTCCGCACGTAAACGCCCTTGAGCTTCGAGACCAGTTTCTTCACTTTCGCCTGGTCCGGATCGTCCTTGGAAAGAAAACCGCTCGCGAGCCGAAGCATCGACGAATCGAGCGTTACATCCACCGATTCCGTCGCGTGCGCCGCCAGCCTGTCCAAATTCACCGGAAACTTGATCTCCCCCGCCGCCCAAGCTGGGATCGTCAACACCGTTGCAATCACGGCCGCCGTTATGTTTCGTTTCATTGCTCTCTCTCCGTTATCTCGATGCCCATCACATGCTGCCGCGCGTCGTGCAGTTCCGATCCGGCAATCTGTAGTGCCAAAAGCAGCTTCTCCTTTGCCGCCTCGCCGCGCACCGTTCGCTCGTGCTCTTTGTAAGCCACGCTTCCGCTCATAACCAGCAATGCCGCTACCGCCGCTGCCATCCGCCACATACGCCATTGCCGCAGCCATTCGAGCGGGCTCCCTGCCGCCTGCCGCACTGGCCGTTCTTCTACTTTCGCCAGCACGCGCGCGGTAAAATCCGATCCCGGCTCCCGGCGCGTGAGCGCCTGCTTCAATTGCTCCTCGAATGGCGTCATGACCCGTTCTCCTCTCGTCCCAAGCGGTGCGCCGTCTTGACGCGCAGCAGCTCCAGCCCGCGAAAAATCTGCGTCTTTACCGTGCTTACCTTGGTCTCGAGCACTTCTGCAATCTCCTCCAGCTCCATGTCTTCCTGGTAGCGCAGCACGATCGCGACCCGTTGTTTGGCGGGAAGCGACGCCACCATTCGTTCCAGGTACGACGCCAGGAACGAATCGTGTACCCGCTCGAGCACCGTCAACTCGCCCGTTTCTTCGATGCTCGTTTCCGCCCGCAGCCTGCGTTTCCGCAGGAAATCGATCGCCCGGTTCGTCGCCACTTTTCTAAGCCAGAACAGAATATGTTCCGCCGATTTCATCGATGCCCAATTCCGATGCAGCTCCAGAAACACATCCTGCGCCAGTTCTTCGGCCTGCAGCCGGTCCCGCAAAACGTGCCAGGCGATGCTGTACACCATGGCCTTGTGCGCGTCCACCACCTCCAGCGAAGCCCGGCAGGCTGGCTTCACGCTTGTGCTGCGAAACTCCGCGATGGAATGCTTGCCGTCAAGCAGCCGTTTTCCGCCTCTCACCAGCTAATTACGAAGAAACGGCCCCGGACGACTCAAAAATTGTGCGAAAACGATTATTCGTAGCGCAGAGCCAGGATGGGATCGACTTTCGTCGCCCGGCGCGCCGGAATGTAATAGGCGGCCAACGCAACCAGCGCGACCAGAGCTGCCACGCATGCAAACGTCAGCGGATCCGTCGCACCGACGCCGTAAAGCAGGCCGGCCAGTAAGCGCGTAAGCGCAATCGCGGCCAGCACTCCCAGAACCACACCGGCGAAAGTCAGTTTCGCCCCCTGTTTCAGGATGAGGCGCAGAACGTCCGTCCGCTGCGCGCCCACCGCCATGCGAATGCCAATCTCGCGCGTGCGCTGGGTCACCAGATACGACATCACGCCGTACAGCCCCACAGCCGCTAAGAGCAGCGCCAACATCGCGAACGCGCCCAACAGAAACGTCTGGACCGTCGCGTCCTGCGTATCGCTCGCGACAACTTGCTGCATGGTCCGTGCCCGGAATAGCGCCAGCCCGCTATCCAGCGCGCGTACCTGGTCGCGTATCGCGCCCAGCACCGCTCAAAGGTGGAACGCGCGTTTTTACCGTAAGATGACCGTAGCCCCCACCGGCGAGCTCGAGGGTAAACGGAAAGTAAGCCTGCGGCCTCGCCCTCTCCCGAATCCCGGCGTCCTTCACGTCGCCAACCACGCCAATTACCGTCACTTTCACATCGTTCCAATGAAAGGATTTGCCGACCGGGTTCTCACTATGCCAGAACGTTCGCGCCATTGCCTGGCTGATGACTGCAACCAGCGTCAAATTCGGCGGCATCTGGAACGGTCCTTGAGCCGCTGTGAACAAGTCATAAACTTTCTGAGTGACCACGGCCGTGCGGTTGAGATCTTCCGTGCTGAAGTTCCTCCCTTTAAGAACCGGAATTCCAAACGAGCGGAAATAATCGGGCGTCACGTCGTTCTCCCACACGAGCTCGCTCGCAAGCACTGGATCGCTGTTACCGTCGACGTGAATGTAACCGTTGCTTCCGCCTTCCAGCGGAATCTGCGAGGAGATAGCGGCAGTTTCCACCCCCGGCGTACGGTCGACGCGATCCACCAGCTGCTCGAAGAACTGGCGCCGCGCGGCCAGGGTGGCGTATTTTGTCCTCGGCAGATCGATTTCCACCGTTATCACATTACGGGAGTTCACGCCGATATCGGCGCTTCGCAACTGCGCAAAACTGCGCAGCAAGAGCCCGGCGCCGGTCAACAGCGCGAGAGTTACCGCAATTTCGCCAATGACCAGCGCATCGCGGAGCCAGCGCCGGTCTCCCGCCGGACCCAGCACGGTTTGCGCCCCCGCTTTCAACTCTTCGCTGTAATTTGACCCGGAGATCTGGAGCGCCGGAGCGAGCCCGAACAGGATGCCGGCCACAACACTCACCGCAACCGTAAACAGCAGCACGGAACCATCCACTTCTACGGGATTAGCGCGTGGAATAGGAACTGTCTTCGCGTTTTCCAGTAGCCGCACGCACCACCATGCGCCCAAGGTCCCGAACGCCGCGCCAGCCAAAGCGAGCAAGACGCTCTCCGTCATCAACTGCCGCACCAGCCGGAAGCGGCCTGCGCCGAGGCTGGCGCGCAGAGCCATCTCACGCAGCCGTCCCGCACCACGCGCCAGGAGAAGATTCGCTATATTCGCGCACGCCACCAGCAGCAACAGCGTTACTGCTCCGAACAGAATCAGAAGCGGCGCTCTGGAATCGCCGGCCACCGTGTCCTTGAGCGGCGTCAAAACAGCATGAACCTTCTTGTTCGTATTCGGGTACTGTTTTTCGAGACGTTCTGAGATCGCCAATAATTCCTGGCGCGCCTGGCCCATCGTGATGCCCGCCTTCAATCTTCCAACCGCATTCCAGTTGTGATTGCCATGCGGCCCCAGTTCTTTCGGGCTCATATCCAACGGGGTCCACACATCCGGTGAGGCCGGAAAATTGAACCAGCGGGGCATCACGCCCACCACCGTGTACGAGTCCTCGTTTAACTCGATGTTCTTGCCGATGGCGTTTGCGGACCCGCCAAAATGCCGCTGCCAAAAACCGTAGCTCACGATCGCGATGCGATTCTTACCGGCTACGTCTTCGCCCCGCGCAAAAGCTCGGCCCGCGAGAGGCTGCACCCCGAGTACATCGAAGAAATTTGCCTGCGTGTTGACCACCGCCGCCGTTTCCGGCTCGCCGGCGCCGCTTGCGCTCATGCTTTGATTCCAGGAATAGAGGCTGGTTGCTTCCAGCGTCCGGCTCTGCCGCTGCCAATCCAGGTAATCCGCGCCACTCAGAGGAAAATTGCCCGGCGCTTCCTCCGTTTCGAAGAGCTTGACCAGCCGCTCCGGATCGTGGAACGGCAGCGGCCGCAGCAGAACCGAATAGACCACCGAAAAAATCGCGGTGTTCGCGCCGATGCCGAGCGCCAGCGTCAGCACCGCCACCGCCGTGAAGCCCGGATTGCGCCGAAGCTGCCGAACTCCAAAACGAATATCCTGCAAAAGCGTCTCGACGGAATTCCATCGCCACATCGCCCCGCTCTGCTCCTGCGCAATCGTCACATTGCCGAAGCGCCGCATCGCTGCGAAGTGCGCCTCTTCCTGCGGCATGCCGGATTCAAGATTCTCCTGCTCTTCCAGCTTGAGATGCGAACGAATCTCTTCTTCGAGATCGCTTGCAGGCTTCTGCCGGCGAAAGAGCGCACGAATTTTCGAGATCTCTCGCCGCCAGCTCATCGCCCCTCCTCCGATTCTGCCGGTGTGAGCACGCCCGTGATCGCCCGCACAAATCGCTCCCAACGAGAAGTCTCGGCGACGAGTTTCCGCCGTCCGGCCGGAGTCAGACGGTAATATTTAGCCCGCTGCTTGTTTTCTGAAACGCCCCACGCCGCTGTAATCCAACCCTCTTGCAATAGCCGCTGCAGCGCTGGGTAAAGAGAACCATGGTCCACTCTTTAACGCATCCTCGGACATGCGCTCGATCGATTTCGCGATGCCATGCCCGTGGGTTGGTCCCCAGCGCAACGTGCGCAGAACCAGCATGTCCAGCGCGCCGTAAACCAACTCGATCCGGTCTCCAGGCCGTTTCTTGCCCATCGTAGTAGCTGTTCTACCACATAAGTGGTCGTTAGTCTACTACCTCAATTTGTCGGTGCGGCCTTATTCGTGCCGCAGTGCCTTTATTGGCTGTACCAGCGTTGCGGCGCGTGCTGGCAAGAAACACGCGATCAGCGTGGTCCCGGCCAGCACCACCGGGACCGCGAGGAACAGAGAAAGATCTGCCGTACCCATGCCCTCCATCCGGTTTGCCAGCGCGTTAGCGGCAAAAATGCTGATTGCGAGTCCAATAAACAACCCGATTGCCAGTACCCGCGCCATCGCCGCGAGCACGAGACGCAGCACATCGCTGGGCCGCGCGCCCAGCGCCATGCGAATGCCGAACTCGCGCGTGCGGTGCGCCACCGCGTAGGAAACTACGCTGAACACGCCCGCGGCGGCTAGCAGCATCCCAATTCCTCCAAATATCCCAAATAAAAATGTCGCAAACCGCGGGTACGCGGTAGCCGTATTCAGCCATGCCTGCAACGTGCGCACCTGTGTAATTGCTTCCTGCGGGTCCACCGATTTCACCGCTTCCCGAACCTGATTGGCAAACCGCATCGGATCTGATGTAGTCCTTACCAGAAAAGCATTGTCCGGGGCGCACAGAACGCTGTAGGGAATGAACATCGCCGGATCGGGCTCCTCGCTCAACCCTCTGTTTCGCGCCGTTCCCACTACGCCCACAATCTCGAAGGAGTTGTTGAATTGTGGGGCTTTGAAAATTTGCGGCGGGATGCGTTGGTTAAAAAGATCCACCTGCACGTGCCGGCCAATCGGATCTTTACCCGCGAAGTAGCGCGTCACCAGATCTTGCGTCACCACCGCTACTGCATTCGCGCGCAAAACGTCGGCCTGATTTGGCAACCGTCCCCGTAGAAGCGGCATGTGTACTGCCTTGAAATAACCCTCGCTCACCAGGTTCAAGCGCCCCGCGATCGCTTGCGTAGCGGGCCGGTCGTCTAACATCAGATTTGTGCCGAATCCGTTCCACGGCGGCGTTCCCGATTCGTTCATCGATACTGCCGCCGCGCCTGGAATGCGCGCCAGCCGATCGAGTACCGCTTGAAAAAACGCCCGCCTGCTCGCCCAACTGCCGTATTTGCCTTCGCCCAAAGGAAGCCGGAACGTCAGCACGCTTTCAGGATCGTAGCCAAGGCGCTGCTGCTGCAGCAGTACCAGCCCCTTCACAGCCAGCCCGGCCCCGGTCAGGAGCACCAAAGATAACGTAATTTCGAAGATCATAAGGGCGTTGTGGAAACGCTTGTTTCCAATCCCGACGCCGCTGCCTTTCGTGCTGCCCTTCAAGACTTCCGCCTGCGTCTTACCCGAGACTTGCAACGCGGGAGCAAGTCCGAAAATAACCCCTGTCAGCACCGAGACCGCCGCCGCAAACCACAGGACCGGCCAGTTCATTGCAATTACGGCCTCGTGCGGTATCGAATACTCCGGCATCAGCGCTACCACTGCTTTCACCGCCAAAAACGCCAGGCCAATGCCGGGAATACCGCCCGCCCCGGCCAGCAGCACGCTTTCCGTCAACATTTGGCGAATCAATCTCAGCCGCGTGGCTCCAATCGAAAGCCGGATTGCCATTTCGCCTTCGCGAGCCGCTGCCCGCGCCAGCAGCAAGTTCGCCACGTTCCCGCACGCAATCAACAGAAGTAGCAAGACTGCGCCAAACAGCACGAGCAGCGTTGTCGCGAACTTCCCCAGAATCCCTTCGTTCACGCTGGTCCACTTCGCCCGCATGCGGCCTTCCGGGTAGACATAACGTGGCACTTGCGTCCGGAATTTTTCGATCAAAGGAGTGAATTCGGCTGCAATCTGTTGCTGCGTTACGCCCGGCTTGATCCGAAAGAAAACCTCGACAAAATCCTGTAGGCTCGGCCGCAGATTCATCGGCGTGTAGGCGTCCACGTCGTTCCACGTAAATCGAATCGGGAGCACGCCAATAATCGTGTACTGTTTGTCGTTCAGCAGTATGTTCCGCCCCAAAATGTCCGGGCTTCCCTGAAACGCGTGCTGCCAGAATTTGTAGCTGATCACAGCCACCGGGTCCGGCATATGTCCGGCGGGAAAATCCTTCGGCGTGAACACTCGACCCAATAGGGGCGGCACACCGAAAAAGTCGAATATATTCGGCGAGCAGTCCTCTTGGCTCACCACCTCCGGCAGCAGTCCCCGTCCGGTCAGAACGACCTGTTTCATCGAGACCGCAACCTCGTCCTCCATGGAGCGCGCGCGGCTTCTTAGTTCCAGGTACTGTGCCATCGCATATGGGAACTGCCAATCGCCTCTTGGCGTGGGAGTGCCCAGCCAGCCGATTCGATCTGCCGCGCGATAGGGATACGGATCCACCAGCACGGCATGGATCACGCTGAAAATTGCCGTGGTTGCTCCGATCCCTAGGGCAATCGAGAGCACTGCGACCGCGGTGAATCCGGGTCTCGCGATCAGCATCCGCCAGCCGTATCGAAGGTCTTGCCTCAGCGAGTCCCAAAAAGGAAACAGTCGGAGCATGAAGATTGATGGATTAGACGCAGGGTCGTCCGCCCGTGTTCCCCGTTTAGGAACTTATTTAAGATTTGAAAGGAGGTAATTTTGCGCGCGATAGTAGTGCTACTGGCTGCGGCCTTCCTGCTGCCGGCGCAGCAGGGCGGGGAACAGCGCTGGTCGCCGCAGCAGGCGAACAGCTGGTATGCGAGTGAGCCGTGGCTGGTGGGCAGCAACTACATCCCGGCCGATGCCGTGAACGAATTGGAGATGTGGCAGGCTGCCACCTTCGATCCCAAAGAGATCGACACCGAACTCGGCTGGGCGCAGGGACTCGGAATGAATACCATGCGCGTGTTTCTCCACGACCTGCTCTGGAAACAGGATGCCGATGGTTTCAAAAAACGGATCGACACCTTCCTTCAGATCTGCCAGAAGCACAAAATCCGGCCGATCTTCGTGCTGTTCGATTCCTGCTGGGATCCCTATCCGCATTTAGGGAAGCAGCCGGCGCCGCGCCCGGGAGTTCACAACTCGCGCTGGGTGCAGAGCCCGGGCGCGAAGGCATTAGAAGATCCGTCGCAGTATCCGCGTCTCGAAGCTTATGTAGAGGGTGTGGTCGGAGCATTCGGGCACGACCCGCGAGTCCTGGCCTGGGACATCTGGAATGAGCCGGATAACACCAACGATTCCAGCTACGGCAAATCGGAGCCGCCGGATAAAGTCCAACTCGTGCTGGCCTTGCTGCCGAAAGCCTTCGCCTGGGCGCGTGCAGAGCACCCGCAACAGCCCTTAACGAGCGGCGTATGGCACGGCGATTGGTCCCATCCAGCCACGCTTGAGCCGATGGCGGAAGAGCAGCTCGAGCTTTCCGATATCACGTCCTTCCACAATTACGGCGTGCCGAACGAATTTGAAAAACGGGTGCAGTCGCTCCAGCAGTACGGCCGGCCGATCCTCTGCACGGAATACATGGCGCGTCCCGAGAAAAGCACCTTCCAAAGCATTCTGCCCATCGCGAAGAAATATAAAGTCGGCGCGATCAACTGGGGCTTCGTCGCCGGAAAAACGCAGACCTACCTGCCTTGGGATTCGTGGCAGCGGCCCTACGTGTACCGTCCGCCCGCGGTGTGGTTTCACGACATCTTTCATGCCAACGGAAAGCCATACCGGCCGACCGAGGTCGAATTCATACGCCGCATGACGGGAGCCGGCGCCGAGTAAGCCGACGCCCTCAGGTCTTCATGCGCGCCATAAAATAAAACCCAAATAGCGCAAAAATGAGATCCGGAGACCAGGCGGCCATCATCGCGGGAAGCTGATTCAAATCGCCGATCTGGTCGAACACGGTTCCTACCGTCCAGTAAGCGATCGCGATGCCGAAGCTGATGCCCACCCCAGTCATAGCCCCGCGATTGCCCGCGATGAATGCAAACGGCACGCTCAGAACCGCCATAATGAACGCGAACAGCGGCACGGCGAATTTCTTGTAGTACTGCACCCGCAGCGGAGTCGTATCGAGCCCGCTCGCCTGTTGTTCGTGAATGTAATGGCCCAGCTCCTCAAAATTCATCTCCTTGTATTCCTTCTCTTCCCGCACGAACCAGGACGGAGGTTCGGTTAGTTCCGGAAAAGAAGCGGAGGCGCCATGGAACCATTTGTACGGATCGGCTTTGTTTTCGACATCGTGGCTCATGCCGTTCTGGAACAGCCAGGTGTCGAGCGCGGGCTCCCAACGCGCCTTGTCCGCTGAAATTTGCCGCACCACCTCGAACGTTTTCGGATTAAGCTCATAGACGTTCACTTTCGACATCATGGCCTGATGCGGATCCATGAATTGGAAGTTGTAGATGCGCGAACTCTGCCCGTACACCCAGTGGCGGTCCGTTTGTAAATATGTGGCCACCGGCTTCTTTTTGATTTCGGCGCGCAGCATTTCCTGCCGGCGATTCGCCTCCGGAATGTAGTAATGATCGAAACCGAAGAGCAGCACACTGATCAATAAGCTGGCGCAGAGCACGGGCGCAGCCAGTCGATGCACGCTCACTCCGCCCGCTTTGAATGCTGTCACCTCGTTGTACTTGGTCAGAATGCCGAAGCAGATCAGCGACGCAACCAGCGTTCCAATCGGCGTGAGCTGATAGATGAGACTCGGCGCCAGGTGATACAGGTAATCGACCATGGTGGACATCCCGATATCGTTCTTGATCATGTCGCCCAGCAGTTCGAAGAACGTGAAGATTTCAATCAACGCAACCAGCGCGGCCACCAGCACGGCGAAATAGAACAGGAAGCCGTTCAGCACATAGCCGTCGATGAGCATGGGGCGGAAGCCGAAGCGGCGAAATGCTCCCGGCGCGCTTTGGCCCGTTCGTTCACGCACCGGTTTGAGGCGTTCGGCAATGCGCTGGGCCAAATTTTCGAGCCAAACGAGTAGATCGCGGTCGCCGGGTTGCTCCAGCCGCCAAATCAGCAGCACGCCCACAATGGAAAACACCACATCAGGCGTCCAGACCGCGACTGGGACGGGCAGGCTGCCTTTGCGCGCCAGCCCGATCAGGGTGATGAATCCCAGGTAATAGAAGAACGCCACTGCAACCGTCAGAAGAAACGCAGCGGATTTGCCGCCCTTACGCGAAGAGATACCGAGCGGAATGCCCACCAGCGCCAGCAGCACGCACGCCAGCGGCAGAGCAAAGCGCTGATGCAGCTCGATTGCCGCTTCCACATAGTCGTCATGTGAGAGGCCGTGCTGCCGGTAAACGCGCTTGTATAGCGGCCCGGTGTCCATCATCTGCACCGTTTTGTTGACCTGCAGATCTTCCTGCGTCTGGGCTTGCAGTGTCTGGATCTGCGTGGAAGCCGCGGTGGTGATGACCTTGCCTTCTTTATCGCGCTCGCTGGTGCGAACGCCTTTCATGTCGAGGATCACCCGGTTGTTGGCGGGATCGGCGTGCGGAATCGCCTGTTCCGCCACAATGATGCGAGGCCCCTCGCCGCGGTCCTTTCCTTCCTGCTGGAGCTGCCCGGGAGGCGTCACATCGGCGATGAAGACCTGCCGCCACACGACTTGCTTATTCGGCGCGTTTTCGACATCGCCGACATACAACACCATGTTCGGAAAATCTTCGTCGAAAATGCGCGATTCGATAGCGCCCGTAAGCTGCGAGGCGGCGAGGTTGCGAAATGCTTTCGATTCCAGGTGAAGCGAGAGCGGCGTCAGCCAGAGTGACGACAATGCCGTGAGAACCAGTGCACCAAAAGCAAACAACAGAACCGGCCGCGCCACGCTCTTGCTCGAAATTCCGGAGGCGCGCATGGCCGTGATTTCGCTGTCGGCCGACATGCGGCTGAGTCCGATTAGAATGCCCACCAGCACGCCCAGCGGCAGTGCGAAGGGAATGGTGGACGGCAGTGCATACAGCAGCAAGCGCCAAATCACGGCCGCCGGCGCGGAAACCTTCACCAGCAGTACCGAAAGCCGCTCAATGGTCCGCAGAAACAGCACAAAAATGAACAGCAGGGTTCCCAGGCTGGCGCTCGTAAAAACTTCGCGAAGAATCGCGCGGCTGAGGATGCGCATGCGTTACTGCTGGGCAATGAGAGCGGGCGGAGGCACGATGGGAAGTTTGCCGTTTTCTTCCTCCGCGCGCCCCAGATCCACGCTGTCGAACAACAGCGAGGGGCAGATCACGGACGACGTGGTTGCGTCCGACCCCGCATTCGCCAGATTGAAACTCGAACCGTTATTCACGTAATTCAATACGTAGGAACGATCGGAAGCCGCGTCGATGTCGCGCAGATCTTTGGCGCTGAACTCTTTGAACCTCCATCCGCGCACCAGTTCTTCGCGTCCATCCGGATACACGCGATAAGCCAGCAGCGGAGGATTCAGAGTTCGCGCGTATCCGTTCTTCTGAAGCTGGCGCGCGATGCTCTGCAGTTCCTGAAAATTCGCCGTGGAGGGAAAATCCAGGCGCCGCACGATGACGCCATATTGCAAGCCCGCGGCTTTCACTTTTTCGAGCAGCATGGCTTTGAGCCGCGCTTCCGTCTGGCCCTGGTCGGCGTGTACGAACAGATTGCCGATGACGGCCGCTTCGGTTCCCCACCCGCCCGGCAAACGGCCGTGCCCGTTGGAAGCTGCGAACTGGCCAATCGGTTCGCGGCTGAAAAGAAATCCCTTGAGAACGCCTTTGTCCACCAGCAGCACGCGCTGCGCGGGAACGCCTTCGTCGTCCACCGGATAGTGCCCGGCCAGAACCGTGCCGTGGAACTGCTGTTCCTCCGGATTATCGTAAACGCTGAGCCAATCGGGCATGACCTTGGAGCCCACGCGCGCGGCCCAGACGCTCTCAATCGTTTGCGAACCCGCATTATTCCCGCCCGGAGGAGCCAGCGGTTTGCGCTGCAATCGGATCGCATCGGTAAGCGTGCTGGCCATCAGCTCCGCGCCGGCTTCCTGCTCGAACAGCACCGGCCCGCTGTAGTCTTCGGCCAGCGGAGCCTTGGTCAGCGCCTCGGTTTCCGCCGCGACACCTTCGGCCGCCTGGGCCAGATCCTGCTCTTTCGGAAATTGAGACGGCCGCGGCACGGTGACGAACTGGTGATCCCAAACGCGATCTCCGTCCGGAGCGAGCGCGCTCGCCTCAATTGCGATTTCACTCAATTGCTGCGGAATGCGCACGATGCTGCCTTCCGTGTTCACCAGGCGGTAGGTGGAAGCAATGCTGCGCACGGAAACGCGCGAATGGAGAATGGCCGGATGCGCCGCAAAACGCTCCGAGAGCTGCCGCGCCACCTGTTCCCAGTGCTTCTGATCAAAGCTCATTGCGGCTGCGGGCTGAACGATCTGCAGCGCCGTGGCGGGCGAAAAATCGGGTGTCTTATCAGGCTCGGCAATCTCGCGCAAAGCAGTTCGCTTCCGCGTGATCTGATCGGTCGCCGCTTTATACAGCGCGTCCGTCGTTAGCCACAGGTCGGTGCGCATGGCTTGATAATCGTCGTCAATCGGAAACAATCCAAGCCGCGTATTCCCGGTAAAAACCGAATTCGTATTGTCGAACTTGTAATCGCCGATCCGCACCTCAATTGCCGGATGCCGCAGGTGCACGCGGCTCGAAGAGGTGATGCCGCCGAGGCTGGCCGAGATACTCGCCTCATCCGCATCGCCGGTACTGTATTGGATGAAGTAGGGCTTATCCAGATTGTTCAACTCCAAGGTTCTGGAGCGAGCAAGCTCATCCAGCATGGCCCGCAATTGCGTATCGCCCCGCGCCTCGGAGGTCTTGTCGGCCGCTGGCAATATCGAAGACGCCAAAGCCAACATCGCAACCGCGAGCGAAAGTGCGACCGTCTTCCGCACGTTACTCGCCCTCCGGTCGCGGCAGCAGCGGTGGCTTAGTCTGCCCATTCTGCTTCTTCTGCGTCTCAATCTCGGAAACCAGAATCGCCGGCGAAATGGCCGACACCGGAACACTGCCCGATTCCGCCCCGCAGTAGCCGTTGAACACTTCCGATTCATTCGAAGTCGCCAGTATTTTCTGGAAGCTGGCGAGGGGCGTGCCCACAATATCAACGCCGCGAATCAGTTCATCGGGCCGGCCGTCCGGATAAACGCGGTACACCACCAGCGGAACCACGGTGAACGCCTGCAATCCCTGCCGGCCGGTGGTCGTATATCCGCTCGAGACCTCTTGAAAGTACAGTCCGTATGGCTTGCCCTGCCGCTTGATCTCATCGATAAGCTGCGCTCGCAACTGCGCGTTCGAAACCTGCTTGGAGCTTTCGACAATCAGATTCGATTGCCGCGAGACCACTTCGTAGCCCGGCTGCCGCCGCCCATGCCCGTTCGATTGCGTGAATTCTCCCACCGGCGAGCGTGACAGCAGAAATGTTTTCAAAATCCCGTTTTCGACTACTTGAACCGGCCGCGCCTTCACCCCTTCATCGTCGTAATCGTAATGGCCCATCAGGTCCGTGCCGTTATAGGATTCGCCGCGTCGGATCGAATTCGACGCTGATGAAATCCGGCAGCACCTGATGCCCCAGCATCTTGGTGAACGTCTGTCCTTCCGCGATATCTTTCTGCCGGTGTCCTTCTACGCGATGGCCGAAAATTTCGTGGAAGAATACCGCCGCCGCGCGCCCTGACAGAATGGCGGGGCAAACGATCGGCTCGGCGGGCGGCGCGTTGACCAGAGCGTCCAATGTCTTGGCGACATTCTGCACCTTCGCATCCACCACACTATCCGTGGGAAGATGCGCCGGGTCGGAAGCTTCAATCGTGTCGAACGTCCGTAGGTCCATGCCATCCGGCGCCAGCGCCAGCCCGTCGATCTCGATGCGAAAAAGATTGCGGCCCTGCTGAATTCGAGATCCCTCGGTGTTGACGAAACTCTGGATCTCGCGCTGTGCCATGAAGCTCACTCCGGAGCCGAGAATTTTCGGATGTCCTTTGAATTCTCCCGACCAGGCTCGCAGCTTCTGCGCCCACGCGTTCATATCGTGCGGATACGTTTCCGGCAGCCGCGAAAAGCTTTGCGACGGTTCGGATGAGAAATCGGCATCGTGATCGGTCTGCTCCGCCAGCAGTTGCTCGTCCGTCTTTAATTGCAACAAGCGCCGCGCTGCCGAGCGGTACACGCGATCCGTTTCCGACCACAAAGCCCGCCGAATCTGATCCGGGTCGTTGTCCAGGCTGAGCGGCGTGAAACTGGTGAATCGGATTCGCGACCCTTTATAAGGATGATAGTTGTCGAAATTCGGCGAGCCGACCCGAATGGTGGTGTCCACGCCCCGCTCGTGGCTATGCACGTTATCAACGAGCGCGCCAAGCGAAGCGGAAGCCGAGTCGTTCTGCTCTTCCGTCACCTCGTAGGCCATGTAATAGGGTGCCGGATCGCCCTTGGCCTTTAAGGCCGTAAACTCGCGATTGAGCTCCCCGTTTACGATGTCAATCAGCGACTCGGGCGCAGTCGCCGCCAGGCTCATTGGGGAAAAACACAATACAAGTGTAAAGAGCGCGAGAGACGATGCCGCACCCCAGATTACAGCCGATTTTGGGAGCAACTTAAAGGATAACAACGCAAAACGCAACCCGCGCGCCGGTCCGCCGCTTTTTCGGCAATCCCGGTAAAGTCGCTGCGACTTAGTCCAGGAGCATCCGATAAGAAAAGCGGATGCGCCGGTCTGCCGCGACATACGCAATACTCGGGCTATTTACATTAACTTGCACGCCCCAGGTCTCTGCCGCCGAAGTCTCCGGCAAAATCATTGTCCGCAAGGATCTAAGCAAAGCCGCCGTCATTACCGTCACCTATGATCTCCGCGGCGCCGCCGTACCGGATTCCCACAAGCTCGGCAGCACTCTGGAGCGGGTCGCCATCTGGCTCGAACCCGCCAATCCGGACGCCGCGCTGCAGCCGCTACACCCGGTTACCGCCACCATGCAGCAGCAAAACCGGCAGCTTGAGCCCGAATTACTCGTACTCCCGGTCGGGTCCACGGTAAACTTCCCCAACCTCGATCCTATCTTCCATAACATCTTTTCGCTCTCGAAAGCCGAGCCGTTCGATCTCGGCTATTACCCCAAAGGGAAAAGCAAAACCGTCACGTTCCCGCGCAGCGGCATCGTTCAGGTCTATTGCCATGTTCATCCCAACATGTACGGCGCCATCGTGGTAACGTCCAGCCGCTGGTTCGGAAAACCGGCGGCTGACGGCACCTTCTCCTGGCAGGATGTTCCTCCCGGCAAGTACCGGCTGATGGTCTGGCAGAAGTTTGCGGGTCTGTTCCACCGCGATCTCGTGATTCTGGAAGCGGGAAGCGCCGGCATCCGTATCGCGATTCCCGACGAGCCTGCGAATCGATGACCCATGCCGCGCTTATCTCTCACGACCCGGGCTTTTCTTTTCTCATTCGTTCCGGTTTGCGTGGTTCTCGCGGTGTTGTTTCTCACGCTGAATACCGCGGTACACGACAAAGTCAGACGCGATTTGCGCCAAACTCTCGAAGCTTCTGACGCTCAGCTCAATCGCCTCAGCCTCGAGTATTCGCGCCGCTCGACCAAACTGCTCGCTTCTCTCACAGAAAGCGCCGGATTAAAGGCAGCCATCGGCTTGCTGGCCGAGACCGGCTTGGACGCTTCGGCCAGAGAACAGGTTCGCGCGACCATCGAGGCCCAGTTGCATGATTTACAGGCGCTCTCCGGCTACGATCTGCTAGCAGTGTCCGATTGGAACGGCCGCGCCGTAGCCGCTGTGCCCGCTGCAGCCGTATTGCCTTCCATTCCCCTTCGCTCCGGCCTCGCCGCGGTCGATGGTGTCCTTTATCAGCTAGAAACTGTTCCGATTACGTTGGGCGGAGAATCGATTGCGACTCTGACCTTAGGCACGCGATTTGACTTGCAGCGCTTCGCGAGCGGCGGCGAAGCCGTACTACTCAATGACGGTAAAGTCCTTCAATCCACCTTCTCCTCAAACTGGAATGCGTCCATCGAACAGCAGATTCGCCGCCGTTGCCGGACTCTTCCCGTTGGCTGTGAGCTGCCGGTCGGCCGCGAGAGCTATGTCGTGTCGCAGTTGCAGCGGGCGCAACTCGGTCCTGGTTATCAATTGCTAGGCTTTCGCTCGCTCGATAAGCCCGTGCATGAGCTTATGGCCGGATTCACGCGAATCCTGTTCGAAATCGGCGCCGCCGGCATTCTGCTTGCCCTGTTCTCTTCGCTCTGGACCTCGCGCTCTGTCTCGCAGCCCATCCGCCAATTGGTCGCGCAGTTGAGACGCGCCGAAAAGAGCGGCCGCTTGCCTTCGCACTTGACCGCCGCGAACGGCGCCTACGAGCTCAACTTGCTGGCTCGCGCTTTCAACCGCGTATCGGAAGCCGAACACCGCTCGCGCCAGGAGCTCGAGACCGCCAAAGAAGCGGCGGAATCCGCCAACCGTCTCAAAACCGAGTTTCTGACCAATGTCAGTCACGAGCTGCGCACGCCCATGCATGGCGTCCTCGGAATGACGGACCTGCTTCTCGGAACGCCACTCGATAGCGATCAGCAGGAGTATGCCGCCACCGCTCGCGATTCCGCGCAGTCGCTCCTGAAGCTGATCGACGAGGTTCTCGATTTCTCCGCCAGCGAGAGCGGCAGCCTGGAATTGGTGTCGGCGCCTTTCGATCTCAGGAAAACGCTCGATGCCGCCATCGAGCAACTCCAAAGCCAGGCGCTAGCGAAGCATCTGAGCCTGCGCGTGCACTATGCCCCAAGCGTCCCGCAGACATTGATCGGCGATGCCGGACGCCTCACTCAGATCGTGCTGAACATCGCCGGAAACGCAGTGAAATTCACCGAAAAAGGAAGCGTAAGCGTCCGCGTCGCTTGCGAGGAGCGGACCGGGTCGCGGGCTTTGGTGCGAGTGATTGTCGAGGACACCGGCATCGGCATCGCGCCGCAAAATCTTAAACTCATCTTCAATAAATTCACTCAGGCCGACGGTTCTCTCACGCGCAAGCGTGGAGGAACCGGCCTCGGCCTATCTATCGCAAAACAGCTTATCGAGTTGATGGGCGGCATCGTCGGCGTCGAAAGCACCCCAGGAGAAGGATCTTGTTTCTGGTTCACCTTGCCCCTAACCATCCCCGGAACGGCGAGCGAATCCCTGCTCGCCGGCCTCGCCGAGGCGCGCGTATGAGCGCTCTCCGCATCGCGTCGTGCTTGCTTTTCGCCGCGCTCTGCGCCAGAGCCCAGGAGCCCAGCTACGGCATCTCCGTACCGCTCACGCTGAGCGGTGACGCCCTCTACACCCACACCTACCCGGCCGGCGATTACAAAAGCAATTCGCTCTCTGCAGGTTTCCGCGGCGTTCTCTCCCCCAGCGTGCGCTTGGGAGCGCATTGGTTCCTTTACGCCGCGCTCGAAGCGCACTCATCCTCTTATTACAGCTACCAGAGCGGGCTGGACCAGGATGAATTTATTCGTCTGAACCCGCTGCAAGCCTTCCTCGGATACACCACCACCATTCGAAAAGCGACGCTTCTTATCAAAGCGGGCCAGCTCAGTTCCGCGTTCGGCTCGTTCCCGGTCGAATACGATGATGCGAAGACTGCCTTCCCGCTCCCGCCGGCTACGTATTTCACCCCTATGCTGATGCGGCCGGATCAGCTTCCTTGCGGAGTACGCGACGTGCTGGCGCTGGGCTATGCGGACGAAATCAATTTTCACTGCGGCGGTTCTTCCGCTGACGCTTATGGCCTTCTGCCCGTCACGTTGTATGGTCTTCCCGGCCTCGAATCGGAAATATCGGCCGGACACATCGATGCCCGCCTGCAGCTCACTAACAGTTCACCGGCCAATCCCCAGCTTCTGACCTCCGGCAGCCAATTTCTGCAATGGACCGCCGGCGGCGGATACAGTGTCGCTGGTCTTCGCATAGGCATGTCCGCCTATCGCGGCCCCTATCTCGATCGAGTCGTTGAGCCCTTCCTGCCGGCGGGCCAAAGCGTCCGCAATTTTCCGGCTTCCGCCCTGGGAGTGGATGCCCAATGGGCGCGAGACCGGTGGTCTGCCGAAGGAGAGTGGCAGCAATTCCGTTTCGACCTGCCCGGATTCACCATCTCTCCATCGGAGCGCGTCGCCTATGCCCAGCTCAAAGCCATTCTTTCGCCGCGAACCTATGTTGCCGTGCGCGCTTCTTCCATTGTTCCCGGCGGCCTGGAAGACACCTCCGGTGTTGAGGCGAGATTGTTCATGTGGCCGCAGCAGACCTACGAATTCGGCTTCGGCTACCGCCCCAACCGCTACCAGTTACTAAAGACCGCCTATGCCTGGACCAACCGCAGCCCCTGGTACACCAATAACAGATATTGGCCGCAGGATCAGGCGAACGGCCTTGAAATCCAATTAGTAACCACCTTAACTGCCTTCTCCCGAGCCTTCCGCTAAGCCGATCTGTGCCCGCAATTCGAGGCGACGCGCGTCGTTCATTGCTAACAACTGGACGGTAGCGCGCCCGATGGCTGTAATTCCTTCAATGCGTATCTCGTGCCACTTGAAATGTTCGGGCCAATGATCGCGGCGGGGTGAAAAAGGCGTATGACCTCACCTGTCAGCGGATCGATTCCCGTTAGGTTAGGCCCCTTTCGAAGATTACAGCGATGACACGCCAAGGGCTAGATTATCCAAACTGTCGGCACCGCCATGTTGCTTTGCCACAATGTGTTCCACATGAGGAGTAAGCTCGCTGTGGGCTTGACTTAAGAGGCAGTACTCACAGCGATGTCCCGCCCGCTTGAGCACAGCCTCCCGCGTGCGGCGGTCCATCACTACTGAGTCTTTAACTGCAGATGATTTTGGATCTTGAGCTTGAGGATCGCGATAAAATCCGCTGCATTGATCACGGCCTCATACTCGGCACGTTCTTCCTTCGTGAGCAAACCGTCGTTTGCACGCTCGGCGAGCACGTCGATTCTCTCTTGCACGCCAGGGTCGATACGCAATTCAATGATTCGCCGCGCCGATTCGGCATCCAGGCAGCGGCTAAGAGGCTCCAGGAGTCCATCGAGCATAGGCGCTGCGCTCATGCCATGACGTTACCAGACAGATTTCCCGATTTGCACAGGCTGACTAGCGACTCCCCAAACGGCGCCCGAGCCACCCCGCGCTCCGTGATAATCGCCGTCACATACCGGTGCGGCGTAACATCGAACGCCGGATTTGCCACCTGAATCCCCTCCGGCGCAACCGCCACGCCTTGCACATGCGTAACTTCCTTAGCCGCCCGTTCTTCGATCGGAATTTCGTCGCCGGACGCCAGCGTCAGGTCGAGTGTCGAAATCGGCGCAGCCACATAAAAAGGCACTCCATTTTCTTTCGCCAGAACCGCCACGCCATAGGTGCCGATCTTATTCGCCACGTCGCCATTTCCTGCAATGCGATCGGCGCCCACCACCACGCACCCGATCCGTCCGCTCTTTAGAAAATGACCGGCCATGTTGTCGGTGATGAGCGTGGTTTCAATCCCATCGCGCTGCAATTCCCACGCGGTCAGGCGCGCGCCCTGCAGAAACGGCCGCGTCTCATCCGCGAACACGTCGATTTTCTTTCCCATCCGCACCGCCGCCCGAATCACGCCCAGCGCCGTTCCAAATCCCGCCGTCGCCAAAGCGCCCGCGTTGCAATGCGTGAGCACCGTCTTGCCGTCCGGAACCAGCTCCGCGCCATATTTCCCGATCGCTTCATTGATCGCAATATCTTCCGCGCGAATCGTTTGCGCTTCGGCCACCAATCGCGACCGGATCGCGTCCAACGGAAGCTCCCGCACCGAATCGTAAACGCGCTTCATCCGCTCCAGCGCCCAAAAAAGATTCACCGCGGTCGGCCGGGTTTTCGCCAGCGTCTCGCAGATCTCCGGCATATCGGAATCGAGATCGTTCGAATGAAGCGCGCCCAAAGCAACGCCCATAGCCGCCGTCACGCCGATAGCCGGAGCCCCACGGACCACCATGCTGCGAATCGCTTCCGCCACTTCCACATAATTGCGGCAAGTGACGAAGGCAGTTTCTCGCGGCAGGCGCGTCTGGTCGATCAGCACCACGCCCTCCGGCGTCCATTCAATCGTCTCGACCGTACTCTGTGTCAGAACCGCTTTGGAAGTCATTTCGGCTTAAACGTGCTTCGTCACAGCCAGCGCAATTACGAAAATCGCGTTGTAGCTGCCGTGCATCACCGTCGAAGGAATAATCGAATCAGCTCGTTCCCGGATCCATCCCAGAACCACCCCGACCAGCGAGACCGCCGCTACATACTGCCAGGCCCAGGCATATTCGGGCGCGTGCATAGAACCGAATAACAGAGCGGTGAGCAAAATTCCGATCACCACGCCAAAGGTCCTCGAAAACAGCGGTTGAATGAATCCGCGAAACAGAAGCTCTTCAAACAGCGGCGCAATCGTCACCGCCATCACGCCGAAAATGGCGAGCGAAACCGGAGAAGATACCAGCTTGTCAATGGGAGAACTAACTTTGGGTGTATGCAATAACGACGCCAACCCGGCAACCGCAAACGCAAGCACTACACCCCCAATCGCCACCGCTGCAAGATTTAGCCCGCTTCGCCGCCATCCGAGAGAGGCAAGCACTGGCCGGTCGTATCGCAGCCGTATGACGACATAGAAGCACAGATACAAAAAGCCATACAGCACAAATTGCGTCGGCAGCAGCGCCGGAGTAGGATCCGTTCGTAGCTTCGGATCGAAAATCGCAATTACGCCAACCGCGATAACGATGATCGCGATGGAGGCCGCCAGCAGGCCCGCCAACAGCGCCAGATCCGTATATCCCCAGAACGGCTTGCGTTCCAGCGGCACTGGCGGAAGCGGCTCCAGCACCGGCTCGAGCGGCGTAATCTCGGTTGGATCAGGCGGCATGTCCCGCCTTCATTATCTTCCGTAGCGCCGCGGCGGTATAACTGCGGCGATTCCCGATCAACTCCTCCGGCGTGCCTGCGAACACAATGTCGCCGCCCTCTTCTCCACCTTCCGGCCCCAGGTCAACGATGTAATCCGCGCTCCTGATCACATCGAGCTGATGTTCGATCACCACCACCGTGTTGCCCAAATCCACCAGCCGCTGCAGCACGTCCAACAGATGCTTTACGTCGTCGAAATGCAAACCGGTAGTCGGTTCGTCCAGCAGATAAAATGTTCGGCCGGTTTGCCGCTTGCTCAATTCCTTTGCCAGCTTGATACGCTGCGCCTCGCCGCCCGAAAGCGTGGTCGAAGATTGCCCCAGGTGAATGTAGCCGAGCCCCACCTCGCACAGCGTTTTCAACTTCGCCTGAATCTGCGGAATATTCGCCAGCACTTCCACCGCTTCCTCAACCGTCGCCCCTAACAGATCCGCGATGCTCTTGCCCTTGTATTTCACCTGCAGCGTTTCCTGGTTATAGCGGCGTCCGCGGCACACGTCGCAGGTGACATACACATCGGGCAGAAAATTCATCTCAATACGCTTCAGTCCATCGCCTTGGCACGCTTCGCAGCGCCCGCCCTTCACATTGAAACTGAAACGTCCGGCCTTGTAGCCGCGTTCCCGAGATTCCGGCAGCATCGCATACAGCTCGCGAATCGGCGTGAATAATCCCGTATAGGTCGCCGGATTCGAGCGCGGCGTGCGGCCTATGGGCGATTGATCGATCTCAATGACTTTATCGATATTTTCCAACCCAAGAATCGCCTCGTGCGCCCCCGGCTGCTCGCTCGATCCGTACACCTCGTGTGCCAGCGCCCGATACAAAATGTCATGGATCAGCGTCGATTTCCCGCTGCCCGAAACTCCCGTGACCACAATCAGCGTTCCCAAAGGAAAATCGATATCGATGTTCTGCAAATTGTGCTCGCGCGCGCCTTTTACGCTGAGCTTCAGCCCGTTGCCCTTACGCCGGATCGGCGGCGGCAGGATGGCCGTCTGCCCCGATAAATATTCGCCCGTGAGCGAGCGCTTCGCTCGCATGATTTCCGCCGGAGTTCCCTGCGCAATCAGCTCTCCGCCCAAACGCCCCGCGCGCGGCCCCAAATCGATCACATAATCGGCTCGCTCGATTGTCTCGGCATCGTGCTCCACAACCAGAACTGTGTTGCCCAGATCGCGCAAATGATGCAGCGTATCGAGCAGCCGCCCGTTATCCCGCGGATGCAACCCAATCGACGGCTCGTCGAGCACATACAAGACCCCGCGCAGCTTCGATCCAATCTGCGTCGCTAGCCGGATGCGTTGCGCCTCGCCGCCCGACAGCGTTGCCGACGAGCGCTCCAGGCTCAGATAATCCAACCCTACTGCGCATAAAAACTCCAGCCGGTTTTGAATCTCCTCCACCACGCGGCCCGCCACCTGCAGTTCCCGCCCCGTCAACTGCCATCCTTTTATCAGCGGCAGCGCGCGCGCAATCGGCATCGCCGTGAACTCCGCAATCGACACGCCTTTCACCTGCACCGCTAAACTCGCCGGCTTCAACCGCCGTCCCTGGCAATCCGGACACGTGGTCGCCGACATGTACTCCATCAGCCATTCGCGATATCCCTCGCTGGCCCGGTTATAACTTTCATCCAGAATTTTCAAAATGCCGGAAAACTGCCCATTGCCGTAAATCAGCAGTTGCCGGGTCTTTTTCGGAAGATCCTCGAACGGAATGGAAAGATCGATCCTGCATTTCTCCGCAATTTCGTTCAGATTGGAAAGCATGAACGACGACGTCGAACCCGGCCCCAGCGCCCCATCCAGCAGCGGCTTCGAAGCGTCGCAAATCACCTTCACCGGGTCGAAAGCCCACGTGCTCCCCACTCCCTTGCAGGTCTCACACGCGCCATACGGGCTATTGAAAGAAAACGATCGCGGCTCAAGCTGCGGAATGCTGGTGCCGTCGTTCGGGCAAGCCAGCTTTTCCGAATACAGCCGCTCCGGCCCATCCACCACCGCCACCACCACCAGCCCATCCGCCCACTTCAGCGCCGTTTGAATCGAATTCTCCAGCCGCTGCTCAATCCCGCCCTTCACCACCAGCCGATCGATCACCACCTCGATCGTGTGATTCTTCCGCTTATCGAGTTTCAACACCGGCTCGTCGAGCGTGCTGAGTTCGCCGTCGATGCGCGCGCGGAACCCCGCCTTGGCAATCGCTTCCAGCTCTTTCTTGTACTCGCCTTTGCGCCCTCGCGCCACCGGCGCCAGAATCATAATGCGCTCGTTCCGGTGCTGCGAAAAAACCTGCTCGAGAATCTGTGCCGGCGATTGCCGCGCGATCTCCGCTCCACAAACCGGACAATGCGGCACGCCCACAGACGAATACAGCAGCCGCAGATAATCGTAAATTTCAGTAACCGTCCCCACCGTCGAACGCGGGCTGCGCGACGTGGTTTTTTGCTCAATCGAAATCGCCGGACTCAAGCCGTCGATCGAATCCACTTCCGGCCGCTCCATCTGATCCAGAAACTGCCGCGCATACGGCGACAGCGTTTCCACATACCGCCGCTGCCCTTCCGCGTAGATGGTGTCGAAGGCCAGCGAGCTCTTGCCGGAACCGCTCAGCCCCGTGATCACTGTAAAAGTGTTCCGCGGAATCTCTACACTGATGTTTTTAAGGTTGTGCTGGCGCGCGCCATGCACCGAAATACGATCTAACATGCAAACGAGATAATTTTATTGTCGGGTACCGGCCTTTTAAAACTATGGCGAAAAACTTCAAAGACCTGTCGGAAAACGAGATCCTGGCGCTCGCCATCTCGCTCGAAGAAGAGGACGGCCGCATCTACGGCGAGTTTGCCGAACGCCTGCGCGAAGGCTATCCCGGCACGTCCCGGCTGCTCGAAGAGATGCAGGACGAGGAATCCGAGCATCGCAGCCGCCTCATCGAACTCTACCGTTCGCGCTTCGGCGAGCACATCCCGTTGATCCGCCGCCAGGACGTCAAAGGCTTCGTCTCGCGTCCCGCTCTTTGGCTGCTTCCCATCGGCCCCAGCGCTGTGCGCAACGCGATAGAGCAAATGGAATCCGAAACCCGCCGCTTCTATGACTTCGCCCTCCAGCGGACCAATGACGCGTCCACCCGCAAACTGCTCGGCGATCTCGCCGAAGCCGAAGCCAAACATACCGCCGCCGCCGATACCATCGAGAAGCACGAGCTCACCCCGGCGGTCCGCCGCGAAGAGGACGAAGCGTACCGGCGCACTTTCCTGCTGCAAATCGTGCAGCCTGGGCTCGCCGGGCTTATGGACGGCTCGGTTTCCACCCTGGCCCCGCTCTTCGCCGCCGCTTTCGCCACTCACAAGAGCGCCGATGCGTTTCTGGTCGGTCTCGCGGCTTCCATCGGAGCCGGCATTTCCATGGCGTTCGCCGAAGCGCTCTCCGATACCGGCGCCCTCACCGGCCGCGGCCGCCCGGTCGTGCGCGGCGCCGTAACCGGTATCATGACCACCGCCGGCGGAATCGGCCATACCCTGCCGTTCCTGATCGCCAATTTCCACGTCGCGACCAGCGTCGCCATCATTGTCGTCGCGGTAGAGCTCGCTGCCATCAGTTGGGTGCGCCAGCATTATATGGATACGCCCTTGCTCCGAGCCGCCCTGCAAGTCGTGCTCGGCGGAGTTTTGGTCTTCGCCGCCGGCATCATCATCGGAAACTCGTGAACGAAAAGAAAAATATGATCGAATATCAGGACGCAACTCCGGAGGTGCGCGCCGTCTACGACGACATCATGGCCACGCGCAAAACGGATTGGATCAACAATTTCTGGAAAACGCTGGCGCACGACCCCGCGACGCTGCGCCGCACTTGGGAAAGCATCAAGCAGGTGATGGCTCCCGGCACGCTCGACGCGCTCACGAAAGAAATGATCTATCTAGCCGTCAGCGCAACCAATCAGTGCCCGTACTGCATGGCTTCCCACACCGCATCCGCGCGGAAGAAAGGCATGACGGACGCGATGCTCGGCGAACTGCTGGCCGTCGTCGGCATGGCGAACGAAACCAACGCCCTCGCCGCCGGCTACCAGGTCGAAATCGACCAGCAGTTTAAGCCAACATCAGCTTGAGAAGCTAAAACACCAACTCCCGGATCGCTCCATCCACGCCCGCCGGTTTATCGGACGGGATGTAGAAGATGCCCACTTGGAACGGCTTCTGATGTCCGCACTGCATCTCGAACGAGTTCTTACTGCCATTACGCACAATAATTCCCTTTGGATCGCCGAGCGTAAACACCATCTCCTTTGTGTTTACCGTTACGTGCAGCCGGGGAGGTTTCGAAGTGCACTCGAACGACTCGGCTACTCCCTCCACATGCTGAAGATTGCCTGCCCAACGGATGGACGGAACGTCTCGGGGGAGATCGTGATTCACATTCCTCAGACTGTTCGCCTTCTCGGGCGGCGGAGTCTGCGCGACGGGCGCCGCGGAAGAGCGTGGTGTAAGAACCCGGTTGCACATCGCTCTTTTGCTCTAGAGAATCCAGGTGGCGCAACATGTTTGAGGCTTGCAACTCCTGGTCCGGGCCTTTCGCGTACTGCTTGGCTTTCTCCGCCATCGGCGCGCGCCTCGTTACGATCTTCCAATTGCAAATTGCAGTAGGCGAGCGCTGCGAATAATGTATACGCCCGGTCCGGCGTCACCTTCTTTGATCCGCGATAAAGCGCTCAAAGCGATATTCCATTGCCGGGCATTCAGCGCCGTCATCCCCAGATCGAACCACGCATCCCCGTAATCGGGCTTGATCTTCACCACCTGATTGCAGCAGCGTCAAAACTTGCTCGGCCGGCGCGCCCGATGCACGCAGAAGCTGTGAGTACTGAAACAGCATCTCCGGATTCTTCGAGCCTCTGTCGAACTGCCAGCTTGAAACTTTCCCGCGCTTTCGCCAGGTCGCCCTGTTCCCACGCGAGATATCCCAGAGACTCCTGAACGTCCGCGCTTTCGGGATGGTCCTGGGCAAGTTTCGAAAGACGCTCCGTGGCCTCTGCTTGCGTCTTCTTTTGCGAAGCGAGTAAGTCGGCCAAAGCGAGATCGACACTGAACGGCGAAGCATCCGAAACCTCTGGCTCCAGGTCGGGCTTGCTCAGTTTCACGTCGAAAACCGCGGCCTGCACAGTCGATTGATGTAGATAGGCGTGAAGATCCGCGGTAATTTGCGCAAGACTTTTCCCATAGACGGACTGGAAACAATCGGAAGCGGAGCGGCCGGAGGCAATCGCGGTCATGAAGCTGTGAAAACCCGGGCCTATAATTCGTTGCCGAGCGCAAGCATGTGCGTCAATGCCCAACTCTGCGCGTAAAAGATGGACATCTTATCGCGTTCGTTGTAGTAGGGCGAGTCTGAGTCCACGGCTAGCAGCAAATTCAAATCCAGCCAGCGTTGCGTCATCAGGATCATGGCCCGTCCTTCGATCGGCCGTCCTACCACAGCCTGGTTTCCTTTGGCTTCGAGAGACGAGTAAAGATCCGCCAGACCTTCGTTGAGCCATACCGGCAACTTCAAGCCGAGGTGCTCCACAACCAGATGTGTATACTCATGCACCGCCGTCTGGTAATGTTCCGCGCTGATGTCCTCCATCACGATGTAATCCATTTTGCGGCTCCGCAGGTAGTACGCGGCGGCGCCTTCGTTAAAGCGATAGGGTTTGTATTCTTTCTCAGACCGGAACGCAATGATTCGCACCCGCGCATCCGGCGCGGCCTTGGAATGGCTGTTTTGCAGGAAGAAATAGCGAACCTGCTCAAAAACCTTCAGCGCGGCGGTGCCTTGCTTCTCGCCGTTCGTCGTATACATCTCAAAATGCGGCGTAGTCAGCCGGATCCAATGCTCGGCAGCATTTGCATCTGGAGACAGAGCCGCGCAAATCACCAGCGCGGTTAACGCGGCTTCGACCCTCATAATTTTTGCAGGTGCTCAAGAATAACAAAGTTAAGCCCTCAAGAAAATAGCCCGCCAGCAAAGCAGTAACACAGGCTCCAGACACGCTCATCCGCCCCTGACGGGCAGCAGTCGGGAATTATTGCCTTTCGTCGCCGAACAGATGCTTCTGCGCTCCTGCGGTGACAAACTCCGCACTAGGAGCTATCGTTCAATGCGAATCAAGATCGCCTCGGTTTTCTCGCTGGCCTCTGATGGGCAGTTTCCACTATGTTGGGCCAGATTTGGCCTACGCAAACATGGGAACTGCCTCAGGGAATCAGTGTAAAAGATAACGGTCCCCGCACTTACCGGTTTACCGTGGAGTACGACATCGCTAACAGCAAAGGCGACATTCTTCATCGTCAGCGTCTTACCGCGGAATACACGCGCGGACTCGGCGACGGAGAAGTGATGTGGCACAATGTTGCCGAAGCAGAAGCGGAAGGTGTTACCGCTCCATTCGCCGCCGCGCAGCAGCGCGGCTTCATGGACGGATTCCGCTATCGCGACGATGTCTCCAGCACCTTGCAGCCGGGATTCTTCAAAGGGTTCCCCGCCACCGCCGTTTTTGAGCGTAATCTGGTCTGGGATACGGCGATGATCGAGCACTTTGGCCAGGACTTTTTTCAATACCTGAAGCTGAACGAGCCCTACCACGTCGCCTCCGAAGAGAACGTGAACATGCCGGACGTGGGCACGTTTCACAACCGTGACATTGTGCTGGAGTGGATCGGGCGTTCGCAAAGAAACCGTCAGGACTGCGCCCTGATTGAATACCACGCATTTTTCAATCCGCTGGAGATTGTCAATGGCGGCATGAGTTTGAAAGGACGAAGTGACTACTGGGGACAGATTTGGGTCTCGCTCGCGACGAAGCAAATCGAGTACGCCACGCTTTATGAGAGCGTAGTGGGGGACATGAAAGTCGCCGGTCAAAGCACGCCGCAGGTTGTGAATGTCTTCCGCAGCGGCGCTTTGGAGCCGATCGGCAAAGAGTAGGCATGAAGCGCGCCTGGGCTTTTTGCCTGTTTTGGATCAATCTCGCCGTAGCGGTGGTGATTCTGATCCAGATCGCGGGCAATCAGATCTCGAGCGGCCGGGAACTGCTGCATACGCTCGCGTATGCACTCGTCTATGCAAATCTGACTGGCGTTCTCGCCGTTTTGGTCCTGGGCGGCCTTGCCGAAAAACTTGCGCTGCGGAAGTTTTCACTGGTTCCTGTCGTCGTATCTGGGCATCGTCGTGTTTGCAGCTTTGGGCTGTTTGATGGCGCAGACGCTGTTGATGGGAATAGGTTTCGTTGTCCCCCGGCACTTCTGGCCGGAGTATTTCCACACACTACGCATCGCAACGCCGCTCGGCATCGTGTTCGGCTTGGGCGCCTTGGTTCACGGATCGTTGCGCGCACGCGTGCAGCTTATGGAGCAGACGCTCCACCAAAAAGAAGTAGCCGAAGAACGGACTCGGAAACTCGCAATGGAAGCGCGGCTGCGCTCGCTCGAATCGCGGATTCATCCGCATTTTCTGTTCAACACCTTGAACTCCATCAGCTCTCTCATTGCTGTTAATCCCGTTCGCGCGGAACAGATTGTCGGCCGCCTGGCGGCATTGTTGCGGGCATCGCTGGACAGCGGCAACCGGCCGCTGATTCCACTGCAGCAGGAGCTGGCAATCGTTGAAAGCTACATCGACATCGAACAAGTGCGCTTCGGCGGCAAACTGTGCGGATCGCTGAAAGTGCCCGCCGAACTGCAAGATGCAAAGGTGCCGCCAATGTCGGTGCAGTCGCTGGTCGAAAATGCTGTGAAGCACGGAATCACTCCGCAGACCGGTGGTGGGGAATTGCTGGTCATAGCGTGCGCGGATAACGGCAGCTTGCGAATCGAAGTTCGTGACACCGGACCGGGCTTCGACCTCGCAGCAATCCACGCCGGCCATGGGCTGGATAATCTGGTGGGGCGTCTCGATGCATTGTTCGGCGCGAAGGCACGCCTGAATGTCTTTCGGCGGGACGGCTATTCTGTGGTCGAGATGGTTTTGCCGCGTGTATGAAACTGCGCGCGTACCTGGTGGATGATGAACCGTTGGCGCTGCAGCGCCTGCACCGCTTGCTGGAGCATACGGACCGCGTCGAAGTCACCGGCAGCACAACCGAGCCCGAACAAGCTGTGGCGGCGCTGACCGCGGATCCTCCCGACCTGTGCTTCCTCGACATCCAGATGCCGCGCTTGAATGGCTTCGAAGTTTTGGCCCGCTTGCCCACCCAGCCGATCGTAATTTTCACCACCGCCCACGACCGGTACGCGCTACAGGCCTTTTGCGTGAACTCCGTCGATTACCTCCTGAAACCAGTGGAGCCGGAAGCTCTGGACCGCGCTCTCAAAAAGGTTGAGCGGTTGCGTGGCTCGGGCCAGTTCCGGCCGCCGGATCTCCAGACGCTGCTCCAGCGCCTCATGGATTCGCTGCGCGAGCCCAAGCCCGAATATCCCGATCGCATTGCCTCGCGCTTGGGCGACCGGCTTTGGTTCATCGATCTGGATCGGGTGACGCACTTCTATGCCGGAGACAAGCTGACTTACGCGGTGTCGGATGGCAAAGCCTACTGCGTGGACTATCCGATCGCGCAGTTGGAAAGGAAACTGGATCCGAAAAAATTCGTCCGCATCCACCGCAGTACAGTGCTCAACGTGGCCTGGATTAAGGAGGTCGCGTCGCTTCCCGGAGGAGCGCTGAGTGTTCGCCTGAAAGGCGGCAAAGACACGGCCCTGACCGTCGCGCGGGACCGTGTACGCGACTTCAAAGCCCGGCTCGGCCTCTAGTTCGTGATTTCAATGTCCCCATCGGCCCCACACGTGCAAAGCCCACTCCGCTATGGGACAAAATCTGGAACGCTACACCCCTGAAATCTGCTCTCAACTGCGGCACATGGCCGAGCAGCGCCAGTGGACCAACTGGCAGCGCCCCGATTCCCGGCACGAAGAGCTACTCGAAGATCTCGAATTAACCTATCATTTGCATATCGCCGCCGAAGCGGCCGGAGCCCGCAAGGGAATGCCTCCCATGCCGCCCTTCCCCGCGCGCTTAATCGATAGCGAAGGACTTTTGGATCCCGTCGACTTCCTGAACGGCCGCATGCGCGATAATTCACCTCGCGCATGGAACCATTCGGATAACGCCGCGCAAGCCGCATCCTGCAACTGAGCCGGAACGCACCCGCTATCTCCTCCGCTGTGACATCATAATTCGCAGCGTGGCGAGCACAGCCCGAACCACCAACCCGGCCAATCCCGCAGCCGCGCATGGTCTGCTGAAATCGATGGGCCTGGGCGACCTGGTTCTCGCCCAAATTCTCTGCGTCGTCGGCTCCGCCTGGGTAGGCGTCGCGGCCAAGCTCGGCAAAGCGCACGTTGCGTTTTGGATTGCGGCCATGCTGCTCTACTACCTGCCTCTCGCCGCCGTCGTAATTTATCTGAATCGCGAAATGCCGCTCGAAGGCGGCCTATACCAGTGGGCCAAATCCGGATTCGGCGAGTTCCTCGGTTTCATGACCGCCTGGAATCTGTGGGTCTACGCGATCGTCTGCGTCGCGTCCGTGCTGTTCGTGATCCCCACCGATCTCTCCTATCTCGTCGGCCGCGGCATTGATTGGCTGCCCGCCAGCAGAACCGCCGCCCCCGCGCTCATCGCGCTGATCGTAGCCGCCATTGCGCTCGTCGCCATTCGAGGCCTCTCCGCCAGCAAGTGGCTGCACAACGTGGGCAGCGTGATGATTCTATCGGCCTACGCAATCCTGTTGTGCCTGCCGCTCTGGTCGAAACTCCACGGCCAATCCATCCCGTACACACCCGTGCCGTGGAAAGCCCCCGAGTTTAGTTGGTTCAGTCTCTCGGTCTTCGGTCAAATGACCATCGGAGCCCTCAGCGGCTTCGAATACGTCGCCATCATGGCCGGCGAGTGCCGCGGCCCCGCTCGCGCCATCGGCCAGTCGGTGCTCATTTCCGCGCCCGTAATCGCGTTGATGTTCATCCTGGGTACCAGCTCCGTGCTCGCCTTCGTAGGCGATCGTCCTATCAATCTCATCGGCCCTATCCCGCAGACGTTCCGTCTCGCGTTCGGCAGCAGCGGACCAGGAGCGTTCATCGCACCGCTCGCCATCTTCCTGGTCCTCGCCCGCGCCATCGCCGCCGCCAGCCTCATCTTCACCGGCTTGACCCGCCTTCCCATGACGGCCGGCTGGGACCACCTTCTGCCCAACTGGTTCACCGCTCTTCATCCACGCTTCCGAACGCCCGTGAATTCCATTCTCTTCGTCGCCACGCTCGTGATAATTCTCACGGTCCTCAGTATGTTCGGCGTGCATGAGCAGGAGGCCATGCAGCTCTTGCAGAATGCCTCCACCGCCCACTACGGCATCGCCTACGTCGCATTATTCGCGTTGCCGCTATTGGGAGCCGCAAACCTCCGCCGCGCCCTCCCGAAATGGCTGAAATTCGCCGCTGCCGCCGGCCTCGCTTCCAGCCTGGTAGCGGTCCTGATCGCCACCTACCCAATCATTGACGTCTCCAGCCGAGCCACCTACGCCCTAAAAATCGGCGGAACCGTCCTCTTGAGCAATCTCATCGGAGTCCTGATCTATCGCCGATAAGCCCCGGGCACCCAAAACCAATCACAAAACTCGAAAATATCGTATCTCCCACAATCCATAGCCACTTAACAGGTTTTCGGTAACCACTCCGATCGTTTTCCGGATTTTCCGTGCTACCGTCAGCCAGGCTCACCTCCGGGTGGGCCATTTTTATTTCAGGAGCTATCGCATGTCAAGTTCTGCCCAAATCGCCGCGAATCAAAAGAACGCGCAACTCTCAACCGGTCCAACTTCGGACACGGGGAGATCCAAATCTTGCCTGAACGCCGTGAAAACCGGCTTGACCGGACGCACCGTCCTGCTGCCAGGCGACGATGCCGCTCTCTACGAAGCCCATGTAGCGCATTACCTCAAGCACCACCAACCGGCGAATGAAGACGAACAAAATCTGGTGCAAGCCTTAGCCGATACCGAATGGCGCCTACAGCGCATCCCCTCGCTCGAAATGGGAATCTACGCGGTCGGCAGCCTCGAATTCGCCGAACTCTTTCCTCTGGAAGACGAAGCGGTCCGCAAACAGCTCATCCAGGCCAAAGTGTTTCTCGCCTACCAGCGCCAGCTCAACAATCTCAGCATCCAGGAAGGCCGCCTCCGCCGCCAGCGCGAAAAAGACACCGAGGCCCTGCGCGAACTGCAAGATGAGCGCAAGCGCCAGGCGAAAGCGCGCCTCGACACCGCCGCCTGGTATTACATTGCCCTGGTTCGCGAAGGCAGCGACTACCAAAACTTCGACCCCGCTAAAGTTGGGTTCGAATTTTCAGTCGGACAAATCGAAGTCCGTGCCATGGAACTCGACAAAAACCTGTTCGCCGATTACGAGCGCGAACTGGCCAAAGCGTCCTAATTATTCGCGTTCATTCGCGTTCATTCGTGGCCCCGTCTCCGGCCGATCCTGCTTTCCAGGGAAGCGCTTGTCCGGGCTTCGTCCCAGACGCTGCAAGGGTTTACGGCGTCTCAGGCTAACACTGCTATTGAAACGCTTCTCGCAACCGATTAGAGAGCGTAGACACTCAGTGGAATATGGAAGCAACCGTAGCACAGAACTGGGAGATCGCGTATACCAACCAAAACAGGTGGTATGTGCACCTTCTTCCGTCGTTAACGGATTTTGCTTTCCTGCTGCCCTTTTTCTTGCTGTTCCGGATGCTTCCGGGCGCCCAGGTTTTGCTCAGCGATAGCGACACCGGTTGGCACATTCGCACCGGAGACTGGATCCTGCAGCACAGAATGGTTCCGACCGAAGACATCTTTTCCTTCACGAAAACGCACCAGGCGTGGTTCGCGTGGGAGTGGGGCTGGGATGTTATTTTCGCTTGTATTCATCGCGTCTCGGGGCTGGCGGGAGTGGTGCTCGTAAACGCTATCTTGCTAGGCCTGGCTTCGGCGCTGCTGTTCCGGTTAATACGGCGCTGTTCGAATAACGACGCGCTGGCGGTGCTGTTCACTCCGCTCGCCGTGTGCGCCTGTATGATGCATTGGCTGGCGCGGCCGCACCTGGTTTCCTGGATTTTCATCCTGGTCTTTTTACACGCGATCGCCTCGGCCGAGAACGGAAAACTGCGCGGCCTTTACTGGCTGCCGCTCGCCACGCTTTTTTGGACGAACCTGCATGGCGGGTTTGTGGTTGGGATTGTTCTGCTGGCTACCAGCGCCATCGCCGAGGTTGCGAAAGCGTTTTTCCGACCCCGGAATGTCTGGCGCGCCGCTTACAGCAACTCTCGTCCGTATCTGCTCGCGACCATCGGCTGTGCGGCGGTAACTTTTATCAATCCGTACACCTGGCATTTACACCAACACGTCTGGGCCTATCTGCGCGATGCGAATCTGCTCGATAATATTCAGGAATTTCAATCGATTAATTTCCACAATCCGTCGATGATCTTCTTCGAATGCGTGCTGCTGCTGGGCATCCCCGCGGGATTCTGGTGTCTGCGTGCCGGCCGCGTCGCAGCGGCGCTGTCGATTTTGTTATGGGGGCATCTGGCCTTGAAATCCGCGCGCAACGCGCCGCTTTTCGTTCTCATCGCCGCGCCCTGGATCGCCGCCATGTCGCTCGATTTGGCACGCGGGCTGGCCGATGTGCGCTGGCTGCGCAAGCTGGGTGCCGGCATTTCGGATATTTGTGCCGAGTTCCGTCCTCTCGAGCGGATCGAGCGCTGCCATCTGGTCTCGATTGCGGCGGTGTTGTTCGTGGCCTGCTCGCTGGCTGCGGGCCGGCCGGGCTTTGCGGCGCAGTTCAGCGCCAAGACTTTCCCCATCCGGAATGTCCCGCAGCTTGAATCCCTCAAAGGCTTGCGCGTTTTCACTTCCGACCAATGGAGCGGCTACCTGATCTACCGCTTCTATCCCGCCGAGCGGGTCTTTATGGATGGCCGCAGCGATTTCTACGGAGACAAATTCGTCAATACATATCAGCACATCATGGCTGCGCGCTACGACTGCGAAGCCGCTCTTCAGCGCTTTGCGATCGATGCGGTAATCGTGCCGCCGGACGCTCCCCTTGCCACCGTCCTCAAGCAGTCTTCCCGATGGAAAACGGCTTTCGATAACGGATCGGTCATCGTGTTCCGGTCAACCGAAATTCGTCGCGGGCCGCTTGCTCACCCGCGCGGCGAAAACGATTTCAGTTTGAATCTCAAAAAAAACGAAAGGAGAAGCCTATGATTACCTCGGCTCTAAAGGCGTGCTGGCGGGAGGAAGACGGCCAGGATCTGGTCGAATATGCCCTACTGCTCGCTTTTATCGCGTTGGCTGCGGTTGCTGTGCTCAGCACAATGTCGACGAATATCGGAAAGCTGTGGAGCGCGATTAGCAATTCGCTGTCCAACGCAGTCGCGGCTGCCGGATCCGGATCCTAGAAGGAGGGTGAAGGCAGCTCCTGAGAGAGCCGCGGCGAAAGCATTAGACCCGTGGCTCTCCCGATTTCGCGATCCGTTCCGATGCAGGGCGGCCCGCGATAGTTGATGTGTGCAGATCTCCGCCGCGAGAACTCTGCACGGTAATTCCCGAAGGAAGTATTCCGAAAACTCATGAACCGACGTCTAGTTGCTGTCTTTGTATTCGCGCTCGTGGTCGCTACGCTCACGAGCTTTGCCGTCTACCGGCTGATTGTGTTGCAGATGGGTAAACCCACGCGCCAGGTCGCCACCAACAAGTTGATCGTGGCGGCGCACGACTTGCAAGTGGGCGCGCTGCTGCACGACGACGATTTGAAAGAGATTTCCTGGGGTGGCCCAGTTCCCAACCACGCGGTCGCATCGCGGCAGGAGGCGGCCGGGCGCGGCGTCATTGCGACTATCTATGAGAACGAGCCGATTCTCGATTACAGGCTGGCTTCGAAGGGCGCGGGCGCTGGCCTTGCCGCCACCATCCCGGTGGGCATGCGAGCCGTGGCGCTGCGCGTCAATGAGGTCGTAGGTCTGGCCGGGTTTGTTTTGCCCGGCATGCGAGTCGATGTGCTGATTGCCGGAGCGCCCGCTGGCGACCAAAGCCAGGCCGGAACGCTGTGCAAGACCGTGCTGCAGAATATCGAAGTCTTGTCAGCCGGCCAGAAAATCGAGAAGAATGCCGACGGCAAGCCGGAATCGGCGCAGGTGGTGAATTTATTGGTCACGCCCGATCAGGCCGAAGTCCTGAATCTGGCGAGCGACGAAACCAAAGTTCAGCTCGTATTGCGCAATCCGCTGGACACCAAGGAAGCAAAGACGGCCGGCGTGTCGGTAGCTTCGCTGTTCGGGCAAACCGTGAAAGCCGCTCCCGTGGTGCGGCCGGTGATCGTCGAGCAGCGCCCGGCGCCCGCTCCGCGGCCGCCCGACACCGACACGGTGGAAGTCTTTAGCGGAGTGAAAAAAAGCGAGCAATCCTTCGAGTTGCCGCGCCGGAGATAAGTATATGAAGATTCTGTTTTCCGCTCTCCTTTTCGCCTGCCTGACGATGGCCCAGATACCCGCCGCCGGCGGCCCGGCAATGGCCGATGCGGATATCACCGTAACGGTGAATAAATCGATCGTCCTCGATCATCCCGGCGGCATCCGCCGCGTTTCCATCACCAATCCCGATATCGCCGAAGCGGTCGCGGTCAGCTCGCTCGAGCTGCTTCTCAATGGCAAATCGGCCGGCGATACCAGCCTCATCCTCTGGGATAAAACCGGCCGCCGCATTGGCTACGATGTGCACGTTCTCGCCAGCGGCGTAAAGCTCGACGTGGTTCGCGATCAGTTGCACAAAGAAGTGGGTCCGGACGCTTCCATCGCGATTGAGGACGGCAGCGTGTTCCTGCGCGGCACCGTTCAGGATCCGATCGCCGCTGAGCGCGCTGCCAAAATCGCCGGAACGCTCGGCAAGGTGGTGAATCTGCTCCGCGTGGTGGTTCCTCCCGAAGAGCCGCAGATTCTTCTTAAAGTTCGCTTCGCTACCGTAAGCCGCACGATCACCTCGCAGGCCGGATTCAATTTCTTCACGGCCATGCAAAAGGGTATAAGCAACTCCACGACCGGGCAATTCGGCCAGAATCCGAGCTTCGGTCTGTCCCCCGGCCAGGCGCCGAGCATCAGTTTCTCGGATTTGCTGAACCTCTTTTACTTCGATCCCAGCTTGAACGTAGGCGCCTTTTTGCAAGCGCTCGAGGCCAAGAGTATGGCTCAAATTCTGGCGGAACCGAACCTGCTGACCGCCAGCGGCCATGAGGCCAGCTTTCTTGCCGGAGGCGAGTTCCCCTTCCCCACGCTGCAAGGCGGCGGGTCCGGAGTTGGACAGATCACCATCCAATTCAAGGAATTCGGCATCAAGTTGAATTTTCTGCCGACCATCACTCCGCAAGGCATGATTCACATGGTAGTGACTCCTGAGGTGAGCTCACTCGATTATGCCAACGGACTCACCATCAGCGGGTACACGATTCCGGGTCTCGACACTCGTCGAGTAACGACCGAAGTGGATCTGCGTGATAGGCAGAGTTTTGTCATCGCAGGCCTGATGGACAACCAGACCACGCAGCAGCTCAACAAAATTCCCGGGATTGGCGACATTCCGGTGCTGGGCAAATTGTTCCAGTCCCGGTCCGTGACTAAAAACGACGATCAGCTTCTGGTGTTCGTTACTCCCGAGCTGGTTCGGCCAATTCCGGCCGACGTCAAGCCTCCGGAATTGAAGCTGCCGCTGCCGTTTATTTCCGGGGCGCTGAAGGAATCGCCGCGAAATCCGGGCTCCCAGGTGACCGGTCCGGCCGCGCCGCTGCCCAAACTCGATTCTTTGCCGGTCGAAGAAATGCAGAACTCCGGCGCATCCAGCGCGCCGGCCGCCTCGAACGCTCCGCCGCCGCTGATGGTGGTGCAGCCGGTGACCTTAACGCCGGCTAGCGCGCCCGGAACGCAACCCAATACACAAACCAATCCGCAAACGAGCCAGCCGAATACGTCCGGCTCAAATCACTAATTGATGAATGCACCATGACTGCCGCTAAATTTCTATTGCACATTCAGGACGAAAGCTTGCGCCGCGAAGCGATCGACGTCCTGAAAACGCCGGGCAACCAACTCGGGTTTGATGAACACACCGGCGATTGGAGCGGACTGCTCGACCGTATCGCCGAGAGTAAGCCGGAAGTGCTGCTGCTCGATCTCTCCGCGGTTCCCTCCGAGCTCAACATCGCGATGCGCCAGCTCCGCTATCAGGCGCCGCGCATTAAGGTTGTGGCGCTGCACTCCAGCCCCGATTCGGCAACCATTCTTTCCGCCATGCGGGCGGGGGCGAGCGAGTTCCTCCATCCTCCGCTAGCGGACAACCTGGTTCCTGCGCTGCAGCGTCTTCTGAACGCTTCGGAATCGGAAAACGTGCCGGCTACGCGCGGCAAAATCATCGGATTTCTGTCGGCGAAAGGCGGCTGCGGTGCGACCACGCTGGCTTGTCACGTATCGGCTGAGCTCCAGAACCTGACCCATAAGAATGTCCTGCTGGCGGACCTCGACCTGACTTCCGGCCTGGCCGGATTCCTGATGAAGAGCCCCAGCTCCTATTCGATCCTGGACGCCATTAAAAATCTTGCCCGTTTGGACGAGAGCCTGTGGAAGGCGCTGATTGTCGAACATAAGCCCGGCCTCTCGGTAATCCCCGCGCCGGCCGCTTACACGCGCTGGGATCATCCCGACGAGAACCGTTTGCGCCAGGTGCTGCAGTTCATGCGCACCCAGCACGATTGGATTGTGCTCGATCTGGGACGCAGCCTGAACTCGATCGCGATGGCGGTATTGGACGAGATCGATCAGTTGTTCCTGGTCTCGACCCTCGAAGTGGTAGCGCTGCACGGGCTCAAATCGATCGTCCATGGACTGTTCGAGCAGGGCGAGAAGCTGCAGCTTGTGCTCAACCGGACGCCCAAGATGATGGACATCAGCACGCAGGAGCTCGAAAAGATTTTGGGCCGTTCTTTGTATGCGGCCCTTCCGAACGACTATATGGGGCTCTATCAGTCTTATTCGAGCGGCAACCTGCTCGATTCCAACAGCCGGCTGGCGCAGCATTTCGCCCTGCTTGCTTCCAAAATCGCCGGGCTTCAGCCGGTGAAATCGAAAAAGAAGTTCGCGCTATTTGGCTAAGGAGCAATCATGACCGCTACCGAAACACTACGCAACGAGGCGCGCCCGGCCGACTCGAGCCGTCTCGCCAATGCCTTGCGCGACGCTTCCACTCTGCAGTATCAGGAGCTGAAGTTTTCCATCCACCGCAAGCTGCTCGACCGCATCAATCTGGAAGCCGTGTATGCGACTCCCGGGGAGCGCGTACGGCAGGAGATCCGTCCGGCGGTCGCCAAACTTGTAAACGAGGAAAAGACGCCGCTCAGTTTGGGTGAGAAGGACAAACTCATCGAGGAAGTGCTCGATGAAGTTTTCGGGCTGGGGCCGCTCGAGCCGCTGCTGCGCGACCGCGCCGTATCGGACATTCTGGTTACCACGCCGCGCCTGATCTATGTCGAACGCGGGGGCAAACTCGAGCGCACCAACATCGAATTCAAAGACGACGCGCACTTGATGCGCATCATCGAGCGGGTGGTCTCGCGCGTGGGCCGCCGTATCGACGAATCGTCTCCCATGGTCGACGCCCGCCTGCCGGACGGTTCGCGCGTCAACGCCGTCATTCCACCGCTGGCCGTCGATGGGCCGCTGCTTTCTATCCGCCGTTTTGGCGCCGATCCGCTGCAGCCCGCCGATATGTTGCGGAATCTGTCGCTGACCGAAGGCATGCTGGAGCTGCTCAAAGGTTGCGTGAAAGCGCGCCTGAATGTAATCATTTCGGGTGGAACCGGCGCCGGAAAAACCACCTTCTTAAACCTGCTCTCCGGTTTCATCCCGGCAAACGAGCGCATCGTCACCATTGAGGATGCGGCCGAGCTGCAGCTCCGCCAGACGCATGTGGCGCGGCTCGAAACGCGGCCCGCCAATATCGAAGGCAAAGGCGCGGTCGTGCAGCGGCATCTGCTGATCAACGCGCTCCGCATGCGGCCCGATCGCATCATCGTCGGCGAGGTCCGCGGCGAGGAAGCGCTCGACATGCTGCAAGCCATGAACACCGGCCACGATGGATCGCTCACCACCATTCACGCCAACAGCCCGCGCGATGCCATCAGCCGCATGGAAGTGATGATCGGCATGGCGAGCTCGAATTTGAACGTGCGCTCCATCCGGCAGCAGGTCGCCTCCGCCATCGATCTCTTCATCCAATGCTCGCGGCTTTCCGACGGAACGCGCAAGGTCACCTATATCACCGAATGCCTGGGCATGGAAGGAGAACTGGTGACCACGCAGGATATTTTCCTGTTTGAGCGCAGCGGGCTCAGTAGCGACGGGCGCGTAACCGGGCGCTTTCGCCCCACCGGAGTGCGGCCGAAATTCAGCGAGCGTCTGAAGGCGGCGGGCATAGAGCTTCCGACTCATATCTTTCAGAACGTGGTCGAGGTGCGCTGAATCAAATGGTGGTTGTCGTAGTTCTGTTCGTAGTTGTCTTCCTGACGGTGCTCGCCTGTGTCGGGTTCGGGATGTCGTATTTCCGCTCGAAACAGAGGCAGCAGATCCGGTCGATGCTGCGCAAGGCGGAAGAGACGCCCGCCGAGCAGCGCTCCGAGTTTCTTCGCCCCGCGCAAGTCGAAGACTGGCTGGCGAAACTTCTGCGCCGCTTCCAGTCCATGAATCGCCTGGACCTGATACTGGAGCAGGCCGGCAAGAACTGGAGCGGCAGTAAGCTGGTCACGATTTCGGCGATTACCAGCGGCGTAGCGATGTTGGTGGGCCTGAAACTGCGGGTGGTGAGTCCGGCCATCGGCGCGCCGTCGCTGGCCGCCTTCGGAGCGTCGGTTCCGCTGCTGCTGGTATTGCGCAAGCGTGCCAAAACCATGGCCGCGTTTGAAGAACAACTTCCCGAGGCGCTCGATTTTCTGTCGCGCTCCATGCGCGCCGGGCATGGCTTCTCGGTCGCTTTGGAAATGCTGTCGACCGATTCGCCGGAGCCCCTTGGGTCGGCCTTTCGCAGGGTCTCGAACGATCTGCAGTTGGGCTCGTCGCTCGAAGTGGCGCTAGGAAAGCTGATGAAGCTGATGCCGCTGGTGGACGTGCGGTTCTTCGTCTCCTCCGTGCTGCTGCAGCAGGAGACGGGTGGAAACCTGGGCGAGATCCTTACCAAACTCGCCTTTATCATCCGCGAGCGGTTCCGGCTGAGGGGCCAAGTGAAAGCCGCCAGCGCGCACGGCCGCATAACGGGATTAGTATTGGTGCTCATGCCCATCGCCGTGACTGGGTTCATGATGCTCTCGACGCCCGAATATTTGCGCCAGCTCGCGGCCGATCCGATCGGCCGGATGATGATCTATGGGGCCCTCGGCGCGCAGGTGGTCGGTTATTTCGTGATCCGGAAAGTAACGAATATAAAGGTCTGACCCATGTTGATTCTGCTGCCGCTTGTGCTGTTTCTGGTGATTGTGGGCGTGGTCTTCTATTTCGGCTACGTTCATTACGCGCGTCCGGCGCGCATGCTGGATCAACTGGCGAGTACCACCTCGCAGGCCATTCCGGTGCCGCTGCTCGAACGGAAACAGAAACGCGAATTCTCGGTCGCGCGGCTGCTCGAGCCGATCGGCAACCTGCTTCCGGTTTCCTCCCAGGACGCCAAAGCCGCCAAACAGGATCTGTTTGCGGCCGGTTTCCGCACCAGTTCGGCGGTGGCGGTCTATTACGGCGCGAAAATTCTGCTGGCCGCAATTTTTGTGCTGGCGGCGCTCGCCTTCCGCGAACGGATGACGACTCCCCTGCTTCGTCTGATGCTGCCGGTTGCCGGCGGAGGCGTCGGTTACTTTCTTCCCGCCCTGATCCTGGGGCGGCTGGTCAAACGCCGCCACCGCAAGATCCGCTTCTCCCTGCCAGACGTGCTGGATCTGCTGGTCATCTGCACGGAGGCGGGTTGCGGGCTCGACCAGGCCATCGTGAACGTCAGCCGCGAGCTCAAAAGCGTGCATCCCGCGGTGAGCGAGGAACTCTCGATGGTGAATATGGAGATTATGGCTGGCAAGAGCCGCAGCGAAGCACTGCGTAATTTCGGGCGGCGCACCGGCGAGGACGAGGTCAAAAAGCTGGTGGCCATTCTGGTCCAGACCGACCGCTTCGGTACCAGCGTTGGCGAGGCATTGCGCACGCAATCGGATTTTCTGCGAGTGCGCCGCCGCCAGGAGGCCGAAGAGCGCGCCGGAAAGGTGGGAGTCAAGCTGGTGTTCCCCATCTTCTTCTTCTGCATGCCCGGGCTGCTGGTGGTGACGGCGGGGCCTGGAATGCTGCAGTTGTTCCGCAATCTGTTGCCTGCGATGCAGGCCTTGCATTAAATCTTGCGGTTAATGAAAGCCGGCAGCCCAGTCGATGTGAACTATATGGGGTGCGGTTCCATCGTGAACGGGCACTCTGCAAAGCGAGTGTTCGCAAAAGGAGAAAGCAATGGGTGATATGGCGGTACAGACGATTATCTGGATAGGTGCTGGAGCGATTTTGGTTTTCTACATGAAGCGCAGGCGTAAACGTAAAATGACGCCCTAGTACGGCGACGGATCATGGCTGAAGCGCTTGAACTTCAGCGTCAATTATTAAACGCGCAGAACGCGGATGGGGGCTGGGGTTACTCGGGCGGCTGCTCGTGGACCGAACCGACCGCTTTCGCTCTGCTCGCGCTCGAAGCTCATGCCGCTGAGAATCAGGTTTACGAGCAAGGCTGTCGCTGGCTGCAGCGAAACCAAAGAGCCGACGGAGGATGGGCTCCGAATCCATCCGTGGATGTCAGCACCTGGGTTACGAGTTTGTGCGTGCTGGCGCTATCTGGCCGTGCGCTCTCGGGCCGCCCTCAGAACCATGCGATCCAGTGGCTGCTTGGCCAGGTGAAACCGGAACCGGATCTCGTAGAGCGGCTTGTCTTCCGATTACGCGGCGTAAGCCGAGGTCCCCAAGCCGGCGGCTCGCCCTGGTTCCCCGGTACGGCTGCCTGGATCGCGCCCACCGTCATTTCTGTTCTGGCTCTGTCCCAGGCCGCTCGCCAGCAGAACCGGCCTGAGCTTCATGCGTATGTGCGCCAAGCGCAAAATTACATCCTCCATCATCGCTGTCGGGATGGTGGCTGGAACCACGGCGGGAATACTTATCTGAGCCAAAATGCAGTGTCGTATCCCGAAACAACGGGCATGGCGCTGTTAGCGCTGTATGACGCCCCTAGTTCCGAATTAGCTCTGCCGCTGAAACTGGCGCAAGCCCGCCTCGCTTCACCGGGTTCGATGGAGGCGTTTTGCTGGTTGCATTTGGCGCTGGTGCGCCACGGGCGCCAGACGGGAGATCTACAGACCGGTTTGCCGTGCCGAACGACGCGAGACATCTCCTTGCGGTTGCTATCACTCGCTGCCGAAAGCCGCAGCAATCGGCTCGTGACGGCCACTGCCTGACGAAATCGGATGCAGACCACTCGCCGATACTTTTTCTTCGGAGCGCTCGGCTTCGCGCTAAGCTGCCGGCGAACCGCGAGCGGGCCGCCAACCTGGAAACCTCGGGTTTCGATTGTGCGCGCACCGTCCTATTCGAGCGATCTCGAAAGTCTCATCCGCCGCATCCTCGTTGAGCATCGGGTCCCGGTGGCCGGCAAGCGAATTCTGCTGAAGCCGAACCTGGTGGAGTTCAGCTCCACAGCTCCCATCAACACCAATCCAATCTTTGTTGCCGCGGCCGCGGCCGCCTTCACCGCTTTAGGAGCAAGCGAAGTTCACATCGCCGAAGGTCCAGGGCACCGGCGGACGACGCTGGATCTGGCCTCGAGTGCAGGGTACTTCAGCGCCATTCGGAAATTCGAGAGCCGGTTCACGGATCTAAACCTGGACGACGTTACTCGCCTATCTTTGAGAAATCCATTTTCGACGTTATCCGAAATCTACCTTCCGCATACGGCGCTCCGCTGCGACCTGCTGGTCTCTTTGCCAAAAATGAAAACGCACCACTGGGCCGGGGCGACGCTCTCCATGAAGAATTTATTCGGCCTTGTCCCTGGCGCTGTTTACGGCTGGCCAAAAAACCCGCTGCACTGGGCGGGCATCGATGAATGTGTCGCCGACCTTCACTATCTTTTCCCGCGCCAATTCTGTCTGGTCGACGGCATCGAAGGAATGGAAGGAAATGGCCCCATCCTGGGCACCCGGATTGCGCCGGGAGTGATCGTTGCGGGCGCGGACCCACTCAGCGTGGACGCGACCTGCTGCCGCATTATGGAAATCGATCCGCACCAAGTCCGCTATCTCGATCTGGTCGCGAACCGCTCAGGCCGGAATCTCGATACGGTTCAGCAGATCGGCGAAGCCGTAAAGCCGGTGCAGACGCGGTTCGCGCTGCTGCCGGAGCTCGACCGCTTTCGTTTGCGGACTTAAATAAACATCTCTTCGTCGGAAGTGGCGTGATCGACGGTGGGCCGACCGCCGCGTCCCAGGTACGCGAGCGCGGTCCGGATTCCAGACAGTACCCCATGCACTTCCCGCACCGGCCGGAGCACGCCGGACTGGACGATGGACACCGTTTGCTGCACGCGCGTCATAGTGTCGTCGAGCACCATTTCGGCGCGCTCCATTTGAACCTTGGCGCGTATGGACGCGTCGCTCAACAGCTCGTCCACTTTGGCGAGCTGCTGCTTGGTGGCGCCCAAAATCTCGACGCTGCTATCGCCGATCTTTTCGACGTGTTTTTCCACTCGTTCCACGGTGCGTTTTGTAATGCCCACAACTGCCTCGATTTCCGGAATCATAGGCATGACTTTTTCTTGCATCTTACGCGCCACAAGAAACAGGCCGAGCAGAGTCCCGGCCTGGATAAGCATCGCTATCGCGGATAGCGCGACAAAGATGATGAGAATAATCAGAAGCGTGCTGTTGTCGCCCATGTGACGCGCTAAGTCGATTCAGAGCGGAACGCGCTACACAGATCCCGGGCCGCTGGTGGTTGTGCCGCCCGATCCCGCCGCGGCCGATTTGATGTCGCCCACCGCATCGCGGTACGCCTGCTTGCCGGCTTCCACGGCGGCACCGAGGGTATCCTTCTGCCGCGACACCGTGGAGCGGCCCTTCTCGTAAAGATCGGAAGCCGATTGCCTGACATCCTCCGTCCGCTGCCGGACGTAATCTGTCCCTTCCTGCGCGCGCGTTTTCAGATAGTCCGCGCTTTCACCCGCTTTGTCGGCGAGCAACTGACGCGTTTCTTCCCCTGCTCTCGGCGCCCAAAGTATACCGGCTGCCACTCCAATGCCCAGGCCCAGTAAAAAGTAACCGAAGCCGCTTTTTTCCTCCATATTTATCCCCTCACTCTCAATTGGCGTTTCCATCTTGTAGAGCATGGTACAGTAGCAAACGTTTCAGCGAGATGGCACGCTTCGCTAACCCCAAAAAGCTGGACGCGGAAGCCTTATGGGAGTATGCTTTGCGCGTGTTGGGGCAGCGCGCGCAGTCGGCTTCGGAGGTGAAACGAAAGCTGGCGCGCCGCGCCTCCTCATATGCCGATGTCGATGCCGCAATGGCTAAGTTGCGGGAGTACGGCCTTACCGACGATAAGAAGTTTTCCGAGGCATTCGCCTCCGGGCGGCTCCAGAACCAAGGGTTGGGACGGTTCCGCGTTCTGCGGGACCTGGCGTCGAAACGGGTCGCCCGCCCAGTAGCCGAAAACGCCGTCGAAAAGATCTTTTCGGGAACCGACGAGCTGGACCTCATCGAGCGATTTCTTCAACGAAAGTTCCGGGGCAAAGATTTGCGGGAGTTCCTAAAAGAAGAAAAGAACCTGGCCTCCGCCTACCGCCGTTTGCGGACGGCAGGTTTCAGCAGCGGCGGTTCGTTTTCGGTTTTGAAGCGATACACCAATCGCGCCGAGGAGTGGAGCGAGCCGGAAGAAGAAGCCTAAAACTCAACTCAAAATTTGACCTGTGGTACCTTCTTTTCCTGTTCGGTGATCTGGAAGTATGCGTTATCGCGCTGGAAGCCGAACATGGAAGCAGCGATATTCATCGGGAATCGTTCAATATCGATGTTGTATTTCTTGATGGCCTCATTGTAATCGCGCCGGTCGACGGCAATTCGGTTCTCGGTTCCCGCCAGTTCGTCCTGCAGCCGAAGGAAATTTTCGTTCGATTTCAGGTTTGGATAGTTTTCCTGCAGGACCAGCAAGCGGCCGATCGCGCCGCTCAGTTGATTGTTGGCGCCGATCTCGTCCTGCTTGCTATGCGCTCCGAGGAGTGCGGCGCGGGCGCTGGTTACTTCTCCGATCACGGTTTGCTCCTGCTTCGCGTAGCCCTTCACGGTTTCCACCAAGTTCGGAATCAGATCGGCGCGGCGCTTCATATCATTGTCTACTTGCGCCCAGCGCGCGTCGATATCGTTTCTCTCGGTGACGAGCTGGTTGCGCTCGCCGACCAATTGGCCCCCCAAAATGAGCAGGACGATGACAATAATCCCTATAACGATGAGCGCGCTTTTCATCCGAATGCTCCTCTTGCCATTTTTATTTTTCTAACGCGTCGACAAATCGAACCAGCGCATCCATCTCCGCCAGATAATTCCCGAGCAGAGCAATACCATCGCCCTCGACTCGCCGCTTTCCACTTGCTCGAACCGCTAGTATCTCATTGGCAGCGGGCAGGCGCATCTCCATGGCCTGTTCCAAAGCCGGCACGATCTCAGATTTTTTCCAGCGCGGCTCGTGCCCGCTCAGGATCAGCGCGTGGCGGCCGAGAACGCAAAACGTAGAGATAGAATCTGTCAGCAGCTTCGTCAGCCGCTCCGGAATTGGAGAGCAGCTCGGCGGCTTTTTGCCGGAGGCGAATCTGCTTGGCGCGCAGCTCGTGCTCCACCTGAGCCCGGTAAAACGACCGGTCGATATTGAGACCCTGAATGATATCTGAGCCGCAGAGTACGCGCCGGTGCTCTTGCATGTCGTGAAATTCCATGGGAAAGCAGTCGGTCGAAGTGCGGACCTCTTCGGCCGTCAGCAGCAACGGCGGCGGGTTGCCCTTGTCGCGCCACCAATGAAAAATCGGTTCGGAGCTGGCGAGCTCCTGGGGCGAGAGGCGGTCCAGAACACAGAGCACGTTCAAATCGGAGTTATGCTCGTTCCAATCTCCCATCGCAGCGGAGCCGTAGAGTATCGCCGACACAAGCCGATCGCCAAAGGCGGTCTTCAATCGCTCAACCAACTCTGAAAGTTGTTTCTGCATTGTCATCTCTTTTTCGGTCTACCAATTACTGCTGGCCCCACCGCCGCCAAAATCTCCTCCGCCAAATCCGCCGAAACCGCCTCCACCTCCCGAGCCGCCGCCGAAACCGCCGCCTCCCCAACCGCCGCCATAACCGCGTCCTCCGCCCAAGAGATTGCCGAGGAGCAGGCCTGTCCAGAAGCCGCCTCCGCCGCCTCTACGGCCGCCGCCGCGACCCAGCAGCCACAGCAGGAAGAAGATCCCCAGAAGAATTAACGGAAAAGGAATGCCGCCGCGATGCCGGACCGCTACGCGCCGCGTCTCCGGCGCAGGCAGATTGCTGGAGAAAGCGATTCCCTTGCCCTGCGCGATCTGGTCCGCCATTGCGCGAGCGCCCGATAACAGTGCCGCGCCATAATTGTTGTCGCGCAGATCCGGCCGCATCGCGCGCAGCGTGCTTCCGGCGAATCCGTCTGTGATGTAAGGCTCAATCCCGCGCCCGGTTTCGATATCGTCTTTGTGATCGTTGATGGCGAGCAAGAGCAGCACGCCCTGATTGCTTTTCCTGTCGCCGACTCCCCATTTGCGCGCCAGATCGATGGCGAAATCGCGAATTGGCCGGTCGCCCAAAGTATCGATCGTCACCAGCGCGAATTGGACGCCGAGCTGCTGTTCGACGCTGGTGCAAAATGCCTCCAGCTCCTGTTTCTCGGCCGGGTTCACTACGTGGGCGAGATCGCTGACATATCCCGTAGGCTTGGGAAGCGAATTCACGTCCACCGCAAAACCACAAACAGCGCAAGCGGCGCAGAGCGCGACGAGAATGCCAAGACGCGCGAAGGACGATGAGGTCCGGCTTTGCATGAAGAATGAGCTTAGCAAGCGGCGCATCGGCTAACGAACACGGCGAAACGGCCCGAAATGGCCGCCGTTTTTCCCGAGGGATGTTGCGGTGCGGAGCAGATGCTGTAGGAAAACCTTCTGCGCCCGGGTTTGAAAATGACGGCTCAGCATGGTAACGCCCAAGTTGCGTGACGCTTCTTCATTCGCAATTCGGATGAAACGGCAGCCGCGGGCCGATTGGACAGCCATCCTGGGAATGGCCGATATGCCCATACCGGCCGAAACCAGAGCCAGAATAGTGGCGAATTGGCCGCTCTCGAATATCTACGTTGGGCGCGATTCGCGATTTTCTGCACGCTTCGATGGTGCTGTCCCGGAAACAGTGCCCTTCTTTGAGCAGCAGAAAACGGCTGTCCTTCGGGATGTCTCCCAGCCGGATCAGTTTGCGCCGCGAAAGCGAATGCGATTCGGGAACCACCAGAAAGAAGGGTTCGCGGATCAGCTTCAGTGAAACGAGTTCGACGCCGTCGATGGGCAGCGCCGCGAGGACGAGATCGACGGTGCCGGCATGCAGCCGTTCGAGAAGAACGGGCGTGGTGTCTTCAATCACGTTAATCGCGATTCCGGGATGCTGGCGCGAGAAGCCGCTCAAAACCGGGGGAAGCAGGTAGGGCGCGACGGTAGGAATCGCTCCAACCGAAACCTCGCCTTTATCCTTGCCGCTCATCTCCAGAATCTCTGTCTTTGCTTCTGAAAGTTCCCGGAGAATTTGTTCCGCCTTGGGCAGGAACGCGGCGCCGAACGGAGTCAATCTCGCGGATTTCGAGAGCCGGTCGAACAAGCGCGCGCCCAGTTCGGCCTCAAGCTTTAAGATTTGCTGCGACAGAGAAGGTTGCGCTACGCGCTCAGCTTGTGCGGCACGCGTGAATGTGCCGTTCCGCGCCACCGCGCAAAAGTATCGCAATTGATGTATTTCCATGCGAGCGGCGATTCCTCTTAGAGTGTATGCCGTCAGCGTCAAAACCTATGGGCCGAATAGGAAACACATATTGGACCTATGGCCGGCGCGCTCCTTAGGCTAGGGATGAAAGGAGATCTATGGCTAATACAGTTACACCGGTTCCGGCCGGAGACGTGACACAGCGGGTCGGCGTGGAAGTGATTCGCGCGCGTGGTGTGGATGTCGAGAAGCTGATCAAGATGCTGGTCGCGAATGCGGCGGCCGAATTTGCGAGTACGTATTACTACTACACGATTCTGCGGATGCACCTGGCAGGTCACGAAGACTACAAAGAGATCTGCGAAGATGCGCGGCTCGAGGATAGGGCCCATTGGGAATTGATCGTGCCTCGCATTTATGAGCTGGGCGGCGAAATCCCGAATGACCTATGCGAGTTCCACAACCAGGCTGGCTGCCAGGCGGCGAAGCTGCCCAACCCGCCCACGGCAGTGAATATTCTCACGCTGTTACTTGAATCCGAACGCTGCGCAATTCGAAGCTGGATTGCGATCTGCGACATGACGTTTGGAAAAGATCCACGGACATATGACATGGCGTCCCGAATTCTAAACGAGGAGATAGAACACGAAGCCTGGTTCATCGAGCTGCTGGCGCATGAGCGCGATGGAAAGTCGATTCCTTCGGGTCACTTCCGCCGAGGCACGCCGGGCGAGGCGCCGTACAGCAAGAACGCGCATTTCTACAATCCTTAGAAAGCAGCGGCGAAATCAGGAAACCAGAGAGCTGAGCAATTCCGCCGTAATCTCGTGGTGAGAAGCTGAGCCGATGACAGTTCCGCGGCGCAGCACGAGAATCTGTGGAGACTCGTGCCGGATCCCGGTGCGTTCGGCGAGGTGGCGCGCGACCTCCCGCCTCTTACGTACCGGGATCAGGTAAAGAGGCGCGTCCGGCTGCGCCTGACAGAACCGCATCACCTCGCGGTGTGCAAAGAGGCTGACCAGGCAAGTGGGACTGTGTTTGAAGAAAATGGCCAGCTCGCGGGTAAGCAGCACATCGCACTCCTGAGTAGTGGTTAATTCAGGAATGTGCATGCCGCTCTTAGTAAAACATAAGCTGGGCCGAAGGCGTTCCTATGCCCTAAAAAATATGGAGGGAGGCGGGGACTCGAACCCCGTTGTACAGATTGAGAATCTGTCGTCCTGCCACTTAGACGACCTCCCGATTCCCTACAATAATCGCAATCCGAGTGAAAAGAAAAGAGTTAGGTAGTACTTTGGAGGTGCCTGGAAGTACTACTAGGCACATGAAAGTACTAGTATGCAAATGCTTTTGCGGAAGCTGATTTGACCGCTAGCACCAAATCGTCGAAATTCGCAGGTTTGGTCAGAAAATCTTGTGCGCCCAAAGCCATGTACCTCTCCCGGTCCGCTCGCCGCGAAGGAGCGGTAAGGACAATGACAGGAATAGAGCGAAGCGACTCGCTTGCGGAAATTTCGGCGAGCACGTCCAGCGCCGCCTTCTTTGGCAGACTGCCGTTGAGCAGCACTACGCCCGGCCGCGGTGCTTGGGCGAATGGGCCCGTTCTGCGCAAAACCGCAAGCGCCTCTTCGCTGTCGTTGGCGCGGAGGAGCTGGACTTCCGGCTGGGTTTCCTGAAAGGCAGCTTTCAGCAGTTGGAAAGCTGCATCGTCATCTTCGACGGTTAAAACGACACGCGGGGGCATAAGGGGGCTTTCGCAATGGATGCTCTCGGCGGGAATGTGTGTCGTAGTCCTCGGAAACGCATGAGGGATAGTACGTTTTGAAATGCTTTTCTCTTGCGGGGACGCCTGTTTCAGCCTACACTGAGCACTCAGTCCATACGTTTCATGGTTGGGAAGATGTATCGCCTCTCGAAATCTGTGCGTGCGGTCTACTCAGATAGCGTCGAGAAGGGCTTCGTGTTGCTGCCGGAGGGGGCGGTTCTACAGGTGCAAGGCCTCCGTGACAGCACACGGGTGATGCAAGTGAAATGGCAGGAGCGGGATTTATTCGTGTTCGTCGAGGATGTTCTGGAGCGCGGCGTCGAGATGGCGGATTCCGGCGAGCGCAAGCATCAAGCCAAAGCTTGACCACATGGTGGGCCCTGCAGAACTCGAATCTGCGACCTCTACCGTGTCAAGGTAGCGCTCTAACCAACTGAGCTAAGGGCCCGCAAAACAGTTTTCACGATATCACGGCGCGACGTGCGGCTTTTTTGCTAGTTTGCGCGAAATGTCGGGCCAGAATTCGTAGAAAAGAGCTCCGATCGCGCCTTCCGCGGTGACGGTAAAGGCCCGCTCGGTAATCAGTGCGGCGCCTCGGTCGGCGGATGGGTAATACAGATTTGAGATCCCTCCAGCCGCAAGATTGCCCATTACATTAGAATAATTGGGTTGCCATCGACCGTTATCGCCTTTGGAAATGACAGTCGATCCGACCGCGTGCAGAAACCGGCTGGCGAAGCGGGCCGGTTCCTTTCCGGAAATAGCGCGGATCCTGATGCAGCAGAATCGGGAAAACGGCATTGCCCAAGATGGTTCCGTCAAAACTGTCCGCGTAAGATGCGGCGAAGCGCTTGCCGTAGCCTTGGGCGCCTTGCCCGTAACCGGGAAAATCGTTCTCCCATTGGCTGATTCCGGAGTCAATTCCAGAAAACACGAAGGCGAACGGATCGGTCGCGCTCTTGAATGCGAGGTCGAACTTCTGGCGGGCCGATAGCTTGGCGGCATCGGAAACATTCGATGTGTTGAACTCCGGGATCATTCCCAGAATGCGCTGTCTCTCTTCCTGTTTGATCTGTAACGCGGCGATCTGACGCTGGGATTCGGAGGCTTGCGATGCGCTTTGGCTCGGCTTCTTGATTTCCGGCGGGGATTGAGCCTGGACGCTCAGACTCCAGGCTAAGGTAGATACAAGGCAAACGGGGAAGAGGCGGATCACAGGGTAGCTGCACGCGGCTAAACAGTGACCGCTTCCTTAGTATATCGGCAACTTCAAGAAACCGCTGTACGGACTCAAAATGACGGATGCGCGAAGCTTATGGCCGGACACGCGGCGTGTCATTGCGCTGGCGGCGCCGGTTGCGCTGGCCGAACTTGGCTGGATGGGCATGGGCGTGGTGGACACCATTATGGTGGGGCGGCTGGGTCCGGCAGCCATTGGGGCGATCGGTATCGGCAGCAGCGCTTTCTATTCGTTTGCCATCTTCGGCGTGGGTCTGCTGCTCGGCCTGGACACCCTGGTTTCGCAATCGTTCGGCGCAGGCGACCGGGAAGATTGCCATCATTCGCTAGCGCAAGGCGTCTACATCGCCCTGCTGCTGGCGCCGCCGCTCACCATTCTGTTCGCGCTGATGCGGCCCGCCTTTTATGCGCTGGGAATTGTCGCGCCGGTCAGCGGACTGGCTGGAGCGTTCGTCGCCACTCTGGGCCTGAGCACACTGCCGCTGCTGCTTTACGGCGCGTTCCGCCGCTATTTGCAGGCCACCGCGCACGTCCGGCCCGTGATGGTGGCGTTGATCAGCGCCAATCTGATCAACTGGTTTTTCAACTGGCTGTTCATCTACGGCCATTGGAGCTTTCCAGCGATGGGCGTGGTGGGCTCGGCGCTTTCGACTTGCCTGGCGCGCGTGTACATGGCCGTATTCCTGGCGCTGTGCATCTGGTGGTTTGAACGCGGGGTTGCTCCCGGCGTGCGGTCCGTCATTCGCAAACCGGACTGGCAGCGAATCGCGCTCCTGTTGCGCATCGGGCTCCCCGCCGCCACTCAGATTCTGCTTGAAATTGGAGCATTCGGCGCTGCTGCCGTGCTGGCCGGTCGATTGAATCCGGTGGCGCTGGCGGCTCACCAGATCGCACTCAACTGCGCGGCGGTCAGCTTTATGGTGCCGCTTGGTGTCTCTTCAGCCGCGGCAGTTGCCGTGGGACATGCCGATGGGACGGCGCGACCCACGCATGGCGCGCCGCAACGGGTTCATTGCGATCGGCCTGGGCTGCGCTTTCATGTCGTGTTCGGCTGCCGCTTTCCTGTTGATTCCAAAATCGCTCTTGCGCATCTACACGAGCGACGCCAGCGTGATTCTGATCGGCACCGGACTGCTTGCCTGGGCGGCGCTCTTTCAACTCTTCGATGGAGTTCAAACTGTCGCGACAGGCGCGCTGCGCGGGCTCGGCAATACGCGCGTGCCGATGCTGGTGAATCTCGGCGGCTACTGGTTCTTCGGGTTGCCGATAGGTTACGTTCTATGCTTCCATTTCGGCTACGGTATTTATGGCATCTGGTGCGGGCTCTCGCTGGCGCTGATTGTCATCGCGCTGATCCTTTTGTATTCCTGGCAGCGGCACTCGCGGGAAATACTTGTGAACAGTCTGGTACACACGGCGATCTGAAATCGTGATACGTTAAGGCAACCCATGCAATTTCTGAAATTCGCCTTGTTGACTGCATCGCTCTCCACTGCGTTGCTCGCGCAGGCACCCGCCAAGCCGCCTTCGACCACGCTGAAAGTTGGCGACAAAGCTCCGGATTTTACGCTGCCCTCTACGGAAGGCGGCAAGGTGCACCTGGCCGATTACATCGGCAAGAGCACGGTCGTGGTGGCGTTCTTCCCCGCCGCATTCACAGGTGGTTGAACGGCCGAAATGAAAGCATTCCAGTCTGGAATGCAAAAGTTCGAGCAGTCCGGGGCCAAAGTTTTCGCGATTAGCACCGATAACACTCCTTCTCAGAAAGCGTTTGCGGAAAGCCTCGGGCTATCGTTTCCGCTGCTAAGCGATTTTCTGGATCGCAAGGTTTCGCAGGAATACGGAGTGTATATGCCGAAGTACGGCATCGCGAATCGCGTCACGTTTGTCATCGACGAACAAGGCAAGATCGATTTCATCGAATCCGGGGGCGACGCACTGAAGATCATGGGCGCGGGCGATGCGTGCAACCGGCTCGCGCACAAACAGTCTCAGACAAAATAGCGGCAGGCTTCAGTCGGCAAACAGATCGCGCGCCGGAATGCTGCTAGGGCGCGGTCCCCAAGCCAGACGGAACGCTTCAGAAGAAAAGGTGCGCCGGCCATCGGCGTCGTCGAAAAACAAGCGGCCCAGACGCTGCGTTTTGTGCGCTCGAATCGCAGCGGCTTTTTTCTCCGACCAGCGGCTGGTGTCGATCAAAAAATCGATTCCCGGCTCTTTCCCTAGATCCACATCTTTTGGATAACGAAAGATCACGGTGGGCGGCGGCCAGAGTAGCCGCTCAATGGTATGCGCCGGGCCGAGTTCGGGGAACCAGCGCGGATCGGCCGCGGCAGAGAGCGCATCGGAAGAAAACTGGCTGATCGCCACATGATCGGGATGTTGATTGGCTCCGTGCGGGTCGAACGTAATCACGATTTGCGGGCGCTCTTCGCGAATAACTTCGACGAGCTGCCGCCGGATTTCTTCGAGCGGCGCCGCAGCTAGCTTTTGATCCTCATATGGCAGGAAATGCAGCCCCGCAACGCCGAGAATCTTCATGGCATCGCGCATCTCGGCCTCGCGCACGCGCGGCAAATCTTCGATAGTGCAAAGATCGGCCGTGGACCCGCGTTCGCCTCGCGTGGCGCAGATCACGCTTACGCGCCCACCCTCTTCGGCGTACCGGGCGATGGTTCCCGCCGCGAAGAAAGTTTCGTCGTCGGGATGCGCTCCCATGAACAGCAATCGCCGCATCGCGAGTTCAGTGAAGCTCGGGTTCGGGCGTTTCCGCCTTCGAATTGAGAAAGTCGAAATCGCAGCCCTGGTTGGCTTGCAGCACCCGTTCCAGATAAAGTGCGGCATAACCGCGCTGATATTTGGAAACCGGTTTGACCCACTGCGCGCGGCGCGTGTTCAACTCCGCATCGGACACCAGCAGATCGAGCCGGTGATTGCGCAAATCGAGCGAGACCGGATCGCCATCGCGCACAAAGGCCAGAGGACCGCCGACGTAGCTCTCGGGTGAGATGTGAAGCACGCAGGTGCCATACGCCGTTCCGCTCATGCGCGAGTCGGAAATGCGCACCATGTCCCGCACGCCGCGTTGTAACAGCTTCTTGGGAATGGGCAGCATGCCCCATTCCGGCATGCCCGGACCGCCCAGTGGTCCGGCGTTCTGCAACACCAATACGGAATCTTCCGTCACGTCGAGATCGTCGCGATCGATGCGCGCTTCCAGATCCTGAACATTGCGGAACACGACTGCCGGGCCGGTGTGCTGCAACAGGCGCGGGTCGGCGGCTGAAATTTTTATGACCGCGCCATCGGGGGCGAGACTGCCGAACAGAATTGCTGTGCCGCCGGTTGGAGCGAGCGGCCGCTCGCGAGGCCGGATGACTTCCGGATTGATGCTGTGCGCGCCATCCAGGTTTTCTCCCAGCGGCTGCCCGTTCGCGGTCATGCAATCCAGGTGCAAAAGATCGCGAATCTCGGCCATTAAGGCCCGCAACCCGCCCGCGTAGTAAAAGTCTTCCATCAGGAAGGCGCCGGAAGGACGGATATTGGCAAGAACCGGCACACGCTCGGATATTTTTTCGAAGAGCGGCAGCTCCAGCTTCAGCCCGCAACGGCCGGACATCGCCACCAGATGAATAATCGCGTTGGTCGAGCCGCCAATCGCCATGTCAACTGTGATCGCGTTCTCAAAAGCCTTCTCCGTTAAAATTTGCGAAGGCCGCAAATCCTCCCACACCATACTGACGATGCGCCGGCCGCAGTTCATGGCGAGCCGTGGATGATTGGAATCGGCCGCGGGAATAGAGGATGCGCCGGGCAGCGTCATTCCCAGCGCCTCACTGAGCGCGGTCATGGTGGAGGCGGTTCCCATGGTCATGCAAAAGCCGGGCGAGCGCGCGATGCCATCTTCCATCGAGTTCCACTCTTCTTCACTGAGCGTGCCCGCGCAGCGCTCAGCCCAGAACTTGCGCAAATCGGTGCCGCTGCCGAGCGGCTGACCGCGCCAGTTTCCGCGCAGCATGGGACCGCCCGGGAGATAAACGGCCGGAATATCCATGCTGATCGCGCCCATCAACAAGCCGGGCGTAGTTTTATCGCAGCCGCCCATCAACACCGCGCCATCCAGCGGAAGGCTGCGCAGCACTTCTTCGGTGTCCATAGCCAGCAGGTTGCGGTACAGCATGGGGCTGGGTTTCATGAATGTCTCGGTGATGGAAAAAGCTGGGATCTCGACCGGAAAGCCGCCCGCTTCCCACACTCCGCGCTTCACGGCCTCGGCACGCTCGCGCAAATGGTAATTACAAGGGTTGATCTCGCTCCAGGTGTTAACGATTCCAATGACCGGCTTGCCCGCAAAATCCTCGCGCTGATATCCGATCTGTTTCAGTCGTGAACGATGACTAAAGCCCAGCATGTTGGCCGGCCCCAGCCAGCGATTGCTTCGCAGTTGCTCCGGTTTAATTTTTGGTTCCATGGGTCAAAACCAATTATCGATCTGAAAGATTTGGAACTTTCCCGCGCTTGCGAGGCAATACTGACTTAAGACCGCCGCGAATGACGAAGCGATCATGCCGAATCGAGACACTCTGAACGATCGCGATCTGCTTCGGCTCTCGGCGAAAGGGGATGAGGCGGCCTTCACCGCTTTGTACCGGCGCCATCAGCGCGCGGTGTTCCATTTTGCTTTGCACATGTCCGGTCGAAGAGAAGTGGCGGAAGAGGTCACGCAGGAAGTGTTTCTGGTGTTGATTCGCGAGCCCAAACAGTATCAGGCGGGGCGTGGCCCACTGGAAGCATTTCTGATTGGAGTGGCGCGTAACAAGCTCAAGCGGCATTTAGCGGAGCCGCGGAACTGTACGAGCGGTCTGGACGAACTTGCCTTGTCGTTGGCTGCGGCCGATGCCGATCCGTTTCAAGACTGCTCGAAGGCGAGCGAGTCGCGGGCGCTCGAATCGGCGATTCTGTCTCTTCCTCCGCGCTATCGCGAAGCGATCGTGTTGTGCGATCTGCAGGAAATGGCTTACGCGGATGTGGCGCGCCTGCTCGGCTGCGCGATCGGCACGGTTCGATCGCGGCTGCACCGGGCGCGCGCTATTCTTGCCGCGAAATTAAGAAACCGGGAGCAATGTTCCGTATGAATCGCGAACAAAAACAGCTTTACGATCTGGCCGGAATTGAGCAGCATCTGTTGGCGGAATTTCGAGCGCATCATTTGGGTCGACAGCGGCGTCGCCGCGTGCGCTTGTACTTTGCTCCGGCGGCCGCCTTGCTGATCGCCGTGTTTGCGGTATGGGGTGCGTTTCTGCATCGGCCAGACGGGGCAGTTAATGCTGTTTCCGCCGAAGCCGCACCGCTGGCCGGATTCGTGCCTCTGCCCTACGCGGAAAGCGGCGTTCCCTTGGGCGACGGAGTGATCGTGCGCGTGCAACTGACCGCGTCGGATCTCAACGTGCTCGGCGTTCCTGCGCTGGCCGGCGCGGCTCGCGAGCCGATGCGGGCTGAGGTCTTGATTGGGCAGGATGGTGTCGCGCGTGCCGTGCGTTTCGTTCCATAAATCGTTTTTTGAAAAAGAAAGGATATCGCTTATGTACAAACCCGTTCTACTCTCTTTTCTGCTGGCGACGGCTGCGTTCGCTCAAATTCCGGCGCAACCCGCTGGGAATATCGCGATTCAATTGAACAGTCCGGGAGAACTCGGACCCGTGAATCTCTCCTACCTTCCGTTCATGGTTCAGAAAGGGCCCGTGGTGGGCGCTCCCTACTCGGCTCAATCGACAACGGAGCGAGTGCAAACGCTGGCGGATGGCAATCGCATCGAGCAGACCACCACCGCGGATGTGGCGCGCGATAGCCAGGGCCGGGTGCGGAACGAACGTGTGCTTTCCGGCGTATCGACACCGCAAGGAGAGCCGCCGCACTTCATCACAATCGAGGATCCGGTGGCGGGTGTCACTTACACTCTGGATGCTAATACCAAGACGGCTTTCAGTTTTTCTGGACCGAAAGTGCGCACGTTTGCGAAAGGGGACGGCGGCCCCGCCGTCCAGCTCCAGGTCAGCGGCGCAGATGTAGGAGGATTCACCACCAGCGCTCGCATCGAAAGTATGGTCAAGGGAAATCCGCCCTCAGACGAGAACGTGGTGAAGACGGATCTGGGAATGCAGGACATGGAAGGCGTGCCCGCGCAGGGAACCCGCATCACGAAAACCATCCGGGCGGGTGAGATTGGCAACGAGCAGCCGATCGTAATTACGACTGAGACCTGGTACTCGCCCGATCTGAAAGTGCTAGTCATGAGCAAGAGTTCGGACCCGCGGATCGGCGAGACCACCTATCAGCTCACCAACATTCAGCGCTCGGAGCCCTCGCCGTCGTTGTTTCAAGTTCCGGGCGATTACGTTATTAAGGCGGCGGCACCTGCCAAAAGCTTCTTCTTGCAGAAGTAACTATGCCGTCTGCGCCATCGCCTGCCGGAGTTGCTTGAGGAATTCCGGCACAACCACGTATGGATCGTAGGGTTTTCCTTTCGGCGAGAGCGTCTCGATAGGAAGATATCCACTGTATCCCGATTTCCGGATGATCTTCATAAGCCGTACCAGGTCTGTCGGAATATCGCTTTCCTCGCCAAATACGCTCTGCTTAATTTGCCAGTTTACAGCGTGCGGCGCTACCAGCGCGATGTCCGCATACGGATCGCTGGTCTTGAAGTACCCGGTGTCCACAATGGGACCACAGGCGTCCGAGCCCACTGCTTTGATCAACGCCAGGAGTTGCTCACCTGTCTTCAGAAAATCCCCGTGGTTCTGAACCCCGATGCGAACTCCGTATCTCTTCGCTTGATCCGCGCATTCCCGGAGATCGGCCGCGATCCACTCTTGAACCTGGTCTCTGGTACAGCCTTTGGCCACCGTCTCCCAGGTCTGGCTCCGCATCTGGGTATCGGCGAAAACGCGAATGACGGGCGCGCCCAATCTCGCGGCCACTTGCTACCCATTCTTTTATGTGTTTGACGCCCGCATCGCGAATGGATTTATCGGAGGTCGTGAAATTATTCCGCACACCGGTTCCGCTGATACTGATACCGAGATTGGCGGCTCTGGCCTTGAGACTATCGACATAACTATCGGGCGGCAGCGCCGGATACCCGGGGAAATAATAGCCCGTCGCATCGAATCCCTCAAACTTGTTTTTTGCGGCGAACTCGAGGACTTGCATCAGGGTTATACCCGGGCCTCGTCCCTTAATTGCATCGTTCAGCAGTTTGTTGAAGGAATATGCGTTAAGCGAAGTCTTGAGTACTTGCCCTTGCGCGGCGGTGATGGCGGCGGCGGAGAACGACAATAAGCCGGCGCTCTTAATAAAGCCTCTGCGGTGGACGATCATAGGTATGTACTTACTTCTTCAGGTCCTCGATTTCCGAATCGAGTTGCTTCTGCTGTTCCGGAGTCAACTGCAGAGAGCTATCATTCCGCGCGGCTTCTTTAACCTTTAACAGCATCGTCTTTCTCTCTTCGGGTGTTAGTGCCGAATAGTTATTGATGGCTCTACTCAGGTTCTCTTCACTCGTGAGCCCAGGTGTTGGCTCCACGTTTTTTGCGGTCTTTCTCCCGCCGCCAGCGTGGGCGCCGGCCTTTTTTACATCTTCCACCTCCTTGTCCATGTCTTTCTGCTGTTCCGGCGTAAGCTCGGACCGGACCTGGCGCCGGGCGGCAAGTTTTATGGTCAACATCATCTCTTGCTTCTCCTCCTGCGAAAAAGAGGTGAATTTAAGCAGCGGTTTGGTTACCGATTCCTCATCGTGCAACAACGGCTCAATCTTCAACTCTTGCTCACAGGTAAGGCCAAACTGGGCAGTCAAACGCTCCAGAAGAGCGTGCCTCCCCGGCGGCAGCCCGGTACAGGGCGTAGTTTGTTGAGCCGCGGCGGCGGCGCTGAACATTATTGTCATGACAGCCAATCGATGTATCTTCATAAACTCCTTTTGAAATTGGAAACGAAATCCCGGCTCAGAACGAATAGCGGGCTCCGAATTGTATTTCCCGCGCAGGTAGCGCACTGGTGATCGTGCCGGCTGTATTGGTATCGACGTTCACGTTTGGCAGGTTGAAATTCGAATGATTGGTTGCGTTAAAAACTTCCCATCGGATCTGCAGATTGCTGCGCTCGGTAATGGCGAAGCGCCTGCTCAGCAAGAAATTGAATCCGATAAAGCCCGGACCATTCAGAATGTTTCGCCCCGAGTTGCCGAAGGCGAAAGCCGTTACGGGCACAATGGGAAAATCGGCAACGTTGAACCACATATTAGGCGAGGGATTGGGCAACGCGCCGTTGCCGATGCGGTCAGGTCGAGTAGCTTCGCCCAGGTCCGCTATGCCGGTTGAGAGCTGAGGCGTGATCGGCTGCCCGCTGTGTACTTGTCCATCGCCCGCGAGCTCCCAGCCACGCAAGACGACGTTGTGTCCGAACGGAAGCTGATAAATAAAATTCAGGCTGAGGTAATGGGTAATGTCGAAATCCGAGCGTCCGCGCTCGGCTGCCAAATCGAGCGAATTTTGGGCGCCCGCATACCCGCCGGCACCCGCATAGTTCTCGCCGGAGGCGTCATCGATCGACTTTGCAAACGAGTAGTTCACACGAAAGAACAGGCCGTTCGCGAAGCGTCTGCGCAACGTAATAATCGCGGCATTGTAGTTGGAATTCGAAGCGAACGCATAGTATTCGATGGAGTTAAAGAACGGATATGGTCGCGGAAACGAGCCGTCCGGCAATACGAGGTTAGGGTAGTGCAGCTCCTGGTTAATGTCGTACTTCCTGCTTAGATCCGTCCCTTTCGAGCCGACGTAACCCGCTTCCAGACCGATGCCGGCGCCCAACTCGCGTTCCAGGGTAAAGTTCCAACTCTGTAAGTATGAGGTTGGCGGGTTCACCTGGTATCCATCCGTAGTGGTTACGCCCGAAAATTTCGCAAGCGAAGCGGGAAATGGATTGGCCAGCGACACAGCGGATAGATTCGTCGAAGGAGCGTTGAAAGTCTGAGAAACACTAAAAGGAAATCCGCCAGCGAGATCTGTGCGAACCGGATTCAGCCGCGATCCGGTGTAGAAGATTCCATAGCCGCTGCGTATTACCGTGCGGTTGTCGTTGAAAGGACGCCAGGCGAAGCCGACGCGAGGCGCGAAATTGTTGTAATTAGTGTTAACCAATCCGCGCGGCAATCCGTAGTCGCTGGCCAGCCCTACCTGTCCGGTAAGTCCTGCGGAAGCAAGAACCGAATTCAGGTTCGGCACCTCTAACGCGCTGGCGATAATGACTTTTTGGACCGCTGGATCGTAATTCGTCAATTGCCCGTATTTTTCGTACGGAGCGCCCTTCGATCTCATACCGTATTCCCAAATTGAGTGTCAGGCTCGGCAGAACTTTGTAATCGTCTTGAATGAAAAGCCCGTAGTTGCTTGCGAAAAGATAGTTCGTGAAGGCGCCCTTCGTGAGAGACGTGCTGCTCGGTAGCCCGAGCAGTAAATCCGCAAACGCGTCGCCCGAATTCGTACCCTTAAACGTAAGTGTTCCATTGAAGTTGGTATTGGTCGGCTGAAAATACTGGACACGCATGAAATCGCCGCCAAGCGTAATGGTGTGTTTCCCCTTGATCCAGGTCATCACGTCGTTGTAATTGTAGTTATTGACGGTGTACTCTATCGGGTCTGAACTGTTATCGCCCAAAGTCTCGTAACCGGTGAGTTTGAACTGGGGAAAATCCACCTGAGCCGGGTTCGTAGTGGCTCCGGAGATGCCCAGCATTGCGGCAAAGTTGGTTCCGGCATCGGCGGCTAACTCCTGGTCCTTCGTGCGTGTCAGCCCTGCCCGGAATTCGTTTATCAAGCTCGGAGTGAAAATATGCGTCTCGGAAATGCCGTACAGTGCCTCGCCCGTGTCCGTAGTGGCGCTGAACGTGCCTAGGTTGCTGCTCGGGAAGGGATTCGTGGAGGTCTCCCAACGCTGTAGGACGCGCACGGAAAGGTTGTCCTTATTGGTTAGCCGTTGGTCCACCTTAAACAGAAAATTGTCCCAATTATCAAGATCGCGCCCGTACGCCAGAAAGTTATTAGGACCTACGAAGTTGGGAACGGGATAGTAGTTCAGCACTTTTAACGCGACTGGATTGAGGAGTGATGGCGTAATGATGTTGCCTTTAAAGCAACCAGAGGTTTTGGTTGCGGTACACGAGCCCGAGGCGAACGGGTTCTTCAACAAAACTGGTTTGCCGTTGGCGCCCACATCCTGCGAGAAGTTTCCTTGCCGCTCCAAGAGGCTGGGTACAACACCCAGTTGACTCTCTCCCTGTACTTGCCGGTAGCTTTCCCAACTGAATAGAAAAAACGTCTTATCGTGGCCGTTATAGATCTTCGGAATCACTACCGGGCCGGTGAAGGTAGCGCCAAACTGATTTCTGCGCAGCTCGCTCTTGCCGGCGTCGAAAAAATTGCGCGCGTCGAAGAGATCGTTGCGCACAAACTCGAACATCGTGCCGTGAAGCTGGTTGCCGCCGGTTTTGAGCAGCATGTTGGTGACGCCGCCCGCCAGGCGCCCGTATTCGGCCGAATAATTCGAAGTCTGCAATTTGAATTCCTGCAGAGAATCCAGCGGGGGACTTACCTGAGCGCCCGCGTCGCGCGGACTCTCATCGCTAAAGCCGTCGATCAGAATGTCGCCCGAATCGGCGCGCGCGCCGTTCACCTGGTAAGGGGAGCCTTTATAGTGTTGCTCGCTCGGCTCCACGCCTGGGACCATGAACGCGAGATCCGTGAAGTTGCGCCCATTCAACGGCATTTCCACGATTTCGGGAGTAGTGATCACGTCACCCCGCGATGCAGTCTCTGTATTCAGCAACGGGACATCGGCTTTGACCTCCACGCTTTGCTTTACCGCTCCCACTTCGAGCTGCGCGTCCAGCCGCCCCTGTTGATCCACCTCCAGCGTTAGATTGCTCTCGCGCAGTTCTTTGAAGCCCGGGCTATCGAACGTGACGTCGTAGGTGCCCGGCTGCAGGTTCGAAACAGTGTATTCGCCGCCAGCTTGCGATTGCGCCGTGCGAATCTCGTTCGTACTCACACTGCGCACCTGAATTGTGGCGCCAACAATGGGGGCATGCGATGCATCGGTGATTCTGCCGACCACGCTTGCGCTCGGTGTCTGTGCGGCAGCCAATCCGGCGAGAAGACAGAGCATTGAAGGTAAAAGCGCAGCAAACTTGGTACGCATGACAGGTTCCTTTCAGATTCAGTTTTCTTTCGGAGGCTCCATCACCTCAATCCGGTTTCCATCGGGGTCGTATAACTCCGCCACGTGTTTGCCATTGGGGAGAACGTGCGTTTCAATCTCGCGGAATTGTTTGTAAATCGGTTTCGCCTCAAGTAGGCTCGCCATCTTCGGCACGTCGGGCGCGGACAGGCAGATGTGATTCTTGATGTGGTAACGCGCAGGCGTAGGAGGTTTGCGTTCGAATCCGATCTCGAATCGGTCCGGGCCGGTTCCGACCAGCAGCTTGTTCTCGCCGGTATTTTGGGAGCCCAGAATCATCGCGTAAAAGTTCGCGGCTGCCTCTTTGTCTTTGCTAAGTACTCCAACATGGTCGATGTGAGTCGAGATCCGCGCATCGGGCATGAATTTGCCGGCCGTACGCCCGGTCCAACTATCGGGCTCATACTGAATCATGCGAACGGTATAACCGGACGGATCGGTAATGTCGAAGCATAGATTGCCCGCTTCGTCTTTGCCGGCTGCCGCGGGTACCGTAACATTGTGCGCCGCCAGATAGCCTCGCGTGCGATTCGCGTCGTCCGTTTGAAATGCAATGTCGTGAATAAACCCGTAATTCTTTACCGGTTCCGCGAAAAGCTCGATAAACTGATGGTCATTTATCTTGAAGAACGCGATGTGATCCGAGCCGTCGGCGTTCTTGAGAGTAACGGCTTCGTCAAATCCAAGAAAATCGTGATAGTAAGTGCGTGCCCGGTTCAGATCGGTGACGTAATAACCCATGTGCGCGACTTGCGTAACGGGCGGCGGAACTGCATCCGCCGCTGTTTCGAATGAGCCCGCGATGCACGCGGCTGCCAGAGTGCAGGTGGAAATCGTAAGGAACGTGGTTCGCATATAGTTATTGATTGCTGGGCGATTCGCCGATCGGCGGCGGGGCATCGGAGGAAGGCGCCGGCTTGCCATCGATGGTGTTGGCCTCCATCAGCTCAATACGCGTGCCATCGGGATCGTAGAGATTCAACTGGCGTTTGTGATTCACCCCGACCTGGGCCTTCAATTCCTTGCCGTAATTCTTGAACGCAGGCCGCGCTTCGAGCGTCGCCATTGCTTTTGCAACGCTCGGAACAACCAGGCAAAGGTGATTTTTCGTGCCAATCTGTGCTGGACCCGGATAAGTGCGATACAGCATCATTTCCAGGTAATCCGTGCCGTCTGGAACGCGCAAATTGACCCAACTCAAAGATTTCCCGGAACCCGCGGCGCCGCGCCAGAATTCTTCGAAGCCGAGAATGCCGTGATAGAAGTGCATCGATGTATCCAGATTCCCGACCAATACTCCGACATGTGTCATGTGATCTGAAATTCGCGTATCGGGCAGGAACTTACCTTTGTTCTGCATACTCCAGCCATCCGGCGTGTATTGCGTGATTTCGACAGTGTGATGGTCTGGGTCCGTAATGTTGAAATTTAGATTTCCAATTTTGGCTTTGCCGACCTTGTCCGGAACCTTGACACCTTGCGAAGCGAGATATTGCCGCATAGCTTCCGCGTCATCCGTATAGAACGAGATGTGATTCAGGTGTTGTCCATCTTGCTTCGGAGGCTCTGCAAATAGCTCGAGATATTGGTAATCGTTGATCTTGATGAAGGCGATGCGGTCAGTGCCATCCTTGCGTTTCAAGCTGTATGGCTCAGCAAAGCCGAGCAAGTCCTCATAAAAGGCCCGAGCCTTGTTCAGGTCGCTTTCGTACAGCGCGATGTGGGCCACTCCGAGAATTTCTGGACGCTTGACGCTCTCGGGGGCGCTGATCGCAAGAGAAGCGGCGAGCAGACCCACGATTGCGAAGAGATATACAAGTTTCTTCATGAGCTGTCCGGCTTATCGTATAGAGCAAACCGGCCACACCTCAAGTGAATTCACTGTCTAAAACGAGGGCGCGTACAGGATGAGCGGCTTACGCACTCTGCTCTTGACGTAAAGAGCAGGTTAAAACCGCCTCCCGCCGCGCGTTTTACAATTATTTGTAACTGGTGTCTCGCGTCCATATCCCCGTCGATAGTCGCAAGCTTCTGGTGGAACGCGTGGCCGCAAGCCGCTACGTCGGCAAGTCCGCGAGGCTGCGGGACCTGCTCGTCTATCTCTGCGACCAGGTATTAGAGCACGGCGCGCAGGAGATTCACGAGCAGGAAGTAGGACATGCGGTTTTCGGGCGGGCGCCGGATTACGATACCGTCTCCGACAATATTGTCCGGGTCCACGCTTCCATGCTGCGGAAACGGCTGGATCAATATTTTTCATCGGAAGGCCAGGACGAACCGGTCATTATTGAGCTTCCGAAAGGGAATTACGCGCCGGTTTTTTCGGAGCGCAGAGTGGTGGAAGCCCTGCAACCGGCGGTCCAGACGTTTCCGCCTTCGGCTGAGCCGGTCTCAGCCCCGACTGCCGATTGGAGAATCTGGTTTTTTGCGTTCCTCACACTGATCTTCGCGGCGCTCAGCGTATCGCTGCTGATTCGGGAAAAACTCGCGCCCGCTACGCCCGCCTCCCTCCCGGAGAAATCCGTGGTACACGAATTCTGGTCGCAGGTTTTTGTTCCGGGCTCCAGAACGGATATCGTGCTGGACGATGAAGGCGTCGGCCTCTTTCAGGAGTTGACGGGCGCGCGTATTGCGCTCTCCGATTACTTCAACCGCAACTATCTTCGATCGCTCGCAGCAGACGCTTCCAAGCAGAAACTCAGTGGAGACACGGTAGGTTCCATCGTTCTGAAACGGCAGACAAGCTATGCAACCGCGGTCCTTATCTGGAAATTGAGCGCGACCGGCATTGGCGTGAACAATCAGACCAGCGTTCATTTTGCGCGCGACTATTCGTTTCGCGAACTGAGAGCGGATAATGCCGTTTTGTTGGGCAACCGCCTGTCGAACCCCTGGATTGAGGTATTTCAGGAACGCTTAGGGCTGCGTTGGGAATACGATAACCGGCGTGGCGGCTATTACCCCATCGATACCTGGGCGCCAGGCGCGCAGCGGGATCGCTTTCGATCGGGCAACGATGGATACGCGATGATTGCCATGCTTCCTAATCTGAGCGGAACGGGAAAGGTATTGATCCTCTCCAGCAGCGGCGGATCTGCTATGAACGCAATCGGCGAGTTCCTAACGGATAATGAATCCGTAGCGCGCCTGAAAGCGTTTCTGCCCGTTACGCAGCGTGACAAGTTTCCGTATTTCGAAGCATTGCTTCGAGTGAAAAGCCGAAGTAGACTTCCTCGCGACACTTCAGTCGTGATTTGCCGCGCACCGCGAACGTGAACAGCTTCACGCGAAAGGTGGGAAGCGCCGTTTCAATAATTAGACTAGTTCCGGCGTGTCTGCGCTTGCGCTTTGCGGCTTAGAGCCTGCGTGACTTCAAAAAGCATGCTGGGCGGCTTTTTCGGAACGAAGTTCGCTCCGTCGTTTCCCAAACTCTCGGGAGAAAGAAATAGCACGATCAAGCCGGGTCGGATTTTAGCGGCGCTCTCCGCCAGCTTCCAACCGGAAGCGCCGGACAGTTCGACGTCGGTTACAAGGATATGAATGGCGCCTTCGTAGTTGCGGCAAAGCGCCAGGGCTTCGTCGGTGGTGCGGGTCGCGAGAACGTGGTAATCGGCGCCCGCGAAGTAGCGCTGCAGCGCCGCCCTATGACGGGCCCGGGGATTAACAATCAGCGCCGTTTCCTGCAGGTATCCTGGCTGTAGCTCTAGGGAGACCGTCATTCATTGCCTCGCTTCGGGGTTGATAACAAAATAAATGAAAATCGCTGAATTTACTACCTAGTAAATTCACTTGTTTGCGTCTAAATGGCGTTCGCCCACGGCTTTTTTACAACCAGCGTGCCCACATTCGCAGAAATCTCTCTCGATTCCGTGAGAAGCCGCCTGCTCACATAGTTCGCTGCAAAAGTGTTCTCCCGCCGGCACTTCGCATTTGCATGCCCCGTTTTGGCAACGCTGAGATTCTTCGTCCATAATTCTGCGATATCTTAAAGATTATTCACATTGCTGTGGAAACGAAACTAGGGATTACCCTCGCAAGCCGGTTTCTATGGACAAACCACGCGTCTTAATTGCCGACGATCACCGGCTGTTCCTGGAAGGCTTGAAAAGTGTGGTGGAGAGCCGGTGTGAGGTGGTAGGCACGGTGACCGACGGGAGGCAGCTTGTCGCGGCGGCGGCGGAGCTGCAGCCCGACATAATTTTTCTGGACATCGCCATGCCGCTGCTGAACGGGATTGAAGCGGCGCGCCAGATCAAACGGCAGGACGCTCACGTAAAAATTATTTTCGTCACCATGCAGCTCAGTCGCGATTACGCGCGCGAGGCCTTTGAAGCTGGGGCTTCGGGATACGTGCTGAAACAGGCGCCGGCTTCGGAGCTGCTGAGTGCGATTCACGACGTTCAGCAAGGGCGGTTCTTCCTCTCTCCCATGGTCGCCAGCCGTTTTCTGGGCGGGCCCCTGCCGCCGAATACGAATCCATCGAAGCTGTTCGGCGCGTTGACATCGAGACAGCGCGAAGTTCTTCAACTGGTGGCCGAAGGCAAATCGGCGAAAGAGATTGCGGGGTTGCTTTTTATTTCGGTCAAGACAGTGGAATTTCACAAAAAGCATTTAATGGAGGAGCTGAACCTGCACAGCTCGGCGGAGCTGGTGCGCTATGCGGTCGAGCATGGCTGGGTTTGATCATAGTGCCGCCTCATAATAGTGCCGCGTCAATGATCTGGACGGGCTTCTCGCGGCTTGCGAAAAAACACTGCGGTGATGATGGCCGATCCCACCGAGCAGCAGGCCAGCAGCAGCAAGGCTGGGGTCATATCGTGAGTGGAAGTGCGAATTTTGCCGACAAGGTAAGGACTCACGTATCCGCCCAGGTTGCCAACCGAATTGATCCATGCAATGCCGGCGGAAGCGGCGGTTCCGGACAGGTATGTCGTAGGAAGCGACCAGAACGTCGCAGATGAGGACACCAGTCCCGCCGTCGCGATCGTCAGCGCGAATAGCCCAACCCCGCCCGGGATTCCCGGAATGGCGGAGGCCGCCAGACCAGCCGCTCCCACTAGTGCCGATATTGCCACATGCCAGCGCCGCTCCTGCGTGGCGTCGGAATGGTGCCCGACCAGCACCATCATAATGGCCGCAAAACCGTAAGGAATGGCCGTGAACAGCCCGATGTGCCAGGGATTTTTCGTGATGGTGTCTTTTAATATCTGAGGCAGCCAAAACTGAATGCCATAGGTACCCATCACGTTTCCGAAATAGATCAGGCACAGTAGCCAGACGCGATAGCTGCGAAAGGCATCGAACAGATTATGCTGCCCGCCGCCAATGCTGCGTTTGGCCGTTTCCTCTTGTTGCAATCGCTGCAGGACCAGCGTCCTCTCGCCGTCCGCCAACCATTTCGCTTTACGAGGATTGTCCTGGAGGAAAAACATAGTCGTGATGCCGGCAGCAATGGAAGGGCACCGCTTCCACCAGATAGAGCCATTGCCAGCCCCGCAAGCCTCCATAAGAGGACATTTTGTCGAGAATCCAACCCGAAACCGGTCCTCCAATCAGGCCGGATAGAGGAATAGCCGTCATGAACGCCGCGACCATCTTGGCGCGGTGCTTGCTCGTATACCAAAACGTCAGATATAGAATCACGCCCGGGAAAAAGCCGGATTCTACAATGCCCAAAAGAAAACGGACAGCGTAAAAGCTGGACGCGCTTCTAACCAGCATGGTGCAACCCGAGACAATGCCCCAGACGATCATGATGGGCCCCAGCCAGAACTTGGCGCCGATGCGTTGCAGCAGCAGGTTGCAAGGTACTTCGAAGAAAAAATAGCCGATAAAAAAGATTCCAGCGCCGATCCCGTAAACGGCGTCGCTCATGCCAAGATCCTGCTGCATTTGCAGCTTGGCGAAACCGACGTTCACGCGGTCCACGTAGGCGAATATGTAGCACAGGAACAGAAAGGGAATGAGGCGGCGGGTGACGCGCCGATAAACTTGCCGCTCAAATTCCGGCGTGTAGCGCGTCTCAGTATCGAAATGTTCCATGATCTCATCAGCATCATAGACCTAAGCTCGATCGACACAATGCAACGCACGGGCATAGGACTCGAACGCATCGCGGAATCGGCCTTTTCTCCCGTAGACTGAAATGGACAGGAGATTAATGGATTTACCCCGCGAGCGCCCGAAAAAAGCCATCATCATCGGCGCAGGACCGGCCGGCCTGACCGCCGCTTATGAGCTGTTGACGCGGACCGGTATTATCCCCATCGTGCTCGAAAAGAGCGACTACGTCGGCGGAATTTCCCGTACGGTCAATTACAAAGGAAATCGCATCGATATCGGCGGCCATCGCTTTTTCTCGAAATCGGACCGCGTGATGCAGTGGTGGCTAAACATCCTTCCTATGCAAGCCATCGAGGGCGAGGCCGCGCAGTTTACTTATCAACGCCAGACCACTACCGTGCGCGCCCATCCGCAACCCGCCGATCCGCGGCGGGAGGACCGCGTGATGCTGGTGCGCCACCGCAAATCGCGCATCTATTTCATGCGCCAATTTTTTTCGTATCCCATTACGCTCAGCGGCGACACGCTTCGAAAACTCGGGCTGGTCAAGACCGTGCGCATCGGTGTTAGCTATGTGCGCGCCGTGCTGTTTCCGATTAAGAACGAAAAAAATCTGGAAGAGTTTTTCATCAATCGCTTCGGGCGCGAGCTGTACTTGACCTTCTTCAAGTCGTACACCGAAAAAGTTTGGGGAATCGAGTGCAAAGAAATCAGCGCGGAATGGGGCGCGCAGCGCATCAAGGGCCTTTCCATCTTCAAGGCCCTCGCTCACATGCTGAAAACCATGCTTCCGAAGCGCAAAGACGATCTTGCCCAGAAAGACGTGGAGACTTCTCTCATCGAACGCTTCCTCTATCCGAAATATGGACCGGGGCAGATGTGGGAAGAGGTAACGGGCATCGTCCGCAATCTCGGCGGCGAGGTATTAATGCACTGGGACGCCGAAGAGATTGAGCGGACAGAGGACCGTGTCGTGGCAGTAGTAGCGCGCAACAGCCAGAGCGGCGAAACGCGCCGGTTCACAGGCGATTATTTTTTCTCCACCATGCCGGTAAAAGAACTGGTTGCCGATATGACTCCCTCCGCGCCTGGCGCCATTCGTGAAATTTCGAACGGATTAATGTACCGGGATTTCATTACAGTAGGAGTTCTGTGTGAGCGCATCAAGTTGCGCGAAGCCAATGGAGAATTGGTGCAGGACAACTGGATTTATATCCAGGAGCCGGATGTGCTGGTGGGGCGCTTGCAGATTTTCAACAACTGGAGTCCCTTCATGGTCGCCGAGCCGGGGAAAGTTTGGATCGGACTCGAATACTTCTGCAATGAAACCGACTCGCTTTGGCGTAAGTCTGATCGAGAGATGATCGCCTTGGCGAAATCCGAGTTGGCGTCTATGAATATGCTGGAAGCGGACGACGTGCTGGACGCGACAGTCATCCGCATGCCGAAGACGTATCCGGCTTATTTCGGATCGTATAACCGCTTCCCGGAAATCGTCTCCTGGGTCAACCGCTTCGACAATCTCTTTCTGGTGGGTCGAAACGGCATGCACAAGTACAACAACCAGGATCACTCCATGCTCACGGCGATGACGGCGGTGGATAACATCATCGCGGGGGAGCGCAGCCGGGATAACTTGTGGGCCCTCAACACCGAGCAGGAATACCACGAAGAAAAACAATCGAGTAATCCGATCGAGAGCAGCAAGGAGTTGGCTGAAGCCGGCGCAAAAACGTAGACGAAAAAAGTCGGCATTTCGTCTATGAATTGCAGGAGCGGTAGTTGCATCGCCCGGCTTATCTCCAGATGATTTTAAATAAAGAGCTGGAATTTCCCCCGCCGCGAGTCATTGTGCAAAAGCGTTGGAACGAGCTTTTTGACTCCAGCCGCGCGCGCATGGCGTTTGTTTTCATTCTGTTCTTCGCCGTCGCGGTGCTGCTGCAGGTCTTGAGCGGCGCATATCACAGCGAATTTGGCGGCTATCCGGACGAGCCGGCGCATTATGTGACCTCCTTGATGGTGCGCGAATATGTGACGGCCATGCATCCGTTTTCGCCCATGCGGTTTGCGGAGAACTATTATCTCCATTACCCAAAAGTGGCGTTCGGGCACTGGCCGCCTTTGCTGTATGTCATTCAGGCGTTCTGGATGATGCTGTTTTCACAGGCGCGCGCCTCGGTTCTGCTGGAGCTTGCGGCGACAACCACGCTGCTGGCGTATGCCGTCTATTCTGAAGCGCGCCGCTGGTTTACTTCAACTTCGCTTGGCTCAACGGCGGCGCTCCTGGCCGGCTTACTCACCATTTGCTTGCCGCTGATGCAGGTTTATACCGACGAAGAGATGGCGGAATCGCTGCTGATACTCCTCTGCTTCTGGAGCGCGATTTTTTTCGCCCGCTATATCGATTCCGAGCGCTGGCAGGACAGCTTCTGGTTCGGCATTTTTTTCGCTCTCGCGGTTCTGACCAAAGGAAGCGGCTGGCTGCTGGTGCTCGTGCCTCCCGTGGCATTGCTTCTGACGCGCAAGCTTCGGCTTCTGCTGCGGCCCGGGTTCTGGATTTCGGCGCTCATCGTCGCCGTGTTGTGCATCCCCTGGCAATTAGCCACTCTGCATATGGCGGAGCGTGGTTGGACCGGGGGCACAACGCCCAGCGCCGGATACACATTCACTGCGCTTTGGCAGTTTTTGGTGGCGATTGAGCACATGCTAGGACCGGCGCTTTCGGTCTTGCTGGTCGTCGGGCTTCTGGCTGAGATTTTCCGGAAGCGGATCGCTCCCCACGCGGCCACTATGTTCGCCTTCATCTTTGCGGTGTGGCTGTTTCATTCGATTGTTCCCGCTGGAGTCGAGGATCGCAAAATGCTAATCGCCCTTCCGGCTCTGGTCCTGTTTATCTTCGCCGGTGGCTTCTGGATTGCCGGCCGTCTGCCGTTGCGCGGCTCGCTGGCTCGCTGGGGGCCCGGCGTTGTTGCAGCCGCCGCAGCTCTATTGTTTTTATTTCAAACCTTCGCCATTCCTCACGAAAAACACTACGGGTATATCGAGGCCGCCCGTTTTCTTACGACCGATCCACAAATGCACGATGCGACCATTCTGGTGTCTTCGCAATCGGTCGGAGAGGGATTGCTGATCTCCGAGATTGCCATGCGCGAGCCGCTCCCGCAGGACACCATCCTGCGCGCCACGAAAAGTCTCGCACAGGTCGATTGGAATGACGACCATTACCGAAGCCTTTTTTCCACTCCCGCGCAGCTTCTGCATTTTCTGGACCGGAGCGGAGTCAACGTGGTGGTGCTGGATACGTTTCCGGGTGAAAAAGAATTTACGCATCACAATCTTCTGCGGCGCACGATTGCGCAATTCAGCCGGCAATTCCAGCGCCTGGCAAATTTCCAGCCCGGCGGACCGCAAACTGGAGGTGAAGTGGATGTTTATCGCTTCGAAAGGACAAGCGGCGCGGCGCATTAACTGGGACGTACCGGTACGGCGCGTTTTCAAACCGCGAACTATAATTTTCATATGAAAGTCGTGATCCTGTGCGGCGGATTGGGCACTCGCATGCGAGAGGAAACCGAGTTCCGTCCGAAGCCTCTGGTGGACGTCGGAGGTCGGCCTATCTTATGGCACATTATGAAGTTATACGCGCATTACGGTTTTCGCGACTTCACCTTGTGCCTGGGTTATCGCGGGAACATGATTAAGGAGTACTTCCTTAATTACGAGGCGATGAACAACGATTTCACCATCTGTCTCGGCAAGAAAGCGCAGATCCAATTTAACAACGATCACCAGGAGCAGGACTTCCACGTCACCCTTGCGGAAACGGGCGCCGATTCCATGACCGGCGGCCGCGTGAAGCGCGTTCAACCGTACATGCGAAACGAAGATCGCTTCATGGTCACCTATGGCGACGGCGTGAGCGACGTGAATATTTGCAAGCTTATCGATTTTCACCGCAGCCACGGCAAATTGGCGACGGTGACGACTTTCCGCCCCGTATCGCGCTTCGGCATCCTGAATATCAACGCGCATCACGAGGTGCAGAGTTTTGTGGAGAAGCCCAAGTCGGATGCGTGGGCAAGCGCCGGGTATTTTGTTTTTGAACGTAAGATATTCGACTACCTCGATGGCGATCAATGCGTGCTCGAGCGCGAACCGCTGGAGCGGCTTGCGCGCGAAGGCCAACTCATGTCTTATAACCACGAAGGATTCTTCTATGCGATGGATACCTATCGCGAATATCAGATTTTGAACGATCTTTGGAAATCGGGCGACGCGCCCTGGAAAGTATGGAATTAAGAAAGGCGTGGAATTGAGCCCGGTGAACGAAGTTATCGCCTCCGACGTCGAGGCCATTTGCTCGGAGCTGGCCTCGACGTTAAAACCGCTTTCGGGAAGCACGCTGCTGGTAACGGGCGGCAGCGGTTTTCTGTGTAGTTATCTGCTCGATACAGTTGCTTATCTGAACGATCGCGTTTTTTCGCAGCCTTGCCGCCTCATCAGCGTCGACAATTTGCGGAGCGGAGTGGCGGAACGGTTGGAGCATCTGGCGAAGCGGCCCGATTTCCTATTTCTCAATCGCGATGTTTCCCAACCCTTCGAACTCGACGAGTCCGTCGATTGGATCGTTCACGGCGCCGGGATCGCGTCCCCCACTTTCTATCGGCGTTTCCCGCTCGAAACCATCGATGTAAACGTTTCGGGCACCCGCCAGATGCTCGATCTCACGCGGCGCTCGAACGCCCGCAGCCTGCTGTATTTGAGCACCAGCGAGATCTACGGCGACCCGGATGCCGCGCATATTCCGACGCCGGAGGAATACCGCGGGAATGTGTCTTGTACCGGACCGCGCGCCTGCTATGACGAATCGAAGCGGCTGGCGGAAACGCTGTGCGCCACTTACTACCAGCTCTACCGTACGCCCGTGAAAGTCATTCGTCCGTTCAACGTCTATGGCCCTGGGCAGCGGCTCGACGACAAGCGCATCATCCCAGATCTGATGTCCGCGGCACTCGAGCGGCGTCCGATTGAGCTATTCAGCGACGGCCGTGCTACCCGCGCATTCTGCTACATCGTCGATATCATTCGCGCCATGTGGTACATCCTGCTCTCGGATGCCGATGGCGAGGCCTTCAACGTCGGCAACGACGAACGCGAGATCACCATCGTGGAGCTAGCCGAGGTGCTGCGCGAAGTAGCCGGCCCGCCGCGGCTCGAAATCGTGCACAAGGTCAGCCAGGACAAGCATTATTTGACTGACAATCCACAGCGCCGCCTCCCGGATCTGACCAAACTTCGCGGCCGCTTCCCGTGGGTCCCCAAAGTCCCTCTTACGGAGGGTTTGAGACGGACGCTGGTTTCTTATCAAGGCGCCGTTCAGACGGTGGCATGAGCGAGCGGCAAGCTGGCCGCCAGATAGCTGCCATTCGGCGTGAAGAGTACGCCGCCTCTACCGGCGAAAAACACCTGTTCCTCGCCGGCGATCTGCAGCGGCCCAATTCGCATCCATTTTTTCGCGATTCACGTCTCGAATGGATTCAATGCTTTTACGAGCCCGGAGACGACGGCATTCCGCATTGGCATCGCGACGTGACCGAGTACGAGATGGTGCTCGAAGGCGAGATCGGCTACTTCGACGCGGGAACCGGCCAGACGAGTTGGTTTCGGCCCGGTGACTTCAGTCTGATTCCCGCGGGAGTTTGTGTGAAAAGAATTGTGCGCCAGCGCTCGCGCACGATTGCGGTGAAGGTGCCTTCGCGTGGCGAGCGTGTGGTGTGCTCCGGCTGTCCCCGCGAGTGCCCCTGGCGCGTCAACCCTTATTTAGGAGATTGTGAAAACTGAATGCGAGTAGCTGTCATTGGTACTGGATACGTAGGCCTGGTCACAGGCGCGTGTGTCGCCGGAACCGGTCACGAGGTGATTTGCGTGGATGCCTTACCCGAGCGCGTCGATGCCGTGAATCGAGCGCGTCCGCTCTTTCATGAGCCGGGCCTGCCGGAGCTGTTGAAGCGCGTGGTCGGGAACGGCAAATTACGCGCTACCGGCGATGTCGTCGGCGCGGTCAAAGCTTCCGATATCACCATCATCGCGGTAGGAACTCCCTGCCGGGAGGGCGATATCGATCTGTCGTTTATTAAGGCCGCTTCGGAAAGCATCGGACAAGGAGTGCGCGAGGCGAGTGGATATCACGTTGTGGTCGTCAAGAGCACGGTGGTGCCGGGCACCACGGATTCGGTGGTCGGCCCCGCGGTTGCCAGAGCGTCTGGAAAGAAGATCGGCGAATTCGGATTGTGCATGAATCCCGAATTTTTGCGGGAAGGCAGTGCTGTAGCCGATTTTGAAGATCCCGACCGGATTGTCATCGGTCAGTCGGACGAGCGGGCCGGCCGGACCCTCGCTGGAATTTACGAGTCGTTCGATTGCCCGAAAATCTTCACCACGCTGCGCAATGCGGAGATGACGAAATACACTTCGAACGCGCTGCTCGCCACGCTGATTTCCTTTAGCAACGAAATTGCCGCCGTGTGCGAAGCGACTCCGGGGACCGATGTTGAGCAGGTGATGGACGGCCTGCATCTCGACCGGCGGCTCAACTGCATGGTCGGAGGAAAGCGATATTCTCCCAGCATCCTGAGTTATCTGCGCGCGGGTTGCGGTTTCGGCGGCAGTTGCCTGCCCAAAGACATTACCGCGCTGCAAGTGTTCGCGCGCAAGCAGGGTGTTGTGCCGCGCCTGCTCGAAGCGGCGCTCGAAGTAAACCGCAGCCGTCCGGCCACGTTGATCTCGATGGCTGAATCCGCCATTGGAGATTTGAAGAATAAGACCATCGCGGTTCTGGGCCTCGCGTTCAAGCCGGGCACAGACGATCTGCGCGATTCGCCCGCGCTCGCGCTCATAGATCTGCTTCACAAAAAGCACGCGACGGTGCGGGGATACGATCCCTTCATTTCGTCGTTGCCGCGGAACGGGGCGAATGTCGCCGTTTGCAAATCAGCGGAAGAAGCGCTTCGCGATGCGGATGCCGCCGTTATCGCTTCCGGTCTCCCGGAGCTGGCGCAGTTGAATTGGGGCGCGCTAGCGGATGCCATGCGAAGCCCGGTTGTGATCGATGGCCGCGGTACGCTTCGCGCCGTCAAACTTCCGGCCTCGATCCGCTATCTCCGAATCGGTCAATCCGCTCCCTGAGCAGGCGGACCCGGCGTTTTTCCGCATCCTGCTAACCGTTCATCGCGAAAGATGCCCGTAAACGGGTGGATTCGACGCTTCGGTAGGGCGCGCGGAGGAAACGGAAAGAAAAGAATACATATCGCCCGGCCGCTTCTTCGCGACAATTTCAGCTCCCATGGCTCGCAGTGACTCGGTAATCATGAGCGAAGGGGAATATAAATGCCACGCCCGGTCATTCTGGAGAATTTGCGTATCTGCCGCGCGCGCCTTTTGCAGAGCATCCCGCAGCAGGTTGCGGTCAGGCTCATAGGTCGCGAATCCTTCGCCGGCAAGCGCCGCGACATCGATGCCTAAATAGCTGCAGAGGGCAGCTTTTTGCGGCACGTCGTCCTGGTCAATCTGCCTGGATTTTTCGACCAGGGACTGCAGGGCGGGATCGACGATTCTACCCTCCGAGACCATAGCGGCGCCAGATGCCCACGCTTCGGGCGGACAGGCTTTGCGGGCGGTGTTGAGCTGTATGAGGGGATTTATTTCGGCGGGATAGATGCGGCAGACCAGAGGTCTTGTTTCGTATATTCGGCACTTCAAGTCCTCACCCAGGTTCTTACACGCACCGGAGACGAGGCCGACGAAAATCGCCGTGACACGCACTCGTGACGAGCCACAGGACGCCTCAAAGGAGCGTCTTCGCCGATGAGCCGCGCGCCACGGCTTCGTGTGGCGGTTCGCTGGGCCACATGTCGGCCTCGCAGAATATACTTACGCTTCCGTCGTTTTCAAGCCAAGAAATGGCTTCGTCCAATGTCAAAGGAATGCTGTGATCGTGGCAACAGCGGCCACACAAAGTGCACGAGAACTTTATTTCCGGCATTGGGCTGTTCGGCCACAGGTTACTTTCAGGGACGTATGCAAGCTCTTCTTACAGGAGGTCTCGCACAGCGACAGGTATTCTCAACAGCGAGCGATAAGAAGCACCCCTATTTCAGGCAAATTTCAGAATTGCGGCGTAAGCTTCTAATTGTGAAGACTTCCATCTTGCTTTTGAGTCTCCTGCTGGTGGGCTTTGCATGTGGAGAGGACAACGAAACAAAAGTGCAATTCAAGGATCTCCCTCCGGCGGTTCAGAACATTGCCAAAGAACAACAACGCAGCGGTGCGGCTGTACGCGGCTACAGTAAAGAGAACGAAAATGGAAAGACTTTCTACGAGGTCGAGACTCGGGTAAACGGCAAGAGCAGGGACATCTTGGTGGAACAAGGCGGGGCGATCGTGGAAATAGAGCAGCAAGTGGAGATCGGCAGCCTTCCAGTTGCGGCCAGGCACGGCTTGCAAAGGGAAGCCGCGGGGTCGAACATCCTGCATGTCGAGTCTGTGACACGCGGCGATAAGGTCAGCTATGAGGCGGTGATTCTACGCAATGCCAAGAAGAAAGAAATTGCAGTGAATGCTGACGGGTCTGCGAGTCACCCGGAGTAAGGCCACATCTTTCCTCGTTTTTGCCCTGTACGTCTGCAGCGGCGTTGCCGTATTAAACCAGCAACAGACATGATCCGCCGCATAAACGCGGCAGGGTACTGGATCACATGCTTAGAGAAGAAAGTCAGATGAGCCGGGGAGTAACGAGGCAGCAGGACAGGCTCGCGCTGGCGAATTACGATATGAAGCCGATGGGCCGGCGGCGGCAGAGTGTGACGTGATCGAGTTAACGCCAAAGAGAAGGAGCCCCTATCTGCCGGAGGGGCGGATGTGGGTGGACGCAGCAAACATGATGCGATGGCTTTGCACTTGGTCTGCATAGCCACGCCACATCCGGCAACTTCCTTTTCGGTCACAGTACGGTGGACATCGAATATCGCAACTATCACGTGACCACTTCAGCGCGCTGAAGCCGGTAACCCGCCTGAAACGATCCCGTTGGCGATGCTAGGCCGGGTATCCGCCCAGCCAGCCTGGTTCGTCGTCCAGGGTTGCAAACTCACCGTACACTTCGGGTCCGTCGAACCAGCCGTCTCCTAACGTGTCGTCGCAAGAGGAGTCATCGGAAAAATCTCCGAAGTCGTTTGCGCCGAAAACTTCCCAGGAATTGTAGTCTGGCCAGGTTTGGCCGGCTTTTCCGAGCGCCTCATCGAGTCCCGTACCGGGATTGCTTCCCGGCGGTACCAATATCCCGGCTGTCCTCCGGCGAGATCCGCGTTCTTTTTTCGGGCGGATGCCTACGTGCTTGTGTTTTAGCCTGGCTGTCGCGATCGCCGCAAGCGCTACCGCGCGCTCAGGCTCGCGCACCAGCTTTTGCGGTGCTGCGTTTGTCGTCATGCGCCGATTGAATCACGGGCGGCGCGTTGTCTGACGCGGCTGGCCGTTTTTCTGAGTGCGTAACTTCGGGAAAATAATTAATAACGATTGTGACTGGTTGCGGGCCGGACTTAGACGTCAAAGCCGTATCGGCTACGCCACTGCTTGGTCCAGCGCTCATCGGCGGGCATTGGACGCAGAGCGCCGTTGCGCGAGCATGCGTACGGCGGGAGCCGGCTTTGATACGGTGAGTCCAGGATGGATCGGTCGAATGGATACGAGACCGTGGCTGTAGAGTTTCTGGCCCGCCGTGGCGGTGGCCGCTCTACCGGGGTCGGGGTGCATGCGGTACGGGAGTGGGCGCGAACATTACCAAGCGGGGCCGCAGTAATTGATCTAGGCTGCGGGCCGGGTTTTCCTATCACCGAAGTTCTGGTCGCGGAAGGACTTGATGTCTTTGCGATCGATGCAGCGCCATCCTTCGTCCAAGCATTTCGACGCAATCTCCCAAACGTAGCGGTCGTTTGTGAAGCTGTCCAAGATTCAACATTTTTCCATCGAACTTTCGAGGGGGTCCTAGCATGGGGGCTCATGTTTTTGCTGTCCCCCGAAGACCAACGACGCTTGATCCAAAGCATCGCCGACATATTGGTGCCGGGTGGCCGGCTACTCTTTACATCCACTGCAGAACCCTTGGTGTGGAACGATGCGATGACGGGATTGGAATCACGCTCGCTTGGAGCCGAAGAGTATCGGCGACAGCTCTCAGCCGTTGGCCTGCTGGTAGCGAGTGAGTACGAGGACGAAGGCCAGAATCACTATTTCGATGCCTCTAAGACGCATTTGCCAATCGGTACCGGCCAAGGCTGAGTTGAGGCGAATGATCGCTCTCGTCCAATGTCCTGTTTGCGCGTGATCCGCTCGCGATCCAATCAAGCAGGGGTCTCACGCCGGCCGGTCCGTTGGACAGTTGATCGAAATCGTAATTCCCGGTCAGCGGCCGTAATGTTCGCGGCTGGGAGGGGATGAACGCTGAATACGCAAAGCAGCGCGGCGTTGATACCCTCGTTGGAAAGGAGAGCACTATGAAACCTGCAAAGAAGGGCACGCAGAAGTCCCGCAAGAGCACTACGCCGACCGGAAAGGAGCCCATGGGATTCACGGACGAGGAACGAGCCGCGATGAGGGAGTACATCCAAGAGAAGGCGGACGCGCGCCGCGGGGGGCGAGCGGGCCAGGCGGACGGGGAAAGCGCCGTGCTCGCGAAGATCGCCGCACTGCCGCAGCCGGATCGCGCCATGGCCGAACGGCTCCATGCGATCGTCAAATCCAACGGGCCGGGCCTCTCACCGAAAACCTGGTACGGGATGCCCGCGTATGCCAAGGAGGGCAATGTCGTCTGCTTCTTCCAAAGTGCACAGAAATTCAAGACGCGGTACGCAACGCTCGGCTTCAGCGACAAAGCGAACCTCGACGAAGGCCACATGTGGCCGACCGCTTTCGCGCTAAAGGAGATGACCGCGGCTGAGGAGGCAAAGATTGGGGCACTCGTGAAGAAAGCGGTGAGCTGAGGATTCAATCGCCTGCTTTACGCCGGATCGTCGATCGGGACGAAGCGTTCCCTAATCGTATTAGGACGGAGCCCGAATCGTGACGTAATATGTTGTGAAAGGTTAAATCAGTGCGGCGAACATGACGCCCGAGCTACAGCGCCAGATCGAAGATCTGTACCACGCGGTCCGGCAGCGTGCTCCCGGCGAGCGCCACGCTGTGCTAGAGCGCACGGATCCGGCAATCCGGTCGGGCGTGGAGCACATGCTCGCATTGGATTCCGACGGCCAGATGCTCGATCGGCCGGCTCCCGATCTTTTCGAAGCATCCACGGAAAGCATTCTTAGAGCGGGATCTCAACTCGGTCCGTACAAAATCGAGGGTTTGATCGGCGCGGGCGGCATGGGTATCGTGTATCGCGCCACGGACACCCGTTTGGGACGGGCCGTCGCCATCAAGATCGCGGCGGCTCGCTATAACGAACGTTTTCGCATGGAAGCTCGTGCGATTTCGATATTGAACCATCCGCACATTTGCACACTCTATGACGTCGGCCCGGATTACCTTGTCATGGAGTTCATCGAGGGTTCGACGCTGGCCACAGAAATCAGGAAAGGTCCCCTGGCTCCCGAGTTGGTGGCCCGCTATGGAGCGCAAATCGCCGGCGCATTGGCGGAAGCCCACTCGCGCGATATCGTGCATCGCGACCTCAAGCCCGGGAATATCATGCTCACACGCCATGGCGTGAAGGTTCTGGATTTCGGGCTCGCCAAAATGCTTTCGGAAACTGGTCTGACTGGCACGAACGTGGTCATGGGCACGCCCGCGTACATGGCGCCCGAGCAGGTGCAGGGCCGCGAGCCGAGCGCTCCAACGGACCTGTTTGCACTCGGCCTTGTTCTGTATGAAATGGCGTTCGGGAAACTGCCGTTTCCCGGAGCATCGTTGGGACAGATGCTTTCGAGCGGTTCGCAAGGTGTGGTGTCCGCGCCGCCAAAGGAGCGTGCTAACGTGCCGGAGGAGCTGAGCGATCTGATCGTAAAGCTTCTGGAAAAAGATCCCGCCCGGCGCCCGCAGTCCGCATCCGAGGTGGCCCGAACATTATCCGCGCTCGCGGACCGGCTGACCGCTCCGACGGCAATGGGTGTGCGGGCGCTGTTGCGGCCCATTTACTTCATTCCGGCGATTTTGCTCCTTTTGGTGCTTGCGGCTGGAACGCTGCGGCTCTACCAGCGTTCGGAGCAACGGCACTGGGTGCGCGAGCAGGCCATCCCCCAGATTTCCCGGCTTACCGCCGATCAACCGCTGGCTGCGTTCCTCTTGTTGCGTAGGGCCGAGGAAATTCAGCCAGGCGACGCCCAGCTCTCGAAAATCGCGCAATCCTCCACCCGCCTCGTTTCCCTAACATCTACGCCCGCGGGAGCGAAGGTGGAAATTCAAGACTACGTCAAGCCCGGCTCCTGGTTCTCGTTAGGCGTGACTCCGCTGAAAAACGTACGTGTCCCAAACGGTTACTTTCGCTGGAGAATCTCCAAACCGGGCGCCGGAGAATTCATCGCCGCGCCCGAGACGGCTAACACAATGGAGTTCGCATTGGGAGCGCATCTCGCATCTGCTGGTATGGACACGGTTCCGGCCGGCGTAGCGGGAGAGTTTGTCGATTTCGTCGGTGGGTTTGGGTATAACCTGCCGGCCTTTGATATCGATCGATTTGAGGTGACAAACCGCCAATACCAGGAGTTTGTGGACCGGGGCGGGTACGACAAGCCGCAGTACTGGAAGGAAAAATTTATTCGCGACGGCAAAGAACTCACCTGGCAGGAGGCCATGAATCTGTTTCGCGATCCGACGGGCCGCGCCGGGCCCTCTACCTGGGAGGGCGGCCATTTTCCGCCCGGCCTGGCCAACTATCCGGTCTCCGGCGTGAGCTGGTATGAGGCCGCTGCCTACGCGCGTCTTCGCCGGGAAGAGTCTGCCCACGCTCGTGCAATGGTACAAGGTCGCTCCGTCCGACCTCGTCGTTTATCGAATCAATCAAAGCAATTTCAATGGGCGAGGGCCGGTCCCGGTGGGGACATTTCCGGGAGTCGGCCCTTATGGCACTTACGATCTGAGCGGCAACGTCAGGGAATGGTGTTGGAATGCCGTCGATGGAGATCGGCGCTTCATCCTGGGGGGCGCGTGGCGAACGCAAACGTATCAGGCGTACGATCCAGAAGCGCTTCCGCCGTTCGACCGCTCGGCCTTGAATGGCTTCCGCTGTGTGCGCAATCGGGGGCCGCTTCCCTCCGGTGCTGTCGCGCCAGTGATACGGCAGACGAGGGACTTCGCAAAAACCAAGCCGGTCTCTGACGAGGTGTTCCGGGCTCTCCGGACCATGTACGCTTACGATCACATTGCTTTGAACGCAAAGCCGGAAGGCATTGTGGAGAATACAACCGATTGGACCAAACAGAAGATCACGATCGATGCAGGATATGGCAATGAGCGCCTTCCGCTCTATCTTTTCCTCCCGAAGAACGTCCGGCCGCCCTATCAAACCATTTTGTTCTTTCCCAGCGCCCGCGTGAACACGATGCCTAGCAGCCAGAATCTGGGCGATCTGCAGTTCGTGGATTACATCATCCAGAGCGGGCGGGCACTCGTCTACCCCATCTACAAAGGAACCTACGAACGTTTGGGTACATTCATCATGCCGGGAGATATACATCGGGCTCAATCGGCTTACCGAACAGTCCAAGGAAATTGGGCGCTCGCTCGACTATCTCGAAACCCGGCCCGACATTAATATGCGAAAGGTCGCGTATCTCGGGGTGAGCCAGGGCGCGGCCGACGGTATCATCTTCACGGCTCTCGAAGACCGGCTCCGAGCTGTGGTGTTCCTGGACGGAGGATTTTTCCTGTTGCCTACTTTGCCGGCAGAAGATCAGGTAAATTTCGCACCGCGTTTGAAAAAGCCGGTATTGATGATCAATGGCCGCTACGATTTCACTTTTTCTCCCGATCGGGCGCAGGAACCGATGTTTCGCATGATCGGAACAGTGGCAGCAGACAAGCGCCGCGTGGTCTTTGATACTCCACACGACGTCAGCCAGAACAAACAAGAACTATCGAAAGAAGTGCTCAATTGGTTGGACAAATACCTCGGCAGAGTCAACTGACAATCGAGAGCTTAAACCGGTTGGCGCTTGGGGCGCGGGTTGCTTCTTTGCATCCACACGATCATTTGGCCCTTGCCGCGGTGGGCCCAGGCGTAGTAGGGGATGGCGGTGAATTCGACCGGCTTTTCGGTTCCGTTTTCCGCTCCGCCTTGCGGCAGGTACAGACCGTTGCCCTTTACAACCATGATGCCGTTCAGGAGTTCGGGTCGAAATTCGGCGCTCAAATTCGAGTCTCCCAGCACAGCTAATTCGACGACCTTGCCTTGCGGGTTATCGGGCCACTCCGCGCAATAGACGATGGGGCCGCGCTGGATGCCGACACGCTGGCGGTCGGCTTCCACCTCTTCGGTGGCGATGACGCGGCGCACCGGCATGGGCAAATGCAATTCCACCACATCCCCGGAACGCCAATGGCGCGTGAGGCTCACATATCCTTTGTCGAGCTTTAATGGGACTGCGCGCCGGTTTACGGTCAACGTTACAGGCGCGGACGACTGCTCCGCAAAGCGATACAGCGCGCTGGGAACCGCCTCGTCCCGAGCCCAGCCGGGCACGCGCACGTTGAGTGTAAATCGACCCGTCCGGCGGGGATCCACCGTGATCCGGATGTTGCCATCCCAGGGATAGCGGGTCTGCTGCGTGATTTTGACCGAACGGCTGCCCCGCATCGCAACCTCCGCAGTGCCGGAAGCGAACAGATTGACATACAAGGTATCGGCTTTGTACGCGTACATGTAACCCGGCACGGACGCCATGAAGCGGGTGATGTTTCCGGGGCAGCACGCTACCCCAAACCAGGGACTTCGCGCATAATCGCCGACCGATTCGAGCGGATTCGGGTAGAAGAATAGCTTGCCGTCAAGCGACACACCGGAGATAAGGCCGTTGTACAGCGTGCGTTCCATCACATCGATGTACTTTGCGTCGGCGTGCAGAAGGAAAAGACGATGATTCCAGTAACTATTGCCCACGGCGGCGCAGGTTTCGTTGTAGGCAGTTAAGTTGGGGAGTTCGAAGTTAGCGCCGAACGCCTCGCCGTCTCGTCTCGCACCAATGCCGCCGGTGAGATATAGCTTTTTTGCGGCCACGTTTTCCCAGATAGCATCGATGGCCTGAATGTAAGCCGCGTCGCCGGTCATGGCCGCTACATCGGCCATTCCCGAATACATGTAAGTAGCGCGCACGGCGTGCCCGACCGCTTCCCGCTGATCGACGACTCTGAGATGGGCCTGGTTGTAAGAATCTCCACCGGGGCCGCGTGAATCGAGGAAGAATTTGGCCAGATTGAGATAGCGCTCGTCAGCGGTAACACGGTATAGCTTCACCAGACCCATTGCGATGTTCTGGTGGCCCGGGTAGATCTTCCGCTTGCCTGGGCCGAAGGTGTTACACAGTAACTCCGCGCTCTTGAGAGAAATATTCAAATACGAACGTTTTCCGGTTGCCTGGAAATGCGCTACGGACGATTCATACAGGTGGCCGAGATCGTATAACTCATGACTTAGTACTTCCTCCTGGCTCCAGCGCTCCTTGCCGGCCCACTTATGCGGGTGCTGCGGATCAATCGTGCGCGCGGTATATAGGTATCCGTCGGGCTCCTGCGCCGCGGCGATTTTAACAATTAGGCTATCGATATAGGCGTCGAGTTTGGCGTCGTATTGAACGCTCAAGGTGTAGGAAGCACCTTCAATGACTTTGTAGATATCGGTGTCGTCGAAAGGGTATGCGGGAATCGTGCGGTCGACCGGTTCTCCGCGAAGCGCTTTCGCCGCCCGAACGAAGTTATCGACGCGTCCGGTTTCTTCGCACTTGTGAAAAGCAAACGGGATGGTAATGGTGCGATTGGTCGTTATGCGCGGCGCCCAAAAGACATCGTCCAGATGTACGGCAGTGAAGGGCACCGGCCGGACGGGATAATCGCGGGGCGATTGGATGCCGTTCCGCTGAGCCGAATGCGAGTCTTGCGCAGCAAGGCGCGCGCAGCCCAGAGCGGCCGCGCCGGCAAGCAAGCTCCTGCGGGAGATGATCACATCCGATTTCTTCTTCATAAGCAGCGGGGAGGGGAAGCCGGTACAATTCTACATCCGGACGGGCGCGGAATCAACGATTTCTGGAAGCGCTTGCACGGCCTGGAGGGGCAAAAAGGGCAGTGCCAGTTTGTGCCCGAGTGTTAAATCCGCGGCACAAAGATGAAAGCGTTTGCTTTTTCATTGACATGAGCCGTCCGTTCCCGTGATGCCGGTGGTGCCTTTCGGGGCGAAGGTGATGGCAATTCTGCAGCTGTTTCCAGGAACCGGCGTGGTAGTCGCGGATGACGAGCAGGTGCGGCCGATCTGCAAATAATAACCCGTGAAACTGGCCGCATTCATGATGCGGGGTGTATCGCCCGTGCTCGAAAAAGTCAGGATCGCAGGGCGGTATTTCCCAATGCCGTTGCCGGCAGGCTCAGCGGCGCGGCCGCAGCGTTGATCATCCAATAGTGCGAGTGCGCCAATCGGCAATCGGTTGGCGCACTCGAAGCAAGAAATTACGGTGCGAAATAGCCGAAGATATCCAGGATCAGGTCGGTGGAGCTTGAGGCGTAGGCCGATACCGAGCCGGTTGTCGAAGGAACAATCGCCAGGTTCGAGGTTATCGTCTGATCGTCGGCATTGAGCGTCGATTCGAGCGGTACCGCTCCGCCTTGCGACCATAGCGTCAGATACGATAACGAGCTGTGCGGGACGACGGTTGCTCCCACCACGTAGGCCTGGGCCACGCTCGGCGGCGCGCAGGTACTGCCCACGAAGTTCGCAATGGTCGTGCCGGTAAACGGCGTGGGTGGGAGCAAGAGCCGCGTGTCGAACACACGGCACGGCGTCATAGTATAGAGCGATAAGCCGCTCGGATCCAGGAGGCGCGAAATAGCCGTTGATATCGATCACGACGTCGGTCGCGTTGCTGGCGTAGATCGAAACGCTCCGATTAGTATCCGATCCGGCCGGTACGATCGCGGCGTTCGAAGTGATGGCTCCGGTGACCGCGTTCAACGAGGAAGCCACCGGCGGCGTTTGCGATCCCGTCGGCCAAGCCGTCAAGTAGATCAACGGGTTGCCGCCTTGTGGTACCGCGGCGATATTGAGCGAATACGCCTTCACAGTGTTGGGAATCGTGCCGGCGCACGGGCTGGTAAGAATCGGGAAATCGCGTTGGCCATGGAGGGTCAGGGCAGGGCCTCCCAGCGCGCCGTTCGTGTTGCGCGTATCCGCAACGCGGCAGGGAGTCACCGGATAGTATTCGAGATCGGTGGTGTTGTAGTTGGCGTCGGCCGCTCCCACGAAATAGCCGTTTACGTCGACCACCAGATCCGTATCATCCGTAGCAAACACGCTGATACTCCCGTTTGTATCGGTGCCGACAATCGCAGCATTCGATTTGATCCGCCCATCGTCGGAGTTGAGAGTCGAGACAATTGGCCGCGTTTGTCCGGTTGGCCAGACGGTCAAGAAACTGAGCTTGCCGTGTGGCACTACCGTGACGTTCATCGAATAGGCCGCCGCGGTGGCCGGAATTGTCACCCCGGGGCAATTCGCGGTCGTAATATTCGCGCTGCCCGGTATGGGGAAGTCGCGCTCGGTTCCACCCGTCAGGAACGTCTGGCTGAATGAATCGCGATTGCGCGTATCGATCACCCGGCACGGGGTAATCGCCACGAAATGCAATCCGCCCGCTTCACTGAGGCCGATCGACTGTTGCGTGCTGGTTTGGTTCAAGGAATTGGTCGTGATCGCCACGGTTCCCGTGGTAGCGGTGGCACTCACCGGCGCGAAGGTGATCAAGATGGTACAGTTGTCGCCCGCGTGCAGCGTGGTTGTCGCTGAAGAAGAGCAGGTGCCGCCGGTCTGTGAATAGGGACCGGTCAAAGCGGCCGCATTGACGGTCAGATCTCCGTTACCGGTGTTCGAAACCGTCAACGTAAGCGGACTGCTGGAGCTTCCCAATGCCGTTGTGGGGAAAGTAACCGGCGCGGGCGCGGCTGTGATCTCGCGCACCGCGAAGTTGCCCGAATCGAGGACATAAACGTTCCCCGCTTGGTCCACCGCCATCATGGTTGGAGCGTTCAAGGTCGCGTTGGTAGCTGGACCGCCATCTCCCAAATCTCCCGCGGTGCCATGCGTACCCGCGATGGTGGAGATGAAATGGGCGGAATCGCCCGCCACTTCGCGAATCACGTCCATACCTTTGTCGCCGATGTAGACATTCCCTGCCGCATCAACCGCAACGCCGGCCGGTACGTCCAGTTGCGCGCTGGTAGCTGCTGCGCCATCACCCGAGAATCCAGCGCTGCCGGTGGTGCCGGCAAATCTATTTATGTTGCCGCCGCTGACTTCGCGTACTACCGCGTTGCCTGAATCCGCGATGAAAAGATTTCCGGCCGCGTCAAGCGCAATCCCCATGGGCGCATTCAGCCCCGCGCTGGTGGCTAGACCGCCGTCGCCAGTGGCTCCAGCCGTTGCGTTGGCGTTGCCTGCGAAGTTCACGATCTGGCTGGCGCTCGTAAGCTGGCCGTTCACCGCCATCACCTCGCGAATCCGGTTATTGCCGGTATCGGCAATATACAGGTTTCCAACCGCATCCACGGAAAGCGCCGTGGGGCCATTCAACTGCGCACTGACGGCTGCCGCGCCGTCGCCGGCATTTCCCGCCGTCCCGGTGCCGGCAACCGTGGTGATGTGATTTGAAAAAGCGTCCACCCTCCGGATTACGTTATTGCCGGTGTCGGCAATATACAAGTCGCCTAGCGCGTCGACTGCCAGCCCTTGCGGCGCATTCAACTCCGCCGCCGTGGCCAGGCCCGAATCTCCGGTGTCGCCTTGTGTGCCGTTGCCCGCGAACACTGTCACCGCACCGGTATTGATATTCACCGAGTACACGACATTTCCGTGGGTATCGGACACGATCACATACGGTGCGGCCACCACCATCCCGCCGAGAACCGCAGAGGACCCGAGCAAGCTGCTGGCTCTGCTCACCACCGTCGATGTCACGCCCGGCGCTACGGCCACCTGCGGAGCCGTTCCCGTCCCGTATAAGAACGCCACCGCCAGCAGTCCGGACGCCGTACTCGAGGCGGTAATTGCGCCCTGACGCAGACCCGGGTGTTGCGGGGTAAAAGTAACCAAAATCGAGCAATTTCCGCCCGTACAGACGGCCGGAGCGATGGAAAAATCCGTTCCGGTGTACACCGAAAAGCTGGTATTAGCCGGTACGCCCGTAAACGTAACCGTCTGCTGCCCCGTGCTTCCGACCGCAACCGATCCGAAGTTGGCAGGCGCTGGCCATTGCGCCAATAACGGGCCGGCAAGCGCGAACAGTGCCGCCCCACTCAAAAACAGACGAGAGAACCGAGACATCCAAAAACCTCCGAACGCTTCTTTATGGTGTATGCGTAGCTTGCAGAACACGGGTGAACTTTGTGTGCCCTGAGCTACTCACTAGCAAATAGGCGCTCGTGGTCGTGAAATGTCTCAGTAAAAGTTCGTAGAGACACGAAAAGCCGGGGGCACTTTCGCGCACCCGGCCAATCGTCGCGTCTTAGAGGTTTTTCGGTGTTAGTTAAAGGTTAAGCGTTGGTCTTTCTGGCGAACCGCCGCCGCCCGATGAACCCTATTCCCAGTAACCCTCCGCCCATCAGAAGAATGGACGCGGGCTCGGGAACGCCGGAGGACGGACTCGAAATGCTGATTGAACCGGCGTTGCCGGTTTCATTGCCCGGGGTTCCAGTGCTCTTCCCAGCCTCGCCGTCGTAGAAAACCATGCTCGGCAGCGCCGTCGGCAGAGAAACCATGAAGGTACCCAGGGCCTGCGGTCCCGTTATCGGCGACCCGTTAAACGTATAGCGCAGATTCCAACTGGTTGCCGAGTCCGGCACAGTCGTCAGATATGCGTTGGTGTTTGTTGGCGCAGATGCGAAGGTGAAATCGGTGGCCAGCAGGCCGGTCACGTTCGTCGGACTTACAGAACTTGTGCTCAGGTCGTACAGAGTTCCGAACTGGGCATACGGCAAGCTGGTGTTCACTTCCTCGTCGCCGGTTAATAGCACGGAAAAAGTGTAGTTGTACATTCCGCCGCTGGCGCTCTGGCCCGCCAAGCTGGTGATAATGTCCGCTTTAGCCGTTTGAGTGGAGACGGCGGTGAACGCTACAAACGCCAGGGCCGTTCCCAAAGATGTAAGAAATTTAAACTTCATTGTATCCTCCGTTATAAAAACCAACTACTCAAATTTGGGGCTCGCGAATTTCTCGCGGTGTCTCTTTTGGCCCTCACCCGTAAGATAGCCAAATTCCTTCAAATGGAACACGATAATCGACCCGGTAAGCAGCCGAAAAGTCCCAGAACCCGCAGGATGCGGGAAACTGTTTTCGCCGGTCACTGTCTAAGGTCCAGGAGCCGTGAAGCCCCGGCTCGCGAAGCGATTTTTTTGCACTTAAATATAGGATCCCGATAGAACCGCCTTTCTATCGGTAAGCTGGCTGATAATTTCGCTTATCATCTCGAATTCCTGAGAGTTTTCCCAGTGTATTCGGTCGCTATTCATCCGTAAATTGCGCCAAAGAACGTTCAAGGACTAAGCTTCTTCGCCCCTATGAGCTGCTGTCGCCGCCTGTTCGCCTGTGTCTGCTTATTAATGTGCTGTGTCCTTCCGCTGCATATTTTGCGCAAGCGCCCCAACCGCCGCCCAGCGCTCTCGTCCTGCATGCCGCGCGCTTGCTGGAGATCGAGTCGGGGCGGATGCTCACTCCGGGCGAGGTGCTGGTGGAAGGCGAACGCATTACCGAAGTGGGGTCTTCGGTGCGCCGTCCGGCGGGCGCTGAAGTAATCCAGTTAGGGGATCGGACTCTGCTGCCCGGTCTGATCGATGCGCACGTGCATCTGTTCCTGCATCCGGGGGCCGAAGACCTGCAGACCGTGGAAGAATCGGTTCCCGAACGCACTGTCCTGGCCACCCTCGCCGCAAGGGACGACCTGATGGCCGGCTTTACCGCCGAACGCGACATGGGGACCGAAGGAGCCGGGTCGGCCGATACGGCAGTTCGCAACGCCATTAATAAAGGACTCATTCCCGGACCGCGGCTGCGTATCAGCGGAAACGCGGTCGACATTCTGGGCGGGCACGAAGACGCCATCCATTTCAACCCGGCCCAGCATGTTTTGTCGAACGCCACCTATGCTAATAACATTTTTGAAATTGTCGAGGTGATTCGCGAGCAGTTTAAGGAAGGCTCCGATTTCGTCAAAATGTACGAAACCGGCCGGGATCGATTTAGCAACGGCCAGTTCTCGACGCCCTATCAGTTCACCGAAGCCCAGCTCGCCGCCGCCGTTCAGGAAGCGGCGCGCGTAGGCAAGCGCGTTGGCGTCCACGCGACTGGGGAACCGGGTGCGCTATACGCCGCCGAAGCTGGCGTCATGGCCGTCGATCACGCCTACCAGCTCAGCGATCAGACCATGCGCATCATGCGGGAAAAGCAAATCCCGGCCGTTCCTACCTTCACCATCGCCGAGTATTTCGCCGATCACGCCGCTACACCCGCCGCGGGGAAACTCGAGCGCGAGATGCTCGATTATCACGCGCAGCAATTCCGGAAACAGCTTGCGGCCGGTGTTCCTATGGCGGTTGGTTCGGATGTGGGGCCTTTCCCGCACGGGACGCAAGCGCGCGAATTCGTGCTGATGGTGAAGTACGGAATGAAACCGCTAGCCGTCTTGCAAGCCGATCTGCTGAATGGCGCCAAAGTGCTCGGGTGGCAGGGACAAATCGGCGAGCTGAAGCCCGGCTATTTCGCCGATGCGATCGCGGTAGACGGCGACCCTTTGCAGGACATTAGCGCGGTCGAGAGGGTCTCGTTTGTTATGAAGGATGGCAAGATCTACCGGCGTTAGCAGCCATGGCGCAATGGACAGAACACAACGGCACCGCATTCCGCCAACTGGGCTCCGCGGGTCCGAAGGTATTTCCGCTAGCTCTCGGCTGCATGGGCATGTCGGGAGCGTATGGCCACTCGGACGAGAAGGAGAGCATTGCCACCATCCATGCGGCCCTCGACCACGGCGTCAATCTCCTCGACACGGGCGATTTCTATGGCATGGGGCATAACGAGCTTCTGATCGGCCGCGCGTTGAAAGACCGGCGCGATGCGGCGCTCCTCTCGGTGAAGTTTGGCGCGCTGCGCGGTCCCGATGCGTCCTGGCTTGGGTTCGATGCACGCCCTGCCGCGGTGAAAAATTCGCTGGCCTACAGCTTGACCCGGCTTGGGGTCGACCATATAGATATCTATCGTCCGGCGCGTTTGGATCCGGCTGTTCCCATTGAAGAGACCATCGGGGCCATTGCCGATCTGGTCAAGGCCGGTTATGTTCGGCACATTGGGTTATCGGAGGCCGGGCCCGAGACCATCCGGCGCGCGCACGCGATTCATCCCATCGTCGATCTGCAGATCGAGTACGCGCTTATCAGCCGCAATCCTGAACACCGTATCTTTCCGGTCTTGCAAGAACTCGGTATTGGAATTACCGCATATGGTGTCCTTTCGCGCGGGCTGCTCAGCGGCTCCATTCCGTCGCAGAGCGGCGATTTTCGAGCTCATTTACCGCGCTTCACGGGAGAGAATGCAATTCGAAACCGCAGGCTGGTGGAAACGTTGAACACCCTGTCGGCCGAAAAAGGAATTCGTCCCGCCCAACTCGCCATTGCGTGGGTGCTCGCGAAAGGCAACGCCATTGTCCCGGTTATCGGCGCACGAACCCGAACGCAACTGGACGACGCGCTGGGTGCGCTGGCGGTGCGGCTGACAGCTGACGATGTCGCGCATATTGAACAGGCGATTCCAGCATCGGCGGTAGCCGGCTCCCGTTACGACGAACGCCAGATGAAAATGCTCGACAGCGAACGGTGAGCCGGTAATCAGGCCGCTCAGGCTTAACAGGCGTAAATCGTGCGATCATGAGCGATGGACACGGCACCCCTGCCGCGAGAAATAGCCCTTCAATGAGACTTATGGTTGCGCTGCCTGCTTTGGCGGCATTGGCATTTTGGCCGTCCTGGTCGTACGCGCAAACCGAACGCGCGGCAGCCAATTCCAGTACGCCGGCCGCCGCAATCGTCACTAAAGTCGAAGAGGTTTCGCTCGATCTGGCGATTCGAAACAGGAAGGGAAAACCGGTTTCCGATCTTAAGGCTGGCGACCTGCAGATTTTCGATGACGGCTCGCCCGCAAAAATTTCGGATCTCCGCTTTGTAAACGGATCGCCCGGCGGTCACCTGGTGACGCTTGTGTTCGATCGATTGGAACCGGCGGCTGCACGCCAGGCCCGCGATGCCGCTATGCAGCTTTTAAAGCTGGCTCCGTCGAACGGCATCTCATTCGCCGTGGTCGAAGTGGAGGGACGGCTTCGCTTATTCCAGGAATTTACTTCCGATCGCCAAGCGCTGAAAGCGGCGATTGGCATGGCGACTGGAAAAGGCAAAGGCGATCCAGCGAAGGAAAGCGCTGCCGCCGAGAAGGAGCTGGTTCAAGCAGCACGCGGTGCGGTTTCGGCGCCCGAGAACCGGACGATGGCTCAAGTGATGCTCACGGCACTGGAGCAATCGCAGCGTATCGCGCAGGATCGGCATGCAAACCCGGCGCTATCGGGCTTGCTGGCTCTGGCTCGCGCCCAACAACGGATCGCCGGAAGAAAAGCCGTGGTCTATTTCGCGCAGGGGCTTGAACTCGATTCGAGCGGAACAAACATGCTGAAGTCTGTTGTCAGTTCGGCGAACCGCTCTGGCGTGAGTATCTATGCGCTGGATGTACAGGGCCTCGATTTTAAAGCCACGCAGGGCCTCATGGCCGCGATTTCCATGGCCGGCGCCATGCACGCGGCGGGCGAGTCGCCAGGCAACTCGGTGCAAGCGGGGGGCGGCGCGCAACCCTCCCCCGGAAATGTTTTGGTGACAGGCGGCATGCAAACGAGCATGGGCGAGCAGATGGGGCGGATAGAAACGAATGTCGCCACGGCGAATCGTGGGCCGCTCGCAAATCTGTCGGCAGGCACTGGAGGCATCTATATTGCGAGCGCGGAGAATCCGCGAAAACCACTCCGGCACATGCTGGAAGATTTGACGACGTACTATGAAGTCTCCTACGTTCCCGCCGCTGAGGAAGATGGCCGCTTTCGCAGCGTGAGCATAAAACCGCGGCGTCCCGGTCTCATCGTAAAAGCGCCAACGGGCTATTTCGCGCTACCACCCGGCGAATCCGGTATTCGACCGTTTGAAGAGCCGCTGTTAAAAGTTTTGAGTGCAGCGCAGTTGCCCTCCGATCTGGAGTTTCGCGCCGCGATTTTGCATCTTGGAGACACAGCCTTTGGCAACGAAAATTCGGTAGTCGTCGAGGCGCCTCTGAGTGACGTCGAAATCCGTCAAGACCCGAATACGAACCTCTTTGCCGCGCATCTGTCCATACTTGCGCAGATCAGAAACAGCTCGGGCGCGATTGTCGATTATTTCAGCGAGGATATTCCACGGCAAGGCGCATTAGAGATGGAGCAGCGCGCGCGATCGGAAACTGTCACTCTCGAACGCCACTTTACCGCCGAGCCCGGCCAGTACATTCTCGAGACGGTAGTGATGGATCGTAACAACGGAGAAGTGGGCGCGCAGCGTACGAAGTTTGAAATACCAGCTTCGTCGAGTGGTCCGGCTCTAAGCGATGTAATGCTGGTGCGCCAGACTGAGCCGCTCTCAGCCGGAGCCGATCCCACGGAACCGCTTCGATATGGCGACCGGCTGATAATTCCAAATCTTTCCGGACAGGTGCCGCTCGACGCTAAAGACGTTTCGCTATTTTTCCTGATCTATCCCGATCCTCATTCTTCCGAAAAGCCCAAGCTCGAGCTGGAGCTGCGTAAAGGTGGTAAATCAATCGGACGCGTATCGTTACCAATGCACCCGAGCACCGCGGGCGAGCTCACGGCGCACATGGCATCCCTCCAGACCAAATCCCTTCCTGCCGGCAGTTATCAGGCAGCGGCCATCGTGACGCAGGGCGGCAATACGGTGACGCGCAGTGTTCCATTCATGTTGGAACGACCTGAATCGGCTTCCGCTTCCGCGAAGCCGGCCGATGGGGCCGGGGCCTTGCCCGAATCGGCCGTGTCTCTCTCTCCCACCTCATTAAAGGAGAGCAAGCTTCTGGTAATTACGCCCGCCGCGAGCGCGGTGGCGCCTCCCCCTGCCGCAGAACTGCGGGCTATCGTCGCGAGCGCAAGACAACGCGCATCCGACTACACGGACTCGCTGCCGAATCTCATCTGCGTTGAAGTGACGGACCGTTCGGTTGACCCGACGGGCGCGGGAAAGTGGCGGCATAAGGACAGTATTGCCGAACTTCTGCGGTATCACGATAAGGTGGAGCGTCGAACTACGCTCGAAGTCAATGGTGTTCACAGCGATGTTGGGCACGCGGATCTGCAGGGAACCATCTCCTACGGAGAATTCGGCGCCTTGCTCAATGCCGTATTCAGTCCCGGCGCAAAGGCCGATTTCCACTGGAAGGAAACCGGCGCGCTTGCGAATGGAACCGTTCAGGTATTCCAATATCGCGTCGCGAGAGAGAACTCCATGTACGGAATCACCGCCAGCAACGGCCACCATATCAAGACCGGCTTCCATGGCCTGGTATATATCGATAGCGCCACACGCGGAGTGCGCCGGCTGACCCTGGAGGCTGACGGATTGCCTCCCGATTTTCCGATCCATTCGTCATTGATCGCGATGGATTACGCCTATATCGGCATTAACGATCACGATTATTTATTGCCGGTCGCTGGAACGATAACGGTACGAGAACACAAACGGCATCTCGTGCGGAATGAGATCGAGTTCCGGAACTACCGGCGTTATGGAGCGGAATCGTCCATTCACTTCGGCGGCGGGAAGTAAAGATTCTCAACCTCTACCTCGAAACCGGTCGAGCTCACGCCGGTCGCGCTTCGATGGCTTGCCTTCGCGCGAGGCTTCGAAATGCGGCATCGTTTTGCGCTCTTCTGCCAACTTCAGCCGCAATTCCTTGCTCGCCTCTGTTTCGAGATAGAGCGTCTGCGCAACTGCCGCGGGGCCGCGCATTTCGCTCAGCAGCAGAACCTGCAACTGGAAATCGCCGGAGTCGTTTTTCACTTGCAAGAGGTCGCCCGCGTGGACTTCGCGCGAGGCCTTGACTTCTTGTCCATTGCACCGGATCCTGCCGAGTTCACAGGCGCGGGTAGCGAGCGCGCGCGTTTTGAAGAATCGAGCGGCCCAGAGCCATTTGTCGATCCTCACGCGGCCCTGGATGTCCAACCTCCTCTGCTGCGCTCTGCCATGTGGGAATAAGTATCACACTCATCGCGAGTGAGGTAGGATCAACACAACGGAGGGCGGCCGGAGGAAGCGGCGGCCGAATTATTAAGAAGTTTTGAGAAAGCGCTTGGCGGGGAGCGCAGGTGCAACCGTGCCCTCGGCTGAACGTCACTCGAAGAGGAGAGGGAGGAGCGCGGGGTTGGCGCACCACACCGAAAAGCTCAGCGATCCCAAGTTGAACGGGACCGTCATTATCGGAGAGCTCATCCGCAACATGGAATTGGGCCGCTTCGAAATGGCGTACACCGTTCTCCTGCCCTGCGTATTCACCATCTACTTAAACCCGGACGATCACGCTATTCTGCGCGGCGTTTTCGACCTGATTGCCGAGGATGCGCGCCGCGCCATGCGCGCCCGTGTCGCGGAATTGAACGGCAATCGTAAAGGCTTTGGACTGCGCCGCGGAAAAACGGCCAAGGAATATAAAATCGCCTGCCGCGATTGGAGCCTCGAATTTTTACCAGAGAGCGAAGTTCCGCACGGCGACGTCGAAATTCACTCCGAGCTGAATGAGACGGCCGAGCCCGGTTTCCGCGGTACCAAGACCACGCTGATGGAGCGCGAGCCTTCGGTAGCGGGGCATCGCACCACCAGCCAGCGCCTGGAACTGCAGCGCGCAGCGGAGCCCGTCTACGCGGAAATACGCTACGAAGACGATTCCGGCCCGCAGCTTTTTCTGGTGACTCAGAACCAGGTGCGCATTGGCCGTGGCGGAGATAGCCAGGCGATGGATCTTGCGCTCTATAGCAACGACGAAGTCTCGCGGGAGCACCTGATTCTGCGGCGCGATCCAGCCAGCGGAGCGTTTTTCATTGTCGATGTGAGCACCAACGGAACCTGGCTGGATGGCAAACGGCTGCGCAAGAGCGTGGAAGAACTTCTGCCCAGCCGCGCGGAAATCGGCGTGGGTGAAGTGCTCACGCTCGCTTTCGAACTACGGAAATAGCCATGAAGACCGCAACCGCATGGCGCGCCGCCGTCGCTACCGACCCAGGCCTCCAGCGGCCGCTCAACGAAGATCGCGTGTGGGCCGACGAAGGACGCGGCGTTTTCCTGGTAATCGATGGCCTGGGCGGCCACGCGGCTGGGGAAACCGCCGCGGAAACCGCGCTCCGCACGATTGAAAATGGGATGGCTTGCTTCGACGCGAATGGCGAGGCCGAGGCCCAGATCCGGCACGTCATCACGGACGCTAACAACCGCATCTATGAGCTGGCGGAACAAAACGACGCGTACCGCGGCATGGCCTGCGTTTTGACGCTCGCGGTCGCTCAGGAAGATCGCGTCACGGTGGGACATGTCGGCGATTCGCGCTTGTATCTGGCCTGGAACGGCAACCTGCGGAAGATCACTTCCGACCATTCGCCGGTTGGCGAGCAGGAGGATCAGGGCGAGCTTACGGAAACTCAGGCCATGCGGCATCCGCGCCGCAATGAAGTGTTTCGCGATGTCGGCTCACAACTACGCTCGCCCGAAGATGCGCAGTTTATCGAAACCAGGAAGTTCCTGTTTCGCCCCGACGCCGCTCTTCTTTTGTGTAGCGACGGCTTGAGCGACGCACTCACTTCCACCGAAATCAGCTCCATCCTCGAGCGCTATGACGGCCATCCCGACGCGACCGCGCAGCAGCTTATCGAAGCCGCCAACGAAGCGGGCGGCAAAGATAATATCAGCGTGGTGTTCGTTGCCGGACCCGAATTCCTGGGCAGCCAGTCGAATGCGCTGCTCGATTCGCGGCCGCGGCACGCCATTACGCGAATGCGAAGCGGTCCGGGCCGCTGGCGGCGCGGCATACGCAACGCGCTCTGGCTGCTGATCGGAATCGTTCTGGGAATCGCGCTCTGCCTGGCAGCCGGGCTGCTGCTTCCGAGATTCTTGCGATAGGCCTAGTCATGCTGCATTTTCAGACGTTCGGTAAATACGAAATCCTGCGCAAGCTGAGCCGCGGCATGACCGACGTCTACCTGGCGGATGACACGGCGCTAAACCGGCGCGTGGTCTTAAAGCTCATAGAACACGCGCGCGACGAGCATACGCAAATCATCATCGATGCCGAAAAACGCGGCGCGGCGCTGCAAGCGCGGCTGCACGAGCTCGACCCTCGCATTCTCCAGGTTTATGAGTACGGCGAGCAGAGCGGCTGTTTCTTCGTCGTCATGGAATATTGCGACGGAAGAACGCTGGCCGAAATTCTGCAGGCCGAGCGCAGATTAGAAGCAAAGCGCGCGGTACGCTATGCCGCGGAAATCTGCAGCCAGCTCAAGAGTCTGCATTCGTTCGTGGAGGACGTGAATGGGCGACAGACGGCGGTAGTGCACGGCGATATCAAGCCCTCCAACATTCAAATCGGCGCGGGCGATACGCTGCGGCTTTTGGATTTCGGTATTGCGAAGCTCATCAGCTCCACGCGCAACCTGACGCATCATAATTTGGGCAGCCCGAGTTACTGCTCGCCGGAGCGAATCAGCAAATCGCAGGTGGATGCGCACTCGGATTTATGGGCGGCCGGCGTCACGTTGTATGAAATGCTGGCGGGCGCGCCGCCCTATCAGGCGCAGGACACGCGCAGGCTCGAAACGCTAATCCAATCGCGGCGGCCGCCGCGCGCTCTTCCGGCGCATTGCCCCGCCCCGCTGAAAGCGATTGTCGCCAAGGCGCTCGCGGGGGATATGGAGCGGCGCTACACGTCCGCCGACGCCTTCGCGTGCGACCTGGAAGCTTTCCTGGCGCGGCGGCAAACGGTTGCGGAGCGCGAGCGCGAAACGCCCTGGTTTACGAACGCCACGCTCGAAAAACGCCGGCTCGATTCGCCGCGCCCGGTGGCGAAAAGGCCGCTTGGTTGGCTCAAAGCCTGGACGGTTTTTCCTAATCTCGTCGCGCTGCTCGCGGGAATTCTGGCCGGGCTGCTGCTGTTTATACCGATCGGCTCGTATTACCGCTTTTCGGCTGCTGCCGCACGGCTGCGCGCTCCCAAAGACTACGCGCATTACAGTACGCAATCCCTCGCCGCGGACTGGAATCTCTACCAGAATCTGAAAAGCAGCAACCATTTTCTGGGCGTCTACTGGTCTGTCGACCCGCTCAATGCCGGCCATGCGCGATCACCTGATCGCGGCTGCGGGCGACATTCTTTACGCTTACCTCCACACCGCCGGCCGGCCGCTGCCGCGCCCCGATCTGGCGCGCGCCAGCTTGTGCCTGCGGCACGCTTTGGAGATCGATCCATTCAATACCAAAGCCAAAGGAGAGCTGGCGCTTTGCACCGGCTATCTCGATCTGAACCGCAGCCGCCCCGATACGGCGCAAGCGATCTACAAATTTGAGCAGGCGGAATGGTATCTGCCGCGCGTGCCTGATCCTCATCTCGGGCTGGCTCGCATTTTCGTGTATCAGCTTCACAATGTCGGGCGCGCGGTAGCGGAATTTCACTTGGCCGAGCAGTTGGGTTACAAACTCGGGCCGCCAGAGAACGAGCAGGAGGCCGACGGCTATCTGTTTCGCGCGGAAGCGGAACTCGCCCGCGCCAAGCGCGCTCCGCCCAGCGCAAAACCCGAACGCGCCAAATGGCTGCAATTGGCGCGCGACGATATGGAACGCGCGCGCACGCTTTATGAGCCCATCGTCGGCTTCTCCAACGTCAGTACGAATCTCGAACAGCTTCATCAGGACGGCGAAGAGCAATCCAAGCTGCAGATGGAGAATGTCCATCTGGTGACTCGGCGGCCGCGCTATACAAAACATTCTCCGGGCGTGCGGCGATGGCAGTAACGAAATCCTGGGACAACAGTCTTGCTCTCGAACTCGAGCTTGCGCAGAAATCGAAGCTGATTGAACGGCGGCGCGAGCTCTTTTGGCTGATCGCCGCTTCGCTGTTCGTAGCCTGCGGTCTGGCTTTGGTCTTCGTCGAGGAAGACGCAGGATTTCGGCGACTTGCAAAAACGTTTGGCTGAGCGGCGAGTTGCTGAACCTGAACGCAGTGAACGGGCCGCAACAACTGCTGCCCGCCCTGCAGATCTTCCCAACACCGGAGGAGCGCGAAGCAGTTGCCGAGCGCATCTGGACCATCATCGAGCGCCGCCGTCCTTTACCTAATGTGGGCGCAATCGCTCGCCTGCACCTTCCGTTGACAAAGCTGAAGCCGCTGCTGGTGGTTCGCACGCCACGAGAATTCCTGCATGTCTTTGTGCTTTGGGCCGGACTTTACATCGCCGCATTTTGGGTCGTACACTTCGCCTGGCGCTGGCGCAGATTCCGCGGGGACGCGGCCATTCTGCCCGCTCTGCATGTGCTGACCGGCTTCGGGCTGATGCTGATGGTCAGCCTGCGCGACCCGCTGCGCGACACTCTCGAATTCAAGAAATTCGCGGCGGGAGTGGTGCTCGGCTGCGCGATTCTGCTGCTTCCGCTGCTCCGGCCGTTTCAATATCGCAATTTCGCGCGCTGGATTTACACGCCGCTGCTGGCCGCCTTCGCTCTTTTTCTGGCGCTTTGGAAATTCGGCTCGGGTCCGACGGGCAGCGATGCCAAAGTGAACCTGGGACCATTTCAACCGGTTGAAATCGTCAAGGTGCTGATCGTCTTTTTTCTGGCGGGCTATTTCGCGCACAATTGGGAACGCCTGCGCGACCTGCACCAGAAGAAATTCGTTCCGCGCTGGCTGCGCTGGCTTGAATTGCCGCGCGTGAGCCACGCTCTTCCGGTGATGTGCGCGGTGGCTTGCGCGCTGGCGCTCTTCTTCCTACTGAAAGATATGGGGCCGGCGCTCGTCATCGGATTTCTTTTTCTGATTCTGTTCGCGATAGCGCGAGGTCATGCCGGACTGGCATTGCTTGGGATCGTCTTGCTCGTATCGGGCGTCACGATCGGCTACCATCTCGACGCGCCGCACACGGTAGCCGATCGCGTTTCGATGTGGCTGTCGCCCTGGGACAACAATGTGCGAGGCGGCGATCAGTTGGCGCAATCGCTGTGGGCTTTTGCCACGGGCGGTCCGTGGGGCTCCGGGGCGGGACTTGGCGATCCGGGCGTGATCCCGGCCGGCCACACCGACCTGGTGCTGCCCGCTATCGCGGAGGAATGGGGGTTGCCGGGCGTGCTTGCGATCTTGCTGCTGTTTGCACTGCTGGTGCAGCGCGCGTTTCGCATTGCGCTGCGGGCCCCGGACGAGTACGCGATGTTTCTGAGCGCAGGATTCGGGACGCTGATCGCTCTCGAGATGCTGCTGATTTCGGGCGGCGCGCTGGGCGCGATTCCGCTTTCGGGCGTGGTCTCTCCGTTTCTCAGCTCCGGCAATACGGCCATGCTTGCGAATTTCGCCATTTTCGCAGTGCTGGCGGGTATCTCGAACCAGAGGCCGGCAGAGCCGGTGGTCGAGCCGCTGTTTCGCGTGCCGGCCCGCGTTGCGATGGCCGCGCTGGGCGTTTGTGGCGTTGCGCTCGGCGCTCGCGCTGTTTATCTGCAGGCGTTTCAAGACCAAGAATTAATGGTTCGCAATTCGCTGGTGTTTACGGCGGACGGCGTGAAACGGCCGCAGCGCAATCCACGGCTGAACCTTCTGGCAGCGAGTATTCCACGCGGCGATATTTACGACCGCAATGGCGTGCTGCTCGCCACCAGCAGTTGGACTGAACTGGAACGGCGTCGGTCGGATTATGAGCGCTTAGGCATTTCGCTCGACGAGTGCTGCTCGCGCATGGACAACCGGCAGTATCCGTTCGGCGCAGCGATGCTGCATCTGCTCGGCGATTTGCGCACCGGCGAGAAGTTTCATGCCAGCAATGCTTCGCTCATTGAGCACGATTCCAATGCTCACTTGCAAGGTTACGCGAATTACGACGAGCTTGCGCCGGTTGTGCGGTATCGGCATCGGCACGGCAATCCTCTGGTAAAGGCGCTGCTCGCGCGCGACCGCGACATCCACACCACCATCGATATCCGGCTACAGCTCAAAGCTACAGAGATTTTGAAGTCCCGTTTGCAACCTGCCGGCAAGAAAGGTGCGTTGGTTATTCTGAATCCCGCCAGCGGCGATGTACTGGCGCTGGTGAGCTGGCCCGAACCGCAGATCTGGCGAAGCGGCGAACGCCGGATGAGCTGCTGGATCGCGCGCGCTATGGCGAGTATCCACCCGGGTCTACGTTCAAACTCGTGACTGCGATGGCAGCGCTGCGTCTGAATCCGCAGGTGATGCATCAGACCTATGCGTGCCGGTATCTGGGCGGTGGGCGGTCCGGAACTATCATTACGGGCTGGCGTAGGCCCATCCGCGACGATATCGGCGATCACGCGCACGGCACGCTGAACCTGGCGAATGCGATCACGGTTTCCTGCAACGCCTACTTCGCACAACTGGGCGTGTACAACGTCGGCGCGCAGGCGCTGCGCGATACCGCCGGATTGCTGGGGATACCGGCGGGCGATCTGAAAGATATTCAGCAAATGCTGCCGTTCGCCGCTTATGGACAAGGCCCGGTGCTGGCGACGCCTTTCCAGATGGCGCGCGTTGCGGCTACTATCGCGGCGGGCGGCTCGATGCCGGAGGGCCGCTGGATAATCGATGCGAGCAACTCTCGAACGGCTGCTTCCGATTCCGCTGCTGACGGGCGAATTCGGCGGATTTCCTATCAAGAGCGATGCGGTCGGTAGTGACTAGCGGAACCGCGCGGACCGCCATGTCGGGCGTAAGCGTAGAGGTCGCCGGAAAAACCGGAACAGCGCAGCTCGATCAAGGCCAGCCGCATTCCTGGTTTGCGGGTTTCGCGCCTTACGATGCCCCCGCCGATAAGCGCGTCGCATTCGCAGTGGTGGTAGAACATGGCGGGTACGGCGCGAAGCTGGCCGCTCCGATCGCGCGCGATTTGGTGGAAGCGGCGCGGCAGCTCGGACTTATCATGTAGCGGTATGGCAATTACAACTGTCATAGAAAAACTCGGAAAAGCAATTTTCGAAAGTCCGTTCGGGGCCAACCGGCTCTCCAAAGACGCTCCCGAACTCGCCGAAATCCGGCTGGCGGTGCTGGATGCGGCGAAGGCGAAAAGCCACCGCGCGAGCGGGAAGAACGTGTTCCCCTATAACCTCGTTCGCATAGAATTACGCGGTGTTCCGGAAGAGCAGGCGAGCGTGTTTGGGGGCGAATTTCTGTCTAACTATTTCGCCGAAGAACTGAAAACGAGCTTGGCGCGGTCGAGTTATCGTTTCCCCGGCGATCTGCAAGTTGAGGTGCACACGACTCCGGTGTTGCCTCTCGAAGGCGAACAGTGGCTGTCGGTGGAGACTAGAATGCAACCGAAGCAAGCCGCGCAACCGGCCTTGCCCGCGCGGCGGCCCGCGAAGTTGACGGTGATACACGGAATCGCGAACCGGCCCGACATTTCGCTCGAGAAAGCGCGAACAAATATCGGAAGAACGGCCGAAGTGTATCGCGGCTCGGGGCCTTCGCGGCGCAATGACCTGGCGTTCACGGAAGAGAATGAGATCAATCGCAGTGTTTCGCGCGAGCATGCCCACATTCTGTATTCGCAGAAGACCGGCGATTACCGGATCTTCAATGATCGATCCTATAAAGGCGATGCGAACTGCGGGTTATGGATCGTGCGCGACGGGCTGAGCCAGCCGGTGCATCGCGGCACACGCGGGACGCTACTGAAATCGGGCGATGAGATTCATCTGGGCAGCGCGGTGTTGCGCTTCCGATCCCGATAGCAACATTGCACTCGCATCTCGTTTCCCCTAGGCTAGAAGTATGGCCGAATCAAAAAAGGTCGATTTCAGCCGAACCGATTCGATTCTTGACGAAGAGGACGAAGCCACATTAGCTGCCATCGATGAAGGGATCAAACAGGCACAAGAAGGACGTCTGATTCCTGCCGATGAAGTTCGCAAGCTTATTCCCCAGTGGATTTCAAAGTTCTCTACACACCCCAAGCGCTAGCCGATCTCGAAGAGATCATGCGCTGGTCGTGGGAGAAACACCCCGGAACAAGCGAGCGGTTTGGTACCGCCCTGCTCAACCACGTCAGTTTGTTAGCCACATTTCCGAAAATCGGTTCACCGGTAAAGGGAGATCCGAGGCTGCGAAAGCTCCTCCATAGTCCTGTCCGTATTTACTACCTGATCGATGAGGAGAAAAAACTCATCGACGTCCTTCACTTCTGGCACGCTGCGCGATTAGACCTATCCGCTCGGTGACCTATTCGCGGCCGTCGGCGGCTGATCCTTCGCCGTTGTGGTTGTAGCTCGATTCGATGAAATTGTCGACGTCATGGTGGAGTTTGTCGTCGGCTTTTTGGTCGATGTAAACCATGTGGCCGGATTCGTAGTAGGCGAAGCTGATGTTCTTGCGGATGGGCGGCTCCAGACCCATGTGATTCACGGTTTGCTCAATTCCATTGAAGGGCGTAGCGAGATCGTAATAGCCGCACAGCACCAGCACCTTTAGATAACTCTGCTGGGTCATGGCGGCGCGCAGGACTTCGGCGACCTCAGTATTGCCGGTCTGATCCCAAGGCCGGACGCGCGCAGTAACGGTGTAGAACATGTCGCTGTCCCACTTCAGCTCGCGGCGCAGATAGTCCTGAAAAGTGGCGACGAACGCGCCCTCATACGAAGCTTCACTGGGGTCGTAATCGACCCGCTCGCCGGCTGCGTCGGCTTCCATTCCCTCGAAGCGCGAATCGAGGCGTCCGACGGTGCGGCGCTTGTCGCGCTCGAGTTCTTTGAACCAGCGGAATGGGCTGACACGCAGATTGGCTTCTTCGATGTACTTGGGCGAGAGCGCCGTGTAATGCGCCATGTCCTGGACGACTTTGTGGTACTCCTCCGGCGAGAGGCGGTCTCCTTTATCGAGCGCCTGTGCATACTCGCCGTGGGCAAATTCGCGCGCTTTTTGGGCCACCTCGGCGACGGTGAGGTTCTGCAGATCGGGAGCGAGCAGGTGATGGTACCAAGCGGAAGTGACGTAGGTGGGAAGGAAGAAGATGCTGCGGTCGTCGGCGCCCCAGTTGGAAAAAGCCACGGTGGAAAGCAGGGCGATGCCGTTTAAATACATCTGGTGGCGCTCCTGCAAAACGCCCGAAAGCTCAGCCGAGCGGGTCGTGCCGTAGCTTTCACCGATCAGATACTTGGGCGAATCCCAGCGCGAGTTACGAGTAACGTATTGATAAATGAAATCGGAGAACCAGTTGGCATCTTCGATGACGCCGTGGAATTGGGTGGGGTTCTGGCCGGGAGCGGGGCGGCTGTAACCGGTGGAGATGGCATCGACGAAGACCATGTCGGTGGCGTCGAGGAACGAGTCGCGGTTGTCTTCAATGCGGTACGGAGCGGGCATGCCGTGGCCGTCGGGCTGGAGGACTACACGGCGCGGGCCCATGCCCATATGAGTGAAGAGCGATGCGGAGCCGGGACCGCCGTTGTATACGAAAGAAAGCGGGCGGGTGGATGGATCGGAGACGTTGTCTTTGGTGTAGGCGACGAAGAAGAAAGTGGCTTTGGGCGCGCCGGAATCGTCGCGGATGACGTAAGTGGCGGCCGTGGCGGTGTAGGCGATCTCCTGGCCGCCGATACGGGCGCGGTGATGGGTCACGGAGCTCTTCTCTTCGGGCGGCGGCTCATGGTGCTGCTGCTGGGGTGCGCGAGCCGCCTGCTGCGATAGCTCCGGCTGCTGCTCCATCGGCATTTGCTGGCGGCGCTGTTGGCGGCCTTGCTGCGGCTGCTGGGCCGCCGGGGTGGTCATCTGCTGGTTTTCCTGCTGGTTTCCGCGGAGACGACTGCTGCTGCGCGGCGGCCAAGCCTGCGGCTAATAGCGCCGACAAAGTCAACGTGACGATGCGATTTGTTCTCAATTCCCCAATTCTCCTTAAGAAACCGCTCCCTGTGGTCGCGGCTCGGTTTGCTTCAGTTTTCGGGCGAAATGAGCGGCGGTTTGGTTACAGGTAACCGAGCAGGAAAAGCACGATTAAGATAATCAGAACCAGTCCGAGACCGCCTGACGGGTAGTAGCCCCAACCTCTCGAATAGGGCCAAGCCGGAACGGCGACGATCAGCAGAATCAGCACAATCAGGAGCAGTATCATGCCCAGTCTGACGGTCCGGAGCCCGAAAATATAACAGGTTTCAACAAGGCTCAAAGATCCGGCCCATGGCGCGCTGGACATCGGAAGAGCGGTTAAACCACTGCCAAACGCTGCCGCTTCGCAGATTTTCGGCGCTCAGCAGGCTGATGCCGACATCGATACCGACCACGTCGGGGTTGACCCACATGGTCATCGGGTTGAAAGCGTCGGCAAACCCGTAGCGGCCGTAAATGTATTCACCAAACTGATCGTGCATATAGCGCAGCGCGGGCAAGCAGATTTCGGGTGCGAACATGAGCGAGCCTCCGGGCGCGCAGGGGACTATGGTGCCGTCGAAATCGCGGCGGGAAGTAGGGCTTCCCCAGGTCAGATATCCAATGTCGCTATCGGAAGGAGTGACGCCCCAGAGATTGTCCGAGAAGCTGGGATACATGCCGCGCAGATTCAGGCAAAAAGCGCGGAAGGCATACGTGGCGACCACCGAATTCTGAAAATAGTCGATGCCGAAGGGCGGTCCGTCGCGAAGGTTCGCGAGATACATCCAGGCTTGCGAATACTGGTGGGTGAAGATGGGACCGCGTCCGACAAAACGGTACCCTGCAAGTTCGACGGGATTCCGTTCGAAGGCGTACCAGCTTCGGACGTCGATGGGATTGGCGGGCGAGGCGATGGCCAGCAGATAAAGGATGGCTTCTTCGTCGTACTCGATCCATTCGGCGCGCAGGAAGCCTTGCTCGGGAAGCCAGCCCATGCGGAGGAGATCAGAGCTGCGATCGAGCATCCAAGGGAAATCGACGCGGTGGTAGATTTCGGCGCCGAGAGCTGAACAGCTCGGCATCCTCTCTGAAGTAATATTGGGCGGTGATGACGCCGGCGAGCAGCAGGGCGGTATCGATGGTTGAGATTTCGCAGCCCCAGACGCGCTCACCGGTTTTGCTGTCGACGAAATGGTAGTACCAGCCGCGGACGTTGTCCTGTTCCTCGACCAGATGGCGGAAACAGGAGCGGACTCGCTCGCGAATCTGGTTGGGATCCATCCACTGCCGCTGGTGGGCGATGCAGAGGGCGCTGAGATAGAAACCGGTAAGGGCGGTGCTGGCAGCCTGCAGATTTTTACCGCCGATATTGGTGCCACTGGTGCGCACGCGATCGAGCACCAGACCGGTATTCGGATCGCCTTGCTCCCAGAAGAAGCGAAAGGCGCGGCGAGAGAGATCGTCGAGAAAGTCGTCGTCGGATTTCGACAGCGGGAATCTGGAATTGGCGAAGACGGGCACGGCGGCGGCGAGCGCGAGAAAGCTTCGGCGCGAGAGCGGGTTCATAAAGAGCTACGGTATTGTGATCGCATGGTGCGATGCGCTTTTATTGTCCTTTTCAGCCTCGCGGCGGTGCAAGCGCAGGAGACTGTTTCTACTGGACCTCCGTCGATCCGGGTACATGGGGAAGCAACGGTATCGGCCGAGCCGGACCAGGCGCAATTCGATTTGGGCGTAGTGACGCAAGCGGTGAGCGCGAAGGCGGCAACGGATGCAAACGCCGCGCAGACCAAGGCGTTGATGGATGAGCTGGAGACGTTTATTCCGCCGAGCGCCATAAAGACGGTGAACTTTTCGGTAAATCCAAACTACCGTTATCCCAGAGAAGGGGCGCAGGCCATCGTCACCGGATTTACGGCGAACAACACGGTGCGGCTGTTGTTGAACGACATCTCCATTCTGCAAAAAGTGATCGAGGTGGCGACCAAGTCCGGAGCAACCAGCCTCAACCGGCTGACGTTCAGCCTGAAAGACGAGAAGTCGGTGCGAGCACAGGCCCTGGCCGATGCGGCGACCCAGGCGCAATCCGGGGCGCAGGCGCTGGCCGCTTCTCTGAAGATAAGGCTGGGGCGCTTGCTGCGGGTCGAAGAAGGGCAGCCGGTGATTGTTTCGCCGGCGCGGCAGATCAGTTTCGGCCGGGCGGAATCGACGGAACTGACGCCGATTTCGCCCGGGACGATTGACGTGCATGCAGATGTTAATTTGACGTACGAGATGGTGGTGGTGAGGACGCCGCGAGGAAAATAATGCAGGACCCAGGAACATTGGAAAGACCCAGACAACGCAAGGCGATCGTCCGCGCCACTTGGCGTCATCGCGGCAGGCGAATCCCAGGAACCTTCCGAAATTCTTCGTCAAAACTTAGGACAAGCCCCTTTGCCCGTTGTTGAGCCACGTAGGAAATCGCCGCATCGGCAAAGCTGAGATTCGTGTGCGTTTGCTGCAAAAAGATCTTCAGGATCTCAGAAAACAGATCCGAGCACGGAACGAATTCCAGCTCTTGCGCTTCGAGTAGAATCTGACCCACTCGCGCGCGACCCGCAAGTCGCGGCGCGCCATAAGCACGGTCACCACCTCTAAAAAGACATACTCCAAGAGCAATCCTTTACCCCAATTACCAGCGAGGAATTGATCCATGAGCGTCGAGGCGGCTGCATGGTGAGCGTCTCGCTCATTAAAGAAACCGACGATAAAGCTGGAGTCCAGTACAATCACCGGCTGAGGCCATACGCGACGGAATCGATCTCTGAACTCAAGCGCTCGTTGCCTTCAGGGAACGGCTCGGGTTGCAAAGCCCGGAGGCTTCCCCGCTTGTGCACGTTTGTGGCTCGGATTAGATAGCCGCGAATAGCTTCGGTGATCAACTCGCCAACGGTACGCCCTTCGAGGACAGCGTGAGCGCGCAGTGCTCGATATGTCTGTTCATCGAGATTTCGTATCGTTGTATCCATCTTGTACTACTCGTAACACAGGACAGCCATATGGTTCATGCTCTTGGTATGGCTTTGGAAGGTTTGGTTTTGTGTGCCGATATTGGTGCGACCAGCACGAAGTTCGGGGTGGCCAGCTCTGGCGAGCGGGTGGAGGTTGTGGGTTCGATTCCGACGCGCGGTCCCGGGGAGCGGTTTGCGGAAGCTATGTGCGAATCGCTCGAAGCGACGCGGCGGGGCGTGGACGCGTGCATCCTGGGGCTGGGAGTTGCCGTCGCGGGCTTTCTCGATGAGCGGCGGGAGCGGATGATTTACAATTCCAATCTGCCCTGGTTGGAAGATTACCCGCTGGAAAAACACCTTGCCTCTGAGCTGAATCTTCCGGTGGGACTTGAAGTAGATTCGAATGCCGCGGCATTGGCAGAGCAACAGCTCGGAACCGGGCGTGGATCGGCAAGATTTCTGTGCCTCACGGTTGGCACTGGATTGGGCGTTGGGATGATTGTCGATGGCGAACCGCTTCGTTTCGCATACGGTTGCATGGGCGATGCCGGGCACATTATCGTAGAGCGCGATGGGCCGCTTTGCTCGTGCGGCGGACGGGGATGCGCCGAGATTCTCGTCTCCGCTCCAGTGCTCGCAGAGCAATATGGCGTTCCGTCTTTGCGAGAGGTGATTGAAGCGGCGCGCGGCGGCGATGCAATCGCGATTGCACTGCTGGAGCGCGCCGGCGAATGGCTTGGTGATTGCGGCGGCATCTTTGGCGAATATCTTTTTCCCGGACAGGATTGCCATTGCGGGCGGCTTTGCGGAAGCCGGCGATCTGGTTATGGACAGCATTGCGAAAACGTTTCAGGGGTCGGCGAGTAAATTTGCGCGAGATCGGGTTACGCTGAGCCGGGCCGCATTGGGCGCCCGAGCCACGCTGACCGGCGCAGCGTATTCGATTTTCAACCGGAAGGAAAATCATGCCCGCGGATAAAGACAAGAGTCCGTTGGACCGCGTCTTGGGGATGGACCGCAACATTACGCGCCAGGATTTTCTCAATTGCTCGCTGTTGGCTTCCGGAGCGCTGCTGGCGGGCAAATCGCCACTGGATCTCATTTCAGAAGACGACTGGACGGGCCACGGCGGGGTCGGCGAATACAGCAACTCGAACGGGAATACGTATCAGGTGATGAGCGATGGACATACGATTCGCGATCACAAGTTCGGAGCATCTCCCAAAAATATTCGCGACACTCACGAAGAGTTCGATTGCGCGATTGTGGGCGGAGGCATCAGCGGGATGGCTGCCGCTCTCTTCTTCCAGCGCGAGGGCCGGGCCACCGAAACGTACTTGCCTGGTGCTGGACAATCATCCGATTTTCGGCGGCGAAGCGAAGCGCAATGAGTTTGAGGTGGATGGGCAAAGAGTCAGCGCGCATCAGGGATCCGCAATGTGCTTCCCGCCTCTTCCGAATACGTTTCTTGCGGATTTTTATCGTTCGATTGGAGTAGATTGGCGCGAGTTTCAGTATCAAAGCTGGCGCGGACCGCAACCCGAGATTCCGCTGGGCAACACGCCATATCTGGATGACGCTCAGCAGACCGGCTTCTACTTCGGCGCGAAATTCGGACACCCGGAAGGGCTTTGGTTGACCGATGCCTGGGGAAAAAATCTAGACCACGCGCCTGTTTCTACTCAGGCTCGCGCCGATCTGGCACGCATAAACAATCCTGCGAGCGCGCCGTTTACTCCGCCTGCGCGGCATGGAGATGCGCTCTCGCGCGAACTGGACGGAATGACGCTGGAGCAGCATATTTGCAGGCGGTACGGCGTCAGCGCGGACATCGTGCGCACGTTCCTTTCGCCTCTGAGCGGCGGCGGCTCCGGACTGGGCGCCGACGCGCTCTCCGCTTACGCGGACTATGCAGCCGATGTGCTGTTTCCTTGGGATTACGACAAAGGCGCGCAGATGTTTCCGGGCGGGAACGCCGGTATCGCGCGTCATCTGCTGAAGGCGATGTTACCGGATGCGATTCCCGGACCTGCGACGATGGCGAATATCTGTCGCACGCCGGTGCGCTTTCGGGCTTTAGACCGTCCGGGGCAAAGTGTTCGTTTGCGGATGCGCGTGACGGTGATTTCGGTTGAACAAGAAGAATCGGGCAAAGTCGCGGTGGTGTATTTGCGCGGCGGCCAGCTTTACCGGGTGAAAGCTCGCACGGCGATTATGGCCGGCGGAAGCTGGACCGCCAAACATATCGTCCGCGATTTACCGGAGACGCATCGGCAAGCTTATGCGCAGTTTCACCGCTCGCCGTGTCTGATGGCAAATGTCGCGGTACGGAACTGGCGCTTCCTATATAAGCTCGGGATTACCGGCTGCCAATGGTTCGAAGGTATCGGCAATTACTGCGCGGTGCGCAAGACAGTTACTTTCGGCGGCGGCCCACATACTATCGATCCCGATACGCCGGTTGTCTTGTCACTGAAGATTTTGTTTTCGAAACCCGGCTTGCCGATTCAGGAGCAAACTACGGAAGGCCGCGCCGAGCTGCTGCGCACTTCGTTTCGAAGTTATGAACGGCAGATCCGGGAGCAGTTCACGCAGATGTTCGGACGCGTTGGCTTCGATGCCGGCCGGGATATCGCCGGCATCATTCTCAACCGGTGGGGACACGCTTACCTGAGTCCGCAACCCGGCTTCTTTTTCGGCGCGCAAGGCCGCCCCGCGCCGGGCGACGTGCTGCGAAATAATCCTTTCGGGCGGATTGCTTTTGCGAATTCGGATCTTACCGGGATTATGGATCACCGAGCGTCGATTATGGAGGGACGACGGGCGGTGCAACAGGTGATTGGGAGCTTGTGAACAACGGGTTCAGGCTTGGAGGACGCTTTCGCGAACGAGAAGAAATTCGGGGAACGCTTTTGGAGTGCGATGAAATGCCGCTTCGTATTTTTCGCGGAATGCCGTTGGAATGCCCTCGACGACGGGGCCGCGGAGCAGTTCCGGTTTCGGACCAAGCGCGAACTGCATCTCTAGCTCGCGTCCTTCTTTAATTCGCACCTGGCCGCGCGGTTCGCATTCGATAAATTCCTGTACGCGGTTACAAGTGGTAATGGAGAGATTCACGCGGTTGGGTGCGCCACTCGATTCCATGCGAGACGCAAAGTTCACGGTATTGCCCCAAACGTCGAACGCAAACTTGCGCTTGCCGACGACACCCGCAACAACTGGCCCGCTGTACAGCCCCACGCGGATTTTCCAGTTCATGCCCATGCGCTCGACGGCATGCACCATCTCCAAAGCCGCAAAGACCGCGTCGACAGCATGCGACGAGCGCCGTTCTGGCAATCCGCTGACAAACATGTAGGAATCACCGATCGTTTTCAGCTTCTCCAGGCCGTAGCGGCCCATGATGTCGTCGAAAGCGGTGAAGTATGCGTTTAATGCCGATACCAGTTCATCGGGAGGCAAGTTTTCGCTCGAAAGCGTGAAGCCGACGAAATCGCTGAAGCAGACCGTCACGTCTTCAAACGCGACAGGCGTCACCGTGCCGTTGTCGCGCAGCTCTGAAGCAACAGGCGCGGGCAGAATGTTGAGCAGCAGCGCTTCGTTCTGATCGCGCTGCGTGCGAACTTCGATGGTTCGCTCCTCAACCATCTGTTCCAGCCGTCGATTTTGAGCCCTGAGCATCCGCACGCGCCAGCGAAACGTGACCCACGCGGCTAACAGGAACCCAACAATGTAAATCGAATAAGCCCACCAGGTGCGATACAACGGCGGCAAGACTCGAAATCTCAACACGGCTTCGGGCGATACCACGCCATGCGGATTTCGCGCGCGGACGCGAAATTCGAGCCTGTGCGGCGGCAGATTGGTGTAGTCCTTGCGCGTCTCCAGCATCCAGGGAGACCATTGCCGATCACTGCCTTGCAGCCGGACCTGGTATTGCACCCCCGCCTCATTTTGATAGAACGGCGCGGCGAACTCGAATCGCAATTCGTTATCGCGGTAGGGCAATTTCAGGAGGCGCGCAACACCGCTGCCGCCGAAGAGCATGGTTTTCTTATCTGCCACGGCGACTCTTCGAATCAGCACCTGAAAATCGCGATTCGGATCGCCGGCAGCACGCGGATTCCAGCGGAATAGAGCGCCTTCTGCCCCGGATGCCCAGGTGGTTCCGTCCGAATCGACGTGCAGCGCCCAGGTTTCTCGAATCCCGGACCCAAGCAACGGCATTTCGAGCCACTGATAGCCGCCCGAACTCTGCTTCCGAAGAACACCCTGATAGCCCTCGCCGGTAATCCAGACGTTTTGGGCGGTATCTTCCTGGACCAGCGAGACCGCTTTGCTTCCATCGGCAAACTGTTTGCCCAATTCGTCATCGGGCACGAAGCGACGCTCGGAATCGGAGAACCGGAGCAGTCCTTTTTCGGTCGCAAAGACGATGTGGCCGTGGAAGCGATAGACGTTCTTCCAACCGGCCGGAACACCTTGCGAGCCGTCGAATCGCTCCACCTTGGCCGGATGCGAGCGCAAATCGATGCGCCAGATATCGACCCGGGTGGTGGCCCAAAGGCGGCCGTCCTGCTCTTCGGCGACGGTTCTGAAATCCTGACCGCTGCCCTTCTCTTCGGCCACGGTTTCCCAGTTGCGGCCTTGGTGACGGAGGACCAGAATTCCGTCGCGTCCCGCGGTGTACACGATGTTTGGATCGCGCGGGGAAAAGGCCACATCATAGATAAGGTTCGTGGGGAGAACCTCTGTCACCTCACCTTGCGAGATGCTGTACAATCCGCGCTGCGCCGCGACGAGCGACAAACCAGCGTGCTCGACAATTACCCAGACGGTTTCTTTAATAGGATCGACGGGATCGAACTTCGGGCCGGCGGGAGTGGCGCGCAAACGATACAGCCCGGCTGTGGTGCCGGCGTAGAGAGCGCCGTTTAGCCGGCCGATGGCGTAAACGCTGCCGTGAATTCCATGCGCCGCGCCGAAACGCGTGAGCGCTGGCTCGAATTGCGCGATGCCGCCGTCGGTCGCGATCCAAACATTATCCTGGCGGTCTGTGAAGAGCGCAGTGACAAACTCGCTGGGCAAGCCGTCGTCTTTGGTCAGGATACGATCCATGCCGCCTTGCTGGTTTAGCAGCACCAGACCGCCGCGTTTGGTGCCGATTAGTATGTCGTCATTCGGCAAACTGGAAAGCGTGTAGATGTTCTGTTCCCGAAAATACGAATCCGCCGCGGTGGGAAACGGCTGCAGCCCGTTGCCCCGCAAGCGGTAGATGCGCCGGGCGGAAGCGAGCAGCACCTCGTCATGCGACGAGAAAGCAGCGACTAGCGGATCATTCAGGAAACGGTCTGCCCACGGGCACGGGACAAGACGGCCATCTTCCATGGCAAGAAGACCATGCATGCTGCTGGAGACGTATACTTTGCCGAGCGCCGTGAACAACACGCGTCCGAAGATTTCACTCTGGAACCAAACTTTGGCGGGTCCGTTTTCCGGGATGAGAAACAGCCGGTGATCGGAACTGAAATATACTCCTTCGGGCCGGGGAAGCACGCCCCAGATGTCGCCGAATTGCCGGTCCGCTGGCCGAAGGCGATCAAGCAGCCGCACAAATTGCATGGTGCCGGTGGAATCGGGCTTCAGGTAACCGAAAGTGCCCTGGCCGCCGACATAAACGGTGCCTTTCGCGTCGACGGCAAGCGCCCGCACGCCGGAGCGGTTGTCGAGCAAAATCCTGCGCCAGGAAACGCCGTCGTACTCCAGGATGGAATCCGTGTTGCCAAAATACAGAACGCCGCGCCGGTCTTGCGCGATGGCCCAGTTTTGCGGCAGGCCGCCGTAGGTCTTGGCCGAATAGCTCTGGAAGGGAAACGAACCCGCCTCACGACTCAGATCCGCACGGAGAGGCGCTTGGAGGGCCAGTGCTAAGAAAGCAGCAACCGTCCCGAAGCTGAGGCGGAACATTACTCCGCTGATTGTACTATTGAAGCGGTCTAGCTTTAAAAGCAGCGCGTTTGTAGACACCCACAGCGATCAGACCACCGAGCAAGAGCACGAAAGTCGCGGGTTCAGGAGAATTGCTAAGCGTGGCATCGATCCCTTCGAAACCGGCAGGATCGGTAGGCGTTCCGTCCATATGAACAATCAGACGGACTTGACCGTTCGTGACAGGGCTGAAGGTCGCGGAGTCTTGTAGATTTCCGTTCGGAAAGCTAACGGTCAGTATCACAGGAGTTGGATCTAGGTTTCCAATAAGGCAGCCCGCGGTGTTCAGCGGGTCGCTTGTAAAGTTCCCGCCCGGGCAAATTCCTTCGGTGACATTGACATTTCCTTCTACGTCCATACTCAGCGACGCCGAACCGATAGCGGGAGGAGGGTCAAAAGTGTACTGGATTCCGTAATCGACGACGCCCGTGGTGGAACCGGGGGTATAGGCGAGATTGACACCAACGCCAGCGTCGGAAGGGCTGATGATGAAATTACTTGCCTGACCGGATGGGGACTCTTCGAACAGGGAAAAATCAGAGACCGTAAGGGCCCCGATTGTGCAGCCGCTGCTGCCTAAAGCTGCGTAACTCGCAATATCTCCGGAAACACACGGGGAGCCATAAGCGGCAGTAAATGCGCCTAAAAAGCCCAGTAGCGCAACAATTTTGATCACTCAATCCTCCGATGGAAGATTTAGTGTAGCAGCGGAGACTGCATTTCTCCGCAAAAAACCCTGAAACCTTTTCGCTGGAAGTACTAGGACTTAAGCGGTCAAAGTTTGACGGACCAGCCTTCGCGAGCGGCGCAACTGTTTTCAAACAGCTTCTTCGTCTCGCTCACCATTTCATCCAGCTTGGCGTCTTCATGCGAGGGATCGTGATGGAACAAGATCAATTGCTTGACGTGGGCGTCGTGCGCTACGCGAGCGGCCTCCGCATATGTACTGTGCCCCCAACCTTTGCGCGAGGCATATTCTTCGGGCGTGTACTGCGCATCGTAAATTAAAACATCGGCGCCCTCGGAATATTCGCGCACGACCTTGTCCAGCTCCGGATGCCCATGTTCCAGATCGCTTGCGAAAACAATCACGGCTCCCTGCGATTGCACGCGATATCCATAGGCGCGTTGCGGATGATTCATAGGGAACGAAGTGATGGAAAGCTCGCCATACCGAAGCGTCTCGCTTTGCATCTGAACGAAGTTGCGCTTGGCAGGCAGAAATTGAAAACTCACCGGAAAGTAAGGGCTCGACATCTGCCCTTCCAAAGTTTCGCAGAGCTGCTGCTCGGCGGGAAAGGAGTGAAAGGTCACGGAATTAGCCAAGTCATACAAGGGAGTAAAAAACGGAAGCCCCTGGATATGGTCCCAATGGAAGTGCGTCAAGAATACTTTGAGCTGAATGGGAGTGCTTGGAAACTCCTCCGTGAGTGAGATTCCCAAATTGCGAACTCCGGTACCGCCGTCGATTACGATGAAGTCGTCCTTGGCGCGTATTTCCAAGCAGGAGGTATTGCCGCCATAAGCCAGATTGGCCGGTGTCGGAGTGGGCGTCGAACCGCGTACTCCCCAGAATTTCAATTGCAGGCGAAAATCGTCGCTCACTCCACCTCCACGCAAGGCGCCGGAGGGAATTCTCCAGTTACCCGGAGAAATACCGGCTACGCAATGTTATCGTAGACGAGTCTTGGGAATCCCCGACGATAGCAGCGCCGAACGAATCAGCCGCGTTATTTTCGAGCATGCCGCGAAAATCAGCCGGGAACAGGATATTACAAAGCTGGTTGCCCTGAATGCCGATTTGGCGCGCGACCTGGTGGGTGCGGACCGCTGCAGTCTGTGGTTGATGGACGAAACCACAAATGAGCTGTGGACCAAGGTCTCGCATGGGCTGGACAAGATACGCATTCCCGCGGGCCAGGGACTGGTGGGCTCTTGCATCAGCGCGAATCAATCGATTATCGTCAACGACACGGATTCCGACCAGCGTTTCTTTCGGCGCGTCGATACGGGGAGCGGGTATCACACGAAATCCGTGCTGGCCGTGCCTCTGCGCGCGGACGGGCGTGTCATTGGCGCTTTGCAAGTGCTGAACAAGCCCGGCGGCTTCTCGCAGGACGACGCGGAGTTACTCGGGTTTATGGCGTCCTATTCCGCTTCCGAGATTCAGACCGAGCGGTTGCGGCAGGAAGCCGAAGCGGCGCGCCTGCTCCGCCGCGAACTCGATATCGCGCGCGAAGTGCAAAGCAAACTTCTGCCGCAGGAATTCAAGCCTGTGGCGGGCGTGGAGTATGCGGGATTTTGCCGCCCGGCCCGATTTGTAGGTGGCGATTACTACGATTTCTTAGACTTGCCCGGAGGGCTCTTCGGCTTCACGCTAGGCGACGTTTCGGGCAAAGGCGTGCCCGCGGCCGTGCTGATGGCGAGCATTCATACCTCCCTGCGCGGCCAACTGCTGCGCGAGCCGCTGCCACTTTCCAAACTGATGAACGATTTTAACGCCGCGGTTTATAGGTCTTCGAGCGAGGACCGCTACACCACGCTGTTCTGCGGGGTGCTCAATGCCGAACGGACCACGTTGCGCTACGTGAATGCAGGACATATTCCGCCCATGCTCTTGCGCAGCGGGCACGGCGGGCGCCTGGAGCGGCTTTCCGAGGCGGGTTTTCCGGCGGGATTGCTGCCCTTTGCGACGTATGAGGAACGAAGCGTCGAGATCGAGGCGGGAGATCTGATCCTCTGTATTTCGGACGGCATTTCGGAGGCGGTGAATATCCGCGACGAGCCGTGGGAGGACAAAGAAATCGAGGCAGTGCTGCGAAGCTGCGCGCATCGTCCATTAGAAGAGATCACTGCGGCGCTGGTAACGGCGGTTGACGCTTATGCGGCCGGAATGGAGCAATTCGACGATATGACGGTGATTGCGATGCGGATCACTCGGTAAGGAAATCAGGGTGAGGAACTGGACCTGATCTTTAACTTTGGGCCAGGAAGAGCAGGGGAGAACAAATTTTTTGCGAGAGATAGTGCCGTTTGCGCCGGATGAGCGCGCCTGCGGCGATCACTCCGAATCCGGCCATTCCCAAAGTTCCCGGCTCAGGGACTGCCGCGCCCGGCGCGGGGGTGAACGCATAATCGGCGGTGACGGTGCCGGAAGCTCCGGCAAACGCGATGGCGGAGGAGCCGGCCGGACCGGAGAATTGATCGACCATTGCGTTGCCAAGCGAGAACTGAAATGGCACCGTGCCCGTGCCGGTGAAGAAACTCACCACGTTCGGCCCGTAGTCTTGCACTAAAGTGCCGAGCGGTACAGGGGGCGGCATGAAGGTGTACGGGTAGGTATTTGACGGGATCGTACTGGTAAAAACACCTTTGGCCAGCAGCGGCGTGCCGGAGAACATCAGCGTATCTTCCGCGGTCACCGATACCGGACCCGGCCCGCTAGGAAAAACTTCCAGCACGAACTGAACGCTGCCAGAGACGCTGAGCACGAGCGAATTCAAAGCTCCCTGTGCCGGATCAAACTGCGGGACCGAGATTGTTTGCTGGCTCGAGTTGCCGGTGAGCGAGAAAGGTACGGTGTCGATCAGGTCGGCGCGCGCGGATGGTACGAGAAGAGTCAGTAACGCAGCCGCTGCGAGAGAACCGGTGTGAAAATGTGCCTTGGTCATGAGCGTTCATACTCATAAGCGGCGTTTTAAGGTTGTCTCCTTCATTCCCATCGCAGCGCAAGAATTGGATCGACGCTGCTGGCCCGCCGCGCGGGCAGCCACACGGCCGCTAGCGCCACAGTGCTTAATACGATAGGCGCCAGAATGAACGCGACCGGATCTATGGCCTGGACGCCGAACAGAAAGCTGGCGAGAAAGCGCGTGAGCCCGAAGGCCGCCGCTCCTCCAATCGCCGCACCGGCGAGAGCGAGGCGCATGCCGTGAAGGACAATCATGTTTCGCACATCGCCGGGTTGGGCTCCTAAGGCTAGGCGTATTCCCATTTCGCGCACGCGCTGCTCCACGGTATACGTCATCAGCCCATAGATGCCGATTGCAGCGAGCAGCAGCGCCGAGGCTCCGAAAATGCTCATCAGCTAAGTTGTGCCGCTGAGGGAAATGGTGTTTCCAACAATTCGGGGATCGGCGCCAAAGGCTCGCTTCCAGAATGCGTCGCTAAGGACAACGGCAGCCGCACCGTTCGGCCGTTCTTCTTCGGCAGTGAAGCCGCGGCCTTGCGCGAAACGAAGGCCGAAGAGGTGGAAGTAATCCTGAGTCACGAAGATTGCGTTAGCGCGCTGCGGCTGCTCGACCCCTGTTAAATTCACGAAGCCGAGGTAATAACCCGAGACATCCCGGAAGACGCTGGTTTGCTCGCGCCATAAATTGAATTTGATTTCCGAGGCGTCGGAACTGGTCCCTTCTTTATTCGTGGCCAGGAACACCACGACGCGATCAGGTTCAGGGGCGCGCACCGGTTTCAGCAGCACCGCGTTCACGACCGAGAAAATAGCCGTATTCGTCCCGATTCCGAGCGCGATGGCGGCCAGTGCGGTGATCGTGAAGCTAGGGTTCTGCAGGAAACCGCGGAGCGAGTGCTTCAGATCTTTCAGGAGGGATTCCATCATGTGGACTATTGAAATATTGTATGCTGTTGTCAGTTACTGAGAGGAGAACTTGAGCAAACCAACCGATCTGGTGCAGGGCACGCTCGATCTGCTGATTTTGAAAGTGATCGCCTTGGAGGCGATGCACGGCTGGGCTATCGCCCAACGCATCCGGCAGATGTCCGGGGAAGTTCTGCAGGTGGGGCAAGGCGCGCTTTACCCCTCTCTTCACAAGCTGGAACAGAACGGCTGGATCAGTTCGGAATGGGCCGTGAGCGAGAACAACCGGCGGGCCAAATACTACACGCTCACAAAGGCTGGGCGCAAGGCGCTGCGGCAGGAAGCGGCGCAGTGGGAGCGGTTGGCTGCGGCGATTTCGCTGATTGTGCGGACGGTTTGAGCGGGAGAAATTGAGATGCGCTTCGCGAGTATATTCCGGCTGCGGATTCGTTCGATCTTTTCGCGCACGAAAGTGGAACAGGAACTCGAGGAAGAACTGCGCTATCACCTCGAGCGGCAGATTGACGAAAATGTCGCGGGCGGATTGAGCGGCGAACAGGCGCGGCACGCTGCGCTGCGGAGTATCGAAGGCTTCGAACAAAGAAAAGAGGAGTGCCGCGATATGCGGCGGTTGAATCTTATGGACAACGCGGCGCAGGATTTCCGCTATGCTCTCGGCCAACTTCGAACAAATCCGGGATTTGCTTGCACGGCAATTCTCGTGCTGGCGTTGGGTATCTCGGCTACGGCGGCTATTTTCGGCTTTGTGGATGCAGCGCTGATTAAGCCTCTACCGTTTCGCGATCAATCCCGCCTGGTTGCCGCATTCGAATCCTCGCCGGGCAATCCGCGCTCAATAGTCTCGTACCTGGATTTCACCGACTGGAAACGCCTCAACCATGTATTCAGCTCGATCGATGCATACGCGTTGAACGGCGGGTTCACGCTGAAAACGGCAACCGGGGCGGAGCAAGTGCCGGGCACGCGCGTGAGCGCCGGATTTTTCCGTACGCTCGGGGTGGTTCCGTCATTCGGGCGCGACTTTCGCGCAGGAGAAGACTCGCCAGGCGCACGCTCGCACGGTGATACTCGGTTACGCAGCATGGCAAAAACGATTCGGCGGCAGAGAAGATGTGTTGGGACGCACCGTCATCCTCAACGGCGCGCCAACCGTCATTATCGGCGTGCTTCCGCGCGATTTTCAATTTGCTCCTTATGGCGGCGGAGAGTTCTGGGGGACTCTTCGGGCTTCCGATGGGTGTGAGCAAAACCGGGTGTGCCACAACCTGATGACGATCGCACGGCTTAAGGATGGAGTCTCTATCGAGACCGCTTCAGCCGATATGCAGTCGATCGCACAACAATTGCGGAGGGAATATCCCGAGTCGAACCGCGATTTCGGCAGCGCAAATCTCGTGCCGCTGCGCGATCTGATCGTCGGAGATATTCGTCCCATCCTGCTTGTATTGCTGAGCGGAGCGGGTCTTCTCCTATTGATTGCGTGCGTAAACGTGACCACGCTGTTATTGGCGCGATGCGATAAGCGCCGGCGCGAAATCGCCGTTCGCGCCGCACTGGGCGCATCGTCTTCCCGGCTGTTTCGCCAATTCGCAAATGAGGGATTCGTGCTGGCGGCGCTTGGCGGCGCGCTCGGACTCGCGTTTGCCGAATTGGGCATGCGTTTCCTCGCCAGCCTCATTGCTCCCGAACAGATGAACAGCATGCCTTATTTGCGTGGGCTGGGAATAAATTCGCTCACGATCCTGTTCACGTGCTGCATCTCGTTGCTGGCAGGGATGCTGTTTGCCGTTATTCCGGTCGCACACACATCGTTTTCCGAGATGATGGAGGGCTTAAAGGAGGGCGCTCGCGGCTACGCCGGAACGACATGGCGGCGCTTCGGGTCCAACCTCGTCGTCATCGAAGTGGCAATCGCGATGGTGCTGATGGTAGGCGCTGGGCTGCTTGGTAAGAGCCTCTATCTGCTGCTTCATGTGGATATTGGATTCAGGGCGGATCACCTGGCGTTGCTACAGACTTCATGGGCGCCTACCAGCTACAGCAGCGATCTACAGAAAGTCGCGTTGGAGCGCGAGATCTTAGAACGCATTTCGATGCTGCCCGGCGTCAAGTCGGCCGCAGTCTCAACCGCGCCTCCGATCGACTCGGCTTGGGGGACGGCATCCTTCCACATTGCAGGCCGGCCCAATCACGGTGAGCATAACGAGGTACTCAACCGGCAGGTGAGCGCCGGGTATTTCACGACACTGCAAGCGCGGCTACTGCGAGGACGCTATTTCCGCGAGGACGAGGATGCCTCGAACCCTTTGGTTGTGGTTGTGAATCGGGCTCTGGCAAACAAATATTTTCAGGAGGAAGATCCTGTCGGAAAGCAAATCTATTACGATTGGGCCTCTCGATCGCCGATGCAAATCGTCGGGGTTGTCGACGACATCAAGGAAGGACCGCTCGAAGGCGCAAAAATGCCGGCTATGTATGTTCCTTACAATCAGAATCCGGTTGCCTGGCCGGCCGTTCTGGTGCGAACGGCGCAGCGTGAAGCCACGCTGTTCCCGGACCTGGCACGAGCGATTCACGGAATCGATCCTTTCATCTCTGTCTCCGGCGAGGCCACCATGACAGAGAGAATCAACCAGTCGCCGTCCGCCTATCTTCATCGATCTTCCGCTTTGTTGGTGGGGGCCTTCGCCGCCGCTGCATTGTTGCTGAGCGTAATTGGACTTTATGGCGTGGTTGCTTATTCGGTGAGCCAGAGAACGCGTGAAATCGGAATTCGCATAGCGCTCGGCGGGGAGCGAAGTTCAGTGTACCGGCTTATTCTGAAAGAGGCGGGGTGGTTAACGGCGCTTGGCGTTTCAGCCGGGCTCGTCTGCGCGATCGCGGCGGCAACGTTAATGCACGGACTGCTGTTCGGCGTCCATTCGTGGGATGTGCCGACCTTAGGCGCAGTGGCTGCGGTACTCGGAATTGCGGCGCTACTGGCCAGCTTTATTCCCGCGCGCCGCGCTGCGTCGGTGAATCCGATAGAAGCGCTGCGTATCGAATAGTTCAGACCACCCTTGAATGGTCCTATTCATAGCGCAGCGCAACCATTGGATCGATCTTCGTGGCCCGCAGGGCTGGCAGATAGCCGGCTAATGAGGATGCAATTGCGATGAGAACGACAGCCGTGCTTATGGCGAGCGGATCGGCGATTGGCACATCGAAAAGAAAACTCCTGATCCAGCGCATCGCTGCCAAGGCTAACGGTAATCCGAATGCAAGGCCGATTGCAATGAGAAGAACCGATTCGCGCAGAACCATCCAGAGCACGCTTTTGCGCTGTGCTCCTATGGCCATGCGGATGCCGATTTCGGTGGTTCGGCGCGCTACCGCGTAGGCGACTGTGCCGTAGATGCCGATTGCGGCGAGCAGCAGCGCAGCGATGCCGAAGATGCTGCATAGGCCGGCCACCATTTTCTGTTGATAGAGCGATTTATCGACCTGGTCATCGAGCGTAGTGACGTCCGATAGCACAGGCAGCTTGTTGCGATGCCGTTAAAACTCGCCGGACTTGGGTCGCTATGCCGGAACCGGGAGCGGATGTACGAAGCACCAAGTCACCCGCGTAGGCGGAATCGCCTTGTAATTGCCAAGCCGCCAGGAAGGCCATCGGCTTGCGGCTTTTCGCGCAGATCGTAGTACTTCGAATCCGCAACGACTCCGACAATTTCAAAACCGGGAGCATGGAAGGGACTTCCCAGTGAAATGCGCCTGCCGATCGGGTTCTGTTTCGGAAAAAACTTTTCGACAAACGACTCGTTCACGACCGCTACGGCTGGGGATGCGGGCGTGTCGCGAGGTCCAATGGTTCTGCCCAGCAGAAGGGGGATACCGAGCGTCTCGAAAAAGCGCGGACCCACTTCGACTCTGTGCAGGTCCATCTCTTCGGGAGCAGCGTGGCGTGTAGCCTTCGATACCGAAGCTGCCAGAAGAAATGGTGCCGCTCTCAGGCGTGTATCTTGCGATGCTGGCTGAAATCACGCCAGGAATCTGATTTAAGCGTTCGTCCAACTCGCGGTAGAGCGGGAACAATTCGTTTTTCCGATAGCCCGCAAGCAGCGGATCGGTGTGTACGATCAAAACATTCTCGCGCTGAAATCCGATGTTCTGGAATTCCAGAGCCATCAGACTGCGTCCCAGCAATCCCGCACCAAGCAGAAGGACAAGCGAAAGGGCGACTTGCAGAATGATCAAAGTCTGCGCGCTGCCAAATCGCGAATTTCCAAACTCGGCGGCTCGTACTGCCGTCTCCTGCCGCGGCTCCATTCGGCTAAACCGGAGCGCCGGAATGATGCCAAATAGAACGCCTGTGAGGATGGAGATCGCGAGCGTAAACGCCAGCACATAGTGGATCGGGACGCACCTTTACGACCGAATTGACGTGCATCAGGAGAATCAGCCCTTTGACGCTCCACCATGCGACGGCGATTCCCGCAAGACCGCCGATTGCCGAGAGCAATACGCTTTCGGTCAACACCTGGCGCACAAGCCTGCGCGGCGATGCTCCTAATGCAAGCCGGGATAAAAATTCCCGGCGCCGAGCGGAGGCGCGCGCAAGCAGCAGTGTCGCGATATTCGCGCAGGCGATTAGGAGCACCACGCCGACCACCGCCATCAACAAGTGCAGAGGTTCCGAATAGAGATACCGGAGTCCGGAAATGCCCGCTCCGCCGGGCTTCATATCGACATGAACATCGTGGAGTTTCCGTTTGGATCGCCAGCGACAGGCGCGTACCTGCCTGCGCGGCATAAAACTGCTGCAATTGCGTACCGATAACTGCATCCGCGCTCTGAATGGTAGCGCCTGGTTTGAGCCGCCCCATCATATTGAGCCAGTACACGTCGTGCGCGGCCAGCCACGACTCGCGCCGCAGGATCTGCGCTTCGAACGAGAGCGGTAGCCAGAAATCGGGCGGGGTCTGGATTCTCTCTCCAAAAAATTCGCGCGCCGCAACGCCAACGATGGTGAACGCCGGTTCCATTCAAGACCACAGTTTTGCCGACAATCGCGTTGTCCAGATGAAAGCGGTTCTGCCAGAAGCGGTAGCTGATAACCGCTGCTGGGGGCGCGTTTAGCGCATTATCTTGCGGACGAAGAATGCGGCCGGCTGCCGCCTCCACTCCCAGAACCTGGAAATAGTTTCCGGAAACAAGATGGGCCTCCGCCCGTTCAGGAGGTCCGCTTTCGGTAGATCCGGAGATGTGCATGATGACCCGGTCAGTCGCTTGCCGAAACGCGCAAAGATCTTCAAATGGTCCGTTCTGGGCCTTGAGATATTGCCACGATGGATACGAAAAAATCCGGCCTGGAAACGTGATCTCCGCTGTAGACCCCGGTGTCGATGCCGTTGTAGAACAGAACCAGCCGCCCGGGATCGCGAACCGGCAGCGATTGCAGCATCACCGCATCGATCAGTGTGAAGATTGCCGTATTCGCGCCGATGCCGAGCGCGAGCGAAACGACCGCCACAGCCACCAGAACCGGCGCTTTGCGAAGCTGCCGCAATCCGTATCGCACATCCTGAAGCAGCGTTTCGAGCCAGACGATGGTACTCGCATCGCGGACTTGATCCTCACCGACGCGGTGCATGATGGAGACATCCATGACAGCTTTAAACGCAGCCGTTGCCTGATTCTACTCAGCTATATTACACACAAATCCTGCCCCGGTTACACAATAGAATTGATGACCGCCTCCAAACGCCTCGAATCCGACAGCATGGGGTCTATCGAAGTTCCGGCCGATCGGTATTGGGGCGCCCAAACCCAGCGCTCGCTCCACCATTTCGATATCGGACGTGACACAATGCCGCCCGAGCTGATTCACGCCTTCGGGATTTTGAAAAAAGCCTCCGCGCTCGTGAATCGCGATCTCGGCAAGCTGGACGAAGAGAAGACGCGCCTGATCGCAAAAGCCGCGGATGAAGTGATCTCCGGGCGTCTCGACGATCATTTTCCATTACACATCTGGCAAACCGGCAGCGGAACGCAAACCAACATGAACGCGAACGAGGTCATTTCGAATCGCGCCATCGAACTGGCCGGCGGCGTGCCCGGCAGCAAAAAACCAATTCATCCGAACGATCACGTGAACCTGTCGCAATCTTCCAACGACACGTTCCCAACCGCGATGCATATCGCCGCGGCTGCCGAAGTAGAACGCAAGCTCATCCCCGCTGTTCGCGAACTGCGGAGACGCGCTGGATGCCAAGGCCAAAGAATTCGCCGATATCGTCAAAATCGGGCGCACCCACTTGCAGGACGCCACTCCGCTCACCGTCGGCCAGGAGATGTCGGGCTGGGTATCCTTATTAGACCGCGATATCGAGCGGCTCGAAACCACGCTCCAGGGCCTCTATGACCTGGCGATTGGGGGTACCGCTGTCGGCACCGGTCTCAATGCCCCGGCCGAATTCGGCCAGCGCGCCGCCGCCAAGATCGCGGAGCTGACCGGTTTGCCGTTCCGCTCGCATCCCAATAAATTCGCCGCACTTTCGGCCCATGACGAACTTGTCTCAGCCAGCGGCGCGCTGAAAACTCTGGCCGCTTCCCTGATGAAAATTGCCAACGATGTGCGCTGGCTCGCATCCGGTCCCCGCTGCGGGCTGGGCGAGCTCGCCATCCCGGAAAACGAGCCCGGTTCTTCCATCATGCCCGGCAAAGTGAATCCCACGCAATGCGAGGCCATGACCATGGTGGCCGTTCAGGTGATGGGCAACGACGCGGCGATCGGATTCGCCGGTTCGCAGGGGAATTTCGAGCTCAACGTTTTCAAGCCGGTCATCATTTACAATTTCCTGCATTCCGTTCGCTTGCTTGCCGATACATGCCGCAGCTTCACGGAACACTGCGCGCGCGGCATTGAAATCCGCCGCGACCAGATCGACGGATACGTGCGGAATTCCTTGATGCTGGTCACCGCCTTGAGTCCGGTGCTAGGGTACGACAAAGCCGCGCAAATTGCTCACACGGCCCATGTCGATCGATGCAGTTTGCGGGAAGCTGCGGTAAAGCTTGGCTATCTCACTGCCGATGAATTCGATAAGTGGGTGAAGCCGGAAGCCATGACTCGTCCTGCGTAGACTCGTCCTACGTAGTCCTGAATTTGGACCGCGGCGTTCCGGTAGCTACTTGCGTCCGTATCGCCGGAACCAGTAGCGCCAGACGCGCAGGGCTGATGGGCATCGAAAAGCTCGCCGATGGAGCGGGATTGTGGATTGCTCCCTCGGAAGCCATTCACAGCTTCGGCATGAAAACTCGTATCGACGTGCTGTTCCTGGATAAGAATTTCCGCGTGGTCAAGTCGATTGCAAACCTTGCGCCCAGGCGCGTCTCGATTTGCCTAAGCGCTTCCTCGGTGCTGGAGTTGCAGCCCGGCGCTATCGCCCGCTCGGGCACGCAGCCTGGAGACCGGCTATGCCTGCAACCCTAAAAATTGTCATTCTGGCGCTGGTGTTCGCGGCGGGCGCGTACGACCTTCGCTTCCGTCGCATCCCGAACTGGTTGAATGCGAGCGGCGTGGTTCTCGGCTTCGGGCTGAACCTGCTGCTCTCGGGCTGGCACGGATTTGCCGCCGCGCTGCTCGGCTTTCTATTGGCGGTGGCAATCTATTTCCCGTTGTACCTGGTTCGCGGCATGGGCGCCGGCGACGTGAAACTGATGGCCGCCGTTGGCTCGCTCGCCGGTCCCGGCGCTTGGCTGGGCATCTTTCTCGCTACCGCTCTTGCCGGTGGAGTCGTGTCTCTGCTGCTGATCTTCTGGAAAAGGCGGGCGCATCGGACATTTTTGAACCTGGCGGTAATCGGAGTCGAGTTATTGCACTTCCGTGCACCGGCGGCGGCGGATCAGCGCCTGGATATCCGCAATTCCGAGTCTCTGCGCCTTCCTCATGGCGCCGTGATCGCCTGCGGCACGGCGGCGTATCTGCTTTTCACCGCTGCCAGAGCCTCGTAGCTAGTGAGCGCCCGCGCTCTTGCTCTTTACCTTTCCCCAGAACACGCTGCAATCGCCTATATCGGTCTTGTGCGGGAATAGCTTTACCATGTCGTCGATCGTGTCGTCATTGCAGGTCTGCACAGTATCGAACTTTCCGGCTTTCGCTTCTTCCAGCAATTCTTTTTTGGAAATTATGTGATAGAGCTTTTCCTGCGCCGGTGGCAATTCGATGCTGTGAGAGTAAGAAAATTCCATTCCCGAAGGCGGCGTGCGGCGTGTCAGGAAATAGACGAGCTCATCGGCCCACAGCCGTCCCTGCGGAGCCGTGACCTGATCCACTTTGCGGGCAATCTCTTGATAGTCATACCAGGTCTCGGAATCGCGGTCGTCGAACAGTGATCTTCCCAGCGCCAACGCCACCAGAGCAATGACTAGAGCCGAAGCGAGCAGCGGCCGCTCCGGGTTGCCTAAGCGCGACGCCACCCAATACAGCCCCGCTACTGCGAGCACGGTCAGGAACGGCGTCGCAAAAATGAAATAGCGCGAAAAGGTCGGATGCGCCGTCGAGATGTACAGAATCAGCACTAGCGACAACCACGCACAAAGATAGAGTTCAGCGCGGCGCGCGCGATCCCAGTCGCTCTTCCTCGCGAGGAACCACACACCTGCGATCGCAAGCAACCCGAGCAGCAGCGACTGCACATCGTCCAGCCACGCGCTCAGCACATCGATATCGTGAGGCGTGGCGCCGTTCCAATTCACCCGCCGAAATAGCGCCTGATACTGAACGATGTTGAAAAATACCTGGCGCGGCGACTTGGCGAAGAGCCAGAAAACCGGCGCAAACGGAACCAGCGCTCCAACGACGAACGCGCCGCCTTTCGTCCAGCGCTGGCCGTCGCGGTTGTAAATCAGAATCCAAATCAGCAGCACAGGCGCCACGGGAGCGGTCAAGAGCGTGCAAGCCGCCGCCGCTCCAGCTAAGACTCCTGCAGAGCCGGCCAACAGCCACCCCTTGCGATCAACCGCCGCGACCGCGACACGGAACGCGGCAACCACCAGCAGAAGACCGATAGCGTAGGCCTGAGACACGGGTCCGAATTCCACTACAGTTGCATTGAACCCCACGAAAAACGCCGCTACCAGCGCACAGGCGAAGCGCCAGCGCCCGATCGAGAATCGCGCAAAGACGTAATCCGCAGTGAGAAAAACAGCGCCCGCTACTTCGAGAGCGGCGGCGACATGCGTTACCCGCCAGCTCTCTCCGAAGATGGCCATCCACCCGGCATTCCAATAAGCGTTCAACGGCGTTTGCGGAAAGCAGAAATCGAGGTAAGGCGTTTTGCCATGGTCGATAAGCTGCGCCGCCAGAATATGGAATCCTTCGTCCCACACGAACCCCATCGTTTGGGAATAGACCAGCAGCGCGGCAGTGTAAAGGAGAATCAGGCCGGAGAGCACCAGAAAGGCGCGCCGCGGCCTGGCGGAAATCGAATCCACTTGGCGCGATGATACTACGCGTTGACGATCGCTTATGATTGACGCAATGCTCATCTTTTCACTTTTGCTCCTCCTGAGCAGGCCAGCAGACGACGCCGGCCGCACCGCCCCAGGCACCGCAAGCTGCCCAGCAAACTCCCAACCCGGCAAGACCTGCCGTGCCTCCCGCCCGCAGCGGCCGAGGCGGGGTGCCGGGCCCCGGGCCCGCGGTCGGCGGCGAGGTGGATGAAACGCCCGTAGTGACCCACCATTCCATTACGGTCCGCGGGAGAACCATCAATTACACCGCGACCGTGGCGCAAATGCCTTTGAAAAATCCGTCCGGAGAAACCGAAGCGCACATTTTCTACATGGCCTACACGCTCGACGGCGCGGCCAACTCCGCGCGGCGGCCATTAACATTCTGCTTCAACGGCGGCCCTGGCTCTGCGTCCATGTGGGTGCACATGGGCGGCATGGGCCCGCGTAGTCCGAAGCTCCTGTCCAAGGGCACTATGCCGCCTCCACCCTTTGAGCTGAAAGATAACCAGGACACCTGGCTCGATATGACGGATCTTGTTTTCATCGATCCGGTGGGAACCGGCTACAGCCGCGCCAAGACGATTGAGGTCGCTCGCCGCATGAACAGCGTCGAGGGCGACATTCAATCGGTCGGCGAGTTCATGCGCCTGTATGTCACCCGCAACAACCGCGAACTTTCGCCGCTGTTCATCGCCGGCGAAAGTTACGGCACGTTCCGCGCTGCCGGGCTCGCCGGTTATCTTGTTGACCGCGGTCTTGCTTTTAATGGAATCGTGCTCATCGGCACCACACTCAATCTCGAAACCATTTGGAGCCACAGCGACGATCTGGTGTACGAGCTTGAACTGCCGACTTACGCGGCCGATGCCTGGTATCACAAGAAAGTAGCCGCCGATTTGCAGAAGAAGGATCTCAAATCGTTTGTCGAAGAAGTCAGGAATTTCGCCACCGGCGAATACTCGCTGGCGTTGAATAAGGGCGACGATCTCCCGGCCGCGGAACGCAAAGCGGTGGTCGAAAAGCTGGTGGCCTATACCGGGCTCGATGCCGATTACATTGAGCAGAGTAATCTTCGCTTTGACGTCCGGCACTTCACCCGCCAGCTTCTTCACGCCGAGAACCAGACTATCGGCCGCTATGACGGCCGCCTTACGGGAGCTTCCGCGCGCGACACCGGCGATACCAGCGAGTTCGATCCTTCCAGCACCGAAATTACACCGCCCTTTACCGCGGCCTTCACCAATTACATACGAAACGAACTGGGTTACAAAACCGACATGTACTATTACCCAAGTGGCGGCATTCAGCCCTGGAATTACGATGTTCAGAACGGCTTCGGAGACACCACCGCCGCACTCAAAAACGCTCTGACCAAGAACCCGTACATGAAGGTTTTGGTGGCGGCGGGATACTACGATCTGGCCACGCCCGCCTACGCCATCGAATACACGCTAAATCACATCGGCCTTAATGCCGATATGCACAAGCGCATTTCATGGGCGTATTTCGAGGCCGGACACATGCTTTATATCGACAGCGATTCTCACGCCAAGCTGCACCATGACGTGCGCCAGTTCTTCTCCAGCGCCTTGCCGGAAGGCGATATCCAATAAACAACTACGTCGATCAAATCGGGGCTGCCGGTATCGGCTTTCATCTGTCATATCATCGTCATACCAGCGAACGCTGCTTTGCCTTCTACATCAACTTGTCGAGCGTAATCGGTAGCTCGCGGACACGCTTTCCAGTCGCATGGAAAACAGCATTCCCGATAGCTGCGGCCGTTCCCACTATTCCAATCTCGCCCACTCCTTTTACGCCGATTGGATTCACGATCGGGTCGTGCTCCTCGACAAAAATAACTTGAACGCCGTGTATGTCGGCATTGACCGGAACGTGATACTCCGCGAGATTATGATTCATGATGCGGCCGTAATTTTGATCGACAACGCTTTCTTCGTGCAGCGCCATGCCGATGCCCCAAACGACACCGCCCAGAATCTGGCTGCGGGCGGTCTTAGGGTTCAGAATTCTGCCCGCCGCCACCGCGTTCACTACCCGCGTGACATGAATCGTGCCTAAGTCCTCATCGACCTTTACTTCGACGAAGACCGCCGAATGTGTATTGCTGGCGTAAGCATGCTGTTTCATCTTTTGTTTTCCAAAAGTGACCAGCGAAGTGGTTTCTTCCTCAAGGCTCGCCATTTCATTTCGGCGCATGATGTCAGCGATTGGAACGGCTTCGGCCGGGTTCGATTCGAGAACGATCTTGCCATCCGCGAAAGTAACGTCGTCAAAACTCGCTTTTGCAAACGGGCTATCTTCTAATTTCTGCGCGAGCTTGAACAGCTTCTTCGCGATCTCATCGCAGACCTCCTTCACGGCGGAGCCACTGGACGCGGCCGTCCAGGACCCGCCTTCGAGCGGAGATTTTGGCAGCCTCGAATCGCCCAGCTCAAACGTAACGTTTTCGATGGGTAAGCCCAGTGCCTCGGCTGCGATCTGGGTCATGATCGTGTAAGTGCCTGTGCCGATATCCGAAGTCGCATTACTGACGGCCAGATGGCCATCGGCAGTCAGCACCGCCTTCGCGCTTGTGGGCTGATAGAAGGCATCCCAAACACCCGTCGCCATTCCCCACCCGACGAGATTCTTGCCATCTCGCATCGAGCGAGGTTCCGCGCTACGGCGGCTCCAACCAAACGCCTCCGCGCCTTGCCGGAAGCACTCGCGCAGTTCTTTGCTTGAGAAGGTCTTGTCATGGTGCTGGTCGCGTTCCGAATAATTTTTCAGGCGAAACTCGACGGGATCCATTTTGAGCTTGTACGCCATTTCGTCGATCGCCGATTCGAGAGCCCAGGAACCGGTAGTAGCTCCTGGAGCGCGCATATCCATCGGCGTGGCGAAATTGAGCGCCGCCACTTTGTAGCCTAGCTTCGAATTTTCGCAGCGATACAGGAGTCCCGACCAGTTGACTACGTTTTCACTGTTGTCTTCATAGATGGAGGTTTCTGCGATGGCTTCGTGAATGATGGCCTCGAGTGCGCCATCTTCGGAAGCGCCTAGTGAAACGCCTTGCAGCGTTGCGGGGCGATGGCCAAAAGTAAACATCTGCTGCCGTGTAAGAGAAACACGCACGGAACGCTTCAAATCGAGCGCCGCCATGGTCGCGAAAAAAAGCTGGTATTCGGGCCGCAGGCCGGAACCGAAGGCTCCGCCCACGTAAGGAGACAACACGCGAACCTTGTCGCTGGAAAGGCCGAAAACGCTGCAAACGTACTGCTGGGAATTTTGCACGCCTTGCGTCTTTTCGTAGATGGTGAGCGAGCCATCGGTTTCGTAAATGACTGTAGAGCCGAACAATTCAATAGGGTTGTGATGCTCCATCGGGAGCAGGTACTCTTCGCGCAGGCGCACGGCCGCGGATTCAAAGGCCTCCTGGGGCTTACCGCGATCTTTGTGCGGCGGCGGTATGCCGTTTCTCGGACGCGGTTTGCGGGCGTTCTCGCGCTCCGCTTTCAGATCGGTTTTATGAGCGCCGCTTTTATATTCCACTCGGACAAGAGAAGCCGCATAACGAGCCGCTTCGAACGTATCTGCTACCACCAGCGCGATTGGTTGAGCGTTGTAATCGATTTTTGCGCTGGCGAGGGGCCGGAATGGCGAGCCGGGAGGAGCAACTTCATCCGTGTAGCTGCGATCCGACTTGGCAGTACTGGGCCGGTTCTCATGCGTATAGATTTTGATAACGCCAGGCACGGAGAGAGCGGCTTCCGTATCGATCTCCTTGATTCTGCCGCTGGCGATGGCGCTCGAAACTACATAGCCGTACAGAAGATGAGGGACATTGTATTCGGCGGCGTATTTGGCGGCGCCGGTGACCTTGGCGCGCCCGTCAACGCGGTTCTGTGGTTGTCCGATGTATTTGGCTGTCATCGATATTCTCCATCGTTACGGCCTGCTCGAAAGCACGAACGATAGCGCGCTTCGCCAGCTCGATTTTAAAGGCGTTGTATTTGAATCCTTTGGCGCCGGCCAGAATCGCTTCCGCCGCGCGCGCAAATTGTTGCTCCGTAGCCGGGCCGCCAATCAGCAGTTTCTCCGCTGCGGGTACACGCCAGGGCTTATGCGCCACACCGCCGAGTGCAACGCGAGCCTCTGTAATTTGCTCACCCGATATTTCCAAACCCACTGCCACCGAGACGACGGCGAAGGCATAGCTGGTACGATCCCTTAATTTGAGATAGGCATGATGTTGAACGAAACCTTTAGCGGGAAGATCGATGGACACGACGATTTCATCCGCTGCCAGATTGGTATCCATCTCCGGCGTATTCCCCGGCAAGCGGTGGAATTCGAGAAACGGAATCGCTCGCTTGCCGCCTCTACCCTGCACTCTTACGGTTGCGTCCAGTGCGGCCAGCGCCACACACATATCGCTTGGGTGAGTGGCGATGCAGCTATCACTTGTCCCGAGAATGGCGTGGATGCGATTGAAACCGTCGATGGCTGAACATCCGGAGCCAGGCAGCCGCTTGTTGCAGGCGGTTGTTACATCATAAAAGTAATAACAACGGGTACGCTGTAGCAGATTGCCGCCGTTTGTAGCCATATTGCGAATCTGCGCTGTCGCGCCAGCCAGAATGGCCTTCGAAAGCAGCGGGTAGCGCGATTCCACTTGCGAATGATAGGCGGTTTCCGCATTCGTAACCAGCGCACCTAGCCGCAGACCTCCCTCCGGCGTCTCTTCGATCGCATTCAGTGGAAGACGCGTGATGTCGACCAGATGCGAAGGACGCGCGACGTTCTCCTTCATCAAGTCCAGCAGATTTGTTCCGCCTGCGATGCACTTACTGTTGGCGGTTGCCGCGAGTTCGGAAACGGCGTTGGGTACGTCTGCCGCCACGGCGTAAGAGAAGCTATTCATGTTAGCTGTCTGCCCCCATCGCATTCATCGCTTGTTCGATTGCTTGAACGATGTTCGAGTAAGCGCCGCAGCGGCAGATATTACCGCTCATGAGCTCGCGAATGTCATCGGCTGTCTTCACCTTTCCTTCCTGGATCAGCCCCAAAGCGGAGCAGATCTGCCCCGGCGTGCAGTATCCACATTGGAAAGCGTCGCAATCGATGAATGCTTGCTGGAGAGCGTGCAGCCGCTCTCCCTGTTGAAGGCCCTCGATTGTGACGATCTCTGCGCCATCCTTCATCACGGCCAGCGTCAGGCAGGAAAGAACTCGTTTACCGTTCAGTAAAACGGTACACGCTCCGCATTGTCCGTGATCGCAGCCCTTCTTCGTACCGGTCAGGTTTAGCTGCTCGCGCAGGAGATCGAGCAGGCTCGTCCAGGGCGCCACGTCCATTTCTTTCGCTGCCCCGTTGATCGTGAGCTGAATGTGGCGTTGCGCCGGCAGAAGGATCTCCGGCGCCGTTTCTACTGCCGATTTGGAATCGCTCATTTCGTCCGTGAACCTCCAGCGAGCCTCGCCTGGACCCAGTCATGCGTCCTTCTCCTTCAACCTACGCTGCGCATCGATTGTTAACGACTGGGAGAACTGCCAGACCTGACATCTTGGAGAAGGCGAACGAAGGCGAACGCAATATGCGAAAGATCACTGTGAAGAAGTTCGATGTTGGCGCGCTCAAGCGGGCCGCCGCGGGCTGAGTACTACTGCGGTTTACTTCCCCATCGGCGAAACCACGACGAGGCCTGCGAATTGTCCCGGTCGCGAGTGCGCGAGGTAGACAGTTCCATTCTTCGTGACGACTCCGTTGCGAGCACCCTCATGGGTCGGCACCACTGCAACCAGGCTGAGTTTGCCGGCCGCGTCGGCTCGGGCCACCGTGAGCCGCGCGTCTTTAGCGGCCCCTACATACAACATGTGAGTGGCTGGCGAGTAATTGAGATCGTCCACGCCGTCGCCGGTGTCGATAGATGACAACTGGGCCCCGTTGTGACCCGCATCCAGGACCTCCGCCCGCGTGCTGCAGGCAACGAACAGGTACCCGGCGTTTTGATCGATTGAGATACCATGCGGACCGTCTTCCCCACAGGAGGCGTTCCACTTCGCAAGAGTTTTGTGCGTTTTCAGATCGATCGCGGTCGTAAGGTCTTTGTCTTCGTAGTTCATGTAGAACCGGCCGCGCTTTGCATCGACTGCATAGCCCTCGGGCCGGCCTTCGAATGTCAGTTTTTCTTTCTGGCTCAAGGTCTGGCTGTCCAGAATACGGACAGAGTTGTCGCGCGGCGCGGTAACCCAGACTTCTTTAGTGGGCGCTACATAGACCACACCATCGGGAGTGGAATCGATATGGCCACAGGTCTTACGCGCGAGCGTTCTTTCGTCAACCGCGCATACACTGGAGTCGGCCCGGTCGCCGATGTACACCAGGCCGTCGCCAATCGATACGCCGCTGGGCCCCTGAGCGCGTTTGCCGCCTCGGGCTTCCACTTCGTTTGTCGCAAAGCCTGAGATCTCACGGACGCTGTTGTTGCTCGTGTCCACCACATCCACTGAGCCGATATTTATGGCTGGAACCCAGACATATCCTGTCTTGGCATCATAGGCGATGTAATCCATTGTGATGTTTCCCTTGCCGTGGTCGGGAAGGGCCAGGGTGCGAACCGTGTATTTCGCGTCTTGGCCGCCGGCAGCTTGCAATCCAATCGCGAACGCGCCGAGGCCCATGACAGCGATTAGCAGCAGAGAATTTCGTTTTGCCATGCCAAAAATCGTAGCACCCACTGAAAAATCGCGGCCATGGTCCATCGGTGCCGGCGCGAGGTCAGTTACTTTGAAAGCCGGCCGTGAGAGCCGCGGCTTCGCAAGACATAAGTATCAAGGTTCAAAATGAGAGCTACACAATGAATGCCTCTTCGGCTGGCGACACAGACGTCCTCATAGTCGGCGCAGGTCCGACCGGCCTGGTGTTGGCCCTCTGGTTGACGCGGCTGGGCGTGCGCGTGAGGATTATCGACAAGACCGCGGAACCGGGCACGACCTCGCGCGCACTTGCCGTGCAGGTTCGGACGCTCGAACTGTATGGTCAGATCGGCCTGGCTGAGGCGGTCATCGAGCGTGGACGGAAGATCAGCGCCGCGAATCTTTGGGTGGCCGGCAAGAAGGCGGCACGTGCCCCGTTCGGCGATATGGGTGTGGGCCTCAGCCCGTTTCCGTATGCGCTGATTTTTCCCCAGGACGAGCATGAGCGTCTGTTGATCGATCGCCTGGCGGAGGCCGGTGTGCAGGTCGAGCGCCAGATGGAGCTGCTTAGCTTCGAGGATGGGGCCGGCCGTGTGCTCGCTACTCTAAAGCGGCCGGATGGAACTCGGGAGACATGCGAGGCCGCCTACATTGCGGGCTGCGATGGCGCGCATTCCATCGTGCGCGAAACCTTGGAGATCGGTTTTCGCGGCGGTGTGTATTCGCACTTGTTCTACGTTGCCGATGTGGAAGCGAGCGGAGCGGTCATGAATGGCGAGCTGCACGCCGCCTTGGACCGCAGTGATTTTCTCGTGGTCTTTCCGTTGAAGGACGACGGCCGCGCGCGGCTCATCGGCACAGTACGCGACGAAACCGGAAGCCAGCGCGAAAACCTCTCCTGGAACGATGTGAGCCGGCGCGTGATCGAATGGATACGCATCGATGTCGCGCGCGTGAACTGGTTCTCAACCTACCGTGTGCACCATCGGGTCGCCGATCGTTTTCGCGAAGGTCGTGCATTTTTACTCGGCGATGCGGCGCACATCCATAGTCCCGTAGGTGGTCAGGGCATGAACACCGGCATCGGCGACGCGGTGAACCTTGCCTGGAAACTCGCGGCCGTTCTGCATGGACGCGCCAACGCGTCGCTCCTCGACAGCTACGATCCGGAACGAATCGCCTTCGCGCGGCGCCTGGTCGCGACGACCGATCGGGCCTTCACCGGTGTGACGAGCTCCGGAGCGATAGCGCGGCTGATCCGGCTGCACATCGTACCGCTCTTGATGCCATCTCTCTTTGCTTTTAAGACGGCGCGACGCTCCATGTTTCGCACGGTCTCCCAGACCGGAGTGAACTACCGCGGAAGCAGCCTGAGCGAGGGGCGTGCGGGATCGGTTCACGGCGGGGATCGTCTGCCGTGGGTGAAGATGGATAGCAACAACGTCTACCAGGACAACTTTGCGCCGCTAACCTCGTTGAACTGGCAAGCCCACCTGTACGGCGAGGCCACGCCTGAGATCCAAGCAGTATGCGATGTGCGAAACTTACCAATTCACGTCTTTCCATGGCATCCGAAAATGAGCCGGGCGGGTCTGCGGCGCAATGCCATTTATCTGGTGCGACCCGATGGCTATATAGCCTTGGCGGACCCCGAAGCGAGCGCTGCAGTGCTCACGTCCTATCTCGACAACCGAAAGCTCACCGATTGCGGTTCAACGGAACCGCGCACGTCAGTAAGCGGATTACTTATTCATGCCGCAGCGCTTCCATCGGTTCGATGCGCGACGCGCGCCAGGCAGGAGCATAGCCGGCGGCCAGTGCGCATATCGTCAGGATCACAGCCGAGAGCCCAAAGACAACCAGGTCATGGGGGTGTACACCAAAAAGGAAGGATGCCACGAATTGCGCCGTCTCCCACGCAACACCGAGGCCGATTGCAAGGCCAATCAATGACAGCGCGAGGACTTCGCGCAGCACCATCCAGACCACTCTTCCGCGCTGCGCGCCGAGCGCCATGCGGATTCCGATTTCGTTCGTGCGGCGCGCGACCGCGTAGGCCATTGTGCCGTACAAACCGACGCACGCAATTAGCAATGCGAGCAACGCAAAGCAGGTACACAGGTCCGCAAAGATGCGTTCGGGCGCGATGGTCGAGTCGATATACCGCACCTGCGTCGTGAGATCGGCGATAGGCACGCGCGGATTGGCCCGATGCACGATTTGACGCACCGTGTTCGCAAACGCGAGCGGATCGCCGCGCGTGCGGATTTCGTAGTACATCTCGCCGACGAGCCACCCAGGCGGCGGCTGGGACCAGGGAACGTAAGCGACCGGGCGGAACCACGCTCTTCAAGTGAGGAGTAGAGGCTGTTTCTCGCAACGCCTACAATTTGGACATTTCTCGGACTACTACCGTCAAAGGCGAAGTGTTGGCCGATAGGGCTCCGGCCCGGGAAGAATTTTTTCGCGAAGACTTCATTGACGACTACTACGCGCGGAGCATTGGCCGTATCCCGCTCGCCGACAGGGCGTCCGAGCAGAATCGGAATCTGCAATCGTTTCGAAAAAAGAAGGGCCAACGAGCGTTACGTTCGTGCAGGGTCTGACGATCCTGCTGTGCCAGCATGCCCGGGAGCGTGATGCCGTGGGAACCTGATGAACCCGCGACCAGTGGCATATCCGTCATAGTCGCGGCGCGCACGCCAGGCATAGTCGCAAAACGCTGGCGAAGAGATTCGTAAAATATTGAGCCGCGCGTCTCGTCATAACCGGCCTGTGCGGCATTCAGATTGAAAAGCAACAGATTTTCCGTGTTGAACCCGATCGAGACCGAGTGCAGCTTGTTGAGAGTCCTTACGAACAGCCCGGCTGCGATCACCAGCAGCAGCGATAGGGCGATTTGTCCCGCCACGAGTGCATGGCTTACCCCGAAAGGCAAGCGCCGTACCCGCGGCGCCGCCGCGCGGGATTCCTTTAACGTCGGCGCCACATCCACCTTCGTGGCCTGAATGGCTGGAGCGAGGCCGAACAGAATGCCGACGACAACCGATACCGATATCGCGAAGACCAGAATTCGAGCGTCGATTCCGGCGTGCAGCGTGAAATCTTTTTCGCCGTTGGCCAGCAGCCATGTTAGGAAACGGATGCCGAACGCGGTCACGAATAATCCCATCAGGCCTCCCAAAAGGGCCATTAGCACGCTCTCAGTGAGAAGCTGCCGTACGATGCGCCATCGCCCCGCGCCCAGGCTGAGCCGGACCGCGATCTCGCGGCGTCGCGCCGCTGCCCGTGAGAGCAGCAGACTTGCGATGTTGGCGCAGGCGATCGCAAGAATCAGCCCGGTCATCGCGATCAGGATATAGAGCGGTTTCGAATACTGGCGTCTCAGAGAGTCGATGCCCGAACCACCCTCCTGCAGCCACAACTCGGGGAGATTGGAGCGTTCCTTGGCATTGGCCGCCGTGGCGGCAACGAATTGGTGAAACCGGCCTGCCATCGGAACCTCGGCCTGCCGCAACGTGACGCCGGGTCGAAGGCGGCCCATCATCTCTAGCCAGTAGTTGTTGCGCTCATGAAACCAATCGCCCCCGTTGGCTCGCGGATCGAGGTCGGTCAACGAATGGAGCGGCAGGTAGATATCGGGCGAGTATCGCGGATTGACCCCATAGAACTCAGGCGCGGTTACGCCCGCTATCGTGATGGGGTTCCCGTTCACGCGAATCGTTTGTCCCACTGCGCCCCGCGCACCGCTGAAGCGCTGTTGCCATAATCGATAGCTGATCACCGCGACCGCAGCAGCGCCCGCCCGGTCGTCTTCGTTGCCGATCAACCGCCCTGCTCCAGGCGGCGCGCCAATGGCGCTGAAGTAATTCCCCGAGACATACTCTCCTCCTCCAAGGAACGCGTGGCTGCCGACCACAAGATTCAACCGCCCCGCGCCCGCGAAGGCGAATAGCGCGGACAACACGTCATTGTGGTCCAGAAGAGATTCAAAGAAAGGATAAGGAAATGTCCCGGAGACGGCGGTTCCTCGTGCATCTTTGTAGCCATCCCCGTGCTGCGAGTGCGCAACCTTGGGCCAGCCTTTCGCGCGCCAGTTCACGACCACCAGATTTTGCGGGTCTGGAATCGGCAGCGCGCGCATCATGATGGCGTCCATGAAGCTGAAGATGGCGGTATTGGCGCCAATTCCGAGTGCGAGCGAGAGTAATGCCGTCACGGTGAAAGCCGGCGATTTCTTTAGCGTTCTGAAAGCGAACGCCAGATCTTGCGTAAGCTCCTCAATAAAGCCGATCCGTCGCATATCGCGGCACTGCTCTTTCGTAAGCCCGACCGGTCCGAACTCGCGCCTTGCGGCAATGAACGCTTCGGATTCGCTCATGCCTGCGGCCAATTGCTCTTTGGCCAATTGCTCTATATGGAGATCAATTTCCCGCTGAAGATCCGTTTCGGCGCGAGATCGCCGAAATAGTGAGTAGAACCGATGCACGAGAATACGGGTGAATCGCACGACTGCTCCCGCTAGGCGTTTTGAATGAGCATCCGGACGGCGGAAGACAGCCGATCCCAGCTCTGAAGCTCGCGTCCCAATTGCTTTTTGCCTTCCCGCGTGAGTGAGTATACTTTTGCCGGGCGGCCAAGATCGGAATCCTTCCACTCCGCGCCAATCCAGCCCTGTTGCTCAAGCCGATGCAGCGCGGGGTAGAGGGACCCTTGACCAACCGCGAGGACATCGCCCGAGAGAAGCTGGATGCGCTTCGCAATCCCCCAGCCGTGGAGTGGTTCCCTTGCAATCGTCTTCAGGATCAGCAGGTCCAACGTCCCCTGCAGCAAATCGGAAGGCTTCGGCATGTTCCGCAAACACCTCGACTATCGACAATATACCTCGATCATCGACAATGTGCAAACAAGGCACCCACGGAGGCGCGCAACGCTGTGCCAGAGAAATACGCCTGGACAATGCGCTCTTCCACCCAGAAATCGATTAGTAACTAAGCCGTTCAAAAAATGGGCAGACACGCCTGGCGCCAAGTCACCGAACACGAACAATCCATGGGAATTAGCCGCGTTGGGCCACCACCGCCCGAACCAGAGGTTTTCGATCCATTAGTACTTGCTGGTACCCGTATCGGAAAAATCCTACCCTCTTATTCCGAGAAAGTAGTTTGTTTAGGCGCTCAATTTCGCTATAAACAGATATAAGCTCGAAGACAAAGAAATCGCGTTAGGCGCGAACGGCAGCAACAAAGACCTTTTCCGCTTCAGTGAGTTAGGAGCGAAAAGGAAGAAAAGCTGCGACGCTATCCGTGTCGAAAGACGTGGATTTAAGGATTTTTGAATCTTAGGACGTTTGAATTAGTGGTGGCCTAAAGTAAATCTGAGTTCTTGCCTGCAAGCAAGAACTCAAATCTGAGGAAAGGAGGGTCAAACCATGAAAGTTAAGAGCAATGTGAAAGCTGGGCAATGCATTTGGGGTGCATAGTTTCCTCTTCGGTGTTCCCTGTTGGGAACTTTAGTTAAATGTGGCCGCTCCGCTTTACCGGCGAGCGGCCACTTCCTTTCTAGGTCATTTTCTACTCGAAAGATGCCAAACAGCTTCCATCGCGTCAATCGATCGCTTCGCGCCGACCGCGGCAGCCGCTCTATTTCCGTCCTGTTGATCGCCTTACTACTGCTCGCCGCTTGGCTTGCGTGGGCCTTTTCCGCGCGGGTGACACGCTATGAGACTTCGGATTCGGCCCGGTTGGAAGTCGCCTCAGAAGCTTACCCGGTGCAGGCCGCCCTTTCCGGCAAGCTGCTTTCCTACGGAATGGTTCTCGGCAGGCAGGTGCACGCCGGAGAGGTTCTGGCCCAATTGGAAAGCAACACCGAACGCCTGAATATGGAGCAGGAGCGCACCCGCCTCGCCGTGCTCGAACCGGAACTGGAGGCCCTGCGCGCCAAATTGCAATCGGAAGAGCAGGGACGCGCCGAGGAGCGCCGCGTCTTACAGGTTTCCACCCAATCCGCACAAGCGCAGTATCGCGAGGCGGATGCGCAAGCGGCTTTGGCCGAACGCGAAGCCCAGCGCGCCGCTCGCCTCCGGGTCGAGGGCATTCTGGCCGAAGCGGAGGCCCAGCGCGCGCAGGCCGAATCGAAAAGCAAGCGTGCCGCGGCGGAAAATCTGCGAGTCGCCGTTACACGCCTCGAACCGGATCTCGAAGTCCGCGAAAAAGACCGCGATGTGCGGATGAACCAGATCTCCGAAGACATCGCCAAGCTGGAGGCGGACCGCGCCACCTATGCGGCGGCCATTCCTCAACTGGAATACGATCTCGAGCGCCGGCTCATTCGCGCGCCGGTCTCCGGCCGTCTGGCGGATTGCGCCCCGCTACGGCCCGGTTCGCTCGTCACCGAAGGCCAGCGGCTGGGCACCATTCTTCCTTCGGGCGGCCTGCGCGTCGTCGCGGAATTTCAACCCTCCGACGCGTTGGGTAAAGTGCGGCCCGGCCAGCCCGCGGTTCTGCGTCTGCAAGGTTTTCCGTGGGCGCAGTACGGAACCGTTCCGGCGCGCGTCTCCAAAGTCGCCGGCGAGATTCGAGACGGCAAAGTGCGCGTGGAATTCGCCCTCATTCCATCCGCCCATCCGCATATTCCGCTCCAGCATGGCTTGCCCGGCTCTATCGAAGTCCAGACCGAACGCGTCTCGCCCGCCGCCCTGATCCTGCGCTCCGCGGGTGAGCTGGTGGGTTCGCCTTGAGAAGCTTCTTCGCGCCCGAAGTGGTCCAAACGTCCAACATGGACTGCGGGCCTGCTTCGCTGAAATGCCTGCTCGAAGGCTTCGGCGTCCATGCCAGCTACGGACGCCTGCGCGAAGCCTGCCAAACCAGTCTCGACGGCACTTCCATCGACACCATGGAAACCGTCGCCACTCAACTCGGTCTTGAAGCCGAGCAGATCATGCTGCCCGTCGATCATCTGCTGCTGCCTGAAGCCAAAAGTCTTCCGGCCATCGTGATCGTCAAGCTGCCCAACGGTCTCACGCATTTTGTGGTGCTGTGGCGCGCGCTCGGTGGCGCCGTGCAGGTGATGGACCCCGCGGTCGGCCGCCGTTGGACCAGCGCAGCTCAATTTGCCAACGAAGTCTACCGCCATGGCATGCAGGTTCCAGCCGCCGCCTGGCGCGAATTCGCGGCCTCGGACGATTTTCAAGCGGCGCTTCGCGCGCGGCTCAAACGGTTGGGCATCTCGAACGGCAACGGCTCCCGTTTAACGGCGCAAGCCTTGAAAGATTCCGGCTGGCACGCTTTGGCCACGCTCGATGCAAGCGTCCGGCTGGCCGCCTCGGTGCAGCGCGCGGGCGGCTCGCGCCGTTCGCAAGATGCACTGGAATTGATCGAGCGCCTGGGCGCGCATCCGGAGCTGCTTCCCGTGCGCTACTGGTCTGTCCGCCCAGCCGGCGAGTCCGAGGGCGAAGAGCAAGTGCTGATGCGCGGAGCCGTACTCGTGCGTATTCGCGGTAAACGCGTTCCCGAAGCCCGCGAATCTCCGCTAGGTCCCGAATTACAAGCCGCGCTCGACGAGCGGTCCGTTTCGCCCGGCCGCGCCCTGCTGCGCCTCGTGAAGCAGAGCGGTCGAGCGGCGCCCGGCATCTTGACCGTCGCTCTCGCTGCTGGCGCGGGTGCGGTAGTTATCGAAGCGCTGCTATTTCGCGGATTGTTTGACGTTACCGGCGAATTGGGCCTGGCCGGACAGCGCATGGGCGCGCTCGCGGCCGTTCTGCTGTTTAGTTTCGCGCTGCTCCTGCTCGAATGGCCCGCCTTCTCCGGCGCGGCGCGGCTCGGCCGCCAAATCGAAAACCGGCTGCGTTTGTCGTTTCTGATCAAGATTCCGAAACTGGGCGACCGTTATTTCCAGAGCCGCTTGACTTCTGATATGGCCGAGCGCAGCCACGCCACGCACCGGCTCCGTCATTTACCGGAATTAGCGCGGCAACTGCTACGCAATATTTTCGAACTGGCTGCCACCGCGGCCGGCATAATTTGGCTCGATCCCGTATCCGCGCCCTTCGTCGCCGCCGCTGCGGCTGCCGCGCTGCTGCCCGCCTTCGCCATCCAATCCGTCCTTGCCGAACGCGACCTGCGGGTGCGCAGCCATGCCGCGGGCTTGACTCGCTTTTATCTCGACGCCATGCTTGGGCTGGTTTCGATACGCGCCCACAGCGCCGAGCGCAGCATCCGAAGAGAACACGAAAAACTGCTCGGCGAATGGGCGCATGCGGCGCTGCGCTTGCAGAAAACAGCAGTAAGCGCGGAAGCCGTGCAAGTCATTGCCATGTTCGGCCTGGTAGCCGCATTACTGGTCACCCATCCGCTGCAGGGCGCCAACATCGGCCGCTTGCTGCTGGTTGTGTATTGGGCCTTGAATCTGCCTACGCTCGGACAGGAAATTGCCGCGCTTTCGCGCCAATATCCGTATTACCGCAATCTGGCGCTGCGCTTGCTTGATCCGCTAGGCGCGCCCGAAGAGGTGGCGCAGGCTTCAGCCTGCGAGATCACTGAACCGCCCTCCATTGACTTCCGGAACGTCTCTGTCGAAATTTCCGGCCACCGCATTCTTGAAGCCATCAACCTGCGCATCGAACCCGGCAGTGAAGTTGCAATCGTCGGTCCCTCCGGAGCGGGGAAGTCGAGCCTCGCCGGTGTCCTGCTTGGCTGGCTGAAGCCCAGCCAGGGCGAAGTTCTCCTCGACGGCTCGCCGCTCGATTGCGAAGCGCTGCGAAGATCGACCGCCTGGGTCGATCCAGCCGTGCAGCTCTGGAATCGAACTCTGCTGTCGAATCTCGCCTATGGCTCCGAGCCGGAAGCCGCGCAGATCGCAAAAGCCGTCGATACGGCGCTGCTGCGCGGCGTGCTCGAAACGCTTCCGCAAGGCTTCGAGACCAAGCTCGGCGAAGGCGGCGCGCTCGTCTCCGGGGGTGAAGGGCAGCGCGTGCGCTTGGCCCGCGCCATGCTGCGTAACAATGTGCGGCTGGTGATTCTCGACGAGCCGTTCCGCGGCTTGGATCGCGAGAAGCGCCGTGAGCTGCTCGCGCGCGCCCGAGAATTCTGGCGCGGATCGACGCTGCTGTGCATCACCCACGATCTGTCCGAAACGCAGGCATTCGATCGTGTGCTGGTGATCGAGCACGGCTCAATTGTCGAAGACGGCAGCCCGGAGCAGCTCTGCGCTCTGCCCCAATCGCGCTACGCACAACTGCTCGAGGCCGAAGAACAAACGCGCTCCGGATTGTGGTGCGCGAGCCTCTGGCGCCGCATCCGCATTCATTCGGGCCGCATTGTTGAAGAGCACAAGCCGGCGGAAGACAAGCGCCGCGAAAGCGAGGTGGCGTAATGCGGCCGGTCGCTATCGAAGCCGCAGCTTGGCCTTCTTGCCGACTCGGCGAAGCCATCAGCGCACTGGCCGCAAGAGCCGGACTGATTACCGGAATCACGGAAGCGCAAACCTCCTCGGACGCAGACATCGAACGCCACGCCGCGCACATCGGCTGCGAAGTCGAGCCGGTCGAAACCACTCTCGCCGATCTCGAAGCCGATTTGTCCGAAGCGTATCCTGCACTGCTTCGCCTTCCGAACGGCGCGTATCTCGCCATCCTCGATAGCCGCCGCGGAAGCTTGCGAGTGCTCGCGCCCGGTCTTACCTTGCAGCGTATTTCCCTCGACGTCGTGTGCGACATCATTCGCGAACCCGTCGCACGGCCGCTTCGCGGCGATATCGAACGCGCCCTGTCAGGCTCAAACATTTCTAAAACAGCCAGCGTGCTCATACGCGAGCAGCTCGGCGATATACGCTTCGACCAGTGTTGGCTTTTGCGCGGCTCTCCCGGCGCGCGTCCGCTGCGCTGGCTGCGCGAGGCCAATGTGCTCTCGAACGCTGGAAAGTTAATCGCCGCCCACACCCTGCAATATCTCTTGTGGCTGGCTTCCTGGGTGATCCTCGGAATGCTGTCGTTCGAAGGCCGGATGGATCGCGGCTGGGTGCTGGCCTGGGCGCTGCTGCTGCTTACGCTCGTGCCGTTTCGTCTGGCGACCGTCTGGCTGCAGGGAGCGCTCGCCATCGGCATAGCTGGAATTCTCAAACGGCGGCTAATGGCCGGAACGCTGCGGCTCGCTCCGGAAGAAATGCGGCATCAAGGAATAGGCAGTTTCCTCGGCCAGGTCTTTGAGGCCGAAGCGGTCGAGACGCTAGCCTTGAGCGGAGGAGTGGCCGGTCTGCTCTCCCTTATCGAGCTCGTCGTTTCCGGATTCGTGCTCGGCCGTTTTGCGATTGTGCTCTTCTTATGGAGCGTCCTGACGGCACTGCTGGCCTGGAGATTCTTGCGGCGTTATCGCGCCTGGACCGATACGCGCATGGAGATGACACAGGATCTGGTGGAAGCCATGGTCGGCCACCGGACGCGGCTTGCTCAGGAGCGTAGAGAGAACTGGCACGAACAGGAAGACCGCGCGCTTGACAAGTATCTGGAACTCTCCCGTTTGACAGATCGCACCGGAAGCTGGTTAATCGGCGCTATCTCGCGCGGATGGCTGCTGGTCGGACTGCTCTGCCTGGTGCCCGGCATTGTGGCCGGCAAGAGCGCGCCATCCGACATCGCCATCGTACTCGGCGGCGTGTTGCTCGCCTTTACCGCATTCAAACGATTGACGGCCGCCTTCGCGGACCTTGCCGGCGCGTGGACTTCCGGCCAGCGCCTCGCTCCGCTATTTCGAGCCGCCGCGCGTCCGGAACGCCTGGGGCAGACGCTTGCGGCTGGAACAAGCGTCGGGCCGCCCGAAAAAATTGTCGAGGCCGACCGGCTGACGTTCCGCTACCGCAGCACCGGCGCCGCCGCGCTGCAGGCTTGCAGTCTCACCATCCGCCGCGGCGAACGCATTCTGCTCGAAGGACCGTCGGGAGGGGGCAAAACCACCTTCGCTTCTCTGCTTTCCGGAATCCGCGAGCCGGAATCCGGCTTGCTGCTAATGAGCGGCTTGGACCGGCATACGCTCGGCGACCGGCGTTGGCGGCAGCACGTCGCCGCCGCGCCGCAGTTTCATGAAAACCACATCGTGACCGAAACGCTCGCCTTCAATTTGCTGATGGGACGCGGCTGGCCGCCGGCGCAAAACGACATGCGGGAAGCCGAAGCGGTATGCCGCGAGCTTGGGCTGGGCGATCTCCTCGACCGCATGCCCAGCGGCCTCTTGCAGATGGTGGGAGAAGGCGGCTGGCAGCTCTCCCACGGCGAGCGCAGTCGCGTCTATATCGCGCGCGCGCTTCTCCAGAAAGCGGATCTGATCGTGTTAGACGAGAGCTTCGCCGCACTCGACCCCGAAAGCCTGCAAACCGCGCTCGAATGCACCCTCCGCCGCGCCGAAACGCTCATGGTCATCGCACACCCGTAGGCTTACTCCGCATCCGGAAGCCAGCAGCGTCCAAATCGGCCAATCATTTACTTAAGGACAAGATCGCGTTCCTGCGATCCGAAGTCTTGAAACTGAGCCGTGAGCGTGAGCGAACTAGCCTGGTGTGCCGAGCAAGCATTAGGGCGCTGACGCTTCCGGCTCGGCTTCAGCATTGTGCACGAATGAAAGAAACGACGTTGGTCTAAATCGGCGTCCGCCTGAAACCGGATCTTCAAGCCGGTCGCGGCATCTGCTGGTCTTTTGCGTGCTTAAATCGTATTCGTTAGCCATCGTCCGCTGAGGTAGTATCCTCCATTGCGGATCTCAAGGTATTCGACTGATGGCAATCCCGGCATAACTATACCTGCTTCCAAGATTATCTCAGAACTTCGCTAAACTGAGACATTCAGGAGTTTCATGGCAAAGAAGAAAGCAGAAGAGAAGCAAGAGACGACGGGCAAGAACGCATTCGCCGCGTCGCCGAATATTAAGCAGAAGGACAGCATCTATCAGGCCGAGTACTTCGGCAGTGGAACCTTCCGGATCGTGAAGCCGAAGCGGCAGAGCCGCAAGCGACGCCAGTCCGCGCTGAAAGGCACCACGCGCGGCGCCCGCAAATAGCTGTCCTTCCCTCATGAATTCGCGGTCACTTTGCTGAGCGTCCGCGGACGGTCCGGATCCAGGCGTTTCACCTCCGCGAGACTTGCGGCGAATAGTTGCGCCGGGACAATGTAGGGAATCGGCGTATACAGATCTTCCGGCAGCGTCCCGCGGTGCGCAAGGTCCGCCGGTATCGTAAATGGCGCTTCAATACCTTGCTGCCGGGCCGCGTTCTCATTGCTGCGATCCGTGATGACGAGTGTCTCGGCGCGGATGGAACGCAGTTTTTCGATAAGTTCGCACATCGGCTTCCAAGTCACTCCCGCGGGACAAAACAGGAATGCGGGAAACGACGCTTCCAGCATGGCAATTGGGCCATGCAGCAGATCGGCGGAAGAGAAGCGCTCCGCCACAACGTAGCAGGTCTCCATCAGCTTCAGCGCAAACTCGAACGAGTTCGAATAGTTCAAGCCGCGGCCGACACAGACGGCGTGCTCCATGAAGCGGTAGCGCTCCGCGCGAGCGCGGACATACTCTTCCAATTGCAACGCAGCCGCAGCCTGCTCCGGAATGTGCTGCAGATCTTCAAGCGCAATAGGCGCTCCCAACGCATGGGCGAGCAAATAGAGGCAGGTGAGCTGGCCCGTATATGTTTTAGTGGCGGCGACGCTCCGCTCCTTTCCCGCCCGAACCAGGAAGATGTGCCCGGCCGAATGCGCAAGACTGCTATCGCTTTCGTTGGTGATCCCTATGGTGAAAGCTCCCGCCGCTTTCGCACGCTCCAGCACCACATTCGTATCGGTCGATTCGCCGGATTGCGAAATTGCGACCACCACGGCATCCTCGAGATTCAGCCGCGATTGATACAACGTGAAGACGGACGGCGCGGCTAAGGAAACCGGAATGCCTGTCGAGATCTCGAGCAAATAACGCCCAAACTGAGCGGCATTGTCGGAGGTTCCTCTGGCGGCGAGTACGATCAGCCGAACAGGCTTTCGCTCGAAGTACCGGCGCAACTCGTCAGCCGGACCCCATTCGTCCTTGAGAGTGCGCTCGATTGCTTCCGGCTGCTGCCGGATCTCATCCCGCATGGTCGACATGCTAGGAAGATAGCAGCTACATTACGACTCGTTCGCCCAGGGCCGGGCCGAGCAGATACTGAGGACTGATGCCCGCCGGCATCGGCAGGCGCGTAATGGTCGGCTTGATCACTAGCAGCGTGTCGCTCTTCAGCGTATCGCGATTGTTCTCACTCAAAATCTGATCGAGGCCAGGGATTTGCGAAATACCCACCAGACCGTTCCGCGTGATGGAGCGCGTCGTCGAGTTCATCCCCGCCAGCACCGCCCATTCCCCTTCGCCCAGCGAAACGCTGCCCTTGTATTCCCGCTCCGCAATTTCGGGAACGCTATTGATGGTTTGCGAGCCGAGAGACTTGATATCCGCTTCGATATCGAGCCCAATATCGCCTTCGCCGTTAACGCGTGGGCTGATTTTGAGAACCAATCCCAAATCCTCCATCGTGATTTGAGGGGCGGGGTTGTAGATGGAGGAAGCGCCTTGCGAGAAGCCGGTATAGAGGCTCTGCGCGAGGGGATATTTGTCCCCGATGTGGAAATTAGCGGTCTCTCCCGCGCCGACAACAACCGTTGCGTCATAGAGATTGCGGCTGAAAGATTCCGAGTAGCTGGCAAACAGCGTGGCATTGGTTAATCCCATCCCGAACAGCGTGGCGCCTCCGCCGAAAGCGAGAAAGTTGGGCGCATTCGTGAGGCTCGGCACTAGGTTGCGGATTCCTCCGATGTGCCCGAAATCGATGAGCTGGTACGCCGTCTGCAGCGAGACTCCGTAATGGAAGCTGCGGTCGGAATCAAACGTCAGGAACTGGACTTCCACAGAGACCTGTGGGCGCGGCAGCAGCAGCGCATCGAAAAGTTCGCGCGCGACGCGCGCGCGGCTGTAGCGGTCGCGAATCATCACCGTCCGGTTCTCGCTGTCCCAACCAATTGTCCGCAGCCCGAGCACTGCACGGACGGCGTTCGCCGCTTCGATGAGATCTCTTTGTCCGAGTGCGTTCGGCAGCGGGAACGTCAACAGCACGTTCGGTTCGTACTCCATTCGTTTCTGTTCCGTGTCGCGCGCCACAAAAATCTGGTGCTCCGAAATAGGGAACACGAAAGTATGCGTAACGGCAGTGAGGCCTTCCATCGCGGTGTGGAAATCCGCCCGGTCGATCTGGAAGCGGACCGTCTTCTGTACGTCCAACTGCGGATCGAAAATTGGGCGGATACCGTAGGCAGCGGTTACCTGTTGGAACGCGGATTTCTCGTCACCCCGGATATCGAAGGTCGCCGGGGAAGGCTTGGGGCGGAGATCGGGAAGCGGCTGAAGATTCTCATCGCGCTCCCAGTCCCGTTTGGTGGCGAACTCGACCGGCGGCCCGGAGGCTGTATTCTGTTCCGCCGCGCTGACATCCGCCAATACGTCGGCAGGTGCGATATTGGCTTTGGTGAGCAGCTTGGCTGCGGGCGCGAGGGCGTCGCGGTTGGCGCGGTAAGCCAGATTTTGCGGGTCGCGGGCAGCGGCTTCCGAATATAACAGGTAAGCCTGGACGACCCGGCCGGAATCTTCTGCCTGGCGAGCCGCATGCGCCAGCCGCGCGGCGACAGGATCCGAAGCCGCCCATGCGGCCGCGATGAGCGCGCAGGCGACGATACGAAGCTTCAAGCTGTTAGGACGAATAGCAATGCATCAGCGTGCAGCCGCTAATGGCCGGGAGCGACGTAGCCGGGCGGATGCGCTGCGCCTTCGCCGAAGAAATACTCTTCCATTTGCTTCAGCAGGAACTCCTGCGCTTCCGGTGTCCCCAGGTTCAGCCGGTACTCGTTCATGATCATCTTCATCTGCTCCACCCACATGCCCCAGGCTTGTTTGGACACCTGATCGTAGATGCGCTGGCCTAGCGGGTGGCCGTCGAAGGGAACTTCATCCAATCCGGGTAATTCTTTGTGCAGCTTGACGCAGAACACTTTCCGCTCGACAGTGGGGGCGGACCCACCCGTGTTGGCCATAGGCATCTCCTGTTTCTACTTTGAGAATAGCCCACGGCGGGCATTCACCTGGCGTAATGTTCGAGGAAATAGGACAGCCGTAACGGATTCGATCCGTCCAAGGCAAACTGTTGCTGCAATGCCTTTAAATAGCGCCGCAGCACGTCGGCCCGCGCCGATTTTCGAATTCTGCAGTTCTGCAGATCCAGCAGCAGCTCCAATTCCAAGGGAGTGAACGTGTTACGCCGGACAACGCCGACAATGATCTCTTGAACGAGCTGACTGAACGACGTTAAGTCGAGCCGTTCCGGTTTGGTCTTTGTCAATACAGCCTGCATTAAATCAGAAAGTGGCGTGAGAAGCGGAAAACTCTAAGCTTTTCCTGCGATACATTCTTCCGGAAAGGCACTTTTGATGTAAGAGCCGTGGTGTCCTTACTCACACCTGCCTTTCATATCGTCCAGATCGTCGCGGTCGTCACGTTTTCGCTTGCCTGGCCGTGGATTCTGGGTTCGCTCGCCATTGCTCTTCTTCTCAGTGGAATCGACGACCTGGTTCCCGTTGCGATTTGTAGTTTGCCCTTTTTTCGCCACCGTGCTCCAAAGGGGGGGCAGGCTTCCAGCAGCACTCCGGGGTTCGAACGGACCATTGCGATCTTTGTTCCGTGCTGGAAAGAGTCGGCCGTCATCGGCAATATGGTGCGCCACAACCTGGCCGCCATCCGGTACCGGAATTTCGACTTCTTTCTAGGCGTTTATCCGAACGACGAACCCACCGTCAGAGTTGCGCAGGAGCTGGCAGAGAGCTTTCGCAACGTGCATGTCGCGGCCTGCCCGCACCCCGGGCCGACCTCCAAGGCCGACTGCCTGAACTGGATCTACCAGAGCATGTTGCTTTGGGAAAAACAGCAGAATGTTCGTTTCGACACCATCCTTTTACACGATGCCGAGGACCTTATTCATCCCGAGGCGCTGGAGCTGATCAATCGCGAACGGGCCACGTATGCAATGGTGCAAGTGCCGGTCCTGCCGATCCCCACACCTCTCGGCGATTTCACGCACGGCATTTACTGCGATGAATTCGCGGAATACCAGACCATCGACATGCGCGCGCGGCAGTTCAGCCGCTCCTTCATTCCGTCGAACGGAGTGGGAACCGGCTTTGCGCGCGAGATTCTGGAACAGCTGGCACGAGAACGGCAGAACCGTATTTTCAATCCCGCTAGTTTGACGGAGGATTACGAAATCGGCGTGTACATTCACCAGGCCGGCTATTCGCAACTGTTCGCGCCACTGCTGCGCGGCGAGAAGGGACTTCTCGCGACGCGAGAGTTCTTCCCCGGCAAAATTCATTCGGCCATCCGGCAGCGCACGCGTTGGGTGACCGGTATTGCGTTACAAGGTTGGGAACGGGATGGCTGGCGAGGATCCTGGCGCACGCGTTACTGGTTCTGGAGAGACCGGAAAGGCCTGCTCACTAATCCGCTGAGCCTGTTCACCAACGCGCTTTTCGTCGCAGGGGTGGCGGACTGGGTGGAATCCGCTATCGCTCATCGGCCGTGGATGTTCGCCGTGTCGAATCCCGCGATCCTGACGCTTTGCTGGCTAACGTCCGCGTTGCAATGCTTTCGCATTCTGCTGCGCGCGGTTTGCGTGGGCCGTTTGTTCGGACCAGCTTTTGCGTGCGGGGTGCCGTTGCGTATCTTTCATGCGAATTTCATCAACAGCGCGGCTTGCTTCGGCGCAATGTGGCATTTCGCAAAATCGCGGCGGCATGGGCATGCGTTGGTTTGGTTGAAAACCGAGCATGAGTATCCGGGCCGTGAAGCGCTCGAGAGCCATCGGCGCGAGCTGGCCGAAGTGCTCGTAACCTCAGGCCGGTTGTCCGATGAACAGCTCGCAGGTGTCCAGAGCCGCATGCCACCCGAAGCCGACCTGGCGGATTTTCTGCTGGCGAGCGGAGTGGTATCGGACGACGATCTATGTCAAGCCATCAGCCTGCAATGCGGGCTGCGACTGGCGCGCATCGACGCCCACAACGTAAAGGCTCGAGTGGCCCGCAGCCTTCCGGTTCATGTGCAGCGGCGCTTTGGTATCGTGCCCTTCCGCGTCCACGAGGGCCATTTGCACGTTGCGGGAACGCGCGCGCCCTCTTCCGAAGTTTTCGAAGAGCTTAAAAGCTTCACTCAATTGCCGGTCGAATTTCAGCTCGTGACGCGCGAGAATTACGAGAAATTGCAGGGGCTGCTATAAGGCGGGATTGAAAATGCGAATGGGCGAGAAGCCCACAATTTTCCATTTGCCGTTTTTCGGTACCAGCCGCACGTTAATCTCGGCGCTGCGCCGCTCGGTCGCGCTGGTGGCCCGATCCGTAAGCGTGAGTGTCCAGTTCACCGTGAGCTTGGTCTCCGCTTCAGTGTCGTCTTCATCAAGGACATCGACTTCGTTCTCGATTTGAGAGGCGCTCAGTCCCTGGAAATAATCGCTCAATTTTTGGTAATCCGGAAAAGACTTGTCGAAGGGCGTCATGGCGTCCGCCGGATCGCCGGAGGTTAGCGCGGTCGCAATGTGGCTGATCTGCGCGCGAGCATCGGCAGCGCGGTCCCCATCGAGCGGCATGGCAAACATAAGCGCAAGCGCCGCGAGCAGAACTCCGGTTTTAGGTTCGATAGCTGCCATTGATCCGGATGTAGCCTTCGGTTAAATCGCAGGTGAAGAAGCGCGCCTCGGCCTTCCCGCTGCCGTTCAGAACTACACGAATCTCCACATCACGCAAGTCAAGATCGCGTTTGAGACGCGCTTCGTCGAAATCGGCCGCCACGCCCCTACGGCAGACCAGCGCCTTTTGCAGATAGATATCCATTTTCGAAGGATCGAACTGGATACCCGCGTATCCGGCTGCCGCCAAAATGCGTCCCCAATTCGGCATCGCTTCCGGCGATTGCGGTTTTCACTAAAGGCGAGTTCGCGATGGACCGCGCGATTTTGCGCGCATCCGCCGTGCTCTTAAATCCGCTGGCACGTATGACAATCAGCTTGCGCGCGCCTTCGCCGTCGCCGGCAATCTGACGCGCGAGATCTTCCATGACGCGCGCGATCTCTTCTTCGAGAATTTCGAGTTCCTTGCCGGAAGGCCGCACGCCAGACGCTCCGTTGGCCAGCAGAGCGACCATATCGTTGGTGGACATATCGCCATCCACCGTGAGCGAATGATAACTGCGTTCGCTCGCGCGCAGTAGAATCTTGTGAAGCGTTTTGGAATCGAGCTGCGCATCGGTGAGGACGAAGCCGAGCGTGGTGGCCATGTTGGGATGAATCATGCCGGAGCCTTTGGTCATGCCCGCTACCCGCACAGCGCGGCCGCGCAACCGCAGTTCGCGGGAAGCGATCTTCACGTGCGTGTCGGTAGTCATGATGGCGCGCGCGACGGCTTCGAAACTCACCGAGGATAATTTCGCAACCAGGTTCGGAATGGCCGCGGTAAGAAGCTTCGCATCCAATTCCACACCGATGACGCCGGTAGAGGCGGGCAGCACATATTCCGTTTTCGTTTTCAAAACCTTCGCTACGGCTTTGCAGGAAACGCGCGCCACGCGATCACCCGTTTTCGTCGCGCAGTTGGCATTGCCGGCATTCACCAATAGCGCCGCTATCCGGCCGCGCGAAGATCGCAAGTGCTTGCGCGCGATTCGAACCGGCGCTGCTTGCACTACATTCTGCGTGAAAACCGCCGCTGCTTGCGCCGCGCCATCGGCGACGATGAGGCCGATGTCGTCTTGCTCCTCTTTGCGAATGCCCGCGTAAGCAGCCGCATACCGGTAGCCGGAAGGAAGGTTCAATTCACGTCTCCCATTTTTTCGTCCTGCAGAACTTTGTAACCATTCAAGAACGCATCGGCCCGCATGGATTTCTTACCCGCAGGCTGCACTTCGAGCAGTTCGAGCGAGGTGTTCTCTCCGCAGCCTGCAAATAGCTTGCGATCTTCTATTCGAAGCGCGCCCGGCGGAATGGATGGATGCTCCGCCGGCTTCGCCTGAATCAGAATCAATGGCTGGCCGCGAAAGTTCGTGTACGCTCCCGGCCACGGAGTAAATCCGCGCAGGCGATTATAGATTTGCCGCGCAGGACGGAGCCAATCGACGCGTCCATCTTCTTTTTTGAGAATAGGCGCGTAGCTGGCTTCCGCATCATTCTGTTTCTCCCGGCGAACGGTTCCAGTTTCTATCCCGCGAACAGTCTCGATAAGCAGTTGCGCGCCCAGACGAGCAAGGCGGGCGCTCAACTCCGGCGCAGTTTCCTCCGGCTCTATTGCGGCGCTTGCCTTCAGCAGCATGTCGCCTGTATCAAGACCGGCATCGATCTGCATAATCGTCACGCCAGTTTCAGTATCGCCGTTCGCAATCGCCCACTGGATAGGGGCGGCGCCGCGATATTTGGGCAGCAGCGAAGCATGCACATTGAGAATGCCGTGCTTCGGTACATCGATAACACTCTGCGGAATGATCTGCCCATATCCGACCACCACCATTAGTTCAGGGGCCAGCTTTTTCACCTGCTCAACCGCTTCCGCGCGGCGAATGCGCTCGGGCTGATGAATCTCAATTCCTAGCTGCAACGCCGCGCTTTTGACCGGCGATTCGGCGAGCCGGTTGCCGCGCCCTTTGGGCCGATCCGGCTGAGTATATACAGCGATCACGTCGTGCTTCGCCGAAACGAGCGCCTGCAAGGACGGAACCGCGAATTCCGGCGTGCCGAGGAAGACAACGCGCATTCGCTTAATCCCATTCGCCGGCTTTTTGCAGCTTTTTGATTTTGCGGCGGATGATGTCGCGCTTCAGACCGCTGAGGTGATTGATAAACAGTACGCCATTCAGGTGATCGATCTCATGCTGAAAAGCCCGAGCCAGCAGCTCTTCGCCGCAGAGCTCGACAGTTTCACCCTTTTCATTCTGCGCGCGCACGGTCACTTTATGCCCGCGAGTAACAGGCTCGCGAAAACCCGGAATGCTGAGGCAGCCTTCTTCGCCGGTCTGCTTGCCTTCCTTTGAGAGGATCTCCGGATTGATGATGACAAGTTTTTGCGATTCATCCTCACCGACACTGATATCGATCACCGAGACGCGCTTGCTCAATCCGATCTGCGGCGCGGCCAGACCGACGCCTTTGGCCGCGTACATGGTTTCCCACATGTCGGCGATCAGCTCGCGCATTTCAGGTGTATCGAACTCGGTGACAGGCTCGGCCGGCTGTTCGAGCACGCGCTCGCCATATTTCAGTATTTTTCGAACCATCAATTTAACTAGAATCTCTTCACTTGGGCCAGATAGCCTTCGTAATTGCGCCTGGTCTCGCCCAGCGAGTCTCCTCCGAATTTCTCTAAAAAAGCCTGCGCGAGAACCAGCGCGGTCATCGCTTCGCCAATAACGCCCGCTGCCGGAATCACCGCGACATCGCTACGCTCATAAGCCGCGAGCGCCGGTTCGCGAGTGGGCAGATCCACCGATTCGAGAGGCCGCCGCAGCGTCGAAATCGGTTTCAAAAAGCCGCGAACGACGACGTCCTGGCCGTTTGTCATTCCACCTTCCAAACCGCCCGCGCGATTCGAACCCCGATAAAATTGCTCGCGCGGTTTATCGTAGTGAATCGTGTCCTGCACGGCGGAGCCATAGGACCGCGCGCCTTCTTCCGCAAACCCGATTTCCACGCCCTTCACGGCCTGAATGGAGACGATCGCCTGCGCCAGCCGTCCGTCCAGCCGGGTGTCCCATGCGATGTGCGAGCCCAAGCCGGGCGGAAGGCCGTGCGCCACTACTTCAAAGATGCCGCCCGCAGTGTCTCCGGTGCGATATGCGTGATCGACCGCGGCTTTCATGCGCTGTTCCGTTTCATTGTCAGCGCAGCCGAGCAGCACTTCTTCGCGCTCGCCGAGCGCCACGATTTCTTCCCACGCGACGGAGCGTTCGAGCCGCACAGGACCGACGGCAATCACATGGCTGAGCACTTCGATGCCGAATTGATTCAGAAACGTTTTAGCGAGCGCGCCGATTGCGACGCGCGCGGCCGTTTCGCGAGCGCTGGCTCGTTCGAGCACGTAGCGGGCTTCGCTGAAATTGTATTTGATGGCCCCGGCGAGATCGGCGTGGCCGGGACGCGGCCGATCGACCCGCTTCTCGCCGCCGGCTTCGGCATCTTTTGACTCGACGGGCAGCGCGCCGGTCCAGTTTTTCCAATCTTTATTCTCGATCAGGATGGCGATGGGAGAGCCGATGGTCTGCGAGTGGCGAACGCCGGAGAGAATTCGCGCGCGATCCGTTTCGATTTTCATCCTGCCGCCGCGGCCATAGCCCTGCTGGCGCCGCCAAAGCTGCCGGTTAATGAAGTCTAAGAGAGACAGGGATACCAGCGGGCAGGCCAGTCAGCGTAGCGATGAGACATTCGCCATGCGATTCTCCCGCGGTCTCGAAACGAAGCATCTAATTTATTCATCGTAACGGACGCGGGGGTTCAAAACGTCCGTTATGCGGCCTGGGCAGCAGGGCGCTGCGGTGCTTTTCTGAGGCTCCGGGTCCGGCGAATGGAGAGGTTTTTCGCCGCGCTGCGAAACGAAGCCATCATTCGGAAGCGGATCGGCTGTGCTCTGCGAAACGAAGCCACGGGTAGCGCGGGTCCGCTCTTTGCGTAAGCGGATCAATGTGTTAAGGGCCTTGTGGAAAGCGCGGTCGTGGGTTGTCTGGTAACGAAGAAAGAGCGCAAGACGCTTTTCATCGATGCCGGATTCGGTAAAGCATTCGTTCTGGAGGCGGAGGGCGCGCTGGGTAAGCCACCAGGACTGGGCCATTTCGTGGATGAGAAGTTCTTCGGTCGGGTTGGCGGGCTGCTGCTCTTTCATGAGGTCGTCGAGGAGGGATTCGAACGCGGCAGGATCTTCGCCAGGGATGATGAGAGCGCCGCTGGCGAGGCCGTGTTTCAGAGAATTGCGAGAAGAAGCTAATTTGCCAGTCGCGCTGGTTGGGCCCGTGGAGTACTGGGCGTTGGCGCGGTTGATTTCGGCGCGTTTGGAGACGGCGGGCGGAGGCGGGGCTTCCATCTGGTTGGATTCTTTGGCGGACGCGTTCGCGGGCGGCTCTGGCTTCTGCGAGGAGTTCGGGGGAGAATTCTTCGTCGAAATCGGCGTGGGGATCGGTGGTTGGAAGCGGGGGAAGGCCGTCGGCTTTGAGGCGCCGGATCTCGGCTTTTTTGGCTTTACGGTCGGCAGCGCGGCGTTCGGTTCGAGCTTGGCGATTTGTCATTGAAGGGTCTCCATTTCCGGCTGGAGGGTAGCATTTGAGAATTTGTGGGGCGGTGGGAGATTGAGTGTAAGTTGTTGCGAGGGTTTGGGAAGAGTTTTTTTGATCAGGCTGTGAACGCCGGATTTTCGGCCTGAGGCGTGACTCCCCGTCACCGGAAGTCCGGCCATCCTCCTGCTTCAGCGACTGATGGGACGATGCGGCCACCGCCCAAGCGCACCTCGCGAACAATGCGGTCGTCCACCGGATCTCGCCGGGGCAGCATCGCCCCCGCGTTAGCCAGCACCCGCTGAAAGGCAACGGTTGCAGTGTCATTCGCGATACCCGGCGCGGGGAACGGTTTAGCGGCGGCTATCCTCTCGCGCTCGAAGTAGAAAGCCGTACCTTTCCAATTGTCCCTGGTCACTTTTTCATTGCCTTCCAAAACATTTCCGGAGAGAAACAGAGAGCCGGGAGCCACGGCTGCGAAGCCATCATGAAAGAGCCGAGGCTGCTGTTCGGTCGATCGCCCCGGTTTGAAATAGTTCCCGACAAAATTCAGCCGGTCAAACTCGCCATAGGTGCTCTTTTCGCCCCAATCGTAGATCACATTATTCCTGAAATCCGCGTCCACGGCGCCCTGAAATCGAGGGTTTCGGCTGTAATTATGCGCAAACAAATTGTGGTGCCACGTCACGCGGCTTCCTCCTGCGATTGAAGCGTATCCGTGTCCGTCTATATTCAGGGCTTCACTCAAAATGCACCACTGCACAGTGATTCGATCGCTTAGCTTCGTGGTGGACAGGATTTTGTTTGTCGACCAGCTCAGCGACAGATGATCGGCGATGTCATCGTGCGCTCCATCGATGAAATACAGGGCGTACTGGCCATCTCCCGCGGCATAGCGAACGTCGGAGTCTTTTTTCCGGACGTTGCCATCACCGATGCGAATGCGGAACTGGCGGAGGATTACATCGTGCGTGCGCACTACGATTCCGTGGCTGCGCAGCATAATACCGGGACCTGGCGCGTTGGACCCATCGACTGTGAGAAAGGGGTTTCGAACGACCAAATCCGACTTCAGAACAATGGTTCCACCGGCTCTGAAGACAACCATCCTCGGTCCCGAAGATTCCACAGCGGCCCGCAAACTTCCGCTCCCGGAGTCATTCAGATTATTGACATACAGCTTGCGGCCCTGAGAGCCGCCCACTGCAGATGCGCCGTAACCCTCCGCACCCTGAAAAACGAAAGGCCCAAGCTTGACGGCGAGAGGATAGACAGGATGTCCCCACCATTGCGGAGCGGGAAGGCTGGAGCGCTGGAAAATGTGGGTGTTGGGCGCGCCCGGATCATATACGCTGCGATTTTGCAGAACCAGGTCATGGCCGCTTGGGCCTCCCTTGTATGTCAGCAGCCAGCGGTACACGTGATGGTTGTACTCCGCCGCAATCTTGCTTCCTTCCAGAAGTCCGTCAAATGTGCCTTTAGTCGGCACTCGGCTCGAAATCAGCGTCACATTTTCACGCGGCGGCACCGCGCTCAGGCTGATGCGAAGCCGGCAATGGCTTGCAGCATCGTGATGGATGCGCAACCCCCACCACCGGGATTGGATCAGAATGGGGGTCACACCGTGCTCATCGAGTCTGAAGGCCAGCGTCGACGTTGCCGGTTTCCCGCTTGGATCGGCGAACGCCCGCAATTCGACAAACTCCAGAGCACTAACTGCTGTGGCGCGAGATCCATCCACCTCAACCGATGACTCGGAACCAAGCCCCTCGCCGACGGTTAGGGTGAGCCCGATGAGGCGTCCGCCCTTTATGGTTAACGCGCTTTTATTCATTCGGCCTGCGCTTCCCGTTGCGCCTCCGACGAAGATGTCCATAGCGCTCTCCACGCTTCCGTCGTTCAAAACGAACTGAGCAAAGCCGCCGCTGTACTCCCCAATGATCAGGGAGTCTTGCCTGATCAGAAGGTGTGCTCCGTTCACCTCGACCTTCGTGCGATCGCCTGCCTCGGTGCCGACCCTCAGATCGGCCGTGGCGAAATCGCCGCGTGGGATCGCGATCTCGGATTTGCCGCCGATGGTCGCCTCGCGAAAAATCGTGGGCAGGCCAGCGCTCCACTTTTTGGAGTCAGTCCAGTTTCCGTTCCCATTCTTCCAGCGAGTTGCATATGGTGAGGCGGAAAATCCATTTGAACTGATTAGCACCAGAAAGATATAAATGCGAAATATTGCAGGAACGGAGTGCATGGGCAATCGCATTTTATAGGGGTACGATTCGAATTTGATTAGGGCGGCTTGCGTGTACAGGTCTTGCGGCGAGCAGTGGGATCGGCTAAGGATTGCATCCAAAAAACTGATGGCGGCACTTATCCGATACGCCACACTTTAACGTCCGCAATGCAAAGGTGGAGCGCGATCATTCATGAGCCGACTCGGACACTATTCTTCCAACGGGGCGTGTGAAGCATATGGGTTTGTATGGTTTGGTGGCGGTGCGGATGTCCTGGGGAAGCCCCTCACTTTGCCCAAAGTGACACTGACCATTATCGGTATCGCACCACGCAATTTTATTGGTGAAACCGCCGGGCAGCAGCCTGATCTATGGATTCTGCTGCGCATGCAGACCAACGTAGTGCCGATTGTAGATTGGTTGCACAATACACCGTTGGAATCATTCTACGGCTCAGTGTCATCAGCCCAACGCCGGCGCGAACTATTGGATCAACGCATCAAAAATTCGGCCGGGCGCGCGGAGCTCCAGGGGTGCGCAGCGGTTTTTCCACTTCGCTGACGGCCCTGCTGGCGGCGGGTGGACTATATCGGAACCGGTGATGAGTATCTGGTGAAGAATGAGAGTGTCAATGGAAGCAGCAGTCAACGCTTTGCTAACTGCGTTCGATGACGTAAGCCTCGTCGCGCTCGGAGAAAGGCACTGGTCAAGAGAGGATGCAGCCTTTCGTCTCAGCCTGATCCAGAATCCAGAGTTCGCTCGAAAAGTCAATGACATCGTCATCGAGTTCGCGAATCCGCGATATCAACCAATTATCGATCGATTCTTGAACGGTGCTGAGGTCTCGTCCGCCGAGTTGAAACGGCTGTGGCAGGATACGACTCAGCCAGGCATTTGGGACTCGCCTGTTTATGAAGAGTTTATTCGCGCCGCTCGTTCGGTCAACGAGGCGCTTGCGCCGGGCAACCGGTTTCGTGTACTAGCAGCCGATTATCCAGTGGACTGGGACGACTTGCACGGACATGAGGCGCACGCGTTTGAAGCTCGCGACGAATACGCGGCCTCGGTAATCAGCGAACAGGTACTTGGAAGCAATCGGAAGGCGCTTGTTCTGTTCGGCGCAGCGCATCTGTACCGCAGCCGCCCCGGCGCGATCACCAATCGGCTATGCCAGAATCCCAGAGCAGCAGCATTCGTCGTCGTTCCGATTGCCGGACCCGACTTACCTGCTCCCATCAAAGCAATTCGCGCCGACGCTTTGACACCAGTTCTGCTTCGAGTGGACAGCGCATTGGCAGATCTTGAAGCGGCTGATGTGCTTGAAAAAGAGACCAGACGGCTCAAGGTGGTCAATGGCAAGCCGGTATTTGAGAACGGAAAGCCAGTCTTCATTCCGGTGTTCGAAACTGGCGTGAAACTCGGCGACTTGGTTGACGCGTGCCTGTACTTCGGCAGTGAGCAATCTGAGTTTGTCGAGCCACCTTCAGCGCTGTACGAAGGCACCGAATACGGCCTCGAAGTTCAGCGCCGCAGAGCTACTCTGAGAACGCGATTGCAGCTGCTTCCCTGATCTGTGGGGCACAGGAGAACAGAAAACAGATTTACCGGAACGTAAGCAAGAGGCACTCCATTAACGGGATTGCGCATAAGGATGAAACTAGCCGGCCCGCTTGCTGCTCGCTCGCCGGGGCTTCGGCTTGCCTTTCGTCAAAAGATTGAGCGCCACTGCAGCGCGGATGAGATTCTTCAAGGCCGCCTCATCGAGCTTGTCGCCTTCGTGGATGTCGATGGCGCGCCTGACGTTCCCGTCGAGGCTGGAATTGAATAGACCGGAAGGGTCCTTCAATGCAGCTCCTTTCCCAAAGGTCATCTTGACGTGGTTCTTGTACGTCTCTCCTGTGCAAACGATGCCGGCGTGGGACCAGACGGGAGTCCCCATCCACTTCCACTCTTCGACGATCTCCGGGTCTGCCTGGTGGATGATCTCGCGCACTTTCGCGAGCGTCTTCCCGCGCCAGTCCCCAAGTTCCTTGATCTTCTCGTCGATTAATGCAGAGGCAGATTCCACCGGGATGGGCTTTTTCATGTACACTCCAACTCTCGTATCTATTTGGGCCGCACCGATCTTTTCGAAATAAGTCGTCGAAGGACATGGCCTTTCCACATCCAAAGTCCCGAAAGGACAAGTACAGGAACGAAGACGAACCGAGTAGCGGGGGCGTAGTTTGGAATTTGTTTAAACGGACTATAAATATAACCGAGTATCGGAATGGCAAAGACGAGGTGAATCCAGCGAAAAATCGTCCGCGAGCGTGGCCGGTGCATTGTTTTGCGATCCCCTCGATTCACGAGTTTTGAGCGGCGTTAGGCGGCCGGTTGGGCGTTTCAGTAGCGAACTGCCTGGCGTACTCGGCGCTCAATCGCTGCCAGCCGCCGAACTGCATCGCCTCGGCACCAGCGATGCGGCCGATGGGACTTCCGCTGAGCAGGCGATCGAGAACATCGAAACAAATGTGCCAGCCCGCGGCGCCCCACGAGATGAAGCGGCGATCGATGTTGTGCCACAGCGTCAGGCGCGTGCCGCCAGCAACGGTTTCGAGTTCCCACCGAAGATCGTTGTACTCAAGCACCTTGGGAGCGTCGGCTCGCGTCACTCTTGTTTCCTGCGGGGTGGGCGCTCCCGCCCAGGTGAGCTTCACCGTGTTTCCAACCGTACCCAGGTTTCCATCGGCTTCAAACGGAGCCCACTCGCGCAGATGCGCCGGGTCGGTAAGCGCCTGCCAGACTTTTTCCGGCGAGTGGCGCAGTTCTCTGACAAGAATGAGCGTCCACTTCTCTCCGTTCTTTCGTACCTGCGCCCCGCGGGCCGGACCCGGCGCGTACTGCTCGCGATCGGTCACCTTCTTCTCCTTAGCGCGAATAGCGCATCAGCTGCGTGATCTGAATGAGATTGCCGCAGGTGTCCTTCAGCATGGCGATCTTGGAGGCCGTCACGTCGGTTGGCGGCATGGTGAACTCGGCGCCGCGCGCTTTCATACGTTCGTAATCGGCCTGCACGTCATCGGTGTAGAACATGGCCGCGGGCTGGCCCTGTTGAAAGATCGCCTGCTGGTAGGCTTTGGCCGCGGGGTTGTCGTTCTTCGCCAACTGCAGCTCCGTGCCGTCCGGCTCCTCGGGCGAGGCCACGGTCAGCCAGCGATAGGGGCCCTGACTGAAATCGCCCTTCTTGGCAAAGCCCAGTACCTCCGTATAGAAGCGCAGGGCCTTGTCCTGGTCATCCACATATATGCTGGTCAATTTGATTTTCATTTTGTTTCTCCTTTGTCACGTTCGCGGTTTGGGGCCGCGCGGTCTTTTCCTTGTCTTCCTTTTCGTTGGTGTGGATTTCTCTGTGTTTGATTGATGGATGCGGTCGAGGTGGCGTTCGAGAGCATCGACGTGAGCGGACCAGAACCTACGGAACGGAGCCAGCCAGGCATCCACCTCCTGAAGCGGTTCAGGTTTCAGGCGGTAGAGACGGCGCTGTGCGTCCACCGTGGATTCCACGAAACCGGCCTCTCGCAGCACTCGCAGGTGCTTTGATACGCTCGGCTGCGGCATACGAAGCTGACGCTCGATCTCTCGAACCGACTGTTGGGACGAGACCAGGAGGCTCAATATCGCGCGGCGGTTCGGCTCCGCAATGACTTCGAACACAGATTCCACTCTCTTGATATACCCCACAGAGCATATGCTTGTCAAGGCATATAAAAGGACAGGGGTCCAGGCAAACGGCCAAGAATTGCCGATCAGCCCGGATTACTCATACCGCAAAGCGGTCATCGGATCGACATGGAGCGCTCGACTGGCTGGTATTAAGGTGGCCAGGATCGCAACCGTCCCCAGCACGCCTACCACGGCGAGGAACGCGCCCGGATCGAAAGTGCTGAGGCCTGGGACCAGAAAGAGACTGAGCGGCCTTGTGGCAAAAAAAGCGAGAGTCAGGCCCACGGCCATGCCCGACGCGACGAGCGCGAGACCTTGACGGCCGATGATTAGCAGCACGTCGAACGGTGTTGCCCCAAGCGCCACGCGGAGGCCGATCTCCCGTGTTCGGCGTGAAGTTGAATACAGGAGCACTCCATAGAGCCCGATTGCCGCCAACACAAGCCCAAGTATGCCCATGGCTCCCAGCATTACGGCCCCCGCCTGGCTCGGCAGCAGGGCTAGTCCAAGTGCCTGACTCATTGGCTTCGTCTCGATCGCCGCAGTGGGATCGAGGCGTCCCAAAATATCGGAAATAGGTTTCACGTACGCGGCCGGCGAGCCGATCGTTCGAACGAGAAAATGTAAATTCACCGGCTCCCCGTAAGCGAAGTACGGCTGATATACGGCGAGGCGTTGCTTCTCCCCAAGAGTGAAATACTTGCTATCTTTCGCCACGCCCACAATGAGCTGGGTCCCGGTGCCCGTAAAGTCACTTTTAATCGTGTGACCCACCGGGTTCCTGTTGCCGAACACCGTCCGGGCGAGAATCTCGTTAACGATGACCACCGGTTGGGAGCCTTTCCGATCCGCAGAAGAAAACTCACGACCGCGCAAAATGGGAATGCCGAGGGTGCGAAAGTAATCGGGGCCGACGTCGTTGCATTCGTACGATACATGAACGGGAGCGGCGGACACGTCCGTTCGAAGCGTTGTTCCGATCATGCAATTGTCATTCAAGGGAACGCGTTGGGTAATGGCAGCCGATTCCACACCGGGCAGAGCCCGCAGTTGCTCTAGCGCTGAATGCACAACAGCCATCTGCTTGTTTTGATCAGCGTACTTTTCGGGAACGAGCCGCATATAAGCCCAGATCGTATGGTGGACATCAAAGCCGGGATTCATGGAGGTGGCCCGCAGCAGGTTGTGCAAGAACAGAAAGCCCGTCGTCAGCAGAACAATCGAAGCCGCGAGCTGCCCGGCAACTAGAACGCTGCGCAGATTCCAGGCACGCCCGGTCTGGCGCTGGTCCTGCTTCAAAGCATCGTTTACGTCTCTTTTTACCGCTTTGAGAGCGGGCAACAAGCCGCAAAAAAGCGCACTCACGAGTACCGCGCCTAGCGAGTACCACATCAAGCGCAAGTCAGGCGAAATGACGGGGTGAATGGGGACAGGCAAGGGGAAGGCAATTTTCCCGATGACATTTTCACAAGCGATATCGATGAGCAGTCCGGCGATCGACCCGAGAACAGAGAGCAATAAACTTTCAGCGAGCAGATGCCGGATGATGCGCCTGCGGCTTGCACCAAGCGATAAGCGGACGGCCAACTCATGCGAACGGCTGGAGGCGCGCGCCAACAATAAGCCAGCTACGTTTGTGCAAGCAATCAGCAGCACCAGCCCGACCACGATCATCAACATCGCGAAGAACGCGGCAACAGCACCGGGCATGTTCTGGTTCAGCACATCAAATCCGGTCACGCCCGTGACTCGCACCTGGTTCGTTCGCTTCCAGCCGTCTTGGGGGTAAATGCGATCGAGTTGCTCAAACACAGTTTGCAATCGGGCACGCGCAATCGGAATGGTCATGCCCTTCGGCATACGCGCGTAAAACTGGACGGAATCGTCATCCTGCGCGACCGGGATATAGACGCCGGGTGAGATGCCGAAGCCAACAATCGAACGGTGGTTTGCCGGAAGCACGCCGACGATGGTGAAGATTCGGCCATCCAGCGTCAGCTTGCGGCCCAGTATAGCGGGATCTGCAGCGAACTTGCTGCGCCACACCTGGTAGGAGAGCACGGCAGTTTCCGTCTCGCGGGGCGCTATGCCACGGCCAAGAAAAAACGGAATGCCCAAGGTGTTGAAGTAATCATCGGTAACGTCTCCCGCGTAGAGGCGGCTGGTCTGGCCGCCGGCTCGCCAGTTCACTTCGCGCTCGACATTTATTCCGGCAGTGCCATCGAAAACGTGTGAGTCGCGAAGAAACTTGTAGTCGGTAAGCGATGAGCCGCTGTTCCCGCCTTCCCAAATGGCGATCAGCGATTTACTATCCCGGGCGGAGGGTTCGCTGAATAGAAAGCTAGTCGTTATGTTGAAAACCGTCGTGTTCGCGCCAATGCCTAGCGCCAGGCAAAAGATGGCAGTCGCCGCGAATCCGGGGTTGCGCCGGAAAGCGCGAGCCGCGTAATGCAAATCGGAGAACAGGTCCTCTAACCATCGGATATGCCATGCACTGGAGGTATCTTCGGCGGCTTTCAATCGAGAGCCAAATTCCCGGCGTGCCGTTGCCAGTGCTTCACGGGCCGGTACGCCACCCTGTTCCAGCTCAGAGGCGCGGCTCTCGATGTGAAATTGGATCTCATCGGCGAGCTCCGAGTGAAAGCGTGAGCGGCCAAGCAGCCACCGTAGCCGAAGTAAAAGTTCTCTCAGGAATGACATGGCACACCTCGCTTACGCTGTTTTCATGACCAATTGAATAGCCTTAACCAGTTTGTTGAATTCATTTGCTTCCGAGGCGAGCTGGCTCTGGCCCGCTTTCGTGAGCCGGTAAAAGCGCGCCTTCCGGTTCGTCTCCGAAGTTCCCCACTCGGCGCGTAGCCAGCCTTTGAGCAACATGCGGTTCAGAGCGGGATAGAGGGAACCCTCTTCGACGTCGAGCACATCCGCCGAGCACTGTTTGATGCGGCGGGAAATAGCGTATCCATGCAATGGGCCCGCCGACAAGGTGCGAAGGATGAGCAGGTAGAGGGTGCCGGGCAGAAATTGCGGTGAGTCGTCGGTCATCGGTGCCATTTCTCAACTATACATAGTCTGGACTGGGGAAGAAGAAAAATCAGCCAGAATCCCGAGACATCCCCATAGGTTTCGCGAGTTCTGAATCCAGGACCGTGAATTGTGCTCCATGATTTTGGCGAAACCGGGAAGGTGAGGCGCCTACTGCGTCTGGGGGCGCGCGGTGGGATAATCGAGCCGGAAGATGGGATTCGCTCGTATCTCTCAACCGAACGCGGTAGAAGCTGTAGTTCGCTCGGCGTGGCGGCGCAGCGTGCTTGTTCTGGCGCTCGATCAGCTCGCGCTGGCGGTGATGCTGGTGCTGTTCGGCGCAGTGCTGCTGCTTCTGGCGGGCACACAAATTTTGGCGTGGTGGTGGCTGGCGGTTTTGGGAATCGGCGGCGGCGCGCTTGCAGCGGCTCGCATTCGCGCTCGCAAGTTGACGCGCTATCGGGCGGCACAGATTGTGGACCGGCGATTGTGCCTCACAGACTCGCTCTCGACTGCCTGGTTTCTTCTCTCTAAAGAAGATGCGCAGAACGATCCGGTAGCGCGCTTCCAAATCGAGCACGCGGCCAAAGTCGCCGCCGCGGTCGAGACTTCGCGAGCCTTTCCCTTCACGGGCGGCAGGAACTGGGCGCTGACGGGCGCACTGGCTGGTCTGGTCTTCGGCCTGTTTGCGGTTCGCTATCTGGTAACCAGCAGTTTGGATCTGCGGCAGGCGCTGGTGCCGATTCACTTCGGCGCAATTTTTGGAGCTTCCGAAAATTCACGCTTGCAGGAAAATCGCCGCATTCCCGATTTGCCCATACCCGGCAGCCAGGAAACGAAAATTCAACCGGCAGGCGCGCAGGAGCCGAGCGGCCGTAACGCGATGTCCAATGAAGTGGATGGCGGGCAGCCGGACCGGAGCAGTGCGGGCCAGTCGCCCGCTGCGGGCCGGGATTCGCAGCGGAATAATAATCCGCAGCACGGGCCGCAGAACGGCACGGCGGACGCGTCCGCACAACAAACGGCCGAGCAGAAAGCTGCGCAAACAGCTCAGAGCGGCAGCGGAAACGAAGCGTCGGCGAATGGACAGCAGTCGACATCGGGACTTCTCGACAAGATGAAGGATGCGCTTTCGAGCCTGCTGGCGAAGATGCGTCCGAATGGGGCTTCGCAGAGAGCGCCTCAGAACGGTGAACCAACGCCGGACGACCAAAAAAACGGAAATCAGAGTACCGCGGCCAACAACGCACGGCAGGGACAGCAGCAGGACGCGCGCAATCAGCAGGCGAATCGCGAGCGGAGCGCGGAAGCGCAGGCGCCGGGTCAGACCACCGAACACATGCAGGCCGCCCAGGGCCGCAATGCCGGGCAGTCGCCGGAAAACGGCTCCGATGCGCATTCGGGAATCGGCCGGCAGGATGGAGATAAAGCGATCAAGGAAGCCGAGCAGCTTCGGGCCATGGGAAAGCTGGCGGAGATTATCGGGAAGCGCTCGGCGAATCTCACCGGAGACATGATGGTGGAAACTCCTTCCGGCAACCAGCAGTTGAAGACCGCGTATTCGCAGCGCCTGGGGCAGCACGCCGATCTCGGGGGCGAGATCAACCGCGACGAGATTCCGCTCGCGGACCGGCAATATATTCGCGAGTACATGGAGCTGGTACACAAACAAGAAAAAAGCCAGTAACAGCCGCGAACGCATATAATAGGGCGCTTGGGGGAGGACACCTTACGCTCTTTCGCGCTTTTCTCACATTGCTTGCGGCCACGGCTTTGCCGTTCGGCATTTCAAGCGCACAAACAGTCGACGAAATTATCGGCAAGAACATCGAGGCACGCGGCGGTCTCCAGAAGTTGCGAGCGCTCGATACCCTGCGCCAAACCGGAAAGTTCAACATGCAAAGTTTTGAAGCCGGTTTTCTGCAGGAGAATAAACGCCCGCGCAAGGTGCGCGAAGAGATCACGCTGCAAGGCATGAGCGATGTTACGGCCTACGATGGCAAAGTTGGCTGGCACGTGTCGCCGTTCTCGGGCCGCCGCGATCCCGAGCTGTTATCGGAAGACGATCTGAAAGGGATCGTGGAAGATGCCGATATCGCGGGGCAGCTCGTCGATTATCGGCAGAAGGATTACCAGGCGGAATTGATGGGCCACGATCCGGTGGAGGGGACCGACTGCTACAAAATCAAGCTGACGCTGGCCAACGGCGATATTCAATATCACTATCTGGATACCGACTCTTACATGGAATTGAAGGTAGAGACGCAGCGGCTCATCCGTGGCGCCTACCAGTACCACGACACAATGTATGGCGACTACGAAAAGGTGAACGGGATTTACTTCCCATTCGCGTTCGACAGCAGCGAAAAAGGCGATCCAAATCATATTAAGGTCACGATCGACAAAATCGAGACCAATGTGCCGCTGGCCGATAGTCTGTTCGCGCTGCCCGAATCGGCGGCGCACGCGAAGGAGCCGAAATGAACAGATCATTTAGTGCGTGGCTCCTGGCGGGCATAACTTTGAGCGCCGTTTCGCTCAGTGCGCAGGAGGTGAAATTCGATTCCGATACAATCTCCGGCCTGGGCGCGCGCAACATCGGCTCGGCCACCACGGGCGGGCGTGTTTCAGCGCTTGCGGCGGTACGCGAAAGGGGCAGGCTGACGGTTTACATCGGCGCGGCCGGCGGAGGGATCTGGAAATCGGTGAATGGCGGCACAACCTACAAATCGGTATTCGACAAGGAGCCGGTGCAATCGATTGGCGCGATTGCGATCGATCCTTCGAACGCGAAAACGGTTTGGGTGGGCACCGGCGAGTCGTGGATGCGTAACAGCGTTTCGATCGGCGATGGGATTTATAAGTCGACCGATGCCGGCGAAAACTGGACCAACATGGGGCTGAAAGGATCTGAGCACATCGCCAAGATTCTTGTCGATCCCAAAGATGGCAATACGGTTTATGCTTGCGTTCCGGGCAAGCTATGGAGTGATAGCGCGGATCGCGGAGTTTATAAGACTGCCGACGGCGGGAAAACGTGGAGTCAGATTCTGAAAGGCTCGAACCTGTCGACAGGCTGTTCGATGATTTCGATGAGCTCGCAGGACCCGCACACGTTGTACGCGGGCCTGTGGGATTTTCGGCGTAAAGGTTGGACCTTCCGCTCGGGAGGGGAAAGCCCGACTGCGCCTAGCGGCAGCGCATTTTTTAAAACGACGGACGGAGGCGCACATTGGACGGAGCTGAATGAGAGCACGGCGAAAGGTCTTCCGGCAAAGCCGTGGGGCCGCGTCGCGGTTGCCGTAGCGCCATCGAAAGCTAATGTTGTTTACGCGCTGATTGAATCCACGCGCAGCGCGCTGTTTCGCTCCGATGACGCGGGCAAGACCTGGCAGGAGCGCGACCGCAGCCAGATGATGGTGTGGCGTCCGTTCTATTTCGGCAATTTGATCGTCGATCCGAATGATGAAAACAAAGTGTACAAGCCGGGCGGCAGCCTCATCATGAGCACCGATGGCGGCAAGAGCTTCAGCAACATTCAAGGCGGCGGGCATGGAGATTACCACGATGTGTGGGTCGATCCGGGCAATTCGAATCGCGTGATCGCGGGCGACGATGGCGGCGTCTGGTACTCGGAAGACGGCGGGAATAAATGGTGGAAGGACGGCAACCTGCCGATCGGCCAGTTCTATCACGTGAGCGTGGACAATGCCGATCCGTATCACGTCTTCGGCGGATTGCAGGATAACAGCGTCTGGATGGGCGATTCGGCTTATCCGGGCGGAATCTCCAACAGCCGCTGGGAAAATCTCTACGGAGGCGACGGCTTTTTCGCCTTCGCGGATCCCACCGACGCCGCTTACGTGTATGTGGAAGCGCAAGGCGGCGAAATCGCGCGCGTCAACCGCTTCACGCACGAAATTCGCAGCATCAAGCCGCAGCCGAAATATGGCGAGGGCAAACTTCGCTTCAACTGGAACACGCCGATGGCGTTGAGTCCGAATGAAAAAGGAACCATCTACATCGGCGCGCAGTTTCTGTTCCGGTCGCGCGACCACGGACAGAATTGGGATCGCATCTCGCCGGACCTCACGACGAACGATCCGATGAAACAGAAGCAGGAGGAATCTGGCGGCGTCACGATTGATAACTCCGTAGCCGAAGATCACACGACCATTTACTCGATCAGCGAATCGCCGCGCAACGCGCAAACCATCTGGGTGGGAACCGACGACGGCAATCTGCAGCTCACACGCGATGGAGGGAAGAATTGGACGAACGTGGTGGCGAACGTACCCGGACTGCCGAAATTTTCCTGGGTTTCCTGGGTGGAGGCGAGCCGCTTCGACGACGGCACGGCTTATGCCGCCTTCGACCGCCACAGCTTCGGCGACATGGAACCGTACGTTTTCAAGACCACCGATTTCGGCAAGACCTGGGCGCCGATTGTGACCAAAGAATCCGGCGTGCGCGGCTACGCTCACGTGGTGAAAGAAGATACCGTGTCGCCGAATCTGCTTTTCGTGGGCACGGAATTCGGGCTATGGATCTCGATTGACGGCGGCAAGCAGTGGGCGCAGTATAAGGGCAACGATTTTCCCGATGTTGCGGTGCGCGATTTAGTTGTCGAGCCGCGCAGTTCAGATCTGGTGCTTGCCACGCACGGGCGTGGAATCTGGATCGTAGACGATATCTCGCCATTGCGCGAGATGACGCCGGATGTAATGGCTCGAGACGCCGTATTTCTGGCGAGCCATCCGCAACAGCAGCGCATGAATGCGCAGGGCGGCTGGGCGGAAGGCGACGCGACGTTTTTGGGCCCGAATCCGCCCGACGCGGCTTTGATCACCTACTACCAGAAGAAGCGGCACATCTTCGGCAGGATGAAGATCGAGATTTTCGATGAACAAGGCAAACTGGTAGATACGCTTCCAGCCAATAGCAGGCGGGGTTTGAGCCGTCTGGAATGGTCGATGCGCTTGAAACCGCCCATCGTTCCTCCTGCCGCAAGCCTGGCGGGCGAAGCGACCTTCGGATTGCGCGTGCTGCCCGGAACCTACACCGTAAAGATGACGCGCGGCAACGAAACGTACACCACGAAACTGGATTTAACACTCGACCGGCGCGCGAGCTACAACCTGGACGACCGGAAAATGGAATATGATGCCGTCGAGCGCATTTACAAACTGTTCCGCGACATGAGCTTCGATACGGCGGCGATCAACGAAGTGCATCGTGGGCTGCTGGAACGCGCGAGCGAGCTGAAAGCGGGCGATCCTTTGCGGGCGAAGCTGCGCGATGCCGCAAGCAAAGACGAGGCGATTCGGAAGAAGATTGTGGCGACGACCGAGGGTGGCGCGATCACGGGCGAAGAGCGTATCCGCGAGAAAACCTCCGCCATTTACGGAGCGCTCGTTTTTTACGAAGGCCGTCCTGCCGATTACTATCTTTCGCGCATTGATTCGCTAAACCATGAATTGGAAGATGTGACGCATGAGTTCGATGCGTTTACTGCGAAGGATCTGCGCGAGGTAAACGCATCACTCGAGAGTAAACAGCTCAAGCCGGTTACGCCGCTGAGCCGCGCGATGTGGGACAAAGCGGAAACGGGATCGGAGCCAGGCGCTTCGACGAGCCATACTTTTTCGAGCTTGGCTTTGGCGGGGAGATAGGAAGTTGCACTAGCACTATCAACGCAGCGTACTCCAACCGTTCAGCGATAAGCTTCGCGGCGATCGCGGACGCGATGGACGGTGATGATGCCTTTGCTTTCTTCAAAGAAAACGCGTGATTGCCGACGCGGAGCCGGAGCAAGCCTTCGAACTCACCGCTTAGCGGTTTGACGCGACCGATTCCAGTTTCGGCGTAGCGATGAATCGATTCCAGAATCTCAAACGCGGTTTTCTGGTCGATGGCACGGATTTCGGCGCGCACATTGGGCCCGAAGCGGATTTTCTTCAGGCTGAGACTAGTCGGCTTCCTTGCGGAGCTGGTCCATGCTGAAACCAGATTCGGAGAGCATCTGCTCAAAAGGAATGCCGCCGTCGGCATTTTTGCGGAAGTACTCGCGGGAGGCGGCGATGGCCTGGCGGTCTTCCTCCGTCAGTTCATCGTCCTCATCCTCGAGCATGACTTCCAGCAGATGGACGACTGCGGCGAGCTGGCCTGGATCGAGATGCCCAAGCAGTTCATGGGCTTTGGTTTCGAGGGTGTTGGCCATGGGGATCTCCTCAATCGAGCGGCTCACCGCTCCTTATCAAGCTTAGCCAACGCGTTCACTTTTTGTCCCGGCTTTGTAGCACCGATTCAGCGTAATAATTCACCACCTTGGCTTCGGTGCGCGCGACCTCATAAAAAGCCGATCGAGAACCTGCTCTTTTCCGCCGAAGAGATTCTGCCGGATCTCTTCCTGCACGCGCGGATCGCTCAACTGGCGCTGTCCCGCCGGCTCCTTCGAGATCAGCTTGATGATGCGATACCCTTCCGGCGTGTGAATCACGGGCGAGACCTGGCCCGGGGTCATGCTCAGAATGAATTTGCGAAGCTCCGGATTCGCCTTGTCCAACGCCGATTCCGGAACGAAGCCGACATCGCCGCCGTTCGCGGCAAACTGATCTTCGGAATAGTTTTGCGCCAGCGTTCCGAAATCTTCTCCCTGCCGGATGCGCAACTCGATCATCTGAATTTTGTTGCGCGCCTGTTCATCGGTCTGGGCCTTATCGTTTTTCAGATTTGTAATGCTCGGGTCCGGACTGGGCGTGACCAGAATCTGCGCCAGATGAATGCGGTTCTCCGGCAAATTGAAGCTGGCTTTATTGGCGTTGTAGAAGGCCGTCACGTCCGCATCGGAGATGGAGATATGCGCGCCGATCTCTTTATTGAACAGCTTCTGAACGCTTAAATCGCGGCGAATTTGCGCCTTTAGATCGGCCTCGCTCATCTTGCGCTGCGTGAGCAGTTTTTGAAATTCTTCTTTTGTGTAAGGCGCTTTGAGCTCGTTGAATTTCGCATCCACGTCGGCGTCGGAGGCGAGCAGGCCTTCTTTTTCAGCCCGCTGCAGCATGATCTCGTTATCGATCAGCGTGCGCACCACGTCGAGCCGCACCCCGGTAGTTTGGTCGCTACTGCTTTTGAGCGACGCGTTCGGAAATTGCGCCGCTATGGTGCGATTTAATTCGGCGTATGTAATCGGGCGGCCGTTTACGGTGGCGGCCACATCCGGCGAAACCGGTTTATTGCAACTTGCCAGAATGGCCACCAGGCCACAAGCCGTCAAGCCGATGCTATACCGGCTCCGGCGGTTCATTGTCCTGCCTCTCACTACTTATGTTTTCGCTTTCTTGATTTCTTCGACGAGCGCGGGAACGATCTCGAAGAGATCGCCGACGACGCCGTAGTCCGCCGTTTCAAAAATCGGCGCGCTCTCGTCTTTATTGATCGCCACTACGGTTTTTGAACCCTTCATTCCAACCAGGTGCTGAATCGCACCTGAGATCCCCACCGCGACGTACAATTTCGGCGAGACGGTTTGCCCTGAGCTACCGACTTGCCGCTCCATTGGGAGCCAGCCGTTATCGCAGATGGGACGCGACGCGGCTAATTCCGCGCCCAATGCTTCCGCCAGCGCCTCGACGACGGGCAAGTTGTCTTTCTCTTTGATGCCACGGCCGACCGAAACAATCACGTCCGCCGCGCCGAGATCGACCGATCGCTGCGCTTCGCGGAAGGGAGCTTCCGGCTTACTTCGAATCTGCGCGGCGTCTATTTGTACCGGGAACTTTTCGACTGCCGAATTTTTTTCCGCCGGTTCCGCCGCACGAAAGGCTCCGGCTTGCACCGATACGAATTGCGGATCGCTGCGGGCCCGCACATCCGCATTCAATTTGCCTTGAAATAATTGACGAATGAAAATGACCGCGCCGCCATCGGCCTTCAGATCCACAACATCGCCGACGAGCGAAGTCCCGAAGCGCGCAGCCAGCTTAGGCGCGAAATCGCGTACTTGATAGGTGTGAGGGAAAACGATCGCCTTGGGCTGCCGCGATTTAATCAGTTGCTCGAACGCCGTCGTGTATCCGTCCGGAGTATAGCCGTCCAGCGCGGCATCCTCGACCGCAAACACTTTCGAGATGCCGTACGCGGCGGCCTCATTCGCCAGCGCATCAATATTCGAGCCAAGCACGGCCGCTTCCACCGGCAGATTGCGCGCTTCCGCGATTTTCTGCCCCGCGCGCAGCGCCTCAAAGGACATGCGGTTCCATTTGCCGCCGCGCTGCTCCAAAAAAACCAGAACGCTCATAGCACCCGGGCCTCGAACTTTAATTTTTCGACGAGCTGATGCGCAACCTGGCGCGGTTCGCCGGTCAGGATCTGGCTCTGCTTGCTGCGCTGCGGGGAATAGACGCGCTGCATCTCCGCGGCGGATTGCAAATCGACGCCAAGCTGCAGCAGCGTACAGCGTCTTGACTTCTTTCGTTTTGGCTTTTTTGATTCCCATCAATGTGGCGTAGCGAAGTTTTTTGATGCCGGATTGGATCGTCAACACAACCGGCATGGGCAAGACCGTGTTCTGAAACCAGCCGTCTTCCAGTTCCCGTTTGACTCGCACGCTATTACCTTGCGGCTCCACTTCCATCACGATGGTCGCGTGCGCGAAGCCGAGCAGTTCGGCCAAAACCACGCCGGTTTGTCCGTAGCCCAGATCGTCCGATTGCAATCCGGTGAGAATGAAATCGGGCGATTCAGGTTCGACCGCTTTGGCCAGAAGCCGCGCCGTAGCGAGCGCATCCAGCGCCCCGGTCTCTTCAAGTTCGACGTGAATGGCCCGATCGGCGCCTTTCGCTAACGCCTCCCGAATCGTTTGCGTCGCGCGCTGCGGACCGGCGCATAACACCACCACTTCTCCGCCGAGTTTTTCCTTCAACTGAAGGGCCTCTTCGAGCGCGTAGGCGTCCGGCTCATTCATCTCGTACGAGAGATCCGATTCGTCCAACCACGTTCCTTCGCTATTGACCCGCAGCGCGGAATCGCGCGCAGGAACCTGCTTTACGGCAACAATAATCTTCATTCAGGGATTTGGCGTCTTCTCCCAGTATGCCGGAAAGGGATGACGAATCCGCCTTATTTGAACAGCCGCGGCACTCCCTTGGTGAACGTATCCTTCACCGCGAGATTCCGCCGAATGGGCGGCCGGGTCATATCGCGCTCATCGGAATTGAAGGTCTTCTCGCCTTGCGAAATGAGGTAATCCGCCGCCCGCGCGGCGAGCGATTGAATCGTGAGCCCCGGATTGGCCGATCCCTGCGTCGGCAAGATGCTGCCATCGCAAACGAACAGATTTGCGACATCATGCGTGCGTCCGAACTTATCCACCACCGACGAGCCGGGATTGCTTCCCATGCGTGCCGCGCCCACAAGGTGCGCGTAACGCGATTCTTGCACTACCTCTTCGGCGCCCGCCGCCCACATTACGTTCATGACGGTCTTCTTTGCGAAATCGATCAGCTTCTTATCGTTGTCGTGCAGATTGAACGTGACCTTCGCTACCGGAATCCCAAACTGATCCTTGTCTTCCGCCAATTCCACTCGATTATCCGCCCAGGGCAGAATCTCGCCCAATACCGCGATGGTGCCCCAGTGGTTGTAATCCATCAAAATGCGCCGCATGCCCCAACCCCACGCACCTTTGGCGACCATCATCTGCTTTGCGAACGCAATCGGCAGCGGCGCCACGCTCTGAATTGCAAAGCCTCTGGCGAAATTTCGCTTCGGATCTGTCTCATAGAACTCTTCGCTCATGGCGTGCGCCGGAGGAGCTTTGTACATGCGAATCAGATCGGCGAAGCGGCCCAAAATGATATTTCCCGCCTGCGCCATCAGATAACGTCCCAGAGTGCCGCTCGCGTTCGCCAATCCGTTTTCGTGGCCGGGACAAGCGGAATTCAGCAGCAAGCGCGGCGTCTCAATGGCGTAGCCGGAAACGATCACCGCCTTGGCGCGTTGAAAATGCTCGCGCCCATCGCGATCGAAATAGAACACGCCGTTCACGTGCTGCTTGTCGCGCATTCCGATGCGCGAAACCATGCAGTGGTCGCGAATCTCCGCTCCAAAACGCAAGGCTTCGGGAACGTGCGTGATCAGCGTGCTGGCCTTCGCGCCCACTTTACAACCTTGAATGCAGAAGCCGCGGTAGATGCAATGCGGCCGGTTGCCGCGCGAGCCGGACAAAATCGCAACCGGACCTCCCGCGCACACCCCAATGCCAAGCTTCGTGCAGCCCTTCATCAGCAGATTGCCGATGCCGCCGAGCGGATGCGGGCCATACGGATATCCGTGCGGATCGCCCCACGGAAAATAAGCAGGGCCGGCTACCGGAATTTCGCGCTCGAGCAGTTCGTAATAGGGCTTCAACTCGTCGTAAGAAATCGGCCAATCCGCGCCCAAGCCGTCTTCGGTGTACACGCGGAAATCGGACGGATGGAAGCGCGGGGCAAACGCGGCCCAATGCACCGATCCGCCGCCGACGCCTTTGCCGCTGTTGTTTTCTCCCAGCGTGAGCGGATCTTTGCCGCCGGTGATGCGCAGGTCCGTCCAATACAGTTTGTGCGATCCTTTTTCATCGCTGACCCAATCGCGTTCGGTGTCCCAGAACGGCCCTGCTTCTAGACCGGCGACTTTGAAACCCGCTTTCGACAGGCGCTGCAGAAGGACGCCGCCGGCCGATCCCACGCCGACCACGCAGAAATCGACCGGCTCGTCGTCGCGAAAGCGCCGCATCTCTTTCGAAACGCGCTGCAGCGGCCCAAGTATTTTTTTGTCTTCGTGCGGCGGCTCAAACGCGCCGAGCAGCGGGAACTTCAATGCGTTCCTCCCTGGCCCTGATGCGTGGTTTCGCCTCCCGCGCCAGTTTCCTCGTAGGCATCTGAGATGGAGTCGGGCGGTGCGTCCCATTCGTAGCGCTGCTCGTCGACCTCCCATGGTTCCGGCAGTCCGTTTTCCAATCGCGTGTAAGCCCGCGGATAGGCCGGGCCCCCATACCCGATTTCATCCCACGCCCAAGGATGCGCATAGTAGGCGGAGGCGCAATCCTGCACCAGCAGATGCCAGTAGCGATGGATGGACATGCGCATCCAGATATCCTGCGCGCCCAACTTTTTGCCATCGTGAATCGATTTCAGAATGAAATCTTGTTCCAGGGGTTCAAGTTCCACGAACGGGCGGCCGTGAATGGTCAATGCGGTTGCATCGATCGCTTTCAACCCGAGCCGATGCGCTTCCCGGTCCGGCGGCATGTCTTCGTAGCGGTAGCCGTCGATTTTGTTTTCGAACAATCGTTCGTCCAGGTAATTCACGATCGGGATTCGACGCTCAGGAATGCGGTCGTCCTGCGGCAGTACTCGATCGCACACGGCCGTAATGAGGGGCAGTTCTGCGGCAGTGAAGAAGCGGATGGGCGGGACCTCATAGACGCGCTTCTCGATCTCTTGGCGCGTGGCTGCGTCCCAAAAGTTTCTTTGGCCGAGGGTACTGTAGCCGGGGTAATAACCGGGCTGCTTCACAGGCTTAGGCACGGTCTTCTCTCCGTAACAAACTTGCCAGCACGCCGAGAAAGCCGCAGGCGGAAAACAGCAGCGGCGCGAAAATGGGCGGCCCGTACAGAATGTTATAAAGCCAATGGCGCGTCCGCCCCGGCCGCCGGATAATGCCGCGCGCGTGATAAAAAAAACCCATCCCGCCGTCAACCATGGTGAGAACGGAAGCGGCGGGCAACAGCCTTTTCGCCACGCGCTTGCTGCAGATGCCGCCGATACACGCAGCTAACTGGATGGGGCTCAGAATCAGCGGGGTCCATTGCGCCCAGATGCGGAAGCGGCTCTTGTAATGCGAGTACCAGGCCTCTACCCCGGAAAACACCGTCCACGCCGCCGTAACGCCGCACAGGTGTTTTTGAAATCGTCCTTCGTGCAATTCCTTCCGCCAGCCGCTGTAATTAGATTTCTGATCTTCGCTGGTTTTCCCCTCCTCTTCGCGCCGCAGATACGAAGCCATGAATCCCAGGTAGGCCGCCGTACCGAATAGCAGCGGCGCAAAAATCGGCGGTCCCATGATGATGTTCGTGACGGGAAGCCGCCAGCCCCCAGGTTTCCTGTAAATGCCCCGGATGTGAAAGCCGAACCCGATCACCCCGTCGGCGAGAGTAATAGCGGACGTCCAGCGCAGGATGCGGCGCGCGGCTTTGCCGCTGAAAAATCCGGCGATCGCGGCGCCGGTCAGCACCCCGCTCAGAATAACCGGGCTGTACATGATCAGGTTGCTGTAGCTGCCCTTGTAATGCTCGTAGGAAACTTCAAGCCCGCTGGCGAAACTCGATGCGGCGGTGACCAAAGCGAGCGAGCGTTGGAAGCGGCCGTCTTTTATGTGCTCATCGATGACCGAGATTGCCGTTTTCGTCCATGGAACCAGTGCCTTTACGTCTGTCATCGAGACTACGCCATAGCGGTAGACGTGCTGCCAACCGAAGTGTTGCGCGCGCTTGTCCCTGAGAGTGTTCACAGGGCCCTTTCGATCGTTACATTTGAGCCGCTACGGGGTCTTAAATGAAGGAGCAGCGCGAACCAGAATGGCGAAAACAGCAGGCGATGTAATTGTCGAAACGCTTATGGATTGGGGCGTCGATACGATTTTTGGCTTCCCGGGCGACGGCGTCGATGGAATCATTGAGGCCTTCCGGAAAGTGCAGGATAAGATCCGGTTTATCCAGGTTCGCCACGAAGAAGCGGCTGCCTTCATGGCCTGCGGATATGCGAAATTCACGGGCCGATTGGGTGTTTGCCTGGCGACTTCCGGGCCCGGCGGCATTCACTTGCTGAACGGCCTCTACGACGCGAAGATGGACGGCCAGCCCGTGCTCGCCATCACTGGAATGCAGTTCCACGACATGATTGGAACCAATACGCAGCAGGATGTAGAGCTCGACAAGCTCTTTGAAAACGCCTGCGTCTTCAATCAGCGAATTATGGGCGCGGCGCACGCCCGCAGCATGACCGAACTTGCGATTCGCACGGCGCTGGCGCGCAAAGGAGTCGCGCATATCACGACGCCGATTGACATTCAGGACCAGGCTGTGAAGGACGACGAGCGTTCGAACCGCAATGTGAAAGGTCACGCGCACAGTAGCACCTTCGCCATCGGCGCGCGGAGGCCAACTCCGGAGGAAATCGAAGCTGCCGCGACCATTTTGAACGATGGCAAGAAAATCGCGATTATGGCCGGACAGGGCGCATTGGGCGCGGGTGACGAGATCGAGCGCGTTGCGGAAATATTAGGCGCGCCGGTGATTAAGCCGCTGCTAGGAAAAGCGGTGATTCCCGACGATAGCCCTTACACCACTGGCGGTATCGGTTTGCTCGGCACGAAGCCGTCCGAAGATGCGCTGGAAGAATGCGACACGCTGCTGATCGTCGGCAGCAGCTTTCCTTACATTTCCTTCTATCCAAAACCGGGCCAGGCGAAATGCGTGCAGATCGATATCGACCCCACGCGCATCAGCTTGCGCTATCCGGCCGAGGTTGGCCTGGTGGGCGACAGCATCGAGACACTCACAGCGCTGCTGCCGCATTTGAAGAAACACGGCAAATCCTTTCTCGAAAAAGCGCAGAAAGGGATGAAGGAATGGAACGCGTTGATGGAGGAGCGTGGCACCCGCCAGGACGTTCCCATGAAGCCGCAGGTGGTGGCTTGGGAACTTGGCAAGCGTTTGCCCTCGGACGCTATCGTCTGCGGCGATTCCGGCAGCAATACCACTTGGTGGGCGCGCCAGATCCGCGTCAAGGCCGGCCAGATGCATAGCTGCTCCGGCAATCTCGCGACTATGGCCAACGGCTTTCCCTACGCAATCGCGGCGCAAGTCGCCTATCCCGGCCGGCCCGTGATCGCCTGGGTGGGAGACGGAGGCTTCACGATGCTCATGGGCGAAATGGCGACCTGCGTGAAATACAAGCTGCCGGTGAAAGTGTTTCTCAATAAGAACGACGAGCTGGCGCAGATTAAATGGGAGCAGATGGTGCTGCTCGGCAATCCCGAATATGTCACGGGCCTGCAGCCCATCGATTTCGCCGCGGTTGCACGCGGTTTCGGCTGGGCCAGTTTTCAGATCCGAACGCCGAGTGAATGCGCGCACGTCATCGACAGCGCGCTCGCGACGCCTGGTCCTACCTTGGTCGAATGCTTTATCGATCCGAATGAGCCGCCGCTGCCTGCCAAGATCAAACCGGCGCAGGCGCTGCACTTCGCTGAATCGATGGCGCGCGGCACCAAAGATTGGGAAAAGATCGCGGAAACCATCGCCAAAGACAGGATCAAGGAACTCGTGTAAACCCGCCGGAACATGGGCACCGAGCGTTCAGGCGCGAAGATCGTAGCCGGCCGGGTTTCGGCATTCACCATTCCAACCGATAAGCAACCCGAATCGGACGGAACGGCGCAATGGGATTCCACCACCATCGTCATTGTTGAGTTGACCGCGGATGGCGTGAGCGGCCTCGGCTACGCCTATTGCAATAAAGCCGCGGCTCAGGTTGCCGAAGAACTTATCAAGAAAAATATCGTTGGGCGAGACCCGTTCGACATACCGGCTCTGCACTCCGCTCTGGATCGTCAGGTTCGGAATTGGGGGCGGCCGGGGCTTGTGTCCAACGCCATTTCCGCCATAGACACTTGCCTGTGGGATTTGAAGGCTCGCTTGCTGGAGGAGCCGCTGCTCTCGGTGTTGGGCAAAGTTCGCGACGAAATTCAGGCATACGGAAGCGGCGGATTCACTTCCTACACCGAAAAAGAATTGCTCGATCAGCTTACCGGCTGGGCCTCCGAAGGCTTACAGTGCGTGAAGATGAAGATCGGCACGCATCCTGAGGACGACGTCCCGCGCGTTGCCGCCGTGCAGAAAGCGCTCAAAGGCAAAGCTCAGTTGTATGTGGACGCCAATGGCGCATACGATCGCCAGCAGGCGCTGCACAAGGCCGCGCAATTCGGCGATCTCGGCGTTACCTGGTTCGAAGAGCCGGTCACTTCAGACGACCGCATCGGCCTGCACTTTTTGGTGGAGCGCGCGCCGTCTGTCATGAAAATCGCCGCCGGGGAATATTGTTACACGCTCGACGACGCGCGTCTGATGCTCGAAGCGCAAGCGGTCGATGTTCTGCAGGCCGATGTGACGCGCTGCGGCGGCGTGACGAATTTCGTCAAGATCGGCGATCTCTGTGAGATCGGCCATTACCCTTACTCGGCGCACACTGCGCCGTCGATTCACGCCACGCTCTGCTGCTCCGTCCTTTCCGCGATGAACGTTGAATACTTTCACGATCACGCCCGCATTGAGCAGATGATTTTCGAGGGCGCCGTCCGGCCCGTGAACGGCAATCTGAAACCGGACCTGTCGCGGCCCGGGTTAGGATTAGATCTGAAACGCGCAGACGCGGAAAAGTTCCAGGTTTCCTCAGCCGCCGTTTCCTGAACCCTCGCGTGTCCGCCGATACTCCTTCCGCCATGCTCGAGGCGTTGGCGGGAGCGAAGCGTTTTAATCGATGGATGGCCGATACGCTTGCCCCGTTTGTCGTGGGCGATGTTCTGGAGCTGGGCGCGGGCATAGGCAATCTGACTACGTTGCTGGCCCCGCGAAGCCGCCGCTATATTGCCGCCGATATCGATCGCGACTATTTAGCGCGCCTCAAAAAGCGCACGAAAGATTACGCGAATCTGACTACCGTGATCTGCGATCTGTCGAATCCTTCCGATCTGCAATCTTTCGAGCGCCAAATGGATACTGTCATTTGCCTGAATGTGCTCGAACATATTCAAGACGATTCCGCCGCTTTGCGCAACATGTACTCGTGTCTCAAAACCGGCGGCCGGGCGTTGCTGCTTGTCCCGCAAGGCATGCGAGCCTTCGGAGCGCTGGATGAAACCTTGCAGCACCAGCGCCGTTATTCGCGATCGGAGCTCGCGTCGAAGATGACAGCGGCGGGATTTCGCCTCGAACGGATACTGGAGTTCAATCGCATCACCTATATCGGATGGTATTTCAACGGCCGTATCTTGCGAAGTCGAAAACTGAGCCGCTGGCAACTACGGATGTTCGACACGCTCGTCCCGCTGTGGCGGAGAATCGACCGCCTGCTCCCGTGGCCGCCCACTTCGATCATCGGCATCGGCGTGCGCGATAACTGAACAAGCACGGTGTTTGTCTTTCATTTATTCCGCTCGTTTGTGCCGCTTCGCAATCCGATCGGTTTTGGCGCCGCCGATTTCATCGAATTTACGCTCGCGGCGCTGCTGGTGCTGTTCGCCCTGATTTGGAATCCGTTCCTTCGCGCTCGTGTTGCGGCGTTCGCGGACAAAACCGCTTATTGCATGCTCCTGCTCGCGGCGCTTCCCATTGCGCTGCGACTGCTGCTGCTGCCGAATCACCCGGTTCCCGTTCCGGAAATCTATGACGAATTCAGCCACTTACTCGCGGCCGACACGCTGCTACATTTCCGGCTGGCGAATCCCGCTCATGCTTTCCCTCAATTCTTCGAGACATTTTTCGTTCTGCAAACGCCCACCTACAGCTCCATCTATCCCCTCGGGCACGGCCTCGTCCTGGCATTCGGGCGTCTGGTTTCCGGCTGCCCCTGGACCGGCGTCGTCCTCGTCGTGGGCGCTTTCTGCGCTTGCTGCTATTGGATGCTGCGCGCCTGGGTTACTCCCGGTTGGGCGCTGTTGGGTGGACTGTTAGCAGTCATCGAATTTGGGCCGCTCAGCGCGTGGATGAACTCGTATTGGGGCGGGGCATTGGCAGCCACCGCCGGTTGTCTCGTATTCGGCGCGCTGCCCCGCTTGTTGAGAGGCGCTCGTACCCGCGATGCAGTTCTTCTGGGAATCGGCTTCGGCCTGCACTTGCTCACGCGCCAGTTTGAATCGACGCTACTGCTCGCGAGCATCGTTCTGTCTTCTTGCTGTTTTCAAGTGGTTCCGCGCGACCGGGGCGCTCTGCGGAGACTGGCGAAACCGGCCGTTAATCGTCATCTTGGCCGCCGCGCCCGCCATGGCGTTGACGCTGCTTCAGAACAAAGCAGTGACGCATAGTTGGACAACACTGCCGGAAGAGCTGAGCCAATACCAGTACGGCGTTCCCACCACGCTGACCATTCAAGCGCTCCCCATTCCGCACCACCAACTGACACCCGAGCAGCAGCTTGACTATCAAGCCCAAAGCCTGACGCACGGACCCGGTACCGATACGCTTGGGCGCTACTTGTCCCGCCTCGAATATCGAATCCGCTATTACCGTTTCTTTTTTCTGGCTGCGCTCTATCCGGCAATTCTTGCGTTCCTGTTCGCATTGCGCGAGCGCCGCTTCGTCTGGGTCGCCGGAACGCTCGCGATTTTCGCTCTCGGTACCAATCTGTTCCCCTATCTGCTGGTCCACTATCTCGCTGCGGTGACGTGTCTTTTTCTTCTTATGAGCGTGGTTGGACTGCATAAAATTAACCAGCTATGTCCCACTGCCGCGCGTGCCATCGTTGCACTCTGCGCCGTGCATTTCGTGTTCTGGTACGGCCTCCATTTATTTGAAAATGGACAATCTCCCATGGCCGTTTTGGAGTACGAAACCTGGGACGTGCTCAATCACCGCACCCCGCAACCGCGCGTCGAAATCAAGAAACAACTCACCGCCCTTCCTGGCAAACAACTGGTATTTGTGCGCTACTGGCCGCAGCACGTTTTTCAAGATGAATGGGTGTGGAACGCCGCCGATATCGACGCCTCGCGCATCGTATTCGCGCGCGATTTAGGTCCGCAGGAAAACGAAAACTTGTGCCGCTACTATCCGAATCGCAAAGTCTGGCTGCTGGAGCCCGATTTCCGTCCGCCGCGCCTCACGCCTTATCGCTGACTTCGGCTAACGCCTTGTCCTCGGCAGCGTAATCGAATTGAGCGGGATTTAGTGCTGGCGGATTCGCACGTTCCCAAGCAATAGTGCGTTCGAGCGCGGTATCCGCATCGACAGGTTCGACGAAGCCCAACTCCTCGCGGATTTTCGCGGTGCTATAAACCCAATCCTGCGCGCTGTTGTAGGGCAAGCGAAGAGCAACCGGCATACTCTCTTTTGGAACCGCAACAATTTTTCCATTCCAGTGCACCGTCCGTCCGATCTTGCTAACCCATTCTTCTTCGGGAAACGATTCCGGCTCGGCGATGTTATAGATTCGTCCCGCCGCCCGGTCGCTATCGCTCGCGAGCACGATAGCCGCTGCAACATTCTCTACATAGCCCCGCGGTGCGCGCCATTGTGCTGCGTCTTGTTGAATCAGAATCGCCGGGCGCTGGTCGTCCATGCGCTTCAGATACGGAAACAACCGATGCAGGTAATCCCCTGGGCCGTACACCATAGGCAGGCGCAACACGGTTCCAGGTAGCTGCGCATCGCCCATTACCGCTCGTTCCACGGGAATCTTGTCGTATTCATCGTCCAGCCACGCGAAAAGCGATTTGATCTGTTGAAGCACCTCCGGACGATACACATTCGAATTGGTCCGCAGCTCCGATTCTTCTGTCAGGGGAACAGGCTGCAGAGGACCGCTCTCCGATCCATGCAGAATTCCGCAGGCCCGATAAACGTCCCCGCTGCTGAGCGCAACCACTCTCTTCGCGATTCCGCGAAAGGTATTCATGAGCGTCTGAGCCTGCCGCCCGCTGCTGAGAATGAAATCGACGACCACCTCGGGAGCGATCTTCCGAAATTCCTCCCGTGTGAGCTCGCCAGCTCCTCCCGCGTGCCAGTGATTCGATGGACTGATTCGGGCAATGCCGCTTCGGAAACGCCGCGGCTGTAGACCGTCACATCGTGCCCCGCGCGCACCAGTTCGCGAACTACGTACGGCCCAATGAATCCTGTTGCCCCAATCAGAAGAATTTTCATCTTCGATGCCGCTACGAGCTTTCTGGCACTAATCAATCCCCGAGCGTTTCCCAATCTTCCAAACTGATATGCGCCTGGCTGAGAATACTGCGAAGCGTGCCCACCGGAACCTCGGATTTCTTCGGCACGATGGCAGTATCCAGCAGGTTACCGGCGCGGCGGACAAATTTAACGTGACTGCCCTTCTGGCTGGCTATCGACAAAACCAGCCGCCTCAAGCCGTCGCTTGATATCGCGATAGGACTGCGGCTTAAGCCGCCCCAACCTCAACCTCTATCGTGCGAGACCTTCGGCGGCCGCGTGGCTTGCGGCGGCTCGAAATGGAGCTCTAACGCTTCCCTCAAGTTGGAGAGAGCCTCTTGTTCGGTTTCGCCTTGGCTGGCGATATCTAGTTCAAGGCATTGGGAGACGTACCAATTGCCCTCCCGCCAAACGGTCGCGGCGAATGGTCGTTTCATGACCACATTCTTTCACAGGACGGCTAGAGGGCAACCAAGGGAGCGGCTCTACCCGTCAAACTTCTTAAACACCAGGCACCCATTCGTCCCGCCGAATCCAAAACTGTTCGACAACGCATACTCGATCTCCATCGGCCGCGCGTGGTTGGGCACGTAATCCAAATCGCATTCGGGATCCGGGAATTCGTAATTAATCGTCGGCGGCGCGATCTGATCGCGAATCGCCAAGACCGAAATCCCCGCTTCCAACCCGCCCGCGCCGCCCAGCAAATGCCCGGTCATGGATTTTGTCGAGCTGACCGCAAGCTGCTTGGCATGATCGCCAAACGCGCGCTTGATCGCGATCGTCTCCGCCCTATCGCCTTGCTCAGTCGATGTGCCGTGCGCATTCACATACTGCACGCGCCCCGGCTCGACACCCGCGTCGCGCATCGCATTGCGCATCACTCGGTAGCCGCCATCGCCATTGTCGGGAGGCGCGGTGATGTGATGCGCGTCCGCGCTCATGCCATAACCAACGATCTCGGCGATGATGGCCGCGCCGCGCCCGCGCGCATGCTCCAGTTCTTCCAGAATTAAAATCCCGGAGCCTTCGCCCACCACGAATCCATCGCGTTTCAGGTCCCAGGGACGCGATGCCCGATGCGGCTCGTCGTTCCGTGTTGAAAGCGCGCGCATGGCCGCAAATCCGCCAACCCCCATCGGCGTCACCACCGCCTCGCTGCCGCCGCAGATCATCACGTCCGCATAGCCATGCTGTATGAGCCGGAACGAGTCGCCGATCGAATGGGCGCTCGTGGTGCAAGCGGTCGCGGTCGCCGAGTTCGGCCCTTTGGCGCCGTAGCGTATCGATACGTACCCGCTCGCCAGATTCACAATGCACGACGGAATGAAAAACGGGGACATGCGGCTCGGCCCGCGCTCGAGCAGGATCTTATGCTCCCGCTCGATGACCTCGAATCCGCCGATGCCGCTGCCGATGTAAACGCCTACGTTTTCGGCATCCTCCGGAGTCACCTTGAGTTCGGCCGAGCTTACCGCAAATTCAGTCGCCGCCATCGCGAACTGAATAAAACGCCCCATCTTCTTGACGTCTCTTTTTTCGACGTATTCCAGCGGATCGAAATCCTTCACTTCTCCCGCGATCCGGCAAGCGAATTCCGTCGCGTCGAACTGCGTAATCGGCTCAATTCCGTTCTTGCCGTGGCAGATCGCCGACCAGCATTCCTCGGTCCCCGTACCGACGGAACTCAATAAGCCGACACCTGTCACTACTACTCTTCGCGGCGTCATTGTCCCCCTGGTTGTTCCGTCTGTTCCTGTGAAAAGGCGGTCAGTGCGGTCAAATCACTTCTTCTTGGCTTCGATGTAGTCGATCGCGTCCTTGACCGTCTTGATCTTCTCGGCGTCTTCGTCGGGAATATCCAGATCGAACGCTTCTTCAAACGCCATCACCAGTTCGACGATGTCGAGCGAATCCGCCCCCAAATCATCCACGAACGATGCGCTGGGTTCGACCTGGCTCTCGTCTACTCCCAACTGCTCTACGATGATTTGCTTTACTCTTTCTGCAACCGGCATTCGTTGTTCTCCTGTATTCGCAAACGCATCTGCCACCCGGCGAAGCTGCCCGGTCAACCCTCTAAACTACCTCATTAATATACGTGGAAGCGAATCGGCGGCGTTTGCCGCGCTTCCTGCCGCACTAAGATGTAGATGTTGCCAGCGCGTTTGCGTGTCTTGTATCTCCATGGATTCGCCTCCGGCCCCGCATCCCGCAAAGCACGTTTTTTCGCGGAACGATTGGCCGGTCTCGGCGTCGCCCTCGAGATTCCGGATCTTTGCGAGGGCGATTTCGAATCTCTCACAATAACAGGTCAGTTGCGCGTCATCGAACGCGTTGCCGGAAATTGCCGCGGCGACACCCGGCCGCTGGTGCTGATCGGGTCCAGCCTGGGCGGCTATCTGGCTGCGCTCTACGCCGCCCGCCATTCCGCAATCCACCGTCTCATTCTGCTCGCGCCTGCCTTCAATTTTTACCACCTGTGGGAAAACGAGCTCGGCCCCCAGCGCCTCGCCGCCTGGCGCGAAAACGGAACCATGCCCGTCTTCCATTACGGCCGGCAACGCGAGCTGCCGCTCTCTTTTCGCCTGATGGAGGATGCCGCCCGCTACGAGCCGTTTCCTGTTTTTCCGCAACCTGCGCTCATCTTTCATGGAACCCGGGATGCGGTGGTCCCCGTTCAACAATCAGCGGCTTTTGCCAAGGCTCATGGGAACGTCCGTCTGGCGCGGCTCGATTCCGATCATGAGCTTACGGACGTATTGGATGAAATCTGGCGGCGAGCCGAAGATTTTTTGTTACACGGTTGTTACGTTCAACCCGGAACTGAGGTGCTAGACTGAGGGTACTGGACCGGCATGAAACGCGGATTCGTCGCAACTGTGTTTTTGCGTCCCGCGTCCAACGAACGCACGCCTTTGAATCGCACAAGCTTGTAAATGGCGGATTTTGTGGTGACTAGCGAAGTCGATAAGGAAAACATGGAGCATTCTGAATTGGCCCCGGATGCCCACGGCGCGGATGACCATTTAGACCGGCTCTTTCTAAAAACGGACATCGAAGAACCCTGGTACAAATCCATAGTTCGCGGGATCCGGGAGACCTTCAACCCACCCAAACTTCCGCCCCTCATGCTTACCTCCAAACCCTTGGAGGGCGAGGCGCTCGGCGATATCGGCACCATCGAGCAGCCCTGGTTCAAGTCGCTCTACACCAATGTTCGGGAGCTCATCCATCCCCCCAAACTTGCGCCCCTCGAAGTGACGTCCAAACCGATCGAGGTCGGCAGCATCTGGGGTGCGTACCAGGGCGGCGGCCGTAAATCCGGCGCGGTCTCCATTCTCATTCACGCCGGAGTGATTCTACTGCTTCTGCTCGCATTCCAGAGCAAGGTCGTGCAGAAGGTCACTCATCTTGGTCCCATTGTTTATATTCCGGATTTCAAGCCCAAACTTCCCCCGTCTGCTACCAAATCCGGCGGCGGTGGCGGCGGCGGTCAAAAAGTGCCGACCCCCGTCAACCATGGCGCGGCTCCGAAATTCGCTCCTAAGCAGTTCATACCGCCGACCCAGGCCATACCCAAACCGGTATTACCGGTAGTCCCGACCATTACCGCGCCGATTCCCCAGATTCAAGCCGACAATTACGGCGATCCGCTCAGCAAAATGATGCAGAACTCCGGCGGACCCGGTACAAACGGCCTCGGCAGCGGCACTGGCGGCGGACTCGGATCTGGCAACGGCAATGGCTATGGACCTGGTTCCGGCGGCGGCACCGGGGGCGGCGTGTACCAGATTGGCGGCGACGTTTCACAGCCCGTCCCCATCTACAAGCCCGAGCCCGAATATTCCGAAGAAGCCCGCAAAGCCAAATATTCCGGCACGGTATTGCTTTCGCTCATCATCGACGAACACGGCAACACTCGCGACATTCACGTGGTTCGCCCGCTCGGCCTAGGCCTGGATGAAAAGGCCATCGAAGCTGTCTCCCACTGGCGCTTCCGTCCGGCCCTGAAGGGTGGCCGCCCGGTAGCCGTCCGGGCCGAAGTCGAAGTCAATTTCCGCCTGCTGTAGCAGCGGCAACGGATCCACGCCGCGCAAGGCCCGCTAAATTAGTAGCGTGACCACCCAGCCGGGCAAAGGCGGCGATCTGCATGGCAGCGCCCCCGATACGCATCACACGGCTCTTCTGCTGATCGATGTCATCAACGATTTTGAATTTCCCCGCGGCGATGAGCTGTTCGAGCAAGCGCTTCCCCTGGCGCCGCGCATCGCGGATCTCAAGAAGCGAGCGGCGGCGGTTGGCATCCCCATTCTGTACGTCAACGACAACTTCGGGAAATGGCAATCGAAGTTCGAACAGATCGTCGAGCATTGTCTGAAAAAAGAGGTTCGCGGCCGTCCGTTCGTGGAACAACTCGTGCCGGGCGAACACGATTATTTCGTTTTGAAGCCGAAGCATTCCGCGTTTTATCAAACGCCGCTGGAACTGCTCTTGAAGCACTTGGGCGCCGAGCGGCTGATTCTCACGGGCGTTTCCACCAATAGCTGCGTCCTGTTTACGGCGAACGATGCGTATATGCGCGATCTGGAAGTGATGGTGCCGCGGGATTGCGTCGCCGCTTGCAATGCCGAAGAGCAGAACTTCGCGCTTGCGCAGATGAAAACGATGCTGAAAGCCGATGTGCGGCCGGCCGCTGAGATCGACTTCGGGCGCCTGGCGAAACGCGCACCTAAATGAACCTGCGCTATTATCTGCGAGCGCTGCGAAAAAGCCCCGCGTTCACGATAACCGCCATCGTAACCCTGGCCCTTGGAATCGCCGGCAATTCGGCCATGTTCAGCGTGATCCACGCCGTGCTGTTGAAGCCGCTCGCGTATCGCAATCCGGACCGCCTGGTGTATTTCTCGAAAGACGACCCGCCGCGAAACGTGTTCGATGCGCAATTCGGCCTGATTCAATTCGACGAGATGAAAGCCGCGGCGCGATCCTTCACCGCTCTGGGGGCTTACGGAGCGAATGCCGAAAATACTTCTCTTTCGAGAGACGAAAAGCCCGAAGCGCTAAAAGGCGCGCGCGTTTCCGCAAACTTTCTGGACATTCTGGGAGTGCAGCCGCTGCTCGGCCGCAGTTTTCTTCCCGAAGAAGATACGAACAGCGGACCCTCGGTAGCCATGATCAGCGCAGAACTCTGGAAGCGCCGCTTCGCAGCCGATCCATCGGTGATCGGAAAAACCGCCGCGCTCGATTCGACCGCCTACACCATCATCGGCGTGCTGCCGCCCCGTTTTGAATTTCCGTTCGCGGGAGTGGACGTGTGGTTCACAAAACCGTCGCACTGGTCCGCGCTGCCGCCCCGCTACTGGAACGTTCCGCTGCTGAAAGGCTTCGGCCGTCTGAAGCCGGGCGTCACCTTGCAGCAGGCGCGCGCCGAAATCGAGATGCTCGACCGGAACTACATCCGCGCTCATCCGAGTCCGCATCCAGGCGTAATGCGACTGGTCTGGCTGAAAGACCGGCTGGTGCAAAATGTCCGCACGCTGCTGTGGACCCTCTTCGGTGCGGTCGGGTTCGTGCTGTTGATCGCCTGCGCGAACGTGGCCGGTTTGCTATTGGCGCGAGCCAAATCGCGTTCGCGCGAGTTCGCGGTGCGGGCAGCGCTAGGAGCCGGCCGCGGCCGCTTGATCCGCCAATTGCTGGCCGAAAGCCTCGTACTCGCGGTCCTCGGCGGAGCATTGGGTGCGCTGCTGGCGAGATGGGGTTTGAGTGCGCTCGCCAATATAAGCACGCTCCAGAATCCAACGCGTCCAGGCGGACTCTTTCTACCCGGCGCGCACGACATCCAGTTGAACGGCGTGGTGTTCGGATTCACAGTGGCCCTCTCGATCGCGACCGGCGTGCTGTTCGGCTTATTCCCCTCACTCAAAATATCGCGCCCCGACGTCGCCGCCGAGCTGCGGGAGAGCGGCGCGATGGCCGGACGCGTATCGTCCGGCCGGCGGGGAATATTCCGCCTAAGCGCGCGCGATCTGCTCGTGATCGGACAAGTGGCGTTATCCATTGTGCTGCTGATCGGCGCCGCGCTGCTGATGCGGAGCTTTGCCGCTCTGCAGAATGTAAATCCCGGATTTCAACCCGCGAATTTGCTGACCATGAAAATCGCCCTTCCAACCGCTCGCTATGACACCGATCCGAAGAAGGCTGCATTTTTCGGCGACCTCGTGCAGCGCGTGCAGGCACTCCCCGGCGTGCGCGGCGCAGCCATGACGATGTCGCTTCCCACCACAACCTGGATCAGAACCAATATCAATAGAATCGAGGGGCAGCCCGCGCCGGATGAAAACGATCCTTTATTCGCAGTGATCCAGAGCATAACTCCCGGTTATTTCCGCACGCTCGGAATTCCGCTCATCCGTGGACGCGAATTTACCGCCCGCGACAATACGCCAGGCGCGCCGCCCGCCGTGATCGTGAATGAAAATCTCGCGCGCCGCATATGGCCGAATTATCCGAGCGGTGTGAACCCGGTCGGCTTGCATCTTGGCGAAGGTTACGACAAAGCCGTTGGCTGGCTGCAAGTCGCCGGCATCGCTGCCAACATTCACGAGGGCGGCTTGGCTTCAGACACCACGCCGGAATTTTACGTCCCCTGCATCGTGCATCCTCCGCAAACCGCTTATCTGGTGCTGCGCACACACGGGAATCCGCTGAGCTTCGCCGAGTCCGTTCGCCAACAAGTGCTGGCGATCGATCCCGATCAGCCCGTCTCCGATATCAAAACCATGCAATCCGTGCTCGATGCAACACTCGGCCAGAGGCGCTTAACCATGTGGCTGCTCGGCACATTCGCCGCCGTGGCGCTGCTGCTTGCCGTGATTGGAATTTACGGAGTAATCGCCTATTCGGTGGCGCAGCGAACCCAGGAAGTCGGCATCCGAAGAGCGTTGGGAGCGCAGCAGAGCGATATTCTGCGCCTGGTGGTGGCGCAAGGCTTCGCACTCTCGCTGGGCGGCGTGGCGCTTGGCATAGCCGGCGCTTTTGCCCTCACGCGCGTCATGAAGAACCTGCTGTTTCACGTCAGCGCTACCGATCCGGCGACCTTCGCCGGCATTGCCGTGCTTTTTCTGCTGGTGGCGCTGGCCGCCAGCTACATTCCGGCGCGCCGCGCAGCGCGAATCGATCCTATGGCGGCATTACGCGCAGAGTAATTCCGTTGGTAGCGTTGTTATTTTCAGCGGCCTGTGCGGCCCGCCACGCTGCCGGACCGTTCCGGGTGATCCCAGCGGCGCCGCAATATCTGCTGCGTTCACCGGATCGCAGCGATACTCCGTTCCCGGAAATACTCGATCGCTACAACGGCTTCGTCCCGGGCCGCGAGGGTATGGATTTGCGTCCGCTGATGGAGCTTCGCATCGAAAATGCCTATTACCAGAAGGGCATGCCGAAGCGCGGCTTGAACGGCTTCCTGGGTACGGAGGTCGCCCGTTACCGGGTACAGCCGCGCGGAGGATTGCGGCTCATTTCCGTTCAATCCATGGAGAATCGCCCAAACGACCAGCCAGCCGTTCAACACCTCATTGCGCGCTCGCAGATCGGTTTTCGTGACTACCGCTTCTACTTTGAGATTCTCTTCAAAGACGAGTCCCGGACGCGCGGTTCCGTTCTGCTCGCCGCCAATTCGACCGGGGAACTCAACCAGCTTGCTGCCCGATTGCTCGCGCAGCCTGATTCGGTTTGCGGCGTCGCGTCCCCGCACTGCACCGTCTTCCCCGAGGCTTGTTCGGTATCGATTGAAATGCAGATCGTCGTTAATGGCGCGCCCCGGACGGTTCTCTGGGGCAGTTCGCTTGCGAGCGTCGCGGCTCACCCGCGATCGATTCAGTTGCTACGCCGCTATCGCGGCAGCTTCACGCCGGTCGAACTCGATGTTCGAGATCCGCAGGCCCTGCGCCTGCCGCTACTGCCGGGAGACCGCATTCGGATCTCCGATATCGAAACAGAAACCGCGACCGTGAGGGTTTGTGAACAAATTGGCTTGCCGCGCAGGATCGCCGTCGCAAGTCTTTGATGCTGAAACCGAGCCGCGACCGTCAGGGAGCGAGGTTGCCCGCTTCACGATTCTTTGAACATAAGCCGAAGCTGAGCCGTAGTAACCTCCAGTAGAATGACATGGCTCATTGATCTGCGGTACATCTTTCGATCGCTCGCGCGATCACCCGTATTCGTTTCCGTAGCCGTGCTTTCGCTGGCGCTGGGCATCGGCGCGAACGCCGCGGTTTTCACACTCCTGAATCAGGTTCTACTCCGCTTGCTGCCCGTCCGCGATCCGCAGCAATTGGTGCAGCTCAAGGAAGTGGGCCAGTATTACGGATCGAATACCGGAATGAACTCGCTGTCTTATCCCATCTACCAGGATTTTCGCGATCAAAACGGTGTGTTCAGCGGCATGCTATGCCGCTACAGCCTGCCCGTGAGCGTCAGTTTCGCTGGCCGGAATGAGCGCGCCTCCGGAGAGATTGTCTCCGGCACCTACTTTGACGTGCTCGGCGTTCGCCCGGCGGTGGGGCGGCTGTTCACGTCTGAAGACGACCGCAGCCGCGGTGGCGCGCCGTTCGCGGTGCTCGGCTACGGCTATTGGCAGACGCATTTCGCCGGCGACACGTCCGTCGTCGGTCAACAAATTCTGGTGAACAACCACCGCTTCACCATCATCGGCGTGGCGCAGAAGGGATTTGAAGGTGTCGAGCCGCTATTTTCCACCAGCGTCTTCGTTCCGGTCATGATGGCGAAGGAAGTCACGCAAGAAACGCGGCCCTTCGACGACCGGCGGCGCAGATGGCTGCAAGTGTTCGCGCGCCTGAAGCCAAATGTGACGCTGTCGGAAGCGGGCGCTTCACTGCAGCCCATCTTTCACCGGATTCTTGCCATGGAAGTGCAGCAAAAAGAATTTGCCCGCGCCTCCCCGTATACCCGGCAGCAGTTCTTGAGAATGAGCCTGCAGGTGATGCCGGGCGGCGGAGGGCAGAACATCGTCCGTCAATTCATGGAAGCGCCGCTGTGGGCCATGATGGCCATGGTTGGACTGGTCCTGCTGATTGCCTGCGCGAACGTCGCCAACCTGCTGATCGCGCGCGCGACGGCGCGGCAGAAGGAGATCGCAATCCGGTTGGCGCTGGGGGCCGGGCGGCGGCGCATGATAGGCCAGCTTCTGCTCGAAAGCGCGGTGCTCTCCGTCGGAGGCGGTTTGCTCGGCATCGCGATCTCCATCGGCACCATGCGGTTGCTGGCCGGAATCCTGCCGCATATCGATCCGCCGATTCGGTTGGACATGACGCCGGATGCGAGAGTGTTGTGCTTCGTGCTCGCCGTGTCGCTGATCACGGCGTTTATTTTCGGTCTGCTTCCGGCGCTGCAGGCCACGCGGCCCGATCTGGCGCCAACGCTCAAGGACCAGGCCAACGCAGTCGCGGGAGCGGGGCAGGTGAGCTGGCGCAAAGTGCTGGTCTGTGCGCAGGTCAGTCTCTCGCTGTTGCTGCTGATCGGCGCCGGTCTATTCGTCGGCACGTTGAAAAATTTGAAGGAATTGAATCCTGGATTCCAAGTCGCCAATTTGCTGTCGTTCGCCGTCAATCCGACGCTGAGCGGGTACGATACGCAGCGAGCAAAGCTCTTCTACCGGCAGCTCGGCGACAGCATGGCAGCTCTGCCGGGAGTGCGCTCGGTGGCGCTCGCGGTCGTAGCGCCGTTGGACTTCGACGAATGGGACAGCAGTGTCGCAGTGGAGGGATATACAGCCAAGCCGGGCGAAGATATGAACCCGTGGGTGAACTACGTATCGCCGGGTTTTTTCGAAACGCTCAAAATACCGATGTACGGAGGGCGCGATTTCACGGACCGAGACCGTCTGGGCGCAGCCAAGGTAGCGATCGTCAATGAGAAATTCGCGCGGCATTACTTCGGGAGCCGAAGCGCCATCGGACGGCACATTGGAATGGGCGGCGACCCGGGAACCAAGACCGATATCGAAATCATCGGCGTGGTGCGCGATACCAAGTATCAGACGCTCCGCGCGCCGGCTCCGCGCCAGGTATTCTTCCCATATCTGCAGAACGATTGGGCGACCGAGATGACCGCTTACGTGCGAACCGATCGGGGAGCGGCGCAGATGTTTCCGGCACTGCGCGGCGTAGTTCACAAACTGGATTCCAATCTGCCCGTGTATCAAATGAAAACCGAAGAGCACCAGGTGGACGATTCGCTAGCGGTGGAACGGCTGAGCGCGAGTCTGGCCGGAGCGTTCGGTTTGCTGGCGACAATTCTCGCGGCGGTGGGATTATACGGCGTGATGGCGTTTCTGGTGACACGCCGCACGCGCGAAATCGGCATCCGAATGGCATTGGGCGCCGGGAGAAGCGACGTGATCCGGATGGTTCTTGGCGAAGTGCTGTGGCTCGTCGGGATCGGCATCCTGATCGGTTTGCCTGCGGCGCTGGCGGTGAGCCGCCTTTTAAAAAGCCAGGTCTTCGGCATGTCGGCATACGATCCGGCGACCATCGCCGCCGCCGTCCTGGGCATTATTGCGATTGCCGCGGTCGCGGGCTATCTGCCCGCGCTGCGCGCCACGCGCGTCGATCCACTCACCGCCCTCCGCTACGAATGAACCGCGACCGTCAGGAAGCGCGCCGCGCCGCCATCACTCGCGACATGTACTCCCAAACTCGCTTGTTGCTGTAGGGTTGCATCTGCTGTTGGACATGCCCCGGCCAGTTAGAGCGGTCGCTATAGAGCTTATTCAGCCCTTTCGCGATTTCCGGATCGCCGCCGGTGAATCCTTCCACCAGCTTCGCCCAGCGATCGCCCAGCGCCTGTGCTTTCGCGCCGGCTGGATCTTCGTCAAACGCCGCTTCAACATCGCGGAACAGCTCGGTCCATTCCTTGCTGACGCGCTCCTGCAACTCCGGAGACCAGAGGCGCTTCCGCTCCTCGATTTTGGCGCGGGCTTCTTCGCTGTAATATTTCTCGGCCCATTCTGTGTCGCTTTGCATTTCAATCACCTCGATGATTCGTTTTAATAATGCAGCGTCGGACGGTTGCCCGGACCGGAGAGCCGTTTCGGCATTCTGAATCGCGGCAATCGCCGTATCCAGCAGCCGCCGTTTTTCCTCCAGCACCCGCCTCTGCAGGCGTAATGCCTCGGGAAGCTCGAACGGCTGCTTGCCGAGCAGCGTCTTAATCTGCTTCAAAGGAACTCCGAGGAACTTCAGTGCCACGATATGCTCGAGCCGTTCGAGATCGCAGGCGGCGTAGAGGCGGTATCCCGACCCATTGCGTTTCGCTCTCAACAGGCCGAGCCGATCGTAATGATGCAGAGTGCGAACCGTCACTCCCGCGAGCCTGGCGAACTCGTGCGGCTGATACATCGCGCGCTCACGTTCGTTCACTCGAAATTGCCTTCCACGAATATCCTCAGCCCTGACGCAACGTCAGTGTCAAGCGTCTTCTTCTTCGATTGTTCGACAAAGCCACTTCGGGACACCCCGGGCAAGCTCAGACAGCCTGCCTGAGTCCGAGTAGCAGGCGTGTCCCGGCGTGTCAGAGTCAAGCGTCTTCTTCTTCGATGGTTCGACAAAGCCACTTCGGGACACCCCGGGCAAGCTCAGACAGCCTACGTGAGTCCGAGTAGCAGGCGTGTCCCGGCGTGTCCCCCGTCCACCATGCTCGGCTTGGCAGCATGACGTTCAAAGGAGCGGATTGCCGCTGGCGGAATTTTAATACGGCGTGACGGCATAGAGCGCCGAGGCGTGCGGTTCGAGCATCGCCTTTAGCGAGTCCGTCTTGCCTACATCTTTCCGCTCCCAAATATTCCGAACCTTGAACGCGACGCCTAGACCCAGCGATTGCAACGGATATTCGACAGTTTGCGGCGTATCCGCCAGGTTGAACAGCGCGACGTAAGCAGCTCGACCGGTTGCAGCGCGGGCGGTCCACACGGCCTTTTTGCCGTCGTTGCTCACCTGGTGGCCGCCGGTCGAATGCTGATCTACAGCGATCACCTCATCGTTGGTAAGTAGGGAAGTGGTCCAGGCATCGTTCCGGGTCAGGTTGCCGCCCATAATCAGCGGCGAGCGGAAAATACACCAGAGCGTGAGCATCGTTCGCTGCTCATCGTGCGTGAAACGAGTTTGCCGCGCGGCATCCAGGCCGGGGCGTGGGCCGATATAGCCGATAGGAAGCATATCGGCGTCGGGCCAATGACCGGGAATGACGTGCGGCGCCCACTGCGCGGCAAGCGTGAATTGCCCGAGCAACCCTTGCGACCAATCGCGGTTCGGCCACGCTGCCCAGTGGTCCCAAATGTCGCCCGAGATGCGCCACATTTGCGCATAGCGAGCGAGCTCGGCTGCCTTGTCGAGCGGCGCAGGACCGGGTGAAAGGCTCAGCACGATGGGCCGGCCGGTTTTGCGCAGCGCTTCGCTGAACATGCGGATCTCGTCGCCTTTATAAGGATCGGCGGAGATGCAGTCGATTTTGACGAAATCGACGCCCCAGCTCGCATAGAGATTGGCGAGCGAGTCGTAATACGCCTGCCCGGCCGGCGAGGCCTTGACGCCGTAATTGTCCTGATTCCAGCGGCACACATCAGACGGGTCGGCGGCATCCGCGGCGCGAAAGGACGAGCCCGCGATCGGCAGGTTTTTCGATACCGCTTCTCTCGGAATGCCGCGAATAATATGGATACCGAATTTCAGGCCGAGCCCGTGAACACGCCCGGCGAGCGTCTGGAAACCGGCTCCACTCGCGGCGGAGGGGAAGCGGTTCGTGGCCGGAGTGAACCGGCCATTTCCGTCGAGAGTGAAACGAAACCCGCCGGCCTTGGCTTCCGGATTTTGCAGATACCAGCCTTCATCGACCACGGCGTACTCCCAGCCATGACGCTTCAGGTTGTGAGCCATCCAATCGGCATTGGCCTGAAACTCGGATTCCGTGACGGTCAAGCCATACGAATCCCAGCTATTCCAGCCCATCGGAGGCGTGGGAGCGAGCCGTGGCTGCGCGGCAGCTGCGGAAACGGCGACAAGAAACACGAATGAGAGCGACGGCATGGTGAATGTTTCTATTCTCTAAACTATATACATGGAGAGCACAGTGGGTGAAGCGAGCCGCAACATTTCCAAACTGATAAAGGCGGCTGAGCGCGGCGAACCCGTCGTCATCACCCGCCACGGGAAGCCCATTGTAAAGATTGTACGAGTGCAGCCCCAGAAGCGCCCACTTGGTTTTCTCCGGGGCAAAGTGCGTGAGATCGATCCAAAGTGGTGGCATCCGATGACCGACGAAGAGATAGAAGCCTTCCTGCAGGGCTGCTGATGCGGGGACTGTCCGGCGGGGGTCTCTATTGCCGGCAATAACGACCCACAAAGATGCGTTCGACCGCGTGATATAGCGCAGACGTCTCCGAGCGCGTTCCTCTCGTCACAAACGATTCCTTCGTTCGACAACATTACAAGGACCTCGCGGTCATCTGCGTGAACCCGCGGATGGGGTCGAACTTACCCAATGATCTCAATATCTTGACGCGAAGTGCTCTACAGTAGCGAATCCACGCCCGGCATAATCGTACCCAAGTGATATGGATTATCGAAATCGGGGTGGCGCGGACGATCGCTTTGCGTCGTCTGCGGGGAACGCGGAATTGGCTTCGTTTCGCAAAAGCCGAGAAAGGAGTTCGTTCGGTAAAAACACGCATCGGCGCCCGATGGCATGTTTCGCAGTAAGCCGGCACGACAAGATGCCGGGTTCGTTTCGCAAAATACGCCATCTCTTCGCCTAAACACGCTGCCGCATGGCTTCGTTTCGCAAAAACACGAAAGGAGTTCGTTCGGTAAAAACCGGCCCGCTCGCCAAATTGGCTTTGTTTGGGTTCGTTTCGCAAAGCCAAGATGCCAGAGTTCGTTTCGCCTGATTCGCAGGTTGGGTAGCTTGTTTCGCAAAAAGCAGGACAAAAACCACGAAAGGAGTTCGTTTGGTAAAACCGGCCGCTCCGCCAAAACCGGCTTCGTTTCGCAAAAACCAGGCCGTGTGCTAACCTAAAAAAGGTTTTCACACCAACTTGGGAGGCAAGGGTGGGCTGTCGACGCCTGAGCCGTTTGAACCAGTCACATTATGAGTCATAAGCCTGGTAAGAAGTATCAGGCCGCGGCGAAGCAGATAGAGTCGAAATCGTATCAGCTTCCCGAGGCTGTTCCGCTCGTTCAGAAAATCAAATTCACGAAGTTCGACGAAACCGTCGAAGTGCACATGCGGCTGGGCGTCGATCCGAAACACGCCGACCAGATGGTGCGCGGCACGGTCGTGCTGCCGAACGGATTGGGTAAATCCAAACGAGTGCTGGTGATCGCTTCCGGCGACAAGCTCCGCGAGGCGCAGGAGGCGGGCGCGGATATCGTGGGCGGCGACGAAGTGGTCAACCGCATTCAGACCGAGAATTGGATCGATTACGACGCGGTGATCGCCACGCCCGACATGATGCGCTCCGTCGGCCGTTTGGGTAAAGTTTTGGGACCGCGGGGTTTGATGCCGAATCCGAAGACCGGCACGGTGACCACCGACGTGCGCAACGCGATTCAGGAGATCAAGGCCGGTAAGGTCGAATTTCGAGTGGATAAAACCGGAGTCATCCACGCTCCGGTCGGCAAAGTCAGTTTCGACACAGACAAGCTGCTCGAAAATGCGAACAGTTTGATTCAGGCTGTGGTGCGGGCGAAGCCGTCGGCGGCGAAAGGCAAATACGTCAAGAGCGCAACCCTGTGTTCCACCATGGGGCCGGGCGTGCATCTGGACGTGACGGCGTTTAACGCCAAAACGCTTTAGCGCAAGGTCGTTTAGCGGAAGACGGATCGGAAAAGGAAGCGTCGCATGAAGGATAAAGACGACAAGAAGAAAGATCTCGAAGATCTGAAGAAGACCATCGAAGAGAACCAGAACATCTTCGTCACCAGCTTTGAAAAGCTGACCGTCAAGCAGGATTACCATCTGCGAAAGACGGTCCGCGAAGCGGGCGGCGAGTACCGCGTGGTGAAGAACAACCTGGCAGCGAAAGCCGGAGAAGGTACAGCCGCAAACGAATTGCTGGCCGATCTCAAAGGGATGACTTCGCTTGCCTACACGGCAAAGGACCCGGTGGCGCTGGCGAAAGCGCTGACCCGGTATTCAAAAGAGAACGCGGCGTTCACCTTCAAAGCCGGCATGGTCGAAGGCCGGGTCATCGATATCAAGGCGATTCAAGATTTAGCCTTGATGCCGCCGAAAGAAGAGATTTATGCGAAGCTTCTGTATCTGATCAACGCGACGGCCACCCGGCTGGTCACGGTGGTGAACGGTGTGGGGCGCAATTTGGCCGTGGTTCTGGACCAGGCCGGAAAAGAAAATAAGTTCAAAGAGTAGGGAGTCTAAGAGAGAGACATGGCGGATATTAACGCGATTGCAGAACAGATTCAGGGTTTGACGCTGCTGGAAGCTTCCCAGCTGGTCAAGCTGTTGGAGGAGAAGCTCGGGGTGTCGGCGGCAGCGGCCTCGGTGGCGGTGGCGGCTCCGGGAGCGGGCGGCGGCGGTGCGGCAGCGGCCCCGGCGGCGGAAGAAAAGACTGAATTTTCAGTCGTTCTGACCGCGGTTGGCGCGAATAAGATCAATGTAATCAAGGCGGTGCGCGAAGTGACCAGCCTGGGGCTGAAGGAAGCCAAAGACTTGGTGGATGGTGCGCCAAAGCCGATCAAGGAAGGCGTTAATAAGGACGAGGCCGAGGCGATTCGCAAAAAGTTCACCGACGCCGGGGCGACTGTCGAAGTCAAATAGTTGGTTTCGCGCCCAAGCCGGGTAGGGAAGAGATTGGCGGGCTAGCCGTGTCGATTGACGCGGCTATTCCCAGTTGTGCTATTCTTAAGTTGTCGTCAAGCCGGGACGGTTCAGATCAGAGTTGCAGTTTCAGATTGTCAGTAGTTCTCCGCGGTCCTTCGAGGGCTGGCGGAGTTTTTGCGTGCCCAAAATCGTGTTTTCACCCTTCCCTCTTTCTCCGCGATGGCAAAGAAGGGCTGGAGTGCACCCGGAACGTTCTAAATCATTATCGTCACCCACGATCTTTTTCAACAATATTTCTCCGTGCGCGGGATTTTTTTTAGCTGCCGCGCCAGCATTCGCCAGTGGGCCTGCCCCGCTGCCGAGGGTCACAGCCGCGTAGGTGGCCGCGATCTGACCGCTCGAGCGATTGCTCAATGACGTCATTGTTTGATTGGTTTCCTAAAGGACAAGCTTAGATGCAAAGTGTTGCAAACGGATCTCTCCGCGAGAGAGTCGATTTTTCGAAGATCAAAACCTCCATTCCGATTCCGAATCTGATTGAGGTGCAGAAGCGTTCCTACGAGCGCTTTCTGCAAATGGACCTGCTGCCCAAGGAGCGCGAGGACGCTGGTCTTGAAAGTGTGTTCAGCTCCGTTTTTCCCATCTCCGATTTCCGCGGCTTGAGCCAGCTCGAGTTCGTGGATTATTCCATCGGCAACTGGGAGTGCAAGTGCGGCAACTTGAAAGGGCTGCATCACCTGCGCACCATCTGCCGCAATCCCAATTGCGGCGCCGAAATTCGAACCGATCCATTTCATGCCGGCGACGTGCTCTGCCATCGCTGCGGCACCTTCAACAAGAACATCGTTACCTTCTGCAACCGCTGCGGCGATCCCGTCGCCCTGCAGTTGAAATACGACGTGCCGGAATGCGAGGAGCGCGGCATGACCTATGCGGCGCCGCTCAAGGTCACCATCCGTCTGACCGTCTACGACAAAGACGCCGAAACGGGTAATAAAACCGTACGGGACATCAAGGAGCAGGAAGTCTTCTTCGGCGAAATTCCGCTGATGACCGAAAACGGCACGTTCATTATTAATGGAACCGAGCGCGTCATTGTTTCGCAATTGCACCGCTCGCCCGGCGTGTTTTTCGAGCGCGTGCAGGCGCAAGGCTATTTCCTCGGCAAAATCATTCCCTACCGCGGCAGTTGGGTGGAGTTCGAATACGACAACAAGAACCTGCTGTATGTCCGCATCGACCGCAAGCGTAAATTCTACGGAACCGTTTTCCTGCGCGCGCTGGGTCTAAAGACCGATTCCGATATTCTGCGCGCGTTCTACAAGCTGTCGACCATTTCGTTGAAGAACAACAAGCTGTTCTGGACCGTCAACGACAGCCTCATCGGCATGAAGCTCTCGCACGCGATCACCACCAAAGGCGGCGAGCAGGTGGTGCCGCAGGGCCGCAAAATTACCAACTCCGTGTTTCGCGAGATCCAAAAGGCCAAGCTCGAACAGGTTGAGGTGGCCTCGAACGATCTGGAAAGCGCGTATGTCGCCTCCGACGTGATCGACATGTCGACCGGCGAAGTGCTGATCGAAGCCAACCATGAGCTGACCGCGACCGCTATCGGCAAACTGGCCGAAGCGGGAATCCAGAGCTTCGAAATATTCTTCCCGGATCGCGACGACGCGGGCAATGTGATTTCAGCCACCTTGCGCAAGGACGCCGTCAAGAGCCAGAACGACGCGCTGCTCGAGATTTACCGCAAATTGCGTCCCGGCGATCCGCCCACGCTGGATACCGCCACGCAACTGTTCCAAGGCATGTTCTTCGATGCGCGCAAGTACGATTTTTCGCGCGTCGGGCGCATGAAGTTCAACATCAAGCTGTACGACAAAGCGGACTCGACGCCGCTCGACAAGCGCACGCTCGATAAGAAAGACTTCATCGACACCATTCTTTATCTGCTGAGGCTTCGCAGAGGCCTGGGGTCGGTGGACGATATCGATCACCTCGGCAACCGGCGCGTCCGCGCGGTGGGCGAGCTGCTGGAAAATCAGTTCCGCATCGGCTTGGTGCGCATGGAGCGCGCCATCAAGGAAAAGATGTCGGTCTACCAGGAAATGTCGACCGCCATGCCGCACGACCTGGTCAACGCCAAGCCAGTTATGGCCGCGATCCGCGAGTTCTTTGGATCGAGCCAGCTTTCGCAGTTCATGGACCAGACCAACCCGCTGTCGGAGATTACGCACAAGCGGCGTCTGTCGGCGCTTGGTCCAGGCGGTCTGTCGCGGGAGCGCGCCGGATTCGAAGTTCGCGACGTGCATCCTACGCATTACGGGCGAATTTGCCCCATCGAGACGCCGGAAGGTCCGAACATCGGGCTCATTTCGTCGCTTTCCTGCTTCGCGCGCATTAACGAATACGGATTCATCGAGAGCCCATATCGCCGCGTGCGCGACGGCGCTCTGGTGGATGAGGTGCGAATTCTCAATCCCGGCGACACGGATCTAAAAGTGGGGCAGGTGGTTTCGCGCGAGGATCTGAACAAAGCCAACAGAACGGCCGGAGGCAAGAAACAGCCGGCCGAATACGAGGCTCACTCCGATTACCTGTCGGCGTGGGAGGAAGACAAGTACATCATCGCCCAGGCCAATGTGGCGATCGACGATAACGGAAGAATCGTTGAAGATCTGGCGAACGCGCGCCAGGCCGGTAATTTCGTACTGAAGCATCGCGACGAAATCGAGTACATGGACGTCAGTCCGAAACAGCTCGTGTCGGTTGCGGCCAGCCTGATTCCGTTCCTCGAGAACGACGACGCGAACCGCGCGCTGATGGGTTCGAACATGCAGCGCCAGGCGGTGCCGCTTCTGCGCGCCGAAGCGCCGTATGTCGGTACTGGAATGGAGCGCGTAACGGCGCGCGATTCGGGCGCTGTCGTGATCTGCAAACGCGCGGGCGTGGTCGATTCGGTGGATAGCGAACGCATCATCGTGCGTGTGGAAGGCAGCGCGCATGAGGGCCAGATGTCGCGCGAAGTAGGCGCCGACATTTATCAGCTCACCAAATTCAAGCGGTCGAACCAGAACACCTGCATCAGCCAGAAGCCGATTGTCTATCAAGGGCAGAAGGTGAAGAAAGGCGACGTGCTGGCGGACGGGCCTTGCACCGAAGCGGGCGAACTGGCGCTGGGCCGCAACGTTCTGGTGGCGTTCATGCCGTGGCGCGGCTACAACTTCGAAGACGCCATCGTGGTCAGCGAAAAGCTGGTCAAAGACGATTACTACACCTCGATTCACATCGAGGAGTTTGAAGTCGAAGGGCGCGACACCAAGCTGGGACCGGAGGAAATCACGCGCGATATTCCAAATATCGCCGAGTCCTTCCTGCGCAACCTGGACGATAGCGGAATCATTCGCATCGGCGCGACCGTGAAGCCGGGCGACATTCTGGTCGGCAAAGTGACGCCGAAAGGCGAGACGCAGCTCACTCCCGAAGAGAAGCTGCTGCGCGCCATCTTCGGCGAGAAGGCCGGCGACGTGAAAGATGCATCGCTATACTGCCCTCCCGGCATCGAAGGCACCATTGTGGATTGCAAGGTGTTCTCGCGCAAGGGTGCGGAGTTGGACGAGCGTTCGAAACAAATCCTGCAATTGCAGGAAGAGCGCTTGCATCGCAATCTCGAAGACGAAAAGCGCATCTTGAGCGACGAGCGCGCCAAGCGGCTCGAAGAATTGCTCAAGGGCAAAGAACTGCAGGCGGACCTGCACGACGAAAAGACCAATAAGAAGCTGCTTTCGAAAGACGCGCCCTTGACGCGCGACGTGCTGGAGAAGCTGCGCGCGCGCGATCTGAAGCGCATGCGGCTGAACACCAAAGACGTCCGCCTGAACGAGCAGATCGACGAGATCGAAGAGATGACCTCGCGTCAGATCGCGGTGCTCGAAAAGATCACCGAAGAGAAGATAGCGAAGCTTCGCAAGGGCGACGAGCTGCCCCCCGGCGTCATCAAGCTGGTGAAGGTCTACATCGCCATGAAGCGCAAGCTTTCAGTGGGCGATAAGATGGCCGGCCGGCACGGCAACAAAGGCGTGATCGCGCGCATTGTGCCCGAAGAAGATATGCCGTACATGCCGGATGGCACTCCGGTTGAGATTGTTCTAAATCCGCTGGGCGTTCCTTCGCGCATGAACGTCGGACAGATTCTGGAGACGCATCTCGGCTGGGCGGCGGAAAAACTTGGGCTCCATTTTGCGACGCCGGTTTTCGACGGCGCGACGGAAAAGGATATCAAGGATCGGCTGACCGAAGCCGAGCTGCCGACCTCCGGCAAAATCGAGCTTTACGACGGCATGACAGGCCAGATGTTTGAGCAGCCGGTGACGGTTGGCTACATCTACATGCTGAAATTGAGCCACCTGGTGGACGACAAGATTCACGCGCGATCCATTGGGCCATACTCGCTCATCACCCAGCAGCCGCTGGGAGGAAAGGCGCAGTTCGGCGGCCAGCGCTTCGGCGAGATGGAAGTCTGGGCGCTCGAAGCTTACGGCGCGGCCTACATTCTGCAGGAGCTGCTCACGGCGAAATCCGACGACGTGTACGGGCGCGCCAAGATTTACGAGGCAATCGTCAAAGGCGAGGCTGCGGCCGAGCCCGGCGTGCCTGAGTCATTCAACGTGCTGATTCGGGAGCTACAGAGCTTGTGTCTCGACGTGGAACTGATGAAGAAGCCGCGAGAGATGCAGGACCTGGCGCATGCCGCGGATTAGCAAGCGCACAGGGCGTCTTGTGCCCGTTGTGCGCGTTTGAGTAAGACGTATTGAAAGGTATCTAAGGACAAATAATGTATCGTTCCTCTCCGTACGATAGAGCCAATCTGATTGCAGACTTCGATTCCATTCGAATCAGTCTGGCCTCTCCGGAAAAAATCCGGAGCTGGTCCCATGGTGAAGTGACGAAGCCGGAGACTATCAATTACCGCACGTTCAAACCGGAGCGCGACGGTCTGTTCTGCGCCCGAATCTTCGGGCCGGTGGCGGACTGGGAGTGTCTCTGCGGGAAGTACAAGCGCATGAAGCATCGCGGAGTAATCTGCGACAAGTGCGGCGTCGAAGTAACTCTTTCGCGCGTGCGGCGTGAGCGCCTGGGTCATATCGAGCTGGCCAGCGCCTGCTCTCACGTGTGGTTCTTCAAAGGCTTGCCGAGCCGCATCGGCTACCTGCTCGACATCACGCTGCGCGAACTGGAGCGGGTGCTGTATTACGAAGCATTCGTCGTAATCGATCCAGGCGAGGCGACCGGTCTCAATCAGGGCGAGGTGATCAGCGACGAGCGCAAGCGCCAGCTCGATCAGGAATTCCCCGGCCAGTTCGTCACCATGATGGGCGCCGAGGGCGTGAAGGAGCTTCTGCGAAAGATCGACGTTGAAGCTCTGAGCCTGGAAATTCGCGAGCGCATGAAGACGGAAACTTCGGCGCAGAAGAAGCTGAAGTATGCCAAGCGCCTGCGCGTGGTGGAGAGCTTCCGCAAATCCGGAAACAAGCCGGAATGGATGATTCTCGACGTGATTCCGGTGATTCCGCCGGAGCTGCGTCCGCTTGTGCCGCTCGATGGCGGCCGGTTCGCGACATCCGATCTGAACGATCTGTACCGCCGCGTTATCAATCGTAACAACCGCCTGAAGAAATTAATGGAGCTGCATGCGCCGGACGTGATCGTTCGCAATGAAAAACGCATGCTGCAGGAAGCGGTGGACGCGCTGTTCGACAACGGGCGCCGCGGCCGCGTGCTGCGGGGCGCCAACAACCGTCCGCTGAAATCGCTTTCCGACACGCTCAAAGGCAAGCAGGGCCGCTTCCGCCAGAACCTGCTCGGCAAGCGCGTCGATTACTCCGGCCGTTCGGTGATCGTAGTCGGTCCCGAGCTGAAACTCCACCAGTGCGGCCTGCCGAAAAAGATGGCGCTCGAGTTGTTCAAGCCGTTCATCTATCACCGGCTGGAGCAGCGCGGCCATTGCACCACCATCAAGCAGGCCAAGGAACTGGTCGAGCAGCAGGATCCCGTGGTTTGGGACATTCTCGAAGAGGTCATCAAGGATCATCCGATTCTGTTGAACCGCGCTCCCACGCTGCACCGCCTCGGCATTCAGGCTTTCGAGCCGGTGCTGGTGGAGGGCAAAGCCATCAAGCTGCATCCGCTGACCTGTACCGCATTCAATGCCGATTTCGACGGCGATCAAATGGCGGTTCACATTCCGCTTTCGCCGGAAGCGCAAATCGAAGCGGCGACCTTAATGCTGGCTTCGCATAACATTTTGTCGCCGGCACACGGAGCGCCCATTGCAGTCCCCACCCAGGACATGGTGCTGGGCCTTTATTACCTCACTAAGATGCGCCCGAATTCGAAGGGCGCAGGACGTACATTCGCTTCCATCGACGACGTTCTCATCGCGCTCGAAATGGGCGAAGTGGAGACGCTCACGCCCATTAAGCTGCGGCATACGGGCCGCGTGATCGATCTGACCAAAGCCTTCGACAATCAGAACATCATCTATACGGAACCGATCGAGTTCAACAAGCAGTACATGGACACCACGGTCGGACGCGTGATTCTGAACGATGTTCTTCCCAAGGAGATGCCGTTCATCAACGGCCTTCTGAAGAAGAAGGGCATGAGCCAGCTCGTGCAGTATTGCTATCTGCGCTTCGGCTTGCAGATCACTGTACAGATGCTCGATGAAATCAAGAAGCTCGGATTCCTGTACGCTACGCGCGCGGGAATTTCAATCGGCATCGACGACATGGTTGTTCCCGACGATAAGGCCAGCCTGGTGCACGAGGCCGAAAAGCAGGTCATCGAAGTCCAGCAGCAGTATCAGGAAGGCGCGATTACTCAGTCGGAGCGCTACAACAAAATCATTGAAATCTGGTCGAAGGTCACCGAAACAGTCTCCGACAAGATGTTCAAGAACATGGAAGAGGACGACCGCACCGGCCGTGTCCTCAATCCGATTTACATCATGGCGGATTCCGGCGCTCGTGGATCGAAGCAGCAGATTCGCCAGCTTTCCGGAATGCGCGGTTTGATGGCCAAGCCCTCGGGCGAGATCATCGAGCAGCCCATCACGGCGAATTTCCGCGAAGGCCTGGATGTGCTGCAGTACTTCATTTCGACGCACGGCGCGCGTAAAGGGCTGGCCGATACCGCTCTAAAGACGGCGGATTCGGGCTATCTCACGCGGCGGCTGTGCGACGTGGCGCAAGACGTCATCATTACCGAAGACGATTGCGGTACCACCGACGGCATCTATGTCGAGCCGATCATTGAATCGGGCGAGATCATCGAGCCGCTGCGCGATCGTATTGTCGGCCGTGTCGCGTTGGAAGATCAGCGTGATTATGAGAACAACGTCATCGTAAGCGTCAACCAGGAGATCACCGAAGAACTGGCGGGCGCGATTCAGGCGGCCGGTATCGAGCGGGTGAAGATCCGTTCAGTGCTGACTTGCGAATCGAAGCGCGGCGTCTGCCGCCTCTGCTACGGGCGCAATCTCGCGACCGGGCGGATGGTGGAGCGCGGCGAAGCGGTTGGCATCATCTCGGCCCAGTCGATCGGCGAGCCGGGCACCCAGCTTACGATGCGTACCTTCCACATCGGCGGCGCGGCAACCCGCGTGAGCGAACAGTCGACGCAGGACGCCAAGAGCAATGGGTTCGTGCGCTTCAGCAACGTCAACACAGTTCGCAATAACAAGGGCGAGCTGATTGCGATGAACCGCAACGGAATCCTGATTATCGTTGACGAGAAGAATCGCGAGCGCGAACGCTATCCGGTGGTTTACGGCGCGAAGATTAACGTCGGCGATAACGCTCCCGTAAAGGCGAATCAAATTCTGCTCGAATGGGACCCGTACACTTTCTCGATTCTCAGTGAAGTCAGCGGGGCGGTTCACTTCAAAGATCTGATCGATGGAGTGACGACTCAGGAGCAGGTGGACGAGATCACCGGCAACATGCAGGTGGTGGTAACCGAATCGTCGGACGAAAAGCGGTTCCCCACCATCATCATGCGCCCCGAAGGCGGCGGCCGGTCGGAAGAAAAGCGATATCTGATGCCGACGCACGCTCACCTGATGGTGTCGGATGGCGATCAGATACACGCCGGCGACGTGCTCGCCAAGATTCCGCGCGCCACTACCAAGACCAAAGACATCACCGGCGGTCTGCCGCGCGTGGTCGAGCTTTTCGAAGCTCGCAAGCCTCGCGAGACGGCGGTCATCGCCGAAATCAATGGCACCGTGAAATACGGCGAGGTGAGCAAAGGCCTGCGCAAGCTCTACATCGTTGGCGATGACGGCGTGCAGAAGGAATACGCAATTCCGCGCGGCGTTCACATCAACGTTCAGGAGAGCGAGCGTGTTCGTTCGGGCGATCCACTAATGGATGGCCCGCGCAATCCGCACGACATTCTGGCCGTGCTCGGCGAAAAGGAACTGCAGAAATACCTGGTCAACGAAATCCAGGAAGTATACCGGCTGCAGGGCGTGAACATCAACGACAAGCATCTGGAAGTGATTTCGCGCCAGATGATGCGCTGGGTGCGGGTGGAGGACATCGGCGACACCGAGTTCCTACCTGAAGAGGTGGTGGACAAGTTCAGATTCCGCGAAGAGAATGCTCGCGTGGTGGAAGCTGGAGGCAGGCCCGCCGCGGGCAAGCCGATCCTGCTCGGCATCACCAAGGCGTCTCTTTCGACCGACTCGTTCATCTCAGCGGCGAGTTTCCAGGAGACAACGCGCGTGCTTACCGAAGCCGCTATTAACGGCAAGGTGGATTATCTACGCGGTCTCAAGGAAAACGTCATCATGGGACGCCTCATTCCGGCGGGCACTGGTATGGAATACTACCGGCGCGTGAAGATCGAAGGCGAGGACGTAGTGGAAGAAGAGCCGCTGCCCGAGCCTGAACTGGTTCTGGGTGACGGTCTGCAAGACTACTCTGAAGAGACACCCGGGTTGTACACCGGCGGCCTTTCCGAAGATCTCGGCGAGGAAGCCGTCGGCGCGGCCGAAGAAGTCTAACCGGCTCACAATTCGAATAATGCAGGGCGGCTTTCACGAGCCGCCCTTTTTATTTCCAGTCACCCGCCTGACTCGCTTCTAGCGGAGTTATGATCTAAGCGGAAGCGGGAGGTGTGATATGGATCGCCTGGAAGTTCGTGTTTCCATAACAAAGGTATTACTCGCGCTGATTGTGGTGATCGTGCCGTTGAGTATTGTCGGGCTTGTTTTGGCAGGCCGCAGCGATAGATCTTTGGATAACTCAATTGGAAACGATTTCAAAGCCCTGGCGCAAACTTATAGTGTCGATGTTTCCGAGTACATTCGCGATCGTGTAGCAGACGTGGACGCGATTGCCGCCGATTCCAGTGTTATCGGCGCGGTTTCAAGCGCCGGCGGAGGCGTGGGCTCCAAGAGTGCAACGAAGGGTGCTGGAAACTCAAGCGCTGCCGAGGTTTTCCGTCAACGTAGAAACTTAGATCCGCGCTACCTCCGTATCGCGGCTACCGATCTAAGCGGCGCCGTAGTCGCGACGACGCAACAGACCGGCAAACAATCGTATGCCCAGGATGAGGATTGGCAGGATGCGTACAACAACGGGCAAGGCGCGGTACAGATCAGCGGCGTGCTCGATGACGAGGTCACAAAAGCATCCTATGTCGACATTGATGTGCCCATCGGAGACCCGAATACCGGGCATATGGTGGGCGTGCTCAGCGCGGCGGTGAATGTTTCGCCTCTGTTGGCGCGCTTTCACCAGAATCAGATTGGCAACGGCGCGCAGGCCGTGCTGGTCGACGAAGATGGAACGATCGTCAGCGGTCCGAGTGCCGATGTCTTCGCGCATGTGAAGTCGCAGGAATTCCTGACCATCCGGGACTCACTCGGATCTTTACAGGGGAGCCAGTCGGGTTGGCGATTGGCCGGGCTCGGGAACGGACCCTACATCGTCGGTTTCGCGGCGACCGGCCTGAAGCAGCACTTCAGTAATCTTGGCTGGTCCGTTCTGGTGAGCGAACCGGAGCATGCGGCCGCGGCGCCCATCAGGCAGTTGGAACGCTTCGCGCTCATAATGGTCGTTCTCGCCGCTTTTATGCTGACGCTTCTCTGCGTCTACTATTACCTGCATCGAAGCCAGAGGTTTGAGGACATTGAGGAAGTGATTCCGTCGGACCAGACGCGAAGCAGAACGGCCTCGGCCTAGGCGAGTCCTTCGTTCTTCGGAAACCGCGCGCCATCCTCGCCTTCTCCCTTGAGCCGCGCGAGCCGCGTATGGGCTTCCTGGACCTGTTGAAGCTGCTTGTCGATAAGCGCTCGAGTCTTGCCGGTAACATCCGTGTGGGCAGCACGGTCGTAAGCGGCTAACGCGCTATCCTCAGCGCTTTCGCAGGCGGCGATCAGCCCGGCCGGATCGCCTCCGGACAAGCTCGACTTGAAATTCATCCAGCCCCGGTGCATCGCGGCGCCCATATTGCCGGATTGAGAAGGTTCGCCGCCCAGGCGTTCGACTTCCGTTTGTAGCTCTCTCGCAAAATCGGCCCTACGTTTCGCATAGCCGCGAAACATGGTTTCGAGCTCAGTATTGTGAACATTTTCGGCCGCCGTTTGATAGCCTTGTTCCCCGTCCTTGCAAATCTGGATCAGCTCATTCAGTTGATCGATGATGTCTTGAAGCGAAAGCATGTTGTGATGTTGCGCCTTGCTACATCATATAAACAGCGATTGCCGATCATGTAACCTACAAGAGCGTAGGCTGAATTTCAGGTGGCTAATGGACACGCAACATTTTAGAAAGCGTTTGCTTGAAAAAGAGCAGGAGCTAGTAGCCGACATCTCCCGCTTCGAGGGTGGGGCGCGCGAAGCGCGCTCAGCGGAAGTAGAAGATCCGATCGATCAGGTCACGACCGATGAGATCAAAGCGGTTGGATTCAAGGAGGGTACGCTAGCGGCTCAGACGCTCTCGCAAGTGCGGCAAGCGCTGCAGCGCTTGACTGATGGCACGTATGGGACTTGCCTCGATTGCGAGCGTTCCATTGAGCCGGCTCGCTTGGAGGCCGTTCCGTGGACTCCATACTGCCGGGCCGATCAGGAGAAGCACGACAAGGCAGCCTCGGAAGACCTTGACCTCTAACACTACAGCCCTAAGCGAGCAACCAAGCGCGGGTCCAGCCGTTTCGAGTTGGCGAAAGTGGATGCGCGGTACGGGCGCGATCGATCCGTCACGGCATCGCGAGGAGCGGACTCAACCGTGGTACCTGGTCCTCTGGCTGACCGGCGTCGATTATTTTTCGACTCTCGGCTATCAGCCGGGCATCGCGTTGCTCGCCGCGGGCGCAATTTCGCCAATCGCGACAGCGGTGCTGGTGGCGGTGACCCTGTTTGGCGCGCTACCCGTGTATGCGCAGGTGGCGGGCCGCTCGTATGTTGGGCAGGGTTCCATCGCCATGCTGGAGAGCATTCTGCCAGGTTGGTGGGGGCGCATTCTCGTTTTGGTATTGCTTGGTTTCGCCGCTACCGATTTCGTGATAACGATGACTTTGTCGGCGGCCGATGCGGCCAGGCACGCGACGGAAAATCCATATCTGCACCCCTATCTGGGACACGCGAAGATCGGTATAACGCTGCTGCTGCTGGCTCTGTTGGCGGCGGTGTTCCTAAAGGGATTCAAAGAAGCGATTCGATTGGCAACCGCGGTCTGTTTGCCTTACCTGGTTCTGAACGCGATTGTCCTGATTCGCGCGCTTCAGGTGGTGATGTCACATCCGCTTGCGTATCCGCATTGGCGCGCCTCGCTCGCCGCACAAGGGAGCTGGACCCATATCGGAGTCGCGGCGGTCATATTGTTCCCGCAGCTTGCGCTCGGCTTGAGCGGCTTCGAAACGGGCGTTTCCGTAATGCCGCTGATTCGCGGCTCCGAATCCGACCAACACGAAAAGAGGCCGAATGGACGCATTCGCAACACGCGCAAACTGTTGCTGACCGCCGCGCTGATTATGAGCGTGATGCTCATCTTGTCAAGTTTCGTATCTGCCCTGTTGATTCCACCGCATGCATACCGCGAAGGCGGTCCGGCGAGCGGCCGCGCGATCGCTTACATGGCGCACCAGTATCTGGGAAATGTTTTCGGCTCCGTGTATGACGTTTCGACCATCCTTATTCTGTGGTTCGCGGGAGCCTCGGCCATGGCTGGTCTGCTGCATCTGGTTCCGCGCTATTTGCCGCGAGTAGGCCTCGCGCCGCAGTGGGTTGCGTATGTGCGCCCGCTTGTGTTGGTGCTCTTCGCCTTCGACGTGATCGTGACGCTGGTGTTTCGCGCCAATGTCGAGGCGCAGGGCGGGGCCTACGCCACCGGAGTTCTCGTTTTGATGACGTCGGCAACGTTTGCCGCCGCGATCTGGCTGTGGAAAGAGAAGTCGTATTGGTTCAGCCTGGGCGGCTGGGGTGTCGTGTTGGTCTTTGTATACACAACCATCACGAACATGATCGAGCGCACCGACGGCATCATCATCGCGGCGTTTTTCATATTTTTTATTCTGGTCGTGGGCGCGATCAGCCGGTATGCGCGGTCGACGGAACTGCGGGTGGAAGGTCACCGCTTTTCCGACGACGAATCGCGCCGTCTTTGGGATGAACTCATTCCCGAAAAGGTGAATTTGGTTCCCGTTCGAAGCTTGTCCCCGGAGGTTCGCGCCAGCTACGCGCATCAGATCCGGCAATATTACCATCTGAAAGGACCGCTGGCATTCGTGCATGTAGACCTGCTCGATAATCGCAGCGAGTTTCTGTCGCCGATTGAAATTTCGGTCCAGAAAGAAAATGGACAGTATCTTATCGAAGCTTCGCAAGCGGTTGCGCGCGCGAACGCGATTGCATATATGAGCGAGCTGATCCATCCGGTCGCCGTTTTTCTACGTCTCACCGGACAGAATCCGATGCGTCAATCGTTCCGCTATCTACTGCTGGGAGAAGGAGAGACGGGTGTGATGGTGTACTCCATTCTGCAGCATTATTGGGCGAAGATGCGCGTGCCGGAGGAGCGGCCCTGCATTTTCCTGATGAGCGATTAGCGAACGCCTGGACGAGATAATGGAGGGAGTCACTCCCTTGATGCATCTCGCTTGTCCAGGCCTTAATTCGTCGTTTGAGAACGGGGCGACGATTGTCACGCCCACGCGTGTTTTGGCGGAGATTGCCCGCCAGCAGCTCACGCGCCGCAAGCTCGATCAAGACCTACACACCTGGGAGCGCGCGCCTGTTTATCACGTAGACGCGTGGCTTGCGGCCTGCTGGCAGGAAGCACGCTACAAAACGCTGGACGCCCCCGCGCTGCTTTCGCGCTCGCAAGAACATGCGCTCTGGAAACAGATCGTCGAGAGCGAACACGCTCATTTATTCGATTCGGCCAGTACCGCGGGGCTGGCGATGCAGGCCGCAAAGCTGATTCGAGAGTGGCACATTCCCGCGGAAGGCGATGCCTGGAGCGATTACGAAGACGCGCAGCAGTTCCAACGCTGGAACAAGATATTTCAGCGGAAATGCCGCGAGCAAGGTTGGATCGCGCGAGCCGATCTCTGGCGCCTGCTTCCGAAATGGATTTCGCAAGGTGTATTGAATCGGGAGCTCACGGTGTTTGCGGGATTTCATGAGTTTACTCCGGCGCTTGAAGACGTTAAACGGGCTCTTGGACTCTTTGCTTCGGTCGAGCGTTTTGAATCGAGCCATTCGCGAAGCCGCGCCGTTGTGTTGCGCTGCGACGATGAAGCGCGGGAGCTGGAGCGCGCCGCTCGCTGGGCGCGTGCCGCATTCGAACAGAATCCCGCCCGCTCCATCGGAGTTTTTGTTCCGGATTTATCGACGCGACGGGCTTTGGTGGAACGAACCTTCCAGAACGTGTTCTACCCTTCGGCGGCGCTCAATGCCGATCGCACCGATTCCGTTTTTCACGTGAATGCATCGGCGCCGCTCAAAGAACATCCGCTGGTTGCAAGTGCGCTGCTGCTGCTCGAACTGCTGCGGCCGCGCGTTGCGATTGCAGATGCCGGAGCTATTCTGCGCTGCCCATTCATCGCGGGCGCTGCAGCCGAGCGAAACGCTCGCGCGCTGGCCGATATCGAGCTGCGAAGGAGGCGCGATCTCGATGTGGGCGTTCGCGATCTAGAGTTTGCGGCGAAAGACTGCCGAATGCTGGCGCCGGTTTGGCAGCATGTCCAGCGCGTGCTTTCCAACAAGCGGGGCCGGCTCGATTTTTCCGCATGGAGCGAGCTGTTCGCTGGTTTGCTTCAAGTTGCCGGCTGGCCAGGCGACGTGGAGTTGAACGCAGCGGAACAGGAAATTACGGAGGCATGGAAGCAAGCGCTCTCCGAAATGGCAGCTCTCGGGCTTGTGTCCGAACCGGTCTCGTATGGCGCCGCATTGACTTACTTGCGCCGGCTGCTTTTGCGGCCGGGGATCGAGCGCGGCGATTGGAGCTCGCCAGTTCAGATCCTCGATTCGTCAGATGCATCGGGCATCCAATTCGACGAAGCATTGCTCACCGGCCTGGGCGAAGAAAGCTGGCCGCCGCCGCTGAATGCGAATCCGCTGGTTCCGCTAAAGCTGCAGCGGGTGACAGAGATTGCCAGCAGTTCGCCGGAAAAGGGGCGGCGCGAACGCGAGCGCCTGACCGAATCGCTATTCGCCGCGGCACGCGCTGTTTCCGCCACGTATTCCGGCCGGTTATCGCCAATAGCGGCGGCATTCGTTACGCCCGTAAGCGAGCTTCCGCAATGGCCGGGGAAGCTGCCGCGCGATTGCTATGCGCGCCAGGATCTGATGGAGCTGGAAGATAGTAAAGCGCCGCCGTACACATCAAAAGAGCCGGTCCGCGGGGGAACCGCGATCGTGAAAGAACAGTCGCAGTGCCCGTTTCGCGCGTTTGCCGAGTTTCGTTTAGCGGCACGGACTCCGGAAGACGCTTGCTTTGGCTTCGATGCGCGCGATCGCGGAGGGTTTCTCCACAAAGCTCTCCAATTTGTCTGGGGTGACTTGAGAACGCAAGACCGGCTTCGCGCCATGCCCGAAGACGAGTTGCAGGTTCTGGTGGAAAAAGCCGTGAAGCAAGCGGTAAAAGAGTATCAGTCGAGCCCGTTCCATGAACTGATCACCATTACGGAACGTGAACGGTTGCAAGAACTCATTCTGGAATGGCTTCAGATTGAGCGCAATCGCAAAATGCCATTTACCGTCGAATTGGTTGAGGAGAAGCGATCGTATGAGCTGGGAGGGCTCCCGTTGCAACTGCGCTTGGATCGTATCGACCGCCTGCGGAACGGAAGTCTTGTTCTCATCGATTACAAGAGCGGGAAGCAAAGTTTTAAAAGCCTGGAAGGTCCACGTCCGAAGGAGCCGCAACTGCTGGTATACGCCGCTTCCTGCGGAGAACCGGTGGAAGGGATTTTCTTCGCGCAACTGAAAGCGCGCGAGTTAAGAGGAGTTGGTTTCTCACGCGACGTGCATTTCCCCGGGCGCTCCGCGCAGGTGAAACGCGATTGGGATTCTTTTCTGGACGCTTCTCAAGCGGAAGTGGAGCGGATCGCGAGCGAATTCGTGCGGGGGAACGCCGCCGTGGACCCGATCCGCGGGGCTTGCGAGTATTGCAGGGTCGAGCCATTCTGCCGCGTGAACGAACGCCCGCGGCAGGAACAGGAAGCGGAGTGACGGCCGACCAACGCGAGCGCGAGAAAGCGCTAGAGGTCTCGCAATCTTTTATTGTGGAAGCTCCTGCCGGATCGGGGAAAACGGGGCTGCTGGTGCAACGGTATTTAGCTCTGCTGAGCGCGGTCGAGCGGCCTGAATCCATCGTGGCGATGACCTTCACGCGCAGAGCTGCCGCGGAGATGAAGGAGCGCATTCAAGACGCTCTCCAGAATGCGTGCTCCGGAGCGGCAGTTGCGGAGGAATACGAGCGCCGGACGCGAGACCTCGCCCTACGCGCACTCGAACAGGACCGGAAGAAAGAGTGGCGCCTGCTGCTGGATCCAGCGCGCTTGCAGATACAAACGATCGATTCGCTGTGCGGCCTGCTCACGCGCCAAATGCCGGTTGTATCGGAATTCGGCGGCATCGGCAGGGTTGTCGAAGACGCGACGGATCTGTATCACATCGCGGCTCGCGCCATGCTGCGCGATCTGGCCGAGGGCGACACGGCCAGCCGGGAACTGTTCCTGCGCGTCTCTTTGTATTTCGATAACGACATCAATTCTCTGGAACGGCAAGTGGCGCGAATGCTGGAGCAGCGGGATCAATGGTTCTCGCTCGAGCGTGTTCAGGATGGCGCTGAAACGGAGGATTTTTGCCAGTTGCTGATGCGCGCTCGCGAATGTTTGAGGGAAGTATTCCGGCAGCGTGGCGTCGTCGATTTTACGGAAGTCACGCGCGCGGCTATCAAGGCCTTAGGTCCGCCCGATGCGCCGAGTGACCTGTTGTTCCGCCTCGACTATCGCATTGAGCATCTGCTCGTCGATGAGTTTCAAGACACTTCGCGCGCGCAATACGATTTGATCGCGGCTCTAACGGGTCAATGGTCCGACGGCGACGGCCACACGCTGTTTCTGGTTGGCGATCCAATGCAAAGCATTTATCGCTTTCGCGGAGCCGAAGTCTCGCTATTTCTGAAAAGTCTGCGGGAGCGCCGCCTCGGCTCCGTTCGCCTCAACCCATTGCGATTGAGCGTGAATTTCCGCTCTGCGCCGCAGATTGTGAACTGGGTGGGAGAGAAGTTCACGTCCATCATGCCGGAAGACGATGCCATCCATGGCGCAGTCGCGTTCCGCAGTTCGAGCGCTTCGAGGCCAAACGGCGTGAAGAAACCGGAATTGATTCCGCTGGTCGACGACGACGGCAGCGAGGAAGCGCGCGAGATCGTGCGTATCGTTTCGGAAATTCCGGAAAAGGGAAATGTAGCAATCCTGGTCCGGAGCCGGTCGCATATCGCCGCCATACTTCCCGCGCTGCGAGAGGCTGGAATTCCTTATGAGGCGATTGAAATCGATGAGCTGAACAAGCAGCAGCACATTCTGGATTTGATCTCTCTGACGCGCGCTATTTTGCATGCCGGCGACCGCCTTTCCTGGCTTGCGTGTCTGCGGGCGCCCTGGTGCGGCTTGATGCTTGCCGATCTCTCGGCGCTGGCCGAAGGCGAGACGAAGCGGACCATTCTCGATTTGATATCGGACCCAGTTCGCATCGCGATGCTTTCTTCTGAAGGACGCAGCAGAGTGCTGCGTTTGCAGGAGATTCTTTCCGCAGCCGTCGCGAGCGCCGGACGGATGCCCTTGCGCGATTTGGTTGAAAAGACATGGATGTTGCTGGGAGGGCCCGCGATTTTGCAGGAGGCGAACCAGCAGGAAGATGTAGACACGTTTCTGAGCTTGCTCGAAAACTGCGAGGACGGCGGGGTGCTCCGCGATTTTAGCCTTCTCGAGCAGCGTGTCGAATCTCTTTACGCGAAGCCGAAAACCGGCACTCATTGCGTTCAGGTGATGACGATTTTTCAGGCGAAGGGGCTTGAATTCGATGTCGTGATCCTTCCCAAACTCGGGATGGCGACGAAATCTTCCGAGCGCGACTTACTGGCCTGGGTGGAACGAGTGGATGAAGGCGGGACGGCCAGCCTCGCGATTGCGCCGCAGCCTCGTAGAAGCGAACAAAGCGCGGGCTTCGACGAGATTACGGAAGAGGTCAAGCGCAAGGAGCGGCATGAGCTGAAGCGCGTGTTTTATGTCGCTTGCACTCGCGCGCGAAATGAGTTGTACCTGATAGGAAGCGTGAAGAGCAAGAAGCAGGGCACGGAGTGCAGCAAAGCCAGGGAAGGGACGTTTCTGCATTTGCTTTGGGATGGCGTTCAATCGGAATTCGAAAGCGTCCGGCGCGGAAAGATCGCGGCCAGACGCATTGATTCGAGCGCGCTTGCTACCGCTCAAACTACTCTGCGCCGTCTGCCCGCAAACTGGCGCGCACCGCGAATGGCTCCGTCCGTTGAATGGCAGCCCGAGTTCCACCGCGCAACTGCCTCCGCCCAAAAGATCACCTATGAGTGGGTCGGCGATACCGGCCGGCACGCCGGAACGGTGGTTCACGGACTATTGAAACGCATCGCCCAGGAGGGCTGCGAGGCGTGGAATGCGACGCGCATTGCCGCCGTGAGCTCAATTGTTGAATCGGAGTTATTGCGTCTGGGCGTGCCGCGTTCGGAGAAGCGCGCGGCCTCAGAGCGTGTTATTCGCGCAGTTACGAACACGTTGGGCAGCGAGCGAGGCCGATGGATTCTACACAGCCATGCGGAGTCCCGGTCGGAATGGGCGCTGGCGGGGCGGATCCAGGACAAGCTGATTAGCGGAACCAGCGACCGCGTTTTTAGGGACGAACAAGGCCGCTTATGGATCGTCGATTTCAAAACGAGTGAGCATGAGGGCGGCCGTCGCGAGTGGTTTCTCGATGAGCAGCAGCGCCGTTATCGGCCCCAACTGGAAAATTACGGAACGTTGATTTCGCGTCTGATGCCCGGTCCAATCTGGCTTGGGCTGTATTTTCCGTTGCTGGATGGCTGGCGCGAATGGCAGTTCGAAGAAGAGGCGGCATTGACCGTCTAATTACACTGGTTTTGGATGGCGACGAGACTCACTGCAACCGTCAAGGCCGGCGGCTGCGCATCAAAGCTCAGCCCTAAAATCTTGGACCGCGCGTTGAAAGCGGTGCCGCGTTTTACGAATGAAAAGGTCTTGGTGGGCTACGAGACCGCGGATGACGCCGGTGTTTACGATCTCAGCGAAGCGGGCGGCACGCCGCTCGCGATGGTGCAGACTGTCGATTTCTTTACGCCGATTGTGGACGATCCGTATACTTTCGGCGCAATTGCGGCCGCAAATGCATTGAGCGATATTTATGCCATGGGAGGCCGGCCTGTTACGGCGCTGTCGCTCGTGGTCTTTCCGGCACAAGGCGACATTCGAGATCTGGAAGCGATTCTCAATGGCGGCGCCGCGAAAATTCACGAAGCGAATTGCGTTATTTTGGGCGGCCACAGCATCGCGGAAGACGAAATCAAATTTGGCTACGCCGTCACGGGTTTGATCGATCCACGGCGGATATGGACCAACAAAGGCGCACAACCTGGCGACTCGCTGGTATTTACAAAGCGCATCGGAACCGGCGTGATTTCGACCGCGCTCAAAAAAGGTATCGCAGAAGCAGAACATGTGGACGCCTCTATTCGCCAGATGCTGGCGCTGAATCGCGAAATGCGCGATGCGCTGGATGGGCTGGACGTTCACGGCTGCACCGATGTCACCGGATTCGGGCTGCTGGGGCATGCCCGTGAAATGGCGCTCGCGAGCAATGTGACGCTCGAGATCTCGGCCGCCGCGATTCGCTACTTGCCCGGCGCCATCGAATATTCGAAGGCGGGCGCTCATTCCGGCGGCTTGCGCAATAACCGCGACTTCGTCGAGAGCTGTGTGCATCTGCCGGCTGAAATCCCAGCGGAAATCGAAGCATTGTTGTACGACCCGCAGACTTCTGGCGGTTTGCTAATCTCTCTGGGAATGGACGATACCGCCAAACTGCTCAACGCGCGCGCGGAGACGTATGTGATCGGCCGCGTGCGGGCGCGAGGTAATAAACCGATCGAGGTTACGCTCTGAATCCGCTTATCATCGCGTTGGACGTAGACAATCCGGAGGAAGCGCTGCGACTGATCGAGAAGATCGGCTCGGCGGCGGATTTCTACAAAGTCGGTATGGAACTCTATGCGGCCGCGGGTATGGAGATTGTTTCGCGGATCGCGGCTTCCGGCAAGAGAGTATTTCTCGATCTGAAGTTATACGACATCGCTGAGACAGTAAAACGCGCGACGCGGAAAATTTGCCAGAGCGGTGCCGTCACCTTTCTGACCGTCCATGGCAGCCGCGCGATTATGCAAGCCGCAGCCGAGGGGCGAGGCGACAGCGAAACAAAACTGCTGGCAGTGACGGTGTTGACGAGCCTGGATGAAGACGATCTTCGAGATCTTGGTTATCCCGTTCCCGTTGCGGATTTGATTGAGCTTCGCGTCAGAAAAGCGTTGGAAAGTAAGATGGATGGGATTGTGTGCTCACCGCTCGATCTGAATCGCGTACGACAGGTTGGCGGCCCGGATCTGATTACGGTGACACCGGGAGTTCGTTCCGCGGGAACGGCGGCGGGCGGCCAGAAGCGAGTTGCCACTCCTCTCGAAGCCATTCGCAACGGCGCCGATTATCTGGTAATAGGACGGCAGGTCACGCGCGATGCCGATCCGCGCGCAGCTTGTGAACGGATTCTCGCGGAAATAGATGGGCGGGAGCGGGACGCCCAGGTCGCGTCCCGCGCTTGAAATTGCTGCTCTATTTCGAAGACGGTTTCAGCAGATTCAACATCGCCTGGCCGTTGGGAGAGCCGAGCCCCGTGCAAGCATCCCATCCGGTACCGGCTTTGAAATCGCCGTTTGTTCCAGACGTTATATCGCGCAGAGCTTTGTGCTGCGCGAGAGTTCCATAAAGAGAACGATGGAACCATCCCAGGTTCTTGCCGAGCTGCTCGTTAAACAACGCAACGAGTCCGGCCCATAGCGGCGCGACCGCGCTGGTCCCGCCGACAACGCCTTCTTCGCCATCGACCAGAATGACGTAGCCGGTATACGGATCCGCCACGCCGGCAACGTCCGGAACGCCGCGTCCGGTAGGATTCACCGTGCCTACCGGCGGTGGAACGTTAATATTTGCCTGATACGAAGGCTTCGAAAAATGAGAACTCACGCCGCCGCCCGTAGCGCCTCCGTTGGCACCGTCGTTCCAAACGGTTTCGGATCTAATGTTTCCGTTATTAGAAAGCAGGCTGGTTCCACCGCAGGCAAGAGCCCACGGACTGGAAGCAGGAAAGTCGACATGATCGCGACCGTCGCTCTCGCCATCCGACGATCCGTTGTCCCCGGCGGCCACGCAAACCGTGATGCCGAGCAAAGCCGCATCGTGAAACGCCGCGTTAAATGCATTCAGCGCCTGCGGTGTCCACTCGCTTTCGGCCGAGCCCCAACTGATGGAGATGACGGAAGGCTTCCGAACCGTGTCGTGAATCGCGGCGTTGATCGCGTCCAGAAATCCTTGATCGGTATTGGAAGCGAAATAGACTGCAATATCCGCGCCCGGCGCCACGGCACCCGCCACTTCGATATCGAGGACCACTTCGCCATCGGCGCTGTTTGGATCGCCGGTTGGGCTGTTTTGCGCACCACCCACCGAAACTGCGGTTGTCGAAACATTGCTCAAGCCGAGTTGCTTCCAGTACTTCTGCAAATCCGAGTTGCGAAAGCCGCCGCCGAGCTCGATCAGCGCGATGGTTTGACCTTTGCCCGTATTCGACGGAAAATTATAAAGCTGCGCAACCTGCCGCGGAGTGTAGGAAACTGATTGCGCGGCGCTGGGATGAATGCGGTGATATGTGCGAGCGGCACGGCGCTGATCGAATCCGAATATCGCGACGATGCGGCCGGCCAGCGACGAGGGAACGTGAAGATGGCCCTGGCGGGTTCGCACGATGCGGCCCTCGCTGTGCCGCAGCTCCACATCCGCGCCGAAAACGGTGGCGAGAGAACCCAATTCTCCACGGACTGTTATAGTACGAGCGGCCGGATTCACGCTAACAACGGAAAGCTCGTGCTTCAACGCGAACATCTCAACTGCGTGAATGTCGGTTGGATCGGCTCCGTGATTTTCGGCCAGTTCCCGATGCGACAGATGATCCCGCATCACGGCGGGCTCCGGCGCAGGGTGACGGCGCCTCAAAATCAGAGTCAATTCAATGAGTTCGTTAGAGGACGGCTTGCCAGCCGGAAAAGAGCCGAAAGGATGCTCACGCTGACTGCCGTCCAAAATGATATGAGAAGACATAGCTGTACTTACTCCCGCGGAGAGAGTAGCGCGACGGCTGGAGCAAGCGCATCAAGCAGTTGTTTAGAATTGTTTAAATAAGTAGTTGATGTTAAAGGAGAATTTAAAAACTTACCCGTGTCCTTAAAAGGTGTGAATGGCGTGCGCATGCTAGCGGGCTGGTGTGCGGTTTTCGCCGCGCTGTTCCTGCTGCCGCTAGCAGCGCGAACGCAAGGCTTGGGTGGCCTGCTTCCGGGCGCGAAAAACAGCGGGACGCCAACCGTGCAGGTCGATCCGCTGAAGCGAACGAGCCCGCGCAGCTCTATTCTGAGCTTTCTTGAGGCCTGCCACAGTAACCATTTCGTGCTTGCATCCCAATATCTCGATTTACGGCGAATCGCAGCGAATCAGCGCGCGGTGCGGGGTCCCGACCTGGCTCGTGAACTGGCGAGCATTCTCGATCGCGATCCCAAATTCGAAGTGCAGTATTTAAGCGATGCGCCGGAAGGGGATCTCGCGGATGGCCTTCCGCCCGATCTCGACAAACTCGACGTCTTCGAGCGGAACGGGCAAACGATCGAGCTCGAGCTGCAGCGTGAAAATCAGCAAGGCGTTCAGGTGTGGCTGGTCTCGGCCGACAGCGTCGCGCGCATTCCGCAGCTTAGCGCCGCGGCCGGTGAATCCGAAATCGAAAAAAAGCTTCCGCGAGCGCTGGTCGTGACCGAATTTGCCGGTACGCCGGTGTGGATCTGGCTCGCTCTCATATTACTGGCCCTGATCCTCTCTCTGGTTTCGCGGCTTTTGTCGCGCATTTTGATCGCGCTGGCAAAACCCATTGCCAAGCATTACGCCAAGACGCTGCAGACGTACAGATTGGAAACGTTCGCTGAGCCGCTTCGCCTGCTGGTCGCTATCGTAGTTTTCCGAATCTGCATGGAAGCGGTCGCTCCTTCCGCGCTGGTTCGCGATTATCTTCTAAAACTGCTGGCGCTCCTGTTTATCTTCGGAGCCGCGTCTTTGGTGATGCGGATAGTCGACGTGATTTCGGACCAGGCCGCGGCGCGCCTCGATCCGCGGCAGCGCGCGCTTTCGTACTCCGTCTTCCCGCTTTTCGTGCGCATCGTGAAGATCTTCATCTTCTGTATTGCGATTCTTTTTGTTCTGTCCCGGTGGGGCTACTCGACCGGCACTATTCTTGCGGGAGTGGGCGTGGGCGGCATAGCGGTCGCGCTGGCCGCTCAGAAAACCATCGAAAATCTCTTCGGAAGTATTTCGATTATTACCGACCGGCCGGTGCTGGTTGGCGATTTCTGCCAGTTCGGCACGCAAACCGGCACGGTGGAGGATATCGGGTTAAGATCCACTCGCATTCGAACTCAGGACCGGACGGTGGTCACTGTTCCCAATTCCGTTTTCTCCACCATGACGCTCGAGAATTTTTCGCGGCGCGATCGATATTGGTTCCATCCCACTCTGCACTTGCGGCGCGATGCGACAGCCGAGCAGATCCGCGAGATGGTGGACGCTATCGGCCGCATTCTTCAGCAGCATCCGAAGGTGGATGCGTCCGGAGTTCCCGTGCGGTTCACTAAGATTTCGAATGAGTCGTTCGATCTCGAAATTTTCGCTTACGTGCTCACCGGAGACGGCAACGAGTATCTCAAAATCCAAAGCGAGCTTTTGCTGAACCTGCTTGAGGCCGCGGCGGCACTGAACGTTGGCTTCGCGGTGCCATTCCAGGAATCGGTTGTGACGGAGCGGTCTGGCGGCGAACCCGAAATCGATTCGAGCTTAGCCTACCACTCCGAGCGCACGATATCGAAGTAGATGTGCAATCCCCGCCGGAATTGATCGACTGGGATGTGTTCGCTGTCGCTGTGCATGGTGGCGAGCGTCGCTGCGTCGATAATCATGGGGTAGAGTCCGTAACTGGTCACGCCGCGCATGCGGAATTTCTCTCCGTCGGTTCCGTACGGCACGATGATCGGAATTACTGCAGCGCTGGGATCCTGTTTCTGAATGGCCGATTCTATGGCGCGAAAAAGCGGCGTATCGGTGCGGCTCGGCGGCGGGTCTCCCAGCTTGTGCGAGATTTTCTCCACCGTCACGTGCGGATCGTCGATGCGCGCCTTGATCTCCGAGACGAACTCCTCGGCGTTCTGCCCCGGCAACAGGCGGCAATCGAGCGTTGCTTCGGCCGTCGAAGGAATCACGTTCGCCTTGGGCGGATTGCCTACGCCGCTTCGCAGCGAAGTAACCGAAATCGTGTTCCGCTGAATGGCGTTCATGAACTTGTTGGATGCAAAGGTCCCGATCGAGCTCCGCATTTGATCCACAAGCGCGTTTGCCTTATCGACGGGCGGCAGCTCCTTCGCTTTCGCAATGGCGCGCATCAGCAGATCGTTGGCATTGTCGGGAATCGGCTGAGACGCGTGACCGGACGTGCCCGTCGCCCGAAGCCGCAACCAGACCACCTGCTTATCCGCAACCGAGACTCCGAAGACCAGCTTGCCGGGAGCGTAAACGTCGCGCGAGCCCACGCCGCCTTCATCCAAGACATACTCGGGATTCAGCTCGTTCCAGTGATGCTCAATCATCCATGCCGCGCCATCGACGCCGCCGGTCTCTTCATCGCAGGTTGCAAGAAAAACGATGTCGCGCGCCGGTGTGATGCCGAGCTGTTTCAATAAAACGAGAGCGGTCAGCTCCATGATGCCGGTGCTTTTCATGTCGAGCGTGCCGCGGCCCCACATCTCGCCGTCTTTGATCTCGGCTCCAAATGGCGCTTCTTTCCAATGCGCCGCGTCCACAGGCACAACGTCCATGTGATTTAGGAGCAGCAGCGGGCGCGCGGAGCGATCTCTACCGGGCAAGCGGGCAATCAGATTCGTCTTTCCACCGGGACCGCTTTGATAAGTCACGGCCTCTATTCCCACCGAGTCGAGCTCGGCCTTGAGCAATTTTGCAGTCTCGCTGGTGTCGGCGGGCGGATTTACGCTCGCGACTCGAACATAGCGCTGTAGCAAGTTAATTGCATGCTGTTCTACCGTGGGCCAGTCGGGTTCCGCGGCGGCGCTGCACAACGAGCAAAGCAGAAGAAGAGAAGCAAATCGTGTGGAGTTCACTTTTCGGATTCTGGCACATTCGATAATTCGCTGCCATTCCCATCCAGGCGAAGAGCTTCGAGAAGCGCGCCAGCCGCGGGCCCGAAGCGGGGATGCGCTGTGTCACAGCCGATTGATTTTCTGACGTGATCCTGGAAGTAAGCCAGCAGCGGCGCGCTTTGAAACACCCCGCCGATATGCGCTACGGGAACGCGTTCTCCAGGGCGAAACAATTGCCGGTATACGCCGTTCACGAACCACGCCAGTTTTTCGGCCGCTCTGTTCAGGATCTGGCGCGCGATCTCATCGCCGTCTTCCGCGGCTTCGGTCACCAGCGGAGCGAACGATGCAATTCTTGTGCGCGGGTACTCGTCCGTATAAAACCGATGAAGCAGATCATTCGCATCTTCGGCGGCCGTTGCTTCGAGCAGCAGCGCCCGAAGCTTTGTCTCCGGCCCCCAGCCCTCCTCCTCGCGCAGGCAGGCACGCAATGCACGGCGTGTGACATCGAATGCGCCGCCTTCATCTCCGAAGACGTAGCCCCAGCCCCCCGCGCGCGCGCTGTTTCCGGCGGCATTGCGGCCGAATGCCATAGATCCGGTTCCCGCTATAGCGATGATGCCCGGCTCGCCTGCCGCCGCTCCGGAAAGCGCGATCTCAGCATCGTGCGTGATTTTGTATTTCGCGCTGCGGATCAGTTCACGCGAATACGCGTCCTTATCTTCCGCGCCGCCGCTAAACCCGAGGCACACCGAAGCAAAAACGATGGTGTTCCGGTCGAGTCCGGCTTGCCTGCAGGCTTGGTCCAAACAGGCGCCGATCGCCCGCTCGAATTTCGCTCTGCCTTCCGATGCGCGAACGTGATTGCACGGGCCACCATGCCCCCGTCCGATGACGCGGCCAGTCTCGTCAGCCAGGAACGCCGTTGTGCTCGATTGTCCGCCGTCGATGCCTAAATAGAAGCGGCTCATCGCTCACGCGAGCGTCTTGTCTTTGGCGTAACAGACGGTGTCCAGCGGGCAGGAAGCGCAGCGTGGCTTGCGTGCAATACAGATTTGCCGGCCGAAATGGATTATCTGATGCGAAAAAAGGACCCATCTATCTTGAGGAACCGCTTTCATCAGATCCTGCTCAATCTTCACCGGCTCCACATTCTTCGTCAGATCGAGCCGTTGTGAGATGCGCTGCACATGCGTATCCACCACTACGCCCGACGCGATTCCATAGGCCGTGCCGAGCACCACATTTGCGGTTTTGCGCGCCGCTCCGGGAACGGACAGCAGCTCTTCCATCGTGCGCGGGACTTTTCCTTTGTAGTCGCTCAGAATTTTTTGCGCCGCTCCACGCAGCGAGCGCGCCTTGTTGTTGAAAAATCCCGTCGAACGAATATCCTTCGCCAGCTCTTCCTGCGGCACATTGGCGAAGTCTTCTATCTTTGGATATTTTTCGAACAGGCCGGGAGTGACCTTGTTCACGCGTTCGTCGGTGCATTGCGCGGAAAGAATGGTTGCGACCAGAAGCTGCCACGCGTTCTTATGATGTAGCGCGCAGGTGGCGTTCGGGAAAAGGCGGTCGAGTTCTTTAAAAATTCGGTTCAGCCGCGCTTTCCGCTCCGCGGCGTTTTTCGGTTTGGGAACTTTCTTGGGAGGAGTGACGGGATGTACGGGCGTGGGGACGGCTACTTCGGTGGCTGCCATGGACAAAGCTCTAACATATCGCAGCGCCGCACGGGGCGGAGTTACAGCCGTTTTAAGACGGAGCGCTGTTTTCGAGAAAATTACGGAGTCGATGGCTGCGGCTCGGGTGCCGCAACTTGCGCAGCGCCTTGGCTTCAATCTGCCGGATGCGCTCGCGGGTCACAGCAAAATTCTGCCCCACTTCTTCGAGCGTGTGCTCGCTGCCGTCCTGCAATCCGAAGCGCATTTTGACAATCTTCTCTTCGCGCGGGCTCAGCGTCTTTAATACCTCCGCGGTCTGCTCGCGAAGGTTCAGATTGATGACCGCTTCCGAAGGCGAGATCATCCTGCTATCCACCAGGAAATCGCCGAGATTCGATTCTTCTTCCTCACCCACCGGAGTCTGCAGCGAGATCGGTTCCTGCGCGATGCGCAGCACGCGGCGAATTTTGCTTGGCGTGAGATCCATCCGCACGGCCAGCTCTTCCGTGGTGGGCTCGCGCCCCAGCTCCTGCTGCATCACTCGCTGCAGGCGCACCAGCTTATTGATCGTCTCGATCATGTGCACGGGGATGCGAATGGTGCGGGCTTGATCGGCAATCGCGCGCGTAACGGCCTGCCGTACCCACCAGGTCGCATAGGTGGAGAATTTATATCCGCGCTTATAGTCGAACTTCTCCACCGCCCGCATCAAGCCGATGTTGCCTTCCTGAATCAAATCCAGGAACTGCATGCCGCGGTTCGTGTATCGCTTCGCCACCGAAACCACCAATCGAAGATTCGCTTCAATCAGCCGCTTCTTCGCCGATTCGGTTTCGATCTCGCCTCGCTCCACAATCTGCAGCGTCCGGCGCAGTTCAGTCGCGCTTGTGCCGCCTTTTTCTTCGAGCGCTAGCAACTGGGTCGATAGAGCCTTCAATTCCTTGCGAATCGCGGCGGCAGATCCCGGCTCGGAGGCCAGCGGCTGTTCGAGCTTACGCTGCAACCGCGCGATCTCCTGTTCGAGCGGTTTGACGCGGTTGACCATATTCCGCAGCGCTGCGCTGAGCGACCGCTGAAAACGCGACGTGAATGCAATCGCGCGGATCTGGCGGGAGATGCACACCATCAGCCGCGCGTATTCGAACCGCAGCTTACGATGCTGTTTCGGTTTCATGTTGCGCGACGTGCCGATCAGCTTCTGCTGAGTTTGCTGGGCTTTGCGGTGTAGCTTTTCGATTTCCTGCGTGCCGTCTATTAATCGTTTCTTCAACGATCGCAGCAACTCGTCTTCATCGCGCCCGGCCTGCGGCTCCGGCGCTTGCAAAACATCCAGAACGCAAATGGTTCCGCGCTCCACGTTATGCTTCGTTTCAAGAAGCGTTTGGATAACCAGGCGGGAGCGCGATAACGCTTTGCGAACCGCCTTCTGGCCGCGCTCAATGCGCTTGGCAAGCTCAATCTCGCCCTCCCGCGTGAGCAGCGGCACCATTCCCATTTCGCGCAGGTAGACGCGCACCGAATCGTTGCTCTTGTCGAGCGATCCCGGCGTCAGGTCGAGATCGGAAAGATCTTCAACCTCGTCTTCTTTCTTCTCGAATTCTTTGGGTTCTTCCAGTTCGACGGGCGCGCTGTCCAAGTCTCCGAAAAAATCGTTCAGATCGCTTCCGTTTGCCAGATCGTCGCGCACCACTCCGCCCACGTGATCATAAAGAGCGAAGCCCTTGTCGTTATTGTCTTGCATCAACTGCCTTCATCAATCGTGCGCTGATCGATCGGCGGGAAAAAAGTCGAAACAGCTCCAACCCCGAAATTGCCGAGGCACCCCTGCAAGTTCCTCGACTTCTCATAGTACAACACGATTCATGCCCTCGAAAATGTGCGTACCATCCTGTTTAACTCATCGGCTAAGCGTAGCGCTTCCGTAAAATTTCCTGCGTGTTCCAGCTCCCGAATGCGCCGCCGCAGCGTATCGCGCGCTGCCTCGGCCGACTTCGTTTCCAATGCTTCGAGACAATGCAATGCCTGCTGCGTGGCCTCTTCCTGCTCCATCCCTAAATCCGAAAACGCCACTTCTTCCAGAATTCGTTGCATGCGAGCGTCCAATTTGCCTGCCACGGCTTCCATCGAGAACGCGCTGTTTTGGTTCTCGAGCGGCAGCGCTGCCTCGAAAATCGGTTTCAGCTCGCAAAGCGAAAGCATTTCACTGCGCTGAAAGTATTGAGCGATAACGGCCCGCGCTGCGGAACTTGCCAGAAAGCAGCGGAGTAAAAGCTTTTCGTTGGGCGGAACGGCGGATAAAATATCGCGCGGCTTCTCGACAGGCTGCCCCTGCGGCTTGCGGCGAAATTCCCGCTGTATTACCTCGCGATCGAGATTCAAATATTCCGCCAGCTCGTTCGCGATTCCGGTCCGTTCCACCGGATCGTGAACCTGCTGTAAAACGGGCGAGACGAATTTGTAGGCATCCACTCTGCCTTCGGCCGTGCGCACGTCGAACTTCTCTTTTGCCCGATCCGCCAGCCAATGGAAGTAAGAAGTGGATCGCTCCAGTAGCTTCTCATAGGAATCCGCGCCGTTTTGCTGGATGTATTCGTCCGGATCGAGACCCCCCGGAATCGCGAGAACGTTCACCCGCAGTCCCTCCGCCAATAACATGCCGATGTACTTTTCGGTCGATCGCACGCCGGCCGCATCGGGATCGAAATTGAGAATGACTTGGCCGGTGCTTGCCTGCTGTTGCGCAACTTGGCGTTTCATTGCCCTCACCTGTTCGATGCCGAGCGAGGTGCCGCTCGCCGCCACTACTTCATGGACTCCTGCCGAATAGATCCCGATCACGTCCATGTAGCCTTCCACTAAAATCATGCGGTCGTGCTTCCGCGCATCGATCTTGGCGCGATGCAGGTTGTACAGTATGGCGGACTTTTTGTAGAGTTTCGTTTCCGACGAATTTAGATATTTCGGCTCATCGCCCGGCCGGAGAGCCCTGGCGCCGAAGGCGATCGCTTTGCCGGATTCGTTGTGAATGGGAAACATGAGCCGCGCCCGGAACCGATCGTAGAAGCCGTTGTCGTATTGACTTCTGCTAACGAGCCCGGATTCTTCGAGCAGTTCGGGACCGAACTTCTGAAGCCGCTGCACAAGCTGCTGCCCGGAGGCCTCCGACAATCCCAGCCGGAACTCGTCCATCGACGCCCGGGAAACGCCGCGCGATTCCAGATAAGCGCGCGCCTCGCCGCCGGCCGGCCCGCGCAGATTGCTCTGGAACATCTCCGCCGCAATCTCGTGCATCTCGAGAAGAGCGGCCCGGCGATTCGCTTCCGGGTCGTCCTGCCGGTTCCGTTCCGGCATCGGAATGCCATAGCGTTCCGCCAGCAGCTTCAGCGTCTCTGGAAACGTGAGGCTTTCGATCTCTTGAACAAATTTGAAAACGTCGCCACCGGCGCTGCAGCCGAAGCATTTATAGAATTGCAGCGTGCCGTTCACGTTGAAGGAGGGCGTCTTCTCCGAATGAAACGGGCACAAGCCCACGTAGCGCCCGCCCGAGCCTTGCCGCTTCAGCCGCACGTACTGGCTCACCACGTCGACAATGTTGAGCTGATTCTTAAGCTGTTCGGCAAAGGTCATGCGAACGAGAGTAAAGCGGGGATCTATTCAGAGTAGCGGATTTCTGCCGTTGCAAGCACGAATTCCCATTTCATTCGGATGATCCCTTTTCCGTGACCAGATTACGTAGACTCAGATTAGAGGACGAATATGTATTGCAGTTCTTGTGGAATTGAGATACCGGACACGTACCGCTATTGCCATCAATGTGGCGCCACGACGGGCAAGTACGGCTTCACTTCCGATACGGGGAAGCCGGCTCGACATCTCAGCAGGCCGCGCGACGAGAAGAAGATTGCGGGAGTATGCGCCGGGATTGCGCGCTACTTGGGAATCGACGTGACCTTGGTGCGGGTGCTAATGCTCGTGCTCGCGTTATGGCCGCCGGGAACGGGCTTGATCATTTATGTCGTCTGCTGGATCGTAATGCCGCAGGATCCATTACTGTTACCACCTCCCCAGCAGGCGCCTCACCAGCAGAGCGCGCCCGCGGCTTGAGGCTGTTTACCGCTCGGCAATGAGCAGGATTTCGTAGGCGAAAAGGCCGGGAGCGAGAGCCGTCAATCCGCGCAGCACGCGATTGGCGAAGCGCAGCAGGCGATTGCCGGAGCGCATGGGAATAACGCGTTCGAGGGGCACGACCGTGTAATGGCGGCCCGCCACCCGATAGCCGTGTTCCTCGAGCAGCGCGCGTATGGTTTTCGCCGTGAAGAAGCGCAGGTGAGACCAATCTAGAATGCCGCGATCGCGGTAGCGGAAGCGCCCGAACAGCACCATCAGCCGGACCGTGGCGTTCACCGCGTTGGGAACCGAAACGATCAGTCTGCCTCGCGGGGCGAGCAGAACTTTCGAATCTTGGAGGAGCTGGTTCGGGTCGCGTAAGTGCTCGAGCACGTCCAGCAATAGAATGCGGTCGAACTGCGAAGCGGCGTTTCCGAGCGCGGATTTCAGACCGAATTCGAGATCGGCTGGGATGACATTGTCGTATCCGGCGCTAAGCGGAACGCTTGGGCTGCGATCGACACCGACCACGTGGTTTCCGGCGCGCACCAGCTCGGCACCGAACTTGCCATTACCGCAACCGGCTTCGAGGACGCGCTGATCCGTTCCAATAAATCGCGCGGCGTAGTAATGGGCAGAATATAAGCTGCGCTTGATGGCGTAAGGGACGAAATATTCTTCGTACTCGGGATAGCGGCGAACGGCTCGGGAAGTTTCCGTGTAGCGATAGACGGCGCTGAGAATGGCCTTGGCATATTTGAGGCCGTTCACGTAGCAGATCTCGCCGCCATAGAAGGTCGGGATGGGTACTTCGAGAATGCGGAAATTCTGGTGGTGCAGTTTGACGATGATTTCCGTGTCGAAGTGGAAATCGTCGGTCATTTTGTCGAGTTTTATCTGGGCGAGGGCGTGCAGATTATAAGCGCGATATCCACTATGAAATTCTGTCAGGTGCAAACCCAGCGCGCGATTTTCAAACGCCGTCAGCACGCGATTACCAACGTATTTGTAGAGCGGCATCCCGCCTTTGAGCGGGCCGCCGAACTCCTTCATCATGCGCGAACCAAACACAGCATCCGCTTCTCCACGCACCAGCGGCGAGTACATGTGCGAGAGAAGCTCCGGCGCGTACTGTCCATCGCCGTGCAGTAGAACAACCACATCGAAGCCTTGCTCGATGAAGTAGCGGTAACCAGCCTTCTGATTCCCTCCGTAGCCGAGATTGCTCGAATGCTTCAGAACCCGCAATTTGGGCAGATTGGCCATGGCCTGAATGCCCACCGCCAGCTCGTAAGTTTCGTCCTGGCTGGCATCGTCGAAAACGACCACTTGCTCGACATTGCGCCATACTTCGGGCGTGATGCGCTTCAGAACTTTACTGAGCGTGGTGAGCGCGTTGTACGCAACGATGAATATTCCGATACGCTTGCCACAATTAGCGGCCCGCTCGGGAGATTCCTCAAGCGCGGTCTGGCGGAATTGGGGGAGGGGCTCGAAGGGCAGCGTGAGACTGTGTGGTGGCTCAACAGAGGGCGCTGAAATCGTTGACAAGTCAGTCTCCGTCCTGATCGTAACATCCGGCAGCAGCCCTGGGAAACGCTCTTTGCGCTATCCGGTGAAGCTGGTATAGATCAGTGCAATCGTGAGCGCGATCATCACAACAGCGGTCGTCCAGGCGATCCAGTTCTGCCAGGGTTTATTTTTGAAAGTCCCCATCAGGCGGGGGCGATTCACCAGCAGCAGCATGTAGACGAGGACAAACGGCAGTAACACTCCATTCGCCACCTGGGTGAGCAGAATGAAGCGGAGCACGGGCATATGTGGAATCAGAACGATGGCCGCGGCTCCGCCGATGAGCAGCGTATAGAGCCAGTAAAAGATGGGCGCTTCGGAGAATCGCTTATCTACGCCGGATTCGAAGCCCAGACCTTCGCAAACGTTGTAAGAAGTCGCGAGCGGCAGAATGGCGGCCGAAAGAAGAGAAGCGTTGATGAGACCGGCTGCAAACAACAGCGCGGCAAATTTGCCGGCGACGGGCACCAACGCGACGGCCGCCTGGGCGACATCCTGAATCTGGGGATGATTGGAGTGGTAAATCGTGGCTCCGCACGCCACCACGATGAAGAAAGCGATCACGTCCGTGACAATGCAGCCGCTAATCACGTCGAGCCGGCAAAGGCCATAATGCCGGGTATCGACGCCCTTTTCGACCACAGCCGCCTGCAAATAAAACTGCATCCAGGGCGTGATTGTGGTGCCGATCAGCCCAACAATTACCACCAGGTAGGCGGGATCGCTGCTGAAGGTGGGAACAAAAGTTTGTTTGAGGGCGAGATCCCAGTCAGGCTTGGCGAGAAACGCTGAAACCGGATACGCAAAATAGATCAGCGACGCGACAATCAGGATGCGCTCCACCGGCTTGTAGCTGGCTCGCACAATGAGCGTCCATACCAGCGCGGCTCCCAAAGGCACGCAGATATATTTGCTGATACCGAAGATTCCCATGCCGGAGGCCAAGCCGGCAAACTCGGAAACAATGTTGGCGAAATCCGCGATGCCAAGCACGAGCATGGTGAAGAACGTGGCGCGCAGGCCGAACTCCTCGCGGATGAGATCCGAGAGGCCTTTTCCTGTGACCGCGCCCATGCGCGCCGCCATTTCCTGCACAACGATTAGTGCGATGGTGGTCGGGATGAGCGTCCAAAGGAGCTGATATCCGAACTGCGCGCCCGCTTGCGAATAGGTGAGAATTCCGCCCGGGTCATTATCGACATTGGCGGTGATAAAACCAGGACCGAGAACAGCCAGGAACGCGACCAGCCGGGAGCTGATGAGGGTGACGAGCGATCTCCTGCGAAACGCGGTCTGGAGCATGGGCAAGTTGCTTGTCGGGCAAGCCGCGCGGCGGGAGGCGCGGGTTTTGGCCTAAACTATTATTACGATGGCGACCCAAACTGTTCTGACGCTTGAGCAGTTTTGTGCATTACCGGAGTATGAACCGGACGGGACACACTACGAGCTCAGCGAAGGGAAACTGGTTCAATTGCCTCCTCCAGGTTATCGACATGCACTGCTAATCGGCAAAATCGTTTCGATTCTGTCGAGGACTCTTCCAGACGAATATCTTATTGCCGCAGGCGATGCGGGATTTCTGCTCGATCCGAACCCGGAAGCGGCAACGGTACGCGGTGCGGATGTCGCGGTGAACCGGCGCGAGAGTCTTGGTGGAGAAATTCCGACGGGCTGGTTTCACGGCGCGCCGCTGTTGGCCATTGAGGTAGTCTCGCCGGGCAATACGGCGAAAGACATGCAACTCAAGGTGAAGCAATACCTGGACGCGGGCACTCGCGAAGTGTGGCTCGTCTATCCGGATACGCGAACTGTTTCCGTGTATTCGGCCGGGCGCCGCGATCCGCAAATGCTCGGTGAAGGCGAAACCATCGAGAGCGTGGTAGAGCAGAGCTTCGAGGTTGCGGACTTCTTCCGCATCTGACACCCCCTCGCCGCGGGTTTTGGCCTAAACTATTATTACGATGGCGACCCAAACTGTTCTGACGCTTGAGCAGTTTTGTGCATTACCCGAGTATGAACCGGACGGGACACACTACGAGCTCAGCGAAGGGAAACTGGTTCAATTGCCTCCTCCAGGTTATCGACATGGCGCCATAATCATGAGAATCGGCGCGTTGCTTCTTGCACAACTGGACCGACGAGCGTATGTCGTAACGGGAGCCGATACGGGATTTCTGCTCGATCCGAACCCGGAAGCGGCAACGGTACGGGGCGCGGATGTCGCGGTGAACCGGCGCGAGAGTCTTGGCGGGGAAATTCCAACGGGCTGGTTTCATGGCGCGCCGCTGTTGGCTGTTGAGGTGGTATCGCCGGGCAATATGGCGAAAGACATGCAACTCAAGGTGAAGCAATACCTGGACGCGGGCACTCGCGAAGTATGGCTCGTCTATCCGGATACGCGAACGGTTTCCGTGTATTCGGCAGGGCGCCGCGATCCGCAAGTGCTCGGGGAAGGCGAAACCATCGAGAGCGTGGTAGAGCAGAGCTTCGAGATTGCGGACTTCTTCCGCATCTGATGCGGATCTACTCTGCCAGCGTATTAACAGTCAGCGGCCGTGTTCGCTCGTAAGCGGCAATGGCGGATTCCTGCTGCAGGATGTAGCCGAGTTCATCGACACCTTCCAACATGCAATGCCTGGCAAATTCGTCGATAGAGAACGAAACGGCCGAACCATCGGGCAATGTGAGTTTTTGGCCGGCCAGATCGACGGTCACGGTGGCCGCGGGATTTTTGGCAACGGCTTCAAACAGCGCTTTGTGCGCCTCGCGCGGAATGGCGATGGGTAGAAGAGAATTCTTCAGCGCGTTATTGCGGAAAATGTCTGCAAACGAAGTGCTGATTACCGCGCGAAAGCCGTATTGCGTGAGCGCCCAAGGTGCGTGCTCACGCGAGCTGCCGCAACCGAAGTTGTCTCCCGCCAGCAGAATCTGGGCGGCGCGGCCCTCTGGCCGGTTGAGGACGAAATCGGGATTCGGTTTTCCTTCGGCATCGTAGCGCCAATCGAAGAACAGCGAGTCGCCTAAACCAACTTTCGAAGTGGTTTTGAGAAAACGCGCCGGGATGATCTGGTCGGTATCTATGTTGTCGATTGCCAGCGGGGCGAGGCGACCGGTAAAAGAATTGAATTTTTCCATGAGTGCTCTCCTAGAACAGACGCCTATAACAAAGTGCGAACATCGGTGACAACGCCCGTGACTGCGCTGGCGGCGGCGGTCAAAGGACTTGCCAAAAACGTGCGGCCGCCTTTTCCCTGCCGTCCTTCGAAATTGCGATTGCTGGTGGAGACGCTGTATTCGCCCGCCTGCAGTTGATCGCCATTCATGGCGATGCACATGGAGCAGCCGGCTTCGCGCCAATCGGCACCGGCATCTTTGAAAACGCGATCGAGGCCTTCGTCCTGCGCCTGCTTTTTCACCAATTGCGAGCCGGGAACAACCATGACGCGCACTTTGGAATTGATCTTGCGGCCTTTCAGAATGCTCGCGGCGGCGCGCAGATCCGAGATGCGGGAATTGGTGCAGCTTCCGATGAAGACGACGTTGACGGGGTGGCCGAGCAACGACTTGCCAGCGGAGAGATCCATGTAGCGAAGCGCTTTGCCAAGCGTCTCGCGTTCCACCGGATCGCTGATGGACCCAGGATCGGGAACCGGCGCTGTAATCGGGATACCCATGCCGGGATTGGTGCCGAAGGTGATCATCGGCTCGAGCGAAGCGGCATCGATTTCGATGCGCTTATCGAATTGCGCTCCTTCATCGGTGGGCAACTGGCGCCAGAGGGTTAGCGCGCGATCCCAATCCGCTCCTTTGGGCGCGTAGGGGCGTCCGGCGATGTATTGGTAGGTGGTGTCATCGGGAGCGATGAGGCCCGCGCGCGCGCCGCCTTCTATCGACATGTTGCAGATGGTCATGCGCTCCTCCATGGAGAGCGAACGAATGGCCGAGCCCGCGTATTCGAACACGCATCCGGTACCACCGCCGATGCCGATGCGCGAGATTAAGTTCAAGATGATGTCCTTCGCCGAAACACCTTGTTTGAGCGCTCCTTCAACGCGAACTTCGTAAGTTTTCGAGCGCGTCTGCAAAAGACATTGGCTGGCGAGTACATGCTCCACCTGGCTGGTTCCGATGCCGAAGGCGAGAGCGCCGAAAGCGCCGTGCGTCGCGGTGTGGCTGTCGCCGCACACCACCGTCATGCCGGGCTGCGTTAGGCCTTGCTCCGGCCCGATGATATGCACGATGCCCTGCTTGTCGCTGTGGGGGCCGAAAAACGGAATGCCGAAATCGCGGCAGTTCTTTTCAAATTGCGCGATTTGCGCGGCAGCGATCTGATCGACGATGGGAAGCGAGCGGTCGTGCGTCGGGATGCTGTGATCGGTGGTGCCGATAGTCAGGTCCGGACGCCTTACTTTCAGACCGCGCTCGCGGAGACCGGAAAAGGCCTGCGGGGACGTGACTTCGTGCACTAGATGGAGGTCGATGTAGAAAAGCGTGGGGGCGTGCGGGCGCTCCGCCACGACATGGTTGTCCCAAATCTTTTCGATGATGGTGCGCGGCTTGGCGGCCGCTCGGTTTACCGACATATGCTCTTGCTTTGATTCCTATCTTTTCCGAAACGCTCCCTCACGGTCGCGGTTCTGTTTCGGCTTCTTATGCGGAAACCGCGCGTTCTGAGAGTGCGGCGCAAATGGCGTCGCCCACTTCGCTGGTCGTTGCCGGACGGCTGGATGGTTTCAGATCCGCCGTAACGTATCCGCTGTTTAACACTTCGTCGATGGCGCGGTTCACACCTCGCGCTTCGTCCATCAATCCAAAACTGTATTCGAACATAGCTGCCACGGAGCCGATCGCGCCCAGGGGATTGGCTTTGTTCTGGCCTGCAATGTCGGGCGCCGATCCGTGCACGGGTTCATATAGGCCGGTCCAAGCGCCCGAAGGTCTTCTGCCGCCGATGGAAGCGGAGGGCAGCATGCCGATGGATCCGGCCAGCACCGCACCTTCGTCGCTCAAAATGTCGCCGAACAGATTCTCGGTCAAGATTACATCGAAACGCTTCGGATTGAGCACCAACTGCATGGCGCAGTTGTCCACCAGCAGATGATCGAGCGCGACGTCCCGGTATTGAGCGGCGATTTCGGTGACAATGCGACGCCAGAGTTGCGAATTTTCCAACACGTTCGACTTGTCGACGCTGGTTAGCTTGCGGCGGCGCTTGCGGGCAAGCTGGAAGGCCATGTGCGCCACGCGCTCAATCTCCGGGCGGGTATACGTCATGGTGTTGACGGCGCGTTCGTCCGCGCCGGTTCCCGAAATGCCGCGCGGCGTGCCGTAGTACAGACCGCCGGTCAGCTCGCGCACGACGATGAGATCGGCTCCGTCGACTAGCTCGTTCTTGAGCGGGGATGAATCGAGCAGCGCGCGATAGGATCGCACCGGACGCAGATTCGCATACACTCCGAGCGCTTTACGAATACCGAGCAAGCCGCGCTCCGGCCGCTTCTCAGGAGGAGCGTTGTCGAATTCGGGTAGGCCGACTGCGCCCAGCAGCGTAGCGTCCGCTTTAAGCGCCAGCTCGCGGGTTTGCTCCGGAAATGGATCGCCGGTTTTGTGAATCGCGATTCCACCGAGCAGGCCTTCGCTGAGCGAAAGCGCGTGGCCATACGAATCCGCGATACGGCGCAAGATTTTGACCGCTTCGCGCGTGACCTCGACGCCAATGCCGTCGCCGGGAAGGATGAGAACGTTGAGCTGCATTCGTTAGCTGGCGGCGGCTGCCTGGCCGATGGTTTCGCGCACCAGCAGCGCGATCTCGTCGTTGCGAAGACCTTTTTTCCGGTCCGCGAGGACGGTGAAGCGGTGATACAACTCGTCCAGCTCTTCGCGCGTCAAGTGGAATCCCAAATCTTCCGCGCGCTGCTTTAACGCGTGGCGGCCGCTATGCTTGCCAAGCACGATCCGGCTTTCCGGCACGCCCACGCTGGCCGGGTCCATAATTTCGTAGGTGGTTCTTTCCTTCAGGTATCCGTCCTGATGAATGCCGGCCTCGTGCGCGAATGCATTTTCGCCGACGATGGCTTTGTTTGGCTGCGGACCGAAAGTGATGAGCTCGGACAGCATCTGGCTCGCTGGAAACAGCTTTTCGGTGTGAATTTTAGTTTCGAAAGGAAGCCGGTCGTGACGCGTCTTGATGGCCATGACGACTTCTTCCAAAGCGGCATTGCCGGCCCGCTCTCCAATGCCATTGATGGTGCATTCCACCTGGCGCGCACCCGCCTTCACCGCGGCTAAAGAATTGGCGACGGCCAAGCCGAGATCGTCATGGCAATGCACGCTGACGATGGCGCGATCACCCAGCACTTTCGCCATGCGGCCAATCAGATCGCCATATTCTTCCGGAACCGAGTAGCCTACAGTGTCGGGAAGATTCACCGTTCGCGCGCCCGCCTCGACGACTGCTTTGCAAACTTCTTCCAAGTAGGCGAAATCCGTTCGGGTCGCATCTTCAGCCGAGAACTCTACATCGTCTGTGTAGCTGCGCGCCAGCGCCACGGCCGCGACCGCATCGTCTAAAACTTGCTGCCGACTTTTCTTGAGTTTGTATTGGAGATGAATATCGCTGGTTGCGATGAAGGTGTGAATGCGCGGACGCTTGGCGTGTTGCAATGCCTCCGCCGCGCGCACGACGTCGAGCGTACACGAGCGGGCCAGCGCGGCCACTTGCATCCACGGAAATTGGCGGCTCACAGCGTCCACCGCTTCGAAATCGCCTTCCGATGCAATGGGAAATCCCGCTTCGAGAATATCGACGCCCAAATCGACCAGGTGCGTGGCCATGCTGAGCTTTTCGTGCGTCGTCATACTGCAACCAGGCGATTGTTCTCCATCGCGGAGAGTAGTATCGAATATATATACGCGGCTCAAAGTTGCGTACTCCTGTTCGGGGGAACTTTCACTATGCTATGCGAATCAGAGCGATTATGCAAATTTATAGTTCTGCGTTGTATTATAAACAACAGTTATGATATAAGTGTTTAGCGCGGTTCACGTTTATGGAACTATATCCACTAAAAGTCTTTTTGACCGTCGCCACCGAGCGTAGCTTTTCGCGCGCGGGTGAGAAGCTGCTACGCACTCAGCCCGCTATCTCTATTGCGATTCAACGACTAGAGAGCGATTTAAAAGAGAAGCTGATTGACCGCTCGGGCCGTGAACTGTTGCTTACCGATGCCGGGCGCGTGGTTCTCGAGTTCGCGCGCCGGTTTCAGAATCTGGAAGGAGACTTGGAGAATGCGCTTCGCGAGTTGAAGGACAATTACGCGGGCCGGCTGTCGATTGGCGCGAACGAATCGACCACGTTGTATCTGCTGCAACACATTGAGCAATACCGCAGATTATTTCCCAAGGTCAAGGTCCAGGTGCGGCGATCGGAATCAAGCAAGATTCCGTCGCAATTGCGGGATGGCGAACTGGAGATGGGCGTCATCAGCTACGATCCGGGCGACGAGCATCTGCTGACGCAAGTTATTTATACGGACCGGCTGACGCTGATTGTTTCACCGCGGCACCGTTTTGCCAACCGAAACGAGATTTCTATTTCGGAGCTGGACATGGAGACGTTCATCGCGCATAACGTGCTTTCTCCGTACCGGGAGGCGGTTTTGCGCGAATTTCAGCGGCACAAGGTGCCTTTGAACATGGATGTCGAGATGCCAACGGTGGAAACGATCCGGCGGCTGGTGCAGGATAACGAAGGGGTCGCGTTTCTTCCGCGGATGTGCGTGGAGCCGGAAATCAAACAGAACCTGCTGCACGAAATTCGAGTGAAGGAGTTGAATCTGGAGCGCAAAATCCGGCTGGTTTATCCGGCGCGGCGGGCGCTCAGCCACGCGGCCAAGGCGTTTCTGGAGGTAGTGAAGCGCAACAGCGAGGTGGAGTCGCTTCAGGCACCGGCGTGAGCCAAGCCGCTTTGCCGGAGCGGGAAGATTCGATTGCTATTGCGGGCGGCGGCATCATAGGGTTGTCGCTGGCCTGGCGGCTGGCGCAGAGCGGCTGGCCTGTTACTGTTTTCGACAGCGGCAAGATTGGCGGAGAGGCAAGCTGGGCCGGAGCGGGCATGCTCGCTTGCGGCGGGGAATTTGAAGCGCCGTCACCGCTCGCCGCGCTTGCCATGGAATCGCGCAGACTGTACGGAGAGTTTGTGCGCGAACTGGAGGAAGCGTCGGGCCTGCGAATCGACTATCAGGAGTGCGGCGGGCTGGATCTGGCTTATTCGCGCGAAGAACTGCGGGCACTGGAAATTCGGGCGGCGGCACAAGCTGCGCTCAGCATTCAATCGAAACGGATAAGCGCGGCGCAGGTTGCGACATTTTGGCCACGCGTGCAGCGCGAGTCGCTAAGCGGCGCGCGTTTCTATCCGGATGATGCAATTGTGGACCCGCGCGAACTGGTGGCCGCTCTGGAAGCAGCTTGCCGCGCTTGCGGCGTTCGCATAACACCGGATTGCCGGGTGTCGCGGATCGACGTGAGCGAACACACGGCGACCGTGGTGACGGCTAATGGAGTACAAACATACCGTGCGGCAGTCGTTGCAGCCGGAGCGTGGAGCGGCGGAATTGCGGTAACCGGCGTCGCGGCTTTGCCGTTTTCAGAACCGGTAAAAGGGCACCTGATCGGTTATTGGCAGCCGGAGCAGACGTGCAATACAATTCTGCGAAGCGGAGACTTGTACCTGCTGCAGCGCGCCAACGGATTACTGATTGCGGGAGCGTCGGTCGAGCATGCCGGATTCGACCGGAACATCGACCATAAGATCGCGGCGCATCTGGCAGCCGCAGCGGGACGTATTCTTCCGCATCTGGCCGAGACGAGTCCTTCGGAAATCTGGACCGGACTTCGTCCTGCGAGCGATAGCTTGCAGATGGGCCAATGGCACTCACCGCGGCTGTATCTCGCTTATGGGCATTACCGTAACGGTATCCTGCTGGCCCCAGTAACCGCACGGCGGGTGGCGGCGGAGATCAACGCCAATTTGGGAACGCGCTAGATCGTTTCCGCTGCATATCTTCGAGCAGCCCACGGACGCGCGAACGCCGCTCGAGCAAGGTCTCCAAGACCTGTTCCAGGGCGTCCTCTTCGCCGTCGAGCCAGACTCGCGGGATCTCTTTCCAGGCCGAATCGATTACTTCGGCCGGAAAGTTTTCGATCATCTCGAGCCAGGGCTGAAAAGAATCGAGCGAGCGCACTTCTTCATACACAGAGGTTCGAAAGTAGAGACCCTGCATGGGCGAATCCTGGAACGCCCAGGAGGCGCCATTAAAGGCGAAGCCGTGATCGATCATCTGGGCGAAGAAGCCGACCCGCGCCGGCGCCTCGCCTTTGAGCGGCGTCCAGGATTTGGCGCGGGCGCGGAAGAAAACCGCCTGGCGCGAATCGGCATTCGCGACCCACTTATCGAACACCAATGTACCGAGAAAGTCAACACGGTTTTCGACTTTGCCAAGCAGCTTATCGGGTAGAAAATCGAAGATCGCGACGCGCTCGGGATGAACCGCTAAACGCGAGCCGAAATGCACGCCGGGTGGCACTGGTTCGCGGCGGGAACCGATGGAGAGATAGACATCGGGATAGCTGGCGAGGAACTGCGGAGTCAGCTCAATGGCGGCGGTATCGGGCACATGGATTTGCAGGTAGCGGAGCAGCGCGCAAGCCATCCATTCGTTGATGAGAATGCGGCGGTGTTGCGGGTTATTGGTGAATTTGACGACGTAGAAGGCGCCATCTTCGGTCTCCATCAAGTGAGCTTGAGCCCCTCCCCGCATTTTGCGGATCAGAGTGCGGGCGCGAACCGGCATCGGTTGAGATTGTTAGGCTAAGTCTTAGCGGCTGCGCGCGCCCACAGGCGGCAGTTTCCGGGCAGCCTCTTACGCCCAGATATGAAGGAGAACAACCAAGAAATGGCTGAAGAAATCGCCGACAAGCAACCGCCGCGGACTACTCCGGACGAGATTGCTCTTGAGCTGATGAAATTCATCGCAGTAACGACCGGATATGGCCGAGGCGGCAATACCACCGGTTTCGGCAGCAAGGGACAACGCTCCAGCGAAGAATATGCGGAGTCCTTGCTGGAGCTGTTCGAGCGATGCCGGACCGTCGTCCGCAAAGCGAAGTAGCAGGGCGGCGGCCCGGGCTCGCGTTTTTCCACTCGAACTGGAGCGCCCGGCAACAACGCCGGGTTGCAGGCGCTATCTCCTCCTGCCTGCCTTCTTTTGAGCGGGCCGCTTCGATCCGCCCTTCCGGGATGCGCTTTTCTTGGCAGCAGATTTCTTGACCGATTTTTTCTGAGCGGGTCTCTTCAGGGCGCGCCTCCTCAGAGCGGACTTCTTCTGAGCCGATTTCTTTGCGCCGCCCGATTTCTTTGCAGATTTCGAAGCGGATTTCTTCGAAGCGCCGCTCGATGTAGCCTTTTTAGCGGAAGAGGCTTTCGAAGGAGCGCTCTTCTTGACGGCCGCCTTCTTTACGGGGGCCTTCTTGACGGCAGCCTTCTTAATCGGCCCCTTAGCGCTGACGGGCTTCTCTCCGGCCGCCTTCTTGCTTCCGCCTGCACCGCCCGCTGGACTCTTCGTGGCCGCGCTTTTCTTTGACGGAGGCATCTTGGAGGGGGCTGGTTTTTCCACCTCGACATCTTGGCCCAGGATGCCGCTCAAATCCTGGTCATCCGCTTCTTTGCCGGATCGCGATTGCGAAGCTCCGCCTTTGGTCTGAGAATCTTCGCGCTTACCCGTATGCTCCTCGCCCGCCGAGGATTCAGCTTCGCGCTTGGCCGCCGGCTTTCTGGGGCCTACAGTGGCTTTCTCCTCCTCCAATTCATCCTCCTCTTCGTCCTCGTCGTCGTCATCGCCGTACTCGGTCTTATCGGACTCACGCTCGACGTGTTCCTCTTCATAATCGAAATCGTCGTCTTCGTCGTCCGGCCGAAGCCAGTATCGTAAACTCACGCACTTCTCCTTTCGCACCTCTCACAACGATCGAGATGATGCAGGCAGCAAAATGATTTCACAAGCTGTGCGGAATGGCAAGTGGTAAATCAAAAGCACCGCGTAAAACTTTTTGGACCAGCGCTATTTTAAAGCCTAACGCGCGGACCGCAGCGTTATTGGTTCAGACTGGCGGTACGGACGGCAGCCTTGCGGCGCAGAACCTGGGCAGGCAGGCGGCGGTCAGCAGCTACGCGCGTGCTGTGCTGAGTCGCGGTCCCTTTGCTGGACCGGAAGGCTCCGGAACGCGCACTCCTGGCGCGAGCATTGCGGAAGCGCCGCTCATGCTGCACCGGCTCGTGATAAACCGCGGGGATCAACAGCATGTCCCCGGTTTCAAGCGAATCCGCCGATCGGTTGACCGCCGCAATTCGATTCGCGCTCAAATGATAGGCGCGGGCGATCGTCTCAAGGGTATCTCCCGCTTCGACATGATGCAGGCGCCAAGCCTGGCGGCTGGCGGCAGGCACGCTCTCAAGCGCTGCTTGGGCCGTTTCGCCCGAGTCCTTCGGGACATGTACTTGGTAGCCTCCGGGAGCCACCATCTTCAAAAGCGCCGGATTCAAATCGCGGATTACCGAGAGCGGCTGCATAGTGGCATCGGCGATCAAGTTAAGGTTGGTGGGGGCGCTGACTTGAATCGTGTCATACTCCACCGGCGCATCGACGTCGACGTTCTCCAAGCCATAATCCTTGGGATTCTTGGCCATAATCGTCATCGCCAGAATAATGGGAACGTAGTTGGCAGTCTCTTTGGGGAGGGCGTGGCGCTTCAGCAACTCCCAATAATCGGCATAACCGGTGCGTTCCACGGCGCGATCGACCACGGCGGGGCCGCAGTTATAAGCGGCAATCGCCAAATACCAATCGCCATAGCGAGCATACAGGCTTTTGAGATACCTGGCTGCGGCGCGCGTGGCCTTCTCCGGGTCCAAACGCTCATCATAGGCGGGGGTATGCGCCAGCGAGTAATCGATTCCCGCGGCATGCGTAAACTGCCACATTCCAACCGCTTGCTTATAAGAGACGGCACGCGGCAAAAAGCCCGATTCGGCCTGCGCCAGGTACATCAATTCCTGCGGGACGCCCTCTTCGGCAAAAACGCGCTGGATGAGTGCCCTGTAGCGGCCCGAGCGCCGCAGCCCGTCCTCCAGAATGCGGCGGCCACGGTCGGTTGAGAAATAGTGAACAAAGCCCAGCACCGGGTCCGATAGCTCTAGTGGAATGCCGGACGCGGTCTGGTTGAGCTCGGTTTTCAGCTTCGGAGCCAGGGCCGGATCGACCGGAAACGTCATATGGCTGATTTCGTCGATGGGCGCCTTATCGAACACCACTGCATCCTCTTCGGTTAAGCCAGCTCCCAGTTTCTCGACATCGAAGCGATATACCAAATCACAGATTTCGTCGAGGCGCTGCTCGATACGGCGGCGGTCCGGCAACGAATCGGGTGCGTTCAACAGCACATCGACGGCAGCATCGAATTCGCGCCGGGCACCCGCGAGGTCGCCTTCAAAGTACATCTGACGGCCGGTATTGAAATCAGCGTCGGCACGTTTCAGGCGATCGTCGGTTTCCGGCGAATGAACACTTGCGGGATCACCGGTGGAGGCGCTCACGTCCGGAGTCGACCCATCGGGTAGGGGGAAATAGCTTGTGTCGGCGGCGGCATTTGCCACGGCGCTTGAACTGAAACTGACGCCGCGCGGAGCAGCTTGATTTTGACGAGCTTGAGAGATGCCGGCGGAAAATGCCGTTAAGAGGACGATCCCAGCGAAAACCGGGTAGGATCTGCGCATCATTCGATAAGCGATTTTTATGAGCCCGCGATTCCGTAACGGAACCATTACTCTAACCCAGCTCGAATGCCACGGTCAAGTAAATCGGACGCCAACTTTCCAAATTTTGTATCGGCTTCTAAACCCCGTAGCCCGATATTCCGAATGGCCCTTAGCGTGCTAAGAGCCTATTCGGAGGACTGGTTTTCGTTATAAATCAGCGAGTTGGCAGCAGCTAGCGGGTCGGAACGGGCTGCAGAGTGCGATTCGAGATGACGCGGTCGATCATGCCGTACTCCAGCGCGGCCTCGGGTTCTAGGATGTAGTCGCGATCGACATCTCGGGCGATTCTTTCGACCGGTTGTCCGGTCGCATCGGCTAAGATTTCGTTCAACGATTGCCGCATGCGCAGAATCTCGCGCGCATAAATATCGATATCTGCCGCCTGCCCTCCCAGGCCGCTCATGGAAGGCTGGTGAATCAAGATACGAGAATTGGGGAGGCTGAAGCGTTTTCCCTTGGTGCCGCAGGCGAGCAAAACGGCGGCCATGGACGCCGCTTGTCCCAGGCAATAGGTCACAATATCGGGCTCTACCAGCCGCATCGTGTCCAGGATGGCTAAACCGGCGGTGATGGAACCTCCGGGAGAATTAATGTAAAGAGAGATATCCCGCTCGGGATCTTCGGCGGCCAGAAATAACATCTGGGCCATAACCAAATTGGCTACGTTGTCATCAATAGGTGTGCCCAGGAAAATAATGTTTTCCTTGAGCAAGCGGGAGTAAATATCGTAGGCGCGTTCGCCTCGCGACGTCTGCTCCACCACCATTGGGACCAGTACTGAGTTGTTCATCCAAGTTCCTTTAACTGCAAAGCTTTCCGCGATTCCTGAAAAATTGGGACGGCACACCCATAATATAGGATGCGAGGGGCTGTAGGTAAACAAACGAAGCTCGCGTATGCCTATTGACGCTGCGGCCCAGGCCGCTCATAGTAGGAGAAAGGCGTTGTTTTCTTGGGCTTGCAGCGCGGAAGCCTTTTCGCGGGGAAAAACCGGTCAAAAACTTCCCGGTTTGTGACCCCATGGCTAATTATTTTACGTCTCTCAGACGATTAGGTGGGTAAGCAAAACGGATTTGGCGGCAAGCATGAAGGTTCTGATAGCCGATGACGACGCGACCCCGCGGGCTCTTCTTCGCAACTCGGTGATGCGATGGGGCTACGACGTGGTAGTTGCCAAGAACGGCGCCGAAGCATGGGAAATCTTGGGCGCGCCCGAATCGCCGCCACTGGCCATTTTGGACTGGATGATGCCGCACATGACCGGCCCCGAACTTTGTAAGCGGGTGCGGGAGACACGCCGCGAACCCTATACCTATATCCTGCTGCTCACTTCGATGGATTCCAAAGATGCGACGGTGGAAGGGCTGGAAGCGGGCGCCGACGACTACATTATCAAGCCCTTTAATGAGCACGAATTGCAGGTGCGGTTACGTGCCGGCAAACGCATTATCGATCTCCAGATCGATCTGCTGAGGGCGCGCGAGGAGCTGCGCGAACGCGCTAATAAAGATCTGCTGACGATGTTGCCGAATCGGCCGGCGATTGCGGCCGCGCTCGAAAGCGAGCTGGCGCGCTGCCATCGCGAGCGGCGGACCGTCGGCGTGATTCTGCTCGACATCGACCATTTCAAACGGATCAACGACACTCACGGCCATTTTGCAGGCGACGCCGTGCTGCGGGAAACGGCTTCGCGCTTGCGGCACAACATGCGGCCTTACGACCAGGTCGGCCGCTACGGAGGCGAGGAATTTCTGGTTGTGCTGCCCAACTGCGATATGGAAGCGGCAACGCACCAGGCCGAGCGCATGCGCCAGAGACTTCAGTCCGACAGCATGCTGGTGGACGGGACGGAAATACGCGTTTCCGCCAGTTTCGGCGTTACGATTTCCGACGGTTCCGAGCGTACTCCCGACGTGTTCGTGCGGGTGGCGGATGAGGCTCTGTATCGAGCCAAAGCCAATGGCCGCAACTGCGTAGCCTGCCTCACCCTCGACGAATCCGCCCTTCGCTTGGCGCAATAACGGGCGCTCCATACTCGTTCCTGGCGCTGATATACTGTGGCTGTTGCGCCCGTAGCTCAGTTGGATAGAGCGTCTGGCTACGAACCAGAAGGTCGGCAGTTCGAATCTGTCCGGGCGCACCAGAAAATCAGCTACGCCGCTTGCAGTTGTCGCAGGCCGTGGCAGCATCCGCTTCCTCACGGTCGCGGTTCCGTAAGCACATCGTTCTACGGAACAGCACCGCCGCACCGTCAGAACAATAGTGCCGGGGTACTGGAAACAGAACCGATGGAATCCACGCCGGCGCGCTCTCCGAAGAACCTCAGTTTAAATTGATCGTGCCGCTGTTGCGCTTCTTTCATCAATGCTTCGAAGGCCGGGTCGCCATGCAGACTGCGCAACAACGGATCGTTTGCCTGATACGAATAGCAGAAGAAGCCGCCCTCTATGCTCCTCCGCAACAGCCGTAAGGCCGAAGCTTTGTCCCCCAAAACCGCATACGCCTCGGCCACTTTATAGACCCCTTCGGCGTCGCTCACGCCACGTTCCTCAATTTTGTTTTCCGTCTCATGCAGCAGCTTCAGTCCCGCTTGGTTCTGGTGCTTAATCGCATAGCTCAGAGCCTTTCCTACTTCCGCTTGCAACAGGCGAGGAGCCAGTTCGTAGGCGCGATCGAACGCCTTTACCGCCTCCTGCGTATCGTTCTTGTAATACTGCGCAAAGCCGCGATAGAACATGATGTAAACGGAATCGTTTGTAGGCAGGCTGTGCAGAAATTTGTCGTATTCGCCCACATACAAGTAAGCATTCATGGCGGAACTGTTGATCTTAACCTCCGGGTCGAGTTTCCGCGCGCGCTCCGCTTCTTGAATCGATTGGTCCAGCATTCCTCCGAAGCGGTAAGCATAGCCGAGCTCCCAATGCGCCTCCGCATTGTTCGGACTGCTCCGGATCGCGTCCCGCAGCAGCGGCACAGATTGCTCCACTCTGCCGGTATCGGTCAACAGATTTGCCATCAAAACACGGGGCTCCGCCAGACCAGGGTCTAGCGCCAGAGCTTTTTCGAACGCGCTCTGTGCTTCGCTGTACTGCTCGCTCCCGCCGAATTGCAAAGACGCGTTTGTCGCATAGGCGCGGCCAAGCTGGGCCCATGTCGGTCCGTAATTCGGCGCCATCGAGACGGATTTCTCGAGCATCTTGATCGACGTCGCATAATCACCCAAAGAATACAAATCGACGCCACGCAGGTAATATTCATAAGCTGCCGTGTCGATGGGCCGGTCGGGATGCATACGCTGCACTTCGGCGGCCGAAAGCTTCAACTCCAATCCTTTGATAATCTGCTCCGCCACGCGATCCTGCACCGTCAGCAGTTTTCCGTAATCGACGTTGATGGTGTCCTGCCAAAGCATGCTGTCGTTTTTCGCATCGATCAATTGGGCCGTGATGTGCAGATCGTTGCCATCCTTGAGGAAGCTGCCGGTCAGCAGCGTGCCTACTTTTAACTCCCGTGCGACCCTCCGCACATCAATCGCCTGATTTCGATATTTCTCGATAGACGACGATGGCCGCACTGTCAGCGCGTCGAGATAACCCAATTTTGTGATCACTGCATCAGCCAGCGAAAAGCCGAGAAAATCGGTTTGCGGATCCTGTTTGACATTGCGAAAGGGAAGGACAGCCAGCGTGCGAGGATTAGCCGGCGTTCCGTTCGTCTTCGGCCGGATCAAGCCGAAGTACAGCCCGGCGCACAGCGCGAGAACCATCACTGTCGCCGCCACGCTCCATTTCGTCCATCGCATTCCGGAAACGCGCGCCTCCGCCGAGGGAGAGAACGGAGAACGCGGCGACTCCTGCAGCTTTGCCTGAAAATCTATTTCGCTCTTGAAATTCTTTAGATCGGCGAGCAGCTCTTGAATACTCTGATAGCGGCTGCCGCGATCCTTGCGCATTGCTTTAGCGATCATGCGCTCCATTTCGCCGGGCACCTCCGGCGCGAACTCGGCCAACGGCGGCGGATCGCCTTTCAGAATTTCGGCGAGCACATCACTCTCCGTCTCTCCATCGAACGGCGCTTTTCCCCCCGCCATCTCATAAAGCACCGCGCCCAGGCTGAAAATATCGCTTCGCCCGTCCACTGGAACGCCGCGCGCCTGCTCCGGAGACATGTATTTCGCCGTGCCAATCACCATTCCCGGCCGGGTATGCGAGATCGTCTGCATCTGCGCGCCGTCTACTTCTCCCGTCGGCCGGTCGGTCAATTTCGCGATTCCGAAATCGAGAACTTTCACCAGCCCATCGGTCCGCACGATCACGTTGTCCGGCTTGATATCGCGGTGCACAATCCCCGATGCGTGGGCAGCCTGCAGAGCGCCCGCAATCTGGATCGCGATGTCGATCGCCCTGTTAATTTTGAGCCGTCCGCTCCTCAGCTCTTCCCGCACCGTGCGCCCTTCCACGTATTCGGTGGCGATGAAATGCAAACCGTTCGCCTGCCCGAATTCGTACACCGTCACGATGTTGGGATGGTTGAGAGCCGAAACCGTCTGCGCCTCTCTTTCAAAGCGCTGCAGCCCGCGTTCATTCGTCACCAACTCGCGCCTCAACATCTTCAGCGCGACCTTGCGGCGCAGGCGAACATCTTGCGCCAGATACACTTCGCCCATTCCGCCGGTTCCCAGCAGTTGAATGACTTCGTACTGCGCTAAGCGGCTGCCGTTAGCGACGCTTGCGGGTCTCTCGTTGGCGATAAGCCCCTGGGCCGCGTGTTGAACGGATTTTTCGAGGACTTCCAGCGGCCGGCCGGAAAATTCGAGCAGCGATTCGACTTCTCTCCGCAGTTCAAAATCGCCGTCGCAAGATTCGTTCAAAAACCCGGAACGGGTTTCAGCCGGCAATTCGAGGGCTGTGTAGAACAGCTCCTCGATGCGACGCCAACGATCTTGTCCGGAATAGGACCCTGTATCCACGCGCGTTCTTCCCGCTAATACCTTTCTGTTGCGCGATGGGACGCGTGGCCGCTCCAGGATCGCGCATTAACCGTCAGGAGTGAATTTTGTTTAAATTATAGCCCGTGTGGGATAAGGGCTTTAGCTACCCGCTTTTGCGCGTTAAGCCGAGTGAATCCCTTGCGTTGCGACAGATCTTTCGATCCCACAACGACCCCGGCGAGACGCAGAAATGAACGCGCGTCTTGCCCCGTGGAGTTTTTCTTCTTAATCGGTTTGCGCCGCATCACAACTCCCTTCTTCTCATCTGATCCTTCAAATATTCGCACGAACGCACCGCAAGCGACATGATGGTGAGAGTTGGGTTCTGGCACCCGGGCGAATTGAAACAGGAGCCATCCATCACAAACAAATTCTTCACATCGTGTGTCTGCTGGAACTGGTTTAGAACCGATTTTTTCGGATCGCTGCCCATGCGCGCCGTGCCGACATCGTGATTCGCGTCGCCCGGCAGGTGTATTTCCGAATGCATCTTGATATTCTTCATGCCGGCCGCTTCTAGCATTTCAGCCGCCTGCTCCCCCGCGTCCTTCACCAGATTGCGCTCGTTATCTCCCCAAGCTACATGCATGCGAAGCACCGGGATTCCAAACACATCCTTCACCTGAGGATCCAGTTCCACATAGTTCTCAAACCGCGGCAGCGCCTCTCCGTAGCCAAGAAAAGTAAACCTCTCGACCGGCTCTTTGGCGGCCGTCTTGTACGCTTCGCCGAAACCTGGAGCCGCTGCGTTGAATCCGATGCCGGTGCCGCCCTGAAAACCATAGCCGCGCAGAAAACCGTTTGTCTTTGGGCCGCCCGGCAAATTCCGAAACCGCATCATATACGTTCCGTTCGGCCGATGCGGCCCGTCGATTGAGAACTTGCTTACCGGATTGGGCACAGTGCCTTCCGCCCCGCCGCCTTTCAGGCTGTCTGTGTAATAGTGCCCCAGCACGCCGCTCGAGTTCGCCAGCCCGTTTGAATATTCCCGAGTCGCCGAGTTCAATAGGATGCGCGTAGATTCCAGCGCCGCCGCGGCCACAATAACGACTCGCGCGCGCACCTCTTTCGGCTGCTTCGTCACGCGATCGATATAAAGGACGCCGGCCGCTCGATTCTCAGACGAATCCATCAGCACCTTGTACGCCATGGCATTGGGAATCAGTTCACACTTGCCGCTTGCCAAAGCGTCTTTCAATGTGGTGAACACCGAGTTGAAATAGGAATGCGTGATGCACCCGCGTTCGCACGGCCCGCAGTAATGGCAGGGCATGCGCCCATTCAACGCCTTCGTCAGATTCGCGGACCGCCCTAGCGTGAGCGTACGGTCGAATTTCTTCTTTACCAGATCGCGCATGCGCCACTCGGTGCAACTCATTCCCATGGGCGGCAGATACTGCCCGTCCGGAAGAACGTCTTGGCCTTCTCGCATTCCCGTAATTCCTACGTAGCGCTCCACCCTGTCGTAATACGGCGCCACGTCTTTGTATCCGATCGGCCAGTCTTCGCCGAAGCCATCGTGCGAAGCGGCTTTGAAGTCCAAATCGCTGAGCCGATACGATTGCCGGCCCCAAACATTGGTCCGTCCGCCCACGACACGCAGACGGCCGAGGTAGCTGTACGGCATGCCCGGCGCCGTTGTGTACGGTTCATCGTGGTCGTTGGCGAACCATTCGTAATTCCACTCCGTGCAGGCATAGCATTGTCCTTGAATCGGACGCGTTTGCCGGATGATCGGCGAGACCCGCTCGTGGAACTTGATGTTGTGGTACTGCAAATGAAATACCGGCTCGTGCTCGCGGAAATCTGAATCCTTCTGTGGACGTCCGCAGTCGAGAACCAGAACTTCCAGCCCGCTTTCCGCCAATTCTTTGGCCGCCCATCCACCCGAAGCCCCCGATCCGACCACGATCACGTCATATTTCTTTACAGCCATCAGTCCGATGATATGTTGTTCTCGTGGGCGGAACAGCACAATTCTGACTCTCAGCCGGCGCGAGTGGATGCTCGGAATAGTTGCAAGTTCCGCAGCCGCCGCGCCGCTACGGAACCGCGACCGTGAGGGATCGGAGGCTGCGCATTCCTGGACACCGCACTTCCTCAGCGCCGCGCAAAACAATACGCTGATCGCGCTCGGCGAACGCATCGTCCCTGGAAGCGCGGACGCTTTTTGCAACCGGCTCATCGACCGGATAATGACCATCGAATCCGCGAAAAACCAGAAAGAACTCGTGGATGCGCTGGCGGCCTTCGATCGCCAGGCGCACGACCGCTTTCAAAAGCCATTCCGTGAATTGTCTGCCGATAAACAAAATGAAATCTTGACGGCTGCTTCCCAGCCGAACAGCGCGCTACTATTCGCAATTCGGAGTAGATGAAGGAATGGACTGCGGATGCTTACTGGTCCTCTCAAAAAGGTCTGCGCGAACTCGGCTGGACCGGCCGGTTGGCCTGGGATAGCTTCCCAAATTGCGGTAGCGCCCAGCCGCACAACTAATTTTCATGTGAACAAGACTTGGGCGTCGGATTGGCCGAACAAATCCGGGTCGGTTGGCCCGGCATACAATGTGTCCAGGCTGGCGTTATCCGGCTGACAAGGCTTGCATTGTTAGAAACTTGGGATCGTATCCGCGTGAATCCCGGATACGCCGTGCTCGAGACCGCACCGGAACTCCTTGCGCGAACAGAACCGCCGCGTTCTTCGTAATCTTGTTTGTGAACACAAACAGCAGCAGCACAGTCTCAGTCGCAGTGACAGAATTTGCTGGGCAGGTAGCCGATCTTTGGAGTAAAAGTAGCCCGAATTTCCCGCTGTTTTTTGAACGCTGCTACACCAGAAACGAGCAACAAGGCCATGAGGAACTGCTCGACCATTCGCTGGAACGCATCGACAGAGAACTTCATGTAACCCGGACGCGAGTCGATACCGAACGAATGCTGGGCCGGCTCGCTTCAACCGTTGTCAAGATGGCCCTTTGCGCCCTCGAATTGGAAAATCCGCGCATAGAGTCGTTGTTGCGGGACGGTTTCTCGCAAGTGAGCATCGATCTCGCGCGCGACGCGCGGAAGCTCGATCACGGGGTGAGCTTCGCCAACATTCTGCAGGCCTGCCGCAATGCCTGGACCGCATGCGGTTTACAGCTCCTGTTCGGTGAGAGCCTGCGGTTGACTCCTGCCATCTTCGCCTATAGCATGCTGTATCCATACAGCGACAATTACCTCGACAGCGCGGCCGTATCGAGCGAGGCCAAGCTTCGCTTCAATACCCGGTTCCGGCGCCGTTTGCAAGGAGAACTTCTTCCTGCCGCCGGAGATCGCGAAGCGATCGTCTGGCAACTCGTCGGCCTGATTGAATCCGAATATCCGCGCACCAGCTATCCGGAAGTTTACGATTCACTGCTCGCGATCCACACAGCGCAGGAGCAAAGCCTTCGCCAGATGCGAAAGAATCCGCCGGAGGGTGGTGCGAATATTCTCGCGCTCAGCGTGGCCAAAGGCGGAGCATCCGTCTTGGCCGATGCATACTTGGTTCGCGGAACTCTGAGCGCCGTGGAAGCGGCGTTCGCGTTCGAATGGGGTGTTCTGCTGCAATTGAGCGACGATCTCCAGGATGTCGGGCAAGACCGCCGCACTCGTTCCGTGACGCTCTTTTCACAGGCTGCCGCGCGCCAGCCGCTCGATGAATTAACGAATCGAACCTTTCATTTCGGGCAGCAAATCATGAACCGTATGGAGCGCCTTCCAAATGCTTCCCAGGACTCGCGCGAACTGCTTCGCAAAAGCTGGTGCTCGCTTCTGCTCCGCAGCGCCGCGAACGTACCGGAGCTCTATACCAGCGCCTATCTGGCCGAACTCGAAATCTATTCGCCGTTCCGCTTCGCGTTTCTCAGAAAACGCGAGCAACGTTTGGCCAGGCGCACCCGCCGATATGTGGGCGCCCTCGAAGCGCTGCTCAGGGGAATGAATTCGTCCACCGGTCTTATGCTTCCTGACCGCGGGCCTGAACTAAGCTTTCGCGTTCCGCTCGAGCTTTGACCAGCTTGCCAAGGCAGCGCTCGTTTTCCATTTCGATGCGGGTCTCACCCAATACGCGGCGATATTCCAGATATCCCACGTCGATTCCACGCACGATTGCCCACCCCGCTTGCACCGCTTTGTAGAACCGGTAAATCATCCATTGTCCGGGAGAGCGGCGGTCCTTTGTGCTCTGTGCCGAGCGCATCAGAATTGCCAGCCCTGCGGTTAACGCCACCACTAACGGAATCCAGCGCGATACTTCTTGTTGCATAAGCTTGTTTCCTCCAGTCCTCAGATCTCTAAACTAAAGCAAACGGCCTCCAAGGTGCTATTCTCCACCCCGGCAGAGGGAGTAGCGGCTTAAGTAGTTCCTCCTAAGGAGTACCCGAATGATTTCGCAGTCGCGAAATTGTTCCGGTGTACGGTTAGTTCATGGCCTTCTACGATTTGCGCGATTTCATCCGCGCCTTGGACCGCCACGGCGAGTTGAAGCGGATTCCATTCGAAGTCGATCCATACCTCGAAATCACGGAGTTCGCGGACCGCTCTGTGAAGGGTGGCGGCCCGGCTCTGTTGTTTGAGAAACCGAAGGGATCCAAAGTCCCGCTGCTCATCAACGCGTTCGCAAGCATGCGCCGCATGGAACTGGCGCTGGGTGTCGGGAATATCGAAGAGATTGCAGAACGGATCTCAGGATTTCTTGAGATGCAAAAACCGGAGGGCTGGCTCGACAAGCTGAAAATGCTGCCGAAGCTGGCGGAGATCGGCCGCGTATTTCCGAAAACTGTTGCTAAGGGACCCTGCAAAGAGGTCGTCCGCCACAACGGCTTTTCGCTCGACGAGTTTCCCATCCTGCACTGCTGGCCCGGAGACGCTGGCCGCTTCATCACGCTTCCGATGGTATTTTCAAACGATCCGGAGAGCGGCAAGCGCAACTGCGGCGTGTATCGCATGCAAGTATTCGATGGGCAAACCACCGGCATGCACTGGCAGAAGCACAAGCATGGCGCGGAGCATTACCGCCGGCTCGTTGCCGAGGGCAAAGACGCGCGCATGCCTGTGGCGGTCGCAATCGGATCGGATCCCGTGACCATGTACTCGGCCATTTTGCCGTTGCCGCCCAGTGTCGACGAAATGATGTTTGCCGGATTTTTGCGGGGCGCCCCCGTCGAGATGGTGCGCTGCGAAACGTGCGACCTCGAAGTGCCGGCAAACTCCGAAATTGTCTTGGAAGGCTACTTGAATCTCGGCGAGCTGCGGCGCGAAGGCCCCTTCGGCGATCACACCGGTTTCTATTCGCTTGACGATGAATACCCGGTCTTCCACATCGAATGCGTCACCCATCGAAAAAATCCCATTTATGCGGCCACCATCGTGGGGCCGCCGCCTATGGAAGATTTCTTCATGGGCAAGGCGGTCGAGCGCATTTTTCTTCCCTTGATGCGCATGCAATTGCCCGAAATTCGCGACATCTCAATGCCCGCCGAAGGCGTTTTTCACAATCTGATTCTGGTCTCGATGCGCAAATCGTATCCCGGCCAGGCGCGCAAAGTGATGCACGCCATCTGGGGAACCGGCCAGGCGATGTTCAGCAAGTGCATCGTGGTCGTTGACGAAGATGTCGATGTGCAGAACGTGCGCGAGGTCGCCTGGAAAGCGCTGAACAATATCGATCCCGAGCGCGACATTGAATTCGCGATGGGACCAATCGATTCGCTCGATCACGCCAGCCGCATGCCGAACTACGGGTCGAAAATGGGTATCGACGCCACGACGAAATGGCCGTCCGAAGGCTTTACGCGCCGCTGGCCTAATCCCATCGAGATGACGCCGGAGGTCGTGCGCCGCGTCGATGAGTTGTGGAAACGCGCCGGACTCGCTCGCTAATCGATCGGCCGCCACGCGCGCCCATCTCTCGTAAGCAACTCGTCGGCGCCGGACGGTCCCGCGCTGCCGGCCTGGTAATTGGGAAAGTTCGTCGGCGCCTCCGCTCCCCACACGTCCAGAATCGGTTGCACTACCCGCCACCCGGCTTCGATGTTGTCCGCTCGCTGGAACAGCGTGGCATCTCCAATCATCACGTCATAGATCAGCGTTTCATAACCGGTGGCCGGAGCAGTCCCGAAGTAATCCTCGTACTTGAAATCCATGCGCACGTCGCCCAGTTGCATCACCGGCCCGGGAATTTTTGCGCCGAATTCGAAGGAGATCCCTTCATCCGGCTGGATGCGCAGCAGCAGCCAGTTCGGAGCCAACTCAGATACTGCCGTATCGCGAAGCAGTTTTGCCGGAGCTTCTTTAAACCGAATCGCGATTTGCGTCTTTCTCTTCGACAAGCGCTTGCCGGTGCGAATGTAGAACGGCACGCCGGACCAGCGCCAATTCTCAATCGCGAGTTTAATAGCCGCATAGGTTTCCACTTTCGAATTGGGCGCGACATCCGGCTCCTGCCGGTATCCAGGAACGGCTTGGCCGTCCATCTCGCCCGCGCCATACTGTCCCCGTACGGCGGCGTGTCGCACTTCTTCGGGAGTGTAACAGCGGATCGCTTCAATTACCTTCGCTTTCTCCGAGCGCACGGCATCGGCGCTGAACGAATTGGGCGCTTCCATCGCGCTCATCGCCACTAACTGGAACACGTGATTGGGAATCATGTCGCGCAGCGCGCCGGTCTTCTCGTAAAAACCTCCGCGATGCTCCACGCCTACCGTTTCGGCAACGGTGATTTGCACGTGATCGATCCGGTCGCGATTCCAAATCGGCTCGAATAGTCCGTTAGCGAAGCGGAACATCATAATGTTCTGAACGGTTTCTTTGCCCAGAAAATGGTCGATGCGGTATATCTGCTTCTCCGCCAGAACAGCCAGAATCTGCTTATTGAGAGCCTCCGCGGAAGCCAGATCGTGCCCAAATGGCTTCTCAATCACCACCCGCCGCCAGTGGCCGTCGTTTTCGCGCGCCAGACCGCTTTGGCCCAGGTGCTCGATCACGCTTCCGAAGAACCGATCCGCGACCGCCAAATAGAACAGAGAATTTCCGCTCGGGCCTCGCGAGCCGTCCAACCCCGCCATTTTCGTTTTCAAATTTTCGTAAGTGGCCGGGTCGTTCAGATCGCCGCGCAAGTACGACATGCGGCTGGTCAGCCAATTCCATACGTCCTGATTGAATGCTGCGCCGTTACGGCCTGCCTGAACAAACTCCTTCACCATTTGCTCCAGCGAGTGGTGCCAGGTTTCAGCCGTGATGTCGGCCAGATCCACACCGATAATCGCGAATTCGTTCGGAAGAAGCTTGGCGCAGGCGAGATTGTAGAGCGCGGGTGCAATTAGTCGTTTCGTCAGGTCGCCTCCGGCGCCGAAGATCACCATCGAACACGGTCCGGCAGCTTTCGCGCCGCTCGCTTTGTCGTGAGGCATTGTTCTATTCTCGCGTGAGGTGGCCGCCAAGGCACTAGCTTTGGAGTTTTGCCTGGTCCTCTTCTTCGCGAATCGCTAGCGGCCAGCGAAGGTCGATCGCGGTTAGAACGGCGAGGCCGCCGATCGGAATTATCAGTATTTTCATCTGGTACGCATGATCGCCGAGCGCGCCGCAAAACGCTCCGATGACATATGCGATCCATATCAGCGCCAGCAGCAGAGCGATACGGAACGCCCGCTGTTCGAATGAACGGGCCATGATCATGCCAAGCGGTCCGGGCGACGTGCGAATGTGGTCGAAGACCCAAGTTAGATATTTCGTGAACTGCTCTGCGAATTTCAACAATGTGCCGGTCACAAACCCGGTGTGCAGCGTGAGTGAGCTGAAGTGGGTCAGCGCGGCATTCTGAATGCCCATTGCGATGGCCAGCAGGCCGACCGCAATAGCCTCGGCCGGCGAATGTGCGAGAAGCGCGGGCGCCAGAAACGCGATCTCGAACAGGAAAGCGATCGAGGCAATGGAACGGATTCGCTCGCGCGCGCCGAACTCAATCATGATCCGGCAGAAGATAAGCCCGATCACGTATGTCGCCACCGGCCAGACGCGGCGCGCCATTCCAGGCCAGTTCTGGGAGTCCCACTCGATTCCGATGGCGACGCTGTTGCCGCTCATGTTCGCCGTATAAATATGGCGCAGCGAAATGTAACCGACGGCGTCCACGAATCCGGCGATCCAGGTGAGGAAAGCGGCAAGGACGAAGAGGCTCTTTTCTTGCATCGAAAGAATGACGCCACGCGGGGATAAAACCTGTCGTTTACGCGCTCGAACTGCCGTCAAGAGATATTGTTAGAGGACGCATGAGCATCGGGGAACAGCTCGCATTTCTATTTATCCTGGGACTGCCCATTGCCTCCATCGCCTGGACGGTTACCCACGAAGAGATTTTTCGCGAGCCGCGGGACTGGTGCAAGGATCGCAGCCAAAACTGCCGCAAGCTATTCCAGCGCAAGTTTTTCTACTTGTTCACTTGCGAGTTTTGCTTCAGCCACTACATAGTTCTGTTTTTTCTGATTGTTACGCGCTTTAAACTGCTGTATGCCGATTGGCGCGGTTATCTGATATCCGGCTTCGCGCTCGTGTGGGTCGCGAACGTGTACATGAACGTCTATTCGCGCGTGCGCCTGGATATCAAACGGGAGCGTGTCGAAACCGAGGCGCTCGAGAAGACAATCAACAATGAGCCGCGCGCCAATCCTCAAGCGTAACTCTGGTCGACGATCTTACGGATGTAAATAAGATTGCGCCGCATGTCGGCTTCCAGGCTGCCGGGATGCGCGTCCGTTTCCAGATTCGCCCAACCGTGCCATCCGATGTCTTTGATCGCGTGTACGATCGGCGCGAACTGGATCGCGCCTTCTCCTAAATAGTGCGGATTGTCCTTGAAATGAAACTGGCAGATGCGATCCTTGCCCAGCCAGCGAATCTCCCGCACTACATCGAATCCCGCCTCTGTGGAATTTCCCACGTCGTAATAAACCAGAACGTTTTTCGCGCGGGACCGCTCCATGATGCGAACGTTGTCCTCGGCTGAAATCGTATCTTCCAGACCTAAGACGACTCCGGCTTTTTCGGCTTCCGGCGCCAAGTCGCGCAGCGCGTCGCCTACATGCTCCTTCTCGCTTTGGGTCTGGAGCGCCCAACGTCCGAAGAACGGCAGCAGAAGAACCTTCGTGTTGAGGGCTTTCGTCAGGCGGATGGAATCCAAAACCCACTTCGGCGCAAGCGGATCGCTTTTGAGGCCGTTGTCGTGCAGCCTATCAACACACGTCCCATCAATCGGCAGCTTATATTGCCGCGACAAGCTCAAATACCGGGCTACGATCTCCGGATGATCCACCGGCATTTTGCCATCCACGATCTTTCGTCCGAAAGAGACCTGAATTCCTTGGAATCCGAGCTGTGCGGCGGTGGGAACCGATTCCGGATTGGCGCCCAGATTTAGGTTCCAATCGGTAACGCCGATGCGCAACGGGATCGCCCTTGCCGAAGCCAGCCGGCCCGTGCCCGCGAGTGCCGCGGCAGTTCCCAGGAAAGCCCGTCTTGTCGATTTCCAATTAGCCATAACAGCCATTCATGTTACTCTTCGCCGATGAACCGCCTTTAACGGTAAGCTTTGAAACGCTGCCGTTCCGCATTGGTCTAGCAGATAGAGGTAATCAGCACAATGTATAAACTGCTGGGCATTTCAGCGCTCGCCATCTGTTTTTCCGCCGTCCCGCTGTTCGCGCAAGGTTCCTGCCGCGAAGTACAACAGTCCTTAACCGATAAGGGCTACGATACTGGCGGCGTCGACGGCGTCTGCGGCGCTAAGACCGAAAGAGCGCTGCGCGATTATCAGCGTAAGAATAATTTGACTGACGATGGCCAGATGAATGCTGAGACTCTCGATAGCTTAGGCGTTAGGCACGGCAACGCGAAAGCCGAATTTCACGAATCGGGCTCGGCTGTTAAGCACTCGTATAAAAACGGGGGCGAAGAGATGGGCCACGGCAGTAAAGAGGCCGGACACGACATAAAGAATGGACATCCCGTAGAAGGCGCGAAGGATTTCGGCAAGGGCGTGGGCCATGGCGCCAAAGACATCGGGAAGGGCAGTACCCGTGCCGCCAAGGATGCCGGTAAAGGCGTGAAAAACGGCGTCATGGACGATAAGCACAAAACCGACACGAATCACCAGTAAGCTCACTGCAACAGCTTTCGTTGATCTTCTTTTGTGAGCTGATCGTACAGCTCCGTGAAAACGGCGTTGGTCCAGCCGAACCCCGCTTGGTTGGCGCTGTAGCCGAAGTGAATTTTCTGCGCGACGTTGGAACCGCCGCTCACTACGTCGTATTTCTCCACGATAAAGCCCTGCCGTAAGAATTCGCGCCGGACTAGCGATAGAAATTTCATCGAGATTCGCTCGGCATCGCTCGTTATATCCGTAGCGGCGCAACCCATCCACTGCAATCATCTGCAGCGGAGCCCAGCCGAACGGCGAATCCCATTGGTTGCCACTAACATACGTGCTGGTTTCGAGGCCGCCTGGTTTTTCGAAGATCGCGAGACTCTTCTCAACGCGTGCGGCTTGCTCTTTCGTCGCGAAACCCGCCCACAATGGATAAAACGTGGTCAAAAAAGGATAGTGCCGGACGCGCTTTTCGACAAAGTCATAGTCGTAATACAGCCCGTCTTTGGCATCCCACATCAGACGGTTCACGCGGTCGCCGCGATCCTGTGCACGCTTCCGCCAAGCGCCAGCTTCCGCGCCGCGGCCAAGCTTTTCCAGAATTTCCGCAGTCTGCGTCTCCATCAAATAGAGCAGGGAATTGAGGCACACCGGATCGTAATGGATGATGTCGATGTTGAAAGCGCCGAACCGGTTCGACGGGTCAAATCCCGATTCCCGCATCGAGCGGTCGCCCTTGTAAAACAGCGGCGTGAGTTGATCCGTGGCGCGGTTGTAATACTGGCTGACGTCGTAATCGGTAATCTGGTGCGTTTTGAAATACTGCTTCACCAGATCGTAATGCGTCAGGTCTTGCGCGTTGCGCTCCGCTGAAACCACTTCCGGCGCGGGTCCTTCGCCCATATCGTAGTAGCGCGAAAGCTCCGTTTCCCGCGTCAAGTGCGGCTCGGTTGTCCAATAGCGGTAATACTTCTCGATTTCCGGAACCGCGCTCTCCAGCCATTTGCGGTCCTGCGTTTTGGCATACACGCCCAGCACCATCTGCGTTAGAAACGGCGGCTGCGAGCGCGTCAGATAATACGTGCGATTCGCATTCAAAACCTTGCCGTAGTTCTCCACTTCATATAGAAAGTTGTCCGCCATGTCTTTGGCGAGATCCAACTCGCCATCGCGCAGCAATCCGACTTGTATGAAATAGCTGTCCCAGCCGTACATTTCGTTAAAGCGTCCGCCCGGAACCACGTAAGGGCGGGGAAGATAGAGCAGGCCTTGCGCGTGTATGGAAGAAAGGTCTTTCGGAAGCGGCCGAAGATCGATGGTGCTAAATGCCGCGGCGGACATTTCGGAGCGCAGCTCGCTCTCTATAGAATGCAGATCCCCGTTCTGCGGGATGTAGACCGGCCAGCGTCCGTTAAACGCAGGATGAAATTTCGGATCCACCGCCGCCGTTGCCAGATTCTCATTCGAGCGCGTCAGAACCTTCCAGGTCGCTTTGATGTACTCGAGGATCGACTGCGTTTGTGTCTGCGGCGCCGCGCCGGCGAGCGCGACCAATACAAGCGCGATAGCGCCGCGGCGGTAGCGCGAGCTGTGTTCTTCTGGCATGAAATACATTTACCAGAGGAACGTAACAGTCGCGCGCCGGTAGCCCGTTCCCGCCGGGAACTCGAGGTGCAGTTTTGCACTGCGAATTTCCGCGCCTTTCACCGTCACATGCGGACGATTCAGCCGGATCGGCAAATCGAAGCTGGATTGCTCTGCCGCTTCAAATGTGAAGACGGCCTGCTTCGCGTCGAACTGCTCATCCAGAACTTTCAACTGCGTTGTAACAGAACCCTGTTCCGGCAGCCGTGCCGGAATTGCGATCTCAATCGGGGGCAGCGGCAATGTAACCGATATGTCGCCCCCGCCCGTTCTGCAGGAAATAGGATCGCCGATGCAAATGCGCCCGGGACTGCTCGAGTTGGCGGTTACCACAAGCTGTCCATTGCGCCGCTCGTAATCGAGATCGACGCGTTTCGAGCCTAGCGGCACGTTGTGCAGCCGCGCTCCATCCCAATCGGCGGGCAAATGTGGCGCCAGCCGGAGCGTGTCTTTCGCGGCGTCCCAATCCAGGCCGAACAATCCCCGCAATAGAGGGGTAACGATCATCGCCGAAGACCACATCTGGTGCGAGCTGCTGCGCCCCAGCGGTTGAAAAAATTCTCCCGAAAGCAGTTCCGTCGCAGATCCAAGATCCTGCGCCCACGTCAATTCCGCATTCTGCATCAGGTGGGCGTAAGCGGAAAGCGGCCGGCCCGCGCGATATTCGGCGAGCCCAACCCACCCGGTGAACAATGGCCAGATGGAGCCTTGGTGATAGCTGATCGGATCGTAAAACGAGGTGTGCGGGCTAATGTCGCGCGTGCCCCAATCGGCCGAAAACTCATGCGAGGCCCAGCGCGTCAGCATGCTGCCAGCTTGTTTGAGCGCGAACGTTCCGTCCCACCACGCGACTGACGGATAGATGGTCGCAGTCTCATCGAGCGAACCATCCGCGTTGCGGCTGAATGCATAGAATTGCTTCGACGTTTCGTAATATTCCGATTCGAGCTTGCTGCCGATATCCGCGGCTTTCTTCCGTGCGGCAGATGCCAGCGGGTCATCGCCCATCAGAGCAGCCAGATCGGACATCGCCTGCGCCGATTGCTGGTCCAGCGCCGCCAGATAGATCTCCTGGTGCGGCATCCCGGGCGGCCACGATTCCACCCAGCCGGTGCCTTGCGAGTTGTTGTAAATTCCGTCTTGCGATTCATGCGCGCGCGTGAACGCGTACGCCTTCCGCACTACTTCCCAGTTGCGCTTCAGATACTCGATATCGCCGCTGGTCTTGACGTAATCGTGCATCGCCATCACCAGCAGCGGAGTGGAATCGGCGGAAGCGTAGAAATACGGCGTTGCTTGCCAATCGATAGCATCCGCCGATTGCGAAAATTCGTGCATGATCTTGCCATCGGCGCGCTGCCGACGAATCAAAAAATCAAGCGCTTTGCGGGTCAGCGCAAAATCTCCATAGCTGTTGATCGCGTATGTGCTCCAAAGCGTGTCGCGTCCGAAAAACCACGCGTAGCCCGGACGCGCCGAATCCGCCGATTCGTAGTAGCCCGCCACCAGGCCCGTTTCGCCGTCGCCGGTCGCACCGTGATAAAGAACTTGCATCTGATCGATGGCGACTTCTGCCCAGCGCAGCGCTTCATCGATCCGAGGGTCGGGCGTCTCAGCCGTCACTCGCGTATCGAAAAAATGCGCGTAGTAAGACTGCGTTTGCGCGTACAATTCCGCAACCGCCGAATTGAGCGCTGCCGCCTGCTCCGCGGGACGCGCGTTCGCCATGGCCATGAGCAGCGGATACACCGAGCCGCGGTCCCGCTGAGGATCGTAGGAAAGCTTCAACTCCAGCGGGTAACTTTGCGGGTGTTCCTGATATGGCACAAGAATGCCCGGGTGAGTATGGGGCATCGCGACCACTCCTGAGAAGTCGGGATTGTCTGTGTGCAGCACATACACGCCGCTGCCGCCCTGCGCCACCCATTCGGCGTTCGGACGCCCATAATTCGGCGCCGGCCACATGCGCAGCATCTCCGGCGTAAACGAAAACGTTATTTCCAGCGGCCGCGCCGATTCGATCTCGAAAAAGACAACCGCGCCAGTCGCCGGATTCGCCGTCCCCCGCGGCGCGAAGATATGCTGCCGGATCGTAAACGCCGCGTGAGAATAAGTAATCGTAGTCTCCGCAGGTGTTACGGAAATCTTCGCTGCCAGCGCATTCACGTCGATCGGAACGGGATAGTTGGCCAGCTCCGCGCGTATGCGGAAATGACTGAGAATCTTTACAGGCCAGAGCCAGGCCTCAAAGCTGCCGTCTTGACGCCCCAAGAGCGCCCCGTGTTCCCCTGCAACCGTCCAGGGAATGCGCGGCACACACGGCCTGACAATCTGCAGCCCACTCACAGGCCGCGTAAAGCTTGCGAGTGGAGTCAGATCTGCCGCTATCGCGCTGCTTACCACCAATACCGTCAAAACTCCCAGCTTTCGCATATACGCCATTTAATCGCACCTGCTTTGTAACTCCCCTGTTTCCTAACTTAGCCCACACTTAGAACGTCTGTATAAGTGGGAGGATTGAACAAATGACATCGAACGAGCCAATCAGAAATACCGCCACAAACGTGGCCACCGCGCGCGCGGGATCGGCCAAAGCCGCCAGCGTGGTTGTGCTGCTCGCAGGCATCTGGTTTTTTGTGTCGCCTTGGGTGTACGGCGCCTACACACATGCCAGCGCTTGGAACTCCTGGATCGTCGGAGCGCTCCTATTCATCTTCAGTTGCGTCCGTATAAGCCGTCCCGCTTATTCGACCGCGCTGAGTTGGTGGAACATGGTGCTCGGTATCTGGGCCTTCTTTTCACCTTGGATCTACGGCTATACGGGCAACCAGGGCAGGTTTATTAACAGCCTGTGCGTCGGCGTAGTCGTATTTGTGCTGTCCATCGTCAGCGCCAAATTGGCGATCCGCACCAATGCGATGCCTGTCTCGCACGCTTAACGGTAGTACGCAAATAGGCGGCCAAATAATATACCTCACTTGCGTCGTACAAAGAGGCGCGCGAGTGAGGTAAAATTGGATCTCTTTGGACCTCGACGACCTTCAGATGCGGACGCTGGTACGCGATCTGCACCGCGTAAAAACCGGCGTTTTCTGGGCGGACCTGCTGGCCAGTTCAACCCTCGGCTGGCTTGCGTTCGCGTTCGCTGCTCTTTTGCCTGCGTTTTCCGGCCGTATGCTGGCGTGTACAGCGATTGCCGTTTTCGCCCTCTATCGAGCGCTCTGCTTCATCCACGAGATCAGTCATCAGAATCAACGCACCCTTCCCGGTTTCGAAAGCGCCTGGAACTGGCTCGCCGGATTTCCGCTATTAATGCCCTCCTTTGTATACGCGGGAGTGCATAACGATCACCATAAGCTGACCACCTATGGAACCAGTGACGATCCCGAATATCTCCCGTTTGCCCGATCCAGCCGCATGACCGTAGCGTTCGCGCTGGAAAGTGTTCTCATTCCCGCAGCCCTGCTTATTCGCTTTCTTCTACTCACACCCGTTGGTCTACTCTCCGGCCGGTTTCAGAACTGGCTCGTGATTCATGCTTCGTCGCTGACCATCAATCTTCGGTATCGTCGCCGCGTCACTCCTATTCTGCTCAAAACCATCCGCCGGGATAGCGCGCTGATCCTGCTCGTCTGGGCCGTTTTCGCCACGCTTCTGGCTACTCGCATCGTTCCGCTGCGCGCGCTTGCCATCTGGTTTGTCATCTCCGCCTGCGCCAGCTTCGTGAATACTTTGCGAACTCTGGGCGCGCATGCTTATGAAAGTTCCGGTAAGCCGCTGAGCCGCATGGGGCAGTTGGTCGATTCCATCGATACGCCCGGAAGATTTTGGACCGAACTGTGGGCTCCAGTTGGGCTGCGCTACCACGCGGTGCATCACTACTTCCCCGGTATCCCGTATCATCATTTACCGGAGGCTTACCGAAGATTAGCCGGCACCTTGCCGGTCGGCTCGACTTATCGCAATATGAGCAGCCGGAGCCTGCCGCATTCGCTCCAGAGCCTGTACCGGAAAGGGCGCCACGCAACGGAGCCGCGCACTCCGCAAAGCGAAGTAAGCGGTCCCGCCCCTATCGTTTAGTTTGCGTGGCCAACATTGCCCTGGTCTGCCCACCGCTCCCGGGCCACCTGAATCCAACCGCAATCCTGGGACGCGCGCTGCAGCGCCGAGGCCATTCGGTTTCCGTCTTCCACATTCCGGCGGTTGAATCGCAGGTCCGCTCACAGCATCTCGATTTCCGGCCGGTCGGAAGCTCCGGAACCGATGCGCTCGCCGCGCGTATCCGCCAAATGGCCCTATTGAGCGGTTTCGGTTCGTTGAAATTCGCCGTCGATTGCTCGCGCGACTGCTCGGATCTGTTGTGCCGGAATTTACCAGCGGCGCTGCAAGAATCCGCCATAGATCTCGTCATCGCGGATCAGAATGAACCCGCTGCCGGCAGTGTTGCCGAACATTTGGGATTGCCGTTCGTCAACATTTGCCCCAGCCTTCCTCTAAATAGAGAACCCGATATTCCGCCTCCGTTTTTTGGCTGGCCCTTTCGCGCAACGGCCTGGGCGCGCGTCCGCAATCGGATCGGATACCAAATCGCCAATCGCCTCATCTCGCCCATCAACAAAACCATCAACGGCTACCGGCGCAGCTGGGGCTTGCCGGATATCCATACGCCCGATCAATCTTTCTCTCGTTTAGCGCAGCTCTGCCAGATCACCGCCGCCTTCGATTTCCCGCGCTGCCGGTTGCCCGCCTGCTTTCATTACCTGGGGCCCTTTGTGGAACGCGAGCCCGCAGCAACGCCGTTTCCTTTCGAACGGCTGAATGGCAAACCGCTCATTTACGCCTCGCTCGGAACCCTGCAGAATCGCAATAGCCGCCTGTTTCACGCAATCGCGGAAGCCTGCCGGGATCTCCACGTCCAACTCGTCCTCTCGCTGGGCGGCAGTGACGCAAATCAGGCGATGGATCTGCCGGGTTCGCCCCTGGTCGTAAAGTATGCGCCGCAACTCGACGTTCTGGCCCGTGCGAGCCTTACCATCACACATGCCGGTCTCAACACCGTAATGCAATCGCTGCTCTTCGGCGTGCCGATTGTGGCGCTGCCGATCACGCACGATCAGCCCGCCATCGCCGCGCGGGTTGAGCGCTGCGGCGCCGGCCAAGTCATTCCCGCAACACGCGCCAAGGTATCCCGGCTGCGCGCCGCCGTCGAGCGCGTGCTGAACGATCCGCTCTACCGCACACGCGCCAGTGAGATGAGCGCTGGAATCCAAAGCGCGGGTGGAGTGGAACGCGCCGCCATGATCGTCGAAGAGGTTCTCCATGCATTTCGGCATCATTAGCCCGCCAGTTCCCGGTCACATCCATCCATTTGGCGCCTTGGGCCGCGAATTGATCGAAGGCGGGCACCGCGTCACGCTGATTCACATGGCTGATCTCGAAGCGCGCGCACAAGCCGAGGGGCTTGGCTTCCTACCTATCGGCGCTCGCGATCACCCTTCCGGGTCGCTGCCCCAATCGCTGGCCGAGCTCGGGCGATTGCACGGCTTCGCGGCTTTGCGCTTCACCATCGCCGCCATTCGGAAAACAACCGAAATGATGTGCCGCGACGCGCCTGAAGCGATCCAGGCGGCCGGCATCGACGCTCTGCTGGTCGATCAAACCGAACCGGCCGGCGGAAGCGTCGCGGAATATCTGGGCATCCCGTTCGTGACGGTTTGCAACGCGCTTGCGCTCAACCGCGAATCCGATGTACCTCCAGCCTTCACGCCCTGGAGCTACCGTCCGAATTTTTGGTGCGGCCTGAGAAACCGCGCCGCGTACGCGGTTCTCGACCGGATCATGCATCCGGTCACCGCGGTTGTGCGCGGCTATCGAAAGAAATGGAAGCTTCCTCCGCACAACGGACCGGAAGATTCGTTCTCCAAACTTGCCCAAATCAGCCAGCAGCCGCCCGCCTTCGATTTTCCGCGCCACAAACTCCCGGAGAGCTTTCATTACGTTGGGCCGCTGCGGAAGCCTTCGCCCAAACGGGTCGACTTTCCCTGGGACCGGCTGGACGGCCGGCCACTCGTTTATGCTTCGCTCGGAACCCTTCAGAACCGAAAAGAGCAGGTGTTCCGGATTTTCGCCGAAGCCTGCCGCGATCTGAAGGTACAGCTAGTAATCGCGCATGGAGGCGGTCTCGCTCGCGATACAGCGTTTCCGGGCGATCCTCTGGTCGTCGGCTATGCGCCGCAATTGGAAGTGTTGGCCCGCGCCTCGCTCACGCTCACCCACGCCGGGCTCAATACGGTTCTCGATTCGCTCAGCCACGGCGTCCCGCTGGTTGCGGTGCCGATTACCTATGAACAGCCCGCCATCGCGAGCCGCATCCGCTGGTGCGGCGCGGGCGAAGTAATTCCGTATGGCAAACTCGACATCGCAGGTTTGCGCAAAGTTCTCGAACGCGTTTTGAATGAGCCTTCTTATTCCCGGGGCGCGGCACGCGTAAAAGAGTCTATCGCTCAAAGCGGCGGTGTTCGAAAAGCCGCAGATCTCATCAGCTCTGTAACCGCTCCCTGACGGTCACCGCTCTGTTTCGATCAATATGGCCACGAATGAACACGAATAAACGCGAATAATTTAAGATGCTTTGTCGAGTTCCATGGCCCGAACCTCGATTTTTTCGAGTGAAAATTCGAACCCAACCGTAGCGGGCTCGAAGTCCTGATAAGTGCCTTCGCGAACCAGTGCGATGTAATACCTTCCTGGATGCTGAGATTGCAGCTGGCGCTGGTAGGCGAGGAAAACTTTGGCCTGCATGAGCTGTTTGCGGACCGCTTCGTCTTCCAGAGGAAAGAGTTCGGCGAATCGAGGCTGCCGACCGCGTAGATTCCCATTTCGAGCGACGGGATGCGCTGCAGGCGCCATTCGGTGTCGGCTAAGGCTTGCACCAAATTGTGTTCGTCTTCATTCGCCGGTTGGTGGTGCTTGATGTAATGCGCTACATGGGCTTCGCAGAGAGCGGCATCGTCGCCTGGCAGCAGGACGGTGCGTCCCAGCGCGTGAGACATGTGAGACAAGTGGCTAGCGGTTCGAAACTCTCAGCGCCGCTTCGATGACGTCGGCTGCTCGCAGTTCGCCTCCGGCTTCTTCTATCGAACGTCCAATCCGCTTTGCATTTTTTCGATAGCTTTCTTCGCGGAGGAGGCGTTCGCAGACTTCGCGCAGCCTTGCGCGCTTTATGTGTTTAAGTTCCATCGCCTCGCCGGCGCCTGAGCGGACCAGCCGCGCGGCCACTCCCGGCTGATCGCCCCATATGGGTACTGCCAACACCGGTACGCCGCAGGCCAGGGATTCCAGCACCGTATTATTCCCGGCGTGGCAGAAGGTCAGGGTGCTGCGCTGAAGGATCGCCGCCTGGGGTGCATAATGCACGACAATCGGGTTTCCCGGCAAATCCCTGAAATCGGCAACATCGCCCCGGCCGCCCAGCGAAATCACCACTTGCGCGTCCAAATCGGCCGCCACCTCTGAGACCACCCGGAAGAGTTCCGGTGCAGCCGTCAGAATTGTTCCAAACGTCGCGTAAATGAGCGGCTTCCCATTTAGCCGTTCGAAGGGAAATGCGACGCCGGCCGACGCCGTCCGGCGAAACAGCCCGACGTAATGAAAGTGCTTTGGAAGCGAGCGCCTGGGGAAATCGAAATCGGCCGTTTCCTGGGCCAGGATGGCGGACCGCGAGAAACTCTCTTCGAGCGATCTCAACCGGTGCAAATTGTGCCGTTCCCGAAACGCGTTAATTTTCCGCTTCAGCGGCAGCAACGCTGTGTCGAGCGCGCGGTACGCAACCCGATTTCGCAATTGAAGCGCCGCATTGCAGCCATAACCCCAGCCGGTCACCGTCGGTGGAATGCAAGGGTCGAAATTCGCGGGCGGAGCATTACAAATTGTAAAGAAAGGGATTCGCAGAAGGTCGGCCAACGTGGATCCCGCCGGCTGTCCTTGATCCACCAGCAGAGCCGTTATGCCGGCCGCTCGTAAAGCGGCGGGCCCTTCGCGGAGAAGTGTTTCAATCTCCGCGCCTGCGATCTGCAAGCCGCACTTCATGGCCGCAAAGCCGCTCAAGCCCGCCAGCCGCTGGGAAAACTTCTGGAATGATCCACGGGGATGATCCGCAAGCCCCAGTGGAACAAATTCGAGGCCTTCGGACCCCGCCAACTGCTCCACATCTATAATGTTAAAGACGGTTACCCGATGCCCGCGCTCCCGCAGCACGCGGCCGATGGTGGTCAGCCCGGTCACATGACTGGCTGCTGGCGGACAGATCAGGCCAAAATTTGTCACGGAACGTTAGGTGAACGAAGTCTATCAAACAAAAGAGGTACTAGACCGGACCAGTACTAACGTAACGAGGGAAATTATCCCAAAAGAAACACTCTTTCTCTGATAGCATCGATGTGATGAGGACAAACCGTAGGACATAGTCTCACTAAACCTACCTGCACTCGGAGGAACTAATATATGAAATCACACAAAACTCTTTTGATGACTTTAGGGCTGAGCGCTCTCTTGGCGATTCCAGCCTTCGCAACCAGTATCGATCTGGGGATCAACGGCAATGCACTGAAGTTGGCATGACCAGCTTTATCAACTTTTCCAGTAATTATCCGAACAACGCCACCGGTCTACACGCAACCCACTGGGATCGGTGACGATTGGGAGCGTCAACGCCGGGGAACATCTTTTCCAACGCCGGTGTCACGGGCGGAGAGACGGCAAACATTCAGGATCTAAATAGCGCTACTGAACCTGTGAGACCTGCAACTTTCACCAATCCGTACACGCCGAGCATGCCTTTCCTGACCTTCAACGGTGCGGGGTTCAAATCTAGACCTGTATCTCACTGCGCTGCTGCAGGGGAATGTAGCTCCTGGTCTCGCCGTTCACTATTTCGCCGTCGAATAACGGAGTGAGCGTGGAACTCGACATCGACGGCTACGTTGTCAACACCTCAAGCGGTGCCAGAGAAGATTTTACAGGCGTGTTCACCACACCTTTGGTTGGTTATACGCCAGCCACTCTGTTGGCAGCGTTGCCGGTCTCGAACATTCCATTCTCCGGCGATTTCTCGCTGACCTTCGTTCCCGAGCCCGCTTCCCTGCTGCTGATGGGTATTGGACTTCTGGGAGCCGGCTTGGTTGCGCGTCGAAAGATTCGTAGCTAACCCTATCTTTCCAAAAGGATTGATCCTCCGAAGCCCCCGTGCAGCCACGCGCTGTATGGGGGCTCGTTTTTTGTGTATCTTAAAAAACATCCGCAAAGCGGGAAACGCACAGTACGCAGCGGCATCTCTAGGGGAGGATGTCACTCAAATCTCTCGAATTCAGCAGACTTCAACCGCTTTTTCTGTTGCTCTGCTTCACGTTCACTCTCTCGGCGGGACAAACCACGGCCCTGTACCAGCCGACTTCGCTCACCGTAGGTCCCTTTCCTACGAATGCACTATCGGTCCCCGACCCTGATCAGAGCACCGGTATACGGATCGATCTACCGCCGTCGAGCGATAGCTGCGATCCTTCCGCCAGCCCCAGCGTCTGCAGCAACACCGCTTTGTTGAACCAACTCGATGGATTCAGTGTAAATCCACGCATCATGGTCTGTTTTTCGGCCGCCGTCGATCCGGGCACCCTGCAGGCCGGTATCCAGATCGTCCCGCTTAGCGGCGGCGCGCCCATCGGCATAAATCAAATTATTCTCAATCATGCCGGCACTTGCGCTTTCGCGAAACCCAACCAGGTTCTCAATCAACAAAGCCGTTATCTGCTAACCGTCACAGATTCCGTTCACGACAGCACCGGAAAAAAGGTGAAGCAGGACGACGCATTCAGCAACTGCCTTAAGAGCAGCGATTCGTATTGCCAGGCACTCGATCAGGCGATGGATGGCGTCACCCAGCATCCCGCATCCCAAAACAAGGTCGTCGCGGCCTCGCTCTTCACCACTATGAGCGCCACCACGTGGCTGGAAAAGGCACGCCGGTATGTCGATGCTCACGAATTGCCCATCGTGCTGCCTGCCGGCCTGCCTTTTTCTTTCCAGCTTTCGAACCTGAGCAAAGATCACTTGGATGCCGGCGCAAAGCGGGTTGGTACCTCCGCCAGGATATCCCGCTCTCGGCCTTGTCCGGCGTCGGCCAAATTGCCTTCGGCCTCTATCTGTCGCCGAATTTTTTGGACCCGGCCACCGGAACTATCCCGGTTACTCCAACTAACGATCCCATCGCTGGACCGATGCCGGTTCCTGGCGTCCCGGCGGGTGTGCCTCCGGGATACGTGCCGGTCTCTTTTCACGTATTCCTCCCTGCCAGTCCTGAACCTTTGGGCGGATATCCAGTGGTCATCTATGGTCATGGCCTGGGAGATAGCCAATTCGGAGCGCCCACCTATATCGCTTCTACTCTGGCGAAAAATGGATTCGCAACCCTCGCCATGGAGATTACGGGCCACGGCTACGGAGCCGGAAGCATGGTACAACTGACCGATAACAGCGGCACCGTCCACACCGTTGCGACGCCCGGCCGCGGAATCCCGCTTACCGGTAACACAATCGGCGCTACGGATGGTTGTATCGTGCCGGGAGCCATTGCAATCAGAGATTGCGGCCGACAGACGGCTGTCGATTTGTTCGCGCTGGTAGACACGATTCAGCGAACCTTGGGTCTGGGGCTGCAGGTGAATCCCAATCGCATCTATTACGTTGGGCAATCCTTCGGCTCCACTTACGGCACGCTCTTCCACGCTGTGGAACCGGCCGTGAAAGCCGCTGTCATCAACGTGGGAGGAGGAACTTCTGTCGATATCGCCCGGTCTGGCGCTGAGTGCGCGTCCGCTGGCTGAGGAGTATCTGGGGCCGCTCGGATTGCTGAACGTGCCACGGGGCGGCCCCGCCTGAGCCCCCCTTCAACGACTATTTCAACGACAATTACCCCTTCCGCGACCAACCGCCGGTCGTAAACAACGTTCCGGAAGCAATGGCTCTACAAGCCGCTTTCGAAGCGGCCGATTGGCTTGGAATGATCGGCGACCCACTGGGCTTTGCGCAGCATTTGAAGGACTCGCCGTTGGCCGGTGTCCCCGCCAAATCCACGCTGTTTCAGTTCGCGCAAGGCGACTTCGAAGTTCCGAATCCCACCAACTCCGCTCTAATCCGGGCCGCCGACGGACAATCCTCCGCCTGGTACCTGCTCTTCCAGAAAGCGGCGGATCAATATCCCGTGCTTCTGTCCATCAAGATTCCGGGCGATCTGCTGCCCAGCCTGCCGCACGCGATCTTAAGTAACCCGACGATCTTCGATGCAGATAAGGCGCCCGAGACCTCTCTCGCGCTGGCCGAACAGCAGCAGGTGGCCAGCTATTTCAGCTCGGATGGAGACTCAAATCCCAATCCGAATCAATTCTTGACCGGTGATTTCGCCGGCCAAACTCTGTTCGAAGTACCGACGGTGCTGCCGGAGCAGTTGAACTATTTCCAGTTAGGGCCCAACCCGTGATGAGTGGGGCGGATCGTTTTGATATCGCCCAGGCGCCAGCACGCCATTCGGATCGACGGCCTCTTTCAACCTTCGCATCAGATCGGCGTAGGCCGCCGATCCAGTGAGCCGGCCCATGGATTGAATTCCCAAGCGGTAGGGGTAGTATCCGCGTTCTGTGCAGCGCCTGAGCAATTCGTCATAGCAGCGCATAGCCTGCTCGTCTTCTCCAGGGGCCTCGCGGTCGTAGCCGATCGAGATCACGCACGCTATCGACCCGGGCCGTCAGCAGCGTCAGAGAAATCATCGGCTCGAACCCGAAGGATAGTAAAACATCGCGAGCCAGCGAAGTAAGCTCCGCTACCTGCCGCCCATCGGCCGCGGCAATCGGCGCGTACCATAGTAAGCCGCAGCCGTCGCGGTCCGGGTCCGGCTCGCGTGGAATGGGCGTGCGCTTGCGCCAATACGCGGAGCCCAGCGCCTGGCTGGTCGGTATCCCCTGCATCAGGCCCAGCACCGGCTCAACCAGCTCCACTGTGCGCCGGATGTCCCATCGTGTGAGCGTGCGGAAAGCTCCCGAAAAGCGTTTGGCGAAGCGCAGCTTCGCGGGACTGAGAAACTTCAATTTTCCCGTCTGGCCGGATAGCGCTTTCCGTAATAATCGTTTCGTCTCCCGGATTTGCGCGGAGGTCCCATACAGACCGCCCGATGCATTCCAATATCCGAAGCTGTAATTCCGGCGAAACCCATCCATCTGCCCGGCGTCCAGCGGCGTCTTATTCTGCGCTTCCGCCCACGGATACTGCTGGATGCCGGCCAGCACTTTGTAATCGTTACCGATATGCACGGAGCTGCGAAGCACGTCCCGCAGGCGCAGCTCGCGCAAAGTGTCGATCAGCCGCGGCAAGCCATCGGCATTCTCACAGCGGAAAAAAAAAGCTTCGAATTGGTCCGGCCGCGGCATTAGCCAGATCGTCATGCGAGTGACGACGCCCAGATTGGATTGCGAGAACAGGCCGTCGAGACTCGGTCCCACGCCCCACTGCTGCACCGCCGCCGCGAGACAGCCTGGAAAGCGAGCGGCTCCGGTGTCCACCACCTCGCCGGTTGGAAGTACTACCTGCAGCCCGCAAACGTGAGCGAAATGGTCTCCATAGGGCGTGTGGCCGAAACCGCGTTCCATCGCATTGCCGATCAGGCTGCAATCGGGGCTGGAGCCGGTGGCGTCCATCCAAAGCCGCGAGTCCCGGCTTCTTAAGTATTCGTGGAGCTGTCGCTGCGTGACGCCTGGTTCGACCGTTACATACCCTAGCTCCTCACTGAAAGCCAGAATGCGATTCAAACGGCACAGATCGAGCAGCGCGCAACCGTCGCGCGGTGGTACACGCGAGCCATAGCCCCAGTTCTTGCCGCTGCTGATGGGGTAGACGGGCGTTTTAAAGCGATTGGCAACCCGGAGGCACTCTGAGACCTCCTCCACGCTGCCGGGCCGCAGAACGGCGGGGATTCGCTGCCGCGTGGCAAACGTCGCGGTCGCAGCGGCCTGTAAGATCTGTTCGCCGGTTTCGACGTATTCGGCACCGAGAGCCTGTCGCCAGGCGTCCAGGGCCGTTCCGGCGGAGACCATCAACAATAGAACGGCGCCATTTGTGCGAGAAGCGCGTGTTCCGGCGTGATTTCAGCCGAAAGCGCCTTCCAGCCGAGCCGACCGCTTCGCCGGATGGCCACTGCATTGCAAAGGCGCGCTTTTAACTGATTGATTAATGGCTCAAACCTTTGTGCGGGGGAACGGGAATCGAACCGCAGCAGTTCCATCTGGCACCCGTACTGCGGATCGTCATAAGCGGGCAGCGTCTCGCCCGAAATCTGGAAGCTGGAACCTCCGATTCGGCGCAAGATGGAGGAAGAGGAGTGCCGAACAGTAGCTGTACACGCTCCCATGCAGCCGCCCCAAAGATGCGCCAGAGCGTAGGAAGCTACCAGGATCTCCAGAGCCGCCGCCGTTCCGCGCCATTCCTCCGACAGCGCCCAACCTCCAATTTCGACGAACGAGAAATTCTGTTCGCGCGCGCGTTCGAGGTCCGTCTCTACCGCTTGCCGGACCTTTTCACCCCATTGCGGATGCTTGGCCAGGGCTGCGTGTGAAATGCGGAGTTGTTCAAACGTCACTGTGTTTGGATGCACCAGGTAGCGGGCGCACCCTACTACATCGTGCCCTTCGAGTAGAAGAAAATGCCAACTCTGCTCGTCGCCGAACATTCGGAAGCATCCGTCTTCGTCCAGTTCCCAAGGCTGAATTGCGCCGTCCTTCAAGTAGACACGGCCGCGAAGCCTCTGCATAGCCGAAAGGTAATGGCCATAAAGTTGCTCATTTATTTTCGACCGTCCTAATGATGCCCCTGAACTTGCCTGAGGAGGAGCTAATAGCTGAAATCTATACTTCTGTCCCATGAGCGATGCGCGATCTTTTCTCCAGGGTTAAAGGGATTGGAAATGCCATGTTACATGTAACACCGATCCCCTGTGGCGAGGTCCAGCAACCTGCCGCCACACTCTCGTGTGAACCGGTTTTCATCATTGTATTATCGAACGGCCAGAGGAAAGCAACAAAAAAATTTCTTTTTTCGCTACCCCTGTACGGAAAAAAGTACGTCCTAAGCCTATGAGTACCCCTGATCCCGAAAGGTGTGTAATCTCCCGAATGAATTTGAGTACTATTTTACGAGGAAACCTCAGACCCGTAAAACTACGGTGGTCCGAGGCTCCGAATGCCCGCATTCGGGAAGCATCCGCCGAACTTCTTCGGACACACGTGTCCGAGACCGTCCTACGGAGTTCCCGGGAAGTCGCCGAGAAAACAAAAGTATACCTCGAAAATAGCTACTACAAAGGAAAGGGCGTGGTGCGCTCTTGCGTGCGCCTAGGTACTTACTTCGTTCTCAGGATTTTGATGGTGCCCGAAAAGGACCCGGGCGTGCTCGCGGTGGAAGATTTTGTGACCGAGGAACAGGAGCGCCGGATTCTGGAGCAGTTGCAAGGTTACGGGCACGTCCAACCTCGCCACCGCGCGGCACCAGCGCATTAATACATCTGAGCGACTAGTGAACTGCTTGGGCTAGCACTCCCAGGGCGTGGTTGAATCCAGGCTGCTCAAAATCTCAGCTTCCTGTTCTTCGCTCAGGAAGTGATCGACTGCAAAAACGCCTGGATCGACAAAATGCTCCATGCTTCCGACGGCAGCGTCCGCGGCAGCCGTTACTACTGGTCTGCTCGTCTTCGGTTGCTCGGAAACACTTAATCCGCTTACGGCAGCAGCACTAACTGCCGCAGCGCTTGCAGCCATGCCGTTCATCGCATTATTTTTTGTCATACCCTGAATACTTCAATCGACCCGCCATACTGCTCACGGCTCGAAGCCTCCGATCCCACCTAGCTTCCATCTTGTGAGGTGGCAGGGAAAAAATCAACGTTTGTTTCCGGGAAAACCCCAGTTATTAAAACATTTCATTGCGGCATGTGATTGCATTCATGCGGCGCGCAGTGTACCTACATCAGACTAATCGGGTCTACGTCGATCACGAGTGCCGTTGCGCTCCACTTGTCTTTCTCCGCGAAGGCTCGCGCTTGGTTCACGACCTCCCGCAAAACCGCGCGGCTAGCGGCTTTCAACAGGATTTGATAGCGGAATTCATTCTTCAGGCGCAGCATGGGGGCTTCGGCCGGGCCCATCACGCGAAGCCCAGGGGGCGGCGGATTCAGCATCATCCCCAACGCACTCGCCATCCGTAGCACGTCCTCCTGCTTTTCCGCCCGCACGAGCACATTCGCTAAAGCGGCGAACGGCGGATAACGCAGCCACTTGCGAAATTCGATCTCTTTTCTGTAAAAACCTTCATAATCCTGTTGCGCTGCAAACCGGACAGCGTAGTGATCCGGATTCAGAGTCTGCACCACGACGCGTCCTGGTGTATCGCCGCGGCCCGCCCGTCCGGCTGCCTGCGTCAGGAGCTGAAAACTCCGCTCCGCCGCACGGAAATCCGGCATGCTTAACCCGATGTCGGCCAGCACCACGCCCACCAGCGTGACGTTGGGCACGTCATGCCCTTTGGCGATCATCTGCGTGCCCACCAGAATGTCGATCTGCCCTTCCCGGAAGGCGTGCAGAATCCGTTCGAAGGCGCCCTTGCCGCGGGCACTATCGCGATCGAGCCGGGCGATGCGCGCGGCCGGAAGCTGCTGATGCAACTCCTCCTCCACGCGCTCCGATCCGCTGCCCAGAAACTGTATGTAATCGCTGCCGCACTTCGGGCACTCCAACGGAATCTTCTCCGCATACCCGCAGTAATGGCATAGCATGCGCCGGTCGCGCCTGTGATGCGTCAGCACCACGGAGCAGTTGGTGCACAGCAGCCGCTCGCCGCAGGCGCGGCAAGCCATGAAACTTGAAAATCCGCGGCGGTTCAACAGCAGCATGGTCTGCTCGCCGTTCCCCAGGCGCTGGCTAATCTCCTCCAGCAGCTTGCGCGAAAAAATCGCCTGCCGTTTGGTCTCCAGAAACTCCACCCGCATGTCCACGATCTGCACTTCCGGCAGCGGCCGCTGCGCGATCCGTTCCGGCAGGCGCAGCATCGCATATTTCCCTTGCTCCGCGTTGTAGCGCGTTTCCACGCCGGGCGTGGCCGAGCCAAGCACCGCTACCGCTCCGGCTTCTTTCGCCCGCATCAACGCCACATCGCGGCCGTGATAGCGCGGCGTCTCCTGCTGTTTATAGCTCCCGTCGTGTTCTTCGTCGACTATGACGAGCCCTAAATTTTGAACCGGAGCGAATACGCCCGACCGCGTTCCAATCGCCACCCGCGCCTTGCCGCCGCGAATGCGCCTCCATTGTTCGGCCCGCTCCGCATCACCAAATGCCGAGTGCAGAATCGCAACCTGGTCCCCGAATCGATGAAAGAACTGTCCCGCCATGGCGGGCGTCAGCGCAATCTCCGGCACCAGCAGCAGCGCATTCTTACCCAGCGCCAGCGCGGCTTCAATCGCGCGCAGATACACTTCTGTTTTGCCCGATCCGGTCACGCCCTGCAATAGAAACGGTTGGAAGCGGTTCGCCTCCAGCGCGCTTCGAATCGCCGCGAAAGCTTCTTGCTGGTGCGTATTCAAGACCGGAACGGGGCGCACGAACTCAGCCGGAGCGGTAACGGATTCCGGTTCCAGCTTGATCAATTCGAAGCGCGCCAGTGCGCGCGCGCTTTCGCCCGCCTTCTTGACGGTTTCGCCCAGCTCCGCTAAATTGTGCCGCCCCGGATGCAGCTCCAGAAAGGCGAGCAGTTCGCGCTCCTGCTTCTTTAATTTCAGGCCTTCCGCAGGCCTGCGTAAGAATTCGGTCTGCAGCCGCGCTGCCGTCGTCCGCAGCGGATCGCGCTCCTGCTGCGCTTCTTCGGCCGCCACCCAGCCGCGCTGCAGCAATCCGCGGAGCGCCGTGCGCGCCCCCGGGACCCGTTTGGCCAGATACTCCGCCGTCCGTCCGCGCTCTGCGAGCGATTCGAGAATCGCCGGTGCCGGCTCGAACGCCAACTGACGCGCGGCCTCGCGTCCCTTTTCCGTTAACGAATAAATTTTGCTGCGGCGCAGCTCTCCGCTCAACGGAAGCATGCCTTTGAATACTTCGCCCACCGGAGCGCAATAGTATTCGGCCATCCATTGCCCGAGGTTCAGAAGTTCCGGGTCGAGCACCGGCTCCCGGTCGAGCAAGCGCAAGATCTCGCGGACTTCTTGCTCGGGAGCGTCGTTGTGCACCCGCAGCACGACGCCCGTCAGCTTGCGCTTGCCGAACGGCGCCCAAACACGGCAGCCCGCGCGCGCGTACTCGCGCACCGCCGGCGGAAACTCATACGTGAACAGCCGGTCCACCGGCACCGGCAAAGCAACTTCGCCATACCGGAAGCCGTCTTCAGCCATCCGCTAATTGCCGTAATCGAGGTCCTGAAGGCATCACAATTTGTGATAGCAAGCGTCGATCTCCTCAGCCATCCGCCAATTCGTCATTTATGCCATGTCTCACGACGCGATCACGCCGAAACTGTATTGGATGAACCGATCGCACATGGACGGCGATGAAAAGCCCACACGCCTGGACCCTTGAAACCGAGCCAAGGAGCGTAAGCGACTTAACCCGGCCATCCGGTCCGTCCCTGTTTTTCGAAACTGAGCCGAAAGCATAAGCGACCTAGCTTGCCAATTTTTAACACCTTCTGAGCGACATGGCTTGGTCGCTTACGCTTCCGGCTCGGTTTCGGCATTCATTCATAATGATGCGATTCATCAAGAAATTCCAGAAACAGGACCGGGTGGCTACCCATCCAAATCGCCGATGGCTCGAAACGTGTCTTTCAAAGCCGGATACAGCGATCGATAAATCGCATAGCGCTTCGCGTAGAACTCCGCTGCATCTGTCTGCGGCTCTTTTACGCTGACTTCTTTCACAGCTTGGCTGCAAACTTCCGCAGCGCTCTTGTATTCGCCCGTCCCTACCAGCGCCAGCAGAGCCGCTCCATAGGCCGAGCCTTCCTGCGTCTCCAGCGTCGCCACCTTCAGATCAAAAATGTCGGCGAACAGTTGATGCCAGAACGGACTCTTCGCGCCTCCGCCCGATAACCGCACCAGCGAGGGCGCGGCGCCCAATTCGCGGATAATCTCCAGCCCGTCCTTCTGGCTGTAGCAAACCCCTTCGAGCACCGCCCGAATTAAATCCGGGCGCTGGTGTCTCGCCGTAAGTCCGATCCAGGCCGCGCGCGCGTTCGCATCCAGATGCGGCGTCCGCTCGCCCATCAAATACGGCAGCCAATACAAACCATACGCGCCCGCCCGCGACAGCGTCGCTTCCGCCGTCAGATCGTCGTAGCTGAAATCCGGCGTCAGCCGGTTCCGGAACCACTGCAAACTCAGCCCGGCGCCTTGCGTGACGCCCATGACATGCCAGGCGTTCGGAATGGCGTGGCAAAACGTATGCACGCGCCCCGCCGCGTCGTACGCCGGCTGCGCCAGATACGCGAACACCACGCCCGAGGTGCCGATCGTGCAGGAAACCGTTCCCGGTTCGACGATCCCGTTGCCGATCGCGCTCGCCGCCTGGTCTCCCGCGCCGGCCATCACCGGGATGCCCGCCGCCAGCCCCGTTTCCGCCGCAGCGTCCGCGCTGACCCGCCCGGTCACGACATTCGATTCATACGCGGCCGGCAAAATACTCGCATCCAGCCCCAGGCCGCCGGTCATTTCTTTCGACCAGCGTCGATGCGTCACGTCGAACAGCGCCGTTCCGCTCGCGTCCGATACGTCGGTTGCAAATTCACCCGTCAATTTGTAGCGTGCGTAATCTTTGGGAAGCAGCAATTTCCGCACGGCTTCAAATTTTTTCGGCTCGTGATCGCGCACCCAGAGTAATTTCGGAAGCGTGAATCCGGTCAACATGGGATTCGCGGTCGCGCGCAGCACGGCCTCGGCTCCGAGGCGCGCGTTGATCGCATCCACCTGCCGCTGGCTGCGCTGATCGCACCAGATCAAGGCCGGCCGGATCACCGCGCCCTGCGCGTCAAGCAGCACCAGCCCGTGCATCTGGCCCGTCAAGCCAATGCCCGAGACCGCGCTTCCGTCCGCGTTCGCTTCCCGCAGCACGCCCGCAATCGCCAACCGGGAAGCGCGCCACCAATCCTCGGGCTCTTGCTCGGCCCATAACGGCCGGGCCATCTGCATCTCCGCGTGCGGCGCCGTGAACGAATAGTGCACCCTTCCCGCCGCATCCACCAGCAGGGCCCGCGATCCGCCCGTTCCAACGTCCAGCCCTAGCCAAAACATAGCGCCGATTTACTGCAGAATAACCGTCGTCTCGACGTACACCGCCTGCTGAAACGGCAGATATGCGGCGCCAAACAATCCCGCATCCGCCCCCAGCACAGCGCGCTCGATCCGAGTCCCGTTCCGGCTATAGGTAAACGACCGTTTCCGAATCTCCTGAAACAGCGCCGGCGCGAACATGTCCCAAGCCGGTAGCGGACCGCCGCTCAGCAAGTACAGCGGAAAATTAAACAAGTTAATTAGATTCGCAAGTGCGATTCCCAGCGCTCGCCCCACGCACTCGAAAATCTGCTTCGCCCGCTCATTTCCCGCCGCCGCCAGCTCATGCACCTGTTCGGCCGTTACATCGTTGCCGAAATGCATCATGCGTCCCATCGCCGCGATAGCGGTCGCCGAGGCGTGCTTCTCCAGGCATCCGCAGTTGCCGCAGCCGCACGGATTCCCATCCGGAAAAACGGTCATGTGTCCAATCTCGCCCGCCATTCCGAGGAAGCCGTGCAGCACGTTTCCATTTACGATGATTCCCCCGCCGATGCCCGTGCCCAGCGTGATGAGAATCAGATCTTTCACATCCTTACCCGCGCCCATCCACATCTCGCCCAACGCCGCCGCATTCGCGTCGTTTTCGAGAACGATGGGCGTCCCCAGCGCTTTTTGAATTTGATCCCGAATCGGGAATCCTTGAAAACCGGGAAGGTTGGCCGCCCGCATCACAACGCCGGTTTCCATGTTCAGGAAGCCCGGCACCCCGATGCCGACTCCGCGCAACTCGCCCAGGCCGATTCGCGCGCGCGTCTCTTCTACTACATCGCGGATTTGTTGGACGACACGCTCCGGCCCTCTGGTGTATACCGCGGGCCGGCACGTCTGCTCCAATACTTCGCCTGCTGCATCGATCGCCGCCACGCGCAGATTGGTGCCGCCCAGATCCACTCCGATCGAGTAAGGGCGCATGCGCACAGCATCATAGCAGATGAGATTTCTTCCCGGCCGCTAGCCCATCCCGGTCGGAGTATAGGCTACGTCCAGCCAAAAACGGGTCGACTCGCGGATCGTGTTGAAGAATCCATCCAGGTCCACCGGTTTCCGCAAATAGCAGTTGGCGTGCAGTTCATACGCTTCCCGAATGTCCCGCTCCGAGTCGGAAGTGGTGAGTACCGCAATCGGAATCACACGCAGGCGCTCGTCTTCCTTAATGCGCCGCAGCAACTGCCGCGCATCCGATTTCGGCAGATTGAAATCCAGAAAGATGAGCTGTGGGCGGCGCTGCTCAGCCAGAAACTGCAGAGCTTGCTGCTCCTCTTCCGCCACATGAATCGTAACCGGCGGTTGCAAATCACGAAGAGCTTCCTTCATCAGGCGAACATCTCCCGGATTGTCCTCAATGATGAGTATGTGACGTTCTCCGGACACAGGAATCGACTAGCTCAGTTTATACGCATCGTGCCGGACGGACAATGGCCTTCGTGACTGGAAGCACAATGTGCACGCATAACCCGGGATGAGCGTTCTGTGCGGCGATCGTTCCGTGATGCACTTGCACGGCGCGTCTTGCGATCGACAGACCGAGACCCATTCCTCCGGTTGCGGCATCCCGGTCCTCCTCAACCCGAAAGAATGGCTCGAAGATTTGCGTCAGCGCTTCGTCAGCGACGCCCGGGCCGTAATCGCGGATCGCGATGATTGCCGCACCCGCGTTTTCGGATAGAGCGAAATCGATCGCCGACCGTTCCGGTGAATACCGAATCGCGTTCCGCAGTACGTTTTCCACTGCGCGCCGAAGTAGTTCGCGATCGCCTGAAATCTCACAGGAAACGTGTCCTTCGAGATGTATCGTGCAGCCCCGAAATTCAGCTTCCAGCCGGCAGTCGCGCACCGTCTCTTCAACAACCTTCCCGAGGTGAACGGGTTCCGCTTTTTGAGCGAGCGGATCTCCTTCGGTCCGCGTCAGCTCGACAAGCTCCGAAACGAGGGAGGTGATCCGGTCTACCTCGCGCTGCACGCGTTCGAACGCGGTATCGGCATCGGAGCTCGTCCGGGCCAGCCTGACGGCGAATTTCAGCCGTGCCAGCGGCGATCTCAGCTCGTGCGATATATCTTCCAGCAGTCTGCGCTCGCTGAGAACCAGTTTCTGAATGCGCTCTGCCATCGCATCGAAGGACCGTGCCAGGGCTCCGATTTCGTCCTGCCGCCGCATGGTTACGCGCGCTGCCAGATCCCCGTGCCCGAATCGATCGAGGGCGGCTGTTATCTTCCGGATGGGTAATACCACCGCGGCTGCTGCCAACCAGCACAACATGCCAGTCACCCCAATTACTAAAAGATAGTAGGGGAAAAACGTCCACCTATTCGGTTGTCTCGGATCGACAGCTACAAACCAGTAGCGTCCATCCGTCGACTCGTGCGTGATCGTCAAACGCCGGTTCACAGAACCGCGCGATTTACGCAATGGAGGGCGGGGAAGCAGCGCGGCCCGGTTTTGACCGGACGCGACATCCACGCCATGCGAGTCGAGCAAATAATGAGATACACCGAACAGCCGGTTCAACCGCTCCATGTAGGCCGATACCGCTGCTGGACCGCCCTGGTCCAGCGCAGCGCGTGCGTGCTCGAGTTCCAACTCGTCCATAGCCTCAAACACGGGATAAAGAGCGCTTTTCTGTACATGATCCGAGATCAGCAGGAACACGATCAGCGATAGCGATAGAGTTCCCAACATCGCAATCAGAATTCCGGTGTAGAGAGATTTCATACACCCGATTCCGGCCCCGCCGAGAACACGTACCCTGTGCCGCGAATTGTGCGGATAAGAGCGCTGCCATGCTCGAGCTTCTTGCGCAAGTGACTGATGTGTACGTCGAGAGAACGGTCGTAGGGCGTGGCTTCGCGCTCGAATAAAGCCGCCATGATCTCGTCTCGCGGCACGATCCGGCCGGCAGACCGGATCAGAAGGTCTAAAATGTCGAACTCCAAAGCAGTGAGTTCCACTGCTTTGCCCGCGCTCCAGACTTGGCGGGTACCGGCATTCACTTCGATATCGCCAAACATCTTGACTGAATCTCCGCTCTGCCGCAGCGCCGGCTCCGTGCGCCGCAGCACCGCGCGAACGCGTGCCAGCAATTCGTCGGGATCGAACGGCTTCGGCAAATAATCGTCGGCTCCTCGATCCAAACCTGCGATACGGTCGTGCGGATGTATTCGCGCCGTCAACATAATGACCGGCACCTCCTTGCGCCGCCGTAACTGCTGCAGAACCGTGAACCCGTTGACGACCGGCAGCATCACATCCAGGATCACTAAGTCGTATGAATTCTGTAGCGCGCGCGACAGCCCATCGCGGCCGTTGTATGCACAGTCGAGCTGGCCGCCCATCTGGAAGAAAAACTCCTTCATCATGGCGCACAGCTCGGCATCGTCGTCGATGAGCAGCAACGATAACGGCATCTCTTCACAATCCTCCAACACGCATTCCCATCGCGTCCGAACTCTTAAGAAAACTTAAAGCGCTACACCTTGCTCACGGAATTACTGTGGAGTTGCGGCACGCGTTGGAATGTCCCGAATCCCTCAACCAACGTCAAATCCGCTGATTGTCAATCTTTCGAAACGTGAGATTCCCAGCCTCAATGGCTTGCGAGGCATGGCGGCGCTTGCCGTCGTCGTCTGGCATTACTTGATCCCGTGGAATCTTTCTTATCTATTTCCGGGGCCATTGGCAGTTACTCTCTTCTTCGAATTAAGCGGCCTCTTAATTACCTGGCTGCTGCTAAAGGAACTCGATGGAACGGGGCGGCTCGACAAACGGCAATTTTATATCCGTCGTGCCTTGCGGCTTTTTCCGGTGTTTTATCTTGTGTGGATTTTGTGCCGGTTTGCCGGCCCGTTTGCGGGGCGCTGGGCGTATTTCTTTTACTTAGGCGATTACTACGCCGCGATCCGGCAACACTACGGCTTCATGACGCAGGCGTGGTCGCTGGGCGTGGAGGAGAAATTTTATCTGTTGTGGCCGCTGATTCTGACGCGGGTGGATAGAAAAAAACTCATCAAAATTCTCATCGGCGTGCTGATCTTCGAACCGCTGTATCGCAGTCTCCTGGTCTCCCTTGGCTACCGGACCTATACCTGGTTCGCGTTCGATGCGCACCTGGACCCAATTGTGCTCGGGTGCCTCATTGCCATTTTGGCGAAGCGGGGCTGGGTTGCTCCCGGTTGGCTGAGGCATCGGCTGACGCCGGTCTGTGCATTGGTTTTGGTTTTTGTGTTTCAGAGCCTGCCGGATGTTCCGGTGTATCTGCTTGCGGTCATTTTGATTTCGGTTATTTGCCGGCCCACAACATTTTTGAACAATCCAGCCGCCCGGTACTTTGGAGCAATCTCCTATTCCTTATATCTGTGCCATGGCTATGCGCAGGATGTTTTATGGCCGCGGCTTCTCGGACCTATTCATTTCCAGCATCTGATTCCCACTCTGATCTCGCAATTGATTGTCGCGATCGTCTTAGCCTCCGCTCTGCACGTCCTGATTGAGCGGCCATTCCTGAAGCTCAAAAATCGTTTTCATAAGAAGATGCGACAATAGCTCTCCGTGGCCAAACGATTTCTTATCGCTCTTCTTCTGATTTCCACGCTTCCACTTGCCGCTCAACGTTCTCCCAATTCCGAGCCGCAAACCTTCGCTTCCCGCATCGCTGGATTGCAGAAGCTCGAAGGCTTTTTCCCGCTCTACTGGGACGAACACAGCGGCAAGATGTGGCTTGAAATCGATCGCTTCAATCAGGAGTTTCTCTACATCACCGCGCTCTCGGCCGGCATTGGATCGAACGATCTGGAACTGGATCGCGGCAGAATGAATCCCGCCATGGTGGTTCAATTCGAGCGCTCCGGTCCGCGCGTCTTACTCATCGAATCGAATTATCGCTTCCGCGCCACCAGCGCCGATGCGGCCGAGCGCCGCGCCGAACGCGACTCCTTTGCCCGCTCTACGCTGTGGGGTTTTGATGTCGCCGCCGAAGATGGTTCGCGCGTGTTGGTGGATGCGACCAATTTCTTTTTGCGCGACGCGGCCGGCGTCGCGAGCGATCTTCAGCGTCAGAAGCAAGGTCCATATAAGCTCGATCCCACGCGCACCGATTTTTATCTGCCGCTCACTAAGGCCTTCCCTAGAAACACCGAAGTCGAAACTACCATTACCTTCACCGGCGAGCCCACCGGCAAATACATCCAACAGGTGACGCCCACGCCCGATGCCGTCACCGTGCGCGAGCATCAGTCTTTCGTTGCGCTTCCCGAACCCGGCTATACACCCCGCTTGCAAGACCCGCGCGCCGGCTACTTCTCCATCGAATTCAAAGACTACTCCTCGCCGATCAACGAACCCGTCGAGCGGCGCTATATCGTCCGCCACCGTCTCGAGAAAAAAGATCCTACCGCGGCCGTCAGCGATCCCGTCCAGCCGCTCGTCTATTACGTTGATTCCGGCGCGCCGCCCGATGTTCGCGCCGCGCTTATGGAAGGAGCAAGCTGGTGGAATCAGGCTTTCGAAGCCGCTGGATTCCACAATGCCTTTCAGGTCAAAGTTTTACCGCCGGATGTTGATCCAATGGATATACGCTACAACGTGATCCAATGGGTGCACCGTTCCACCCGTGGCTGGTCTTACGGTAACGCGATCACCGATCCCCGAACCGGCGAAATTCTCAAAGGCATCGTCACCCTCGGTTCGCTGCGCATGCATCAGGATTACCTCATCTTCGAAGGCCTCCTGGCGCCCTACGCTCCGGGCGGCGACAACACTGCTCCGCTCAGCCAAGCCGTCTATGCGCGTCTTCGTCAACTCGCGGCCCATGAAACCGGACATACCCTCGGACTCGCGCATAACTACATCGCCAGCACGCAAGGCAACGCTTCGGTCATGGATTATCCCGGCCCGCAGATCGATATCCGGCCCGACAACACGCTCGATCTGTCGCATGCCTACCCAGCCGGCATTGGCGCCTGGGACAAGGTTGCCATCCGCTGGGGCTATTCGCAATTCGCGCCCGGAACGGATCAGCATCAGGCGCTCGATAAAATCATCACCGATGCCGCGCACCACGGCCTGACCTTCATCAGCGATGCCGATAGCCGTCCGCCCGGCAGCGCGAATCCTAAATCGCATCTATGGGATAACGGACCAAATGCAGTGGATGAGTTGAACCGCATGATGCGCGTTCGCTCCATCGCGCTATCGCGTTTCGGCGAGAACAACATCCCCGTCGGCACGCCCATGGCGATGCTCGAAAACGTGCTGGTCCCGGTTTATTTCGTCGACCGCTATCAAATCGAAGCTGCCAGCAAGGTGCTCGGCGGGAATACATACACCTATGCTGTGCGCGGCGATGGCCAGCCGATCACTGAAATCGTTCCAGCCGCCGAGCAGCGCCGCGCCCTTAAAGCTCTTCTTGAAACGATCGATCCCTCCACGTTGACTTTGCCCGATCGCATCCTGAACCTCATCCCGCCGCGCCCGCCCGGTTATCCCCGCACAGTCGAAACGTTTTCGTCCCGGACCGGCGTAACGTTCGATCCGCTCTCGGCCGCCGAAGCTTCCGCCGACATGACGGTCAGCTTAATTCTGAATGCGCAGCGCGCCGCCCGTCTGGTGCAGTATCACGCCGAGCAGCACGACTGCCCCGGCTTGCGCGAGGTGATCGATACCTTAATGGCCGCAACCTGGCGCGCCAAGGACCGCACCGGCTTACAACGCGAAGTCGCGCACGCAGTCGATTATGTTGTCCTCACGCGCTTGATGGATTTAGCGTTAGACCAGACTGCGCCAACCGAAGTACGCGCCATTGCAACAGATAAAGTGAACGACCTGAAGACTTACTTGACCACCACGCATCCGGAAGCGGATCTCAAATACGCCCTGGACCTGATCGCCACGTTCCAGCGCGATCCAAAATCCCTCCAGCTCCCCAAGCCCGCCGAACCCCCACCCGGCCAGCCCCTAGGCGAGGACAATTGAAGCGTGCCGATACCGACCTCACGGAACCGTCAGATTCGTCCGGCTGCTCATCGCGATAGCTCTTCCGGTTGCAATCTTGATGAACTCGTCTCTGACCATCTGATACCCCGGCTGGCCCACAAAGAATTTGTAAGTGTAGTGGGTCTGAGTGCGCTGCCCATTGGCGTTTAATCCAGTCTCGCGGTACGCGTCGAGAGAAAAGCGGCGGAGGCCCTCGGAAGCTTCTTTTGGATATTTTTGGGCGAAGTCGATCTGATCCGCATCGGCGCTCTCGAGCGTGATGCGAAGAAAGATGCTGCCATCGTTGCCCGAAACTTGTCCCAAATCGTAGACCTTGTAGTAGCCCCAGGGTTCGAGCGAGGTCCGAATCGTCAAAGTGTTTTCACCCACTTTGAGATGTTCCAGTATGTACTGCTGCATGCGTCGAGGCGTAATGCCTTGCCGGTGCAGGTCGAGCATGTGCGCCATCCCTGAATCGCGGCAAGTTGTGTCGCCCAACTCAGCGCAGGTGCGCGTGAGAAGCGCGCCAGCCTGCCAATCGGCAGGATCGCTTGTCGCAACGGGCTTGAGAACCGTCAGGGCAAAGGGTGCATCTCCGGTGTTGAGGGCTGCTTCGCCGGCAAATTTCGCGATAACCGGATCGCCCTGCACTTGTGTGAGCATTTGCTTGAATGTTGCGAGTGCATCGGAGTAGTTTTGCGCGCCGAAGGCCTTCATCGCCTCATCAAACGACTGCTTCTGGTCCGGAGTCAGGCGGTTGACGAGATCCTGGACCGATTCGATGTGCGAAGCCGCAGCCCCAGGCGCCTGGGCAAGACCAGACTGCCAACGCTCAACAAAAAGACGGCGAGAACTGGCATTGTCACACTCACACCAGGTAAGCGGCGAATCATGCCGATCAGCATAACTCAAAATCTTGAGCGATGGCTTCGGGCCTAACTACACAGCCCGCCACTCCGCGAAGCCCTTCTGTAGACTGAATCGGAAGGAAAACAAGGCGAGCCATGAAAGCGGGCAGATTCTTGCTGGGCATTGCCGTGCTGTCGACAATAGCGGCAGCTCAATCACTACAGTGCAATTTCGACGGCTACAAGCCAGTCGAGGGATTACGCGCCAGGATGATTCGAGGAGCCCTTGAACTTACCTGGTCAGGCGAAGCCGGAGAGCAGCTGCAAGCGCAGTTCACGATTCAGGAAGGACATCCGCTCGTCCAGCAATTGGCCGCAAGCAGCGGCGGTGCGTGGCACGTCCTCGCAAAGAATTTAATCCCGGACTTCGAAGTAACCACAGGCCGGCGGCGCATCTCATTAACCCAGCGCAAGCTGCTCCAGACGTTTGGCATCGACACGCCCGCCGAGGAAGACGTCAGAAAGTGGAATACGTTCTGGGACGCGCCGCTGGTCGTTCCCGGCGGCCACGACACCACCGATCTGCCGCGCAAAGCCGGCGAGATTCAGCGAGCTTCCGTCAGTTACAACTCCCAAAGCTGCAGCGTAACCATCGAGGGCGCTCGTGTAAGTGTGACCTTCGATGGTCTGATCTTGGGCTTGTTTTCGGGCGATCTGAAGTTCACCGTTTACAAAGGGTCGAACCTGCTGCGGCAGGAAGCAGTCGCAAAAACCAATCAGCCGTCGGTCGCCTACATTTATAAAGCAGGCTTGAAAGGCTTCGCTATCGACGACCAGAAGCTCGTCTGGCGCGATACCGCCCGCCAATGGCAACAATACTCCTTCGGCGGAGCGCCCAATGACAAGCCCATCAACTTGCGTGCGCGTAACCGTCTCGAAATTCTAGATACCGGACACGGATCGCTGGCCATCTTCCCGCCGCCACACAAATTCTTTTTCGCCCGCGAAAACGAAGTAAATCTCGGCTATGTCTACTACCGGAAGGACGACGAAAAGAGCTTCTCGCTGGGAGTCATGCAGCCGGAGCGGGGAGAAGGTTACGTGCCCTGGGGTGTTACCGATGCGATCTGGAAGAAGCGTACCGGCACTTCTCGAACCGAATGGGATAATTTCGCTCTGTACAACGCTCCGCCCGGCACGCTCCAGCACATGGCGGTTTACTACTACCTCAGCGCGAGAACCAGCCGCGCAACACAGCAAGCGGTCCTCGCCTACACGCATAACGATGTCTTCAAGCCAGTGCCCGGGTTCAAAGTCCTGACAGGGCACTATCACTTGGATTACAACGAGATGCTTCGCGATCGCAACACTCTGGATTATCAGCCCGGCTGGGTGCCAGTCTTTCGCGGGCTCGGCATCAACATCGTCTACCTAGGCGACTTTCACGACGATTCCGATCCACGCGATCCCGGCCCCAAGCGATTCGCGGAACAAAAAGTCTACTTCGAGGGTTCGCGCAGGATGTCCGACAAAGATTTCTTAGTAATGCCGGCGGAAGAGCCAAACGCGTATTTGGGCGGCCACTGGTACCTGATGACGCCCAAACCAATCTATTTCTCTCACGCGACCCCGCGGCCTGCCGACCAACACTTCATCGAAGAGGATCCCACCTATGGTCAGGTCTATCATCTCGGTTCCGCCGAAGACGTCCTGAACATGGTGAACCGGGAACACGGCATCATTTGGACAGCGCACCCGCGCACGAAGAGCTCCGAAGGTTATCCGGAAGCTTATAAAGATAAGAATTTCTTTCTGAGCGATCGCTTCATCGGCGCATCCTGGGAATCGCTGCCCGTGGATCTTTCCGAAAAGAGGCTTTGCGAAACGCGCTGCTTCGGCGTCCTGGACGACATGAGCAACTGGGCTCCCAAACCAAAGTTCATGATTGCGGAGGGCGACACGTACACTAAGTGGCCCGAAGATGAAACTTATCCGCAACTGGCGGTGAATTACCTGAAATTGGACCGCGTACCTCTATATAACGAAAACTGGGCTCCGATTGTGGAGGGCATTCGAGCCGGCAATTTCTTTGGCACCACGGGAGAAATTCTCTTCCACAATTGGGGCGTGGAAGGCCGCGGGGCGAAATCCGTCTACAGCGCGACCATCGAATATACATTCCCTCTCGAATTCGCCGAACTGGTCTGGAGCGATGGCACGAAGGTCGACCGCAAGATCATCGACTTGACCGATACGAGCGCCATTCGGGATCAGGCATTTCAAGATCCCGTTTTACGCAAACGGTAAGAAGTGGGTGCGCTTCGCGGTTTGGGATTCAGCGGGAAACGGCGCTTGGATTCAACCCACCGCGGTACAAGATCAATAACATTTATTAGAAGCGCTGCGCCTATCAAGACATGCAGTTACGGTGGTCGTACTTTTCAATTCGTATTTGCTGAAAAATCGGACAGGTGGCAGTCGCTATTGATCGGAACCGCGTTTACCGGTTGTAATCCTGCAACACCGCTAAATTCGGGATAGTTTCCGGGTGGCCGTCGTCCAGGACCAATCGCCGTGCAACGAAGTTCACATCTGCTCGTCGCGCCGTTACGATTCCACGCGCCCCAAAGTGAATCAGGAATGATTTAGTGATTAGTCGCTAGCGCCGTCGCATATAATCGGCCCATGAGCGTTCGCAATGAGCCGGCAGAGGCTTCGAAGTCGCCGCAAATCAGTTCGGAATGAGGGACCGATCGAGGCATAGGTGGCAGCAAACGGAGGAAACATGGCAAGTACAACAGAGATTGCAGCGGATGTGTACCGTATCTCGGTTTTCGTTCCAGAGATCAATCTAGAGTTCAGTCATTTTCTTGTGAGAGACGACGAAGCACTGCTATTCCACGCAGGATTGCGGAGCATGTTTCCTCTTGTGCGCGAAGAGATCTCACGCCTGATTGATATCTCGAAGATCAGGCACATCGGATTCAGCCATTTCGAATCAGATGAATGTGGGGCTCTAAACCACTGGCTGGAGCTTGCACCGGCAGCACAGGCGGTGTGCGGCTTAGTTGGTGCCCTGGTTAGCGTGAATGATTTTGCTATACGGCCCGCTCGTGTTTTGACGAGGGATGACGTCTTGGCGACTGGGAAGTATAGTTTTCGATTCATTCCTACACCGCACGTGCCTCATGGATGGGACGCTGGCGTTCTCTTTGAGGAATCCGAACGCACACTCTTCTGCTCAGACCTTTTTCATCAATGGGGCCACCGAGAACCAACAACTCGGGATAGCATAATGGAACGCTGCAAGATGGCATTGCTGGAAAGTGAGGCAGGCCCGTTCGCGAACTACGTGCCGTACACCCACCATACCGGCCGCGTACTCGAATCGCTAGCTGAGCGTGCGCCGAAAACCCTGGCGACTATGCACGGTTCAACCTATTACGGCGACGGAGCACAAGCACTCCGCGATCTCGCAACGGTGATGCGCGACGTGCTCGGGCCTAAAGCGCAACAAGGTGAAACGACCTCCATCGGAACGATCGAAACCTGAATGCGCTGTCCGGCGCTGTCGGGGTAGAGGAAAGCGATAACTCCCGCTTCGTCGCTACTCGGAAAGTGTCCGCCAGAGACGGACCGACAAATCGGCTTGTACCAGGTGATCGGTAGGACCGGCGAACGAAAGTCCATATTGCACCGTTTCTTCAAACGAACCGGCCAGCCTACGGCCGACCCGTCGGAAGTACCCGAAACCGCCGGCGGCCTTCTATCCGATATGTTTCGAAATCCCCGCGATCCACCGTGAAAATGGTGGTTAACGCCTCGCGCTTCGCTAGATACACGAGCGTGGCATCGGCGAAATCCATCGGGCGATCGCAATAGCGAAGCATCAGGGCTTGCACTTGTGGCAGTTCTGAGTTCTCGATATTCGCCAGGTTGACGGCGCCGGAGCGCACAAATTTCCAGGCTACTTCCATCTCCCGACGGCTGTCGCCAACCAAGTGAAACAGTTCCGTTAGGACTGCTTCGGAGGTCAACAGAGGCAGCCGGAGTTGCGGAAATGCCTCGACGCAAACGCTGTGCCAACGGTCTCGTTTGTCCAGCAGGGCTAGAATGGCCCCGGTGTCAATCAGCGCGTTAGCGGCCATTATGCCGCCGCAGCCGCAGTCGCCGGCGCACTTCCTGGCGCGCGTTCTCCGAACGATAAGCATCATCGCCTGCGAAGGCGCCAAAACACTGCAAGGCTGCCGTTTGAAGGCGCATTTGCTCTTCATCGCCCTCGTTTTCAGCGCCACTCTTGTTTAGCCATTCGCGGGCAGCCAAATCGAGAATTCCCGAAAGTGATGTCTTGCGGCGGCGGGCTTCGCGTTCCAGTTCGGTCTTCACCTCCGTCGAAACACGCCAGCTATAGACTTCGGTCTTCATGAACTACATTGTAGTGCATTTGTCGCTCCCAAGGGCTAATAGCGTCGCTCGAAGGCATGGATGCACTGATCGATCAGCCGCGCGAGGTGCCCTTCGCCTTCTCGCGCTCCACAACTTCTTTCGCCCGAAACTTCGCAATGCGTCCGATCAACTTCACGGGCACTGGCTGGGACAGCGGGAAGCGGATTGTGCCCTTATGGACTTCGTAGGACGCAAGCTCGTCCTGCAATGCCGCTATGAGCCGTTCGCCGGCGGGGTAGAGCGAGTAGTGCTGCTTCCAACCGGCGAAATAGAGCACGGCCTCGCCGTGGAGTTTGTACGTGGGCATCTTGTATGAGATCGCTTCCTCGGCACTCGGCACGGCTTCGCGGATGGCTCTCCGCACGAGGCCGAGTATGCCCTGCACCGTTTCGGGTTGCGCTGCAATGTATTCGTCCACGGATTTGAAGTCAGTCTTTGCCATGGCGCGATTCCAGTCTATTGTCCCTGTTCCGAAACCAGGAATTCCGGAAATGAACACTAACTCGATTTTTCAGGAAAGGCAACGGCCTTTGTTTGTGAAACCATAGTAGCGGCGATAAACTTGCTGAGAGCTTGTCACTAAGAGGCCATAGCGGAATGATCGAAAATACGATGTCTTTCGTGCGCGAGCTGAAAGTCGGTGCCCGTTCCCTTGCGCGCGCAAAAGGCCTCACCGCGACCGTAATCGTGACCCTGGCCCTCGGAATCGGAGCCAATGCCGCGATGTTCAGCCTGGTTCGGGGCGTGTTGCTCCGTCCTCTGGTCAATCGCGACGAGAGCCGGCTCATTTACATCCGCCAGAGCGCGCCGGGCAGCGGATTCGAAAACGCCAACTTCTCAATACCGGAGATCGCGGATCTGCGCTCACGCGTGAAAACGCTGAACTCGTTCGGCGATTTCTCCGTTATTGGATTCACTATGGTCGGGCTCGGAGAACCGCGATCAGTGAACGCCGGGGTAGTCAATGGATCGTATTTCCAGGTCATGGGCCTGCGCCCCGTACTCGGGCGGCTGCTCGATGCCCACGACGATGGTCCGAAGGCTGCGGGCGCTGTAGTTTTGACATACCGTTTCTGGTCGACAGTGCTGAAGAGCGATCCCAAGGTGATCGGCAAAACCGTCCGGCTCGATTCATTTATTGATGCCCGCAGCGCCACGGTTGTGGGCGTTCTCGAGCCGTGCGTTCCCTATCCACAGGACACGGAAATTATCGCCAATGTCGTGACCAGCGCGCATCATCTATCGGCGACCATGGTCACCGACCGGATTCACCGCATGACCGAATTGTTCGCCCGGCTCGCACCCGGCGTGGATCTGCAAACGGCACGCGCCGAGTTGCGCACGGTTTACCAGGCCATGAAGCGGCAGCATCCGGAAGACTACCCGGCCAAGAGTGACTTTCGAATCAGTGCAGTGAGGCTGCGCGACGAGCTCACATCGGGAGCGCGGACCATACTGCTGGTGCTGATGATTGCCTCCATCCTGATCTTCGTCATCGCCTGCTCGAATGTCGCCAACCTGATTTTGGCCCGGACTGTGCGCCGCGAAGGCGAACTGGGCATCCGCGCGGCGCTGGGCGCCAGCGCCGGTGCTTTGCGTCGTACCCTGTTGGCCGAGAGCCTCCTGCTGTGCGTCGCCGGGGCAGCTCTCGGCATGCTGATCGCGGGCCCGATGGTGGCCGTCCTCGCGCGTTATATGTCCCGATACTCCATACGAGCGCTCGACCTCACGGTCGATTCGAGCATGCTCTGGGTGGGAGCGGGACTTGCCGTCCTTGCCGCGGCGCTGCTGGCATTCGTTCCGCGCCTGCCGTCGTCGGGCGGCGCTCAGGGATTCGCCCTAAGCAGCGGGAGCACTCGCGTCACCGGCACCGCGAATCGGAAATTGAGGGTTTTCGCGGTCGTTCAGATTGCCGCCTCCTTCGTGCTGGTGGCCTCCGCCGGCGCAACCGTGAAGACGCTGCTTTCACTCGAAGCCGTGCAGACCGGTTTCGATACGCACGTGCTCGCAGTGGACGTGCCGGTGATGCATCTGGGACGGACGCCCAGCCAGGAGGTGGAGTACTATCGCGAGGCAACGCGGCGAATTCGTGCATTGCCCGGCGTTCAGAACATTTCCGTCGGCAACACCGTTCCATGGCGCGACGCCAGCTCCGACTTCGGCCTCCAATTTTCGGCCGATGGGCACGTGCCCGCCCCGGGCGAGGAACGTCCCCGCGCTAAGACTCGAGTCATCTCACCCGGATTTTTCGCGACGCTCGGATTGCCTATTCTGGAAGGACGCGATTTCAACGATGGCGACCGCAAGGGCAGCGGACCCGTCGCGATTGTAAGCCAGAGCTTAGCGCAACGGATGTTTCCCAGGACCAATGCGCTGAACCATGACGTGATGTGGACTGACCCGATTCTGCGGGTCTTCCCGCCCGGCATGATCAACACCAAGCCGCTGCGCATCATCGGCGTGGTAGCCGACATGGACGACGTGAATGTTGTGCCCAAGCCGGCCATGACCATCTATCGTCCTTTCGATCAGGAGCAAGCTATGGGCGGAGGGCGTCTCTTCGTTCACGTAAGCTCTAATCCTTATGCTCTGGTGACGCCCATCACGCGTATTATGCACAAGATGTCCGCGGACCAGCCGGTGGAACGCGCGGCGACTCTTGCCGACGTCCGCGCCAAAGTGCTCTCACCCGAACGGCTCAATGCTATGGTGTTCGGCGCCTTCGCCGGGGTCGCTTTGCTGATTGCGGTGGTGGGCGTTGCCGGCGTGCTGGCATTCTCCGTCAGTGGACGCACGCGGGAGTTTGGGATACGCCTCGCGGTGGGATCGCAGCCGCGGCATCTGCTGCAGCGCGTCATTATCGAAGGCGCGGCCATGGCCCTCGGCGGACTTGCTGTCGGCTTTGCCTGCGGGTTTGGCTTGGCGCAACTGGCGGGCAGTTTCCTGGTCGGCCTGAAAACTCCGGGCGTGCTCCCGGTAGCTGGCTCTGCGGCGGTCCTGCTGCTTGCGGCCGTCACTGCTTCGGTGATACCCGCCGCGCGGGCAGCTCGAGTCGATGTGATTCAGGCCCTGCGAACGGAGTAAAAGCCACTCGAGGACACACGGGCAAGCTTGTCCAACCGCCCGAGTCCGAGTAGCAGGCGTGTCCCCCGTCCACGAGTTTCAGGGGCCGTTACTGCGCCGGAAGTGCTACTTACGCTTCGCGCTCGCGTCTCTTCTTATATGCGATCCCACACAAGGCTGCCACGCCTAATGCCAGCATCATCCAGCTTGCCGGTTCGGGAACCGCGGTAACAAACAGAATGAGAAGTTTCTGCTGCTCAGTCCCAGGTTCCAAAACGGCGAATGCAGGGCTGTGCGCAGCTAATTACCGTTGCTTCCGCTGCTGCTGCCGTTGGCGTTGGTATTCTTCCATCTGTTTCTGCACGAACGCGCCGAGTCCCGATGGGGCGCGGTCTATCATCAGCATCATTTCGCGGAATCCGGGCTGGTTCTTACCGCCGAAAGCGAATAGTGCCTTTTGCGCCGTCGGGAGTGGCGGGCCACCCGCGGTACCCGCCCGCGGAATCGGCGAGGGAAGACGAAAGGCATACATGCTGCCGCCCGCGATCGCTTGCCTGGGATATTGCAACAACCAGCCGCAGTTTTCCGCGTCGCGAATCATGTTCGAGGAGACGACTACCCACTGGCCGGCATCGGCATCCGACGGGTTTTGGCAGTTCCAAACTACGGCCTGAGGCACGATCGGCTCGGGCTCAGAGGAGCCGTAATAGTCGAGAGGGACGCGCTGAAGGCCGTGGCTCCGTGCGAAGTCCTCTACTGCAAACAGGCCCTGATTCCAATCGGCGTTCGAATCGCTAAAGAGCTCATACGCCGGTCTGCCGCCGCCGAGGAAATTCGCATACGGCATGTACCACGGATAGTGAAGCACTGCCGTTGCCATGCACGAAACGGCGAGTACGCCTGCGGTGCCTCCGGCCACAAGAGCAATCCGTCGATGGAAACGACCCAACCGTGAAATCAATCTCGGCAGTGGCGCCAACAGCACGATCGACATGGCGATCGGAATGGTGAAGTGACGGATACTCACATCCAGGTGACTGACGAGGCAAACAGCGCTGTAGACGAGGACCGTGACACACCAAAACCGCCAATGCAGCGCGTACCGGGAAGGAATGATCGCCGATGCATCGGTCTTTTGGTTTTTTCGCCTGGCCCACAGCGCCAGCCCTCCGGTAACCGTCAGCAGTGCAAGGAATCCGGGCATCGATTTCAAAAAGAACAAGGTGGGGAAGAACAGCAGCGTCCCGTGAGGGAAGGAATGCCCGAGCAGAAATGCAGCTGGCCGCGTTGGCGCGAGTACGAATAGCGCTCCCAAGCCGAAATTCACAAAAGGAACCAGCAGTCTGCGAATCACCAAGGCCGGTATTGAAGTACCCAGCCGCGCAAGTAAGTCAGTGGGTTGGTTCCAGGAGAGGATCAATCCAAAAACATACGCGAGAAGCCAGGCCATCATAACCGCACGGGCCGTAGCGACCCATCGCTGCCGGCGCCATTTGTCTCGCTCGCGGCGGTCGAGCGGTTGTCCGCTAGTTTGAGCGAGCTTGGGCGCCCATCGTGTCGTCAATGCGGCTATAACGATCGCAAACAGCACCACCAGCGACGAAAACTTTGTGAGAAACGCTCCAGCCAGGCACAACGTGAACCTCCAGAAGTTGGACCGCGTCGGAAATTGCCAGAGCGATGCAAACGTCCAGGCCGTCAGAACCGCAAACAGCGTGATCGGGACGTCTGTGAGAACCAAAGGGCCGAATGTCAGAAAAGTCGGCGTGCTTGCATAAATAGCAAGACACAGCAAGCCGGCCCACCGTCCCCCAAGCCGGTTCGCGAAGACATAAATACACCAACCGAGCAGCAGCGTCAGCAGTAACATGGGCAATCTCGCCCAAAAAATGACTTGATGTGGGTCGTTCCAGCGGAGAGTTACCCAATCACCGAACACCCACTCGCCCGTAAACGAAGCAAACGTACTCTCGCTTTGTGTCCAGAGCGGCGAACCGTAATCTGCCCGCACGCCTCCAGCAGCCATGGAAATTCCGCAGAGAACCTTCGCGAGCGGCGGATGTTCCGGGTTGAAGCGCGCGTCGAACTTATTAACGTAGGTGATGCTTGCCGCTATGTGCGCGATCTCGTCATAGGTGGGCGACTCAAGAAACAGGGCCGGGCCGCCAGCGAGTACGGCCATTACCGCTAACACTCCAAGTGCGGCGACGGTTTGCCAGGAGAGCAACGAACGTGTCCACGTTGTCGACTTCTTGAGCTCCGGGCCCTCGGTGAGTCTTTGCATGGGCATCCATCATATGACAAAGGCGAGAAAATCGCTGAAATGATCAGTCCCGGCAAGTCCGCCTCCATCCCCCGATGCACATCGCGACAGCAAACACCATCCCCTCCTCCTTTGTATTCGCTTGAAAAAGCCGGAAACAATACGCCCGCCGCGCAAGCCTGCGACCAATCCCCTAATTCCCTCTGCAGCGCGCTACGACCACCGTGATGTCGTCGTGCTGTTCATGAGGACTGAACCGCCGGTTATCGTCTAACAGCGACGTGAGTAAAGCCTGCGAAGGCAGTTCACGCCGCCGCAGCGCGTCTACCAGCCGTTTTGGTAGCTGGTCCCAACGGCGTTTGAACTAACCGCTTGCGCGGGGACGCTGCGCGGGATGGTTTTAGGAGCGGTAGTGGTCGATCGCGGGTAAATAGTCTGGGTCACAAGGAGGTCTTGTGACCCGTTTACGAAAGTTGATGCTGGATGAGCTCCAGCGCCGTAATTACGCTCAGAATACCGTAAGAAGCTACATCAAGGCAGTCGAGGATTTTGCCCGCTACTTTGGCAAACCGCCGGAGCGCTTAGGACCCGAACACATCCGCCAGTATCAAGTGCACTTGTTCCGTGATCGTAAGCTAGCGGCCTCGACCGTGGAAGGGCGCGCGGCGGCATTGCGCTTTCTGTTTGTGAAGACGCTGCGTCGGCCGTACCTGCCGGATCAGATTCCATTTCCGAAGCGAGCGCGACGATTGCCAACCGTTCTCAGCCCGGAAGAAGTTGCGCTGCTGATCGATTCCGCCAGGAACCTGATGCATCGAGCGATTTTGATGACGCTGTATGCAACCGGACTCCGCCGCGCGGAGTTGTGCCGCCTAAAAGTGGCCGACATCGATAGCGACCGCATGATGATCCACGTCCGCGAAGGCAAAGGCGGACGCGATCGCGATGTGTTGTTAAGTCCGAAGTTATTGGAGACTTTGCGCGAGTACTGGCGCTGGATGAAGCCGAAGACATGGCTGTTTCCAGGCATGATCAACAACTGGAGAGCCGATGTCCCAATCGATACGAAAGTCGTTTGGGAGGCTGTACGCCAAGCCCGCACCCGTGCGGGTATTCAGAAGCGAGTCACGCCGCATACGCTGCGCCACAGCTTCGCGACTCACATGCTCGAAGCAGGGGCGGACCTTCGCACCATCCAGGTTCTCCTTGGCCATGCAAAGCTTGCCGACACAACCGTGTATCTGCATCTGTCCCGCCGTCATTTGCAAGCTGTGGCGAGTCCCCTGGAATCGCTGGATGTATCGAAGCCAGATGAGGCGAAGCGCTCGAGGAAACGGCAGAAGAGGTGAACCGGCCACCTCTCGAGGTGGCCGACATCTTCCGCGCAGCAGGTAAAGACTTTATTGACAAGAGCCGTCGCTGGCTGACTTGGCAGCACTTAAAGGTTCTGCGCGCCATTGAGCACTGCCGGACAGCCGCTTTAGGCGGCCATGTCGATTCCTGTTCTCAATGCGGTCATCGCGCCATCTCGTTCAACTCGTGTCGTAATCGGCATTGCCCGAAGTGCCAGACCAACGCTCGTGATAAGTGGCTTGCAGCCCGAGCAGATGAACTGCTGCCAGTGCGGTACTTCCATGTGGTGTTCACGCTTCCGCACGAGTTATCAGCACTTGCGCTGCAGAACAAGCGCGTACTGTACGAACTGCTGTTCCGGGCTAGCGCCGAAACCTTGCTTGAGATCGCCGCCGACCCGAAGCATCTTGGAGCACACATCGGGTTTCTTAGTGTTCTTCACACCTGGGGACAGAACCTGCTCCATCATCCGCATGTCCATTGTGTCGTTCCCGCCGGCGGTTTGGCACTGGACCGGTCCTCTTGGAAAAGGACACGCCGGCCGAACTTTCTCCTTCCTGTCCGCGTACTCAGTCGTGTATTCCGCGGCAAGTTCAGGGAAGGCTTGAAAGTCGCCTTTCAGCAACGCAAGCTCGTCTTCTGTGGAAGCTTGCAATACCTCAGTGATGCGAATCAGTTTCGACGATTTCTCAACCAGCTGCGTCGGAAGGATTGGGTCGTATATGCGAAGCCGCCATTCGGCGGACCGGAACACGTCCTGCATTATCTCGCTCGCTATACCCATCGCATTGCAATCAGCAACCATCGGCTGCTGAGCTTTGACGGCAAAGAGGTGACCTTCCGCTGGAAGGATTACGCACACGGCAATAAGAAACGGACGATGACCCTTTCCGCCAATGAGTTCCTGCGCCGCTTTCTCCTGCATGTACTCCCCGGAGGCTTCGTACGTATCCGGCACTTTGGCTTTCTTGCGAACCGGCATCGCACATCATTGATTGCACTTTGCCGGAAGTTGATCGGCGAAGAACAAGTCCTCCCTCAGTGCGCAGAAACCATCAAGTTGCACGCCAAAACAAGCTGGCCGTGCCCACGCTGTTCCAGCACGATGCTTGTTGTGGAAAGGCTTTCCCCTATCCAGGCACTTCGCTATATCAAAACAGCAGTAGGTATCGACTCGTCATGAAAGTTCGCGCGCAAATGGCCATTTACATCTTCATCGCACGAGCAACACTCGACGTGTGTTCAGTTGACCTAATCTCACGCGCCAGTCCCTTCAAAATGCCTCAAGCAATGTCGTCGGCAGGCCCGGATCGATGCTCAAATCCGCGCATCGCTCGTCCCCATGACCATGCCGACAGCCATAAGCGCGTGCTTGCATCCACTCTTTTCGCGGTCAGAACGTTACAAATCCCATAACTGGCCGCGTCCCCGCAAACGCAAGCGGTTACTTCAAACGGTCCTATCGAAAGTGCCCCAGCACTCGCTACGCCGCAGCTTTCTCCGCCTTGCACTTCCGATAGGAACCTATCGTTCTCGGTTCGGTCTAATCCGCAGCAGACTGCCTATCTGCCTCATTCTGCATTTGGTTCCACATTTGAGGCACCAACGCAACTCTCGGCGGATCGTCCAAACGTATCGGCGGGCCAGAGCGCCTGCTGCAACTTCTCGCGGGCGACGGTCACGGTCAATGCTGCCAGTGGCGCGGCGCACCTGATTGGGCCCACCCGGAATTCCGCCTATAGTTTTCAGCCCTCCGGAAGTGAGCGACGAGAGTCTCTATGGCGTGGCAGGAAAGCTGTACGCGACTTTCGATCGTTTCAACCTCCCCGTTTCGAGCCCAGTATTGATTACTCCTCCAGCTCTGTATCAGATCAATACTTCGACGGGAATCGCGAGCGAGGTGGCGCCCACAATGCTCGGCCTCAGCGCTCCCCTTGATCCTGCACGGAAATTGCGGGAGAACCCAAATAAACTTGCCAAACGCGCCATCGTTCACTATGATGGCCCTAAACCGAACGAGACGATATTAGAATCACAATTTGAGTGAGTTTACGGAGAAGTTTTGGGTTGCAGCAACAGCGACAAACATTAGGTCTGGTTCGCGGCACCTCAGTTATCAAATCTTAGGAGAAAGTATCACATGGCATCTTTTTTTTCCGGGGCGCGTTTTCTCGGCGTAGCACACGTTCTTTTCGGGTTGTCTGCGCTGGCTCAGGCCGACAGTTTCAGCGCCGTTGTTGTATATGGAGACAGCCTCTCAGACAATGGCAACTTGTACGCGGCGACGGGCCAGCCCGCTGCTCCTTACTATCATGGCCGGAGGTCCAATGGACCGGTCGCCGTCGAGCAGCTCGCAACGTCACTCGGTGCTCCTCTGGTGGATTTTGCCTGGGCCGGTGCCACTACCGGAATCGGCAATTACGCCGATGGCGGCACTCCTACCTCGTTTGGCACTTACTCTCTGCCCGGCATGCAGACCGAATTCGCCAGCTCTAGGTCCTCTATCGGACCCTATCTGAGCAGTGGCCTCTTCATTGTGTGGGGCGGGCCGGATGACTTACTGTCTCCCTCTCCGCTGGACACGACAACTGCCGCGGTCATCAATCGCGGCGTTAAAGATGAGTTAGGCATTGTCAAGAGTCTGGAACAGATGGGCGCGCAGCACATTCTGGTACCGGGAATGCCCGACCTCGGGCTGACTCCTTATTTCGCGAGCTTGGGCGAGTCGGCTGAAGGGACTGCCATCGCCAATGCCTTCAATGCCGAACTAACCGCGGAACTGCCCGCCGGAGCTCTCTACTATAACACCGAGGGGCTCCTTGAAAGCATTGTGGCCGACCCATCGGCGTATGGCTTTACCAATGTGACACAGCCTTGCTACAACGGCGCGACGGTGTGTTCCGACCCCTCGCAATATCTGTTTTTCGACAGCTTTCATCCCACTACAGAAGCGGACCCATTTGTAGCTGATGGCTTTTTCTGTCAGTTGTAACACCGGAACCGGCTAGCTTTGCGCTCATGTTCGGCGGCTTGGCGTTGTGCGCAGCGTCACGCAAAATGAGGAGACTAATTTAACGTGGCTGCGGGTAAAGAGCGTAATTATATGAAGCACTCCGGCGAACTCTTGCCGGGCTTGGCCAATCGCTCGCTTTTGAAAGACTTGTCGGGCTTATCCGGCTATGTTGCATTGGAGGCGGGTAACTTGCATTGCGGCGAATATGGGTCCAGCGACGGACATTGTATTTTTGCCCTTAGCGGGCCGGGGGAAATGTGCGACAGATACTAGCTCTGGTCCTAACGTTTCTGATGATCATGAATTCAGTTCCCGCTGCCATGGCGGCCGATGATATGGCAAGTCGCATCGCCGCCATACCGACGGGTACTAATATCGAGGTTCGACTCAAAAGCAATCAAAAACTACGTGGCTCTACCGGCGCTGTCTCGAACTCCGGCTTTACGCTTACCGACTCACAAAGCGTCGCTCATCAGATTGCATTTGACGACGTAGCCTCGCTCAGGCAAATATCCGCCAAGCCGTCGCACGTCAAGCGCAATATTCTGATCATTGTAGGAGTTGGTCTTGCGGTCGCTGCGATCGTGATTGGCATACACATAGCGAAGTGCGCACCATTAGGATGCAACAGTCGTATCTGAAGTGGCTGCGACGGTTCGCGCTGGTCGTCTGTGGGAGGTCCGCAATATGGGGGACGTGTGCAGCAGTCTTCCGGCGGCTCCCTCAAAGCCCTCAATTGGGGGAGGGTACTGGGGCTACTCCAATAACAACACTCCACCTCCGCTCTCATTCCGCTTGTCTGTAAACACGCGGCGGATCCGCGTTCCGCATCACGGTGAGTAACCTTCCCTTGACTGGTTGGCAGTCAATAACGAAATTGTTTATGCCGGCGATATGGAAGTGGCGAGCCGCCGCGACGGAAAGCGACTGCAGTTTTTACCGATCATAGCGTGGTGTCAGACGCAGAATTATTTGCGAATCGTTCAGCGCTATTACGAATGACGACCGAGTAAAACATTCCAGCATCAATAAACACGCGGGTCGGGCGACTTTCATAGTGATCCACTCAAAACGCCAGAATGCCCTTCTAAACCGAGGCACGACGCAATCGCTTTGTCTGCTCATCCTCGTGGCCTCCAGGACCATAAGTGCTGCCTACTCAAGACGCACACACCCGCGCCGCTCAAAAGAATCAACCGTTCCACACGCTTTCATCAAATCTCATGCATGGGTGAACCATTCGCGAATAACGCTGCTCGCGCTCGCAGCGAATTCTGCACGATCTGCCCGTATTCGCAGATATTTCTGGAACTGACAACTCCTTTGGGGACAACGAAGCCGCAACGGGGCCGACTTCAACGGTCCGCTCATTGAGGTCGATGAGGAGCGCACCTTCGATAACGTAGAAGAACTTGTCGTCGTGATCGTGCTTGTGCCAGTGGTATTCGCCTTGAACAACACCGAGACGAACCACGGAACCATTCACTTGGCAGAGCGTTTGGTTGTACGACTGGTAGGGGCAGGCATCCGCCAGGGCCCTTTCATCGATCAGTTCGAGAGGCTGAAACGCGATGTTCAGCCGGGTTTCGTATTGATAGGTGTCCATGATAGTGCTTTCCTTGCAGGCCAGGGCCGTGCCGCCTCCCATGATGACCGACCCCGCCACACGCGAAGGTCATTTGGCGGATGGCCCGGCGAGGTGTGAGAAGTGTACGCCAGATACGTACCAGTAAGTCCCGCTTCCATCCCCCGATCCACATCGCGACGGCAAACCCATCCCCTCCGCCTTTGTCTCCGCTTAAAAAACTCAGAAACAATACGCCCGCCGCGCAACACAGCGCGAGAAACTCAGGTCTCAGTCCACGAATCTCCATCGAGCGAAGAAGCCTGCGACCAATCCCCTAATTTCCTCGGCACCGCGCCACGACCACAGTAATATCGTCGTGCTGTTCATGAGGACTGAACCGCCGGATATCCTCTAACAGCGACGTCAGTAAAGCCTTCGAAGGCAGTTCGCGCCGCCGCCGCAGCGCATCGAGCACCCGTTCTTCGCCGAATTCTTCGCCCGCTGCGTTGAACGATTCCGTCAGCCCATCGGTATACACAGCCAGCGTGTCCCCCGGCAGCAGCTTACATTCCCCAACGCCGCAATCCCATTCTTTGAAGAGCCCGAGCACAGTGCTCGTCGAATCGAGCCGTTCAAATTCGTCGTTGCGCCGCAGCAGAATCGCCGCGGGATGCCCGCAATTGGCGTACCGCAGCCGCCGCGTCCCCTTCTCGTATTCGGCAAAGAAAAGAGTTGCGTACGAGTTATCGTCGGTATTCTCGCGGAACAGCCGGTTGACCGAGACCAGAAACCGTTGCGGCTGTTCCAACGCAAACGGCGTGAAGGGCCGGCTCCAATAGGTTGCGCATTGGTTATGCAGGTGCGCCTGCAAATTGGCCATCAAGAGAGCCGCGGCCGTTCCCTTTCCCGAAACGTCGCCAACCACCAGCCCGAACCGCTCTCGCCCCAGATCGAGAAAGTCGTAATAATCCCCACCCACGTGGCGAGCCTGGATGCACATCCCCGTATAGTCGAGGTCCGCAACGTCCGGCTGCCTCTGCGGAAAGAGTCTCGCCTGTACCTCTCTCGCGTGTTCCAGTTCTTGCGTAAGGCGGCGGTTGGATTCCAACCTTTCGGCATGCGCATGCCGTTGCTCCTCGAGTTCCCGAGTGAAATCGTCGAAGCTCAAAAGCGTAAACGAGTTCCCATCCAGATCTTCGAAAGTGCAGCACAACGCGCCCGAAACCTGCACCTGCGGCGAACCGTGAAAACGCACTCCGCGCTTGCGCCATTCTTCGAATTTGGCCGGTACATTTTCGGTCAGAAAAACAATCTTAGGGGACCGGCCAATCAGTTTGTATTCTTCAGAATCGGGCTGAGGAGCGGCCAGCGCAAGACTTGCGGTGCCATCCGGAGGCGTAACGGTCAGCCAGCGATCGCCGGACGCAAGCCGGGTATCGAACGCCAAATTGAATCCAAGCTGATCTAAATAAAACCGGAGGCTTCGATCCTGATCGCGCACGAAAACAGTGACCGTGCCGAGGCGAAGGTAGGGATCCTCTCGATCCGGCCGAAAACTACAGCGGTGCGCCCGATACGCCGAAGGAGAACCTCCCATCGCCGAATTATAGCGCCCGGAAAACTCCCATCCGATTCTGCTGCAGCAAGGCGGGGCGCCCGCGACTTTCAATCCGATGAGAAAATAATTTCTTATCGAAAACTGCTTACCGCTAATACTGATAAACCGTAAATACCCGGCTCGCAGTGGCCTGCTGTCCCGTGGTCGAAATTGCCCGCACTTGCAGCGTGTGGGCGCCGTTCGCTAATAAAGTTGTATCCAGCGCGCCCTCCCACCCGACGTTCGGACAACCAGACGCCTGGGTGTAGACGAGACAGACATCCGCGCGGCTCACCCCATAAGTGGCATTCGAAATGAGAACGCCATCCACCAGAATCTGGACCGCGCGAATGGAACCGTTGCCTGAGGTATCCACTGCCCAGCCGCCCATCGACGCCTGTCCCGTGATGATTCCGCCCGTGCCTGGAACATCGATGTCGACCATCACCGGACCGCCGGAGTTCGAGACGGTGAAAGTCCCGGTCGCGGTTGAGCTCTGGCCGCCGCTCGAGGTGCCCGTTATCTGTAGTGTGTGTTTGCCGTTTGCGAGCCCGGTAGTATCGAGCGCGAAATTCCAGCCGACGTTCGGGCAGCCCGCACGCCCGGGATAAGCGGCGCACACGTCCGACCGGCTTACTCCATAGCTCGCATTCCCGTAAGGAACGCCATCGATGGCAATGGCAACGTTGCTTATGGCTGCGATGTCACTGATAGCCCAGCCGCCGAAATTGACAGTGCCGCTGAACGGGCCGCTCTGCGTGCCGGGAATATCGATATCGAGTTTCATCGGATTGTTAGAGGTCCAATTGGCGACCGTGAATCGCGTGCTGAGGGTCAGACGATCTCCTCCCGTCGAGACGCCGGCCACTTGCAGCGTGTGCGATCCATCGGGAATCAGCGTGGTGTCGAGCGAGAACGTCCAGCCGCTGTTACAGGTTCGGCCCGGGTAAGCGGCGCAGACATCGGGCCGGGAATTGCCGTAGGTTGCGGTTCCCATGGATGCGCCATCCACCAGAATCGTGACCGATGCGATGGGGCCATTGTCGTCAATCGCCCAGCCGGAAACAGTGGTCAATCCGACGACCACCGCGTTCTGCGCGCCGGGCTGATCGATGAACATTTTGATTGGCGGCCCGCCACTTGAATTCGCCACGCTGAATGACGCGTTGGAGGTTTCGTGCGCTCCCGTGCTTGCGGTGGCCGTCACATCCAGTGTGTGATTGCCGTTGGCGAGAGTGGTTGTGTCCACCACCACGTTCCAACCAACATTCGGGCAACCGGCTCGCCCGGGAAAAACAGTGCAGACATCCGTGCGCGGCGCGCCATAGGTGGCGTTGCGCAGAAACACCCCATCGATCGATACGGCCACGCTCGCAATGCTGGTGTTATTGTCAATCGCCCAGCCGCCGAAATTCACGGGACCGCTGAATGGTCCGTTGTCGCCCGGACGAGGTTGATCGATGCTCATCGCGATCGGGTTACCCGAGGTCGTGAATTGCCCCGTCACTGTAGTGTTCTGGCCCGTTCCCGTGACGCCCGTCACTTCCAATGTGTGTACACCGTCCGCCAACGCAGTGGTGTCCAACATAAAATTCCAGCCTACGTTCGGACAGCCGGCTCTGCCCGGATACACAGCGCAGACATCGGCACGGCTCACACCGTAAGTAGCGAGCCCGTACGATACTCCATCGATCGAGATCGACACATTGCTAATCGCACCAGTGCTATCGATGGCCCATCCGCCAAATCCAACCGTTCCGCTGAACGGCTGACTGTTGGAAGCGGGCACATCGATATCGACCGTCATCGGGTCCGCGCTGCTCCAGTTGGCGATGGTGAAGAAGGCCGTGGCTGTCCCGTGATCTCCCGCTGAGGAGGTCGCCGTGACGTCGAGGGTGTGAGAGCCATCGGAAAATAGCGTGGTGTCGACGATAATGGACCAATTGGTTCCGTCCCATGTTGCGGTTCCATACGGCACGCCGTCAATCGCGATTGCGATTCCCGTGATGGTGGCGTTGTCGCGAGTGGCCGATCCGGAAAACTGCGCCAACCCGATAAAGGTCGAATTCGCCGAGCTCGGCTGGCCAATCGCGATATGGAACGGCGACGACGAGCTTGGCATTCCATTCCAGCCGTTCACCAGATTCGTCACATTTACCGACCCGAGGCCCGTCGCAAGATCGTATCCGGCGGTGGCCTGGTATTCCCCGGTGCTGGTGTTGTAACCGGATTCGCCGGGCACCGCGTTATTACCCGCCGTCACATCGTTGAAGATGCAGTTTCCGGCCGGCGAACCTGCCGATCCATTACACGAGCTTGGATTCTCGCTGGCCGCTAGCGAATACAGAACGGAATCCGCCTGGCCGAGGCGCGCCCCGGTTTTTTGCACGACCAGCGCCATAATGCCGGCGAAGGAAGGCGTTGCGGCGGACGTTCCCCCGTATCCGGAGAAAGAGATGCGTCCGCGGCTGTTCGGCGTACACGATCCGTCAATGCACAACAGGTAGGCATCGTGCCCGGCGGCGGTCAACGAAACATCGGGAACGTCGCGCGCGCCGTCGTTCGGTATGCCCGCCACTCCGGATTGCCAGGAAGGCTTAGAGAACAGCGTGCTCGCTCCACCTCCGCCTGCCCAAAGACCTGGCGTGTTTCCGTTTGTGCATGGATTTACTCCGGTCGCGCGCGTACAGCTTTCGTTCCAGACGTCTTCCGGGATGTAACCCAGCGCCGACGAAAGTGCCGAGTCATTCCTCGAATTCCAATACTGCGAATAATTCCCGTTCTCGTTAAATTGCGTCCCGCCGACAGCGATAGTGTACGGCGTGGCCAGAATATTCACGGAGATCGGTCCTGAAGCGGAGCTCGAGCTGGGATCGTCGCAGCCTTCCGCGCCCGAATCCCCAGCCGCCACAAGGTACGTGATGCCTTCGGCCGCCGCTTGCTGCGCCAGCGACGAATAGAAACTCGCGGCGCTTTGTCCGCTGGAGCCGTAGTCGGCCTCGCAGCTTCCAAAGCTCTCGGTCATCACATCGCCGACATTGTTATCGACAATGTAAAGCTCCGAGAGGTCGGTCCCGTCAGAGTCATTCGTACTCTTTGAAACCACCAGCTTCACCGTCGCACCGGGCGCGGTCGCGCCAGCCCAGGAGGTGTCCAAAACAGCTTCGGATTCTTCGTCTCCGCCCAGATCTCCCGGGTCGGTCCCGTTCACTACGGTTTGCGGATCGTTGCTGGCAAGTCCGAAAACACTGCGGAACTGGGTGACATCGGAAGTCTTGATGTCGGTTCGTGCAACCACTGCGATAGTCGTGCCGCTTCCGTTGATTCCTTCTTGATACAGCGGATTGATGTTGTAGATGGTTGCATAATCGGCCGGCCCCAACGCATAGGTGCCGTTGCTCGGATGTAAATTGCGGACGCGCACCCGGTTGATACGCCGCTTCGAACTGCTGGCCCGAGCGAATGAGCTGCGGCTTCTTCACAAAATTGTGCAGCGTCGCCACGCCGCCCACCACTACGCTCAGCGCCGCTGGAATTTGTGGATCGCTCGCGTTGGCCCAGTGCGCCTGCCCGTTCACTACATACTTATGGATCTCGGTATGAAATGCCTGCTGCACTTGCCCGGCGGTTCCCGAAAATTCGATCACCGTTTTTCCGGTCGAGACGCGATCGATCTGGAAACCGTATGATTCGAGCCAGCCGCTTACGGTTTGAATGTCGGCATCGGCCGCGCCGAACTGCTCGCCGAACTGCTCGGGCGTCAGCCACTGATGGTACTGCGGCGAGGATTTATCCTGCTGCGCTTCGAGCAGTGTCTGGAGCGCTGTCTCTTGCGCAGCGCTTGGCTTCAGCACCAGCAGCATGCGGTTCATCGGCAGATCCGCGGGAGCCGCGCCCTGGTCGAAATCCGCCCGAGCCAGCGGATGCGTATTGCCGCGTAAGGTTATTAACTGCGCGTCGTTAATCGCTTGCGTGATTCGCGCTCGCGCGCGCAACGCTTGTCCCTGTCCCGCTGCCGCGCCGCAAAGCACGGCCACGCCAGTAGCTACGGAAACCGCCAATCTTCGCATTGTGAGAGCCAACCTATAGAAAAAGTCACCCCAGCATCCAACCCTTCTCGCTCCAAGACGTAATTCGTTATTTCAGGTTACAAAAGCCTGACTGTTGGCGAGCGTAAGCGGCGTGATCGATCTATTTCCCGCTCCAACCAGCCGATTCGCTCACCGGATTCGCACCCGGCTTCTCTATCCGCATAGTCGCCTGCACGTGCGGCGTGCTCCTCTCGTACTCCACCGCGCCCAGCCGCAGCTCGTCGAGCCCAAGCTTAATCTGGCGCTGGCTCGCCCCGTCCGCGATGGTCAGCGTCGCCGCCGACGCGCCGTCCAGCTCTTTCGCGCCATGATTCCAGGAAATCCGCAGCACCTGCCCGTTACCCGCGACCGCCAGCCGCAGTTGATGCGAAGCTTCAATCCATTGCGGCAGCCCCGATTGCGTGGTGAACAACCACATCAAAACGCAAGCGCCTATTCCGATCGCGAGCAGCGCGGCAACGATTCCATAAACCCACAGCTTCTGGCGCGGCGTTTCCGCTTTCGCCTGTCCCGCCGCGTTTTCCGGCTGCACCTCGGGCAGCGCCCGGAATTCCGTTTCGTTAAAGCGAAACTCCCGCACCGCGGGCTCGCCCACAAGCTTCCCGTTCTGCGCCACAAAAAAGGCGGCTGTCTGCAGACCCCCGCCTTGAATCAGCAGCGCGGCATACGGCGTGCCCTTGAACTCCTGCGCAAGCAGGCTGCGGTCGGCCGGCGATGGCCGCAGCGGACCAGCGCGCAAATGGCTTCGGAACAGCCCGATGCCCGTTCTGCCCGCTCCCCGGATGCCCCAGCGAATTGCCGAAAAAAGCGCTTGCTGCTCCGGGTCGAGCAGGTACGTCGTGTCCCCGCCATCGCGCGGAACTATCTCCACGTCTTCAACGCGCAAAGTCGGCATGTAGGCGTCTGGAAACGATCCCACTAGCACGCCCCCAATCTCGGCGCCTTTGTTTTCCGCTTCGGCCAGCATCTTGCCGATTTTTGAGACCAGCTCCAGCCGCAACTCGATCGCGTACGGCGAGCGATCGGGACTCCACCGTATGTACAACGGTGCGTCGTCCAGTGCATCCTCGGAAGATTTTTTCTTCACTGCCTCCTCCAACGTTACACTGCATAGTGTCTGTCCGCTACGCTTTACCTGATCGCTACGCCTATCGGAAATCTCGAAGACATCACCCTGCGCGCGCTGCGTATTTTGCGCGAGGAAGTTGCCTTCATCGCCTGCGAAGATACGCGCCAGACACACAAGCTGCTCGATCGTTATGAAATTCGCAAAACGCTCGTCAGCTATCACGAGCACAATGAAGCCTCGCGCGCGGCCGAAATCGTCGAAGCTCTTGAGCGCGGCGAATCGGTCGCTCTGGTGAGCGATGCGGGCACGCCCTTGCTGTCCGATCCGGGCTACCGCGTCGTTACAGCGGCCATCGAGGCGGGAGTTCCCGTAGTTCCTCTCCCCGGCGCTTCGGCCGTACTGGCAGCGCTTGCAGCATCCGGTTTAGCCACGGACGAATTCCGCTTCATCGGATTCCTTCCCTCGAAAACCGGCGCCCGCCGCAAGAAGCTGGAATCGCTGGCGGGCGAATCCGCTACTGTCGTCGCCTACGAAAGCCCGCATCGTATTCTCGAAACCCTAAGCGACATGGCCGAGATTCTGGGCGGGCGTCCCATCGTGCTCGCGCGCGAGCTCACGAAAATTCACGAAGAATTCCTGCGCGGGCCCGCCCACAAAATCTTGGAAGAACTCAAAGCATCGCGCATCGGTGAAAGGCGAAATCACGCTAGTCATCGGCCGCTCACTCGACCCGCCGCCAACCCTCGCCGATCCCGTGGAAGAGATCGCGCGCCTTGAAACCGAAGCCGGCCTGAGCCGCATGGAAGCCATCAAGACGGTTGCAAAACAATTGGGCTTGCCCAAGCGGGAGGTCTACCGGCTCGCTGCGGAGCGGGGCAGCAATCCGCCGCGCAAACATCCCGGCTAGGACCAAACGAACCCAACGCCAGTTTGGGTTCGTTCGGGAATACGCGCTCCGCGATAAGCTGCCGGATCATCCGCACGAACGCCGGATGCGTTCCCACCGTCCGCGCCCGCACCATTTTCAGGCCCAGCTCCCGGGCTACCCGCATGGCTTCCGTATCCAGATCGTACAGAACTTCCAAATGCTCCGAAACGAAGCCAAGCGGAGCCAGCAGCACATTCTTCACGCCTTGTTGCTTTAGCTCCCGAAGGCGATCGAGAATATCCGGCGCGAGCCACGGCTGTGAAGGCGGCCCGCTGCGGCTCTGAAACACCAGCTCCCAATTTTTAAATCCAACGTTTTCAGCCACTAAGCGCGAAGTCTCCCGAAGCTGCCGCTCGTAATCGCTGTTTTCCGCCAGAGCGCAGGGAATGCTGTGGGCCGAAATTACGAAACGAAGCCAAGGCACTTCGTTTGGTAAAAAGCCCTGCAAGGCTTCCCGCACCCGCTCCGCGCACGCCTCAATGAATCCCGGATGGTTATAGAAGACGCGCAGTTTATCCACTTCCGGCGCGCCTTCGCCCGCCTCCACCCGCGCCGCCGCAATGTTCTCCAGATACTGCCGGCATCCCGAATACGAGCTATAAGCCGACGTCACAAATGCCAGCGCGCGCCTGACGCCATCTCGCCGCATGAGCCGCAGCGTGTCCGCCAAAAAAGGATGCCAGTTCCGGTTCCCCCAATAGACCGGCAGATTCAATCCATGCCCGTCGAGTTCGTTTGGTAAAGCGGCCATCAGCTCCCGGCACTGATCGTTAATCGGACTCTTGCCGCCGAAATGCGCGTAATGCCCCGCCGCTTCGAGCAAGCGCTCCCGTGGAACATTGCGCCCGCGCGTCACATTTTCCAGAAAAGGCAGAACGTCTTTCGATTCCTCAGGTCCGCCGAAAGAGACCAGCAGCAGCGCATCGTACATGTCAGGCCCGAACACCTGTAATCCGATGCAGCTTCAGCATATTCGTCGAACCGCGCAACCCCACCGGCTGTCCGGCCACAAACACGATGTTATCGCCGGGACGCACGCGCCCGGTCTCAATCAGCACCCGTTCCATCTCATGCAGCATGCGGTCGGTGGAATCGAAATCGGCCGTTACAATCGCATGCACGCCGTAGACAATCGAGAGCTGCCGCGCCACCACTTCGCTCGAACAGAATGCGTAAATCGGAACGGGCGGACGGTAGCGCGCCAGCAGCCGCGCCGAAGAACCCGTCGTCGTGCCCACGGCCAGCGCTACCACGCCCGCGCTGCGTGCCGAGTGGTAGGCTGCATCCGCGATAATTTCCGGAATGGCCTGCTCTTCTTCGAGCCATACGTCCGGAAAGCCCTTGGTGTGAATCGCGTTTTCGGTTTCGCAAGCGATGCGCGCCATCACCTTCACCGCCTCCACCGGATGTTTGCCGGCCGAAGTCTCAGCGGAAAGCATAATCGAGCTGGAGCCGTCATAGATCGCGTTCGCGACATCACTCACCTCCGCGCGCGTGGGCAGCGGATGCTCAATCATCGATTCCAGCATCTGCGTCGCCGTGATCACGAACTTGCCGCGCTTCCGCGCCCGCTCGATAATCGCCTTTTGAATCGCCGGAACTTTCTCCGGCGCGAGCTCGACCCCGAGATCGCCGCGCGCCACCATCACGCCTTCGCACTCTTCCAGAATGGAGTTCAGGTTAAGCCAGCCTTCCGGCTTCTCGATCTTGGCGATGATGGGCTGCCGCGCGTCGGATTCTTCTAATAGATGCCGCAGCCGTAGCACGTCGCGCGCATTGCGCACAAACGATAGCGCGAAGAAATCCACCCCGTGCTCCACGCCGAAATGCGCGTCGGAAACGTCTTTTTTTGAAAGCGAAGGTGTGCTGATGTTCACGCCCGGCAGGTTAATTCCTTTGCGGTCGCTAATCGGTCCGCCGCTGACCACCACGCATTCCACCGCCGCGCCGTTGGTGCTCTCCACCCGCAGCTCAATCGCGCCGTCGGCCAGCAGAACGGGATCGCCGCGCTTCACGTCGCGCGCAAATTCCGCATAGTTGGTCGAAGCCATGCGGACGTTTCCCTCTACCGGCTGCGTCGTGATGGTGAAGGAAGCTCCATCTTCCAGAAACACCTCGCCGTTTTCAAACGTACCCAGCCGGATCTTGGGGCCTTGCAGATCCAGCAGAATGCCGGCGTTGGTTCCGCGCTCGGCTGAGAGTGCGCGCACCGCCTGAATACGGCGCAACATCTCTTCCTGGCTGCCGTGCGAAGCGTTCAGCCGGAACACGTCCACGCCCGCTTCGAACAGTTTCTTCAGTATGTCTTCGGAATCGGTCGAAGGACCAAGAGTGGCAACGATTTTTGTAGCTCGCATGAAATCGCTTGAATTTGCCGATACGCTACGATAGCGGAGGCTTTTTACCGCGACGGGGGCTCTTCACTTCCATTATGCCGCTTTACCAGGCGATCATTCTCGCCGTCGTTCAAGGATTGACCGAGTTTCTCCCGGTCTCGAGCACCGCTCATCTGGTCGTCATCCCTAGGATCTTCGGCTGGACCGATCGAGGACTCGATTTCGACATCGCGCTGCACATCGGCACGTTGGCCGCCGTCATCATCTACTTCTTTCGCGATTGGGTGCAAGTGATCGCCAACGGTCTGGGCTTCTCCTATAGAGGCTCGCATCCGGACGAAAACAGCCGCTCGCTGCTCTGGTTCCTGGTGCTCGCCACCATTCCGGCCGCCATTGCGGGAAAACTTTCCAAGGCCTACGCCGAGGGCCCCTGGCGCAATCTGTACGTGATCGGCGTGGCCATGATTCTGATCGGCATCCTACTGGGCGTGGCCGACCGCTTCGGGCAGGAAAAGCGCGGTCTCAACCAGATGAGCTGGCTGGATGCGCTCCTCATCGGCATCGGGCAAGCGTTCGCCATCGTGCCCGGGGTTTCGCGCAGCGGCATCACCATCACGGCGGGACGTTTTCGCCATTTGGATCGCGAAGCGGCTGCCCGATTTTCTTTTCTGCTCTCGACTCCTATCATCGCGGGCGCCGCGGCATCGGATGCTTTCGACATGCGGAAGACCGGCATTCCGCCGGATATGCGGCTGGCCTATCCGGTTGGCATTGTAGTCAGCGCGGTGGTTGGAATCCTGGTCATCGCGTTCTTTTTGCGCTACCTGCGGCGGAACAGTTTGGTCCCGTTCGCGTGGTACCGCGTAATTTTTGGCATAATGGTAATCGCTCTGGCAGTTTTCTTCCGCAACGGCGGATGACGTTACTCTCACCGTCTCGCCATAACCGGCTCAATGAAGCCGTCGGGCTTCTATTGCTCTTGCTCGGCTTGGCCGTTTCTCTCGCCCTGCTCTCTTACTCGGCGGCAGATCCGTCCTGGAACACGGCGACGGCCGCTGCGCGCACGCACAATCTGCTCGGCCTGTTCGGCGCGAAATGGGCCGACTTGCTGCTGCAAATCTTCGGCATCAGCGTCTTTCTGCTGCCCATTCATATCTGGGCGCTGGGCTGGAAATGGGTACGCTCCGCGCCGATCGAAAGCCCCTGGTTTCGGGTGCTCGGCAGCCTTGCGCTCTGGTTCTGCATTGCAACCGCCTGCGGCCTCATTCCGCGCCCGTGGCTGATTGCCGGCGCCATTCGACCCAGCGGCATCGTCGGAATGGTGCTCGCCGATTATCTGCTGGCGCGCTACGATGTCGCGGGCGCGGCCATTATCACCGTCGCCGCCGGAATCGTCGCCATCTATTTCGCTTCCACCTTCGAAGTTTCCACCCTCATGCGCTGGCTGCGCGGTCCTATTGCCAAGTGGCATATGATCGCTGCAAAATGGCGCGCTTCCCGCCAGGCCAAACGGCAGCAAGCCATCGAAAGAGCAAAAGCCAGAGCCGCCGAACGCGCCTCGCGCCGCACTCCCAAACGCGCAGCCACCGACCCGGTCCTGGTGCGCGAAAAAACTCCGAAGCGCGAAGTTGCGGATGATGAGCCGCCCTTCGACCCCGTGCCGGACGAGATTCCCATTCGAACGCTCGAATACCAGCCCACTGAGCGCGCCGATGTTCCCGACGAGCTCGAAGAGGAAGCGCATACCGCGCCCTTGCCCGCTCCGCACGCAGTGAGCAAACGCAAACGTGCGTACAAACTGCCTTCCCCCGAACTGTTGCACGAAGTGCCCGCCGGAACCGGTTACGACAGCCTGGAATTGAAAGACATCGCCCTCCGCATCAAGTCGAAGCTCGAAGAGTTCAACGTACGCGGCTCGGTGACGCAAATCAATCCGGGGCCGGTCGTCACCACTTTCGAATACAAGCCCGAAGCAGGCATCAAATATAGCCGCATCACCACGCTGACCGAGGATTTGTGCCTCGGTTTGCAGGCCGAGTCGATTCTCATCGAGCGTTTACCCGGCAAGCCCACCGTCGGCATTGAAGTGCCGAACACACGCCGCGAAGTAATCAGCCTGCGCGAAATTTTGGAATCGGACGGCTTCCACGATTCGCCCTCGAAGATGACGCTCGCCCTCGGTAAGGACATCAACGGCCGCATCAAAGTGGCTTCGCTTGAGACTATGCCGCATCTGCTGATTGCGGGCTCGACCGGATCGGGCAAAAGCGTGATGCTAAACGCCATGATCATGTCGTTTTTGTATAAAGCGACGCCCGACGAAGTGCGCATGATCATGGTGGATCCCAAGCGCGTCGAACTCGGGATGTATGAAGGCATCCCGCACCTGCTCACGCCCGTAATCACCGAGCCGAAGAAGGCCACCAACGCGCTCCGCAACGCAGTGCTCGAAATGGAGCGGCGACTAAAACTGCTGGCAGCGCAAGGCGTTCGCAATATCGACCAATACAACCGAAAAGTGGCGCTACTCCGCCAGGAGCCGCGCGGCCTCTTCGACGATCCGGAAGAAGACGATGCTCTCAAGCCGCTGCCCTATGTGCTGATTTTGATCGACGAGCTCGCCGACTTGATGATGATCGAGCGGGCGAATGTGGAAGAATGCATCACGCGCCTGGCGCAAATGGCGCGCGCCGTGGGAATGCACCTCGTGTTGGCCACGCAGCGTCCCAGCGTGGATGTCATCACGGGATTGATCAAAGCGAATTTCCCCTCCCGCATCAGCTTTCGGGTCGCCACGCGCGTCGATTCGCGAACCGTGCTCGATACCATGGGCGCGGAGCATCTTCTCGGCAAAGGGGACATGCTGTACCTGCCGCCCGGTTCCTCGCGGCTTACGCGCGTGCACGGCGCGTATGTCTCGGAAACCGAAACCATGCGCGTGGTCGATTTCTGGAAGGAGCAGGCCACGCCCGAATACGACGAGACCTTCCTGCTCGCGCCGCCGCCCGAAGAAGAGGGCGAGGACGGTGAAGCCTTCGATGGTGAACAGGACCCGATGTACGAAGACGCCGTCCGTGTCGTGCTCGAAATGGGCAAGGCTTCCACTTCCACCCTGCAGCGCCGCTTACGGCTCGGCTACGGAAGGGCGGCGCGCATTCTGGACATGATGCAGCGCGAAGGCATTATCGGCCCGCCCGACGGCAGCAAACCAAGAGAAGTTCTAAAAAAGCCCGATTGGCTCCGCGAAATCGACACCCAACTCCGCTAGCGCAATTCCATCTGCAACAGAAACCCTCACCGCTTGAACCACTTACCCGCTGAGAATCTTCTTATCGCCGAGTAACAGAACCTGCCACAGGATTCTTCGTCTCTCTGCGCAAAGGAGACCACTTATGGTTCTGTTCAGTAAGATTCTATTTTCGGTCGCGGCTTTCGCCGTCGCCGCCAGCGCGCAGCAAGGTAAATTCACTCTTCCCTTCGAGACACATTGGGCCGGCGCGGTATTGGCGCCGGGTGAATACACGCTCGCGCCTGCCATGACAGTCACGTGGCCCAGAGTTTTTGCCGTCAGCGGACAGGGGCGAACGGTTTACATCCTGGCGAGCATCGACAAACTGGCAGACGTTTCCGAGGGAAACTACCTCGAGATCGAAGACGCCGGCGGCGCCAGGGTCGTGCGCGAACTCCACTTGGGCTTCACGGGCAAGTCGTTCCATTTCGCTATTCCAAAGGCGCTGCGAGCGCAACTGGCATCGCGCACGACTCCGCGGCAGGCGACGGCCAAAGTCGCGGTAGGGATCACCCCTACTCAGGGAGGTATTGAGTGAGTAAGTGTCAAAAGTCCGTCCGCCACAATTAGTTACTCGTGGGGAAGCTCTTTATCCGCAAGTCACAGAAGCAACAGTCGGATTGTTTCGTCTGTCTGCTCCATCAAACCGATAAGGTTGCGAGGAGAACAATCGATGTTTCTATTTAGCGGCCGTGCAACCGTAATATCGCTCGCATTCGCAGCCTTTGCGGTCACCGCCAACGCGCAGCAAGTCAAATTCAGCCTCCCCTTCGAGGCACACTGGACAACCGCTGTTTTAACTCCTGGCGAATACACGCTCTCGCCTGTCATGACCAACGGGTTGCCCCACGTCTTTTCGATAACTGGAAACGGGCACAAGATCTTCGTCCTGGCCAACCCCGAGAACACGGCGGATGCTTCCGGGAAAAGCTATCTGGAGATCGAAGACGCCGGCGGCGTCAAAGTCGTACGCGACCTCCACTGGGGGTTTCTGGGTACCTCCTTCTCTTTCGCTATGCCCAAGGCGCCGCGTGCTCAAATGGCATCGCTCACGACCCCGCGGCAGGTGACCAAAATCGCGGTATTGACCAAGCCCTGAATAGATTCCCGGGCATGGCATACTCGGGAGGTATTGAGTACAAAACGAGTCATTATCGCGATTGACGGACCGGCGGGCGCGGGTAAAAGCACGCTCGCCCGCCGCGTAGCCGGCAAGCTCGGCTTCGTGTACATCAATAGCGGCGCCATGTACCGCGCAATCGCGCTATGGGCGCTGCGGTTAGGCGTGGCCTTGAGCGACATGCACCGGTTGGAGCAGCTCGCCAAGGCGGCTAAAATCGAGCTGGCGGCGGGCGACGCTCGGGTCTTTCTGAACGGAGAGGATATAACGGAAGCGATCCGCGATTCACGCGTTTCCGACGCGGCTTCGAAAGTCTCCACCGTTCCCGGCGTGCGGCGCGCGCTACTCGCTATCCAGCGTGGCATCGCCGAGCAGAACAGCGTGGTGGTGGAGGGGCGCGACATCGGTTCGGTTGTCTTCCCGCACGCGCAAGTGAAAATTTTCCTCGATGCCGATCCCAAAGAGCGCGCCCGCCGCCGCGCGCTCGAACTCGAGCAGGAGGGCCACACCGCCGATCTGCAATCGGTTTCCGGCCAGATCCACGAACGCGACACGCGCGACCGCAAACGCGCCGAAGCGCCGTTAGTCCAGGCTCCCGACGCCGAACTGGTCGACACCACCGGCCTCTCGCTCGATCAAGTGGAAGAAGTCGTGCTAAGGCTCATCCGAGCCCGCACTTCCAACGGCAAACAAGCGAGCGCGTCCTAGCTTTTGGAGACTACTACTATGAAAATAACCTCTATCGTTCTACTCGTCTTAGGATCTGTAATGGCCCTCGCGCAGAGTAAGAAGCCACAAACGTTGAAGGGCGTCCTGCTGGAACAATTGCGAACCACGCACAACCAGGAGGATTGGTTTGTGCCCGTCGATGTTGCAGTGGAAGGGCTCACCCCGCAACAGGCCAGTTGGAAAGATGCAAGCGGCAATCATTCCGTCGGCCAGCTCGTGAACCATCTCGCGTTTTGGGATGAGCAAGCGTTGAAGAAATTCAAAGGGGAGAAGCCCGCGGCCTTCAGCGGGAATAACGACGAGACATTCAACAGCTTCGACAGTAAAACTTGGACCGCCACCGTGCAGAGGCTCGATAGAGTAATGAGCGATTGGGAACAGGCGGTACAAGCGGCCGATGACGAAAAGCTAAAGTCCTGGGCCTCGGAGATTGCACACATCGGCGCCCACAATGCTTACCATATAGGACAGATCGTCTACGTTCGCAAAGAACAGGGCTCGTGGAATCCCGCCAAGGGAGTCAAATAGAAATTTATGAGGATGCTCGTCGCTGTGGCCGCGTTGCTCACCGCTGCCGTTTGCAGTTATGGTCAGGCTGACGCGCTGATCAAGCAGGGAAGTAACGCCTTAGAGCAGAACCATTTTCACGAAGCCGCGGAAGCTTTTCAAAAAGCCATCGACCTGAATCCCTCCTCCGCCAAAGCACACGAATTATTGGGCGTCACGCTGCTCAGACAAATCGTCGCCGGCAACCTCAGTCCCTCGGCGGATTCCGACGTAGCAGAACGCGCTGAGAGTCACCTGAAACAAGCCATCGATCTCGCTCCTTCTTCGGCCAAGCCGCTCATGGAATTGTCGGAGCTGGAAACTGCTCTTGCGCAACGCTCGGCCGATTCCAGCGATCGATCCGATCGATATCAAAGCGCACACGATCTGCTCAAACGGGTTCTGGATCTGGAGCCGGGGAAAGCGAACGTCTATCTACAGCTCGCCATTCTGGACCGCGACCAGTTCGGCCCCGCGATTCAGCAGGCGAAGGCACAATTCAGCGCCAATGCCGGACCGCTTCCGGACGCCAAGCTGCGTCACGAACTGCAACAGCAGTACGGCAGCCTTATCCACGATGCGATCGCGAATGCGCGCAAGGCATCGGAGCTGGACGCGAACTTTTCCAAGCCGGTGCTGCTCATGTCGCGCATGCTGCAGGAGCGCGCGCTTCTCCGCGACACCCAGGAACAGTACTCGAGCGACATGCACGCCGCCGACGATTGGCAGCGCCAGTTCCTGGCCATCGGAGGCCACATCGACAGCTCAGAACCACACTTGTACTGAGCCGTGGAGCGGCATTTCGATCTTATCGTCCTGTTCGAACATCCGGAGTGGCAGAAGCCGCTGTTCTCGGCGCTGGAACGCCGCCGTGTCCGCTTTGGCAGGTTCGATCTCAAGCACGGCTGCTTCGACCCTGATAGCGTTCCGGAAGCATCGCTCTACTTCAATCAGGCAAGCCCCAGCGCCTACGTCCGGGGAAATATGCGAGCCGTTCCTCTGACCTTATCGTTGCTGCGTTCGCTGGAACTCGGCGGGGCGCGAATACTCAACGGTTCGCGCGCCTTCTCGCTCGAACTGAGCAAGAGCACGCAAGCGGCGCTGATGCAAAAATTGGGCGTACCGCACCCGCAAACACTTGCGTTCAACGACATCGACGCGGCGCTCGCAAAATGGGACAACCGCTGGCCGGCTCTGCTAAAGCCGGAGCAGGGCGGCAGCGGAGCCCGCATGTATTTGCTTCAATCGGCGGATGAACTGCAACGTCTGCTGCGCGATCGCCCCGACGTATGGCTTCCCGACAATTTGCTGCTGCTTCAGGAGTACATTGCGGTCGAGCCTTCGCAAGGAATCGTTCGCATGGAGTTTCTGGATGACGAACTGCTTTATGCCATGCGCGTGATCTCAAATGGTGCGTTCAACCTTTGCCCGTCTGAGACTTGCAACCCGGAAACCGGAGACTCCCAATGCGAATTGCCGGAAGCAAAATCATCGAACCGGGTTGAGTTTTATCCTTATCCGGGCGTTCCCGCCGCGGCGGTGGAGACTGGCCGCAAGCTAATGGCGGCGGGCGGATTGGACGTGGGTGGAATCGAATATCTGGAAGCGCCGGACGGCCGAATCGTGTTCTACGACATCAACGCCAATTCGAATCTGCGCGCCCCCATCGCCAGAACTTTCGGCTTCGATCCGTTCGAGCGCGTCGTGGATTTCCTGATATCGAAAATGTAAAAAGCTGGCAAACTGACCCGGATGTCTCTAGCTACGACATCGGCGGAGCAACCTTCTTCACATGCGGGCTCTGCCCCCCTAACCATTCCGGATGCTGCGCCGTACTGTCGAACAGAGCGCTGGTTTTGAACAACTCCCACCGGCCGTCGGCGGCTTGCGGCGCAGTTCGCGCCAGAAGCGCCGCCATCTGCTCCTTGGAAACATCCTTGTAGCTTTGCGCCGCTTTGATGGCCTGATCCAGAATCTCGGGTTTGTCTATCCCGGTAATCTGCACCGAAACGGGTTGGCTCAACGAATACTGCAGGCACTCCATCGCGGTCGCCAATCCACTCTTCAGAATCACGCTGTCTCCCAGACTCTTCATTCCCAACGCCGCGATGTTGCGCTTCACTAACTCGGGTAGCACCAGCTTTCCGAAGCTTCGAAAATGTGCATCCATGACGTTATTCGGCATCTGCACCGTATCGAACAAAAATTTGTGCCGCTCGGCCACTTCCAGCATGTACAAATGGATGTGCGGATCCTTGTGCCCCGTGAAACCGATATAGCGCGTTTTCCCGGCTTTCTTCGCCGCCAGGGCCGCTTCGGCAGCGCCGCCGTTCGCGAAGATGCGGTCCGGATCTTCGTACCGTATGATCTCGTGAAACTGGATCAAATCGACGTGATCCGTCTGCAGCCGCTTCAATGATTCCTCGAGCTGTTTGTTGAACTCCTCGCCCGTGCGCCCGTCGTTTTTTGTCATTAGGAACACGCGGCCCCGCAGGTTCGCTTCCTTGACGGCCTTCCCCATGCGCCGTTCGCTATCGCCTTTGTTGTAGTCCCACGAGTTATCGAGAAAATTAATGCCACGGTCCACGCCCGCATGCACCAGCCGAATCGCTTCGGCTTCACTAATCTCCGGTTTCCCTAAATGGAAGCCGCCCATGCCGATGCACGAGACTTTCTCTCCCGTGTGGCCCAAAGTTCGATACGGCATTTCGCCGCGCGTACCCTGCCCCGCCGAACCGATTCCAGCCGAAATCAGACCGGCTCCCATAACGGCAAGAACATCCCGTCGATTCGATGCATGCTTAGCGGACATGCCCGTTAGATGAAATCTTCGACGCCGGAAAATCTGGTACTTCTCTCAGGAGTGACTATGTTTAGGCGCCGCGCGCTGTCGCGATGGTTCCTAATAGCGGGCTGCTGGCCGCCGCGTATTCGCGTTTCGACATGCGGCCGGCCAGGAACGAGCTACGGCCCGCTTCGACGGCGAGCTTCATGGCGTGCGCCATGCGCTCGGAATCTTCGGCTTCGGCGATAGCAGTGTTCAGCAGCACTCCGTCGTAGCCCAACTCCATCGCAATCGCGGCATCGGACGCGGTTCCCACGCCTGCGTCCACAATCAACGGAACTTCCGTGATCGCCTCACGCAGGATCTTCAAATTCGTCGTATTTTGAATGCCCAATCCGGAACCGATCGGCGCAGCCAGCGGCATGACGGCCGCCGCGCCCGCATCCATGAGTTTGCGCGCATTCACCAGGTCGTCCGTCGTATACGGCAGCACCACGAAGCCTTCTTTGACCAGCACCCGCGTCGCTTCCAGCAACGCTTCGTTATCCGGAAACAGCGTTTTTTGATCGCCAATCACTTCCAGCTTGATCCAATTCGACAAGCCGGCTTCACGCGCGAGCCGCGCCGTCCGAATGGCATCCTCCGCCGTATAGCAAGCGGCCGTGTTCGGCAAAATGTGGATTTTGGATCGATCGATATAGTCGAGCTCGGATTCTTTCGAGCGATCCGTAAGGTTCACTCTTCGCACAGCCAAGGTAACCATTTCGGTGCCGGAAGCCGCATGGCACCTCGCCATCAGCGGCTTACTTCGGTATTTCCCCGTTCCAACCCACAAGCGCGAACGGAACGTCCTTCCGGCAACGGTCAATACATCTTCCATATCACCTATTATGAAGCGCCGCGAAGTTCGTTCCGACGCTATAATCGGGGCACACGCGCATTTGTTTGCGGTTCGTGTATTTTGAGTCAAATAGCCGATCAAAGCAGCAAAAAAACGCTCCCGCGCTATATTTGGCGCGTCGCGCTGACCGGCTTGCTCGCGCTACTGGTGCTGGGGGCGATTGCTCCTTTCCTGGATGCCTCGCGGTTCGGTCCACCGATTCAAAAAGCGCTCGAATCGTCGCTGGGCCGAAACGTGACCTTCGAACAAGTGCATTTCACGCTGTTTTCGGGGCCTGGATTTTCGCTCGAAAACGTTACGATCGGCGAAGACCCGCGCTATGGCGTGGAGCCGTTCGCCTACGTCCCAACACTCGAAGCCCACGTACGCCTCGACAAATTGCTGCTGGGCCGGATGGTATTTTCAAGCCTGCGCCTGCTACCCTCCGATTACAGGCAGCCGTCTTTGAACCTAGTGAAGGGAAGCGACGGGACCTGGAATGTGGTCGCGCTGCTCGAACGGCTGAGCGCGCCGCGCCGCGCGCCTCTGAATCTGTTTCCTTTTTTTGAAGTATCGGGCGGGCGCATCGACTTCAAATTCGGCGCGCGCAAGACCACCCTCTACGTTTTAGATTCCGATCTGAGCGTCTATCCAAATCGTTCCGGCAAGCTCTACATTCAATTTTCCGGCTGGCCCGCGCGCACCGATCGCGCCGGCAACGGATTTGGCCATCTGCGCGGCGCCGCGAGCTGGTATCTGAATCCACGCGGCGCCGCAACCAACCGGCTGGAAGCCGACGTCACGCTCGATCCCAGCAATCTCAGCGAGATTGCGACTCTGATCCAGGGCCACGATATCGGCGTGCATGGAACCATCAGCTCGCATGCCCGGATTGAAGGCCCCGCGACCGCGCTGAAAATTTCCGGCGAACTGCAACTCGCCGATGTTCATCGCTGGGATCTATTACCCTCGAGCGGCGAAGATTGGCGCATCCATTATCGAGGCGGCGTGGATTTGGCTTACGCATCGATTGAACGTCGAAACTGTCCCGTAGCGTACCGGCGATGTGGTTCCGGTCGCGCTCACGCTGCGCGTCAACGATTTTCTGAACCGGCCGGAGTGGTCCGTTTTCGCGCAGCTCAACAACGCGCCTGTCGAAAATCTGCTGCCGCTTGGAAGACGCATGGGGCTTTCGCTGCCGCCGGATCTGGCAATGACCGGCACGCTCGAAGGCGTAATCGGCTATTCGAGCAATGCCGGCGTAGCGGGCCAAGTGGCGATTCACGATGCCGCCGCTACTTTGCCCGATGTTCCCGCGCTGCATGCCGCGCTGGTGAATGCGTCCATCTCCGCCGATCGCATTCATCTCGATCCCGCCGAAATCGACACCGCAAACGGCGTGCTGCGCGCCGGAGGCGATTATTTTTTTTCGAGCCCGCGAGTGGACGCCTCGCTCGCAACCGAAGATTTTCCTGTGGATGCGCTCAAGAACACGGTGAATGCCTGGTTCGGCGCACCGGCCGCGCTGGCGATGCTGAATGCCGGAGACATTACCGGCTCGTTTATGTACGCGCACCGGGACGCCTCGCCCGCCGCGTGGTCGGGACAATTCCAGTTCGCGAATTCGACACTGCACCCGCCAGGTATCGCGCTGCCGCTCGAAGATTCGCAAGGACGTGTATCGTTCGACGCATCGAATTTCGAGCTCACGCATTTCTCGAGCACACTGGGCGGGGAGATAGTTGAAGGCAGTTATCGCTACAATGCCGGAGCGAAGCATCCTGAACGCATTCATCTGGAACTGCCCGCGGCCGGTCTCGAGGACATTGAAAATGCGCTGGAACCGACGCTCGAAGCCCAAGGTCTACTCGCCCGGCTGCGATTGTCGCGCCGCTCCGTTCCCGAGTGGCTTGCGGCGCGCAACCTGGGCGGCGATGTCGCCATTGCACAGTTTTCGATCGATCATGCAAACCTGGGACCACTCTCGGCGCGCTTCTTGTGGCAAGGGACCAATGTGCAGTTCACCGCATTGCAGCTCAATTTGCCGGAAGGCCTGATTCGCGCGCATGGAAACATAAACGTCGCCTCCTATTCGCCGCGCTGCAAATTCACGGCCAAGGTGACTGGCTTTCCCTGGGACGGCGGGCTGCTGAACGCCGCTGGCGAATTTCAAAGCTCCGGAACGGGCGCCGATAGCTTGCAGCATCTGCGCGCCAGCGGCAATTTTTCGGCGCACGATGTGACGCTTTCCTCCGCTGATGCATTCCACCAAATATCGGGCGCGTTCCGGTTTTCGTTTGCCGGCGGCTGGCCCGACTTACGGCTCTCGAACGTGGACGCCTCCGACGGCGATCAAGCCTGGAGCGGCGCGGCGAGCAGCCAAAGCGACGGCAAGCTGATTTTCGATTTAGAGCACGAGGGACAGCAGCGGCGGGTAGTGAGCACGCTGCTTCCAGAGAATGCCGCGACCGTTTCCGAGTTGCGTAAATAGGCCCGTCTCCACACTCGGCTAAAATTTAGATTCACGATGCACGCTCTGGACGAAGCCTGCGAGACCATAAAGCGCGATTTCGACGCGGCCTGCGCCCAGATCACGAATGAGCTGAACCAATCGCTGCGCCGGCTGCGGCATTATCAAAGCGAGGCTGAATGGATTTCGGCGGTGCTCGATGGGGCGGCGCGGTTCGTCCGGGAGGTTGCGGTCTTTTCCGTAAACAACGGCGTGTTGTCGCTGCGCGGCGAATACAATTTGAATCTGCCGGAAAAGCTTTCCTTTCCGGTTGTCTCCGCCGCCGCGTTCGCCAGCGCCATTCAAAGCAAAGACCTGGTAATCGCGCTGCGCAAGCCGTCGGAAGTGGGCGAAGCGCTCAGCGTACCGGCCCACGGGGAACGCGCTCACATCGTCCCTATTCCTAACGGAGATCGCGTGGCGGCGGTGCTGTTCGCGGCCGATCGAGAATACATGGACGTCAATGCGCTCGAGGTGATTGCGAGCCTCGCCTCCGCGGTTCTGGAGCGCCGCTCGAATCTTTCACTTCATGCGCAAATCGTGGAGCCCGCGCCGCCTGCGCCCAAAAAAGAAGCTCCGAAAACGGGCTTGCCCGGTTGGGTCGATCTCAGCGAGGAGCAGCGCAGCCTGCATCTCCGCGCGCAGCGCTTTTCGCGAGTTGAAGTGGCTGAGATGCAGCTTGCGCATCCCGAAGCCTGCCGCGCCGGCCGCGAACAGGCGAACCTTTACATGTTCCTCAAAAAGGAAATCGATACCGCGCGTGAGACATATCGCAAGCAGTTCATGACTATTCCTTCGATGGTGGATTATCTTCATCTGGAGGTTGTTCGCACCGCAGCCGAGGGCGACGAACTCAAATTGGGAGCGGAATATCCGGGGCAGTTGCTTTAGCCCGTGGCTGCGCGCCGCGTTCTGCGGCCTTCTGCTAGGCCTGGTTGTCATCGCCATAGCGCCGCTGTCGATTGGCGCGTCGTCCAGCGGGAGAACGGCGAAAAAGAAGACCCGGAAATCGAAACCGGCGCCGAAGTCTCCCGGTCCGAAAGTGGTGGGCGCCGCGGGTCTCATCGCAGTGGCCCAGCACCAGCTCGACTTGAACAATTCCGCGGCGGCTGCCGATTACGCCACCGCGGCTTCGGCCAAAGCGCCCATCCTCGACGATTACGCGCAATACATCCGGGCGCAAGCCGAATATCGCCTTCACAACTACAGCGCTGTGCAGCAAGCGGCGACTCGCGTTTTCAACCAGCAGCCGGCGTCGCCTTTTGTGGGCGATGCAGCCGCGCTCGCTGTGCGCGCCGATCTGGATGCGGATAGCCCAAAGCAAGCGCTGGCATTGATCCGGAAATATTACAACGTTATTCCGCAACCGGAAGCCGACCTACTTCTGGCGCGCTGCTTCGATGCCACCGGCGATCTCGCGCAAGCGGCCGAATATTATCAGCGCGTCTATTACCGCTATCCAACCGCAAAGGAAGCGACCGATGCCGCGAATGCTCTGCTGGACGTGAAGCAGCGGCTCGGCGACGCATATCCTCCACCACTGGCAACTGCCATGCTGGCGCGCGCGCAGAAACTATTTGACGCCAAAAATCCGGCTGCGGCGCGCATCGAGCTGGCCGCGGCCATCCCGCAGATCGGCGGCGCCGAGCGCGACCTGGCGCGCGTGCGTTTGGGCGAAGCAGATTTTCTTTCCAACCATACGCAAGCGGCCTTCGAATATCTCAGCGCGCTCAAAGTGGACGATCCGGAAGCCGATGCCGAGCGCCTGAATTACTTGATTCGATGCGCTCGCAAAGACGACCGTCATGCCGATGTAAAACCTTTTCTCACGGAACTCGAGCGGCAGCATCCCGGTTCGCCCTGGCGGCTCGATGCTTTGATCTTTGTCGCCGACGATGCGCGCGTGGATAACGACGCGGGCACGTATCTACCGCTCTACCGCGCCTGTTCGGAGACATTTCCTAAAGATCCACGATCTGCCTGGTGCCATTGGCGCGTCGCGTTCGAGAGCTATCGAAAAGACGGCAGCGACGCTTACGATCTGTTGCGCGCGCACATCAATCGCTATCCGGATTCGCCGGACGTAGACAACGCATTGTATTTCCTGGGACGGCTGCAAGAGCGAAAGAACGATCTCGCCTCCGCTCGCGCCTGCTATGACGAGCTGACCGCGCGTTTTCCAAACACCTATTACGCGATCGTCGCGCGGGAGCGTTTGAAAGATCCCGGCATTCAAGCGGCGAATCCAAATCCGGTCATGCTGCAGTTTCTCAATTCCGTAGCGTGGCCGCCGCGGCCTCACTTCCCAAGCTTCGAGCCTGGCGAAACAGTGCAAAAGCGAATCGATCGCGCGCAGCTTCTGCAGCTCACCGGATTGACCGATTTTGCCGAAGGCGAGCTGAAATTCGGCGCGCGCCACGACGGAGAACAGGAAAACGTCTACGCTTATGAGCTGGCAAAATTCGCCGGCGCGCGCAACTCGCCGGACCGGGCGCTGCACTACATCAAAGCCTATGCTCCAGGCTATCTCTATATGCCGCTCGACGAAGCGCCGCTGCCGTTCTGGGAACTGGCGTTCCCGATTCCGTATCGCGCGGCAATTGTGGAGTACAGCCATCAGCAGAGCCTGGATCCATTCCTGGTTGCGGCGCTGATCCGCCAGGAATCGGAGTTCAATGTGAGCGTCGTTTCTTATGCGAATGCTTACGGCCTGATGCAACTGTTGCCATCCACTGGGCGGCAACTGGCGCGGCATTTCGGAGTGCGGCGCCTCAGCAATGGCCAATTGCTCACGGCCGGCCGCAACGTCCAGCTCGGAACATATTACTTCCGCAATCTGCTGAACTCTTACGGCGGGCAGATGGAAATGGCGCTCGCTTCGTACAATGCCGGGCCCGGCCGCGCGAATTTATGGCGCACCTGGGGACCGTTCCGCGAGCCCGCGGAATTTATAGAGACGGTGCCGTTTCACCAGACCCGCGGATACATCCAGATTGTGCTGCGGAACGCGGATGTGTACCGGCGGCTGTATGGCGGAGTGGTTCCCGATGTGCCGGTGTATCATCCCAAGCCCGCGCCGAAACGGAAGCCGAAGAAGAGAACGCGGCGGCGTTAGGCTGCTTTACCGCTTACGACAGGGCCGTGAGATTCGAAGATCACAGGCTCAGGCCTGTGCCACGGGTAATTAGTGGCGCAGGAGGATGATGAACTCGCCGGCTTTGGCGTCCAGAATGACGGTGCTTCCGGGCGGGACCTGGCCTTGCGCGGCGAGGGCAGCGACGGGTTGAATGAAGTTGCGCTGTACGGTTCGCTTCAACTCGCGAGCGCCGAATTCGATGCTGATTCCGGCGTCGAGCAACAGAGCTGCGGCCGGCGGCGGTGCATTGCAAGCGGAAACCCCGGAGACCTAAGCGGGTGTGGATGAGGCGCGCGAAATTCGCAAAAATCTGATCGAGAATGATTTCGCACGCGGCGCGGTTGAGCGGCTTATAGGTGATGACCGAATCGATCCGGTTGACGAATTCCGGAGGGAACTTGCGGCGCACCGCGGCCATGCCGATGCTCTGAATTTTCGCAACGTCTTCGGCCGCCGGCATGGGCGGCAGCATGGCTTCGAAGCCGAAATCGGGTTTGTTGGCGCGCTGGATCGCTTTCGCTCCGAGATTGCTGGTGAGAAAAATCAGGGAGCGCTCGAAGTTGACGGTGGTGTTGTCGCCGAGGCGCAGCGTGGCTTTGTCGAGAATGCCGAGCAGCAGGCGCGTCATGGAAGGCGCGGCTTTTTCGATTTCGTCGAACAAGACCAACGAGATATCGCTTTGCTCGGACGCGACGCCATTCACTTTGGCTTGCGTGAGCATGGGCTGTGTTTCGCGATGGCCGAGATAGCCGGGAGGCGCGCCGATGAGTTTGGCGACCTCGTGCTCCATTTGAAATTCGCCGCAATCGACTTTGAGCAGATTTTTGGAGCTACCGTGCAGCACTTCGGCGAGCGCTTCGACGGTGCGCGTCTTGCCGGTTCCGGTGGGCCCGAGGAGCAGGACCACGCCCATGGGACGGCCTTCGGGAGCGAGCCCGGCCTGGTGCATTTGAATGTAAGGAATGATCGTGTCGATGGCTTCGGGCTGGCCAACAAGCAGATGGGTCAACTGGGCAGCTAATCCATCTGGATCCTCCGGCAGAATGGGACGTCTGGTACGCCCTGATTGAGTCTGAGATCGCATGCGCTTCAATCCTTGTCGCCCATGACTGTATAGCGGCGCGGCGCGAGACGGAGTGAAGTTATGGGGTTTTGGATGGGCTTCGCGGCTTCCGGGAGGAAACGGAAGCCGCGTCACTTCAATAAGATAGACCGCTTGGAGCGGGGCTAGTAAATAATATGAGGCGAATCTGTGACTGGTTTTAGAATTCGATGTTCGCTCGCAGTTCTATGACTCGGGAGTTGTTTGCGGCGATTCCGCCGTTGCCGAAGTTGAAATTCTGGACATTCCCTGTCGCCATAATTCTCCTTGAGGACCGTCTCGAAGTTATTGGCGAAGGTCGGGTGATTGAAGATGTTCAGAAACTCGCCTTGCAAGATGAAGCGCACTCTTTCGGTAATCGGGAACTGTTTGGAAAGCGAGGTGTCGTTGAAGGTTTGGTGCGGGCCGTGTAGAGTAGACGATGGAACCGAACGTACCCGGTGTCGTATTCGGCGTGATGTAAGCGGGATTCGCGCCGCCACCCGATGGGCTGACCAGGTACTTCGGGTTGATCAGATCGACGTAGGTTGCGCCTTGTCCGCTCACCGAGGGAATGCGATACACACCCACCGCGCTCTGCAGTTGGGAAGCCGTGATGCCGTTGAGAACGACCCCGCCATCGCCGTAATCATTGAAGGTATTGTTGCCGCCGTCTAGGGCGAACGGCGCACCGGTCTGGAAGGTGAAGATATCGCCGACGGTCCAGCCGCCGAGGACTGCGTTCAGGATGCCTCCGCGGTTCATCCACTCGCGGCCCTTGCCGAAGGGGAGATCGACGGTAGTGTTGAAGTGCACGACATGACGCAGATCGTACAGAGTCGGGCCATAGCTGAGACGCAGGTCGCGCAGCGTGTAGTTGGGGAAGGAGGAGGTCCAGCTATTCGGCGTCTGGATACCGAGCGTGTGGCTCCAGGTGTAGTTTGCGTCGAATTGGATTCCGTGCCACGGCCGCTGCCGGAAATCTACCTGAAGTGCATTGTAGTTTGAGTAGCCTGCCGCCTCAATAGCGGTGGCCGGAAAACCCTGATAGTTCAAGCCGGTTCCGGGTTCAAATGGATTGGCCTGGAAGTAGTTGATGGGATAGCCCGCGCCTGGGCCGGTGTAACCGGCATTCGTAACGCAGGGCGTGAAGCTCGAACCGACCAGATTGCAGAGATACGGCACCGGTCCGGCGATGCCGGAAAGTGCTCCCGCCATAGCGCCGGCTTGCCCGGTGTTCAGATCGTTGATAAAGTTGGTGTTGCCGTAATCGGCCAAGGGTACGCCTGCGCCGCCGGAGCTTTCGCCGGCGAAGGCGGCGTTGAACACAGGCGTGGCCTGCTGTCCCGCGTAGCCATTATTGGCAAAGGAATCGACGCCGTGCTGCTGGTTGATCTTCAGATTCTGCTGCGCGGCTTTGAATTGATTCAGAAAACCGTTTTCGAAGATATTTACTTCGTTGGTGTTGAGCTGAACCCACTGGTGTATGGTGCGATTGCCGTTGTAGCGGATCTCGATGGCACTGGAGCTGCCGATCTCGCGCTGAATGCCGAAATTCCACGATTCGGTGTAGGGCTGAGAGATGTGCGGATCTATTCCATTCGCGCCGATTGAATTGCAGGAAAGTGTAGTCGGATTCGGGCGCGCTGGTTATGATAGCTGGCTGGCGCGCAGACCGTAGGGCGGGAATGCACTGCCGAGCGACGAGCGAACCGGGCGCGAAGGTTCCTGACGTGCCGCTGCTGTTCGCATTCAAAAAAAGTTTTGATAGAAGAACGATCCGTAATCCGATGCATTGTTCCAGAAGTATTGCTGCGGTTCGGTAAAGCGGCGCAGCGAATAGCCGCCGCGAATCACGGTTTTGCCTGCGCCCAACAATTTTCCGAGGAAGCCATCCGCAAATTGGGGATTCCAGGCGAAGCCAAAGGCAGGCTGCGGACTGATATCCCAGGCACCGTATTGATGTGCTCTGGCGCTAATCATCGGGTTCATGTCGCCCGAGAGGTAGCCGGGTTGGAAGAGATTTCCGACGCCTGAGGGCCCGTAAATCGCGTCGAGCGTGGCTCCATGGTAGGCGCCAGTCAGGTCGTGATCGTCACCCGTGAAATCCCAGCGAAGACCGTAGTTCAATGTCAAAGTCGGCTTGACGCGCCAGGAATCCTGAAAGAAGAGGCCCCAAGCCGATTGCAGTTCGTCCAGATTGAAGGCGCCGACTCTTTGCCGGTAAGTATTCCCGGTCTGACTCTTCGGAAACTGGCCGATGACGCCCGATATGCGTCCGGCGAGGACGGCATACAGTTGCTCGGCCTCCGAAAGTTGAGCCGAGCTCGCGCCCGGAACCGTCGCATTCGCCTCCACTGTTCGCGAATGCAGCCTGTGCGCGGGTCGCCGTTGGCTAAGCCGAGATTAATATTCGGATAGCCTTCGGGCGGATTCCAATAGTGATCCTGTTCGCGGTACCACGAAAACCCGTACATGAAAGTGTGCTGGCCGTGTTGCCAGGTCATGCTGTCGGAAGCGTTAAAGACGGGATAGTAGGTGGTAATTGGCAAATTGAAGTTCTGGCCGGACATATTGCCGTTAGGGACGGCCCCGGGCATATTCCATGCGACCTGGGGCTGCGTTGTCGTATAGAGGCGCCGAGTTGTAGGCGTACCAAGTCGCGTTGTAGAGGAATCCTCCGCGGAATTCGTTGACCAGGGTAGGCGAGATGGTCCAATCGAGGCCGAAAGCCATGGTGTAGTTGTTATTCCTGTTCCCGGCAATTTGATTGGCAAAATTGGAACCGGGGAAATACGACTGCGAAACGGACGGCTGAATCTCCTTAGTTTCGTTAAAAGCGAAGTTCAGGCGCACGGATTGCGAGGCATTGTAGTCGATGCGGAAGGTCGGGTAGTAATACGTCGTCGGAGATTGCTGCAGCCAGCTCAGAGTGTGAAATGTTGGGGTCGGAGGTCGGCGTAACGACTCCGGAGCCGAGAGATCCGTTGATGGCGTTCAGCTCCGAAGCGATGACGGGATTCACGGTTCCGGGAAGCGCGGGATTGAAGCCGTGCGCGATATTGAGGACGTTGATAGTGTGAACTGCTCCATCGCTTCCGGTGTAGGTGAAATTGCCCGCCTGCGCGGCCGGGGTGAGGACTGAATTGCTGGCAGTTGAAGCTGCCGGGCTGTTTGGACATGCTGAAGCTGCCGAAGAAGAACAGCTTGTCCTTGAGGATCGGTCCGCCGACGCTGCCGCCGAAATTGTTCAGGATCAGTCTGGATTTCGGCAGTCCTTCGGCGTCGTTAAGCCAGGAATTTGCGTTGAGCACGGAGTTCTGAAAATCTTCGAAGGCACGCCCATGGAACTGATTGGTGCCGCGGCGGGTGACGAAGTTGATCTGCATGTTGGCCTGACCGAAGCCCTGGTTCAGATCGAGCTGGTCGGTCTGGACGGTCATTTCAGCGATATCTTCGAGGCGCGGCGAAACGAACGGCTGAGCGTTTCCGCCAAATTTCATGCGGCTGGCGACTGCCGATCACGCCATCGATGTTATTGCCTTGCGCGATGGAAGGAAGCCCGTTCCAGGTGCCGTTGTAGCCGGGCGTCAAATCCGCCAACTGCGTAAGATCGCGGCCTTGCAGCGGAAGATCTTCAATCTGCTTGATATCGATGGTGGTGCCGATCGCGTTCGAAGTGGTTTCGAGCACGGGCGTAGCGCCGCCGCTGACTTCGACGGTTTGGGTAGTGGCGCCGACCTGCAGCTTGACGGGCACGTCGGTGACGCGCGCGGCTTGCACCATGACCGATTGGAAGCGATTGCATTTTAAATCCTTCTTTGGAAACGGTCAAGCGTGTAGGTTCCGATCGGAAGATTGACGAAGCTGTAGGTACCCGCATCCTGGGTGGTGGCGTTGCGGACGTCGTTGCTGGCGAGATCGCGCAATTCCAGCTTGGCGCCGGGAACGACGCTACCGGTGGGATCGGTGACCGTGATGGTGACGGTGCCTTCCGAGCCCTGCTGGGCGCAAACAAAGGGAACACCGGCGGCTAATAGCGCGACCGAAGCGATCCACTTAGGCGAACGAAGAACGGAACATACCTGAACCCCCTACTGGCACATCGAGTACGCAAGGCCGGAAAGCGCTTACATCAGCGGTTTTACAGAACCGCTAAGGCAAAGACTCCCTCGGCTAGGAGGGATTGTATACAGTATTGTGCGCAGAGTCAAGCACAATTCCGTAAACGCTTACGGTACTCTACTTTTGATGAGTTTGCGGCGTGAGATCACGCGCCGGGCGTTGCTGCAAAGTTGTGCCGGGCTGGCCGTGTCGGCAGCGACGCGCGGGCCTCGGCACTAAATGTGAGCACCAAATAACGTCCGGTTTACGGACGTCGCCGCTTCCTCCGGAATTGGTTTTCATCACGACAATGCGGCGAGCGCGGAAAAATACCTGATTGAAACGATGGGCTCGGGGTGCGGCTGGATCGATTATGACCAGAACGGATTGCTGGATCTGTATCTGGTGAATGGCGCGGCGACCCGGCAGTACACGCCGAAACAGCCGCTGCGCAGCGCGCTTTACCGAAATAACGGAGACGGTACGTTCAGCGATGTCACAGAAACAGCAGGGGTGAGGGCGGAAGGACTGTTCGGAATGGGCGTTGCTGTGGGCGATTACGATAACGACGGTTTTCCCGATCTGTTCGTGCTCGGTTATGGCCGGTGCATTCTTTATCACAATAATGGCGACGGCACGTTCCGCGATGTGACAGCGCACGCGGGGGTTGCGAACCAAGGCCGCTGGGGCTCGAGCGCGGCGTGGTTCGACTATGACAACGACGGGCGGCTCGATTTAGTTATCGCGAATTATGTGGACTGGTCGCCGGATCGCAATTTCTACTGCGGCAGCCAAGGGCCGGGATTACGGAGTTATTGCCATCCGGACGATTATCACGGGCAGGCGCCCACGCTATACCGTAATAATGGCGATGGAACGTTTCGCGATGTAAGTAAAAGTTCGGGGCTGGCGTCGAAACCGGCGAACGGCTTGGGTGTGGTTACTTTCGATTACGACAACGACGGATGGCAGGACATTTTTATCGCGAACGATTCGATGGCAAATTCGCTGTTTCATAACAACCGCGATGGCACGTTTACCGAGCTTGCGTATGAAGCGGGCGTGGCGGTGAGCAGCGATGGAGCGGCGGAAGCGGGCATGGGGACCGATGCGGCGGACACGACGGGCGACGGCAGCATGGATCTGGTGGTTACGCATCTGGATTTGCAACTGGCGCGGCTGTATCGCAACCTGGGCGGCGGCATGTTCGAGGATGCGACCTTCCGCTCCAGGCTTTCTTATGACACATTCCATATGAGCGGATTCGGCGTTCGTTTCCTCGACTTCGATAACGACGGATGGCGCGACATCTTCATGGCGAATGGGCATGTGCTCGACAATATTGAGCGCTATCATCCCGGAACGCGCTATGCCGAGCCGAAGCTGATGTTTCGGAATCGGGGAGACGGGACATTTGAGAATGTGAGCGGGCGGCTCGGGCCGGATTTTCTCGCTCCGTTCGTAAGCCGTGGGGCGGCGGTCGGGGATTTCGATAATGATGGCGATCTCGACATTCTTGTTAACAATAATGGCGGGCCGGCGCAGCTTCTTCGCAACGATGGCGGGAATGCGAATCATTGGCTGGAGATTTTTTTGATCGGCACGCGATCGAATCGCGATGGGGTTGGGGCGCGTGTTACGGTTTCGGCGGGCGATCTTAAGCTGTACGAGCAGAAGCGAGGCGGAATGAGTTATCAATCTGCGCAGGATCCGCGGCTTCATTTTGGGCTGGGGGAACGGACGCGGATCGATTCGATTGAGATTCAGTGGCCTAGCGGAGGTTTGACGCGATTGCGGGATGTTGGGGTGGATCGGATTTTGGCGGTTGAGGAAGGGCGTGGGATTGTGAAGCGGGATTTTCCTCGGGTGGTTTGGAAAGGGTAGCTATTCGGCTAAAACAGCGGGCACAAAAGCGGACATTTGAGCGGATATCGAGCGTGCTTTTACATGGCTTAGGGGGTAGACAACAAAAACTGTTATGCCTCCAAGTAAGGCGGACGTAGAAGCGGCGCTGGGGCTTCCGAGAGCGGAGGCGGATTCTGTTCTTGGCATTGGATGCCTGGGCCTTTTCCCTGCGAAGTAAGTGGGCGAGAAATTGGGGACAGGCTACGAAATTTCGCCTCGTGATAATTCTGCTTTTAGCGCGTCGCGGTGCGAAAATTCGAAGCCTGTCCCCAATTTCTCAAGGTTAGAAAGAGAAGCGAAGTTGGAGTTCGATGCGGCGGTTTTCGCTGGAGGTATTTTCCGCCGAGAAGCCGCCGGTGATGCCGTTGGAGGTCAGGAAGACGGGCGATGTCAGGACTCCGATGGGCGAATTCAGGTTGGTGCTGTTGAACAGGTTCCGGGCACTAACGGAAGCCGTGAGATTGTAGCGGTGCTCGCTGCTCTCACCGAAGCCGCGTGGTCCGCCGCCGCCGAAACCTCCGAAGCCGCCGCCGCGATGTCCGCCGCCCCCCCCGGCGCGCGCGCCGCCCGACGGGCCGGAAAACTTAGTTGTCCCGAAGCCCCAGGTCTTGCTGACGCGCATGTTGATGCCGACGTAACCGGGACCGGTGCCCGCATTCCGTTCGATGAGATCGCCGAGCGTGCCCGGATTGGGCACGGCCGGATAGGGATAAAGAAAGCCGTAGGGCGTATCCACGACGCCTGGACCGGGCCCGCTGACGACGCCGGGCCGTGCATTCAACGTGCTTGCGCCCTGCAGAAACAGGTCGTTGCCGGTAGTGAAATTGAAAGGCGCTCCGCTATGGGCGACGACGAACGGGCGAAAAACGCAGGCCCCACGGCGCCATGATGGAGCCGCCGAGGAAAAAGCTATGGACGATATCGAGCGAAGAACGGCCCCAGTCCGCCGCGAAGTTGTAAGGATCCGACGCAAACGATCCGAGACCATCGGTATCGCTGTGCGCAACGTTATACGAGTAGCGCGTGAACAGCGTCATCCAGCGGCCTACCTGGCTATTCACGTTGATGAGCAGTTGCCGTTGCTTGTAAATGCCGTCCGATTCAAAGTTGTAGATGTCGCCTTTACCCGGATAAGGGCGGCAGGCGGGGGGACAGGCGCTTGCGGTGCTGGAAATCGTCGCCGGCGTACCCGGGGGCAGGCTGCCCGGCACCGCGTACGGCGCGTTGATATCGACGGTGCGAAATTCGTGGGTGCCGCGCGAATCCAAAAAATTGACCGACAGTGTCGTGTGGCCGAAGAGCTGCTGTTCCACGCCCACGGCGGTTTCCATCAGGCGCGGCGCTTGCAGATGGCTGTCGATCTGATAAATCTGTCCGTTGCTGGCGGTCGCCGTGCTCAGATCGGCCACGGACGGAGCGGCGGAAAACGCCGCATTATAAATGGCCGGCCTATTTTGCGTATACGTAATCTGATTGAGCCCGTTATCGCGGTACGCGGTCAGAACGTTATCAATGGCGAAACGATCGTAAAAGATGCCCCAGCCTCCGCGAATGACGGTTTTGGCGCGGTTATTTCCCTTGCTTTGTCCCGGAGCCCAGGCGAAACCGACGCGCGGCGCCCAGTCGTTCTTATCGTTGATGTTGGTTTGCGCTTCCCAGCGCGCGCCGAGGCTGACGGTGAAGTTGGGTTTCACGCGCCAGTCGTCCTGAACAAAGGGGCCAAAATCGATCTGGGACAAGTTGATGTATGGGTTGCCGGTGGTGACGGTGTACTTCGAGGGGCCGTAACCGAGCGTGCCGGTAACATACTGGCTCGAATAACCCGCATTCAGCAGCCGTACGGTGGTCATGTACTGCTGAATAGAGCTGATCTCGGCTCGAGGTTCCTGTGGGCGCATTATTCGAGTCAAGCACCGGGAACGCGCCGCCGTTGAATTGAAACTGACCGTTGAAACCATCGGGGCTCAAATTGTCCATCTCGGTCGCCCGGATGCGGATTCCGAATTTGGTGACGTGCGCGCCCCAAGTTACGGACGTGTAGTTTTGCAGTTCGTACCCGTTCTGCAGATCGTAGCTGCGAGGGTAACCCGGCGCGCTGTATCCGGAGCCGCCGGACTGAAACGAAGTCTGCACGGCCAATGTCGGCGCGGTGCTCTGGCTGACGTCCCCGGCGTTTTCGCGGTCGTATTGGAAATGCGTTTCATTCACCGTTTTCGCACTCAATACCGCGGTTTCCACCATTTGCACCGTTTGCTCGTTGGTCGATGAACTGTAACCGCTGCTGGGGAACACGATACTGCCAATCGTCTCGTCAGGCAGATCGTAACGGCCGATGCCGGTGACAATATGATCGTTCTTCAGGTACTCGTAGCGGAAGCTGAGCGTATTATTTGCGCCAAGCTGGTAATCGACTCGCGGGCTGAAGGTAGTGCGGCGCTGTGGGGTAGGGAAGTAGCTCTGGTTAGTTTTGGTGCCGGTGAATGCCGAGTTCGGAACGGTTGCGGTTAATACGCCGTTGTCGTCGATATTGCGCCGCTCGGCATCGACAAAGAAGCTGGCGTGCTTGCCGAGGGGCCCGCTAATGTTTCCGCCGAATTGCTGGGTGCGGAAGGGCGGGGCGGGGAAGACGAACGGATTGCGCGCGTTCCAAATGCCGTCGCTGATGTTGTAGTAACCCTGGCCGTGAAATTTATCGGAGCCGGGCTTGGTGAAAATCTGAATGCGCCCGTAGCCGAGCTTGTCGAACTCCGCCGAGAACGGATTCGAGTTGATGCGAATCTCGCGAATGGACGCTTTCGGCGGCAGGCGTCCGCCAGTGAAGCCGTCGATAAAAATCTGGTTGCCGCCCGGTCCGGCGGAGGGTCCGGCGAGCGCCTGCAAATCGGCTTCGAGATCGTCGGGATCGTCGGGCAGCGCATCGAGATCTTCCTGCTTGAGCACCAGCGCGGTGGCGTTATTCGCAGCTTCGGTGCTGACCGTGTTGGTAGAGGTGTCGGTGACGGTCACTTCCTGGCGCTGGGTCTGCACCGCCATCACGATGTTTGCTTGCGCGGATTGACCGTTTGCAACCGTGACCGCCATCACGCCGTTCTGCTGCATGCCTGCGTAAGTAGCCGAAACGGTGTACGTGCCCGGCGGCACGGCTCGAAAGGTATAGCTGCCGTCGCCGGTGGAATGCACGGTCTGAACCGTGCCGCTTTGATTTGCTAAGGTGACGACCGCGCCTGGAATGACGCCGCCCGTATCGTCTTTAACAGTGCCGCGCACGGAGCCCGCGGCTGGCGTGACGCGCTGCGCCGGTGCTTGTGCCGGAGATGCGGCCGGGGCGCTTTGTACGCAGGCCAGCGCGGCCACACCAATTCCAATTAAAAGTACACGTATCGTTTTATTCATCTACCCTCTGAAGCAATTTTTAGAGACGGAAGCCGCTCGCGCGGAGCATCCTATTGAGGAGGCGCGCCGGGGCCGCCACCCTCTTCCATTCCGCCACCCCCAAGGCTTGCGCCCCAGTCGCCCAGCGATTGCGCCTGACGGGGCGAGGCCGATTGGAAGATGGGTTCGACGCCGGCGATCACCGTGGTCGCCAGCAGATGCGATTTGTCCGCGCCTTGCGGCGAACCGGACACAACTACGGCGTCGCCCGGTTTCAGGTCCGTTGCGGGAATCTTGGGCAGGCGCTCTAGAATTTGAGATAAGTCGCCACTTGCGGCTCCGGCATGGCCGGCCGGCGCGCTGCCCGGCGCAGTTCCCGGTTGCGCTTCTCCAGCTTTTGCGCCATAAGGTGGAGCGCCGGCGCCACTCGCGGGTGCAGCGCCACGGGCACCCGGGCCGCCGGCCTGCCCTTTGAAATCCGGATTAAAACGCCGCGCGAGCATGAACGCCAGCGGCGGCGGGAGCTTATGAACCGCGGAATCGCTATTCAAAGTTATGCTCACCGGCTGCTTGGTTTGCAGATTCTTGATCGTGATCTCTTTCCCGTCCTCGGCGATGGAGCTGACGGTACCCACTACGGTGCGGAACGAACTCGAATAGATTTTTTGCGCCGTGATGGCGGTGCCGTCCGCGCTTTTTTCACCGATGATGCGCACCTGATCGCCGGGCTGGATATCGCTCAACTGCGACGAGGCAGGGGTGCCCGGCGATTCGGGCGAGTAGCGAGTGAACCCGGCGCTGGCTGCATCTACCGCTAACGGCTTCGGACCTTCCGGAGTGCGGGCCGTTACTTCTAATTTGTGAGCGGCGGTGTCGATCGAGGTCACCACGCCCGCCGTGCTGTGCTGCCAAGCCGCCTGCTGCGATTGGTGCAATTGCTGCAGCTCGCGCGCCGACATCAGAATGACGCTGCGGGCCGCCACCGCGTTCGGATTATCTGGCGTTTTCGAGCCGCCGATTTGCACGCGATCGCCCACGGCCAGATCGGCAGCCGTTATACGTGTCGCATGGGTCAGGTCTTTTGCGCCGGGATCTACTTTTAGCAGCGTTTTTGTGTTCGCCAGCTCGACTGTATATTCGGTTCCGGTTTTATCTTCTTTAACGTTGACGCTGTGAGCGGCGGGATCTACGGCGGTAACAGTACCGATGATGCGTTCGCCCGGCTTGGCCTGCTGAGCCAACGACAGCCCTATCAAGATTAGCCCGGCTGTGAGGCATATTGCTATGCGCTGAAACATACTTCTTAGGGGCTATGCAGTTATGCCCGTTTCTTAGGCGAAAACGGCAGGAAGTACGTTACGCATTTAGGTGGTTTCACAAAGCAGGGGAGTGAGGTGCCGCCTGGAAAGGCGGCGGCAGGCAGGATTGCCTGGCCCCACAGCGAGGTGCAGAGGACAGACCCGTGTAGAGAACAGCTTAGTGCAGATACAACAACAGGGCGCTATCTGTTGCCAGACGCGCCCTGCCTGAAAAACTGTTCCGGTGCGGATTAAGCGGCGTTCACGAGCATGTCTTCGAACATGTCGTTGCCGTCGTCCTGATTGCGATCGGCCTGTTCCTGGCACTGAATGCAGTAGGCAGCCCACGGCACCGCATTGAGGCGCTTGGGACTGATGTCCTCTTCGCAATGAAGACAGACGCCGAACGAGCCGTCTTCGATTCGACGAAGCGCCAGTCTCACGCTGCGCAGCAAGTTCGACTCGCGGTCGAGATTGCGGATTGCGAGCTCACGTTCAGCGGCGTGCTGCACTTCGTCCAGCGCATCGGCGCTTTTTTCGATGGTGATAGCGTCGCGGTTGCGAACGACTTGCTCGAGTTCGTCCTGCTTGGTTTCCAGGATCTTCTTGAATTTGTTTACTTCGGTCTTCGTCATTTCTGTTCTCCTTCTAACGACTCGCGTGCCCACTAAAAAAGTTTTCGAAGCTGCCAAGTCTTCCGTTTAGACGCAGGCATTTTCGAAAAGGGTTCAACAACGGTAACACAGTTTCGCCGGCTTTGGTAAAAGATTGGTACGGATTACTACCCGAGCGGAGAAACTGAACTGTTCCGAGAAGACAACGCTTTTCGGATCTCCAGATCATACCACAGCGGTCAAGCAATTCAAGCTCCAAAATTCCGAGCACGACCAGAGTAGGTGGTTCGGGGCATTACGCCCGCTCCCCAGTAGTCCTCGAGTTCATATCATCACCTATCGGCCGGCAAGCGCCAAAACCTTACCCAACAATGAGATTCCGGGTTAAAAATCCGCGTTCCCGAAAATACGGCAGCAGCCGGATTCCCGGTGTATTTGCTAGCCAGCAAGCGGCTTAAAGAGGAGGTGCATCCGAAAGCTGTTGAGTGTAGCGTGTGTGAAAACGGAACTTTCTCTCATCCCGCCTGGAAAGAAAGTAAGTCTGCGGAAAACGGCTACGCTATATCCACTTCGACAAGGCAGCTATAGAAGGTCGGGCCGCCGCCTAAATCGGTCAAGCGTTCGGAAGTGAGCTGGTTGATTCCCAAACCTGCGACAGAGCGCTTATTCCAACGCACGCTGCGCGCGCGCACCACGCCGGGTGGAACTTCGGTTCCGACGCGCGCTTGAAAAAAGCAAGCAGCCGCGATCGTTACGAGCGCGCACTAAAATTCCATCCACGATTTCGCGCGGTTGCGCGTCTTCCGGATGTATCCACAGCGTGCTGGTCTGCGCATCGACATGGTCGCGGTATCCGAAGGTCGAGTTCATGCTGTCGTCATTTTTACCGGAGACCAGTTCCAGCGGATAACGCCGCGCCAGTTCCGCGTCTCCCCAGCGCGACTCGGCGGGAGGCGTGTAGGCGAGCGACTCGGCGCCGAACTCGAATTTTTGCGAGATCGTGCGAAACCCGCCGTGCGCGAACGGCAAGAAAGGTTGCCCGGGCGCGCTCACGTTGAGGCGCACATAGCGTTCGCGCTCCAGGCGCTCCAGCGTGATGCCCTCCAGATAAGACGAGTTTGCCGCTAACGCCGCGCGGATCATATCGTCTTCGGAATCGTCGAAGCAGGCATCGTCAAATCCCATGCGATTGGCGAGCAGCCGGAATACTTCGACGTTCGATTTCGCCTCGCCGGGAGCGGGCAGCGCGGGCCGCGCTAATTGCACGTAGTAATGCCCGTAGGCCAGATACAAATCCGAGTGCTCGAGAAAGGTCGTCGCCGGGAGAAGGTAATCGGCATGATCCGCGGTGTCGGTTCGAAACTGTTCCAGCACGACGGTGAACAGATCGTCGCGCCGCAATCCGGCCAGCACTTTGCCCTGGTTGGGCGCGATGGCGGCCGGGTTTGAGTTGTACACCACCAGCGCGTTAATGCGCGGCTGGTCCAAATCCACCAGCGCGTGGCCAAGCTGCGTCATATTCACCAGCCGCGCCTCACGCCCGAGCGGCGATTTCCACTGCAAATCGGGTTGCTCCAGAGCTTGCTGGTTGAATTCGAAGGCGCCCGAGGTGGAGAGCTGCAGTCCGCCTCCGGCTTCGCGCCACGAGCCGGTGAGCACCGGCAGCGCCGCAATCGCTCGCACCGCGCTGCCGCCGCGCTCGCTTCTTTGCACGCCGTAGTTCAGACGGATGGCGGCCGGGCGCACGGTGGCATATTCGCGCGCTAGAGTTTCGATGTCCGCCGCCGCGATTCCGGTCAAGTGTTCGACACGTTGCGGCTTGTATTCGGCCGCCAGCTTCGCCAGATCGTCAAATCCGTTCGTGTACTCGTTTATGTAATCGCGGTCTTCCCAGCCTTCGCGCAGAATCACGTGCATAAGCCCGAGCGCAAGCGCGAGATCCGATCCGGGGTGAATCGCGAAATGGCGATCGGCAGCCCGTCCGGTCCGGTTCTTCACCGGATCGATTACGTAAAACTTCGCGCCATTGCGCCGCGCTTCGACAATCCACGGCCAGAGATGGACGTTCGTGCCGAGGACGTTCGCGCCCCAGGCGAGAATCAGCTTGGCTTCAGCAAACTGCTCTGGTTCTGTGCCGAGTTTCACGCCTTGGGAAAGCTTCAACGCTTCTCCACCAGCCGCGGAGCAGATCGTGCGGTCGAGACGCGAAGCGCCCAGGCGGTGAAAAAAACGGCGATCCATGCCCGCGCCGTTCAGCATGCCCATGGTGCCGGCGTAACTATAAGGAAGGATCAGCTTCCGGCCCTTCGCCTTGCGAAATGGCGGCGAGGCGGGTGGCAATGGCGTCCAGCGCCTCCTCCCAGGAGATGCGCTCGAAACGGCCTTCGCCTTTGGCTCCAACGCGGCGCATGGGATAGAGAAGGCGGTCCGGATGATACTCGCGCTCCAGATATTTGGCGACTTTTCCGCAGAGAAAACCGCGCGTGATGGGGTGCTCGCGATCTCCGGCAATCTTCACGGCGCGGCCGGCGGCGCCGATTTCAAGAACGAGCGCGCAGGCGTCGGGGCAATCGAGCGCGCAGACGGAAGTTCGACGCTCAGTCACAAAAAATCCGGCCGGTTAAGAATAACGCGGTGTAGCCTGCAATCTCAACGCGATCGCCGCGCAGCGTATTACTAACAAGCCGGCAAAACAGCTCTCCGCCGCGCGGGGAGATCTGGCGGGCATGCAGCGTCGTCTTGCCCAGTTCCTTAGACCAGTACGGAATAAGCGTGCAATGCGACGAACCGGTTACAGGATCTTCGGGCACACCTTTAGCCGGCGCAAAAAATCGGGATACGAAATCGCAATCTTCGCCGGGCGCGGTAGCGATGAAGGCGAAGCGATCGATCTTCTTCAGCGCTTCCATATCGGGGGAAAGTGCTAGTACTTCGGCGGCCGATCTGTAGCGGATTAAGTAGTCGCGCGCGGCCAGAATCGCGAATGGAGAGCCGCCGAGCGCAGGAATCAGCGAGGGATCGGGATCGACTTTGGCAGGGGGACGGGAAGGGAAGTCCATAGCCAGCAGGTCGCCCTCGCGGCGCACGACCAGTTCGCCCGATTTGGTCTCAAAGCGCAGCGTGCCGCCGGGTTCCTTCAGCTCGCGAAACAGGACATGCGCCGCGCCGAGCGTGGCGTGTCCGCATAAATCGACTTCGCAGCCGGGGGTGAACCAGCGCAACTCGAAATGGCCGTTTTTTCGCACAAAGAACGCGGTCTCCGAGAGATTGTTCTCTTTGGCGATAGCCAGCAGAGTCTCGTCGCCGAGCCATTCCTGGAGCGGGCAGACAGCAGCCGGATTGCCGGAAAAAACGGAGCCGGTAAACGCGTCTACCTGGAAGATTGGAAGCTCCATGTATGTATCTATCTTGCGATGCGGCGGGAGAGCTAGTTGATGCGGATTCTGTGCTTTTCTTTCAGCACCAGTTCATCGAAGATGGCCAGCACGCGCTTGCGGTAGCTGTACATGCGCCAGAGAGAATCGCGGAAATTCTCTTCATAGCGCCGTGGTTGCAGCCACTTATCGAGCAGCGGGCGGGGAACGTCGATATCGCGCCGCAGATCGTCGGCCGAGTGTCCGCGCAGGAATAGCCCGTAGAAAATCGCGGCTTCCCGTTGCGGAGCGAGGGGGTCGAATTCTTCTCGGGCACTAATCATTGCGATAACTGCTTAAAAACCACATCGTACTACCAAACCGGCAGGTTTTGAAAGTGCCCGCTTGAAAGTGGGGCGGGGAATATGGGTTGAAGCGGCTGCGAACATCGATATGGGGCGGAAACCGATTCCCCGCTGAGCGGGGTCGCGGCTCGGTTTCGGCATCTCTCGACTCCAGAAAGACATCGATAACCCAGAGGGCGGGTTAAGATGGGACTTGGCGGATCGATTCTGAACTGGCTTTTCGGATTTTCGAAGCTGATTGCACTCGCGATAGCGATCTTTCTCGTTTCTGCCAGCCTGGATAATGTCCCGGACTGTCCAGAGTTGTTGAACTCGAGTTCGGGCTCGTCTGTTTCTCTCCAACTAATACATCACGACGCGGCAGCACGTCCCGGTGCGATCCAGGTTTCGTGGGAAGCGTTTCCGGCGCCGGCGGTTACGGCGCAGTACTCCGCGGATGAACTCCTCGCGATGGCGCCCGCTTGCGTCACGCGATCGCTTTATCAAGCAGCCGACCCTTCTCCGCCTTCGGCGTAGTTTGAAGCCGTCGACTTGCAACTAAACGCGGAGCCTCATCGGCCCGCACCCCGAGGATTGCCGCTGAGAAGCTAATCACATATGGAAAAGGAATTGAAGGATGCAGACATCGGAAATTATTAGAGCCTGGGGCAAAATTCTAAAAGGCGAGCGGCCTTCGCTGTCGATTGAAATCACGCGCGAATGCCCGCTTCGATGCCCAGGTTGTTACGCGTATGAAGACGCGCATCTGGGTGGCGGCGTGACCCTGCGCGAGCTAAACGATCGCAAAGGGCAGGCGCTGGTGGATGGCGTTCTCGAAGTGGTTGACCGGTTGAAACCTTTGCACCTTTCGATTGTGGGTGGAGATCCGCTGGTACGCTACCGCGAGTTGGAAGCGATGGTTCCGCTTTTGCTCGCGCGCGGCGTTCACGTGCAGATTGTGACAAGCGCGTTCCGGCCGCTCTCACCGGCTTGGGCCACCCTTCCTCACCTGAATGTGGTCGTCTCCATAGATGGCTTGCAGCCGGAGCACGATCTGCGGCGCGCGCCGGCGACGTACGAGCGAATTCTCAAGAATATCGCCGGACAAAAAGTTACGATTCATTGCACCATCACCGGGCAACTGGTGAAGCGTCCCGGGTACTTTCGTGAGTTCCTGAAATTCTGGACGCCCAGGCCTGAAATTCGCAAAATCTGGTTCAGCCTGTTCACACCGCAGATAGGCGAGGAACTGCCGGAGATTCTGACGGCGGCGGAACGCAGCCAAGTGGTTGCGGAACTGCTGCAGTTGCGGAAAGAGTTTCCGAAACTCGACATGCCGGAGGGATTGATTCGTCAGCTTGCGTCGCCTCCTCACAATCCCCAGGAGTGTGTGTTCGCTTTGACGACGCAAACGATCTCCGCCGATCTCAAGACGCAAATCACTCCCTGCCAATTCGGGGGCAATCCGGATTGCGAATCCTGCGGATGCGTGGCCTCGATGGGCCTCGCGGCTGTGGCGGCGCACAAATTAGGCGGCTTCATACCGGTAGGGGCGATCTTTCGGGCCTCTTTGAAGATCGGACAACTCAGATCGAAGCGAACGCCGGAACCGCCGCAGCAATTTCCGGCATTACGGGTTTTGCCTTAGCCGGCGGGAAGAGATTCAGATGAAAGCGAGAGGCGTTTCAAGCGGGCAATTGGAACTGAACGCTCTGAGAGAGATGTCGGCCGGCCTCGGAAGCAATCCGCTTCTGGCTCAGGCCAGCAGCGGAAACACGTCTATCAAGATCGATGGAGTTTTGTGGATCAAAGCATCGGGCAAATGGCTGATCCAGGCGGAAGAAGACGATTTTCTGGTTGCCGTCAGCGTCGCAGAGGTGAAGAAGTGCTTGCGCGAGGACACCGCGATTCCGAAAACCGGCAACGAAGCGCCTGGAGGTTTGTGCGCGTCGATTGAGACTGCGATGCATGCCGTACTGCCCCAAAAAGTAGTGGTTCATGTGCATTCGGTGAACACAATTAGCTGGGCTGTGAGAGAAGATGGCCCAAGTCAATTGAGCGCGCGGCTTACCGGACTGCGTTGGCAATGGATTCCATACACGCCTTCTGGTCCCGCTCTCGCACGGAAGATAGAACATGCTCTCTCGTGTTTTCCTCAAACGGATGTTTTCGTGCTGGGCAATCATGGGCTCGTGGTTTGCGGAAACAGTTGCCGCTCGGCAGAGCAGTTGCTTAGTGAAGTGGAACAGCGGCTCGCGATTGAGCCGCGCTCCGCGCCGGAGCCTGGCTATGCCCGGCTGAAGCAGTTCGTTTCCGGATCGCGCTGGTGTCTTCCGGCGTGTGCGGGAGTGCATGCTTTGGCTACCGACCACATCGCGCGGCGTATCCTTTCAGGCGGCGTACTTTACCCCTGTCAGGCGATTTTCTTGCCGGGGACTACGCCTGTACGTACATCGCTCCGATGCGCGGAGCGGCAGGTGCTTCTCGTGATGGAAGATGACGGCGTGCTTGCCAGCGAGTACATGACGCGAGCAGAACAGGAAGTACTCGCCGGGTTGGCTAATGTAGTTCAGCGAATCGACGCAGCCGCTCCCCTTCGATATTTAAGCGATTCGGAAGTAATGGATGTGTTGAACGGAGGAGGCGAGAATTACCGGCGAGTTACGGACACAAATTGCTCGCACGCGTTGATGCGAACATCTACTAGAACGGCCTAGCCGCCTGACAGATGATGCCACGATCGGCGCGACTCCTCTTCTGCGCTTTGCCGGCGCTTGCTTGGGCGCAACAATCCGTTACGATTCGGGTTGATGGGCTAGAGAAGCAGGCTTCGTTCCGGGCGGTGTGGAATTTCTTCGGCTACGACGAGCCGAACTATACTTACGCGAAGAACGGCCGCAAGTTAATCCATGAACTAGCGGAACTCAGCTACACGCCCGTCCATATCCGCACCCATAATCTGTTGACTACCGGAAACGGCGCTGCCGCCCTGAAATGGGGGTCGACCAATGCGTATACGGAAGACGCGTCCGGCAAAGCGGTATACGACTGGACGACGGTGGACAAAATCCTGGATACGTACTTACAAGCCGGGGCCAAGCCGTTCGTCGAGATCGGGTTCATGCCGAAGGCGCTTTCGGTGCACCCGAATCCGTATGAGCCCGTCTGGAAACCCGGCGATCGGTTCGACAGATATTACAACGGCTGGTCCTATCCGCCAAAGAATTACGGGAAATGGGGTGAACTCGTTTTCCAATGGGTGAGGCATTGCGTCGCCAAATACGGCCGAAGCGAAGTGGAGAGTTGGAATTGGGAAGTCTGGAACGAGCCGAACATTTCTTACTGGCACGGAACGCCGGAGGAGTACGACGAACTGTACGACTACACCGCGGCAGCCGTGAAACGGGCGCTTCCCACGGCGCGAGTGGGTGGACCCGCATCGACCGGACCCGGGAATGCGAAGGCGGCCGCGTTTCTTAAGCAGTTTCTGGAACACTGTTCCTCGGGGAAGAATTCCGCGACGGGCGGCCACGGCGCGCCGCTCGATTTCATCAGCTTTCATGCCAAAGGCCATCCTGCAGTTATTGAAGGCCACGTGCGGATGGGAATTTCGCAAGAGATGAAAGACGCGTCCGATGGCTTCGAAATCATTCGTTCGTTTCCGAAGTTTCAGAAGCTGCCAATCATATTGAGTGAAGCCGATCCGGAAGGCTGCGCGGCATGCTCGGCTCGTGTTTACGCGCCGAATGCCTACCGCAACGGCACGCTGTATCCTTCTTATGCGATTACAGCACTGAAGACGGTGATGGAGCTCGCGAATCGCGATCACGCCAATCTCCAAGGCGTGTTGACGTGGGCGTTTGAATTCGAGGATCAGCCTTATTTCGATGGGCTCAGGACCCTGGCGACGAATGGCATCGATAAGCCTGTGCTGAATGTGTTTCGGATGCTGGGCCAAATGCGTGGCGATTTGGTCAAAGTGGACAGCAGCGGCAGGGTACCGGCTACATCGATTCTCGCGAGCGGAGTCCGGCAAGGTGCCGATGTGGATGCGCTCGCGGTGCGGTCTGATCGCGAGATCTCGGTTCTGGTCTGGAATTATCAGGATGACGACGTTAGCGGGCCCGCGGCCGAAGTGCATCTGGAGATCTCAGGATTTCCGCGCGAGCCAAAACGTCTGCTATTACGCCATTATCGAATCGATCAAGCTCACAGCAACGCGTATAACGTTTGGAAGCAAATGGGATCGCCTCAAAGCCCCACTCCCGAGCAATACAAACGGCTCGAGGATGCGGGGCAGCTACAATTGCTCGATTCTCCGCGGTGGCTGGATAGCCGAGCGGGAACTGCGGACGTGAAATTTTCGCTTCCTTTACAAGCTATCTCGCTGGTGGAGCTGAGCTGGTCACAATAGGTGACGATCAATAGGTTGCGAGCGAGACACGGAGTACTTCGGGTTCTGAACCGAAATTCAGGCCCCAGTCTGTCTGGTCGCCATTGAGTATGCGCATAAATTGGAATGCGCCGTTTTCGTATTTGCCTTCTTCCACGCGAAGGAACTGCCGGTGCTTATTCGCATCGGTTGGATGGAAATCGACGCGGCTGAATAATCCAGTTACCAGAAACCGATTGCCGTCAAGTTGGGCAACCAGGGCACGTCCGATGGGCTCGGGATTTCCTTTGGGGGCGCCGTTGCGGACGGCTCCATAAGATATGGTCGCCTCCCATGAGCCGAAGTGGAGGGTTTCGGTGAATTTACCCGCCTCTTCGGCAACGGCTTGTAGTTTGCCTTCGAAATTCAGGCGGGCGATGTCACGCATCATGGGACCGATCAAGCTGTAATTCTGCGCGGTGGGTTCGAGAAATCCTTCTTGCGAACGGGCTCGGGTGTAATCCAGGCCAAAGGGCGAGAAGCCTATGGCCTGCAGGCCGAGGGCGGAAAAAAGGAAGCGCGCAACGGCGGGCGAGCCGCTGGTCTCAGGGACGAACAGCGCATTATCCGCGCGATGATACAGCTCCAAAACCTTCAGATAGCGGGCGCTGTCGGACATGTAAATATCGGGCGCGAGAATATCGATCTCGGGCGCGGCGGCTTTCCAAATAGGAATGACGTTATCGGTGGGGCCACCGCTCTCGTAAGTGCCGGGAGCGCCCTTGAAGGGATCGCGTAAGGCGGCATTGACATAGAGCGGCAATGGGTAGACTGCCTTCCCGGCAGCGGCAACCTGCTCAACATACCTGGCCACAGCCCAAGCGTGGAAGTCGACCTCGGCTTCGGACCCGAAGACATCCTGCCAGTTCGCGGAAGGCGCGCGGGCCGTCTTGTTCATTGCCTTGAGAACATCGGCCGGCACGGCGGCTTCGAAGAGCTTTTGTGCAGCCGGCCCATAATCGCGCAGGGCGCCCCATGTGCCGGTTTCGTTCTCCACCTGAACCATCAAAACGGTTCGTTCCGAGTCGGCGCCGGCGAGATGGCGCATGAACGCCGTGAACGCGCGGATGTCGGCATTCAGAGACGCCGTGCAGAATGGCGACGGCGAGTCAACCAAATGCCCGCTCTTGTCCGCCACATGGAAAAAGCGCGCGGGCTGCAACTTCATCCACTCGGGCATGTAATGCTGGCTGCCGTTCTTCCAGGTGCCGAACCAGAGCAGAACCAGATGAACGCGATGCTCGCGCGCCTGAGCGAGGACGGTGTCGATGGCTGTGTAATCGAACTGTCCCGGCTGCGGCTCGAACTGCTCCCAATAGATTGGGATTTCGAGCGTGTTGGCGTGCAGATATTCGATCGCGGACCAGACTTTGGGAAGCGTGGCCGGCCAGTCGCTCGAATTATTCGCTTGCGCGCCGAGCATCAGAAAAGGTGCGCCGTCCACCATCAGGGCGTAGCGGCCGTTTTTCTGCACGAGGCGGGGAATTGGATGTTCCGTAAGCTGCGCCTCAAATGCGGAGGCGGCGTTTGATGCAATCAGGATGGCTACGATCAGCGAGGTCTTTCTCATTTTTGAACTTGAAGTGTTTTCTCGAGCTGCAAGTCCGCGGAAGAGCCGCCGACCATTACGCTGACACGGTCCGGCTCAACCACCCAGCCATTCTGTGTTTTATCCCAGTACGCTAACGCCTGGGCACGCAGCGGTAATTCGACTTTCCTTTTTTCGCCAGCGCCGAGAGTGATGCGGCGAAAGCCCTCCAGCTCTTCCCGCGGCCGGCTCACGTGCGAATCGATGTGTTTCACGTAAAGTTGGACCACTTCGTCACCGGAGCGATTACTCGTGTTCCGGACGTCCACGCTGACCGTGACTTCGCCTCCTGCCCGAAGCCGGCCGGAACTTATTCGCAGGTTCGAATATTGAAATGTGGAGTAACTTAGGCCATAACCGAAAGGAAACAGCGGTTTACCCTTGAAGTACATGTAAGTCCGGCCGTCTCGAATGTTGTAATCCATCATTTGAGGCAATTGATCCATAGAACTCGGCCAGGTCGCGACCAACCGGCCGCCCGGATTGACAATGCCGAACAGCGCTTCGGCAATCGCGGTACCTTCTTCCTCGCTGTTGTGCGCCATGTGCAGAATGGCGGGAATGTTCTGCTCTATCCAATTGATGGCATAGGGAAAGCTGGAAACCAGAACAACCACCGTGCGCGGGTTCGCGGCAAAGACGTCCTCTGTCAGCTTTTGCTGCTCAGGGTCAAGCGTCAGACTTTTTCGATCAATCGCCTCCTTGCCTTCACCCGGATCGAGACAGACATTCCAGCCGGCGTTGCAGGTGGGATGATTGCCTACGAAGACAACGGCGACGTCAGAGCCGCGAGCCGCCGCCACGGCCTTTTCATCGTCGTTGTTCGCTGCGAAGTTCACTGTTATAGCGCTGCCAATCAGTTTCTTGATCCCAGCGAGCGGCGTAACGGGCGAAGGAGGCGTACCGCTGTACCAATCCAGATCGACCTCATCGGCACGCGGTCCAATAATCGCAATCGAATGCAGCGCCGTTTTATCGAGCGGCAGCAGGTGATTCGCGTTCTTCAAGAGAACGATAGATTTTTCGGTGATCTTTCGGGCTACCTCCCGGTGCTCGTCTGTATTCCACGGCTCGGATTCACCGTCTTTGGCAACGATGTTGGAGTAGGGAACCTGCGATGGCGGATCGAGTAAACCGAGGTGAATCATGACGCGGAACACGCCTCGAAGATTCTCGTCGATGTCTTTTTCGGTAATCAGGTTTTTTTTAAGCGCACTACGAACGGCGTCTTTGTACTTATCGAGGAATTGATTGATACCGGCGTGGATGGCTCCAGCGGCTGCATGGTCGATGTCGCGATAGTAGCGGTGCTTGGTGACCATGTTCGTCAACGCGCCCGCATCCGTGCAGATGATTCCATTGAAGCCCCACTGCTTCATGACCATCTGCTTCAGAAGCGGCGATGCGGTCATTGGAATCCCATTCACGGCGTTATAAGAAGTCATAAAGGCGCGCGCGCCACCGATCTCGATTCCCATTCGAAACGGTACCGAATAATATTCCCGTAGCAAGCGCTGGTCGAAATCGGAAGAAGATCCGCCGCGGCCATCTTCATTGCTGTTGGCCATGAAATGCTTCAGCAGCGAGGCCGCTTCCCAATACTTTGGATTTGAGCCTTGCAGTCCTTTGACGAACGCGACCGCCATGGTTCCGGTCAAGAAAGGATCTTCGCCATAGGATTCCTCCGTTCGGCCCCAACGCGGATCGCGAGCCAGATCGGCGTTCGGCGCGCGTATCACAATTCCGGTCCGGCTGTATCGCGCAGAGCCTGATTTGTACTTCGGGCTTTGGAAAATGTAGCGCGCCTCATTTGCTTCGACGGCTGCGGCTTGCTGCAACAGATCGGGATCCCAGGTTTCTCCCAAACCGACCGATTGGGGAAACTGGGTGGTCGGAATCTCCGAATTTCTGCCGCCCCAATGCGCGGGCCCGCCTTCAGCTACGCCGTGCAAGCCTTCCACGTGTCCGCTGCCTTTGATCCCCAGGCGAGGCACAGTGGGATTCGTCCCTAAGCAGTCGATTTTCTCGTCGAGAGTTAACAGGCTAAGGATGTTGTCGATGCGCTGTTCCATGCCGAGATCGGGGTTACGGAATGGATAATTGTCTTGCGCCGGCGGTTGCGAACCTATGGCGATGGATGTAAGCAGAACGGCCGAAGCTACGGCTACGAGTGCAATGCGCGGAGTCATTTTCTAAGTTCCGATGATATCCAGCAGTTCCGCGTCAGATTCGGTCCACGGCCGAGCGCCCGTATGGCTGAACTTATGAGAGGCGTTGTCCCAGTGCAGCTTGGTAATGCTCCCGGTTCCCTTCTCATATGCATAAGTATTGCCATCGTCCCGATATAGCGTAAAATCGGCATTCGCGCCTGCATAGATACGGATTCCTATAATCCGCTGAATTTGTTTGGTGCTTTCCACGGGTTCGCCGAGCGGCAGAATGGAGCCGGCACGCACGAAGAGCGGCAGCGTATCGATGGGCGCGGCGACCTGAATCGTCTGGCCTCCGTGGACGCGCTCATTGGTCCAGAAGTTGTACCAATCGGTACCGGCGGGCAGGTAAACCATGTGCGAAGTTGCTCCCTGCTCCGTCACAGGCGCGACCAGAAAGGCTGGACCGAACATGTATTCGTCGCCGAGATTTGCGACTTTTGGGTCGTTCGGAAAATCCATGAAAAGCGCGCGCATGTAGGGCGCGCCTGTCTGGTAAGTCTGGTAAGCCAGCGAGTAAATATACGGCATGAGTGTGTAACGCAAACGAAGGTACTTACTCAAGATAGGCTCGGCCTGCTTGCCGTAGGACCAAACTTCGTTATATCTGCGGCTGCCGTGAGTACGGAAATTAGGCTGGAAGGCACCGTACTCAAACCAGCGGGTGTAAAGCTCGGGGTAATCGTCGTAGCCGCCGACATTTTCGCGGGCGTCGGAAGGGTCGAGCAAGGGAGGATGGATGGGATGATGCTCCGCGGGCAGATATTGCCAGCCGCCAATATCGTCGCACCAGTAAGGCAGGCCGGACGCGGTGAAATCGAGACCGGTTGGAATCTGACGTTTCAACGTGTCCCAAGTGGGATAAATATCGGAGGACCAGACGATGATGCTGTTCCGTTGCGCGCCGAGATAGGCGTCGCGTGAAAGAATCAGGGCGCGATGCGGAACATCGCGGCGGAAGCCATCATAAATAGCGGCGGTGTGCAGTAGCGGATAGATGTTGAAGAATTGGGAGCCGGGGCCGGCATGAAAATAGCTGCCGTTGGGCGGCAAGTCGGGCTCGGTTTCATCCGCCCAGATGGCGTCGAAACCTTTGTCGATGAAATTGTCGCGGATGGCGCTCCAGAACCAGCGGGCGGCTTCGGGGTTCGTGGTGTCGATGTCGGAGCCGGCGCGATCGTAAGGCAGGCCGTTGGTTGGGGTTCCATCGGCGAGGTGCTCAAACCATCCTTTACGGGCCAGAAAATCGTAGTAGCGGGTGCCGGGCAGGAAACGGGGCCACACGCTAATCATGGTTTCGAATCCCATTTGATGAAGCCGGCGATTCATGGCGGCGGGATCGGGCCAGTCTTTGGGGACCATATCGAGCTGGCCCATTTTTGAAAAATAGAACCAATCGACCACCAGCATGTCGGCGGGAAGATGCCGCTCCCGGTAACCGTTGGCAACCGCCATCACTTCGGCCTGCGTGGCATAGCGCTGCTTGCATTGGATGAAGCCATAGGCGGCCTTGGGCAGCAGCGGAGTCGCGCCGGTAAGCAGCCGGTATCCGCAGTAGATTTCATCCGTGTTGGCGCCGGCGATTACGAAGAACGAGACGCGGCTGCCGACCTGCGACGTCCAGCGGGTCTGCTCGTTGAAGCCGGGCTCGATGGTGGTTTTCGAAGGATTGTCCCAGATGATTCCATAGCCGCGATTCGTTATAAGGAACGGCACGCAGACGCTGGGGCCTCCGGTAGCGGTGTAGTTGTGCCAGCACTCAACCGTATGGCCGCGATGATCTAGAAAGCCTTCCTGATTTTGCCCGAGGCCATAGTAGTGTTCGCCTGCGGGCGAAGCAAAGACTGCGCCCACTTCATAGAACGGTGCGTCGGACGGACGCCGGTCGTTCAAAATAGAGGCGTTGCCATCTTTGTGATTGGGCACCGACATCTGCCAGCCGGTCATGTCGAGCAGCATTTTCCCGTCCGGCGTTGCGATCGTGATGGGAATGGATGGAACCGAACTCTGGAAATATTTTCGAATATCCGCCTGGGTTGGAAGAGGATTGCGGGGCGGCTTCGGAGCGGCGACCGTGACTGTCAGACGCGAAGATTGGTAAACGTCTCCGCGATCGTTCTGGCGGCGTGTCCAATCGCGCGCGGAACCCGTGGCAACGAAGCCGTAACCGGGTGGCGCGGTGGCGCGGTCCTTGAGCAGGCTCAGGGTGACACGAATAATGTTCGGCGCATAGGGCTCCAGGACGACTGTAGCGCCGCTTCGATCCAACACGACTTGGGTGCTTTCCGCATGGCCGGCGCGACGCATAATCCTGTTAGCAGCACGGCGGCCAAGCTGATCTTTGTATTGATTCTGTGCATTGCGTGAAAACTAAGTGTAGGACTTGCTTCTGAGCCGGAGAGAGCGGTAGTCGCAGGTTTGCGAGATGCTGATAGTAATGCCCACAGCTTTTTCGAGACGCGCCGCCGTGAAGGCTATCGTGCTAGGGGCGGCTGCGGCTACCGTGGACGCGCAGGAGAAACCCGCATCGCCAGCGCATCGCGACCTAATTCGCCTCGACGAAGAACATCAGGTAATCGATAATTTTGGCGCTTCCGACTGCTGGTCGATGCAGCGAATCGGCGCCTGGTCGCTTGCCAACCGCAATCGGGTTGCCGATCTGTTGTTTTCCCGTACGTCAGGCATTGGTCTGTCCTGCTGGCGCTTCAATATAGGCGCGGGGATTAATCCTCGAATCACGAATCCGTGGCGCACGGCGGAAACGTTCGAAGTAGCAGAGGGCAAATACGATTGGACGCGGCAAGCCAATGAGCGCTGGTTTCTGAGCGCGGCGAAGACCCGCGGCGTTCCGCAATTCCTGGCTTTCGCGAACAGCCCGCCGGGCCGGATGACCAGAAATGGCCTCACGTTTTGCGACAAGACAGGCTACACCACAAATCTGAAGCCGGGCTTTGAGGGCCAGTACGCTCGCTATCTGGCCGACATCCTGGACCATTTCCGCACGAATTCGAATTCGGCGGAGCGAATTGCGTTCGATTATGTCAGCCCGGTGAATGAGCCGCAATGGGACTGGTCGCGGCCTTCACAAGAAGGTATGCGAGCGGCCAATGACGATATCAAGCGCATCGTGCGGGCCTTAAGCTCCGAGCTGAAGCGCCGGGGATCTCCGACGCAACTCGCGATTCTCGAAAGCGGAAGCTTGCCGGATATGTGGAAATTGAATCAGAAGTCAACGGCCACGTGGGGAGCGCCGTACGGCAATTATTTGGATGAGTTTCTGGGCGACCCTTCCATCAGCCGCCTGCTTTCGAACCGCATCGGTTATCACGACTACGGGTCCGACAAGATCGACGGACAGCTTGTTGAAAACCGCACCAAGCTGGCGCACAAGCGAGAGCAATACCCCGGCTGGAATTTGTGGATGACGGAGTATTGTGTTCTGACGGGAAGCGAGGGACGCGGCGGAATCGGCCGCGATCTCACCATGAATACGGCGCTGGATATCGCGCGCATTATCCATCTGGATCTGGCGCTCGTAGGAGTTTCGGCGTGGCAGTGGTGGACCGCAGTTTCGCCGGAGAACTTCAAAGACGGCTTGATTTACACCAACTGGAAGAAGGCCGGCGATCCTGAAACCATTATTCCGGCGCGCCTTCTTTGGGTTCTCGGGAATTACAGCCGCTTTGTGCGTCCGGGAATGCGGCGCATTGAACTGACCGGGTCGGGCCACGACGTGCGCGGCCTTATGGGGTCGGCTTACAAAGACGAAAAGGCACGGCGGGTAATTGCGGTTTATGTCAATATGGGCGACGATCCGCAGGCGCTTCAACTGCAATTTGAGTTGGGAGCGCGTAAGTGGCGACTTAACTCCGTCACTCCATACGTTACGTCGGATCGTGATGGAGATGAGCTCAACCGTTATCCAGATGTCGCTTTAGGTGGACAAATTGAGATCCCGGCTCGCTCGGTCGTGACGTTAATCGTCGCAATTCGCTTGATCAAGACTCATTGTTCCAGCACGACAGCCGCAGATCGTGGCGGGATCGTCAGTTTGCCCGAGGTCGGCCGCGCGTCGGGGTCTTCTGGCGTCGCGACGACGAGTTGGCCCGGATTCGGCAACTCGACAGTGGCGGAAATTGTCCTTTTTTGTTCCTGGTTGACGACCACTACGGCGCGTTTTCCGGTTGTTGTTACGAAAACAGAATAACGATGGGCGCCGTCGGCGGAGACATTTGCGCCCAGAGTATCGCGGAACTCGGCATCCCAAAGCCACTCCTTGTATTTGCGCCGTAGCGAATCGATTTTTTGCCCATAGGCCAATGTCTGAGGAAAGTCGGTCAGGTGGCCTTTGAAGTTATACGGCTCATAGCTGATGATGTAGCGGTCCAGCAGAATCAGGTTCAGCATCTCGCGATCGTTGAAACCAGTAACCGCGACCATAAGAGGCGCTTGCGGATCAATGTACCGTTCAACCGGCGTAGAGTTATTATCGATGCGGAAGTAGGAGACCGGATAATATTGCATTAGCCAGTCCTGATGCCCTTCGCCGGCGAAAATGAAATCGCGGCTGACATTATCGGCGGCGTCTCGTAACTGCGCGGCCATCGGCATGTCGCCGGCATAAATAAAACCTGGCGGCGTGTAGCCATGATCGGGTGCAAAGCTATATTTGACGGGACCGTGATGGCAGTTCTCATCAAAAAGCCAGCCTGACGCGCCGAGCGCCAGCAGCTTTTTAAACTCCTTTGTCGCAACATCCCGATAAGCAGGACACATAAAGTCCATCACGGCGCGGACATGATTGTTAATTCCAGCTAACTGGGTTGGAGTGTAATAGCTATAGCCGCCTTGCTCATAAGGAATGCCATAAGGATCGGTGCATTGGAACTTATAGAGTTCCTGTTTGTACCAGGGTGTCGTCATATCAGCCCAGTTCAATTTGCCAAACAGGATGATCTTCACGCCCATCGCCTGGATCTGCGCGATCGCGTCATGCAATTGCTGCCAGGTGCCCAGGCCCGGATCGGTATCTTGCGCTGGGTCGCCGCCATCCTGCCCGCCGCGGTTCCAGCCGACCAGTTGAATAGCGCCTACTCCATTCTTTGCGCACTCTTCGCCATATTTGACCAAGCCGGTATACGGGACGCGATAGTCTTGCTCCGGCGAATCGATTTGCAATTGCTGCCACGAATTCACGTCTTCGACCCATTGCGGAACGTGTGGCGGCTTGAACCAGGTCTTGCGCCACCGTTTGTATAAATCGACGCCAGCGTGCCAGTCGCCTTGATATGCGCGCACGACCACGGGCGCCAGTTTCACACTCGAATGCGGCTGAGCAAAGACGAAATGAGTTGTCCGAAACTCCAGGTGCACGGGATGGCCATCGATATCGTCCTGGCGCGGGACCGGATCGCCGATGGATTGGATAACGCCGGGATGTTGCTCGAAAGTGTATTGAAGTAAGTAGCGTTGGCTGGGATCTCCCATCTCTACGTAAAGGCCCTGATCGGGCGCTTGGATGAGACAGAATATGCTGCGGTACGAGTCAAACGTTTTCGTCGGGACGAAATCGCCCCAATAGCCCTTTTCATTCCGGAACATCGGATAGATCTCGTCGGATTGAAGATTGCCGTACCAGGTGGTCCTGACGTGCATGGCAGCATCCCGGGCAGGCGGATTGAAATCGCCGAAATATGGATACTCGATCGTTTCCACAGTCAGCGGCGAATCGTTGACGAGGTTGCCCTCAAAAGTCAGGACCCCATTCTGCAAACTGACAGTGGCTGTGAAGGTCATCGCCAATACGCCGCCGTATTCACTGGCCAGATTTTTCCATCTGAAGAGAAGCTCGTGGTCCGAAAGTTTCTTTAGCTCGGAAACGTGCTGCTTTTGCCCGAGCACGAAGTTATACCGCCGGTTGGGCAAAGGTGCGTGCAGGCGAAACGAAACGCCGAGTTCCGGACGCCGCTCGATCGTCCAGTGCGTGGATTTCTACTTCCAATCGGGTCAATGCGCCTGAATTGGTGTCAAACGCAACCAGCAGTTTGTCGTCTTCCAGGCTAACTTCGCCCGCAAAGGCGGAGTGTACGGCAGTAATGCCAAGGGCGCATACTGCGACGCAAATGTGGATTGAAAGAACGTTCAGGGATTTCATTTGATGTTTACGCACCTGTCAATCTGGCCGGATTACGCCTTTTTTCAGCAGGACGTTCCCGCACAAGCGCCTTTCGCCCGTCGCGACAATCGCGAAGGCCGCTCGTGCGCGGTCGTAAAACTCGAAGCGATCAATCGGGGTGATCGGGATCTTTTTATGCTCGGCTGCGTCGACTAAGGTTTGGAATTCACGCACCGGCTCGGGAATTGCATCGGGATCATCGCCGGGTTGCATAACAGTAACTGGGGAATCGACAAAATCGTCCAACGGCAGCAAGGACAGCACTGCTTCGAGAGCACGCGGGGCTGAGGCGCCATCTATGCGGATGAGCTTACGAGCCATTGCAGCCGCCGGAAAGTTGGCATCCACAATCGCAAGCTCATCGCCGTGCCCCATAGCGGCGAGGACAAGCAGCAGGTCCGGGCTAAGAATTGGGTCGAGATGCTTCAGCATGGCGAGCTGCTATCGCGGGCGCTTCCGGGTTAACGCCCGGCGCGCAAAATGCCTTCCCCGTTTTCGATCGCATTCCGTGTCAGTTGGCTGATGGAGTTTTCGCTCATGGGCGAGCTGATTTTATGTGAGCAAGTCAAGCGTACCCCGGACTTCGCAGGCAGTCAAGCGGAAAGTGAATCGATTAACTTTTCGCTCGCTTACGTTCGCGGTTCTGTTGCCGGATCGATGCTACGCCCTGGTAAGAGCTGGCGGGAACGGCCGAGCGGTGGCGCAGTAGAATTTCGGATTCGCAGCTCGGGTTGAAGCACGATGTTCCGGTCCGCCACTTCGCGCCCATCGCGGCGGCCTGCGATTTTATCCAGCAGCAACTCCATCGCATGGCGGCCCATCTCGCGAGTGGGCTGCGCGACTGTAGTGATCGCCGGGTGGAAGGTTTCGTTCCAGGCGAAATCGTCAAAGCCGACAATGCTGATATCGCCGGGATATTGCAAATGCAGCCGCTGCAGCGCTCGCACACACCCTCTCAACAGCTTGTTGCTGGTGCAGAAAATCGCAGTTGGCGGTTCCGGGCCGCGCAGCAGATTGAATGTGAAATTGTACGCCGCCTCCACATCCAGCCCGTCCATTCCGCAATATTCGTCGCGAATAGCTAAGCGCGATTCCTGCATCGCTTTTCTGAATCCGTCCAGGCGGTGTGCATGCGTCGAACGGTTCAGACTGCCCGCTATGATCGCGATTTTCTTGTGCCCGCGTTCGATGAGGTGACGAGTCGCCATGTGTCCACCGGCTACATTGTCGGTGGTCACGAAACTTCCGCGGAATGCCTTCGGTATCCGGTCGAAAAACACGATCGGAAAGCGTTTCAGGATCGGACGTTCATACGCCATCGAAGAATCGCAACAAGCGATCAGAACAGCCTCGGCGCGATGCGAAAAGAGCATATCCAAATGGCGCTGCTCTACCGCGGGGTCTTCATTCGCGTTGCACAGAAAGAACGAGTAGCCGAGCTTCGACGCGACTTCCTCCGCTCCAGCGACCACTTCGGCAAAGAACGCGTGCCCCATATCCGGAATGACCACCCCAATGACTCGCGTCTGACCGGTGCGGAGACTTCGAGCATTTTCATCGGCATGATAGTCGAGAGCTTCGATCGCCTCCCGAACCTTCTGCGCTCTTCGAGCACTGACGGGTTTGTTGCCGTTTAGAACAGCCGAAACGGTAGCGGTGGAGACGCCCGCCAGGCGCGCTACGTCGCGCATTGTGATCTTTCTTGTTGCAGTCAATTTCTAATCGCTTCGCTCCTTTTACCAGAAGATCCACTGCAAAACTCCGAAGACTACTCCGACGCCTACACCCCAAAAGAGCGGCCGTTTGTAGAACGGCAGGTTGCCATCCTCCGGAAACTCGGTGAGGCCGCGAACCAAGCCCTTCAATTCCGCCGCAGGTTTCGGCTTAGTGACGAGACTTACCACGACCGTAACTATCACGCAAATCAACCACGCCCAGAGAGCGCGGTAAAGATTTTCCGCCATATCTTTGGCATTCGGAGAAAGCGCAATCCAGGCCAGTTTGGCCGGATCCGCCTTGACCATCGCATACATTCCTATCGAGGAAACGGTCCCAGCCAGGAGGCCCCAAAAGCCGCCTTTCGGCGTCGCGCGTTTCCAGAGCATGCCGAGAATGACGGTCCCGAAAAGAGGCGCGACGAAGAAGCTGACGAGCGCCTGCATATAATCCATGATGCTCTTGAAGTGAGTCACGAAGTATGCGGTTCCTATACTTACAAGCACGCCGACGATGGTGCACCAACGTCCCATCCTTACGTAGTGAGCATCGGTTGCCTGCTTGCGCAGATATGGCCGGTAAATGTCATAAGTCCACACAGTTGCGAAAGCGCTCACGTTGCCGGCCATCCCTGACATGAATCCCGCGATGAGGGCGGTAATTCCCAGGCCCAGCAATCCTGGTCCGCAGTAACGCGCGAGCATCAGCGGGAGAACTTCGTTATAGCTGTGCAAGCCGGGCGCAACGGCGCTTTCGGGAACGAGCTTGAAAGGAAGAACGGCCATCGCCAGCAATCCCGGCAGGATCACAATCAGCGGTACGGTCATTTTGAAATACGAAGCGATAATCGGAGCGAACTGGGCGGAACGCAGATTCTTGGCCGCCATGGCGCGCTGAACCACCAGGAAATCCGTGGTCCAATAGCCGCACGCGACGACGCCTCCCAGGCCGAAGACAATGCCAGTCCAGTGGACTCCCATTGGATTGCCGCTGAAAGTTCCGAGCGTCCGCCACAGGTGAACGTAATCGCCATGGGGAAACTGTTGATGAATTCTCTTCACCAGTCCGGACCAACCCCCGGCTTCGATCAGCCCGAGAATTGGGATCAGCAGGGCCCCCAGCCAGATCAGGAAAAACTGCAGCACCTCGTTGAAGATTGCCGCGAATAGCCCAGCGAGCGCCACGTAAATCGCAACTGTGATGGAGGAGATCCAAATGCTGAAGTGAATGTTCCATCCAAGAACGATCTTCATGACCAGGGCCATGGCGTACATGTTGATACCGGACATCAGTACGGTCATGAATGCGAAAGAGATTCCGGTAAGTGCCGGCGTGACCTCGCCGTAGCGTAACTGGAGATAGCCCGGGACCGAGTGTGTCTTTGAGATGTAGTAAAAAGGCATCATCACCAAGCCAAGCAACACCATTGCCGGAAATGCTGCGATCCAGTAAAAATGAGTCGCCAACATTCTAATCGATTCGTTTTTACTTAACGGGCTGAATCTTCAGGTGTAAGGTCTACATTAAGACACTTTGTGGTTTGCGCCGGACAAGGAATGCGCGATCACGCATGGTGGACTTCATAGGGGAACTTGAGAGATGTCACAGCGGGTGCTGCGAAATGTATGCCGCACGGGTCTTCTGATTACGTTGTTCGCAACCAGCTTGTTGGCACAATTGGATCAAGGCACCGTTACTGGAGTGGTGCAGGACAGCTCGGCCGTATTTCGAGGCGGCCGAATGGCAGGCCGCCCGGCCATCACTCGCAACCGCGTGGGACAAGGCTTGGTTTTCTACGTCGCCACAGATTGCGCCGAAAATGCGTTCCATGAAGCTCTGGCCCGCGTTGCCGGACGGACCGCAAATCTTTCTCCGCTGATTGCCGCACCTTACGGCGTTGAAGTGACCAGCCGCGAGGACTCGGAAGCGATTTACTATTTTCTGTTAAACCTCACGGAGACTCCGTGGAACGGCATTGAGTTGCCGCGGCGGATGAATAATCTGATTACCGGCCGGATCGGTGTAACGGACGTATCATTGGGGCCGCTGCAAGCTGCCGTACTCGCGTCAGCAAGAAAAGCGGACACATCGCGCTGAACCGGCCGCGACCATTTCCGCATTGTTGTGCGGGCCGCAGCAACAGCCGCTCCCTGCCCGTTGACGGCATGATAGAGCAGGCTGCATCCCAGTTCTACGAGCTATCTGGTCTTGAATTCCACAACGGCCATTTTGTCGTCGGTCTTCAAATGATCGCCTGTGGCATTCGAAATATCTTTCGGAATGCCGGTGCGGGCGATCAGCGCCGTCGCCTGAACGCTGCCCGTAAAAAGCATATCGTTGACCACCTTCGTTCGTTCGATATCGATGTCCGGATCGATACCGTGCGTTATGGATCGGCTGGTTTTCGAGAAGTAAATTTTGACGTCATGCGTTGCGGCCGCAACGAACACCGGTTTGCCATCGAACGTTTGGGCGCTCTGCCAAAGACGGATATGGTGGCGAGAGGCAAATGTATTATTCTGCTTTTCGAACGTCATGTCCGGCGGATGGCCGTTCAGCGTCAGAATCGACATCGGCGCTTCTCCGTAGCCCTGGTCTTCAATAATTGCTTGCGCTGTTTGCATGGTGGACGCACGACCCAGCGGGTCGGAAGCGGACCAACCGGCCTGCTTGAAGGCTGCTTCAACAGCATCCTTCGTACCGATAAACATCAGATTGGTCATATCCGACGGACTGGGCGGTTTTAAAGCGATAGTCCGATACGGTTGTTGATTCACTAGCGCGGTCAGCGCACTCAGCGGCGCGATCGTGCCCGGCACGTTTGTCGCGCTCCCCGGAATCCACACCAGAGCTTTGGTCAGCTTGATCGTAAACTCTACGCCCGGTTTGTAGTCGATGCTGGGGTCTGCTTTCTTGACGGTGGCGCTTTTGATGGTGGAAAGAATTTGCCCGAGTCCCTCATATTTCGACGCAACTTTAGAAACACCCTGATCGGCCAGCGAGGTGAAGGTCTGCGAAGCGGTGATACCCGTAATCAAACCGGATTGATCTATGGACTCTCGGGCGTTGTCGACACCTTCCACCACGCAGGAGATTGTTTTCGATTGGCCGTTTTTGTCTTGGATTTTGGTTAGCTGCAGGCGAAGGGTTGCCGGTTTCTCTTCCGTTCCGTTCGCGGCAGGCTGGTCCGGGTGAGCATCGGCTGTGACGCCGGAGACTTCGACGCCGAACCCGATCGCTACGGACCCATTCACAAGAACAGGTGCAATGACGACCGCGGAGACCGGTCCACCAGAAGGTTTTTCGCTGCTCACCTCATTTGTGAGGCGCAACTGAATTTTGCTGCCGGCGGGTATCGTCACTACGGAGGAGGTGAGAGTCAATAGCAGGAGCGGCACTTTCGCGTACATCGTGCGGATGAAATTATCGTAAACCTTCACCCGGCTTCGTGTCGCGCCATGGGTAATCTCTACAGCAATAATTTCCTGATTCCGTCCCGCACCCCGTAATTCTACAGGTAGGTAAAGTTTCGCATCTAATTGGAAAGACGGGGCCGGGTTCGACGGGAAGACGAATACATTTATCTCCCTACATGTGGCCATCAATATGCCTGTCATCTTGGGAAGGAGTGTTACCCATGAAACGACTGTTACTAGGAGCCGTGCTCGTAAGCGCGCTCTCGATTGTCCCGAGCACATTGAATGCTCAAAATGGACAGGATCGTGAGCACGATCAGCAGACACACACCGCCATAAGACTTACTACGACGCCGCCCACAAGGACCATCACGAATGGAATGATAATGAGGATGCAGCATGGGGCCGCTATCGCGACGAGCATCATATAAAGCAATCCGACTTTGCGAAAGCGAACAAAAGACAGCAGCAGGACTACTGGAACTGGCGTCACGAGCATCCTGACGAGCATTAGCGTCCCGGTTACACCAAACAATTAGAACTTTTCCAAGTTAAACCGGGACCGTTGGCGGGTGGATCTCTGACTGTATGGAACGCGCATGCGAGATGTCACAGAACAGGAAGTAGATCGAGCGATCATTGGCGAGATCCACCACCGCGTCAAGAACAACCTGCAGGTGCTCATCAGTTTGTTCAGTTTGCAAGCGGAGCGAACCACAGATCCTCAAGTACGTAAGATTGTTGGAGAACTGCAAAACCGGGTTCGAGTTATCGCCAACCTGCACGAACCGCTTTATAGTCTGGATAACTTTTCGGCAATTCATTTCGGAGAATACCTCAACAATCTGGCCCGCGAACTGGAGAGTTTTTACGGACTCGGGCGGCGCGTGCGACTGCAACTCTCGCTGGCCGATCTGGCGCTGGATAGCGATGACGCGGTAGCTCTGGCGCTTATTGGGAATGAGTTGCTGTCGAATGCATTCCAGCACGCTTTTGGCGAGGGACGCAGCGGGAACATCTCACTCGCGCTGCGATATGACAGCCGACGGACGCAAAATCGGGAAGCGCAATTCGGCGAAATGAGCGTCGAAAGACGATGGTATGGGACTGCCTCGGGAAATCGATTTCGCGACCGCCGATTCCATGGGTTTTCATGTGGTCCGAGTGTTGACCCAGCAATTGCGGGGAAACGTCGAGGTGGAGATTCACGGCGGCACGCGCTTCCGCATCTCCTTTCCGTTGACGAAGGAAAGCCGTGAACCGACCCGTTAGTTACTCTGGTAAATATGCAGGAAATTGCGCGCGATGTAGCGGTAGTGGCGATGACGGCGGCGAACGCCTACCTGGTGGGCGATAAGCGATCGTGGGTCCTGGTGGATTCGGGACTGCCCGGAAATGCCGAAAAGATCAAGGAAGCTGCGGAATCGAGGTTCGGCCCGGGCGCGAAGCCGCGAGCAATCGTACTCACGCACGGTCACACCGATCATGCCGGTTCGGCCGGGCCGCTCGCCGAAATATGGGGCGTGCCTGTATTTGCACACCGGCTGGAATTGCCGTATCTGGACGGACGGTCAGCCTATCCGCCGTCCGATCCCACTGCGCCTGGATTCTTCTCATTTCTGGGCCGCTTTTTTCCATCAGGCCGCCTGAATCTCGCCGAGCATCTTGCGGAGTTGGACAACAAGCTTCCGGAGCTAGGCATGCAGGAATGGCAAGCGGTAAATACACCTGGTCATACGCCTGGGCACGTGGCGTTCTTCCGGCCAAGCGATGGCGTTCTGTTGGCTGGCGACGCGGTAGTGACGATGGATCTCGACAGCGTCGTTGGGATTCTCACCAAGCACCCCAAGGTTTGCCGCCCGCCGGCAATGGCCACAACCGACTGGCCCGAAGCGCGTAGATCTGTACACGCGATGGCAGCGCTGCGGCCGAAACTAATTGCCACTGGCCACGGTGTGCCGATGAGCGATGCGTCCGGCGAACTGCAGCGCCTCGCGGACCACTTTCCGATTCCGGAGCACGGGCGCTATGCAAAGGAAGCCGCGCGCGCGGACGAAAACGGGGTGACGTATTTGCCGCCCGCGCCCGTGGATGCGATGCCGAAAATTGCGGCTGGAGTCGCGGCTGGCGCCGTCGTCGCGGCGGTCGGGGCCTTAGTTATGAAAAAGAGCCGCAAATAGCCGCGCCTATTTTACTGCGCGGTGGAATCCATCCACATGTGCATGCCTTTGAAATCAAACGAAACGGCAGCGTGGCTCAGCAGCCCGCTTCCCACCGTCACATCGAACTGCACAGCGGGCGGATGATCGTCTGAGGTGAAGAAGTACAACGGCGCATTTTGCACCACCGGCAGGTCGCGGTAGCTCTCCGCCGCACCGTCGAAGCGGGCCAGTTTGACTCCGCTTTGCGTGTACGGGAACAGCTCTTTATCTTTAGCTTTGGCCTGTTTCTTGAGGCCCAGCTTGTCGACCGAGGCCGGATAGACCAGCATGGTCCCGGTGAACACGGTATCGATTTGCGCATCCACAGGCTGGCCATCGATTGCGAATCCATCGGCGGTGAGAGTGACCGGTCCGTAATTGCCAAAATGCTTGATGACGAGATCGCTGCAGGAGTGCGGGCAAGGTTGGGGCGCGTCCTGCGGCTCCGATACGCGCACCACGCGGCGTGGGTAATCGATCTGCAACAGCCGGTTTTGAAACGCCCGGAAGGTCAGTGCGCCATCGGCGGGAAACGGCTCAGGTTTGCCGCCCGGCTTGTCTGGTTGCAGACTGGCATCCAAGACCATGAAGGGGAAATCGCCCATCGGCAGATCTCCCAGCTTGGCGCCCGGCACGATTGTTTGCTGCACCTCCGAAGTGCTGCCGTTTAGCGGCTGCAGTGCAACTCCGAGCGATTGCGCGGCTTTGGTATCGAGATAAGAATTGGCTTCGCCGGTATCGATCAGCAGACGCAGCGTTTTTCCATTGGCCGTGCTCATTGCAATACAGGGAAGGCCGGAGCAATCGAGCAGCGGAAGTTTAACGGTTCGCACTGGATTCTGAGCGAATAGCAGTGGCGCAGCGAGACAGCAACAAACGAGAAACTTCACATCTCTAGCTTGGGCTATCCGTCAGCAGAGTCTGCAGCCGCGGACTGAGCTGCCGGCGATGGCCGAACCACAACTGCAGCCGGTCGAGATACAGGTAAACCACGGGCGTGGTGTACAGCGTAAGAAGCTGGCTCACGATCAATCCGCCGACGATGGTGATGCCGAGCGGCCGCCGCAGTTCGGAGCCGGTTCCGGTGCCGAGCGCTAGCGGCAAGCCTCCCAGCAGCGCGGCCATAGTAGTCATCAGAATGGGGCGGAAGCGCAGCAGGCAGGCTTCATAGATGGCGTGTTTCGAAGATACGCCCAGCTTGCGCTCGGTCTCGAGCGCGAAATCGATCATCAATATCGCGTTCTTTTTCACAATGCCAATGAGCAGGATGATGCCGATCAGCGAGATGACCGTCAGATCGGTGCCGAAAATGATGAGCGCGAGCAATGCGCCCACGCCGGCGGATGGGAGCGTGGACAAAATGGTGATGGGATGAATGTAGCTCTCATACAGCATCCCGAGCACGATATACACCGCGACCAGCGCGGCCAGAATGAGCAGTGGCTCGGTTTCGAGCGATTGCTGAAAGGCTTTGGCCGTACCGGCGAATGCGCCATGCACGTTGGCCGGCATTCCGATTTCTTCTTCGGCTCGCTGCACGGCATCCACGGCTTGGCTAAGCGCCGCGCCGGGCGCCAGCGCGAATGAGAGTGTAATAGACGGAAACGGTCCCTGGTGATTTACAGTGAGCGGCGTCATGACCGTCTTCAAATGCGTAAACGTTGACATTGGCACCGGCGTGCCGGTGTTCGAGCGTACAAAGATGGAGTTGAGCGACGCGGGATTCTGCTGGAATTCGGGCAGCACTTCCAGTACCACGTGATATTGATTGATGCCGGTATACATCGTCGAAACCTGGCGTTGGCCGAACGCGCTGTAGAGAGTGGTATCGATCGCGTAGGGACTGACCCCAAGCCGCGCCGCGGTGGTGCGATCGATAACTAGCTCGCTCTCGAGCCCGTGAACCTGTTGATCGCTGTTGGCATCCAGCACCAGAGGAATGGTCTTCATTTTGGCGAGCAGCTTAGGCGCCCATTCGGTGAGATCCTGCAAGCTGTCCGATTGCAGCGTGTATTGGTATTGCGAGTTGCTGCCGCGCCCTCCGACTCGGATGTCTTGCGCCGCCTGCATGTAAAGCGTTGCGCCCGGGATACGCGCGAGCTTGCCCCGCAAGCGGTTGATCACCTGTTCGGCCGAGGCTTTCCTCTCATCGCGAGGCTTCAATTGGGCCCACGAAGAGGCGACGTTCAAAGTGCCTCCGCCGGTAAAACCTTCGACATCGTCAACCGCCGGATCCTTTTGCACGATGGCCATCAACTGATGCAGCTTCTGGCGCATGGCCGCGAACGAAATGTCCTGGTCGGCAACAATAGCGCCGCCGATGCGTCCGGTATCCTGCTGCGGAAAGAAGCCCTTCGGCACAATGATGTAGAGATACACACTGATAGCAATCGTGACCAGCGTGATAACCAGCGTCAGCGGCGGATGCTTCAAAACGACCGCCAGGCTTTTTGCGTAAGCGCGGTGGATGGCATTAAAGCCGCTCTCGCTGAGCCGGTACGGCAAATTGTGCCGTTCGTCTTTGCGATGCGCACGCAGAAATTTGGCGCACAGCATCGGCGTGGTGGTGAGCGAGACTACCAGCGAGATGCCGATAGCGACCGACAAGGTGACGGCGAATTCGCGGAATAGCCGGCCGACAATCCCGCCCATCAGCAAAATCGGAATAAACACGGCCGTCAGCGACGTGCTCATGGACAGCACCGTGAAGCCGATCTCTTTAGCGCCCTGCAGCGCGGCCTTGAACGGCGTCATGCCCTGTTCCAGGTAGCGCGAAATGTTTTCGATCACCACGATGGCGTCGTCCACCACGAAGCCGGTGGAAATCGTCAGCGCCATCAAAGACAGATTGTCGAGCGTGTAGCCGAACAGATACATCGCCCCAAACGTGCCGAGCAGCGAGAGCGGAACGGCGATGCCGGGAATAATCGTCGCCCACACGCTTCGCAAAAAGACGAAGACGACCAGCACAACCAGCACCAGCGAAATCAGCAGCGTGATCTCGACATCGTGTACGGAGGCGCGAATGGTTGTGGTTCGGTCCTGCGCGACAGTCAAGTGGATGGACGGGGGAATGGAGGCGCGGAGCTGCGGCAAAATCGCAATCACGCGGTCGACCGTATCGATGATATTTGCCGCCGGCTGGCGCGATACCGACATGATGACCGTCGGCTTGCCATTGTCAAGGCCGTCGTTGCGGGTGTCTTCCACCGAATCGAGCACGTTTCCGAGATCGCGCAGCCGTATCGCGGCTCCATTCTTGTAGCTCACAATCAGCGGCGCGTATTGGGCGGCGTGGAAGAGCTGATCTGTGGCGTTCACCTGCCAGCGCACGTCGGAGTTGGCGAGCGAGCCCTTTGGCCTGATGAGCGTTCGCGTTCTGCAAAGTTGCGGCGACGTCCGGAAGCCCCAGGCCCAGGGTGTTGAGCAGCAGCGGATTGACTTGCACCCGCACAGCCGGACGTGAGCTGCCCCAAACGTGTACTTGTCCGACCCCCTCAATCTGAGCGAACTTCTGGGCCAGAATGGAGTCCGCGATGTCGTACATGTGGGCACGGTCATAGACATCCGAGCTCAAGGCCAGCATCAAAATGGGCGAATCGGCGGGATTCGATTTCCAGTAGCCCGGATTGCTCGGCATGTCGGCAGGCAATTGCCCGCGCGCGGCATTGATGGCGGCTTGCACGTCGCGTCCGGCGGCGTCGATGTTACGATCCAGATCGAATTGAAGCGTAATGGAGGTACTGCTCAATTGACTGGATGAAGTCATCTCCGTCACGCCCGCGATGCGCCCGAATTGACGTTCAAGCGGCGTTGCGACGGCGGAAGCCATGGTCTCAGGACTCGCGCCGGGAAGGTTGGCGTGTACCTGGATAGTCGGAAAATCTACTTCCGGGAGCGAAGCGACCGGCAAATGCCGAAAAGCGAGCACGCCGGATAACGCAAGCGCGGCAGTGAGCAGTGACGTCGCGACAGGCCGCTTGATAAATGGCGCGGAGATATTCATTTCGAGTTACTCCGCATGCACCGGCTCGCGTAATGGCTGCCGCGCCGGTGGCTTGACGCGGTGCCGGGTAACGCGCCTGGCGAGCCGCTCGAAGTACAGATAAACGACGGGTGTGGTGTACAGCGTAAGCACCTGGCTCAGAATCAGGCCGCCGACGATGGTGATGCCGAGCGGGCGGCGCAGTTCGGAGCCGACTCCGCTTCCCAATGCTAGCGGCAGACCACCAAACAGCGCAGCCATGGTGGTCATCATGATGGGCCGGAAGCGCAGCAGCGAGGCCTGATAAATCGCTTCGCCCGGCGGCTTGCCTTCCTGCCTTTCCGCCTCCAGCGCGAAATCGATCATCATAATTGCGTTCTTCTTCACAATGCCGATCAGCAGGATGATGCCGATCAGCGACACTACGTTGAAATCCTGGTGGCAGAGGAACAGCGCGAGAATCGCCCCCACGCCGGCCGACGGCAGCGTAGACAAAATCGTAATCGGGTGAATGTAGCTTTCATACAGCACTCCCAGAACGATATAGACAACCACCAGTGCGGCGAGAATCAGGTAAGCTTCATTCGCGAGCGAATTCTGAAATGCCGCCGCGGTGCCTTGAAAACTCGAATGAATGCTCAAAGGCAGTCCGATCTGCAACTCGGCTTCTTTGATCGCCTTTACCGCATTGCCCAGCGACTCGCGCGGCGGCAGATTGAACGAAATTGTCACGACAGGAAACTGGCCCTGGTGGTCCACCGTGAGAGGCGTGGTGCTCTGCTCAAAGTGAGTGAACGAGCCGAGCGGTACTTCCGCGCCATTCGAGGAATGGATGTAGATGTCGTTCAACGCTTGCGGGCTGCGCCGGTAATCCGGCCCGACTTCCAACACCACGTGATATTGATTCAACTGCGTAAACATGGTGGAGACCAGGCGTTGGCCGAACGCGTCGTAAAGCGTATCGTCGATCTGCTGCATCCCGATTCCCAGCCGGGAAGCTGTGTCGCGATCGATCACTAACGTGGTTTGCAATCCGCCGTTCTGCTGGTCGGTGGCTACATCCCGCAATTGCGGAAGAGTTTTGAGTTTGTCTACCAGGCGTGCCGTCCAGGTGTTGAGCTCGGTGCCGTCCGCATCTTCCAGCGTGTATTGAAATTCGGTACGGCTGACGCGATCCTCTACCGTGAGGTCCTGAACGGGCTGCATATAGAGCGTGATGCCGTCCACTTTCGAAAGCTGTGGCTGCAATCGCCGGATTACGTCACTCGCGCTGATAAGGCGTTCGTCCAGCGGCTTGAGGTTGATCTGAATGCGCCCACTGTTGATGGTGGTATCGATGCCGTCAATGCCAATAAAGGAGGAGAGGCTTTCGACCGCGGGATCCTGCAGAATCACTCTGGCGAGCGCCTGCTGGCGCTGCGACATTGCCGTGAACGAGATATCTTGCGGAGCCTGTGAAACGCCCAGAATCACGCCCGTATCTTGAACCGGGAAGAATCCTTTCGGGACCACAACGTAGAGAATGATGGTCAAAACCAGAGTCGCAACCGTGATGGCGAGCGTCAGCGGCTGGTGCCGCAGCACCCATTGCAAGGTAACGCCGTATTTCGCAATGACCCAATTGAACGCATCCTCCGATTTCCGGTACAGCCAGCCCTGATGGGCTTCGTCCTTGTGGCGCAGAATCTTCGCGCACATCATGGGCGTCAGGGTGAGTGACACGAAGGCCGAAACAAGAATGGTCACCGCCAGCGTAATGGCAAATTCGCGGAACAGCCGGCCGACGATATCGCCCATGAAAAGCAGCGGAATCAGCACCGCGATGAGCGAAACCGTCAACGATACGATAGTGAAGCCGATCTGTTCCGATCCGCGCAGCGCGGCGCGCAGTGGCGTATCGCCCGCCTCCAGATAGCGCGAAATATTTTCAATCATGACGATGGCGTCGTCGACCACAAATCCGGTCGAGATGGTCAACGCCATCAGAGTCAGATTGTTCAGGCTATAGCCGAGCAGATACATCACGCCGAAAGTGCCCACCAGCGATAGCGGAACCGCGACGCTCGGAATAATGGTGGCGGAAAGATTGCGCAGGAACAGGAAAATAACCATCACGACCAGCGCCACGGTGAGCATCAGCTCGAATTGAACGTCTTTGACGGAAGCGCGAATGGTGATGGTGCGGTCCGTGAGAACGGAAACGTCGACGGCGGAAGGAATGGAAACGCGCAATTGTGGAAGCAGCGCTTTAATCCGATCCACCACCGCGATAATGTTCGCTCCGGGCTGCCGCTGGATGTTGAGGATGACGGCGGGCACCATGTTCATCCAGGCCGCTTCCCTGGTGTTTTCCGCGCCCTCAACCACGGTCGCGACATCTTCCAGTCGCACCGGCGCGCCGTTCTTGTAGGCAATGATGACGGGCTTGTAGCCGGCGCTGGTCAGAATCTGATCGTTCGCGCCGATCGTGTAAGCCTGGCGAAGGCCGTCGAAATTTCCTTTCGCCTGGTTCAGATTGGTTTGGTTCAATGCGGTGCGAACGTCTTCCAGGCTCAACCCGTACGCGGCCAACGCAGTGGGATTGATGCGAATGCGCACCGCCGGCTTTTCTCCGCCGCTGATGGTTACGAGCCCCACGCCCGGAAGCTGCGAAATTTTTTGGGAAAGCGTGGTGTCGGCCAGATCCTCCACCTTGGTAAGCGGCACGGTTTTCGAAGTCAGTGCCAGCGTGAGAATGGGCGCGTCGGCCGGATTAACTTTGCTATAGATCGGCGGATTCGGCAGATCGGGCGGCAAATACGTCCCAGCCGCGTTAATCGACGCCTGCACCTGCTGTTCCGCAATGTCAATATTGAGATCAAGATCGAACTGCAGCGTGATGATGGAGCTTCCGAAAGAGCTGGTGGAAGTCATCTGCTTGAGCCCGGGCACCTGGCCGAAGGTGCGCTCGAGCGGCGCGGTGACCGAAGATGCCATCACCTCCGGACTTGCGCCCGGATAAAACGTCAAACATTGAATAGTGGGGTAATCGACTTCCGGCAGCGCGGAGACGGGAAGCTCTTTGTAGGCAATGCCGCCCGCGATCAGGATGCCCGCCATCAGCAATGACGTCGCAACCGGCCGCAGAATAAACGGCCGAGATGGACTCATTGCCGCTGTCCCGTGATGGGTTGCTGCGCACCGGCCCGCCGGGCGCCCGCTGCAGCGCCGTTCGGCTGCCGCAAAGCGACTTTCATTCCATCCGTCAACTTTTCGGCTCCGTCCACGACCACGCGATCGCCCTGCTGCAGCCCATCTTCGATCGAGACGTTATTGCCTTCGGTCAGACCGACTTTAACCGGCCGCACGGCCACGGTATCGTCGTTCTGCACCAGGTAGACGAACGTGCCCGTATCCGCGGGGCCGCGCTGGACGGCGACCGCGGGAATGATCGTCGCATCGTGCTTGGTTTCAAGCCACAGGTGGATGTTCACGAACTGGTTCGGGAAGAGCGCGTAATCGGAATTGGGGAATACGGCCTTCAGACGCGACGTGCCGGTGGTGGGGTCGATCTGGTTGTCCACCGTCAGCAGCGTGCCGTCGGCGATCTTCTGGGTATTATCGCGATCATAAGCCTCGGCCGGGAGCTTGGCGCCCTCATGCAGCTTCTTCAGCACGGGTGGAAGCTGGTCCTCGGGAAGGTTGAATAGCACGGAAATGGGCTGCAGTTGCGTGATGACTGCAATCCCGCCGGTATCGGCGGCGTGCACCATGTTTCCGGAGTCTACCTGGCGAAGACCAATGCGTCCGCTGATCGGCGCAGTGATCTTGGTGTAGAGCAAATTCAGTCTGGCGCTCCCGATGGCGGCCTGGTCGGAGGCGATGGTGGCCTGATCGGCTTCAATCGATCCGCGAATCTGATCGGCCGTAGCAAGTTGCGTGTCGAGTTGCTGTTGCGCGATGATTTTATCTTTAAAGAGCTGCTGGTCGCGAACGTAGTTGACTTGTGCATCGCGCAGTGCGGCTTGATCTCTTACCAGATTGCCTTTGGCCTCCGCCAGATTGCCGTTCGCCTGGTCGAGCGCGACCTGGTACGGCCGTGGATCGATCTCGGCCAGTACGTCGCCTTGGTGGACGAACTGTCCTTCGTTAAAATGAACACTGACAAGCTGGCCGTCAATGCGCGTCTTCACCGTAACGGTGTTGAACGCGGTGACTGTGCCGAGCCCCTGCAGATACACCGGCAGGTCGCCGCGACGTGCGGTGGCCGCGACCACAGGGATGGTGTGCGGCTGCATGGCGCCTTTTCGAGCGGCGATTTGCGCCTTCTTCCCGCTTTCATATTGGTAAAGCTTGTAGCAGCCGAATCCGATGATCGCAAATACCAGCAACCAGACCCACCAATGGCTGCTTCCGGAGGTCTCATCGTCTATGTCGAAGCGCGGAAGCGGAGAAGCATGTCCTTCCGGACGGATTTCGGGTTTAAGCGGTTCAGTCGGATGTGGTTCTAGCGTGCCGGGTGGCTTCATGAATACCTTATATTGGAGTGTTACAGGTAATGGTTAGATGCAAGCATACTCCGCCAATTGCATCTCTACGCAGGAAAAGACGGTGACGGGAATATAGACGTTACCTGTGCGGATACGTTTGCGGCCATTCAACCGCTAAGCTGGTAAAGAGATGAGTTAGCGGGCGGGCGGAATGAAAGAGCTCGAACAGATTCTGGAGCTGTGGGCGGAGCTGGAGCGCGCGGGCGAATCCGCCGTCCTGGCGACCGTAGTGGAGACTCGCGGCTCGTCTTACCGGCTGCCCGGCGCCCGGCTGCTGCTGACTTCTACCGGCCGTCATGCCGGCTCCATCAGCGGCGGCTGCCTGGAAGAGGATCTGCTGAAAAAGGCTTGGTGGCTGACGCAAGAGGGACCCGTCATCCGCCGCTACGACACCACGCCCGATGGCGAGATTGCTGGCGAATTTGGCCTCGGCTGCAATGGCGTTATCCACGTGTTGCTCGAGCGAATTTCGCCCGGCAACGCTCCGGTTTTGGGCCTCATCCGCGCCGTGCGGGCCCAGCGCCGCTCCGCCGTGATTACGCATGTAACCGAGCCGCTCACAGCGGCGGGGCAGCGGCTAATTGTCGATACGAACGGGAAAATGAGTCACAATCTCGCGGATGGCCTGCCGGCGAGTGGAAGAAAGGTCTTCATCGAAACGCTTGCCCCTGCCGTGCGTCTGCTCATCTTCGGAGCGGGCGACGATGCCGTTCCCTTGACCACTTTGGCGAGATTTTTAGGGTGGCGCGTTTCCGTTTTCGATGGCCGGGCGCATTATGCGCGCGCCAGTAAGTTTCCGGATGCCGATGAAGTGCTGGTGCGGCCGGCCGGTCAATCCGGCATGGCGGCTGCAATCGATCCCTGGACGGTTGCGGTTCTGATGAGCCACAGCTACAGCCAGGATCTTGCAACCTTGCGTGAATTGGCGCCCTTACCTCTGCCGTATTTGGGAATTTTGGGACCACAGAAGCGGACGGGGCGGCTACTGGCCGATGCCGGATTGGACGCCGGCAGCCTGCTTCCAGCCCTGCACGGCCCCATGGGTCTGGATATCGGCGCAGACGGCCCTCAGCAGGTCGCGCTGGCGGTAATTGCGGAAATTCAAACGACTCTTAACGGGCGTGAGGGCGGCTTGCTGCGAGAGCGCTCCGGCTCCATTCACGCCGCTGAAGATGCAGCCGCGCAGCCCGAAAAATTGTGGGTTCAATCGATTGCCTGCGCGTAAATTCCTGTTCCCAGTCCTGGCAATTGCCGTCCTGATCCCGAGCGCTGGCGCGCAGACGAGCACGGACAAGGGTAAAGAGATCGTCGATAAGGCGATTGCGGCACTTGGGGGCGACCGGTTCGTACATATGCAGAACCGTGTTGCGCGCGGCCGCGTTTACGACTTCTTTCATGACCAGATCAGCGGGTACGACCTGGCTACCGTGTACGTCCAGTATTTGCCGCAGAAGCCCGCCAAGGGTCTCGCGCTGCGCGAGCGGGAGCTGCTAGGCAAGAAGCAAGACTATTCGTATCTCTTTTTAGAAGATCAAGGCTGGGACGTTACCTTTCGCGGCGCTCGCCCTGTCCCCGACGAGACCTGGGATCAATATTCGCGGACGACCGAAAACGATATTCTTTACATCCTGAAGGTGCGCCGCAATGAACCGGGAATGACCATCGATTACGTCGGCAGCGATGTATACGTGAGCACGCACGTCGAGATTGTGGATATCACGGACGCGCAAGATCGAACCGTGCGCGTCTATTTCGACCACAACACCATGCTGCCTGTGCGGGAAACATTCAGTTGGATCGATCCGGACACCAAGCAGCACGATGACGAGATCACCGATTTCGACAAATGGCGCGATGCCGGCGGCGTGATGTGGCCTTTCACCATCGAGCGGCAGCGAAACGGCTACAAGGTGTACCAGATGTTCGCCTCGAGCATCCAAGTAGACCAACCCGTCCCACCCAAGATGTTCGAATTGCCCCCCGGGGCCAAGCTGCTGAAGAAGGTTCAGTAAAGCAGGAAGGCCGCTCACAGCGAGACGTTTCGCACCGCACCCAACTACCGACTGCCAGCGGGGCCGACTTGGGGCTAACGAGCTGGTGCCTATCTTCTCGGCTCATAGCGCATCGCCACCGCCCCCGAGCCGAACTCCAGCCGGCTCACGAGCCTCAAGTCGATATGCTTCGATAGCCCCGCGAACAACGTCGGCCCGTGGCCGGCTAGCCGCGGCTGCACCACCAGCTCGTACTCATCGATCAATCCCAGCTCCGCCAACGCCAGCGGCAGCTTCACACCTGCGACGAACAGTCCCTTACCCGAGTCGCGCTTGAGCTCCTGAACGGCCCTCTCCAGATTCCCGCGCACGAGCTCCGCGTTCCAATCGACCCGGTCCAGAGTGCTCGAGAAGACGTACTTCTTTGCAGCGTCGATCGTTCGGGCGAAGGGTTCCATCCAATAAGGCCTCGCTCCCGTCCGCGCCGGCGGCCGCCACGCTGCCTCCATCATTTCGTAAGTCACCCGGCCAAAGAGGAGGGCATCGGCCTGCTCGAGGTTCTCGACCGCGTGGCGATGCAAGTCTTCGTCCGCGAACATTGCACGATGATCGCAGCACCCGTCCAGTGTGACGTTGATCGAATACCGAAGGGGTCGCATTATGCAAGACTAACGCCAGTGCGGGAGGCGGGTCCTCAGTCGATGACGTGCGTCGGTCTGCGAAGTCACTCTGAGGGAAACTCGGCATGTCGGAGAAGTAGTTTGGCAAGATTACTCCCGCTAAGTCCGCTCCGCATCGGCTAAGTTGCCGAAAACACGTGCTCCACGAGTCATCCGGCAACATCAAGTTCACGTTGACCTGGCATATAGCGCCGCGACCTCGTAATCCAGAACGCTGGGAATCGTGAATGAGACCATCCCTTCAGATACCGAAAACGGCAGTGTCGCCCCCGCATGCAGCAGTTCCAAGCGCGAGACCTTGCGTCCTTCGGGCAGTTTCATGTGAACGGTTTGCTCACCAATCCGGTAGAATTCGCGGATCCAGCCTTTGTGTGCAGCCGGATTCGTGTAGTTGAGAACGTGCACGGCGAAGCCGGGCTCTGTTTCCCAGGCAAAGGCTTCCACGAGACCATCACCCGTGATGACCACCGGCGATTCGTCACGCGCGATCCACCGAATGCAGTTTCGCAGCAGCAGACTCAGGTCGCCATGACCGGAACGCCACAACGTCCGCCCCACGTCGCCTGGGAAGTAGACCAGCCGGCTCTGTCCCTTTTCGCGGACGACTATTGCAGGCTCGTTTGTGTGCGACGGATCCGGGTACGATAACTCCGGCGGATATGCGACTGATCCGGGAACGACTGTCAGGATCGGAGAATCGACGGACGCCACTGGCAGCCGATATTCCGCGCCGGCTATCCAGTGTGTGTTCGCGAAACCGTTGAGGATTTCGTGCCGGCGCTCCATGCGGGCGCAGTATGCGTTGCCTGTTGTGCCCTTTATCTCACCGGCCTTGTGAATGCCGAAGAGATCCGCGAGGCGAAAATCCGAACGTTTGCGATTGCGCTCGTCGTACATGCTCGTCTCGAAGGTTGCGAGCACTGAACCGCCGCGCGCGGCGAAATCGGTGATCTGAGTACATTGCCTATCGCTCAAGAGCGCAATGTTCGGCAGAATCAAAGCCTTGTATTTGCGCAGCTCGTCGGCCGACAACTTATCTTCATGCACGAAATCGAACAAGAAACGGCCCTCGAGAAGCGCAGAATACAGACCGTTCATGTAGTCCGTTACGTTCACCCCGGTCGGCGGCTTGTAAAACAGGTTCGTCCGCTGTCCCATCACGACGCCGATGTTAGCGATTGATCGTTTATTCCGAAAATGCGGATCATGCCTCGCAGTCCATTGAAAGAATTCGCGTGCCGGTTCGAGAACTCTGCGGTCCTCGCCCAGGCCGTTTTCGGCTCCGATGATGTGGTGATAAGGAACCATGCCGCTGGCGACGGTCTCGTTGAACCACATGCGCTGCTCGGGTTCGGACTTCGCAACATAGCGCCACCTCACCGGGCCGGTGGACCACGCGCCAGTTACATTGGTCGCCATCTTTCCTTGCTGGACGGCATTGCACACACGGCCCTGCGAAGCGCATGCCCAGATTGGCGTGTTGTCTCCGCCGCGGCCCTGATTGTCGCATTGGAACCACTCGCACAGTTCACCGAGCGCGACCAAATTCGCGGTCGAGCGAATTCCGCCGCCGAGATTGGCGAAGTAGAAATTGGACGCACGCTTCTCCTTTGCAATTGAATCGTAGAGTTTCCACAGGAACACCGTTCGCTCATTGAAGCGGTCCCAGTACTCGATGGTTCCTGAGGCGGGCAGTCGGCTGCAGACGGCGCAGTGGCATACCGGCAGGCGGCCCAGGGGCGGCCAGGCGTTCGTAAACAGCGCGTCGACATCGTACAACGAATTCACTTCGCGCATGATGGCCGGCATATAGTCGGTCATGTACGTGGTGAACATGCATGTGCGGAACAGCCGCGCATCTTCGGTGTGAGCGACCGGCCGGCCATTGGCGTCGCGCTGAAACCATTCTGGATGCGCCGCAACAGCATCAGCCCAGTTCAAATCGGGGCTCATCCGGGCGACTACGTGCAGCCCACGTTTCCTCGCTGCCGCACAACACTCACCGAAAAAATCCCGGTTACCAAGGTACTTGCCCTTCCGGTGGAACGGCACCTTCGTCTGGTAGAAGGCGAGGATACCGGTGACGCTCACCAGAACGGCGTCGACCTTGAGACTCGCCCAATAATCGGCCCACTGCTCGACGTTCATTTCGACCGGATCGTGCTCGGTCATATTCAGTTGCCCAACGCGGCGAATTTTGCGCTGCCATCCGACATCGCTCGAGGAAGCCGAGAGAGAACCCGCGACAGCCGCACCCGCCGGAAGCACAATGAATTCGCGCCGGCTTATGTCGGTGTTTGTTGTATTGCTCGCAGTCATAAAAGCGCCGTGAGAAGCGTTGATAATATCCTTAATCGGAATTCGCCTATGCGCAACCACATCAGATTGACTCTCCTACTTGGTTTAGCACTGCCGCTCGTTATCGCCCAACAGACAAAGAAAGAAGTCACACGCCCGGCAAATCCCGTTGAAGACAAGAAGCCGAATAGCAGTGCGGTTCCAAGCGGCTACGCGATTTCTACTCAGTTTCAGCGCGTGGTACTGCTTCGCTTCAAATACAATACAGACCTGCTGGCCGGTATCGAATCGATGGTGAAGCAACAGGGGATCAAAAACGCAGTGATTCTGGCCGGCATGGGCTCAGTTCGAAATTACCAAGTGCATGCCGTTGCCAATCGCAACTTTCCTTCTACCGACGTTTTTGTGCGTGACCCAACCGGTCCGGCGGACATTATTGGGATGAACGGCTACGTGCTGGGCGGGCGAGTGCACGCCCACATCACATTGTCAACAGGAGATCGTGCGTTTGGTGGCCATCTGGAGCCCCACACGAACGTGTTCACATTTGCCGTGATAACGCTCGGCGTACTCAACCCGGATGCTGATTTGAACAGACTTGATGATCAAACGTTCCGTTGAAACGATGGGCGAAACAACCTGGCGAACGTAACCTGCTGGGGAATGTCAAAGTCGAGAAGCCGGTGCCAGTGCGCGCTTGCTCAGAACGGATTACGAATAGTGAGCCCCTCGATATCTTGGCCGCTCTGCATGTCTTCCGAATATAGGGTGTCGCAATCCGCTTCGAGTGCCGCGACAATCACAAGCGAATCGTAAATACTGAAACCGTAGCGTTCGGCGATAACGAGCGAAGCATCGTGCATTTGCACGGAAATCGGGATTGGATCGGGACACAAAATACGCATGTCAGCCAGAGCGGTCAGCACTTCTTTCCAGGATCTCTTGAGCTTGCGGCGCGCTACTGACACAAACTCGTTTAGCTGCTGCACCCCTATAATGCCCCCGGCTTCGATGAGCTGTTGAGCGATGACGGCGCGCTGGTCCCCGCTTCCGATGTGGGCATAAATGAGGATGTTGGTGTCCAGGAACGGCTTTTTACCGCTCATGGGCTTCTTCACGGTTGAAGCGCCAGCCGGAGGGGAGTGTCCAGTCCGATCGGCGAAGCCGGTCTAGGGCCTTCTCCCTTCGCCGGTCGCGCTCTATCTTGAAATTGCGTGTGCCGGCGATAGTAACTTCGATATGATCGCCTTCTTTTAGTTCCAACGCCTCCACAACCGCCGCAGGAAGGCGGATTGCCAAGCTATTGCCCCATTTCGATACCTGCATGGATCTACTATACCAGCAGTATATCTTTAGGGAATCACAAACGCTAAAGAGCGATTCGTCTTTGCGAGAAATGGCAGAATCACAGCCCGACCGACCTTTATATCTACCTCTTGTTTCGGCCGCTTACCGCGATTTTTAAACGTACATAGTAGGTTTTCTGGAGTTTGGATATTTTCGATTAAAAATGTTCTTCTGTCTCGGCGTGAGATCAAGGAGTGGGCTGGAGGCCAGCGCGACATTTGAAGGGTCGTTTTCTTTCTTGATATGCCATTCTTGAGGGAAAACCTGTATTGAAGCTAATTCTTGTGTTTGGATCTTCTATGCACTTCATCATGATGCACGTTGCACAGGGTTTGCAGGTTTTCTGTTGTATTCGCACCTCGGTCCTTATGCTGCGTAACGTGGTGGAGCTCGAGGAACTTACGCGGATCATCGGGCGATAGCATCGAACGGTTCCAGCCGCAGCGGACGCAGTTGAAGTTATCACGCTGTAAAACCGCGACCCTCACGTCATCTCGAATGTGGCGGTCGTGCTCCTCGGCCTGACGGTCCTCTTCGAGCATATAAACGCCAATTGGTAAATCATCGCGACCACTGTTTCTGGTGACGACGGGCCATCCCGCCTCCGTTCGCAATTCGCGTACACGGCGAGCCCATTCCTTCCTGTCTTTGGCGAGGTACTTCAGCTCCTCACCGGTGATCTGTTTACCGACGTTCCGCCGGAAATACTCGATAATTTTGTCCGTGACCGATACTTTCCTGCGCCTGACCTCGTTAAGGACATTCCAGCGATAGGCGGCATCGCGGTCTTCTTCCGTGCGCATGAGGATGTACTGATCGGGTTTGATGCGGAGTTCCGTTACGCTGACAATTTCCGCTTCGTCGCCAGCCTCCTTTGCTGCCTCAGCTATGTCGGCGAACGTGACGCCCGAATATATCCACCAGCCGAACTGCACGCGTAGCTCCCTGACGCGGCGCGCCCACTCACCGATTCCGGACACAACCATCAGTTCGTCGCCATCAATGATGACCTGCGGGTATCGCCTGAGGTAGGCAAGGATTCGCTCTCGGCCGGAATCCGCATCGCTCTTCGGAATCAATGAGCTGCCGAGATCGCGCAGCTTGTGAAAGACGGGAACAAGGGCGATGACTTTCGGCCGCAGGTCGGTCTTATTCAGTTCCTCGGCAAAGTTGGTAAGAAGGTGTACGAGCTCGCTTCTGAGCTGTTCCGGTTTGTCGCTAGGTCGCGAACGACGCAACACCACTCTCCGTTCCGGTGCCGTGCGAGAGGAAAACCGACTCCCCTGGCGAAGCAATCTTCTCGGCCGTTCCTCGCGTTTGAAGGCCCAGCTGGCCTAGCAGTTGTTCGCCAATGAACTCTGTATATACCGGCGGAATCGCCTCGTTCAGCTCATTCTTCGTCATCCAATCAATGCCCATAGCATCGCGAGCCGCCGCAACACTGCAATTTCCACCGCCGTTGACTGAGACGAAATCGCGCCTCTCGTCAGTTTTTCCGTACTGCCCTTTGCGCTTGTCAAACGTATGGCAGATCGGATGCCTTCCGTGCGGGGGTGTCAGGATCGGGAAGTTTGCCTCGAATAACCTATGGCGAATAACGCGCAAGCCCTTAAACATTGTTCCGCAAAGCATGACAGGGCTACGCAACGGCGCCCCGTCCACGTTCTCGATAACGTATGGCAGTCCGGATCGGACAAGCATTTCGCGCACGGGCTCAATAAGGCGCGGCCACTCGTGGGCGTTCCGGTTGCGTTTGGCTAGATCCGAGTAGGACTGGCATGGCGGTGAGGCGTGAATCACATCGAAATCCGCTAGGAACTTCTGGTCCAGATCTAAAGCGTCGGCGCGGATGAAAGGGAGTGGATATCGCGGCTGCGGTGCAATATCCAGACCAATGACCTCAAAACCCGCTCTGCTATACCCTATGCCAGCCCCGCCAGCACAGCAGAAGAGATCAAGCAATCGAGGTTTTCTTTGGAACGAGCTCGATCCGTGAGTGAAATCCGGCTCTGTCGGATACGTCGTCATAGATTCAATTCCTTATCGACGTTGGGGTGAGCTGGCTCGAATCAGCCCGTCCACTTCGTAGCGGCAGTTGCAACTGTTCGCTGCGATAACGGCCGATAAACTCCAGGATTGCTTTTCGACCGAGCCACGAAAGCGAAACATCATACTCGCGCGCCATGGCGGTTAACTCTATAAACTCAGAGTCCGTTAAATTCGAGGTTACGCGGTGTTTCGTTGTCGGCACAGGCAGGTTACAAAATCATGGCTCGTGCAACGTAGTGCGGCACCTTGTTGCATATTGAAGCTCATTGTATCACCCTATCACTCGCAACTGCGAAGTGGTAGGCCGCCCAAAAAGTTCATTAGCGTCTTTTGCAGTCGGCCAGTGTCCTTGGTCTGACATTGCCATACCGTTAAAATCTTCCACCCCTCCCGTCGCAGCTGCTCACGCATACGACGATCCCGTTTCTTGTTACCAGCGATCTTTTCTCGCCAAAACTCGACATTCGAAGCTGGTAAGCCGCCACGGGCGCAGTTATGCCCATGCCAGAAGCACCCATGAATGAAGACCACACTGTGCCTTCTCGGAAACACAATGTCGGGAGTTCCTGGAAGATCCCTTCTGTGGAGCCTGAAGCGATACCCGAGACGGTGAAGCATCGACCGGACTAGCAGCTCTGGGGCTGTGTTCCGGTTGCCCACGCAGGACATTGTCCGGCTTCTTTGTTGCCGCGATAACGTGTCCACAAACTTAAGTATTGTGCCAGAACTGTCAAGGGTTGATCTGCCCACTCAAAGCTGTGGGAGAGTCTCGAAATCCTGACGATGAAGATGATTATCACGCGTGGACGACTACAATGACCAACGCGAGCCGACGTGATTGTTGGTCATTTTCGCTGCGAGCGTACGATGGTGCAGTTGGCTTTCTCGGATAAATTAGCAATTGGATCCCGTCGATTACGAAGGCAGGCCCGCTTTGCCGCATAACGAGCGTTCCGTCTTTTGTACTTGGCCGCGCCGACCGGATTGAGACGGAACGAGACGATGGACAGGCACCCCACCGCGTAATCACACGGAAGCAGGTGTTTGCCGAAACCTGCGCGGAGGGGAATGTCCAAAGCCGAGAAGCCGGTGACAGCTCGGCCCAACTTTATATCTATCTCTCGTTTCAGCCGCGTACCGCGATTTCCAAACGTACATAGTACGTTTTCGCCACTTCCCGTGCTAGTTTCATAGCGCAATACCAACCAAGGCTCGCCGCGGGCAACCCCCTCCGGCGGGCCATTTCTATCTAAGGAGCCTCACCATGACACCTCGTTCCATCCGCCGCGCCGCCGAGCGCAAACGCATGAAGCTCGAAAGAAAAAATCAGCGTTCCGTCACTCCTGAACTTACTCCGGAATTCGAACTCCAGGCCCACGAAGAACCCGTACCGGCCCGCATCGCAAATCACATCAGCGAGCGCAAACTCCTCGCCAATCGCATCAACGCCCAATTCAGTACCGGTTCCTCCAGCCCCGAAGGCCGAGCCACATCCTCTCTGAACGCCGTGAAAACCGGGCTCACCGGCCGCACGGTCCTGCTTCCCTCCGACGACGCCGCCGAATACGAGCGCCATATCCACGCCATCGAAGCCGAACTTCGCCCCGGCAGCGCAGTGGAACGCGAGTTGGTCCAATCCATCGCCGACACCTTCTGGCGTTTGCGCCGCATTTCAGGTCTCGAAGCGGCCATCTTCGCTCAGGGCCACGTCGAATTCGAAGGCTGCTTCGATCAGTACGACGCTTCGCTCCGCGCCGGCATGATCGAACTCCAAACCTTCACCAAATACGAAAAGCAGCTTCGCAATCTGCACATCCAGGAAGGCCGCCTCACGCGCCGCCGCGAAAGGGAAACGGCTGAGTTGCAAAAGCTTCAGCAGGCGCGCAAAGCCAGGGAAGCGGAAGCGCTCGAAACCGCCGCCAAAGCCAACAAAGCATTCGTTCCCGAAACAAATGGGTTCGAATTTTCAACTGCCGACATCGAACGCTGCCCAGACGCCTCGATCTATCCAAACGAGGCCCAGACCCAAGCAGCATAGCCCGCGATTTACCATACGAAAGGATGACATCGGAAGACTGCACACGAGGACGCCGGTGAAGGCGCTGGTCAAGAGCCGTAGCGAGCGTGGATTGTGGCTCGAAGACATACCCGAGCCGGGTATCGGAATCAACGACGTTCTGATTCACGTGACGCACACCGGAATTTGCGGCACAGATCTGCACATTTATGAATGGGACGATTGGGCTCGCTCCACCATCCCCGTCCCCATGGCGATCGGCCACGAGTTCACCGGCGAAATCGTAGACGTCGGCTCGAACGTCAATGATTTTCATCCCGGCGAAATCGTCAGCGGGGAAGGGCACGTGGTTTGCGGGCGCTGCCGCAACTGTTTGGCCGGCCGCCGGCATCTCTGCGCGCACACCCAAGGAGTGGGCGTAAACCGGCCCGGAGCTTTTGCCGAATATATCTCGCTCCCCATGAGCAACATCTGGCGGCACAACGCGGGCGTCAATCGCGAGGTGGCGGCGATTTTCGATCCCTTCGGCAACGCAGTGCACACCGCGCTCTCGTTTCCCGTGCTCGGCGAAGATGTTCTGATTACCGGCGCAGGTCCCATCGGTCTGATGGCCATTCCCGTCGTTCGGCACGCCGGAGCGAGACATGTCGTCATCACCGACGTGAATCCCTACCGGCTGGATCTGGCGCGCAAAATGGGAGCGACGCTCGCGGTGAACACGAAGCAAACGCCGCTCGCGGAAGCGCAGAAGCAGCTCGGAATGCAAGAAGGTTTCGATGTCGGCCTGGAGATGTCGGGCAACGCGGGCGCGTTTGAGGAGATGATCGCGAACATGAGCCATGGCGCAAAAATCGCGATGCTCGGCATTCCGGCTCACCCCATGCCCATCGATTGGCCGCACGTTATCTTCAACATGCTCACCATCAAGGGCATCTACGGCCGCGAGATGTATGAGACCTGGTACAAAATGTCCGTAATGCTCGAATCGGGTCTCGACATTACGCCAGTAATTACCCATCGCTTCCCCTATTACGATTTCGAAAAGGGCTTCGAAGCGATGCGCTCCGGCAAATCGGGCAAAGTGATTTTGGATTGGACCCTATGAAACCAGGGTGGCGCGGACGATCTCTTTGCGTCGTTTGCGTCTCTCTACTGCCGGTCATCGCCGCCGAAGCGCAAATTCGCCCCGTTTGGCAAATCGGAAAGTTCGACCAATCTCCCGTCGAATTTTTTCGCGGAGCAAAGGACTCAGTTACTTTCCAAATCGGCAAAAACGACACCAAAGATTGGCCTGGCCAGCAAAAAACCGGCGCCTCCTACCAAATTCTCTTCCCGCTCGAATCGCCATCGGGTTCCTACGTGCTGACCATTGCCGCCCTGATCGACCGGCCGCGCGTTCCAGCCCTTAGACTCGATGTGAACGGCCACGCGGGCACCTTCTATCTCCATCCGAAGCTCAGTTACTCGCGCAGCGATTTTACCTATGCTTTCGATCCTCACGAATCGCAGAGTCAAGTAAAAACCACGATTCCCGCATCGTTCCTGAAGCAAGGCGAGAACGTCCTATCCGTAACCTGCATCGACGATCCGCCCACACCGGCCGGGGAGAAAGAGCTTGGCGGCATGAGTTACGACGCCATCTCGCTCGAGCAGGACGATTCGAAGACGAAGACCACCGAAAACATCGGTGTGGACGTAGAGCCGACTGTCTTCTATCGCGAGACCCAGGGCGCTTTAGCCGAAGTCGTCGACGCATTTATACGCTTCGCGAAGCCCTGGCACTCTGGTACGGCCGACCTCGAAGTCGCCGGAAAGCACTATCCAGCGCATTTTCCAGCCGCTGACTTTGGAGAGCAGCGCCTATCGTTTGAAGTTCCGGAGTGGAGCGGAACGGTTCCTGGAAAAATTCGCGTGAGCGGCGGACCGAAGCGCGCAATTCCCGTTACTCTTTCAGCACGGCGCAAATGGACCCTCTTCGTAGTTCCGCACACACATCTCGATATCGGATACACAGATTATCAGGGCAAGGTGGCCGAAGGGCAGTCGCGAGTCTTAAGCCAGGCTGCCGATCTTATTCATCAACATCCGGACTTCCGCTTTTCCATGGACGGTTCCTGGAATCTTCAGCAGTTACTCGAAACCCGCCCGGAGGCAAAGCGAGCGGAAATCCTTCAGCTCATTCGCGCCGGGAAAATGGCCATGCCCGCGCAGTATTGTAACCTGCTCACGGGTTATGCGTCCTTGGAGACCTTATATCGATCTCTTTACGACTCGAAAGAACTGGCCCGCCGCGACAATCTCCCTTTCGAATACGCAAATATTACGGATGTCCCAACTTACTCCGGCAGTTATCCATCCATCCTAGCCAGCAGCGGAATCAAATACTGGGTTGCAGCCTCAAACAACGATCGCGCACCCATTTTCTTCTACGATCATTGGAACGAACACTCCCCATTCTGGTGGGAAGGCCCCGATGGGAAGAAAGTCCTTTTCTGGTATTCCAGGCACTATGAGCAAGTGCAAACCTTGTTCGGTTTGCCGCCTGAACTGAATGCTATTCGCGAGTCGCTGCCCATCTTCTTGCAGGCATATGCAAAACCGGACTACAAGCCGGACGCGGCGCTGCTCTACGGCACGCAAGTGGAGAATACGGATTTAGTCCCATCCACCGCAACCTTCGTCGACGATTGGAACAAGTTGTATGCTTTTCCCAAACTGAAGTACGCCACCTTTCCCGATTTCTTCAGCTACATAGCGCAACATTATTCGGCGGACCTTCCCACCTTCAAAGGCGACGGCGGCGGATATTGGGAGGACGGAATAGGCAGTGATGCCTGGTTCGAAGCCGAAGATCGCGAGAACCAGAACCGCGCGCTTTCCGCTGAAGTCCTTTCCACGCTCACCCATTCGCTTGACCCCGATTTGAATCCTCCGGCGGCCCTGTTTACCGACATCTGGCGGAACATCATCCTGTTCGCAGAGCACACCTGGCTTTCCTACAATTCAGTCTCGCAGCCCGATCATGACGAATCCGTCAAGCAGTTGCGAGTAAAAGACGGCCGTGCGGACCGGGCCGCGCTGGAGATCGAAGACGTGGTGAACCGGTCCATGAGTCAACTCGCGGATCAAATTCACATTCCGGCGAATACATTGGTGGTGTTCAATTCGCTGAATTGGCGTCGCGATGCAGTCGTCGAGACAGATCTTTTCGATCACCCGGAGCTGACCGATTTAACCACCCACCAGCGCGTTCCCCTTGAGATTTTATATCGCAAAGAGAAGTTTCTGCGCGTCCGCTTTCTGGCGAAGGACTTGCCCTCGGTAGGATACAAATGCTTCAGCATCCATTACGGCACGCAAGACCCTCCCGAAACTCCGCACTCTATGCAGCAGACCGTCGAGAATCCGTTCTACCGGATCGAAATCGACCAGGCAAGCGGCGCACTTACCAGCATTTACGACAAGCAGTTACAGCGCGAGATTGTGGATACCAATAGCCCGTACAAATTCGGCCAGTATCTATATGTGACCGGCGGCGACGGAGATACGCAAATGATCAATCCGTTTCCAGCCCTTCCGCCCGGCAAGCTCGCGGTGCACGCTGCCTCAAACGGCAAATTCCTCGGAGTCGACCAGATGCCATGGGGAGAGTCGATTCGCATGTCCAGTTCCAGCATCAACACTCCTCAGATCGAAACCGAAATCCTGCTTTTCAATCATCAAAAGAAGATCGAGTTTCGTTACCACGTGCACAAGCAATACACCAACGACAAGGAAGGAGTGTACTTCGCGTTCCCGGTGGCTGTGTCTAACCCCGATTTCAGTTACGCAACGCAGCAGGCATGGGTGGACCCCGCGCGCGATCTGATGAAAGGCGGAAGTTTGGAATGGTTCAATGTCCAGCAATGGATGGCGGTTCGCGATAGCAACCTGGCTGTGGGTATCGTCCCGCTGGATGCCTCGCTTGCGTGCTTCGGCGATATCAATCGCGGTAAGTGGCCGGGCGAATTTTCTCCTAAAAGTGGAACAATTTTCTCTTACGTGATGAATAACTATTGGCATACAAACTACCGTGCCGGCCAAGGCGGGGATTTTACCTTTCGATATGCCTTAACCAGCGGGCCGCAGCTCGATGGGGGTTCGCTTACCAGACTCGGCCTGGAGGAGATGCGGCCTCCCGAATTGGACTACGTAGTCGGGCAGGACAAAGTCGGCAACCCTCCTCGGCCGCTGCCGCCGGAAGGGGAGGGCTTCGTGGAAACCTCCGGTCAGGATATTGCATTGATAACGTGGAAGCTGGCCGAAGACGGAAAAGGAATGATCCTGCGTCTTCAGGAGACGGCAGGTAAACCGGCCGATACCGTCCTTCACTTTCTTCACGCCGGCATTCAATCGGCCCAACTTTGTTCCGGAGTCGAGGACAATTTACAAAACCTGCCGGTCGAAAACAACAGCATCCCGCTCTCTTTGAAGCCGTTCGAAGTGGTTACTATCCGGGTCCTTACAAAGCAGTGAAAACCAGCATTTTCGATCTGTTCAAAATCGGCATCGGGCCATCCAGCTCGCATACCATGGGCCCGATGCGAGCCGCGCGGCGCTTTGCCGAAGGACTCGAGACGAAAGCTGCCGGACTCGGCGTGGACGCCGACAGAAAAGTCTCGCGCGTGCTGGCCGAACTCTATGGATCACTGGCGTTAACCGGTATCGGCCACGGAACCGACCGGGCCGTTCTCCTGGGCCTCGCGGGCGAGCGGCCGGAGCAGGTCGATCCCGCCCAGATCGATGCGATTCTCGATACCATCCGCGGCACGAAAACGCTGCGCCTTTGCGGCGTGCATCCCATCGCTTTCGACGAATCGCGCGATCTGCTCTTCCATACCGACCGCGTGCTGGCCGGACATCCGAACGGGATGCAATTCTCGGCCTTTGACGAACCAGGTAATCTGCTGGCGAACGGCGTATATTACTCAGTCGGAGGCGGTTTCATCATCAAGGAAGGCGAGCCCTCCGCCGCCGACACGCCGCCGCTGCCCGTGCCGCACCCGTTCTCGAACGCGGCCGAGCTGCTGGAGCAGGCCGAAAGCAAGCATCTGCCCATTTGGAAGCTGATGCTTGAAAACGAAAGTTCGCTTTGCCCAAAAGAAGAAGTTCGGGACCGCATCGGCCACATCTGGTCGGTCATGGACGCCTGCATCGAACGCGGCCTGCACACCGAAGGCATTCTTCCTGGAGGTTTGAATGTGCGCCGCCGCGCGCCCGGCCTGTACAAAAAATCTCAGGTGAATGCGAGCCGCGATCCGCTGCGCGCGATGGATGTAGTGAATGCGTTCGCCATGGCGGTCAACGAAGAGAATGCCGCGGGCGGGCGCGTGGTGACCGCGCCCACCAACGGCGCGGCAGGCCTGGTGCCCGCCATCGCCCGCTACTATCGCGAATTTGTCGCCGATTCATCGGAAGAAGGTCTCATGCGTTTCTTCCTGGTCGCCGGCGCTATCGGCATTCTCTACAAGGAGAACGCTTCCATCTCAGGCGCGGAAGTCGGCTGCCAGGGCGAGGTGGGCGTAGCCTGCTCCATGGCCGCCGCCGGATTGGCCGGCGCTCTCGGCGCGACAAATGCCGAAATAGAGCACGCCGCTGAAATCGGCATGGAGCATCATCTGGGCATGACCTGCGATCCCATCGGTGGCCTGGTGCAGATCCCGTGCATCGAGCGCAACGCGATCGGCGCTATCAAAGCGATCAATGCCTGCCGCATGGCGATGCAGGAATCCGGCGGCCATCAGGTATCGCTCGATCAGGTAATTCGCACCATGTATCAGACCGGCCTCGACATGCAGTCGCGCTACAAGGAAACCGCACTAGCCGGTCTGGCGGTACTGGCAGTCAATGTGAAGGAGTGTTGAACATGTTTGCAAACGCGCAGCCACTTATAACCGAAAAAATTCACGAAATCCAAAAAGCCGGACTGTTCAAACGCGAGCGATCGCTCGAAAGCCCCCAGCGAGCCGAAATACGCGTCTCCAACGGCGCCTCAGTTCTAAATTTCTGTGCCAACAACTACCTCGGGCTTGCCAACCATCCGGCAGTAGTGGAAGCCGCCCGCAAAGCGCTGGACGAATGGGGCTACGGACTCGCAAGCGTCCGTTTCATCTGCGGCACGCAAGCCATTCACAAACAGTTAGAGCGCCGGCTCAGTGAATTTCTCGGAACCGAAGACACCATCCTTTATAGCTCCTGCTTCGACGCGAATGGCGGCCTTTTCGAGACGCTACTCGATTCCGAAGACGCGGTCATTTCCGACGAGCTGAATCACGCCAGCATCATCGATGGCGTGCGCCTTTCGAAAGCTGCCCGCTTCCGATACAAGAACGGAGACATGGCCGATCTGGAAGCCAAGCTGAAAGAGGCGAGCGGAGCGCGCAACCGGCTCATCGCCACCGACGGCGTCTTCTCCATGGACGGCTATATCGCCAACCTGCCGGAGATTTGCAATCTTGCGGACAAGTACAAGGCAATGGTCATGGTGGACGATTCGCACGCGGTCGGCTTCATGGGCAAGACCGGGCGAGGCACGCACGAATACCACAACGTCATGGGCCGCGTGGATGTTCTGACCGGCACTTTGGGCAAAGCTTTAGGCGGGGCGAGCGGCGGCTATACCAGCGGACGAAAAGAAATTATCGATCTGCTTCGGCAGCGCTCCCGGCCATATCTGTTCTCAAACTCGGTCGCTCCGCCCATCGTGGCCGCTTCGCTCAAAGTTTTGGATCTGTTGACGGAAACGGGGGAGCTGCGCGACCGGCTGTTTTCGAATACGAAACTCTTCCGCGAACGCATGGGCGCGAGCGGATTCCAGATCCTGCGCGGCGAACATCCCATCGTGCCTGTCATGCTGGGAGATGCGGAGCTGGCGACGCGCATGGCAGATCTTTTGCTCGAAAAAGGTATCTACGTGATTGGCTTCTCCTATCCGGTGGTTCCCCAGGGCAAAGCCCGCATTCGCGTGCAAGTGTCGGCGGCGCACACGCCGGAAGAACTCGAATATGCGGCGGAACAGTTCGCTGCTGGTAAACGGGAATTGAATTTGTGATGAAGTACGTTTTATTGCTCGGTTGCGCGCTGTTGGCGTATGCAGCCGAACCGTGGAGTAAACATTCGGCGCAGTGGACCAGCGCGGACGCTCAGCAGGTTTTGACAGATTCGCCTTGGGCGCAGCCTGCGAGCGCCTCGTTCGCCACTACCGATCCCGACCAGGATCGCCCCATCGGACCGGTACCGAATGCGCCGGGCATGTCCGGCCCTAACGCCGCGAGCGATGGACGCTGGGATGGAGGTGTCGGCAGGATTCCGCATCTTGGAAATCCTACGCTGGATATAACCATTCGCTGGGATAGCGCTTTGCCCGTCAGACAAGCGCTCAAACTTATTGCAAAGGAACCGCCCGCCCCCGCAAGCAATTCCGATTACGTCATTACGGTGATCGGCCTCGTTCCCGCCGGGCGATACAGGAGCGCCGGGCGGTTACCAACCCAGTCCCGCAGCGATGACGGCTCGACCATCGATCCACAGGATCCCGAGCAGATGCTGGAAGGATTGATGGGCCAATCGCGGTTAATGCCGCGCGGCGAAAAAGCGATCGCACCCGATGATGTGAAGCTGGACGCCGCCAGCGGAGCGCTTCATCTCTTCTTTCCCCGGACAGAGCGCCTTAGCCTCAAAACAAAAGAGGTCGTCTTCGCAACCCGTTTCGGATCGATGACCATTTATAAACGCTTTCGCTTGAAAGACATGCGGTATGAGGGCAAGCTCGAACTGTAACCGCGTGAGAAAATAGTCTTTTGCGGATAGTCCCCGACGGCATCTATTACGCCTGCGGCCTGGTGCTCGCCGGGCTGGCCCTTTCCTACTGGTTGAACCCGTGGGCAGGTGTGCCACTTTACGTTCTGGCCGCGTTCTGTCTCTATTTTTTCCGCGATCCGGAACGTGTTCCACCTTCCGGCGATGTGATCGTCGCGCCCGCCGATGGCAAAGTGGTCGCGGTTCGTGAGCTTTTGCCGGGTGAAACGCGCGTCAGCATTTTTCTGAATATATTCAACGTGCATGTGAACCGGACGCCGATTCCTGGAAAGATTACCGACATCGTGTACCGGCAAGGCAAATTTCTAGTGGCGAGCCACGAAGCAGCTTCGTCTGAAAATGAACAGAATACGTTGGTGGTGGAAGGGCGGGGCACGCGCGTCGTGTGCCGGCAGATTGCCGGCCTGATCGCGCGCAGGATTGTGTGCTACAAGCACGCTGGAGATCTGGTTGCGCCGGGTGAGCGAATCGGGTTCATCAAGTTCGGCTCACGCGTCGACGTGCTGTATGGGCCCGAGTGGCGGACCGCGGTGAAAGCGGGAGATCGCGTCACCGGCGGCACCTCAATTCTGGCCACGCGCGCCAGCGACCGGGAGGCCGTCTGAATCGGACCGAAAGACGGCCGCGCAGGCGCGCTGCCTATGCGCTGCCGACGTTATTTACCAGCGGAAACATTTTCCTCGGTTTTCTTGCGATGCTGCAAGCCTTCCAGGGCGCCTTGGATGTACAGGGCGGCCATTACGGATCGAACGCGCATTTCTCGCTGGCGGCAAAGGCATTGGGCTTCGCCGTTTTTTTCGATGGACTCGATGGCCGCATTGCCCGGATGACGAATACGACTAGCGATTTCGGGCGCGAACTCGACTCGCTGGCCGATGTCATTACCTTTGGAATTGCGCCCGCGGTTCTGGCGTTTATTTGGGGCGTGTTGTTTGTCACGCCCGGCCCGGATGGCACTTCGGTATTGAACCAGCTCCATCGCGCCGGATATCTTATCGCGTTCTTTTTCCTGCTGTGCGGCGCGGTGCGGTTGGCGAGGTTCAATGTGCAAACCAACCCCAAACCGAAGAATCCGGGGCGTCCGGACCGGAAATATTTTGTAGGAATGCCGATTCCGGCTGGGGCGGGCCTGATCGCGGCAGTGGTCTTCATGGACGATGCGCCGGTCCGGTCGTTCACTTTTTCTGTCGCCTGGCTGATCTGCGTCTGCATCATAGGGCTGCTGATGGTGAGCACCTGGCGCTACCCGAGTTTCAAGCAGATCAGCGTGTCGAAACCGCGAACTCCGCTGATTGTGCTAATCGTCGGCGGCATTGTATTTCTGATATGGCAGTGGCCGCAGCCGGTGTTATTGGCGGCGGCAAGCGCGTATGTTTTTAGCGGTATCGCGATTCGCGCAGGCGGCATCGTACGCAGACATAGGCGATCGCGGCATGCCGCCCCGCTCACCGAGCACAATCCGGAGCGTCATTTTGGCTAAACTCTCTTCAAAAGAAAAAACATTCCGGCTGGCACTGTTGGGAGGCGAGACGCTGCTGGGCCGGGAAATTCAGGAAGTGCTGGAGAAGCGCGCACCGCACGCCGCCATCACGGCCTATTCGTCAACCGGCGAAGGCCGTTTCGGCGAGCAGGAGGGTGAGGCGATTTACCTCAACCCGCTGGATGCGGCATCGGTTCGCGGCATACAAGCGGTTTTGCTGGCAGGATCTGCCGAAGGCGCATCGAAGGTGTACGAGATTTCAAAAACCGCCGGCGCGCATCCGCTGCTGATCGATTGCCTGGGCTACTTGGAAAATCGGCCGGAAGCGCGCATCGTGGCGCCTCTTTTGGAAGAGCCGGATGTGCACGCAACCCGGCTTTTCGTAATTGCGCATCCAGCCGCGAGCGCACTGGCGCTGGTGTTGACCAGGCTCGGCCGGCGCAGCCGTATTCTCCAAAGCGTGGCGCACGTTTTCGAACCGGCCAGCGAGCGGGGAAAGCCCGGCATCGCGGAGCTGCATCAACAGACCACCAGTCTGCTCGCCTTCAAGCCTCTGGAGAAGAAGGTGTTCGATGCGCAGGCGGCCTTCAATCTGCTATCTCAATACGGCGACGAAGCTCCGGCCAAGCTTTCTGGCGTGGAGCAGCGCATAGAGCGCGACATCGCTACTCTTTTGAGCCGTGACAATGCCCCGATCACAGTTCCCATGCCGTCCTTGCGCGTGATCCAAGCCTCTGTGTTTCACGGCTACAGCGTTTCGGTATGGGTTGAGTTTGAGAGTGAGTTCGCTGCGGCGGCATTGGGCGAAACGCTGGCTTCGGCTCAGATAGAGGTGCGCAGCGCGGACGAATCGGCGCCGGACGTAATTGGCGCGGTAAGCCAGAGCGGATTAATCGCCGGAGACATTCGAATCGACCGGAACAATCCGCGCGCGGCCTGGCTCTGGGTGGTGGGCGATAATTTGCGCTTGACGGCGGATGCGGTTGCCGATCTGATCGGCGGTTTGGGGGAAGGGAAGTGACCGCGCGTTGGTGCGGCGTCGCGCTGCTGATGGCGGCCGGCTTTCTCTCTTGCGGCTATCACGTCGGCGGCAAAGCCGATCTGGTACCTAAGGGTGTCCAGACCATCGCAGTCCCATCGTTTTCGACGCTTACAACGCGCTACAAACTGGTCGATACGCTCCCGCAGCAGATTGGGCGGGAGTTTATCGCCCGCACGCGCTTTCGCATCGTCAACAATCCCAACGATGCCGATGCGGTGTTGCATGGCAGCATCAACTCCGTGTTTGCAGCTCCGATCGTTTACGATCCGCTATCGGGCAAGGCCACAAGTCTGGCGATTACCGTCGTGCTCAGTGTCAGTTTGGTCGAGCGATCGACAGGCCGCGTGCTTTTCTCGCGCTCTAACTTGGGCTTCCGGCAGAACTACGAAGTTGCCGTCGATCCTCACCAGTTTTTCGATGAGAGCGGCCCGGCGCTCGACCGGCTGAGCCGGGATGTGGCGCGCGATGTAGTCAGCGCCATCGCAGAAGGTTTCTAAGTGGATCGCATGACTATGCATGATTATGAAGGAATGCCGAAACCGAGCCGGAAGCGTAAGCGCCCAAACTAGGTCGCTTACGCTTCCGGCTCAGATTCGACTAGGTGGCGCGGACGATCGCTTTGCGTCGTCTGCGTCTGCGATGAGGACGAAATGAATACATGACACCGGAACAGTTTACGGCGCGAATCGCAAAGCAGCCGCTCGCGTCCGCGTACCTGTTCGTCGGGCAGGAAGGTTATCAGCGCCGCGTCTGTAAGCAAGCGCTGGTGACGCGAGTTCTGCGCGAGTCGGGAACAGACGGCGGCCTGACGCAGGTGGATCTCGAAAATCTAACGCTTTCCGACGTGCTGGATGACGCGCGGGCCATGTCGCTGTTTGCGTCGGATCGGCTGATCTGGGTGTGTAGTGCCGAGCTGGCGCTGCCGCGGCGGCTGTCCGCGAATACGGAGGACGGCGAGGAAAACACAGGCTCGGCGCAGTCGCAACTCGCCGAATATCTAAAGGCGCCTACCGCGGGGACTGTGCTGGTGTTTGAGTGCAGCCGGTATGATTTTGCGGGTGAGGACCGGACGAAACTCGAGCGCGTACAGAAGTTCTATTCCGCCATTCACGATGTAGTCGAGTTCCGCCAATTCACTCCGGAATCGAGCCGCTCTCTGGCCCAGGATTTCGCCCGGCAGCACCATCTGAAATTGGCTGGAGCGGAACTGGCCGTGTTATTGGACGCCGTAGCGGGCGACGCGACCCGCTTGGAAACGGAGATCGAGAAGCTGTCGTTGTTTGTGGGCAGCGAGCGCGCGGTGACCATGGATGATCTGCGCACGCTTGTTCCAAACGCGGCGCAGAGCACGATTTTCGCTTTGGTCAACGCGCTTGGAAAACGCGATCGCGCCGGCGCTTTGCGGTCGCTCGACATACTCGTGCGGGAAGGCGAGTATCTGCCTCTCGCGCTGACGTTCTTGAGCACGCAATTTCGTTTGGCGCTTGCGGCAAAAGAGGCGCGCATCAGCTCGGTGCAGCAGGCGCTGAGTTTTTTCGCGAAAATTGGCGTACGCATGTGGCGCGATCGGGCCGAGCAGGTGATCGCAACCGCGAGCGCATTCACGAACGAACACCTCGCGAAGGCGATTGGCCTGATCTATGAGACGGATAAGAAGTTTCGGGAAGGTCTTCGCGACGACCGCGTCGTCATGGAGTCGCTGGTGTTGGCGTTAACCCTGAGAGCCGGGTCAAATGTCTAGATTTTCGACGATCCGCTTTTCGACCGTGCCTGGCTTCTTCCATTCGTCGTTGGCGAACTTCAGAGTCTGCTCGGACGCCCCGAATCTGAAATCGATGGAGAGATCGCCCGATGAATCCTGCCGGGCGGTGACTTGGTAGCCGTGCTTCTTTAAGGTGTCGAGGCCTCGCTTGATTTCGTCCTGCACTTCCGGAGGCGCACTTACCACGTTCTCTTGCATGGCTTTATTCTAATCTCGATCGCCATTGGAAGAGCACCACCCCGGCCGCAACCGAGACGTTCAGCGAGGAGACCGCTCCCGCCATGGGAATGCGGACCACCACGTCGCAGTGTTTTTGAACGCCCTCGTGTAACCCCTTGCCTTCGCCGCCCAGCACGATGGCGGTGGGCGAAGCATATTCGATCTGGTTATACAGTTCGGGGCCGCGCTCATCCAGACCATAGATCCAAAATCCTTTCTGTTTCAATCGTTCGAGCGTTTGGACGATGTTCGTCACGCGAGCGACCGGAAGATGTTCAAGCGCACCGGCCGCCGCCCGATCGACGGTTTCAGTCAGCGGAGCCGAGCGGCGATCCGGCACAACCACTGCGTCTGCGCCCGCAGCATGCGCGGTGCGGACGATGGCTCCGAGATTGTGCGGATCTTCGACGCCATCGAGAACGACAAGCAGCTTCGCTTCCGATAGGACATCGTCTAAATCGACGTAGGTGTGAGCCGCTCCAAAGCCGATGACGCCTTGGTGCGCGACTCCTTTCGCTGCGCGATCTAACGCGTCGCGAGGTTCGAAGCGCACCGGAATAGATGCGGCCCGGCAAAGATCGACTATCTCCTGTATGCGAGTGCTGGACGCGCCTTTGGCGATGAGGACTTTGTCCAGCGGCCGTTGCGCACGCAGTGCTTCGCGAACCGGATGGATACCGGCCAGTAATCGGGTCACAAACTAAAGGCTACTAGGTAATCTCCAACCGGCGAGAGATCCGGGATACCATACCCGCCCGCTGCGATGACGACGTATTGCTTTCCGTCTGGGCCTTGATAGGTCATCGGCGTCGCTTTGCCGCTGGTCGGCAGATCTCCCTTCCAGAGCTGCTGTCCGGTTACGATGTCGAACGCGTAAAGTTCCGGAACAAACGTGCTGCCGATGAAGACCAGGCCTCCAGCGGTAATCATTGGGCCGCCAAGCGAAATGGAACCCCACTTGGCGGGAAGTTTCGGGCTGAATTGACCGAGAGGAACTTCCCATTTCTTGTCGCCGGTGTTGGTGTCGATAGCAAGCAGCGTGCCCCATGGTGGAGGAGTGCAGGGTACGCGTTTCGGACTCAGCAGAAAACGGCGCATCATGACGTAAGGAGTCCCGCGCTGCATGCCGAATTCCCAATCCCCATCGATTCTGCGTCCCTTCGGATGCTGGACGCTCTCGAGATCTGCGCGAGGGACGAGCCGCACTTCCGAGGCAAGATGGTTGGACGGTAAAACCAGCAGATGGTTATCGGGATCGTATGCCATGCCGCCCCAATTCATTCCGCCGACATTGCCGGGCATCGCCAATATGCCTTGCAGAGACGGTGGCGTAAAGATGCTGCCGGTGCGAAGCTTGCTTATTTCAGCGCGGCAATAGTCGCGATCGGCATCGTCAATGCCGAAGGCATCATCGGCGGTCATCTCCTGCGGCGTAATGGGCGCGGGCTTGAGAGGGAACGGTTGCGTCGGAGACGAGACTTCGCCCGGCACATCGCTCTTGGGAACGGCGCGTTCCTCCACGCCGAAGACCGGCTTGCCCGTTTCGCGATTCAGGATAAAGAGATTGCCGGTTTTGGAACCAACTGCAATGGCCGGAATCGTTTCGCCGTTGCGATGAATATCGAAGAGCAGAGGAGGGGTAGCGACGTCGTAGTCCCACAGATCGTGATGCACGGTTTGGAAATACCAGACGACCTTGCCGGTATCGGCGCGCAAGGCAACCACGGAGTCGGCGAAGAGATCGTTGCCGAGGCGCTCGCCGCCGTAATAATCGGGGCTGGCGCTCCCGGTGGGAACGAAAACCAAATTACGAGATGGATCGGCGGCAATGACGGACCAGGCATTTGCTGCTCCGGTGCGCGCCGGAGGTGGTGGAGTCGGATCCCACGACCATTTGAGTTTGCCGGTGACGGCATCGAAGGCGCGAACCTCGCCGCTCGGCTCATCTACCCAGCCATTGTCTTGAATGCCCGAGCCGACGATCACCAGGTTTCCGACGATAGCCGGCGGCGATGTCTCTTCGTAATCGGCGTATCCACGCGGTGCAATGCGCAGGCCGCGGCGCAGATCGACAATGCCGTTATCGCCGAAATCGAGACAGGGCTTGCCCGTTTGCGCATCGAGCGCGATGAGGTGGGCATCAATGGTCGCAATGAAAATGCGGCGCTGGCCCGACGGCGCTTTCCAGGTGGAAACGCCCCGATTCGCAAAATCGCCGTAGCCTCTGTCCTTGTGAATGTCGAACGTGTATTTCCAGCGCTCTTTTCCGGTGACTGGATCGAGCGCGATCACGCTGCCGAGCGGCGTGCCCAGATAAAGCGTGCCGTCGATATACAGTGGCGTGGCTTCGAACTGCGTTGGCTTCGATCCGCTGGGGGGCGCGTACGCATCGCCAGTGCGATAAGTCCATGCAATCTTGAGCGACTTCACGTTGGAGCGGTTGATAGCGCTCAACCGTGAGAAGCGCTGACCTCCCGGGTCGTGTCCGTAACTGGTCCAGTCGCCGGTTTCAGCGGCGCACAGCAGGAGAGCGGCGATCGAGAACGACGCAGCCGCGCGAGTGAACAAACTCATATGTTCAGTTTGAGGTGTTTTTCGGGTGTCGTGAAGGGATGTGGGACGAGCGGGACTCCAGCCGTGACGAATGGCGCGTGCCTCAAGCGCGTTCCAACTCCTCGAGCGAATCGCTGCCATAGCGCCGGCTCCAATTTAGCTCGGCGCCGCTCTTGAGGAGAATCTTTTGGTCGCCGTGGAACCAGGAACGCACTTCGGCGATGCGATTGACGTTCACTATCTCGGAACGATTGATGCGTCTGAAAATTGCAGGGTCGAGCTTTGAGGAAAGCGAATCGAGGGTGCTGCGTAAGATATATGTCTGATTGCCTGAGTGAATACAGGCGTAGTTACGAGCGGCCTCTATCCAGTCGATATCCGCGGCATCGACGAAAAATGAGCGGCCGTTTTGCTGGATCAACAAACGGCGGACGTAAGCGGGATCGGAGCGCAGAGTTGCCATCAATTCATCGAGACGGCTGGCCAAATGTCTGGTGTTGCTTGCCTCAAGCATCCAGCGAATGCGAGCCAACGATTGCGCAAAACGGCTGGGCTCGACTGGTTTCAACAAATAGTCCAGTGCGTGAACTTCGAACGCCTTAAGCGCCAAATCGTCGTGCGCCGTTACGAAAACAACAGCGAAACGATCACGCCGGTCGAGAGCCTCGAGAACGTCGAAGCCGGTGCAATCGGGAAGTTGAATATCGAGAAAGACCAGATCCGGTTGCAAACGGTTCAAGACTTCAACGGCTTCCGCGCCCGAGGCCGCCTCGCCGGCAACGACGAAATCCTCTTCCGCCGAGAGCAGATGACGGAGCTTGCGCCGGGCCGGTGGCTCGTCGTCGACCAGCACAACGCGAATCATGCCGGAACCCGCTCCTTATCCGCGCCAGCTCGAAATGGGAGCGTGATTTCCACGACCGCGCCGCCGTCTCGTGCATTTTCGAGCTTGAAGCTTTGCCGGTCGCCATAGAGTCTCAACAGGCGGTCGGCGGTATTGTTCAGGCCAATGCCGCGCTTGAGAAGGGGCGGGGAATCCATGCCCGGCCCATGATCGCGGACTCTCAGGCGAAGCCGGCCGTTTTCGCGCCACGCCTGTATGAGGATCTCCACCTGAAATGTCTTGGGATCCATGCCGTGCCGAATGGCATTCTCGACCAGCGGCTGCAAAATGAGCTGCGGTACCGCGGCGTGCCGCGCAGCTTCGTCAACTTCGATCGCCAGCTTCAGGCGGTGCTCCAGCCGCGTTTGCATGATTTGCGTATAAAGCTCTACCAACTCGATCTCTCGTGAAAAGGCAATTTCCTGCGAGCGATCGTTTGTCAGAATTTGCCGCAGCAATTCACCCAGCCGGCCAATCATCTCGTCCGCCGCGCGCGGGCTCTCATAAACCGCCGCGGAAATCGCATTCAGCGCGTTGAATAGAAAATGGGGTTCGAGCTGCAGCCGCAGGTTTTGCAATTGCGCTTCCGCCAGGCTGGCTTGTAATCTCGCCTGCCGAATTTCCCTTTCCCGCGCAAAACGGATTTCATGGAATAGGTAGATGAGGCCGATCCCGAGCCAATAAAAGAGGAACAGGTGGGCAAATTCCATCGGATAGCGCCAGGGCAGATAACCATAGCTGTCCTTGAAGCCAAGCAGAGGAAAGAGTACGGCGCGCAAGCCTGCAATAAGAGTCGTATGCACGAGCGAAATGAGACAAACGGCTACGATATGCGCTGGCAAGTTGCGGCGCCACGCGGGCGACAACAACGGGAAGCGAATGGCGACGAGATAGACGAATGGAAAGATCGCAAACCCTGCTAAACCACCGATCGCTTCTTCGAGAAAAGTAAGCAATGGGGATCGATATTCGCCGTTGGCAACGAAATCGAGTTGACGATAAAAAAACAAACAAATCGTGACAGCGGCAAAGAAACTCAGCACTACAAACCAGTTGACCCGGCGCAGCGGGATGTAGGACCGGGGGAGGGCTTCTACCGTAGCAGGCACGATAAAATCCATCTTACCGGGACAGGCTCGATTGAACTGTTCTATACTTTGGTTTAAGTCCAGGTCTCATGATTCTCCTCCTCCAGAGCGGAATTATTATTAGCGTGGCCATTAGCGGCCCCGCCTGAGACCTCGTCGATCAATCTGGAATCTGAGGCCATCGGTGGGGGAACCCAGCCGGTGGCTTTTTCATTTGCAGGAGAGTTTTGGAAAGGTTCGGAACAGTCACTTTATGAAGATCTTCACGTTCGATACGACACTTCGCGACGGCACGCAAGGCGAGTCCGTCTCCTTCTCGGTGGAGGATAAGCTGCTCATTGCCGGGAAACTCGATGAGTTTGGTATCGACTACATCGAAGGCGGCTGGCCAGGATCGAATCCCAAGGACAAACAGTTTTTCGAGCGGGCGAAAGAGTTGAAATTCCGGCACGCGAAGCTGACTGCTTTCGGATCGACGCGCTTCGCGAAGAATTCGATTGAGACGGATCAGAATGTGGCCGAACTGCTGGCGGCCGAAACTCCGGTGATATCGGTATTCGGAAAGTCGTGGGACTTCCATGTCGAGCGCGCGCTGGGCATTGGGGAAGAGGAAAATTTGCGGCTGATCGCCGATACGGTTTCGTATCTGAAAGCGCACGGACGCGAAGTGGTCTACGATGCCGAACACTTCTTCGACGGATATCAGGCCAACGCCGGCTTTGCGCTGCGCACGCTGGAAGCTGCGAAAAAAGCCGGCGCGGACGTGCTCTGTTTGTGCGACACGAACGGAGGTACGCTTCCGGCGCGGCTAGTGGAAATTGTGCGGGACGTTCGCAGCGGTTTCGACGGAATTCTCGGCATTCATTGCCACAACGATTCCGACGTAGCAGTGGCCAACACATTGTTAGCCGTAGAGGCGGGCGTCACGCACGTGCAAGGCTGCATCAACGGCTACGGCGAGCGAAGCGGGAATGCGAATCTTTGCTCCATTCTCGCGAATCTGGAGTTGAAGCTCGGGCACACAACGGTGGGCCGTGAGAATTTGAAAAACCTCGCAGGTCTCGCCCGCTTTATCGCCGATCTGGCCAATCTGCCGCTGCGAGCCGACCAACCGTTTATTGGAAACAGCGCCTTTGCGCACAAAGGCGGCGTGCACGTCAGTGCCGTTTTGAAAGATTCGGCTACTTACGAACACGTCAAGCCGGAGCTGATCGGCAATCGGCAGCGCGTGTTGCTCAGCGATCTGTCCGGACGCGGCAATATCGCTTTCAAACTCCAGCAGCTCGGGTTAAAAGAGCACCTGGCCGATTCGGCGCGCCGCGAACTGCTGCATCGCATCAAGATGATGGAGCATGAGGGCTATGATTTCGAAGCTGCCGAAGGCACCTTCGAGCTGCTGGTGCGGGAAGCCGCTCATCCCGAATTTCATCCCTTCGAAATTGTCAATTATGAAGTTTCAACGCGGCTCGAAAGCGGCCTTTCCGGCAAGCTGCCGGGCAATGACGAGACCGTAACTACCGCGAACGTCACCATGCGCGTTGGCGACAATGTTCATTCGCATACTGCCGTTGGGCAAGGGCCGGTTCACGCGCTCGACATCTGTCTGCGGCAATGCCTCGCCTCCGTGTACCCGGCCATCGCGAGCGTGCGCCTGACCGATTACAAAGTTCGCGTGCTGGGCGCCAAAGTAGGAACGGAATCGAAGGTTCGCGTTCTGGTGGAGTGGACCGATCATCGCCGCAGTTGGACCACCGTCGGAGTTTCGAACAACGTGATCGACGCCAGTTGGCGCGCGCTAGTGGATGCTCTGCATCTGGAGCTCATGCGCCTGCTCGATACCGAACCGGCAGATCAAATAAGCCGCGATTATAGTTGGGCGGTTTAGAGCGTTTCGCGATCGGCGCGGCCGCGCAGCGCCTCTCCCTGCAGAACAGGCGTTTCGGCGGTGGCGTGAACCGGGGCGCCCGGGAGGATGACTTCGAAACGCGAGCCTTTTCCGACTTCACTCACGACATGTATCTCGCCGCTGTGAGCCCGGACAATGGCGGCGACAAAGCTCAGGCCGAGGCCGAGACCTTTTTCGGGGTTGGGATCGGGCACGCGATAGAACCGATCGAAAACGTGCGGCAGATGATCGGGTGGAATACCCACGCCAGAATCCTCGACAACCAGCCGCACGTTGGCGCCGGCGCGTTCGGCACAGGCGCGCACCCAGCCGCCCGCGGGCGTATATTTAATCGCGTTGGAGAGCAGGTTTGTGATCACCCGCTCAAGCTGCGTGCTGTCGGCCTCGCAGAGCACGGGTGATTCGGCGGGCGTGTGGGTCAGCTTTACCTCGTGCGCCTCGGCGGGAATCTGGAATTGATCGACCAGGTCGCCGGCCAATCCGTTGAGATCGAGGAGGCTTTTATTCATCGGAATCTGGCCCGACTCGGATTGAGACAACAGCAGCAGCGCGCGAACGAGATTTGAGAGCCGCTCGACGTCCTGCAGCGCGTTTTCTATCGCTTCCTGCAACTGCTCTTTGCGCGTTGCGGTGAAGAGCGCAACTTCGAGCTGGCCCTGAATCGCAGTCAGCGGCGTGCGCAGCTCATGCGACACATCGGTCGAGAACTGGCGCATCTGTTCGAAGGAAGCCTTGAGGCGGCCGCTCATAGCGTTGAAGGAATCGATCAGGCGGTCGAGCTCATCGTCGGCGCCGCGTTTCGGAATCTGCAGGCCGAGGCTCGAGCCCGTGATGTTCTGCGCCGCTTTTTCCACCGATTGCAGCGCCCTCAAAATACTGGCTGCGGAGTACCAGCTCACAATCGCGCACGCCAATAGCGTTAGCGGCAGGATAATCAAGAAATTGCGCCGGAATTTCCGGAGCACAGCGTGGTCGTTTTGTAAACTCCGGCCTTCGACCACATACCAGGTAGTGCCGCGCCGCGGGTCCGTCATGGTGCTGCTGATGATTTCGTATTGCACTCTATCGGAACCCGTAACTGTCTTGATGATGGGCGCGTGCGTGCGCTGCATTTGCGCCAGGTCCTTCAAAATCGTCTTGGGATCCGAAAGCTGTTTGAAAGCGGGACCGGAGGAACCAAGGACAACGCGTCCATGGTCATCACTCACGAGATAGACGGCATCGAGCAGCGATACTTCGGCTTCTTCTTCGGGATCGTCGCGGTCGACGAACCAATACGGATTGCCGCTGACGGGATCGAATTCAATCCATCCTTTGAGCGCGCCCAACTGCTCCTTCAACTCGTCATCGCTTTGGTTGTCGAGGACATTGCGTAGGGTGGTGGTGCCCAAGATGCCCAGGATGGTGACGATGGCGAAAAGCAGCAGCAGGAAAGTGGCGGCCAGACGGAACCGGAGCGTGCGGAAGAGCTTTATCTCGTGCAGCTTCTTCCAGAGCATGGGCACATCTAGGCGCCGGCGGTCCCGGCGGGAACGGGCTGCTGGGTTTCGGGAACATCCAGCATATAGCCGATGCCGCGGACCGTGTGAATCATTTTGGCAGGAAAACGATCGTCAATTTTACTGCGCAGGTGGCGGATGTAAACGTCGACAATATTAGTGAGGCCGTCGTAATCCATATCCCAGACGTGCTCCACGATCATCGTGCGGCTGAGGGGGCGCCCGCGATTGCGCATCATGTATTCGAGGATGCTGAATTCTTTGGGCGCGAGCTCGATGTTTTCATTGTTGCGGCTCACTTTGCGCCGGATGCAATCGAGCGTGAGATCGCCGACCTGCAGCTTTTCCGGAGTCGGCTGCCCGCGGCGAAGAAGCACGCGGGCGCGAGCCAGTAATTCGACAAACGCGAACGGCTTGACCAGGTAATCGTCGGCGCCCTGCTCGAGACCTTTGACGCGATCGTCCACGGCGTCGCGCGCGCTCAGGATCAGGACGGGAGGGATGGTTTTCCGGTTTTTAATCTTTTGCAGGACTTGCAGGCCATCGATGTCCGGGAGTCCAAGATCGAGAACGATGAGATCGTATTCGGTGGAATGCACCCGCTCGATGGCATTGGAGCCGGTATGGACCACGTCGACGGCATATCCGGCGCTCTGTAAACCTCTCGATAAGAAGTCTGCAATCCGCTTTTCGTCTTCTACTACGAGTACGCGCATGGAATGGAATAGTGTCGCTGAATAAAGTCTAACGAAACAGGTACTCACAGTCGCGGCTCGCCGCCGCGTCTGGGGCGAAGTGGCGTTATCCCAACGCCTGATCGATATCCCAGATCAGATCCTCGACGTCTTCCAGCCCGATTGAAAGGCGAACCAGTTCCGGTGTCACCCCTGCGGCTTTCTGCTCTGCCGCGCCAAGCTGCTGGTGTGTGGTTGAGGCCGGATGAATGACCAGGCTGCGCGAATCACCCACATTCGCCAGATCCGAAAAAATCTTCAGATTGTCGATGAATTTCTTTCCGGCTTCGTAGCCGCCTTTCACTCCAAAGGAGAAGACCGCGCCTGCGCCCTTGGGTGTGTACTTCCGCGCCATTTCGTAATACGGGCTAGAAGACATCGACGCGTACTTCACCCACTGGACCATGTCGTGCTTCTCCAGGTGCTTCACTACCGCCATGGTGTTCGCCAGATGGCGATCCATGCGCATCCCAAGCGTCTCTATGCCTTGCAGAAACAGAAATGAATTAAACGGGCTGACGCATGCGCCCATATCGCGCAAACCCTCTACGCGAGCCTTAATGATGAAGCTGATATTTCCGAACGTGTCCCAGAACTTCATGCCGTGGTAAGCCGGGGAGGGGTTTGTGAAATGCGGGAAGTTGCCATTATTCCAGGGAAATTTGCCGCTGTCTACAATGATGCCGCCAATCGAATTGCCATGACCGCCCATGAATTTAGTGAGCGAATGCACCACGACATCGGCGCCGTAGTCGATCGGCCGCGTTATGTAAGGCGTCGCAAAGGTGTTATCGACCATTAACGGGATGCCGCGCTCGTGCCCGATTTTCGCGATTGCCTCAATATCGAGAACGTTGCTGCGCGGATTGCCGATGGTTTCGCCATACAGCAGCCGCGTCTTGGGCGTAATGGCCTTGCGAAAATTCTCCGGGTCGTCTGCTTCAACGAACACAATGTTATAGCCGAGCCGCCGCAAAGTAACATCGAACTGCGTGTAGGTTCCTCCGTAAAGGGCGCTGGCCGAAACAATCTCGTCTCCCGGGGCAGCGATTGTCGTGATTGCGAGGAACTGCGCCGCCTGCCCGCTTGCCAGCGCCAGCGCCGCGGCGCCGTTCTCGAGAGAGGCGACACGATCTTCCAGCACGGCAGTCGTCGGATTCATGATGCGCGTGTAGATATTCCCGAATTCCTGAAGCGCGAACAGGCGCGCGCCATGATCGGAATCTTCAAAAGTAAAAGAAGTCGTTTGGTAGATGGGAACCGCGCGCGCGTGCGTGGTCGGATCGGGATCGTAACCTGCGTGAAGCGCTCGTGTGTTGAAGCCTAAAGGTCGTTCAATGTCCTTGACTGCCATGGAGCCCAGTATAAGTGGGCCGCTTCAGCCGCAGCACGGCAAGCGCGATTCCCGCGATGAGGCAAGACCAGGCGAACCAATCTCCGTGCCGCGCATAGAATGTCGTGCTTTCGACCGTGCCGTAATGCACCACCGACGCGAGCTCTTCAAAAGGCGGCAAGCGCCTGACGATTTGACCGGCGGGATCGATCACGGCCGTGATGCCGTCGTTGGTGCTGCGGATGAGGTAGCGCCGGTTCTCCACGGCCCGCATGCGCGCGATAAGTAGATGTTGCTGGCGCGCGTCCGTATGGCCGAAATACGCGTCATTGGAAAGGTTCACCAGCACGTCGGCGCCTTTTTTCGTGAACTGCCGGACCAGGTCTGGAAATGCCGATTCGTAGCAGATGAAAACTCCCAAGCGGTGCCCCGCGGCAGGCAGCACTTCGATGTCATGCCCGGGAACAAAATCTCCGGCCTCCTGCGTGATCCGATTGACGAAGGAAAACAGCGGCGGAACGAATTCTCCAAAAGGAACCAGATCGATTTTGTCGTAGCGGCCGGCCACCAATCCGTCCGGCCCGAGCAGCACGGCGGAGTTCATCGGCTGCCTTTGCGAGGTGTAAGCGACGGTTCCGAATAAAAAATATCCGTGCTGTTTGGCGATCCCGGTAGCGGCCGCGCGAAATTCCGGGTCGTCGTAATAATACAGCGGCGCCGGCAGTTCGGGCCAAATGACGAGCGGAGCCGGCAGCGTCTCCGATAACAGGCTCAATTGCCTTTCGGTCTTGTCCTGCAAAAGCTGGGTCCAATCGAGATCCGTACTGATGTCGGGCTGCACGACTAGCGCGCGGTCCGGCGCCGGGACCCGCTCGGGAATACTCGGCAGAATCCATAAGAAGGGCAAAACCAGCAAAGGCGCGAGGCGAATCCGCGGGTAGCGCAAAAGCGCGCAAGCGACCGCCGCGCCCAGCATCGCAAACACGAACGAGATCCCGTAAACCCCGACAAACGGCGCCAATCGCAGCGGCACCGACATATTAATTCCGGCATTGCCAAGATCGAGCCAGGCGAACCCGAAGGTACCGTGCGTTCGCTCGATTCCGGTCCAAAGCGCCGCGACCGCAGGCACCGCATACACCGTGCGCATCAGCGGACCCGCCAGCCAACTGAATACCGCGAGCGGAAGACCTTTATACATGCAGAACAGGAGGAACGATCCCCAGCCGCCCCATTTCCCCATTCCGCCATGAACTTCCAGCACGAACTGAATCCAGGTGCAGAGAAAAAACCAATAAAACATCCCCGCTGCCCAGCCATAAACGAAGCGCTGCCAGCCATCGTTCGTCCTCGCTAGCGCGATCAGCAAAGGAGCTAGCGCGATCGGCGCTAAAAAGTACAGATCGAAACGGGGAAAAGTCAGCAGCAGCAGGATGGCGGAAAGCAGCGAAAGAAGCGTGTGCAGAAGAATGCGCCGGTAATAAGCCGGCCAGCGTCCGAACGCGCTACTCATCAGCCATTGGCCTGAGCGGCTTCGTCGCTGACGCGGTCGGCCATATAGGAGCTGCGTACCAGCGGACCGCTGAAAACCATCTTGAACCCGAGCGACATTCCGTAATCCCGATAAGCATCGAATTGTTCGGGAGTGACGTACTCGGCAACCCGCAAATTGCGCCGCGTGGGCTGAAGGTACTGGCCAATGGTTGCGACGTCTACGCCCGCTATCAAAATATCGCGCAACAGTTGATGGACTTCGTCCGCGGATTCGCCAAGACCCGCCATCAGCCCGGATTTCGTGAGCACGCCCGACCGGTACCGCCCAGCGAAGCTCAGTACTTCGAGCGATTGCCGGTAATCGGCTTGCGGCCGCACCCGGCGATACAGCCGCTGCACCGTTTCCATGTTGTGGTTAAAAACGTGCGGACCCGCATCCAGCACGCGAGCCACAGCATCGAAGTCACCGCAAAAATCGGGCGTCAGCACTTCCACGCGTGCCGAAGGCAGCGCCAGCCGAACCTGCCGCACGGTTTCGGCGAAATGACGCGAGCCGCCGTCCACAAGATCGTCCCGGTTCACCGAAGTAATCACCACGTAACGTAGCTTCATCCGCGCGGCCATTTCCGCGACCTGCCGCGGCTCATTCGGATCGAGAGAAAATTCCTTTTTTGCCGGTGAACCCTTCGGCACAGAGCAGAACCCGCATCCGCGCGTGCACAGATTCCCCAGGATCATAAATGTCGCCGCGCCGCGATGAAAGCATTCGTGCAGGTTCGGACAACGCGCCGATTCGCAAACTGTATGTAGCTTACGTTCCCGCAGCTCCGCCTTCAGAAGATGAACGGATTCGAAATGCGTCCGCCCCTTGCGCAGCCAATGCGGCAGACGCGCTTGGGCAACGCCGTATCCGGCCGCATGAATTTGAATCAGCCCGTCCGCTTCCACGAAAACACATTGTATGCCGGTAGCCTCTCGTCCCAGGTGATACGGCGTAGAATAAAGAACTACGAACTCGTCATGCGTTTAGCTCTCCTCGTGTTCTGCTTGTTCTCGTTGAGTTTGGGGTTGCAGGCGCAGGAGCCCATGGCTGCTATGCCTGTCGCTCCTTCGAATCCCGATGCCACTCTTCCGGCACAAAGAGTGGGACCGAACGATCTGCTTTGGATTTCGGTCGCCGACTGCCCGGAGCTGACCCGAAACTTCCGCGTGTCTTCGAGCGGCACTTTGGGCTTGCCGCTTTTGAAGGAACGGCTGAACGTCGCAGGCAAATACCCGTCTGAAATTGAAACCGAGCTCACCGATGCGCTCGTAAGAGATCAAATTCTGGTCCAGCCGGTGGTTACAGTTTCAGTGGCCGAATATCGCAGTGTGCCGGTCAGTGTCTTGGGCGCAGTGACGCGGCCGATCACTTTTCAGGCCGTCGGCAACGTAACGCTATTAGACGCTTTGACCAAGGCGGAAGGGCTGAGATTGGATGCCGGGCCGGAGATTTTGGTCAGCAAACCGAATCGGGCCGAAGACGGCGAGCCGACCGGGCTGGTCCAGCGCATTCCGGTGAAAGGACTCATCGATGACGCCAATCCGCTGTTGAATATCCGGCTGTACGGAGGCGAAGAGATTCGCGTTCCGCCCGCGGGAAGAGTCTACGTGGTCGGAAATGTGAAGAAGTCCGGCTCATTCCCCATCCAGGACGGTAACGACACGACCGTGCTCAAAGTTATTGCTTTGAGCGAGGGTCTGCTGCCCTATCCGAACAAGCAAGCTTACATTTACCGGCGCGAAGCGGGTAAAGGCAGCCGCGATGAAATCCCGGTGGATCTCGCCCGCATTTTAGATCGCAAGTCACCGGATGTGCAGTTACAAGCCAACGATATCCTTTATATTCCAGACAATAAAGGCAAGAAATTGGCGGCGCAGACGCTCGATCGCATTGCGGGCTTCGGCACCTCCACCGCATCGGGTGTGTTGATCTGGCATTAGCGACGGGCGCGCTAGGAATCGAGATCAAATGAAACAACTGCCCCGAGGCCCGTCTGAGCTGATGGAAGCCCGCCGGGTGCCTCCCTACGTTCCGTCGCCATCGTATTCGGATTTCGAAGCCGCCCAGCCAACCATTTCCGCTTCCCACTATTTCCTGGTCATCTTCCGCCAAAAGTGGAGGATTTTGGGTTTCGTCGGCACGTGTCTGCTGGTCACGTATCTGATTTCTTCGCGCCTCACTCCCATTTACGAAGCGACGGCCCGCATCGATGTCGACCGCCGCGTTCCGCCCGAGATCATCGGTCAGGATGCCAATCAGTCTGTAAGTTCCGATGACGCCGATCAGTTCATGGCCACTCAGATGGAGCTGATTCAGTCCGATGCCGTGCTGCGGCCGGTCGCCAAGCAGTTCAATCTGTTGCAGCGGGAGAGCCAGCTCGAAAAGCTTCCGCCCGACAAAGCGCGCGAAAAAACAGACGCGCCTACCTATCTCAAGCAGTTGAAAGTTACGCGGCCCATCAACACGTACATCGTGCGGATCAGCTATCGTTCGCCCGATCCGCGCTTAGCCGCCGACGTCGCAAACGCCATCGCGCAATCCTATCTGGAGCACACTTTCGAAATCCGCGTGCGATCGTCCTCGGCGCTCTCGGCGTTTATGGAAAAGCAGCTTGACGAGCTGAAAGCCAAGATGGAGCGTTCCAGCCTCGCGCTGGCGAAGTTTGAAAACGAGCTAAATGTCATCAATCCGGAAGAAAAGACGAATATTCTCTCGGCGCGGCTGCTGCAACTGAACACGGAATACACCAATGCGCAGGCCGATCGCGTAAAAAAAGAAGCTGCCTACAATGCCATGCAATCGGGCTCTATCGCCGCCGCGCAAGTGTCCACGCAGGGGCAGGATCTCAGCAAACTTTATGAGCGCCTGAACCAAGCCAAGCAGCACTTCGCGGACGTCTCCACCGTCTATGGCGCCAATCATCCCGAATATCGAAAGGCCTCGAACGAATTGACTGAGGTGCAGCGCCAATTTGAGGAGATGAAGAGCGACGTCGCACAGCGCATCGACACCGACTACCGCGAGGCGCTGACGCGCGAGCAGATGCTGCGGAGAGCGGTTGCGGATACCAAAGCGGAGTACGACCAGCTCAATTCGAAATCGTTCGAATACCAGCAGTTGAAGCGCGACGCCGATGCCGACAAAACGCTGTATAGCGATCTCGAGCGCCGCATTCGAGAGGCCGGCATCAACGCTGGTTTTCAAAACAGCTCGATCCGCATTGCGGATCTTGCGAGGCCGCCCGACAAGCCGGTCTTTCCGAAAAAGAGCTTGAACCTGCTGCTGGCTTTTATCATTTCTTCAGTCCTGGCGATTTGCGGCGCGATTCTGGCCGATGTGATGGATACCACCGTTCGCGATCCCGAGCAGGCGGCCCGTGCGCTCGACACCAGCGTCATCGGTACGCTTCCGGCCGTACGCGAGATGCGGCGCCTGATCGGCGCAATGGCGCTGAGCACGGCTGACGAGCACGCGGAAAGCAACGGAAACGGCCCGGCGAACGGCGTGGGACTGGTGCGCTATGGGCAGAATGGCGACACGCGGCCCGGCACAGAAAACAAACCGGCGCGAAAAGGCTCACATGCCTCTGGGAGCCGCGGCTATGAAGGTGTTTCCTCTTACGAGGAAGCGATTCGAACCTTGCGGCACTCCATCTTCCTGCCGGATTTAGACCGCAGCGTCCGCTCTCTCATGCTCACCAGCGCGGCCCCCGGCGAAGGAAAATCGACGGCCACCGTTCACCTCGCGATTGCGCATGCCGAGCAAGGGAAACGAACACTAATTATTGATGCCGATCTGCGGCGTCCCAGCGTTCACAAGAAGCTCAGTCTTACTGGAAATATCGGCCTGTCGAACGTGTTGCTCGGCGAGCTGAGCTGGCGAGATGCATTGGTGCATACGGAGCATTGGCCGGACCTGCACGTGGTGCCCGCCGGCACCGTTTCGCGCCGCGCTTCCGATCTGGTCGGCTCCATGATGGTGGACATACTCGACGAAGCCGCCCAGGAATACGATCTGATCCTGGTCGATGCGCCGCCGCTGCTCGGATTCGCCGAAGCCATGCAGGTTGCAATCGCCGTCGACGGCGTTGTGGTGCTGGCTCGCGCGGGACAGACCAGCCGCAAAGCCGTCGCGCGAGCTCTTGCGACGCTGAACCGGCTGCGCGCCAACGTAATCGGCCTGGTCTTAAACGAGGTCGACAAGCACAACACGCACGGCTACTATTACTACTACTCCGATTACCGTAAATACTACGCAGAGAGCGCGCAGAAGAGCTGATTCCATTTCAGCGCCCAGATGATAGTCTCCGGGAGCCAACCAAATGAGCCGGTACCGCACTCAATGCGCGCCATCTTGTCGCGGCTGCAGAGTCATCGCCGCGTGCTCCATGACATCGCTTCAGTCTATGGCGTGCAGTTCGCGAATTACCTTCTGCCGCTTGTGACCGTGCCGTATCTCGCGCGAGTTCTGGGGCCGTCGAGTTGGGGCCTGGTCGCCATGGCGCAGGCATTCGCTATGTACGGAAGTCTGGTCATCGAATATGGATTCGTCTTTTCGGCCACCAGGCAGATTGCAACTGCCGCCAGCCGCAGCGATATCGAAGCTGTCATAGCCGGAGTGTCCGGCGCGAAAGCGCTGTTGTCCACGCTCGTAATCGCCGGGGCTTGCTGCGCCTATCTCTGGATTCCGTGGTTTCACCAGCATCCGCTTCTCTTATGGGCTGCTGTTGCAGCGGAGATTCTCAAGGCTTCTCATCCGAGTTATTTTTTTTATGGCGTCAACCGGATCGCGGTAGCATCCGCCTTAGATATCGCGGCGCGCACGGCCGCTGCAATCGGTATTTTCATCTTTATCCATAACCCGCAAGATGCCTGGAAGTTTTTTGTCCTGCAGGCGGCGGGCGCGCTGGCCGCCTTTTTGGTTGGCCATGCCATGATCTACCAGCGTTTATGCTCTGCGCTGGCCGCGTTTGCGCGATGGCGTCAGAATGTTGCGCGAAGGATCCGCCATGTTCCTCTTCCGCAGCGCTCATAACATCTACGTTCTCGGCAACGCTTTCATCTTGGGCCTGTTCGCCACGCCCCAGATGGTTGGCTATTACGCGGGCGCGGAAAAGATCAATAGCGCCGCTGTGGGGCTGCTCTCGCCGTTGAGCACCGCGTTATATCCACGGGCCGCCGGACTCGCTAAAACGTCTTTGGGCAAAGCGGCTCTGCTCACTAAGTTGTCGCTCTACGTAATGGCCGCGGCCAGCGTGCTGCTTACGTTGATGATGTGGTTCGGCTCTTCATTTATCGTGCGCATCCTGCTCGGGCACAGCTTTCTCGCCTCCGCCACGCCGCTCCGGATACTGAGCTTGCGGGCTCCCATGGTGGCGATCACGAACGTGCTCGGATTCCAATGGCTGCTCGCGCTCGGCATGGAGAAGACGTTCCAGAAAATCACCGTTGTGGCGCTCATTCTGAATGTCACGCTGGCGGCCTGCTTCGCGCCCAAATATTCGTTCAACGGCATGGCGTGGTGCGTAGTCGTTTCGCAAACCGTGGCCGCTCTCGGCATCTATCTTGTTTTGCGCCGCCGCAAACTCAATCCACTTAGCATCGATGCGTCCTATGCCTGATTCGCTCGTATCGCCGGTCCAGCAGCCCTTCGCGATTCCCGAAGCCGCGGTTCCTTCTTGCGCCGTGCTGGTGATGTCGTGTGATGCGTATCGCGATCTCTGGCGTCCTTTTTTTACGCTGTTCTGGCGGTATTGGCCGGATTGTCCGTTCCCTGTTTTCCTCGGCAGCACGCAGGCAACGTATGACGACGCCCGCGTGACAACGCTTGCGGCCGGAGATTTCGCCTGGAGCAAGACGCTGCGCACCTGCCTCGAACGAATCGATGCCGATTACGTGCTGCTGCTGCTGGAAGATTACTTTTTAAAATCTCGCATATCCACGGCCAGCGTGCTTCGCGCTTTGACTTGCGTTCATGCTCTCCAGGGAACTGTGCTGCGTCTTTATCCGCACCCCGGACCGGACGCAGGGATTTCCGAACTAAGCGATATTGGCCGCATTCATGCGCGCGCTCCGTATCGCATTTCCACCCAGCCCGCCATCTGGAATCGCGCGGAGCTGTTGCGCATTCCTCGAGACCAGGAATCGATATGGCAATTTGAGTCCGAAGGAACGCGCCGAAGCCGCGCGGACCCGGCTGGATTCTACGCCACATACAATGCCCGTTTTGCCGTACCGGCACGTAGTGGAGCGAGGGCAATGGTTTCGTTCGGCGGCGAGTTACTACAAGCGCGAACAAATCGGATGTGATTTTTCAGCGAGAAGTGTTATCGGTCCGTTTCACGCCATTTGGAAGGCATTCAACGGGCGGCGTAGAAATTACATCGACGTGATCAGATCGATATTTCGGAGGCGCGCATGACCGTCAGCGTCGCTGTCCCGAAAAATGCGGAGTTGCGCCTGGCCTTCCTTACAAACGTCATTGCGCCTTATTGGAAATATATCTTCGATTCACTCGCGCCACGTTATCGAAACCTGCGTATTTTCCTTTCGACGCGCATGGAGAGCAACCGCCGTTGGGAAGTCGATTGGCGCGGCCTCGACGTAGTGCTTCAAAAAAATATCACTCTGAACCGGCGCTGGCGTCATCCCAAGGGTTTCAACGAGCCCGTTTACGTTCACCTGCCGCTCGACACGTTCGCACAGCTTAGAAGGTTTAAGCCGGATGTTGTCATATCCAACGAAATGGGGCTTCGCACTCTGCTGGCAGCTTTTTATCGCAAGCTGCACCCGGAGACGCGTCTTATCGTCTGGGCGGAGATCGCGCAATCGACCGAGCAAGGACGCGGCCGCGCCCGCGCTTGGCTGCGCCATTTCTTACAGAAGCATGTCGACGCCTTCGTCGTCTTGGGCGGCAGCGGCGCGCGCTACCTTCACTCGCTCGGCGCCACCGACGGCAAAATTTTTCGCGTACCGTATACCACTGACGTCAGCCGCTTTGCAGCGCATCCGCTGCAACGGCGCGAAGATCAAGCGCGGCGCTTTCTCTATGTCGGGCAGCTTATCGAGCGAAAAGGCCTGCTGCCATTCACGCGGGCTCTTTCCCGATGGGCAGAAGCCAATCCGGATCGTATCATCGAATTTCACTTAGCGGGCGAGGGGCCGCTTCGCGAGATATTACTGCGCCAGGCCGTTCCTCCAAATTTGAAGCTCGCGTTCCTGGGAAATATCGCATACTGGGATCTCCCCGCAATCTACGCCGATGCCGGTATATTCGCCTTCCCGACGCTCGCCGATACCTGGGGCGTTGTGGTGAACGAAGCGCTCGCAAGCGGGCTGCCCGTCCTTGGTAGTGTGTATAGTCAAGCGGTTGAGGAATTAGTCGACGACGGCCGCAACGGCTGGCTCTTCCGGCCTGACGACGCGGAGGGGATGTACCAGGCTATCGATCGGAGTATGCACGCCGGGCTCGAAACATTACACAACATGCGAGAATGCGCGCGCGCCACGGCGCTGAAGATGACGCCGGCCTCAGTCGCGAATCTGATCGATGACGTCGTTGCGCGAATTGCAAAGGTCTGATAGATGGTTTTGGTCGTAACACTCTACGTCGTTTTGTTTGCCATCGCCGCATTCGCGCCGCTGCGCTGGAGCATTGTCGCGTACTTACTGCTTTCCACAATTGATTTCCCCGGGGCTCGCACCGACGTGGGAATGTTGAATGCAGCCAAAGGAATTGTGCTTCCCATTTACCTACTATGGCGGCTGCGCGGCTATTCCGGACATAAAGCGATCGCGCTCGCTCCCATCGCCTGGATTCTCCTTACCATCTATGCGGGCGTTTCGGCGTTCTGGTCTTTTTATCCTGTTGCGGCGCTAAAACTCATCGGCCACATGACTGGCTTGCTGGTGATCTGCTTTGTCTTGATCAGAGCGACCAAGGGCGGCTATCTCACGCCTCGAATATTGATCCCTGTGACCATCGGCAGCCTTTCGCTCGCCGTCCTCTGCCGTTTCTTCGAGCCGGGTTGGGGCGATGAAAAAAGCAGATTCTCTTCTTTTACCGCTGCCCAAGGCTTCGCTGCTTTTCTGGCGGCGCTCTATTGCATTGCGCTCTGCTCCAGGACCTTGCGCCTTTCTATTCGTATTCCCATTTGTCTGACTTTGATCGCCGCGCTCGCGCTGGATGGCAGTAGGATCTGGTTCGTCGGAATCGCGATCGCCACACTAACCGCGCTGCTCATCTCCGGCACGCGCGCCTGGATTAAAATCTGCGCTTCAGGCCTGCTGGTCATTTTAATCGCCCTTCTTATTGGAGGAAGTAGCACCGTCATCACCTTCCTGGGACGCGATGCCGGTTCGAATCGCATTGCTGCCGCCGTTACGGCTTTCTATGAAGGGGATGCGAAAGCCTACGGCCTGGGAACCTTCCGTTTCCGGCGCGATCTCGCCATGCACGTGGTCGAGAATATCAGAGGCTCATCTGCTGAGGAGCTGATTTTCGGGCATGGAACTTGCAACGGGGCCGCCATTCCGGGATTACACATCCGAGGACTGGATCCGAACAGATTTTTCCACGATGAATGGCTGCGAGTTACCTATGAATGGGGGCTGACCGGTCTTCTCATGTGGCTGCTGTTCTTCGGCTCCATCGCGGTATTTGCCTATACCAGCGCGCGCGGCGACCGGCGCGGCTACGCCCAACCTTTGCTCGCCTATCTCCCGGCGTTTCTCGTTGCTCTGGCTGGAGAGAACTTTATTGCCGCCGCGGGCAATGCCGTGAATACCGGATTCTTGCTGCTCATCGCGCTTGCCAGCATTTCATATCGCGCTTCCCGGGAGGGATCTCACAAAGAAACCGCATCCCGTTACACAAGAGATATACGGATGGAATTAGCGGGCCCTGCCGTTCGATGAAAATCCTTCAGGTTCACAACTCGTATCAACAGCCCGGCGGTGAAGACCAGGCCTGCGCGGCGGAAAACGAGATGCTCGCAACCCGCGGGCACACTGTAATCGAGTACATGGCGCATAACGATGCGATCAGCGAAATGTCAGCCATCCGGATCGGCATAAAAACGATCTGGAATTCAGAGACCTACGCGAATGCGAAGGCTCTGATCCGGCGCGAACGGCCCAACGTCGTTCATGTGCATAACACGTTTCCAATCGTCTCGCCGGCCATTTATTACGCCGCTTCCTCGGAGCACGTTCCCGTCGTGCAAACATTGCATAACTACCGGCTGCTCTGTCCGGCCGCGACATTCTTTCGCAACGGCCGCGTGTGCGAGGAGTGTTTGGGATCCGCGCTGCTTCACAGAGCCGCGCTGCATCGCTGTTACCGCGACAGCGCACCGGCAAGTGCCGCGGTCAGCGCCATGCTCATGAGCCATCGGCTAGCCGGTACCTGGAATTCAAAAGTAGCTACGTACATCGCGCTCACCGGATTTTCCAAAAACAAATTCATCGAGGGAGGCTTGCCCGCCGCGCGCATCGTGGTCAAGCCCAATTGCCTGGCCCGGGATACTGGGATTGGCCAAGGAGAAGGAGGCTACGCACTTTTCGCCGGCCGACTTACGGAGGAGAAAGGCCTTCGCACGCTGCTGGATGCCTGGACGGATCTCCGTTCGCTCATTCCTCTGAAGATCGCTGGCGATGGGCCGCTTTCCGGTGAGGTGAAGCAGCGCGTTGCAAGCTTACCGCACGTCGAGTGGCTCGCGCATTGCGATCGCGATCGAATCATGCAGCTTCTGCGCGCAGCCGCGTTTATCGTCGTTCCGTCGAGGTACTACGAGCATCTGCCCATGATCATCGTCGAAGCTTTCGCATGCGGCACTCCGGTGATCGCGTCCGCGCTCGGCTCGTTGAACGAGTTAATCGTCGATGGAGAAAACGGATTGCACTTCGCGGCAGGAGACAGTGCCGCGCTCGCCCGGCAGGCGCGCGAAATCGTCGCCCAGCCCGATCGCCTTCGAGCAATGCGCTTAGCCGCCCGACGCTCTTACGAGCAGAATTACACGCCCGAGCGAAATTACGAACTCCTGATGCAGATCTACACTAGCTCCATTCAAGGAGCTTCTAAATGAGCGCCGCGGCTACTGAACAGATCATTGCCGTTCCCGAAATCAAACAGCGCTCCTGGGCCACCGCCGCCATTGTTCTGATTGACGTGCTGGCGCTCGAGCTTGCGCTCCTGCTGGCTTGCCTGGCGCGCCTCAGCTTCCGCACGTTTTTTCCTATCACGCTCGGAGCGCCCCAGTATCTCGGCCTGCTGATCGGCGTGCTAATTTTGCCCGTCGCGTATTATTGCGTTGGATTGTACCCGGGACACGGCTTGGGCGCCGTCCAGCGCCTGCGCTCCCGTACTTACACCACGCTGTTTGTCTTTGCAGCGCTGCTCCTGTGGAACTACATCTTCGAGGACCGGCAATGGTCGCGCGGCGTACTGCTGCTGACTGCGTTCTTCGCCCTGGTCGTCCCTCCCGCCCTGGAGGCGCTGCTGCGAAAAAATCTGATCGCGCGCGGCGTGTGCGGCGAGCCGGTGATCGTCTTGGGCGCGGGCAAAACCGGAGCTCTCGTCGTCCGAACTCTACAGCGCGAGTTCGACCTCGGCTTCGTACCCGTCGGCATTCTGGATGACGACCCGCAGAAATGGGCCACGGACGTTCAAGGCGTCCCGGTACTCGGACCGCTCTCAAGAATCGCAAGATTCCAGACGCATGCAAAGGTCGTCTTGATCGCCATTCCCGGAATGAATCGCGAGCGTTTGTCCGCGCTCGTCCAGAGTCTTTCGTTCCCCAACATCATCATCATCCCGGATCTGTTTGGCATTCAGAGCCTGTGGATCACTTCTCGCGACCTCGGCGGCGTCTTGGGATTGGAAGTCAGAAAAAATCTGCTCATCCCCTCGAATCGCCTGCTCAAGCGCATTCTGGATTTCGCGATCGCGCTGCCGCTCTTTCTGCTGAGCGCCCCTCTTTTTGCAATGTGTGCCGCCTGGATCAAGATCGTCAACCCCGGCCCCGTTTTATTCCGCCAGCAGCGCGAAGGTCAGGGCGGCCGGCGCATTACCGTCTATAAATTCAGAACCATGTACCCCGATGCCGAACGCTTGTTGGCCGAGCATCTTCACGCTCACGCCGACGAACAAGTAAGCTGGTCGCAGTATTACAAGCTGAAAACCGATCCCCGTATTCTGCCCGGCCTCGGATGGTTCCTCCGTCGGTACAGCCTCGATGAGTTACCGCAGTTATGGAACGTGCTGCGCGGCGACATGAGCCTGGTTGGTCCCCGTCCTTTCCCCTACTATCATCTGGATCGTTTCCCGGAGAGCTTTCGCGCCTTACGAACCAGCGTCATGCCGGGACTCACCGGCTTGTGGCAAGTCTCTGAGCGAAGCGACGGCGATTTGAAGGTTCAGCAAGTGGAAGATACTTACTACATCCGTAACTGGTCGCTATGGTTGGACGTTTACATTCTGCTTCGGACAATTCAAACGTTACTCCTGCCTAAAGGTGCATACTGACCCTCTAATCGTCTTCGATCCCAGCATCACCCAAACCAGTCCGGCCGGCAGTTGCCTGCTGAAAGTTTTGCAACCGCTCGCAGCGGAATGGCCCATGCATCTATACGTTCAGGAAACGGATCTGCCCGATTCGCAGCTGATCGAAAAAACGCGCATACCGCTTCCGCGCCGCCCGGTTTTCCTGCGTGCCATTCTGTATACGCTGTTGGCCACTTGCAGGTATCTTTTGTCCCGCCGAAGAAAGCCGGGACTGAAGATAAGCACTGAGGGCGCGTTCCCGTTTTGCGATCTCTGCTACGCCCATTTCTGCCATCGCTTTTTTTTGTCACATCATAAGGCCTCAATCGGCGGAGGTTGGTTTCGGCGCCGGGCAAGGCTGCTCACGCATGCATGGGGCGCTTTTACGGAGCGCATTGCGTTTCGGTCGGCGGCCACGATTGTTGTGCCCTCGCACGGCATCGCGCAAGAAATAGAATCTATTTACGCCGCGACAGTTCGCGGAAAGCTGCACGTCATTGCAAATCCGGTCGACACGGAGCGTTTTTCGCGCCCACCGGACTTCCCGTTTGAGGCACTCCGCGAAAGGCTTGCGATTCCGCAAGACTCGTTTGTGCTCAGCTTCTGCGCGCTCGGCAATTTTGAGCGCAAAGGGCTTGGCTTTGATTCTTGAGGCGCTTGCCGCCGCATCTGATGCAACGATACATCTGATTGTGGTCGGTGGAACCGAAAGCGAGATCCGGAATTTTAAAGCCATTACTACCAGCCCATGGGTCCATTTCGTCGGGCTGCAGAACGATATCCGTCCCTTCCTGTGGTCTTCGGACGCATTCGTTTTCCCGTCGGCTTACGAAGGATTCCCATTGGTGTGCCTGCAAGCTGCTGCCGCGGGCCTGCCGCTGATTGCAACCCGCATCAACGGAATTGCAGAATTCATCGAGGATGGTGTGAACGGTTGGATTGTCGAGCGCACCACGCGGTCGATTCAATCCGCCATTCAGGAAGCCGCTCTGTCCCCGCGGAAAACAGCGAGCATGGGCCGCGCCGCAAGGGAACGCGCGCAGAAGTACAGGCAGGAACTCTTTCAAAACCGCTGGCTGGAGTTGCTTCTGCAAAAAGCTAGTTCTCTATGCTAACCAAAGATGCCGTCTCCGCTGCGGCCAGTCTCCGACTGGTTCACCTGGCTGATTGGCCCCCTCGTTTTTGTCTCACGATGGCTTGCGATGAGCCGCCCTTACTTTGCCGACGGGCCGGCATTGATTCGCGCGATCGAAAATCGCACCTATGTCATCCAGCCGCCCGGCTATTGGCTGTACGCGCGCATCGCCGGTCTCTTTCCGAATCCTGCAATTAGCCTGAGCGTGATGAATGCGCTCGCCTCCGCGGGCGGCGCTGTAATTTTTTACCTGCTGTGTTTGCACTTCACGACTCGTCCAGGTGCAAGGCTCGCGACGGCTGCTTACGCAACCATCTATTTCGCCTGGTTCGCCGGTTGCGTGCAAAGCACGTATGCCGGTGAGTTGCTGTGCGGCCCTTTGCTGCTGCTGCTGATGCTCCGCTACATTGAGCGTCCGCGCCTTACGGTTCTATGCGGTGTTGCGGCGTGTTATGCCCTGGCAGCCGGAATTCGACCTTCCGATGGCGTTTTCCTCGCGCCGGCATTCGTGTACTTCGCGCTGCGCTATGGGACAGCACTGGAAAGACCGGCTGCTCGTATTCTGCCTCGCTGCCGGCTTGTGCCTGCTCTGGTACGTGCCCGAGCAAATTGCGTTGCGCGGCTCGCCAACCGGAGCCGGATCTCAACTCTGGGCTGTGGCCGCTCGCGAAGCGCCTATTCTGCACGGTTTCAGCAAGCTGGCTCTCTCGAATCTCGTTCGCGTGTTCATCCCTCTGTTGTTTGCGTTCTGGGCGTTGCTGCCCGCGCTGATCGTCTCTCGCCGAAGCCAATTCGGAACCCTGCTTTGGATCTGGCTGCTTCCCGGCCTTGCTTTCTTTGCGCTCGTTTACATCTCCGACGCAACGTATCTGTGCTTCCTGCTTCCGGTCATCTTCCTTCTTGCTCTCGCGCGCCGGCCCGGAACGTTACTGTGTGTGAGTTTGAGTCTTTGCTTCGTCTGGAACGCGTTGTTCTTTTCCCTAGCGCGGCCCGTAGAGAACACAAGCCATCTCGCCGTTGCCGTGTACAGCGTCAGCGGAGCACGCTACTGCGCGTGGGCTCTTAAACATCAGTGGTATCGAACCCTCCGCACCTATACCGCCGTCCCCTCAATAAGCTCCTCTCATGGCTCCACGGGAAAAAGAAACTTCAGCGCGTCCCGCATGCGATAGCCCCAGGCCTTTTCATTGTGCCCGGCGCCCTCATCTTCCACAAAGCACAGCTCGCTTCCCAACTCCCATCCTTTAGCGGTCAGCGCGTCGCGCAGCGCTTTCGCGTTTTCCACGCAGGAAGCCGGATTCTGGCCCTCGCACGTTCCGATATCCAACCAGATCTTCTGGCCCAACTTGCCGCGCAGCTTGCGGATCTCCCGCAGAATGGCGCGGTTGGCCCACCAGACTGAGGGCGACATCACGATTAATTTCCCAAATATCTGAGGGAAGTGCAGCCCCAGGTAAAGCGTCACCAGGCCGCCCAATGACGATCCGCCCAAGCCTGTATTCGCAACGTCTGGCAGGGTCCGGTATTCGCTATCGATAAACGGCTTCAGATCTTCCGTAATGAGCTTGGCGTAGGCTTTCGCGCGTCCCCCGCGCCCGCGCCGATCCCGCACGTGCGTATACTCGGCCATGCGCGCCGCCCCCGTATTATAAATTCCCACCATAATCAACGGCTGGATCTCGCCGTTTTGAATCAGTTCTTCCGCCAGTTCGTCGAGACCCCATTCGTTGCCCGCAAACGCAGTCGCGGCATCGAAAAGATTTTGCCCGTCGTGCAGATAAAGTACCGGATAGCGGCGCTCCGCAGCGGAGTTGTAGTTCGGCGGTAGATAGACGATTACGTCCCGAGCGTCTTCAACGAATCGGGATTTCAGCGCGTGATGTAGTCTGAGTGTGCCGGTGAGAGTGTGATCCAAACGGCTGTACGTTTTAGCTCTTCACAAAATTGAGCGCCGCGGAATTCATGCAGTAGCGCAAACCCGTCGGCTTCGGGCCATCGTCGAAAACATGTCCCAGATGCGCTTCGCATTTGGCGCAGCGAACCTCGTTTCGGATCATCCCGTCGCCCAGATCCACCTTTTGCGACACGTTCTGTTTCGCAATCGGCTCCCAGAAACTCGGCCAGCCAGTTCCGGAGTCGAACTTCGTATCCGAGGAAAAGAGTGCGTTCCCGCAGCAGATACACCGGTAAATCCCGTGTTCATGGTTGTTCCAATATTTGCCCGTGAACGCGCGCTCCGTTGCCGCATGCCGTGTTACTTCGTATTCCTCCGGCGTCAACTGTTGGCGCCATTCCGCGTCCGACTTTTCCACTCTTTGCACCTCCATTACTCCTTCGCGCTGGCCTGCATCTGTGAAAATCACCAACTTGAGTGCTTTGACGCCTTTGCCCGCAAGGCGCAAGCCCGATGCCGCAGCGATCCCAATGCCGCTCATCAAAAATGTCCTGCGTTGCATATCTATATAGTAGTTCGCCGCAAGGCACAATGGGGCTCCGGCTTGTTACTTTAGAAGCATGCCGATATTCGAATACTCTTGCGACGATTGCGGAAGCAAATTCGAAAAGCTGGTTCGCCGAAGGGCGGATGCCGATGCTGTCCGATGCCCCTCCTGCGGAAAGGACCACCTCACGACGGAATACTCCACCTTCGCGGCACGCTCCGGAGTGTCGAAGAGCCAATCCGAACCTGCCGCTTGCGGTAATGGAATGTGCGGCACAGGCATGTGCCAGGGCGGCATGTGCGGCATGAACACGAACTGATACTGCCGACCCCCCGCTATTTCTGGGCCACAAGCGAGGAGCACGCTGTCTTCACGGCGTCCAGAAAGCCATCGAAGGTCGACGGCTTTGTAATGTACCCTTGCGCTCCAAGCGCCAGACAGCGGTCCCGATCGGTAATGAGCGAAGAGGACGTGAATACCACCACCGGAATCGGTGGTAGTATCCCGCTGTTCTGCATCTCCGCCAGTACTTCGAGCCCGTTTTTTCTGGGCAGATTGAGATCCAAAAGGATTAATCCCGGTCGCGGAGCTTTCTCGTACTTTCCCAACTGCCGAAGGAACGCGAGCGCCTGTTCGCCATCGGAAACGTGATGCAATTCGACCGGGATACACGCCTCCTTGAGCGCTGTTTCCAACAGGAAAACAGCCGCATCTTCATCCTCCACGTACAGTAAGTTCCGATTGTCCATCGCGGGACGGCAGCGTATACATAGATGCAGCCAACGTCGTGCAGATCTCATTCCGCGCCCCGCTCGTTTGTAAAAATTCGGTTGACTTTCGACCTTTATTCGCCAAAACTGGGACAAAGGGAGAATTTAATGGCGCTCACACGGCGGCAGAAGGAAGTTATGGACTTCCTCTCCACCTTCATTGTTCAGCACGGGTACAGCCCCAGCTACGAAGAAATAGCGACCGGCTTGGGACTGGCTTCGCTCGCCACAGTTCACAAGCACGTCCAGGCGCTCGAAGCCAAGCAGTATGTCCGCCGCAGTTACAACCACAGCCGCTCGCTCGAGATCTGCGAGCGTTACGCAACCGAAGAACGGGCGCGCCGTCCCCAAGCGGAAGAAGCGGCCATTCCATTACTGGGACGCATCGCCGCAGGTGCGCCAGTCGAGGCAATTCCCAATCCGGAAACACTGCAGTTTTCCGATTTTACCGGTAACGATCGCATGTTCGCGTTGCAAGTCCGCGGTGAATCCATGATCGAAGATCACATCTGCAATGGCGATTTCGTCCTGGTCGAGAAAACGGATGAGGTCCGAAACGGCGAGATCGTAGTCGCGCTCGTCGACGGCAGCGACGCCACGCTCAAGCGCTATTACGCTGAGCCGAACGGTAGCGTGCGCCTGCAGCCAGCCAATGCTTCTATGGCTCCCATTTTTGTGGACCCGGCCAATCTGCAGATCCAGGGGCGCGTGCTGGCCATCATGCGCAAGTATTAATTTCGATGCTAAACTCGTGTTCGTGGCCGAACTAGACGCCCGCCCGAGCGCCGCAACTTTCGGGAAGCGCCTCGTTTTTTGGGACTTCGCGCGAGCTTCGTGGCAGTACGACATCGTGGTCGCGCTCATTCTGCTGTTTATCTTCGCCACCCCGCGCGAATGGTTCCGCGACCAGCCCAAGGCCTCGAGTATTATTTTGATGTCTTCGCTCCACAGGGCGAACCGCGTCTTTATCGCGACCGAGCTGCTCTCGGATGTTCCGGAATCGCAACGCCCCAAGCGCGCCGAAGCGCTGATTCACCAGCGGACCGGAAAAAAGTGGCATGTAGTACGCGTGGAACCAATCCGCGATGAAGCGGAGCAGGAAATCAAAGGTTTCATCGCGTACACTGCTCAATAATCGGAAATCCTGGCGTCTTCCGGTAAGAACCATGAAAAACTTCTTATTTCCCTTGTGCCTCTTAGTCGCGGGCGCCACGCTCAAAGCGCAGACCGTCGACGATGTCCTGGCACGCATGGACAAAGCCGCGCCGGATTTCCACGCCATTTCCGCCAGTGTCGAGATGACGACATACACCGCCATCCTGAGCGACACAACCAAGGAAAACGGCACCCTCAAAATGCAGCGCCTCAAAGCCGGCGACGTGCGAGCCATCATCCAATTCTCCGGCGAAGATGCGCGCGACATCGCGTTCCTCGGCAAGATCGTAAGAATTTATTACCCCAATTTGAACACATATCAGGATTACGACCTCGGCAAGAACAGCAACGTACTCAACCAATTTCTGCTGTTAGGCTTCGGCTCCTCGGGCAAAGAACTCGCCCAAAGTTACAACATTAAGTTCGAAGGATCAGAAAAAGTTGCCGACCGGCAGACCTCGAAACTGCTTCTCGTCCCTAAGGACCAGAAGGTGCTCGAGCACCTTCAAAAAGTGGAAGTATGGATCCCCGATGACGCGGCATATCCCGTACAGCAGCAGTTTTACGAGCCTTCCGGCAATTGGCGAAGAGCCACCTATACTCAAATCCAGTTGAATCCTCAGATTCAGGGAATTTTGGAACTCCAGTTGCCGTCTGGAGCTAAGAGGCAGAGCCGTTAGCCCTTCGGCCCGCCCGCATACCACCATCCGGATGACGGAACAGAAAAAAAATACCGGAAGACTAGCGTTCATCGACTGGACGCGCGGCTTTGCCGCCGTCATCATGCTGCAAGGCCATACCTTCGATTCGTTCACCCGGACCGATTTGCGCGGCCAGAGCCCTTTCGTGCTCTCACAATTCCTCGGCGGCATGCCTCCGGCGATTTTTCTTTTCCTCACCGGGATTACGTTCGCGTTTTTGATGGATAGCCAGGAGCAAAAGGGCCGGACCGCCTGGCAACGCTACGTCGCTGCGCTCAAGCGCTGTCGTTATCTCTTCCTGATCGCATTTCTGTTCCGCATCCAGCTCTACGTTTTCGGCTTTCCCACCAGCCCCGCGGGCGAGTTGCTGCGGGTGGACATTCTAAATTGCATGGGCATGGCCATGCTCATCCTGGCGCCCATGGCCGCATTTACCACCCGCGAGCGCATTCGCCTGTGCACGATTCTCGGCTTGGTGATTGCGGGCTTGTCTCCACTGGTCAGCATGATCGACGCATCCAGCCTTCCTTGGCTGCTGCGATCGTATTTCGTCCCCAGCTACAACTACTTTGGCTTCTTCCCCTGGGCCGCGTTCCTGGCCTTCGGAATGGTCGCCGGCAGCGCGATTCGGGCCATTAAGGCGGAAGAGATGTCCCGCGCCATGCTCTGGATGCTGGCCATCGGCATCGGCCTCGCTGTAACTGCCCACCAGCTTTCCAGCCTGCCCTACTCGCTCTACCCGAAGAGCGAGTTTTGGCTGAATAGCCCAGCGCTCATTCTGATTAAGCTCGGCGTAACTCTCGCGCTCCTGGCGCTTGCGTATCTATGGGTGAATCTCGGCGTCCCGCTCAGGTGGAGCTTGTTCCGCCAGCTCGGGACGACCTCGCTGCTGGTCTACTGGGTGCATATCGAGCTTGTTTACGGCCGCTGGTTCGGCGTCTGGAAGCAGGCGCTTTCGGTTCCGCAAGTGCTCACGTATACTGCCATTCTGCTCGCCCTCATGGCTGTGCTTTCGGTGGCTCGCAGCCGCTGGAATACCATTCGGACGATTTTCAAGCCCACTGCTTTGCCTCAGCCGCGCCGTGCTTCCGGCGATTAAACATCGGCTAGTGTCGTAACTATCCTCGGCCTACTTCGCCGCTGGAGGTAATTCCGCGATCGTCTCTTTTTGCCGCTTCATCACAAAATGCGGACCTTTGGGGAACACCGTGAGATTGGCCTCGTTCCCAGCGCCGTCAAAGAGATCGAAATTTACACCGCCTTTTGGATTCACTAAGAAGAGGACTTGTTGTTGATCCTCTGAATCCAAAGCGAAAAATGCCTCGCCATATTTGTCCGATGTGACCAGACCGCCGCGTTCATTGCCATCTGCATCCGAAATGTTTAAGCCGGAGATGGCGCCCCGGCGCTTGTAGCGCACGCCATGAATGATCGGGTCCGGCAACGGCGCGCCGAGTCGTACGCGTTCATGTCCGCTCTGATCCTCGACCACCAATCCTCGAACGTGGAGATTACCGTCACGATCTGTGCTCGAAGCTAAGACCGATCCTGAATTGCCTGCCCCTAGCCCGATTAGCACGGCCATGCCCAAAACACAAGCGAGCAGTGCGGCTGATTGTACCCGGCACGCACATCGAAGCCTTTGAACTTCTCTCTCCAGCTTTCTAAGATCAATTTCATTCATAGGATGTCACCGTTCCAAAAACCCTGGCACGCGCCAATTCTACCGTCTCCCTAGGGCCTCCACTCTAGAATCTACGACACGATACACACTCCATCCGCGTCCGTCCGCGCGCACTCGAACTTTCACGGGGTGCATTATTTGGCGGCCGGAGACCGTCTAGATTGACGTAATGCCTGACATGGAAAAACTGTCGCCGGGCCGCTGGCCTGTGCTTCGACAAATCAAAAACGGCGATGTGCTCGGGCTCGGTAATTCCGCGGCATCGGACCGCACCGAAGCTCTGGAAGCTCGCACCAAACACGCCGACAAAGTCGTCGCTTCCGTGTGTCCCTATTGCGCCGTCGGCTGCGGCCAGCTCGTCTACGTCAAAGACGAAAAGATCATCGACATTGAAGGTGACCCGCGCTCGCCGCTTTCCCAAGGCTGCTTGTGTCCGAAAGGCGCGGCGACCTTTCAACTCGTCACCGGATCGCATCGGGTCAGCGACGTTCTTTACCGCCGCCCTCATGGAACCGCCTGGGAGAAGATTCCGCTCGAGCGCGCCATGGACATGGTCGCCGAGCGCGTCAAGAAAACGCGCGATGCCAACTGGGAAGACCAGGACGAAAAAGGCAATCCGCTGCGCCGCACCATGTCGATTGCGCACCTCGGCGGCGCCACGCTTGATAACGAAGAGAATTACCTGATCAAGAAACTCTTCACAGCGCTGGGCATTGTTCAGATCGAAAATCAGGCCCGTATTTGACACTCCTCCACGGTCCCCAGTTTGGGGACCTCATTCGGGCGCGGCGGTGCAACCACGTTCCCAGGCGATCTGGTGAACTCGGATTTCATCGTCATTGAAGGCTCGAATATGGCCGAGTGCCATCCCGTCGCTTTCCGCTGGGTAATGCAAGCCCGCGAGCGCGGCGCCACCGTGATCCACGTCGATCCGCGCTTCACGCGCACCAGCGCTGTCGCGAACATTCACGTGCCCATCCGCGCCGGTTCCGACATCGCATTTCTCGGCGGCATCATCCGCCACATCCTCGAAACGGAGCAGTACTTCAAAGACTACGTCGTCAACTACACCAACGCGCCGGCCATCGTCAACGACAAATTCAAAGACACCGAAGATCTCGACGGCCTCTTCAGCGGATGGGAAAAAGCCAAAGGCCATTACCAGACGAGAACGTGGATGTACAAGGGCGTGGATCCCGAGCCCGCGGGCGGCGCGCGCGAATCCGAAGCGGGCAAGAAAGGCGAGCCGATTCAGCGCCAGCCGATTCAAGCCGAGCACGAAGATCCCACGCTCCAGCATCCGCGCTGCGTCTTTCAGATTCTCAAGCGGCACTATTCGCGCTACACGCCCGAAATGGTCGAAGAAACCTGCGGCATCCCGCAGCATCTGTTTCTCAAAGTTGCGGAGGCATTGTGCCGTAACTCAGGCCGTGAACGCACCGGCGCATTCGTCTACGCCGTGGGTTGGACCCAGCATTCGGTCGGCGTCCAATATATAAGGACCGCCGCGATCATCCAGTTGCTGCTCGGCAACATGGGACGCCCCGGTGGCGGAGTCATGGCCCTGCGCGGTCACGCCTCCATTCAGGGCTCGACCGACATTCCAACGTTATACAACCTGCTGCCTGGCTATTTGCCGATGCCGAAAGCCAAGCACGACAAAGATCTCGAGACCTATCTGACGCTGAACGAATCGCCCTCGGGCTGGTGGGGAGAATATCGAAAATATTTCGTGTCGTTGATGAAGGCCTGGTTCGGCCAGGCGGCTACGAAGGAAAACGATTGGTGCTACAACTATCTTCCGACCCTGACCGGCGATCATTCGCACATGAACACGGTAGTGGATATGGTCGACGGCGCCGTGAAGGGCTACTTCGTCATGGGAGAAAACCCGGTGGTCGGCTCCATGAACGGAGCGCTCCAGCGCAAAGGCCTGCGCAAACTCGATTGGCTCGTCGTCCGCGATTTTCAATTGACGGAAACCGCCGAGTTCTGGCGCGAAGCTCCCGAAATCGCGCGCGGCGAAGTGAAGCCGCGGGACATCGCAACCGAAGTGTTTTTCTTTCCGGCCGCTGCGCATACCGAGAAAGACGGCAGCTTCACCAACACGCAGCGGCTCCTGCAGTGGCACCATAAAGCCGTCGAGCCGAAAGGCGATTCGCGCAGCGAGCTCGATTTTGTCTTCAAACTAGGACAGCGGCTGAAGCATCTCTACCAAACCGAGTACGGCAAGCCGCGCAACTGGCCCATCCGCGATGTGACCTGGAACTATCCCACGCACGGCCCGCTGCACGAGCCCAGCGCGGAAGCGGTGCTGGCCGAAATCAACGGCTATACGGTCGCGGACCGCAAACCGGTCGAAGGCTTCACGTCGCTCAAGGACGACGGCTCAACCGCCTGCGGTTGCTGGATTTATTCGGGCGCTTATCGCGACGGCAAGAATCAAACCGCGCGCCGCAAACCATACTGGGAACAAAACTGGGTTGCGCCGGAATGGGCTTGGGCCTGGCCGCACAACCGGCGCGTTCTCTACAATCGCGCCTCGGCCGATCCGCAAGGCAATCCCTGGTCGGAGCGCAAACGGCTGGTCTGGTGGGACGAAAAGACACGCGAGTGGGTGGGACACGACACGCCCGACTTCATCGTGGAACGCCCGCCCTCCTACCGCCCGCCAAAAGAAGCGCGCGGCAAAGAAACCATTTCGGGCATCGATCCGTTCGTCATGCAGGCCGACGGAAAAGGCTGGATTTTTGTGCCCACCGGCTTGGAGGACGGCCCGCTGCCCACGCATTACGAGCCGCAGGAATCGGTGATTCAAAATCCGCTCTACGGCCAGCAATGCAATCCGGAGCGAATGGAATGGATACGCAAGGATAACCCGTATCATCAACCGTTTCAGGATCCGCGTTTCCCGTACTTGCTGACAACCTACCGCTTGACGGAGCATCACACTGCCGGAGGCATGACGCGCTGGCTGTCGTGGTTATCGGAGCTGCAGCCGGAAATGTTCTGCGAAGTCTCGCCCGAGCTTGCCGAAGAGTGCAAACTGAAGAACGGCGGATGGGCTACCATTCGCACCATGCGCGGCGAGATTGAAGCGCGCGTGCTGGTAACGCAGCGCATCCGGCCCATGCGCATCAAAGGCCGCACCATTCACCAGATCGGCCTGCCGTATCACTGGTCGAGCAAAGGCCTTGTGCGCGGCGATGCAGCCAACGATTTGATTGGATTCGTGGCGGACCCGAACGTCTCCATCCAGGAATCGAAAGCGCTGACCGCCATGATCGAGCCCGGCCGCAAGAGTAAAGGACGCCGGCACATTACCAGCGGGCGATTAGTCAAACGGCTGCCTTCGCGCGAAAAAGAACGCGATCTGCCCGCCGCGCGCCACAAGCCCGAAACCAAGCACGGCTACAAAGCCATGGAGACCAAGGAAGGAAACGTGTAGGCGTGGCCGATCAAAAAGGATTTTTCACCGACACGACGCTCTGCATCGGCTGCAAAGCCTGCGAGGTCGCGTGCAAGCAGTGGAATCAATTGCCGGACGACGGATTTCTGTTTACCGGAATGTCCTACGACAACACGGTTCATCTGGGCGCCTCCACCTGGCGGCACGTCGCGTTCATCGAGCGCCCCGTTGCTCTGAAGCCGGAAGAAGACAGCGCATTTTCCTGGCTCTTCTCGTCCGACGTTTGCAAACACTGCGCGCGCGCCGGATGTCTCGAAAGCTGTCCCACCGGCGCCATCATCCGCACCGAATTCGGCTCCGTGTACGTGCAGCCCGATATCTGCAACGGCTGCGGCTACTGCATCGTGAATTGTCCGTTCGGCGTCATCGACCGCCGCGAGGAGGACGGCCGCGCCTGGAAATGTACGCTCTGCTACGACCGCTTGCGCGAAGACATGACGCCGGCCTGCGCCAAGGCCTGCCCCACCGAATCGATCCAATTCGGCAATCTGCCGGAGTTGCGCGAGCACGCCGCCGCGCGCGTCGAGAAATTGCACGAACAAGGACTGAAGGACGCGTATCTTTACGGAGCCGACGCGGCCAGCCAACCCGGCACGGAAGGACTCAACGCGTTTTTCCTGCTGGTCGACAAGCCGGAGGTGTACAACCTGCCGCCCGACCCTGTGGTACCCACTAAGAAAGTAAAAGACGCCTGGAAGTCCATGGCCGCGGGCGCAATCGGAATGGCTGTCGTGGCGTTGGGAGCCGCGGTTTTCGGCGCATCCGCCTCTGGCGCGCAAGGCAAGGACGCCTGAATGGCCGTTCGCTACAAAAACTCCGTCGAGCCGGTCCACACCGATGGCCGCGATATCGATCTCGACGTCGCCGTGCTTTCCGGCGAAGCGGCCAATCAGGAAGCCTCCGGTTCGAGCGATAAGCACATCCAAAGCATCGCTCAAACCTGGGAGAAATTGCCCGAACCGCAGCGCAACGATCCCACTTACTACGACCGTCCCCTGCTCAAAGAGCCGATCTGGGAATGGGCCATTCCCACGTATTACTACGTTGGCGGCCTGACCGGCGCAGCACTGGTATTAGGCGCAGCCGCGCAGATGACACGTTCGATAAGACTGCGCCGTCTCGTGAAACGCTGTCACTGGATCGGTTTCATCGGCGCTTGCATCAGCGGCGCGCTGCTGATCTGGGATCTCGGCCGCCCGTGGCGCTTCTTCAATATGCTGCGTGTGTTCCGCCCCACCTCGCCGATGAATATGGGCGCTTGGATCTTATCCGGGACGGGCGCAAGCTCGTTCGCAACCGTGCTTTTTCGAGGGCGCGCCGGTTTCCTCGGAGGCATCGGCGAAGGTTGCGGCTATGCATCCGGCGTCTTCGGAATGGGGCTGGCGACTTACACGGGCGTCTTAGTCGCGAACAGCGCCATTCCGCTCTGGCAGGAGTCGCGGCGCGTGCTGCCCATTTTGTTCGGCTGCTCCGCAATGGGAAGCGTGGGATCGGCATTCGAGATGTTTGTCGAAGATCCGCAGGAGCGGCGCATTGCGAAGGTCTTCGGAATTGCGGGCCAGGTGGCGGAGGTCGCCGCCGGAATCGCGCTCGAAAAACAGGCATCGGTGGTTCCGCGCGTCGCGCGGCCTCTGAAGCTCGGTTTCAGCGGAGTGATGTGGAAGACCGCCGCGTTACTCACCGCAGCCAGCGTAGCCGTCGGTGTGCTTCCGAATCCGTCACGCAGAAAGCGAATCGCCGCCGGAGTGCTCGGCACGCTCGGCTCGGCCCTGCTGCGCTTCGCCGTCGAGCACGCAGGTGTGGCGTCTGCGCGGGACGCCCGCGCTGTGTTCCGGCAGCAGCGAGCCAGCCACAGCGACGCCAAAATTCAAAACTGACTTTCGAAACATTTCCGTGTACATCCGAGTCCTCATAAACGCTGGATGCCGCAGTACTTCTCGAGAAGTGCCAATTCATTTTCGAGATTGACTATCTTAGGCGCGGCCTGCGCGCTGGTCGTGGTCTGCTGGCTGGGTTATCTGATCGTAAGGTCGCCCTACGAAATGATGCAGAACGTCCCGCGCGAACAGCCTGTACCGTTCAGTCATGAGCATCACGTCGGCGGCTTGGGCATCGATTGCCGCTATTGCCACACCACCGTCGAAGATTCGTCCTTCGCCAACATCCCCGCCACCAAAATCTGCATGAACTGCCACTCGCAGATGTGGGCCACCAGCCCCATGCTGGAGCCTGTGCGCGAGAGTTATCGCACCGGCAAATCCATCGAGTGGACGCGCGTAAACGACTTGCCGGAGTTCGTCTATTTCGATCACAGTATTCACATCCATCACGGAATCGGCTGCACAAGCTGTCATGGCCGCGTCGACAAGATGCCGTTAACCTGGCAGGCGGCGCCGCTAACGATGGAATGGTGTCTGAACTGTCATCGCCATCCTGAAGAGTACGTGCGGCCGCGCGATCAGGTGTTTTCGATGGAGTACACGCCGCCTCCGGATCAGATCGCGCTCGGAAAACGCCTGGTTCGCGAATATCACATCCACAGCCTCACAAGCTGCTCGACCTGCCACCGGTGAACCAGATGCCCAATCACGATTTCATTCCGATCGCAGCGCTGACGAAAAGCCAAAATCGCAGGCTGTGGCGCACGCCGGAAGAGTTCGAGGGGCACGCGCCGGAAATTGAGCAGGAAGACGGTTCGGAAGAAGGCATCGAGATTTCCGGAGCCAGCCGGCGGCGCTTCCTTTCACTGATGGCCGGGTCGATGGCATTGGCCGGTCTCACCGGTTGTACGCGGCAGCCGGAAGAGACCATCATGCCGTATGTCGATCCGCCCGAAGATGTGATTCCGGGCCGCCCGAAATACTACGCAACCGCCGCGCCGGTGAACGGGATCGCGGAAGGCGTGATTGTCGAAAGTCATACCGGCCGTCCCACCAAGGTGGAGGGAAATCCGGATCATCCGGCCAGTCTGGGCGCCACCAGCGTTCACTCGCAAGCCTGCCTGATGGATCTCTACGATCCCGATCGCGCCCGCGAGATCATTCATCTCGGGCTGCCGCAGGATTGGGATTCGTTCCAGGGAGCCTGGCAGCAAGCCATCGCTCCCATTCAGGCGCGCCATGGCGCTGGATTTCGCATTCTGAGCGAAACCGTCGTGTCGCCAACGCTCGGCGCGCAGATCCAGGGAGTGCTCAAGAAATTTCCAGCGGCGAAATGGCATCAGTTCGATCCGGCGGGACCGCATTCGGCGCGCGCCGCGGCGCAGATGGTCTTCGGCAAGCCGGTTCATACGTATTACAAGCTCGCTACCGCCGACATCGTGGTCTCGCTCGATGCGGACTTTCTGGCATGCGGCCGGGGATCTACCCGCTACGCCCGCGATTTTGCGATGCGCCGCAAGCAAGGTGACCGGCTGGATATGAACCGGCTCTACGTCATCGAGAGCACCATGACCGCCACCGGCGGAAAAGGCGATCACAGGCTGGCGTTGCCCTATGCCCAGGTGGAGGAATTCGCGCGTGAATTGGCTGCCGCGCTCGGCGTTGGTGGGACGGGTTCCGGAACTGGCGCGTACCAATTCTGGACAAGCCGCATGGCCCGCGATCTCCAGTCGCACAAAGGCGCCTGCGCCATCATTCCGGGCGAGCATCAATCGCCCGCTGTGCACGCTCTCGCGCATGCCATGAACGCCGCGCTCGGCAACACCGGCAAAACGGTAATCAATACCGATCCGCTGGAAGTGCAGTCTGTCGATCAGATCCAATCGCTGCGCGAGCTTTCGAACGACATGAACGCCGGCAACGTCGATCTGCTGCTGATTCTGGGAGGCAATCCGGTGTATAACGCTCCGGCGGATTTCAACTTCACCGCCGGCATCGAAAGAGTCAAAACCTCCATCCACGCCGCAACGCAGTTCAACGAGACCTCGCTGAAAACTACTTGGCACATTCCGGAGCCGCATTTTCTGGAGGACTGGGGCGATGCGCGCTCGCTCGACGGCACCGTCACTATCATTCAGCCGCTGATCCAACCGCTTTACGCCGGCTCGCGTTCGCAGCTTCAGATTCTCGATACCATGCTGCAATTTCCCGGGCGTTCTTCTTATGACATCGTGCGCGCGTATTGGTCGAAGCAGAGCGGTGCGAAAGACTTCGAAGCATGGTGGCGCAAGTCGGTACATGACGGGCTGATTGCCAATTCGGCCCTGCCTCCGATTGCAGTCACACCGAACGGCAACTTCGGAACACCCCAATCCACGCCCTCCGGAGGCATCGAGATCGTCTTCCGGCCCGACGTCTACATGTACGACGGCCGCTATGCGAACAATATGTGGCTGCAAGAGTTGCCGCATCCCATGACTAAGCTGACCTGGGACAACGCGATTTTCGTAAGTCCCAAAACAGCGAAGCGTCTCCACTTCGATAATCAACAGCACGTTCGATTGACTTGCCGCGGCCGCAGCGTGGAAGGCTCGGTCTGGATTTTGCCCGGTCAGCCGGACGAATCGATAACTGTGGATCTCGGCTGGGGCCGGTCGCAATCCGGGCGGGCCGGCAACGGAGCAGGTTTCAATGCCTACGCGCTGCGCACTTCCGACGCGTTATGGACCGGAAGCGGCGTAGAGCTCCAGAAGCTGGATACGCCCTATCCGCTGGCGACCACGCAAATGAATCAGTCCATGGAGCATCGCGACGTGGTGATTCGAAACACGCTCGACGGCTACAAGAAAGACCCCGATTTCGCGCAGCAGACCGAGCACGAACCCGCCGGCAACTTCACACTCTATCCGCAATGGAATTACACCGGTTACGCCTGGGCCATGTCCATCGATTTGACGGCCTGCGTCAATTGCCAGGCTTGCGTGGTCGCCTGCCAGGCGGAAAACAATATCGCAGTGGTTGGAAAGGAGCAAGTGCTCGCGCGCCGCGCCATGCATTGGCTGAGAATCGATACCTACTACGAAGGCGACCTCAGCTACCCGACTGCCTATTACGCGCCCATCCCGTGCATGCAATGCGAAAACGCGCCTTGTGAACTGGTCTGTCCGGTGCAAGCCACCAACCACAGCAGCGATGGCCTGAACGACATGGTCTACAACCGCTGTATCGGAACGCGCTACTGCTCCAATAACTGCCCGTGGAAAGTGCGCCGATTTAATTTCATGCTGTTTCAGGACTGGACCACCGAAACCTGGAAGATGCAGCGCAATCCGGACGTGAGCGTGCGCAGCCGCGGCGTCATGGAAAAGTGTACCTATTGCGTGCAGCGCATCCGCGAAGGCGAAATCAAGTCTCGAAACGAGGACCGCTACATTCGCGATGGCGAAGTTCAGACCGCCTGCATGCAGGCTTGTCCCACGCAGGCTATCGTTTTCGGCGATAAGAACAACCCGAATAATCGAGTCTCCAAGCTGAAAGCCGAGAAGCTGAACTACGCCATGTATGCGGAGCTGAACACACGCCCGCGAACCACCTATCTGGCCGAGTTACGTAATCAGAATCCGGAGTTTCAACGTGCCTGAACTGCTTACGATGGAAGAGCGGCAGCGCCATACAGCCCGGCCGCTGGATCCTAACAATCCGCTGGCGGTTGTAGCGCCGAGCACCACCTTCGAATCGGTCAGTGAGCAGATCAGTTCGATTGTATTGACTCGCAAGACGCCGCTCTTCTGGTGGTGCGCTTTTCGGATTCGGCCTGTTCCTCTTTGTCGTCTTCGGAATCTCGGTCAAATATCTGCTCGCCAAAGGTGTCGGCATTTGGGGCGTCGAAATTCCGGTGGGCTGGGCCTTCGCCATCACGAATTTCGTGTGGTGGATCGGAATCGGCCACGCGGGCACGCTTATCTCCGCCTTCTTGCTGCTGATGAGATCAAAGCTGGCGCAGTTCCATCAACCGGTTCGCGGAAGCGATGACCATCTTTGCCGTCATGTGCGCCGGGATGTTCCCCTTTCTCCACCTGGGCCGCGCCTGGATCTTTTACTGGATTCTTCCCTATCCCAACACCATGACCGCGCAGCCCAACTTCCGAAGCCCGTTAGTTTGGGATGTCTTCGCCGTCTCGACATACTTCACGATTTCGGTTTTGTTCTGGTACATCGGAATGATTCCCGACCTCGGAACGTTGCGGGACCGCTCGGCGGGCGGATTCCAGAAAGGTTTTTATGGCATCCTCTCTTTCGGCTGGCGCGGATCTTCGCATCATTGGAAGCTGCACCAGACGGCTTGCCTGCTGCTTGCCGGCATCGCCACGCCGCTGGTGCTGTCCGTGCACACGGTGGTCAGCTTCGATTTCACCATCGCCATTTTGCCCGGTTGGCATTCGACAATTTTTCCGCCATACTTCGTCGCGGGTGCGATTTATTCGGGCTTCGCGATGGTGCTGGTGCTGGGTCTTCCACTGCGCAAGGTCTACGGCCTGCACAATGTCATCACCGTACGGCATTTGAATAACTGCGGAAAGCTGATGCTGGCGACCGGTCTTTTTCTGGCCTACACCTATCTGATTGAACCGTTCACCGCCTGGTACGGCGGTAACGAGTTTGAGATGTATACCGTTCACAATCGCGCGGTCGGGCCCCATTCCTGGAGTTACTGGTTGGTCATTCTGCTGAACGTAATCATTCCGCAGGCGTTGTGGTTTTATAAGGTCCGCACTAGGGTCATCCCGCTATTTGCCGTTTCCATGGTGGTGCTGGTCGGCATGTGGGTGGAGCGCTTCATGATTATCGTCACGGCCCTCGACCGCGATTTTCTGCCCTCTTCCTGGTCGAATTTCGTTGCCACCTTCTGGGACAACGCAACCTTCTGGGGCTCCATCGGCATGTTCATCGTCTTGTTCATGCTATTCGTGCGCTTCTTCCCGATGATTCCCATGTCGGAAGTGCGTGAGCTGTTGCCGTTCTCGGGACCTCACGGAGGAACTGAGAAATGAGCGAGATCGAGATCTACGGTATGGTGGCCGAATTCGACGATCCCACCGCTCTGCTCGAAGCCGCGCATGAAATCAAGCGAGAGGGCTATCGAAAGCTGGAAGCGTACACGCCTTACCCAATCAAAGATCTGGAAGAGATTATTCCGGGCTGGAATCTCGTTCCTCCCATTGTTTTGATTGGTGGATTAATAGGCGCCGCAACGGCCTGGAGCATGGAGTATTACATCGCCGCGATCGATTATCCAATTAACGTCGGCGGCCGGCCGCTGTATAGCTGGCCGATGTTCATTCCCATTTTGTTCGAGCTGACCGTGCTGTTTGCCGGGACGTTTGCATTTTTTGGCACGCTCGCCTTGTGCGGTTTTCCGCGTCCGCATTTTCCATTGTTCAATTTGCCTGAGTTCAGCCTCGCGACCAGCAGCCGCTTCTTCCTGTGCATAGAGAAGCGCGATCCGCTCTACGATTCCGAGCTGACCGCCGGCTTTCTCCGCAGTCTCAATCCGATAGGAGTTTGGGAAGTTGAAGAAACGTAGCTCCATCGCGATACTCGCCCCGCTGCTCCTGCTGATGACCGGGTGCCGGCAGGATATGCAGGACCAGCCGAAGTACAAACCGCTCGGCGCCAATCGCTTTTTCGCGGATGGGCGCGATGCGCGGCCTATTCCCGCTGGAACCATCGCTCGCGATGAACTGAACGACACGGACGCGTTTCACACTGGCGCGGCGAACGGCGCATTCCTCGACACTATTCCGCTGAAAGTAGATTCGAAGCTGCTGCATCGCGGGCAACAGCGCTTCGATATCTACTGCAGCCCATGTCACGGGCGCACCGGCGACGGCAACGGAATGGTTGCGCAGCGCGGCGTCAAAATCCCGGCGAATTTCCACACCGATCGATTGCGCCAAGTGCCGCCCGGCTATCTCTACCAGGTGATCGAGAACGGCTACGGAGCCATGGGCGATTACGGAGACCAGGTTCCGGTCAACGACCGCTGGGCGATTGTCGCCTACGTGAGAGCGTTGCAGCTCAGCCGGGATGCCAGCCTGAACGACGTGCCGCCGGACCATCGCGCGCAGTTGTCAGGAGGCGCGCGATGACGACGGTTACAGCCTTCGATGTATCGCCGGAGCTGGAACGCGATCTCCAGCGCGTCTTCACCCCTGCGCTCGGCGCCGGAATTCTTCTGGGCGGCATCAGCATCATCGGCGCTTTTTTCAGCCCCGGCGATTTTTTCCGCTCGTACTTAATGGGGTATCTCTTCTGGCTCGGGCTGACGCTCGGGTCCATGGGAATCGTGATGCTGCAGTACCTGACCTCAGGCGCCTGGGGGATCATGGTGCGCCGGCCGCTCGAATCCGCCAGCCGGACTCTGCCGTTGTGCGCGCTTCTCGTTTATCCCTGTCGCGATCGGCATGCCGTGGCTTTACGACTGGGCGCATTCGGATCTGGTCCGGAATGAATATGTTCTGCGGCATCGCGCCATCTACATGAATCCGTCGATGTTCATCGGCCGGGCAATCCTGTACTTCGTGGTTTGGGGAATCATCATGTTTTTCCTGAACAGATGGTCGCTCGAACAGGATGAAAAAGGCGGATTGGAAAAACGTCTTGCGAGGCTGAGCGCTCCGGGTCTGCTCATCTATGTGTTCACCATCACTTTTGCGACTGTCGACTGGGCGGAATCCCTCGAGAGCAACTGGTACTCGACCATCTGGGGATTCCTGTTTGTGGCCCGGGAAGGCCTGGCGTCATTCGCATTCGTGATTATCGTGATGGCGCTGCTTTCGCGCCGGGAGCCGTTCGCCAGCAGGTTCAAACCCGCGCACTTGCACGATCTCGGCAAATTGCTGCTGGTGTTCGTGATGTTGTGGGCCTATTTTGAATTCTCGCAATTGGTCGTCATCTGGTCGGGCAATTTGACGGACGAGATTCCGTGGTACCTGCACAGATTTGCCACATCCTGGGGCTGGCTCGGCGTAATGCTCATCGTGCTGGAATTCATCGTGCCGTTCCTGATGTTGCTTTCGCGTCCGTTGAAGCGCAGTGTGATTGGATTATGTTGCGTGGTCGGCATCATCATCTTCATGCGCTGGGTCGACATGATGTGGATCGTCATGCCGGAGTATTACAAGCTCGGTTTCCGGCTGACGTGGATGAATTTCGTCGTGCCGGCGTCTATTGGATGTCTGTGGATAGCCGTTTTCGTGTGGCAGCTCAAGCAGCGTCCGCTGCTCCCCTTGCAGGCGCCGAATCTCGAAAGGGCATTGCAGCATGGCGAATAAGAACATGGGGAACGGTTCGGAGCGGCGCATTCTGAAGACCATCGGGCGCTGGATCGGCGGGACCGCCGGGACCGTCGAGGGAGCGGCCGAGGCGGTGCGGCATCCGCCCGCAAGAACGCACCACCAAGAGGAGCCGCGCAACGAGGATGTCGCTTTCGAGGCTTCCGATGTCGATATACGGCACACCTTCATCACCGGCGTCTCCGTGCTGATCGGAATATGGGTCGTCATCGCGCTGGTCTATTTCGTGTTTACTTACTTGGCGCATCAGCGCGCCGTCAACAGCCCGCCTCCGCTGCCCATTGCGGCGCATGGAAATCCAATGCCGCCGTATCCGAGATTGCAGCCATCACCGCACAAAGATCTGAAGGAGATGCGCGCGCGCGAAGACTGGGAATTGAATCATTATTTCTGGGTCGATAAAGCGAAGGGAACGGTTGCGATTCCAATCGAACGCGCCATGGATATTCTGGCAGCGCGCGGAATTCCGCCGCAAAAAAAGCCCGCGAATCTGGTCTTGTCGCAGCCCGAGGCCGGTACGCGCGAAACAGGTTTCGAAGGAAAGGTGGCGCCGGAGCCGCGATGAAGTTTTTCTGCATTCCACTCGCGCTCACGCTGGCCCTAGGCAGCTTGCAAGCGGCAAACGCGCGATACGGGCCTCCCAACGTGAACGGCATTGGCATCGACCAGAAACTGAACGCGCAGATTCCGCTCGACACCGTTTTCCGCGATGAAACCGGAGCATCCGTTCCGTTGCGAAGCTTTTTCGGAAGCAAGCCCGTGGTCCTGGCGCCGGTGTATTATCGCTGTCCGTTGCTGTGCAGCCAGATTTTGAGCGGCGTCGTCGCAGGGCTGCGGCCTTTGTCGCTGAAGCCCGGCCGTGATTTCAACGTAGTCGCCATTAGTTTCGATCCGTCCGACACGCCCGCCGAAGCGACGCTCAAGCGCGCTCATTATTCCCATAGCTATTCGAGCAGAGCCGGTGTTAACGGCTGGCATTTTCTGGTCGGCAGCCAAGCCGCCATCGCCGCGGTGATGCAATCCATTGGATTTCACTATCGTTGGGATCCCGTCAACAAAATGTTCATCCACGCCAGCGGGGTGATGGTCGTTACTCCCGAAGGACGCGTCGCGCGTTATCTCTACGGCGTCGAGTATGAGCCGAAAGATCTGAAACTATCGCTGGTCGAGGCGTCTCACAATCGCATCGGCTCGGCGGTGGACCAGATCCTGCTGCTCTGTTATCACTACGATCCCAAGACCGGCAAGTATGGCGCTATCGCCTACGGTTCCTTGGAAATCGGCGCCATTGTCATTTTGATCCTGATGGCTGCCGGAATGTTTTTCCTTTGGCGCCAGGACCTGCGGCAACACCGGGGCGAGTTGAAGGAAGTTGCGCGCCTATGATCACGAATTTCCGATTGTGGCCGCAAACGGCGTCCTCCGTGGCGGGGCAGGTAGATCTGTTGTTCATAGTCCTGCTGGTCGTCTGCACTACGGTATCGGTTGGCATTGCGATATGTCTGATCTACTATGCAATCCGCTATCACCGCAAAGCCGAAAACGAGCTTGGCAGTCAAAAGCGCTATAACATTCCCGCAGAGGCGGCCTGGACGATTATCCCGTTCATTTTGTTTATCGCTTTCTTCGCTTGGGGTGCGAAATTGTACTTCCAGATCGAGCGGCCGCCCGACAATGCGATCGGCATGTACGTCGTTGGCAAGCAATGGATGTGGAAGATACAACATCCCGAGGGCCAGCGCGAAATCAATGAACTGCACATCCCGGTTGGCAGGCCGGTGAAGCTGACCATGACCTCCGAGGATGTGATTCACAGCTTCTTCATACCTGCGTTCCGGACCAAGCAGGACGTGTTGCCGGGCCGCTACACCATGACCTGGTTTGAAGCGACGAAACCGGGCAAATATCACTTGTTCTGTGCCCAATATTGCGGCACGAAGCATTCGGGGATGATCGGTTGGGTGTACGCGATGACGCCGGTGGATTATCAGACCTGGCTCACGCAGGGCGCGCCTGAAGGATCGCTCGCATCGAACGGCGAAAAGTATTTTCATCAATTCGGTTGCGCCAATTGTCATCACTTTGGCAGTCAAGGCCGCTGTCCCGATCTGCGCAACCTATACATGCGGCCAGTCCTGCTTACAACCGGACAGACAATCGCGGCGGACGATTCTTTTATCCGCGAGAAATTGCACAACCCGGACGCTCAGGTTCCCTGGGGATTTTCGCCCGGCGTGATGCCGAACTTCACCGGGGTGGTGTCGGAGGAACAAATACTTGCGCTCATCTCCTACATCAAAGCCCTGGGGCCGCAGCCCGGCACGCAGGAGCCGTCCAGCTCCGGCACGACTCCGGTGCAATACGGAACGCAAAAAGGAATTGGCGGACCCGGCGCCACATCCAACGCCGGCTCGCAGGTGGAGAAGCGCTGACATGATTGAAGCAGTTGCGGCAAAAATCGAAAAAAACTATCTGAACGAAAAACAGGGAATCCTTTCCTGGCTGCTGACCACCGATCACAAGCGGATCGGAATACTCTACACTTTTTCGATCACGGCATTTTTCTTCCTGGGCGGATTCTTTGCGCTGATGATGCGCCTGGAACTGCTATCCCCGCGTAACTGGCTGGTAAGCGCGGAAACTTACAACAAGCTGTTTACGATGCACGGGATCATTATGGTCTGGTTCTTCCTGATCCCGTCCATTCCCAACACCCTGGGAAATTTCCTCATTCCGATGATGGTGGGCGCCAAAGATCTGGCCTTTCCGAAACTGAACTTACTGAGTTGGTACGTGTTTATGTTCGGTGGCGGCGTAACGATTTATGCTTTATTCCGCGGCGGCGTAGATACTGGCTGGACGTTTTATACACCCTTCAGCACTACTTACTCCACTACTTATGTGGTTGCGGCGGCGGCCGGAATTTTCATTTCCGGATTTTCGTCCATTATGACCGGCATCAATTTCATCGCAACTATCCACCGCATGCGCGCTCCCGGCCTGACCTGGTTCAAGATGCCTATCTTTATATGGTCCATGTATGCGAACAGCCTGGTCCTGGTTCTCAATACGCCCGTATTGGCGATTACCTTGGTAATGGTCGCGCTGGAACGGATATTCCAGGTTGGAATCTTCGATCCCACACTCGGCGGCGATCCCGTTCTGTTCCAGCATATGTTCTGGTTCTACTCGCACCCGGCGGTTTACACCATGGTCCTGCCGGGCATGGCCGTCGTCAGCGAAATCATTCCCGCTTTCTCGCGGAAACCGCTTTTCGGCTATAAAGCCGTCGCGTTTTCCAGCATTGCGATTGCGGTGCTCGGATTCCTGGTTTGGGGACATCACATGTTCGTGGCCGGCGAATCGGTATATTCCGCTTTGGCTTTTTCGTTTCTCAGCTATTGCGTCGCCGTTCCTTCCGCAATAAAAGTCTTCAATTGGACCGCAACCATGCACAAAGCGTCTGTCTCGTGGGATACGCCCATGCTGTACGCGATCGGGTTCATCGGCCTGTTCACTATCGGCGGCATGACGGGACTATTTCTTGCCGCGTTGGGGCTCGACGTGCATGTGCATGACACTTACTTCGTGATTGCTCATTTTCACTACATCATGGTAGGCGGAACCGTCATGGCCTTTCTGGGCGGCGTGCATTACTGGTGGCCGAAAATCAGCGGGAAAATGTATCCGGAAGGGCTCGCGAGGCTTTCCGCTTTGATCGTGTTTCTAGGGTTCAATCTCACGTTCTTCCCGCAGTTCATCCTCGGGTTTCTGGGAATGCCCAGACGCTATGCGGCGTATCCGGAAGAATTCCAGATGCTACACGTGCTTTCCACCGCCGGCGCGACCATCCTGGGTGTTGGATATGTCCTGCCGCTTTGCTACTTAATATGGGCTTGGCATTATGGCAGAGAGGCTGGGCCAAATCCGTGGCGCGCCACAGGTCTCGAGTGGAAAACCGCTTCTCCGCCGCCCGCGCATAACTTCGAAGTAACTCCTATCGTCACAAGCAAACTGCCGTACGATTACGAGGCGATGAAGGAGGAACTGCAACTTGTCTGAAGCGGCCACTCTCGCCTGTCGTGAACAGTTCGCGACGCCCGGACAGCAGCGCGATACCGCAAGCATCGGGATGTGGCTTTTCCTGGCGAGCGAGGTCATGATGTTCGGCGCGCTGTTTACGGCTTACACGGTCTATCGCGCGAGCCATCCGCAGGCCTTCCAGATCGGAAGCGCCGACATGAATATTTGGCTCGGCTCCATCAATACCGCGGTCCTGCTGACCAGCAGCCTGATGCTGGCCTTCGCCGAATTCAGCGCGCAAGCCGGGAACCGGCGGCTGCTCGGCCTGTTCCTGGTTCTCACGATGATTCTGGGTTTGCTCTTTCTCGGAATTAAATTTACCGAGTACTATCAGCATTATCAGGAGCACAAAGCGCCTGGAGTCTGGTTTAACGACTCCAGCCCGTATGCGGGCAGCATAGAGATGTTTTTCGTCTTCTACTACATCATGACCGGGCTCCACGCGGTCCACATGATTATCGGGCTCGGCATTCTTTCGGTACTGCTCTTTCGTACTTTTATAGGTACGATGAGCGCTGAGTACCATACGCCGATTATGTTCGGCGGTCTGTACTGGCACTTCGTCGATATCATCTGGATCTTTCTGTACGCGATTTTCTATCTTCCGGGGCTGCATAAATGAACGAACCGGGACTTTCGCGCAAGAAATACGTATTTGCCTGGCTCGGACTGCTTGGTCTGACGCTGCTGAGTACGCTGATCGCATTTGTCGATCTGGGCGGCTGGAGCACGGTGATTGCCGTCGGAATCGCGGTGATTATGGCTTCGGTCGTCGCAGGCTTTCTGATGCACGCTCTTTATGAAACCAATTTGATTCGCCTCATCGTAGCGGGCGCTGTAATCTGGTTTCTTATTCTGATTTCTCTAACGATGGGCGATTACATGACGCGCGGATGGCTTCCGTTTCCAGGCAAGTAAGCCGCCGATGAAGCAGAAACTTCCGAAGTTAGCCAAGCTCATTGCGCCGTACCGCGTCACGAACGGAAAAAAGTTTCGTTTGAAGGATTGCGATCCGGCGGATACGCAAGGGCTGGATCTGAAGGAAGAGGCAGCCGAGTTCCTAAAGCAAGGCGTCGAGCGGCTCAGCGATATGCAGCAGAAGTTATACGCGCAGGATCGCTGGGCCGTGCTGCTGATTTTTCAAGCCATGGATTCCGGAGGCAAGGACAGCGTGATTCGCCACGTGATGTCGGGCATCAATCCGGAAGGCTGCCAGGTATTTGCGTTTAAGGAGCCCTCCGCGGAGGATCTGAGCCACGATTTCTTATGGCGCGCCTCGAAATGCCTGCCGCAGAGAGGGCATATCGGAATTTTCAATCGCTCTTATTACGAGGAAGTGCTGGTGGTGCGCGTGCATTCGCAACTGCTCGCCAACGAGCACATACCGAAACCGCTCGTCACGAAGAAAATCTGGAAGGAACGCTTTCGACGATATCAACGCATTCGAGGCGTACCTGGACCACAACGGCGTGGTGGTGCGGAAATTCTTTCTCAACGTGTCGAAGCCAGGAACAGAGGAACCGCTTTCTAAGCAGACTCGACGAGCCCGACAAGAACTGGAAGTTTTCAGAAGCCGACGTCCGCGAGCGCGAGCATTGGGACGACTACATGGATGCGTATGAAGACATGATCCGGCACACCGCGGCTCCGCACGCGCCCTGGTACGTAGTGCCTGCCGATCACAAGTGGTTCACGCGCCTCGTGGTGGCTGCTGCAATCATCGATACGCTCGAATCCTTGAAACTTGCCTTCCCGAAAGTAGATGCCGCGAAGTCGAAGGAACTGGATTCCGCGCGGAAACTGTTGCTGGGCGAGTCGACGAAGTAATTAGATCGGCGAGCCCTTGCGCTCTTTCCAACGGCCGCGCGTGAAATCCGGAAATTTCACGGGAGCGCTTCCTTGCGCGAGCGATGCCTCGCTCAACGGTCCGGGCGCGGACCAGGCGGCCGCGTCATAGACATCCATATCGGGCGCGAGGCCGCCGCGCATACGCTCCAGCAGCCGGTAACACTCGATAAAATCCATGCCGCCGTGGCCGCCCAGCTTGCGCGCGATTTCTCCTTGCTGCTTCCAGAGCGGGTGCTGGTATTGCTCTTTGTACGGATCGATACTCGCATACTCTTCCGCGCCCTTTTGTCCGTCAAAATAAATGCGCGGTGGATAATCTTTGAAAACGCCCTTGGTTCCCGCGATGGTATTCAGGCGGGTGTACGGGTGCGGGTTCGAGACATCGTGCTGCAGATTGATAGTGAGGCCGTTGGCGGTTTTGATGAGTGAAGTGTTCATGTCGCCTTCGATATAACGCTCCTTCCATTTCGGATCGCCCTTCGGCACGTGCGCGGCGCGATATTCGGCGAGGCCTCTTACCGGCGTGCTCATCGAGACCAGGTAATCGAACCGGTCGCCGCGATTGACGCCCATGTAATTCGCCACCGGCCCGAGTCCGTGAGTCGGATACAAATTGCCGTTGCGCTCCGTATGAACGGTGCGGCGCCACAGACCCTCGCCTTGATTTGAAAACATCTCTTCGCGCAAATCATGGATGTAGGCGGCCTCGCCGTACAGCAGATCGCCGAAAAGTCCAGCCCGCACCATGTTGAGAATGAGCGTCTCGTTCTCGCCGTAACAGCAGTTTTCGAGCATGATGCAATGCCGGCGCGTTTTTTCCGACGTGTCGACGAGCTGCCAGCACTCATCCAGCGTGGTGGCGGCGGGAACTTCCACAGCTACATCTTTACCCTGCCGCATCGCTGCGACCGCCATAGGGGTGTGCCAGTGCCAGGGCGTTGCGGTGACAATCAGATCCAGATCGTCTCGCGCGACCAGATGTTCAAAGGCGTGGTCGCCATCGCTGTAGAGTGCCGGCGGCTTTTGACCCGCTTCGGCGACTGCGGCTCGCGCCTTTTGCGCTTTCTCCGGAACAATATCGCACAGTGCGCCAACCTGTGCGTCGGCAGCCAGGAAATTTTTCAGAAGAGCGCTGCCGCGGCCTCCCAAGCCGATAAAACCAAGCCGGGGATTGACACGTTTGAATGGGACGCCGATCATCGTGGATGCGGTTGTTTGAGCGTTTAGCGCGGGCGCGGCCGCTGCGATTGCAGCAGCGCTCTGCAGAAAGCGCCGTCGGGAAGAGTTCGAGCTGGACATCAACTCGATAGTCTCAAAACCGCGACCAAGGGAGCGGCCTTGGTTTGCTCAGTCGCCGACGGCTTGCGCTAGAATCCCGCCGTCATCCGAAGCGCGCGGTTTAGGCTGCTCGGCAACATGCAGCGAGTGCAATTTGCGGTAGGTGGGACTGCTATCCCAGAGTTCCTCATGCGTGCCGACCGCTTCTATTGCGCCCTCGTCGAATACCACCACGAGATCGGCATTGCGTACCGTGGAGAGCCGGTGAGCGATGACGAAACACGTTCGCCCGCGGATCAACTTTTCAAATGCCACCTGAATGAGCCGCTCGCTTTCATTATCGAGATGGCTGGTGGCTTCGTCCAAAATCAAGATTTTCGGGTCGTGCACCATGGCGCGCGCGATCCCGATGCGCTGGCGCTCTCCGCCCGACAGCTTCAGGCCGCGTTCGCCCACTTGCGTGTCATAGCCCTGCTCGCATTTCTGAATGAACTCGTGCGCCTGGGCTGCCTGCGTCGCGCGCTCCAGCTCCGGCCGCGTCACTTGGTCCCGTCCATACGCGACGTTTTCTAAAATCGTTCTGGAGAACAGCTCAACTTCCTGCGGAACCACCGCGATATGCGTTCGCAAATTGTGCTGAGCGATTTCCCGGATGTCTGTTCCATCCAATAGAATGCTGCCGTCCCGCGGATCGTAAAGCCGCTGCAGCAGGCTCATCAGAGTGCTCTTTCCAGATCCGCTGCGCCCGATGAGCGCGACCATCGAACCGGCGGGAACTTTGAAGCTGACGTCGCGAATGGCGTAACGATCCGAACCCGCATACTGGAACGAGACATTCCGAAACTCGACCGAGTGCCCGGCGCCGGAGAGTTCCGCCGGCTCCGGCGCATCGAGAATGGTTCGCCCCTGCTCCAGAATCTCGAACAGGCGGTCGGCGCGGGAGAGGTTGCGCCGCAGCTTGGGCAAGATGACCGAAAGCTGGGAAATAGGACCGTAGACCATATCTTGCATGGCAATGTACAGCACGTAATCGCCTACCGTGCAGCGGTGCGCCAGCACGAAATATCCACCCAACGCTATAACGCCTACGCGCCCGGCCGTGGCAATGAATGTCTGCGCATTTTCAATCAAGGCCCACATCCGCTCGCCTCGATACTGAACGTCGCGAGCCGCACGCAACAGATCGTGCTGCGTTTTGCTCTCCTGCTTCTCGCGGCTGAACTTTTTCACGACACGCACGTTGCTTGCGATGTCGTAGGACTCTTTAGTAACCGTCTCGAAGGCACGGCTAACGACGCTCTCGATGTCGTGCATGCGGTCTCCGAGCCGGCCAATGCTCAAGGCATACGCCGGCAAAGGGAGAAAGGCCATCAGCGCGATCCAGGGATTCTTCATTAGCAGGGAAACCAGCACGCCGATGACGACCAGCAGCGGCGGGAGCAGGTTCTGTCCCAGCACTTCATAGAGGACCACGAAAATGGCCGTACCGCCCCGGTCGAGCGCGCCCACTACTTCTCCCGTGTTGACGCTGGAGTGGTACTCGGTATCGACTGAAAGAAAGTTGGCGAAGGCGGCGTTTTTGACCTCATCCTCGCATTGCGATGCGGTGAGAAACAGACGGTAGTTGTAGAACGACCGCAGCAGCCGAGTGATGACCGTGGCGCCGAAGATGGCCACCGCGGCGCCGATCAGGATGCGAAAAGAACCTTGATGTTTCGACCCGAGCGCGTGAATGATTTGATCGATCAGGGTACGGGTGACGAAGGGAATCGCCAGATCGAGCGCGGCGGAGAAGACAATCAGCAGCGACAGCCAGGCGAGAGTCGCGCGATGCGGGGCAAGAAGTCCGACGATCTTCCGGCCGATCCATTTCTGGCGCACTCCGCGCCGCTGCTGACACACTTCAGCTACTTGGTCGCACATAGCTTAAGACCGTTTGAGATTCTTGAATTCTCAGGGAACTCATCGGCATTCGACGGGTATGGAAATAGGGTCGGCATTGGGCTGGCTCGAAGTTAGCTGGCCACGGTTCGGCCCGAGGGCTGAAAGTGCCTGTATGTTGTTCAGAGAAAAGGCAATCGCAAAATTATTACAACGTGTGATCGGCGTGCGGGACCATTTGCACCCGCCCAGCGGTTCATCGCCGGTGCGAAAAGGTCCTTTTCGCGGGGACCACTCCGCTGGATTCGGCCTCCGCCAATTGTTGTCGCGGACGTAGTGTTCGATCGATTCAACAAAGCCGGCGGGTGATCGGCTCGATCATTGCCGTCGAGGCCACATCGCATGAAAGGACTCATCCGCTAACTCGCGCCGCCTGAGAAAGTGAGAATCCGGGCGGATTCCAGCGACTAGTTCAACAGCGAGTTATCGTCGGAATGGCCAGCCCTCTCAGATTTTTGATGCTTGCGTTGCTGACGGGCGCCGTCTGCGCGGGGGCGCCGGCGCCCGGTGAGGCGGAGCTGAATCAGGCCTATAAAGCGCTCGCCGCCAAGAATTACGATTCGGCTATCGAGCTGTTTCGCAAAGGATTGTCGCAACAGCCCGGGAATGCGGCGGCGCACAAGGATCTGGCGTACACCCTATTAAAGGCCGGTGAAGACGAGGACGCGCGAGATGAATTTGAGAGCGCGCTGCATTTGAATCCCGCCGACGACACGGCGGCGCTCGAATTTGCGTTTCTGGCATTCGAGACGAAGAAGCCGATTGAGGCGCGGCGCATGTTCGACCGGCTGCGAAAAAGCTCGAATCCGGCGACGCAAGCGACTGCCGAGCAGGCGTTTGCGAATATCGACGGGCCGCTGAAATCGGGTATCGAGCGTTGGAAGCAGGCTCTGGCGCAATCGGCGAATCCGAACAGCCTCGATATGTTCAGCGCGCATTGGGAGCTGGCGCAATTGGCGGAGTTGCGGGACGATTTGCCGTTGGCCGCCGAACAATATGAGATCTGCCGAAAGCTCAAACCCCAGCAAGGCGAACTGTTGTTAATTCTGGCGCGCGTGTGGGGCGAGCTCAACCGGACCGACGAAGCCCGGGCGGCGCTGCTGGCGGCTTCACGCTCGAACGAATCGCGAACCGCCGAGCAGGCGCTGGAGCACTTGGACCGGCGCTATCCCTATCCTTATGAATTCCTCAATGCGCTGAAGCTGGACCCGCAAAACGCGACGCTGCGGCGCGAACTGGCTTTCCTGTATCTCGCGATGCACAAGCAAGACGAGGCCATCGAGCAGTTTGAGCTGGTGCTGGCGGCGGACCCGAATGACCGCTTGGCGCGCGAGCAATTGAATGCGCTGCGGGGCTTTAAGAAACGGCCTGCGGCGGTGGCGGGCGCGGCTGCTCCCAATTCGGGGGCCGTCAACGCGAAGGCGATGGGAGAAAAGAGCCTGGCGCTCGGATACACGCGGGATGCGATCCGCTATCTGCGGCAGGCGCATGAAGAGGATCCGAACGATGCGGAAGTGATGTTGAAGCTGGGCTGGGCGTACAACCTGGCGAAAGACGATACCGACGCGATCGCCTGGTTCAAGAATGCCCGCGATGCGGACAATCCACAAATTGCAGTGCAGGCGACGCAAGCCTATCGCAGCCTGGACGGCGACGCGTTCTCGCAAACCACGGTTTGGATGCTGCCCATGTATTCGTCGCGATGGAACGATCTGTTTGCTTATGGGCAGATGAAACGCTCGCTGCCGCTGCCGTGGGAGCGGGCGAACAAGCTGTTTTCGCTGTATCTCTCGACGCGCTTCGACGGCGACGTGCGAGGCGCAGTGCCCACCCCGTTCGGCCCCCCGGGATATCTTTCTGAGACAGCGTTCATTCCAGCCGTCGGCATATCGTCGCGAGTCTGGCACCATTTCACCGGTTGGGCCGAGGCCGGGGAAGCGTTGAAATATCTTCCCGGCACGCGCGATACGGCGATGCCGGATTACCGCGGCGGGGTTGATTTCACCAAAGGATTCGGAACGTTGCTGGGCAGCCGCGCGGCGGGAATGTTCTATGAGACCACGGATGATGCGCTATATGTGAGCCGCTTCGATAAAGATTGGCTGTTCTATTCGCAGCATCGTGCCGGGCGCACCTTTTCGGAGTGGCGCGGCACCTCGATGCAACTGCTATTCAACGCCAACTATATGCAGGACGTAAAGAATCAATACTGGGCGGAAGCGGTGGAGCTGGGGCCGGGCATCAAAATTCATTTCCGCTGGCTACCGCGGAACGTGTATTTCCTGACCGATTTTTTGCGCGGCGTGTATCTGAACAACCGCTACAACCCACGCGGGCCGAACTATTACGACGTTCGCGTTGGCTTCTGGTTTGCGAGGACGAGATGAAGTGGATTGCGGCGTGTGCGCTGTTACCGGCGCTTGCCGGAGCAACGACGTTTCAGACCAAGGATGCCGATCCCGGACCGTGGAGCAAGATTTTCGGCTCTATCGGGATTACGCAGGCGACAAGCAACGCCGGTATTGTCGTGGTCGGACGCAATGCGCAGGTGGATGCGGGGCAGCTCGCGCAGGATCGCATCGTGGTTCTGGAAGGAAGCGGAGCGGCGGCGCAAAAGATCGGGATCACCGCAAAAAACGAGACGGTTCCGGTGCGCCAGATCTGCGATACGCATGCGCCAAAAATGCAGATCATCTGGCAGGAGGCCGTAACAGTTCCGGCAGTCGATTTGCCCGAAGGCTTTGAAGTATTCGCGACGGAGAAATGGAAGGGCATTCCGGTTTTAGCGGGCAAACGCAGCCCGCATGGCGCGATTTTGTGGATGGCGACCTCGCCTGGCGAAAGCGGAATAGAACGGTATCCGTACCTGCTGCAGGCGCTGGTGGATCTTGGGTTGCCGGTCAAACTGCGCAGCACGGAGCTGTGGGCGTTCTTCGATTCTTCGTACCGGATTCGCGCCGATGCCGATTATCTGGCGCGCCGCTGGAGACAATCCGGCGTGTCGGTTCTACACGTAGCTGCATGGCATAACGTAGAGCCCGATCCTGTACAGGATGAGTATCTGAAGAAACTGATTGAGGCCTGTCATCGGAACGCGATTCTGGTGTACGCATGGCTGGAGCTGCCGCATGTGAGCGAGAAGTTTTGGGCAGAACATCCGGAGTGGCGGGAGAAAACGGCGATTGGGCAAGACGCGCAACTCGACTGGCGCAAGCTGATGAACCTGCAGAACCCGGATTGCCACCGCGCAGTGGCGAAGGAAATTACCGAACTGCTGCGCGAGTTCGATTGGGACGGAGTGAATCTGGCCGAGTTGTACTTTGAGTCGCTGGAAGGCGCTTCGAATCCGGCGCGCTTTACGCCGATGAATGACGATGTGCGGCGTGCGTTCCAGCAGGCGGCGGGATTCGATCCGAAGCTGCTGTTCGATCCGGCCTCGCCGTATGCGGCGTCCAAGAATCCGGCGGCGCTGCGGAAGTTTCTCGATTTCCGGGCGCAGTTAGCTTCGAAGATGCAAGCCGACTGGCTGGATGTAGTGGACCGGCTGAAAAAGTCGAAGCCTTATCTGGATGTGGTTGCTGACGCATATTGACGATCGCTTCGAGCCGGGTATTCGGGACGCCCTGGGTGCGGATGTCGCGCGCAGTCTGCCGCTAATACAGGAGCGGCACGCCACGTTGCTTGTAGAAGACCCCGCGACCCTGTGGAATCTGGGGCCGGAGCGCTACGCGAAGCTCGGACAAAAGTATCGGGAGCTGACGCCGGACCGGAGCCGCATCGCGATAGACATCAATGTGGTGGAGCGATACCAGGACGTGTATCCGACCAAGAAGCAGACGGGCGTGGAACTGCTGGAACTGGTGCATCAAGCGGCGGAATCATTCGCGCGCGTGGCGTTGTACTTCGAGAATTCGCTGGAGAAACAGGACCTGAGTTTGCTTCCGGCGGCGGCAACCACGGCGACGGCGGTCGAAACAGGCGCGGACGAGATGGATCTGAACGCTACCGAGCCGACGCGCGTCGAGTGGAAAGGTCCAGTGGATATTGACGGCAAGCTATGGCCGATTCGGAACGCGGATTCGGTGCTCGCGCCGGCGGGGAAACATCGATTAACCGCGGCGACCGGCCCGCCGGCGATTATGGTGAGCGATTTTAATGGCGATGTTCAATCGGCGTCGGTCGAAGGCAATGGAGTGGAGCTTTCCTACGCAAGCCGCAGCCGTGCGGTAGCGGTGATCGACTCGCCGGTCGCAAGCGTGGAAGTGGATGGCGCGCCGTTCTGGAAATCTGCGAGCGCGAAAGACATCGGTTCCATTCTGCTGCCCGCGGGCCAGCACGTGGTGACGTTCACGCGATAACGGCGGAAACGGTGGTCAGGCGCCCACCCTGCGCTTCGAAACGCTCGATCATCTTGCGCCCGTCGACTGGGTTCAGACTCTTGACACCATCGGTTACTAGCTCTACTTGCGCCCCGGTTTCGAGCAAGCCAAAAGCCGCGCAGCGAACGCATAGCTCGGTGACGACGCCGTAGACGACGCAACGATCGGGTTTCAACATCGCAAGCAGCGGACGGAGATTCGGATTCGTGAAGCAGTCGAGCTTCTGCTTTTCGACGATGATTTGGCCGATGTCGTCATGAGGCTTGGCCGCGCTCAGAATCAGCGGATTATTCAACAGCGTTGCGGCGACTTTGTGCTGGCCGGTGGTTCCGGCGACGCAATGCGGCTTATAGATTTTGAATTCAGGATCGTCTTCGGTGTGGGCGTCGGCAGTGGAGACGATGAGGATGCGGCGATCGGCGGCGAAGCGCGTCAGCACGGCCAACGAGGGGACAATCTCTTCGGCGCCCGGAACCGCGAGCGCGCCCGCCGGGCATAAGAAATCGAGCTGCGTATCGATGTCGAAGAAGATCGTTCTCATGCCTTAAAACTTGACGAGCTGATTCTCGTTCCGGATGGTTTCGGCGAGCTGCAGCAGATGCTGGCTGACCTCGACACGATAAGGAGCGAACTCGGTGAGCGAGTGCAATTCCGCGGGCAGGGCGGCGACTGCGGCTTGGGTATTCGAGCGGATTTGGCCGAGCGACGGCGCGGGTTCCACCAACTCGCCGCGGCTGATGATGGGCCGCACCAGCGGAACGCCTTGAAAATCGCTGTTGCATTCGCTGTATAGCGCGACCATGTCGTGCGTGGGGTAGCGATAGATCTGCTTAGCGCCGGGAAGCGTGCTTTTCTCGTCGCTGAATTTGGCGGTGTACTGGACCGTTCCGTCGCGCTTCAGCTCCACCAACTTATAGACGGCTGAAAGGGCGGGCGCGTCGGAGGAAGTGGCAAGCTGGGTGCCGATGCCGAACGCGTCGAACGGCGCGCCGGAACGGACCATTTCGGCGACGCGATGTTCGTTGAGATCGTTCGTGGCGAAGATCTTGGCATCTTGCAATCCGGCGTTGTCGAGAATGCGACGGACTTCGCGGGAAAGCGCGATGAGATCGCCGCTATCGAGACGCACGCCCCAGAGCGGACGGCCCAGGCGGGCGGCGAGATGCGCGCCTTCGATGGTGTCGTAAGTATCGAGCAGGAAGACGGTTGAATCGCCGAGCAAATCCTGCAGACAGCGGAACGATTCTTCTTCGCTCGCGAAAGCCATAGTCCAGGAATGCGCGGCGGTGCCGAAGACCGGGATGCCGAAGCGCCTGCCGGCTTCGGCGTTGCTGGTACCGGAACAGCCTGCAAGATAAGCGGCGCGTCCGGCGAGGATGCCGGCGCCCGGCGAATGCGCGCGGCGGCTGCCGAATTCGACAATGGGGCGGCCCTCGGCGGCCCAGACGCAGCGCGCCGCTTTCGATGCGATGGAAGTCTGGAAGGCGAAGGTCGTCAACAGATACGTTTCGACAAGCTGGGCCTGGATGAGCGGAGCGCGAATGATGGCAATCGGCTCATTGGCGAAGACCGGCGTTCCTTCGGGCAGAGCGAACAGATCGCCGGTGAAGCGCAGATCCTGCAGAAAATCGAAAAACTCGGCGGGAGCGTTTTTGAACGGCGCGAGCCCGCGCAAATAGTCGAGCTCATCGGAGTTAAAGGCCAGCGTTCTAAGATACTCGACGGCCTGCTCGAGACCGGCGGCAATCAAGAAGTTGCGATGGGGCGGAAGACGCCGCACCAGCAGCTCGAAGGTGGCGAGCTCATCGGCTTTGCCGGCTACGAAATAGCCGGCGGCCATGGTGAGTTGATAGAGATCTGTATTGAGAGCAGACATGCTGGAGCCGCTTTGGCGGCCCGGTCCGCTTATTTCTTGCCGGTGGAAGCCGCTGGTTTAATGGCGTTGCCCGCTTCCAGGATATCGTTTACAGATTTGGCATCGAGCTGATACAGAGCGGGCTCGTCGTTGCGCCGCGCAACATAGCCGTCGGCGACCTTCGCGAATTCCGCTTTGTCGGTTCGCTTGCCGTCATTCCAGGTGACCGTGATGGCGAGCGCCGGAGTGGTGAAACCGGTCGAGACGAATTTGGTTGCCGCGAGGTCGCGCAGCTTATCGATGAGCGACTGAACGGAACCGGAATCCATGGTTTGGCCGTTCAATTTCCAATCGGAGCCGGAGCGCACGTAGGTCTTGTCGCTCGATCCTTGTTGGATTTCGAACTTTGTCAGATCGTTGAAGCCGAAATCGAAGATCTTCTTATTGCGGAACCCATCGAGCGGTTTCGAGACTGCCTGGCCCAGATCGGAAGGGATCTTGTAGACGCCTTTGACGACGCTGCTTTTGGCGTAATAGTCGTCCTTGTTCTTGCGGATGTCGAGCGTCTGGGTACCGGAAGCATCGGCCACCTGGACGCTTGCGACGGGCTGGCCGGAGGCGAAGGCGGCGGCGTTCTTTTTTTCGTCGTCGGCGCTGGCGGTAAGGTCCATCTTCGCGTCGGTGAGCTTGCGCAGCAGCTCTTCCACTTCGAAGCTGTCGGCACGATAGGGTTGAGGCTTCAAGATGGTCCACTCGTTCCGATTGTTCTTGCCGAACTCGATATCGGATTTGGCGGAGACCAGTTCGATGCGGGTCAGTTGATCGGAATTGAAAGTGAGAAGACGTTTATCGCGCAGGTCGTTCGCGGTCTTATCGAGCGAGCTCTTGGTGGAAGAAGAAACCGCGTACACGTCGGGATCCTTTCCGGCGCGAGCGTAGACCAGCGATCCGGCCGGCACATCGTCGCCGAAATAGATTTCCTTCGATTGACCATTGGTCTCGTGAACGGTGACGGTGAGGCTGGGCGCGTTCAGACCGTACTTGGCCAGATCGGTTGGTTTGGAATCGATGACGCTATCGGCATTCATGGGGCTGAGAGCGCCGACGAGCGTGGTCACGGCATCCTGATCGGCAGGCAGAGTTTCCGGACTGGTGATCTGCCACTTGCCGTCGCGATGCTGAAGGATGAGTGTAGGGCCGTTCTTTTTCGCGAGATCGATTTCGCCAATCTGCCCGGCGGAGATGTCGGCGAGCTTGGGAGAAGCAGGGGTTGCGGTGGATGTGCCGGTGGACCCCGGGTTACGCTTCGCCCACCAGACCAGCCAACTGAGAGCAGCCAGCAGAACGGCTGCTATCACGAGATTGCGGGATCTCATGCTATCTCCGCTTCAGGAAGATCCCGACGCCCCAGGCAATGATGAGCAAGGGCAGGATGATGATGTCGCAGTACAGAAACACGCTCATCTGATGCTGGTTTACATTCAGACGGCGGTCTTCGGGCTGCTTGGGCCGAATCGAGATCAGATCCTCATCGGAGGAGAGCCAGTTGATGGTATTTAGCGCCAGGTCGCGATTGCCCTGGAACCCGATGGTTCCGTTGTCGAGAAAACTCGAGGTGCCGATGACCACTACGCGGCCGGAAGAATTCGGTTTGCCGGTGTTGTAGTTGATAGCGGCTCCGAGGACAAACGGACCCTTCTTGTCCGTGTGGCTTTCAAAATCGGGCGAGTCTAAATGCGTGGTCGCAACGGCCTGATTGGTGGTGGAGAAGAGCTTGTCGACGGTGGTCTTGTCGCCATTCTTCACGTCGAGCGAGCGCGTAATGGGAAGGCCGGTCGCTTCTTTCAAATCGTTGACGATGGGCTGCGCTTCGTAGTTGGTGATGAGCGGAATCTCCGGTCCGATATTGAAGAGCTGGCCGATGGGATTCTGTTCGAGAACGAGGTCGTTGTTTTCGGTAACGCCCCAGTTCTTGAGGAGATCGACGAGAGCGGGGTTGGGCGCGATATGCTCGCGGCCAAAGTCGAGCGGAGGATCGAGCAGGATCAGCGCTCTGCCGCCGCCTTCGACGTAATTCTTGACGGCGGTGACTTCGTTCGGCGTGTAATTGGCCTGCGGCCCGGCGACGACGAGAACGTTGCAATCGGACGGTACGGCGGTTTTGTCGAGCAGCGTGACGGGATCGGCTTCGTAGTTATCGCGCTGGAGCAGCGTCTTAAACGCCGAGAGGCCGGTTTCCTGCGTATCGGTGAGACTGCGCTCTCCGCTGCCGCTCACGAAGCAGACTTTGCGGACGCCTTTCAGATCTTTGAGAAATGCGCCGGTGATTCCTTCCTCAGTAAGCGCCTTGGCTTCTTCACGGCGAGGACCGATTTCAACGTAGGCTGTACCGGGAGAACGCAAACCGAATTCTCGGGCCACGCCGGGCTGCTTTTCGTAATCGATGTACTGGATGTGGATCTTGGGAGAGAGATTCTTGTAGCGGTCGAGGATACCTTTCGCCTGATCGAAGTTGCTGCTCTTATCGATGTAGGTGATGGTCGCATCGGTTTTCAAGCCTTTGACCAGCTTTTGCGTTTCCTGCGATAAGGTGTAGCGCTTATTGCTGGTGGTGTCGACGGTCTTATTGAAACGCGGCATCTGCGCCAGCCAATTGATCAAGATCAAAACGGCAATGACGACGATGGTGTAGAGCGTGGCAGTTGCGCCGTAGCGGGCCTGGCGCGCGGCGACGGAGCTTTTCCCTTTTACGGGCTTGACGGGTTTTTCAGTAGTAATCTGATCTGCCATTACGCCCTCCACCGCATGGATTCAAGGGAGCGGGAAGTCAGGAACAAGCCAAAGAAAATCATAGAGAGGTAATAGATCAAATCTTTCGAATCGATAACACCGCGCGCGAAGCTATCGAGGTGACTCACGATGGAGAGCTGATAGAAGAACTGCGCGATGGGAGAACTGCTGAACGACGACCAGCTTGCGATCCAGAGCAGCAGCGAGGCAGCGAAGCAAATAGCGCCGGCTACGATCTGATTTTTGGTTAGCGTGGAAATGAACGTGCCGAGGGCCAGCAGCGACGAGCCCAATAACAACAAGCCGAGAAATCCGGTTGCCACCGGCTTCCAATCGGGGTTGCCGTAAGCAAACAGGAACGAGATATCGAGGAAGAGCACCAGCAGCAGCGCGCCATATAGGAGCACCGCGGACAAGCCATTTGCCAAGTACGATCTGCCAATCGCGAACCGGCGAAGTGGCCAGCAGCTCAATGGTTCCCGTGCGTTTTTCTTCGGCGAAGAGGCGCATCGTGATCAGCGGCACGAGGAAGAGGGCGATAACCGCGATATTCGAAAACAGCGGCGCAATGATCTGCTCATTCAGGTTCATAGGGAACGACTGGCCGCTCATCTGGCTTTCGAGCGAGGAACGCACGAAGAGCGCGCTGAGATCGTAGGCGAACACGCCGCTCAGGAAGCCGAATATGGTGAGCAAAACCCAGGCGATGGGAGAGACGAAATAGGCGTACAACTCGCGGCGGCAAATGGTCCAGATGTTTCTCACGCCACACCTCCGGGAGTGACAGCGTCGACTGGGGTGGGCGGCGCGGGGGCCGCGATGTGGGCCGTATCGCCGGTCGGCTCGGGTGTTCCGCCGGTCAATTGCAGATAAACTTCTTCGAGCGACTGCGTTGACGATTTGAGTTCGTAGAGATTCCAGCCGGCGTGAACGATAGCGCGTGCAACATCGGAGCGCGGATTGCTATCCGGCAGGCCATCGACTTCGAAAACAAGGCGGTCGCCGACGGCCGGTTTTTCGACTACTTTACTGACCCCGGGGACCTGCTCGATTTTGCGGTGAACCGCTGCGGCGTCGCCGTTTCCGGCGGTATCGACCTGTACCTGGATGGAGTTTCCAATGCCGATGGCTTTCAAATGTTCTACCGAATCGGTGGCGACCAGCCGGCCGCGATTAATAATGATGACCTTTCGGCAGATGGCTTCGACTTCGGGCAGAATGTGGGTGCTGAGAATGATGGTGTGCTCGCCGGAAAGGCTCTTGATCAGATCGCGCGTTTCGGTAATCTGCTTCGGGTCGAGACCGGAGGTGGGCTCATCGAGAATCAACACGTCCGGATTGTGAATGATGGCCTGGCCGAGGCCGACGCGCTGGCGATAGCCTCGCGACAGTTTCGAAATGAGCTTCGATTTGACATCGGCGATAGAACAGCGTTCCATGACCTGCTCGGTTCGCTTGCGAAGATCGGCGCCGGGGACGTTCTTAAGGCGCGCGACAAACATGAGGTAATCCTCGACGCTCATTTCCGGGTAGAGCGGCGGGGTTTCGGGCAGATAGCCGATGCGTTTCTTGACTTCAAAGGGCTGCTCGAAACAATCGAATCCGCCGACGGTGGCGGTGCCGGCGCTGGGCGGCAGAAAACAAGTCAGGATGCGCATCGTGGTGGTTTTGCCGGCTCCATTGGGGCCGAGAAAACCGACGATATCGCCCTTTTCCACGGAAAACGAGATGTCGTCGACGGCGACATGGCGCGCGTACTTCTTAGAAAGATCTTGAACCTGAATCATAGGAGTAAATAAAAGGACGGCGGCGGAGAAGAGAAGTGAGCCTGCTGCGAAAAATAGCGATCACTCACCCAAACCCAGGCCGACAATTTGAAATCCGGCATCGACGAATAATACGTTTCCTGTAACCCCGCGCGAAAGATCACTGGCGAGGAAGACGGCTGCGTCGGCGACCTCGGCGGGATCAGTGTTGCGGCGAAGCGGCGCGTGTGCGGCCACTCCTTCTAAAACTTTCGAAAAATCTTTGATGCCGCGGGCCGAAGTTGTTTTGATGGGCCCCGCGGAGATGGCATTGACGCGCACGTTGCGAGGTCCGAGATCGGCCGCGAGATAGCGGACGGAGGCCTCGAGCGCGGCTTTGGCGACGCCCATGACATTGTAGTTCTGCACGACGCGCGTGGAGCCGAGATAGGTCAGCGTCAGGATAGAACCACCTTTGGTCATCAGCGGAGCGACGGCTCGCGCGACGGCGATCAAGGAATACGCGCTGACTTCCTGGGCTAGCAGATACCCATCGCGGCTGGTTTCGAGAAACGGGCGGCTCAGATCCTCGCGATTGGCGAACGCGATGCTGTGCATGACGATGTCGATTGCGGGCGCGGCGCTTTTCAACTCCGCTGCGAGGCGATCCAGTTCGTCCGGCTTGGTGACGTCGCAATTGAGGACCTTGGAAGCGTGCAGCTCGGCGCCGAACTCTTCAACAGTCTGGCGCTGGCGCTCGCCCTGATAGGTGAGCACGAGCGATGCGCCTTCGCGAACGAATGCGGAAGAGATCGCGTAGGCGATGCTCCATTTATTAGCAACGCCTAATACAATCGCGGTCTTCCCCGCGAGTAATTGCGTCATGAAAATGCCATTGTAGCGTGCGATTGTAGCGTCATTCGGCGTGCGCGGCCTCGGCTTCGCTCATGCGCGGCAAACGCGGGGGCAGGAAATGAAAGCGGCGGCCCAGGATCATCTTGACGATGAGGTGGTCGGTACTGCCCGTGAAGCCTACGCCCACGCCGAAATTAAGCTCCCAATCCGGGCCGAAATTAAAGTCGACCGCGGGAAAGATTTGCTGCTGCTGTTCGGCGAAGGGAGCGAATCCGGTGAGCGAACCCGTGGAGCCGTAATATTCGAAGCCACCCGCGACTTTTTTCGTCATTTGATAGCTGAGCTTAAAGGCCGGCGAAAATTCAACGCCGTCGGGAACGCTGGGACCGTGCCAGGAACGTTCGAGCGCGGGGTTGAAAGCGAGATACCAGGGGCCGAGCTGCTTGTCGATGATAGGCCGAATTTCCCAGGTCCAGGTGTCGCGCGAAAAGATGGGCCGCTGGTATCCAACTTCCATCGACAGGCTCACGCCGACGGGCCATTTCCAACTATCGGGGACGCGAACGCGTGGACGAATGTGATCGCCGACCCATTGATAACCCTGATTTCCGGGGCCAACGCTGGTGAAGATATAAAAGCCGGTTTCAAACCAATTCGTCCAGCCCTGCGTGATTTCGACGGTTTCGTGTTCCTGGTGATTGGTGCCATAGGTGCCGTCCACAGGGCTTTTGCTGCCGCTCGCAGTGAAGTTACTGTGCAGCTCAACCATAGTAAGACCCGGCGGAACGGTATCGGAGCCATAGACCTGAATTTCGTAATTGCCTTGCGCGCGGGCTGTGAAGGCGCAGGCGGCCAGCAAGAGCGAGAGCTTGAGAACGGCAAATCGCGGCGAGCTGTGCAACTACAAATGCTCTCATACGCGCGGGCGCAGATGGAGCGTGGATGACGGCGTGCATTTGGGGATGGCGGCGGTTCAGGCGGCTTTTTGAGCGAGCGCGCGGGTTTCCTCCTCGACGGCGGCTCGCATCAGCGGTAATTTTGCGCCAGAGGTGAGCACTTGCTGGTGCGTTACCTTGGCTTCGGCGAGCAAAACGGCCCATTGGTGCAGTTCCTGCTTGCGGGTTTCGTTCGATTGGCGGCGGGTTTCTTCTGCCTCTTTGCGCTTCTGCGATTCGAAGCCAATTTTGGTTTTTCTCTTTTCGGCTCTGAGTTTTAGCAGGGCGTTGAGGCAGGCGTGGAAGGCGCGGTCATTGGTCGTCTGATAGCGCAGATAGAGCGCGAACATTTTTTCATCGGCCAGCCAGTCGGCCTGCAGGGTCAGGGCGCGCTGGGTGAGCCAATAATGCTCCGCCATTTTCTCCACCAGGAGGCGTTCGGTCATGGTGCCGGGCTGATGTTCTATGCGCAGGTCCTTCAACAAGGCTTGGAACTCTTCGGCGTTTTCCGATTCGAGAAGGCTGAAACGGGCATTGAAGCCGTGGCGGAAATTGTTTTGCGAGGAAGCGGTTTTGCCTGCTTCAGTTTTTGCGCCGGTGGAGTGCTGGGAATTGGCACGATTGGCGGCAATTTGCTCGGGAGTCGACATTTTGAATAATCTCCAAATGAAAAACGCCGGAGCGGCACAGCGGCCAGATCCGGCGTTTAAAAAGATGGAAGCGGGACGGGCTTCCTCAAGTTCAGAGTAGCATTCGTGTCAAATGATTTTTGCGTGGAAGGGCCGGAAACATTGAGTTTTAGAGCTGTGACTGGATTTGGGATGGGAGCGGATTTGGTGGATAGTGCTCTTGGGCGGGGTGGGATGTCGGCGTGCGCGATGTTCCCGACTGGAACGGCGTTTATGGGGAGTAATTTGCCAGAACTGGACTTGCGGACAATGAGAAAAGGCGATCCAAACTTCTCGCTGTACGCGAATAAATCTCCGGGAATTTTGTCTTATTGTTGAAATTGAGTGGACTCTCTGCGGGCTGAAGATCTCGACGAGGATTCCGATAAGAGCCTCAGAATCGGCACGTACGCCGCAGCATACCCGCATGTTGTGGCGGCTCTCAAGCCCCTTTGCGCATCGGGAGTAATCGCCGCCGTTGCGGGGCTCTTAACGATTCCCGACCTACAGGCTAACTGTTTTCGCCTTGAGATCCTCGTGCATTTGGCGGCAGCCTTCTGCCGGGGGCGAGTCTCTGCGAAGGCGAGCGACATCAAGTTCCTCTATGATGCGCTTGACGAGGGTATGTGCGGGCGCGTCGAGGACCCAGCTGAAAACGTCTTCATGGGGCTGGTCAACACGAGTCTGGGCAACTTTCGAATCTTCGAAGGGCTCCGCGAGGGTACGAGTTTCTATCTCCAGCTCGTCCTGGACGTGCTGGAGACTGCCCCGCGCAAAGAGCATTTCGAGTTGATGAGACGGTCCGTTGGCAGTCTTCTGAAGCTCTCCGAAGCGGTGGCGGAACGCGCGGGCCTCTCGGAGTACGAACTCGGCAACGAGAATCCGGTCCCAACTCCTTTCTGACGCGATTACCGCCCGTTTTCCATCAACAAGCGCGCGCCCGGCTTTCGCCTTCGCGGATCTTAGCGCGCTCGGGATTCATGTTGAGGATTTGTCGCCCTTTTTCTTCGATCCGGCGTCAGGACCCGCGCTGCTAAACCAAGAGGTCGGCAATTCGACCTTGGAGCGCTATCCACTAGCGCAGTGCGACGACCGGTTGTATCTGGCTGTCCCCACGGCAGTCGCATCTGCCGTCACGCGGTTCGTCCTTGATTCGGTTAGGTTTCTTCAGATTGAGCGCAAGTTCGACACGGCCCTTGCGTCCAGAGTCATTACGCTCATCCGGGATACGCCAGTCTTGGGCAAACTTACGGAGCTGCCACTTGCTCGCGCTCAAATGGAAGACTGCTTGGTGGGCCATCAGTTGATGGAGATTGACGTCGGCCGCTTTTTGCACCTAATTGTGGTGTTCGAAAGTCTGACTAGGTTCGAAACGAGAGGCCTGAATGGAGCGCACAAGTTTTCCAACGCCGTCAACGCGGGCGTATCGGCGATGATCGCGGATGCTCACCGGCAGGCGAGTCAATATGTCGATCGACCCGATGGGCTAACACTTATTGTCCCGTCGGGCATTGGCCGGGGTTTTCAATACTCGCTTTCGGAGGACCTGCCACAAGAATGGCGAGTTTACGCGATGCCCATTCACGATCTGATGACTGCGAGTTGGATTGAAGGCTTCGAGCCGCTCAAACTGTGGCGCATCGATGACGAGCTAAAAGCGCTTAGCGCGCTGGGCGTATTTCTCATAAACCAAAGTGGCCTACTCAACCTCATTGGCTGCACGCAGGAACTTAACGGCAGAATCATTGCGGAAGACGCATTTTCTGATTTCTCGGGCCCGTCCGAGAGCCCGAAAATTGTAGTATTGCCGACGAATGCGCATCGTTTAGCCCGCCGTGAGGCTCAGGAGCGGTACGGCGCACGCCGAGCACTTGACGTCGAAGGCCGATGGCGGCCAGTACAAAAGTTCGGCGCCTCACCCTTCGAGGGCGACAATTCACAGACGATCTATATCAGCAGAGAAAGCATCGAAAACGGTCAACTCCTCGGAGCTTGCCTAACCACAACGCGTGCTTGGTGGCTGAGTCTCGAATGCTCCAAAGGCTCGGCTAGGAGCACGCAGTTTGATTACTGGCGCTCCCTGTGCCTGTGGCTTTCACTCGCCGCCCCGCTGATGGACGAGAGCTATCCAGAGTTGCGGAGCGGGCCGATCCACTTCGTGTTCGTATTCGACGAAATTAGGGATTGGGGAGACGGCGCGCCCCGCCCTCGAGACGAAAAAGATACGCGCGAGTTCATCAGCGTGATTACATCCGAAGGGTCTCCGACCATAACGATTCGCGTGCGATCAGGTTTTGAGGACGCGCTCATACAAGCGGAGAACGTGGGCGATCGTGCGCTGGTCGAAGCCATGATTAGGGGTATTGCAGCATGGTGTGGGTCGCCTAGCGAATCCGCACGACAAGAGATACTGGATAGGATCTGTCCACGCGGCGGCGCCCGGCGAATTCACCGCTGGAGGACCTCCAATTTTAGAGACTTCATGCGCGCTAAGCTGGCCGAGCCGCCGATACTACTCGACCCGATCGATCAAGCTACAAGTCTCCTCGGGTTAGCGCATAGACGGGCATCGGACCCAACTCCCGGTGCGGTATTCGGGAAGCAAGACTGCATGTCTGTGATAAACCGCGCCGTGGAGACGCTGGTCAGGGATGTCACAGCCGAACTGAACAGCTACAATCGCCGCAGGTTCATGGAAGCCGTGATCCGGAACTACGAAACGACGGCGTGCAATCGGGAGCACTGGCGGCAAACTTCCAGAGCGCTAGTGGCCACGCAGAAAGACGTCGCGGCGGCGACACGCACGATCATGGAAATGAACGCCAGATTCAACGCCTGCACGGTCGCTTCGAGGCTTCTAATGGAAGCGGGTCTTTGCGAGTGCCCATTGGGTTCGGGTCGGACGCCCAGCGCGCTCGATCTAGTCCGCCTCATGGCCAAGGTGATGATCATTCACCAATTTGGGGGCTGGTCGGACGCTATCCGATGGGATGCGATGGCACCGGAGATTCGGATTACGGCTCTTGGCGAAATCCAAGGAAACGTGCAATTCCTTGACAACGTTTATCACCCATTTGTCGCTCTGGCGCCCAATCATCCGTTGAACAAGCCATCGAAAACTACGATTCCTTCTTCGAGCAGGGTGACTCCGAAACGTCCAGCGCATCAGAGTTGGATACTGAATTCTTCGCGGCGTGGGAAGTGGAATTTGGGGTCTCGATCCAAGGGTTTCTCGCTTTTCTTGTCAGCCTAGAACATATGGCGCGCGAAGCGGGTCGCGAAGTCATCGATATGCCGCGTTCTTGCCTCATGACCGTATTGTCGGAGGAAGGATCAGTTTCCGAGCTGAACGCGGCTACAACTTTGGATTTCATCACGTCGACGCCACGACCATCATGGTTTCAGGTGCCAGCGGGATGTGCGCTGTCGGATTGGTATCCCTGGCGCTTTCGACGGCGACTCGCCGTCTTGCGGCGGCCCTTCCTTCAGTTAGATGACACGGCTGACCCAACTGTTCTGTGCGCGCCCGGGCTCATCCGCGATGCCTTTGGTTCGATGATCACGTGGTACCGCAGAGGGGAAATACAAGCGGCTCGCACCAAGGGAATGCAACAGTGGATGGGGCGGGTTAACAATTTACAGCGGAGCAGGTTCAATGAAACCGTCGCCGAACGCTTGCGGGAGTTGGGTTGGAATGCGAGAGCTGAGGTCAAGGTGACCGAGATTGTGGGGCGGTCATTTGATCGCGATTACGGCGATGTTGATGTGCTGGCTTGGCGAAGCGACACCAGCCGGATTCTTGCGATCGAGTGTAAGGATTTGCAGGTGCAAACGACCATTAGCGAGGTCGCTGAACAGTTGAGCGACTTTCGCGGCGAGACGCGCGCGAATGGGAAGCGGGATCACCTCAAACGGCACCTTGATCGCCTCGCGATCCTCTCGGAAAATGCAGATGCCGTTGCGCGCTTCTTGAGGCTCTCGTCCTCCCTGCCAACCGAAGGCCACTTGGTATTTAGCCGTGACGTCCCCATGCGCTTCGCCTGGCAGCATATGGCCGATCAGGTCAAATTATCCCTATTGTCAACGTTGGGATCGATTTGATCCGTTAGTCGATCGGGAGGCTTCGAACGGCGTTGTGGCAGATTACTCCCAACAAGTCGTTAGCGTCGGTTGATCTGATCCATCACCTGACGATGTGTTTAACGTTAGCTCCCGGTACGTCGATAATCCGATAATCCGGGATTGAGTCTGCAAAGTAGCTGACGTATGCGCAAGGCGCTGTGCGATCAGAAAGACCGCGCTATTCGACTGTGATCGGGTTGAAAGCCCAATCCAGAGGCGGCTGACGAACGCCAAGCAAATAATTTCCGGGCGGCAGAGATGAAGTATTTACTGAAACTTTCAATGTGGTGATCCCATTGACGATTGCGGCCCGGCCTGTTCCTCCGACAAGAGGCTTGTCCACGTCCTTGAGAATCTGAACCTCGTACGTACCCTCTTCGCTTCCGACGGGCAACAGGATCGAGAGCCTCAGTTGTCCTTTGGGAATCCGAATTGGTGCACTCGGTTGCGATGCCGTGGGAGCACCTCGCGTGATCGAGCGATTCTGCAGGTCAATCTGGGCCATGATCGGGGCAGAACGCAGATTGCCGGATGCCCAGATCCCTTTTAGAGCGCCGGTTGCCCAAAGCGCAACACCGATCACCAAAACGGCAGCGGCAATGCCGAGAGTCGCCCATATCTTATTCCGCTGCGGGTTGGTAGCCGCCTTCATCTCGGTCAGCTCGCGAAAACAGGGCGAGCAATGCACTACGTGATCAAGCCGGGAATCGGTGAGCGGAATGGATTTCCGGTTAAAGGCGAGAGTGCGGAGGAATTCTCTGCCGGGACAGCCGACCCGCTCGGGGTTTGGATAGTCATTAAGAGCCGATTTTGCTAGAAGATCGAGAAAGTGACGCTCTTCTCCCGAGGAGTCCCATGTGTCCGCCATTCCGAACCGTTATTGTCTCTCAACCCCAAGGCGGAGCATCCGAGCGGCTTGCCGTAACCCGCGCCTCATTCGGGTTGACAGGCAGTCGGCGGTGACGTTGAGTTCTGCCGCGATCTCCTGGACTTCGTACCCGAGAACGCGGCGCTCCCACGCCAAACGGTCTTGAACGTCCATAGCATTCAAAATCTGGTCACAAACGATCCGGCGTTCAATGCTCTGCGGCCCGGATTCAGACGCAAGGGGCAATTGATCGATTTCCTCGGGAGCTTGCTGGTCCACGAATCGCTCTCTGGCGATCCGTTCATCAACGAGTCGAGCAAATGCTGCCATCAGGTATCTCTTTGGATCACGAACTGGCTCGTTCCGGTTGGCACGCGATGCAGCGTAAACCGCTTTTTCTACCAGGTCTGCTCTGATGGCTTCATCGGGCAGTTCGCGGGCGCGATACGCGCGCAAATCACGTGCTCTCTTATGTGCAGCTTCTACGAACCGTTTGTCTACTTCAAATCCGTCCTCATCAACCGGACGAATCCAGAAGAAGACTTGATCGTTAGCTTGGCTGGTGTCGAGGTATTCGGATCGAGCTGTCGACGACATGGAAGAGCACCGCTAGGATGTCGCGCAATCAGCATAGCACTGCAACAAACAATTGTTGACCAAAAAATTGAAAAATTTCTTGTCGGATTTCCCTGCCTGAAACCCTCGCTGAAAGTAGAGCCCAGCAGATCCCTGAGAGGGGTGAAGAGCTCAGATTGGAGTTTTCATGACAAGAGTTTCTCACGTAATTCGGATATGCGCTCCGCATGCCGGTCGTTGGTTCCTAGTCTTTGGTGCGACGGCAGCCATTGCTTTCGCGCAATCGAGTTCCTTTGGCCAGGCGGCTCAGGGCATTGCCACTGAGATGATCGCCATCGCCAAGTGGCTTGGCATCATTCTTTGCATCATTTGCGGAATCGGCTTGATGGCTGGTGGGCCAGGCACGATTGCGAAGGTCTCCGGCCTTTTTCTGGGGCTGATCTTTGCGCTCTTCGCATCGCCAATCATCACTTGGGTTCAAGGGCTGTAGGTTCAGATGCCTCTAGTGCGACCGGCAGCAAGAGCCTTGAACAAACCGTTACTCATCATCGGCGTGGACCGCAAGCTCGCGGGTTTGGCATTCATCTTGTCTGTCATCATCGGCGCGAATGGTTCCAAAATCGCTGCGTTAATTCTGTTTTGGGTGTTCTGCACGATAGGGCGCCGCCTGACGCGGCGGGACCCAAATATCTTCATGGTGCTGAACCAGGTCCGAAAACAGAAGGCGCTCTATGACCCCATGAAACGTGAATGGTTCCGGGCATCCTTCGAACAAAGGAGACAGCGGGCATGGTAACCCTTCGCAAATTCTTAAAACCGTACAAAGACGCCGGCGCGATCCATTCGCTTCTCGCTCCGCACCGGTTCATCGACGAGCGCGTGTTTCTGACCAAGACTAATCAGATTGGGATTGCGCTCGGGGTGCAAGGTATCGATTACGAGTGCTTGACGGACTCCATGTTGGAGACATACACACGTCGCGCGGCGGCGGCATGGCGGTCTTTTGACGAGCGATTCCGGTTATACCAATACGTCATTAAGCGGGACCGGGCGGCTATCGAACAGCGCACGGACTATGCAAATTCGGCCGTTCAGAAAACAGTCCAAAGTCGGCAAGAACATTTGCAGTCCAAGGCTGCGGGGTTATACACGATTCAACTTGTTTACGTACTTCTGTTGGAGCCGCCGACTATCGCTGCGGCCGCAATCAATAGAGCATTCTCCACCAAGAGAGTTCTGCGGGTTCTCACGAGTGACCTGGAGCGCAATCGCACCCTTCTGCTCGGCCAGGCTCAATCGTTTCAGCGGAATATCGGAGACCTACTCGGAATCAGATTGCTCGACAAGTACGAGACGTTCGGCTTCTTTCGCCTTCTGACGAACTTAGACCCTGAAATTGCGGCAGCAGAGCGACTGAAGCACGACGGCCACATCGACTACTACATGGCCAGTTCGCCGCTCACATGCACCCATGACGGGCTTTCTATTGGGACTGCGCAGCTTCAAGTGCTTTCGCTCAAAGAGCCACCGCACAATACGTTCCCAAACGTGCTTCGTGATCTTCTTGGACTACAGACCAACTTCATCCTGTGCTCTGAATTCAAGCGCGTCCTGAACGAAAAGGCTGTGACAACGATTCGGGCGGCGCAATCGCACTTTCACTGGTCGCAATGGGTTGCCGATATTCCTTCCATCATCAGCATGGTCGTAAATCGGGGAAACCGGCAGAACGTCATTGCAGACAAATCCGCCCTGAATGACGTCGAGGATCTCGATAAAACTTTGGCGCGGATCAATAACGGCGGCGAATATCTAGGCGAATTCTCCTTCACGATCGTACTCTACGGCTGGAACGCAAAAGCCAGCCTGCAAAGGGCAGCAGCAGATGTGGTCAAGATCTTTGGCAATTACGAAGGCGGGTTAATTCACGAGACGTACAACGCCTTAAATGCTTATTTGTCCATCATTCCGGGAAACCAGGCATTCAACTTGCGCCGAAGCTGGCTTCTGAGCGCCAATTACGCCGATCTCTCGTTCCTCTATGCGCCGCATTCGGGCGATAAGTTGAACGGCCATCTTCGCGGAGAGCACCTGGTTGTGCTCGAAACGAACGATCAAACGCCCTACTATTTCAACCTTCACGACGGTGACAAGTTGGGTGTGCTGATTTTCGGAGCGCCGGGTTCCGGCAAATCAGTACTCACAAACCTATTCATTGATCATTCGCAGAAGCACGAACCGCACACATTCATTCTCGATATTGGCGGCAGCTATCGGCAAATCACAGCTAAGCATGACGGCTCATATGTTCATATGCAGTTTGGGGACGGTCTTCAGTCGTTCCGAATCAACCCGTTTGTGCTACCGGGCACGGCTGAGAATCTACAGTTCCTGTTCACATTCGTTGAATTGCTGCTTAGCAGTAGCGGATACGAGCAGAGTGCTGACGTGAGCCGAGAGCTGTTCGAGGCGATTGAAGGAATGTATGTTCTGGATGCCGAGCATCGCACGTTGAGCAATTTAGCACTCGGCCTACCACCGCAAATGAGGCCGTACATCCAGCCGTGGATCGGTCGTGGTCAGTACGGATCGGTTTTTGACAATCCTGAAGACACACTCACGTTCTCACACTTTCAGACATTCGACTTTCAAGGCATGGACGAGATCTACCCCCGAGTGCTAGAGCCGTTGCTGTTCTACATTTTTCAACGCATCAATCAGGTAGTAACCGATCCGGCCACGCTGAACGTTTACAAACAATTGTGGGCCGATGAGGTTTGGCGTTTCCTGGCCAATGAGACCGCCCGGCTCTATCTTGTCGGCGCCGGTAAGACTTGGCGGAAACACAACGGTGGTATCGGCCTGATCACCCAATCGGCGGCTGACCTGCGAAAAGCGGGCATTCTCGAGTTGGTGAATGAGATTTGCCCGACGAAAATTCTGCTCGCCAACGCCGGAGCCGATTACGCCTCCTATCAGGAGATGTTTCACCTGAACGAAAGAGAGGTCCAGCTATTTTCCACGCTCATTCCCAAACGTCAATTTCTGGTGAAAACAGAGCAACGCTCAAAACTTCTCAACGTCGATTTGGAGCCGTGGGCTTATTGGCAGTACACGAATTCGCCTCATGACAACACACGGCGGCAAGTAGCTTTTTCCGAGCACGGGATTGAAGAAGGTTTAAAAGTTTTGGCCGAGCAGGCCAGTTGTTTGGAGGCTTAACAGAGATGCAGCTATCGAAATTAACATTCGTTTTCGCAGTCGCGTGCCTGGGGTCGGCCCTTGCTGCCGATCAGACGATACTTGCTGGAGATCCGAACACAACCAGTCGGACGGTCTCGTACCACAACACTGACATCGTGCCAATCGCCACAGAAATTCGCTTCACCACCATGATCGAGTTGTCTAAAGAAGAATCGATTGTCGAGGTCACGTGCGGAGACAAAGATTATTGGCCGGTCAACTGGACGGGCAATCTCGCTTATGTAAAGCCAGCGAAGACCGGTGGACGCACGAATATCAATCTGATCACCGCGAGTGGGAACGTCTACAGTTTCCTGGCGACAGAGGTTCAGGCGTCGCGAATGCTCATGCCGATCTAAAGGTGTTTGTCAACCCGGCAGACCAGAGCGCGATTGTCGCCATGAAGGATAAACCACGATTTGTGAGTGCAGACGCGGTTGAGGAGTACAAGAACGCGGCGAATCAAGCTGAGCAGCAGCTTCAACACCAGCAAGCCGCTCTGCAGAAGGAGCTAGAGCGGGAACGAGCCGAATTGCAAGCTTCCTATCCAGCGACGATCAAGCACGATTACAAATTCGACGGCGGCGGGAAAGGGCCATTCAACGTAACGGCGATTTACCACGATGATCGCTTCACATATATCGAGGCGAACCCACAGGAAGCACCCTCGATCTATGAAATGAAGGACGGCAAGCCTTCCCTGATCCAATACGAATTCAAAAACGGCCGCTACACGATACCGAAAATTTTGAACGACGGTTATCTTCGCGTGGGGAAAAGCCAGCTCAAGTTTCATCGCGAAAACGCCGGCTAATGCTGACTGAAGGACAACCAGCGCCAATGGCCAAGGGAACACACCTCGACAGAACGATATTCAGCCGCCACCCATGCCAGATCCGCAGAACCTTCGGCCAAGCGGATTGAGCAACAGACATAAGCGCTATATCTACTTCGGCGTAGCCGCCATCATCCTTCTACTTATACTGGCGAACTTGATCGGATCGGATCGGGGCCACTTCCCAAAGTCATCTGCTATCCGGGGCTCAACAGCCCAACAGCAAATCCAAGCCCCTCGCAAATTCGAGATTGGGAGAACAACCTGAAGCAGACCGAGGCGCAGTTCCAGGAAGAGGCACGACAGCGCGAGCAGCTACAACTGAATGCGATGCGTGAAGCTCGACGAGGGTCTTGCCGCCGCAAGCGCCACCGACGGCTGAGGACATACAGCGTGCCGCGGCGCTTCAAGATGCGGCGCTTGCTCGCCAGCAGTTCCAGGGCGCTTACGGCGCTGGCTCGGGTACAGAAGGGCAGCAGCAAAAGTCGCAGGTTCAAACCGAAAAGGAACAGCAGGCATACAAATCTCTCTTTTCGGACAACATCGTACGCCAAGATTCACCGAATCCTCCCGGTCCGGCGCAAGTGTCGGGCGAGCAATCTGCCCCGCACTCGGCAACAGCAATCGCTGCACATACCGAGCCGGAGATGCAATCTGTGGAGGAGAAACCACGCAAGGCGCTGGATTTCCGTCCTTCCGAGCAGCCAATCTTTTGGTTACCAGAAGGAACAGTGATGGAAGCCGTGCT